>NZ_JBBCAU010000002.1:0-585362 GCF_037203685.1 Chryseolinea sp. T2
GGTGGGTCAAATGATTACCGGAATCCCTGGGTCAAACCATTACCGGAATGGTGGGTCAAACATTACCGGAATATTCAGTCATAAGCTCCGTGGTTGGGTTAAGGGCATATTTGGGGCTTGCCATAAAGGTATTGAGGAACATGACTAGCTCATATATTGTTTCATTCACGCCATAAATAGCCTTCCGTTCCTCGTCAGCAAGCGAAAGTTTGTTCTGATTAACAAGGTCGACCTTGGCATTGAGAGTTTCGAACTGGTGCCTTACCGACTCCTGTAGTTCGGTAATCTTCGCTGTGTCTTCTATGTCGGCTCGGTTTTGTGCCTTCTTGGTGAAATAGCCCGTAAGGATTAATGTAATAAATGTCGTTAGCGTAGAGACTACAGCAGAAAAGAGAGCTTGTAGATAGGGGTCCATATGTACGATTAGCGGTTGAGACTTTTTGCCATAGTTGTACTAGTGAAAATCACGGCTTTCTCGTTCCACATTCCGCGCCAACCGTTCTCGGTTCTGAACAGATAGATGTATTGATACTCTGAGGCATCTAAAGCTTCTTGCGCCATTCCGGAAGACCGGATTACAGAATCGAGTTTAAGTGCGATTAAGGCAGAGTGATTGACCGGATTGTATTTGTGGGAAACTATTGTGCCAAGGGGTGTGTGAGCGGCGATTGCCATTGTAGCTTTCGGATTGGCAATTTTACTTACTAGAATTACGCCGTTATCAATTTCAATTAACAAGGTGAAGTTATCGTAGGCTACCTCGTATGTTCCAAGCAATGGGTTGATATTATCAATCAGTTCGAATTTGTCCTTACACTCTCTGATAGTTGCTTCTTTTTCGTTTGATGCTTCTCGAAAGCTGTCTGCCTGTCTTTTTGCAGTCTCAACCTCTTGTTGCAGCGTGAGGTTGTTCTGCTCCGCCGTTTCGAGTTTGGTCCTAGTGACCTTTTCTTCAGCGATGACTTTATCAAGGTCGGCTGCTTTTTCGCTGTACTTAGTACGCTCTTCAATGAACTTGCTCATTGGCACCTTTGCTTCCTTAGATATGGAGAGTTGCCAATTCTCGGTACGGGTGGTGACAAAGGTCTGCAGTGCATTCCAAAGCATCGTGATGAACGGATAGGCAAAGGTGTATATCAGTGCCCATAAAAGTGGATACCAGAAAAAGTCACAAGCATTATTGTGACCTTCAATGAATGTTAGGAGAGACTTATCCTTCCATTGTTCTTTATCGTACCATAACAAGGAGACAGTGACTCTCCAGTTGATAATTAACCAAGACAATACAAAGGAGAATATGAAGGGACTAGATAGCCTTTCCTTGAGGCTACTAAAGAGTTCTTTGAGAGCGTCCATTTGACGTTAACGGGGTTTACATTCCGAATATACGGAAAACCTGATTGCGTGCAATGACCATCACGGCGTACCTTCTGTTATGGAAAAGACCGTCATTGTTTATGGTCAATGTTCTAAAGATTGATGTTGAGTCAATGTTGCATGCGCTGGTGCGCCGTCATCGATCGCTCACGGCTGACGAACTCATATATTACTACTATCTCACCAATCTTAACAAACACGACAATCACGTAAAAGACGACAATCACGAAAGTGAAAAGTAGTAAAAGACTACAAATATGCAGAAGTGTCACGCAACTCTTAAGTAAGAGCTTGTGTAGCGCGTCACATAGGCAGTTATATCTTCTGGTCCAACCTTTGACTACGCTATGGCTACCGGTACTTTAGTATTACAGAACAACACCCATTATGATGATAACACCCAAAGAGGTATTGACTTTTGTGAACCGTCCTGATTTTTATGGTTCGGATAGTAACAGACGCGCTCATTTCCTTATTTCCAAGAATACTCTTGAGACTTTACTATTTGAATTAACGTTGAATGAATTGGGATTTCAATTCAAGCGAGACAGCCTGAACAAAACCAATTGGTTCTATGAGGTGACAATGAGTCAGGAGCAATACAGCGCTTTGCTAATGTAGCACTTTTTGTTTTAGAGAGTTTTACTAACGACAGAGAGGGTTGGACCGGACGGGTTCAGCCCTTTCTTGATGATCTTGTTCCCGGCTGGTGAATGGTTGAAATAAGTCAACTATTCAATCGAGATGACACCTTCATCGCCGGGAACATCTTTTGGACAACTATAAACAATATAAGCGATATGGGAAGTGTAGATGATGAAATGTTGAGTTGGATGAACTCAGACGAGTATCAAGAGATGATGGAGCAACAGGAATTGGAAGAAGAACAATGGTGGCGAGAGCATCCGGAATCCCCATTGAACAAGGGCAAGTATCGCATACACATAGCCAACAAATATATGCTCTACATTGAGTTTATGGAGAAGAGCTACTTGTTCAGGTTCAAAGCCGATGGTCATGAATATCTATTCAAAAATTTGCACATCTCTTTGAAAGAGAAAGTAGAAGCGTAGTTGAATATTTGTATTAAAAGGTTAGCCCTGTGTGATGAAAGTCGCGGGGCTTTCTTACGATCTGTAACTTTAATTTGAATCTATATGTCTCTATCAGTAACAACGCACAAGCTGCACAAAATCGAAGACCATGAAGAATTGAAAATGTTTAGATTCCTTCATCGACAAGTCTGCACTTACTTTGGCTCTTGGCTCGGAGCAGACAAATTCAATCATCACATTGTTGAGGACAAGAACGGCGATGTGTACTACATCGATGCTTATGAAATGAGTGATGACTATATCCCTTCAACAGGGAAGTGGGAAACGTCTTTATATCCGCTTAGTCGTCACCGGCTCTTTAATCTAATGGAAGATTTGAATCTCAACTTTGCTCGTACAGTAACATTCCCGCTTACGGTGGACCTGTCCGGAAGGAGTAAATGGTAGCAAAGTCAGCGAGATTCCGGTTCTGAAGATGCAGGTTCGATTCGGGGCTAGGGGACCGTTCATCCCCAAAAGGGCAAAATAAATGGGGTACATTGTACCCCGAAACCAGCAAGGAAATTGTCCTTGAAATTTTCGATTATGGGAGGGGAATCCTCTCAAATGTCCCCTCACAAATTGTAGCCCCGGCAGGAATCGAACCTGCATCTTCAGAATCGGAATCTGAAATTCTATCCATTGAAATACGGAGCCATGTTCCCGGCGCAGGCCACCTGCGCGCCACATTAGCGCTGCAAAAATAAACAAACCGGGCAACCTAAAAAATTGAGCGCCATATGTCTGTCAGCCAATGCTTTCGGCAGATGTGCCCGGCCTTTTTTAGCCAGGAGTGCTTAATTTGATCTGATGAATTGGGTGCTTAATCTGTGAGAGGTGCTTAATCTGCGTGAGTCGGTCAGAGAAATATCTTTCAGCGCAGTCGTTACCTGGTCTGGCTCCCAGCCGCGTATGAAGCCCTGTGCAATGCTACAGACGGGTTTTTGCAGCATCCACACAGTTCTTCAGTACGGCTTCGGTCTGGTTTAAAACGTAACAGACAACGGTGAACATCCACCTGTCAACACCCTGACAGCGGATGAGTTAAGAATTAAGAGTTAAGAATTATGAATTGCTCCGCGTGCACGGATCCGAATTCATCACCCGGCTTCAATAAGCCCTCAATGAACTAAAATATTCGCACTGAACCCCGGCCGGGTCTTAATTATCAATTATCAATTATCAATTGTCAATTAATTATAAGTATTTGATCCACCCGATCTCCGGATGCTCCGCCTTAAAGCGAGCGTACCTCGAACAGATGAAGTAGAGAATAACTACATCAACAGCCCACACGAGATAAAGGACACCAAGGTGCCAGCGATCTGGTTCAGCCATGCCCACAAACGGCGCAGTAACATACCAGTCCTGGTGTATGTTTCCATAGAGCACAAGGTTCACAACGAATGCGGAGAGGTGAATCAGCAGGATATGCAACAAATAGTAAAACATGGGCACTCTGCCGATCAGCTTTATTGCATCCACCAGCCACCCCGTTGCACGCTGTGCCCATGGCACTAATGCAATCACCGGCCCGAGCGTCATCATCACATACAGCTGTGACGGTGGATACTTCTGTTGCCCTAAAACGCGCACGAACAACGGTGTAGGGTCGTCCGGCGCGTAGAAGTAAAATGCTTTGATCAGGGCCACGATGAGAAACGCTATCGTAATACCGATGCCCAGCCAGAGGCATATTCGCTTTACAAGGGCGGGATCTTTCAGCAACAGCGCACCGAAACCAAATCCCGCCATCATCACCCCAAGCCAGGGCAGTATTACATAGAAGATGCTCAATCCGAATACTGAAGGCAGACCACCGGATCCTCCGCCAATAACAACACCCTCTTTACCGGCAACCGCCGCAGGGTAAAAGAACCCCCAATACTTCGCCACAGTTTCCTGAAGTCCTTCGGGGAACAAAAGAGGTACCTGCGCAAAGAGTGACTGAAACAACACCATGCCTATGCCGATGACAGCGAGCGTCAGTGGCTTTATTCTTATAAAGGCCGCCATCAATACCATGCACCATCCAAGCATCCACAACACTCCGGTTATCGTGAACGCCTCATAGTCGAAATTGAATGTCCAGAAGAAGCGAACAACTGTCAGCTCGAAGACCGCGAGCAGCAGGCCACGCGTTACGAGGAAACTGACAAGCGCTTTCCGGTCACGTGTCTTATTATATTGAAGAAATGCACTGGTTCCCGCGAAGAAAGCGAACGATGGTGCGCAGAAATGCGTGATCCATCGCGTCAGAAAGATTCCAACGGTAAGACCACCTGCCGGTATGCCCGAGTAGACTCGCACGTGGTCGATGGCCATGATGATCATGACGAGCCCGCGTAATACATCAACGGACTGGACCCGAACTCCGGCAATTGCAATGTCGGGTGACGACTGCATTCTTATACTGTTGCTGGGTGATGCGCTGGTTATCATATGAGGTGTTTTTTAATGATGTAGTCGTCAACTTCACACCGCCTTCAGGGCGCTGGTCGTTGGATCCATTATATATTTTACTTCTGAGATGCTGTCGACGGGAAACCCACCTTTGCGCGCGTGCTCTAGAACTGTTTCCCGGTCGGGGGCGATGTGAACACAATATAATTTATTATCGGTTACATAGGTTTCGATCCAGTGATATGGCGCTTCGAGCTCGTCAATCACTTCGTTTGAAGTCCTCGCTATAGCTTTCAATTCAGACAAGGTGAGTTTCCCTGCCCCCGGCAATTGCCGTTCGATGATGTACTTTTTCATTTCCTGCGATTTGATGATTCAAAATTGGGCAATCGCATTCAACCCTGCTTCAGCAGAATTCCCTATTTATCGGAATCCGGTTCCCTATTTTAGGATTAACTATTGCTACCCTATTTCAGGATTCCGAGGCGACGAGCCTCGGCAACGGCCTTTGTACGTGAATTGACGGACAGTTTGGAAAGTATGGCGGAGATGTGATGATCAACCGTTTTGGGGGAGATAAAAAGCTTTTCGGCGATCTCCTTGTTTTGAGCACCCAGGTCCAGGAGGGCAAGGATCTCCACCTGCCTGCCGGTGAGATGGGCTGGATTGCTTTTGGTACTTTCCCTCGGTCCGCGGGGGATGTGGCGCATTCCTTTTTCGCGGAGTTTTGTTTTCAGCATCTCGGATGTGGCAGTAGCGCCAAGGTTGTCGAGAATAGCCAGCGCAGCGCGCTGCTGCTCTTCGCCACATTCAATGAGGGCAAGTGCCTGCTCGAAGGCACAACCTGCTGACTTCCATTCCTGGGCAGCCGCTTCGAATTGCCCTTGCTGTTCTTTCGCAAATGGACCTGGATAGCGAACCTCGCTGTGATCGGCCACAGGTATGGAACAACGAAGCATCCAGTACGCAACGCCTGCATAGTGCCACGATTCATGGATGTCGGGAAGCAATGCAATGGCTGCGTTCAATTCCTCCACAGGCACGGACTTACCTGTTGTCCAGCAGAGTTCAAGTTGAGCTGCCATCACCGGCAACATCCGGTACGCTTCAGCTGTAGGTGCTGCAAGCTGCTTCGCGATGTCCAGATAGTGCTGAGCATCATCGAAATTTCCACGTCGTATGTTGAAGCGCGCAAGGGTAACAAGAGCGCCAATCCGTGTAAGGGCGAAGTGGTCGGCATTTAATTGCAACGAAAGCGAAATGCGCTCCGCCTCTGCCCAGGCCCCGGTATCCAGTAACAACCTTGTTCGCTCGCCCTGCATGTAATAGTACCACGATAAGAGGTCAAGCTCTTCACAGTATTTCAATCCTTCGTCCAGCCACTTCGTGGCACGATCGTATCTCTTCATAAGCACATAGAAGCAACCCATGTTGGTATACGCCCGTGCTGCATGCTCATGAAACCCGTTCGTAAGTGCGATCGAAAGACTCTGTTGCAGCTTGCTCGCGCCTTCCTCTTCATTTCCCGCCGACTTCAGCAGGATGCTTCCTACATTGTTCAACGCATGACATAAGATTTCAGCATCGTTCAATTGCTCCGCTAATGCAATGGCCTTTTCACCCCAATGAAGTGTCTGTGGTTTATTGTCGGACAGCATATTCAGTTGAGCAAAATTGCTGTATGCAAGTGCGAGTTCCTTCGAAGGTGGAAGCTGTTCCAGTACCTGCACCGATTCATTGGCATAGGTGTTCGCGCGCCCCCGGTTTCCGCCGAACCATTGAAGGCGCGACAGGAAACGCAACGTGTCACCTATTCTCAGGAGGTTTCCTCCCTTGCGATAAAAGGCCAGACACTGTTCCTGCGCAGTCAGTGCATTGGAGATCTGATTGATAAGATAACATTCGTAGGCGTAACGCGCATAGAGCTCTGGCATGCCCTGGTAGTCTGCCGGAGCATGTTCAATGGCGGTCTTATATAACTTTGCCGCTTCCAGATGTGCACCCAACGCCGCAGCCTCTTTGGCCGCCTTCGGTGCGAGTTCAACAACAAGCCTGTGATCTTCAGCAAAACGCGCATGGTGCACCCGTTGTGCCAGCGTGGCGCCGGTGCTGTCATCCAGCAATGCCAGTACACGTTTATGCAGATGCTTTCTCCTGTATTTGGAGATCGACTCTTCAATAGCAATGCGGTACAGCTCGTGTTTGAATGAAAGCGTGTCATTGCGATTTACGATCACGCCCGAAGCAAGGCAGTTTTCAATCACGTTTGGATACTCGTGTTCTATCTTCGATACGATCGATGGTTCGATACGTGACGGAAGAACCGACAGCAACTCCCACAATTCCTGCGTATGCTCATCTTTCGAATGAAACGCCGTGAGCACTGAATCCTTAATGCGTTCCGGTATAGGAGCCATGCCCGTCGCCAGCACCTCCGTCACATAAAAAGGATTTCCGCCAGTGAGAGCAAACACCTTTTCACCCGTGCTGTGACCTTTCGATACGGCCATCTCTTCTACTGCCTTTCTCGACAGCGGACTAACATGGACTTTCGTAAAGGTATCTGCCGGCAGTTGACCAAACAATATCTTCAGTGCGTGGCGTGCATCCAGCTCGTTGTCTCGCATGGTCAACACAAACAAACAACGCAGCTTCGAAATTCTCCTGGAGATAAATTTGATCAGGTCTATAGTGGCCTCGTCAGCCCAATGCACATCCTCGATGACCAGCAACACGGGGCGCTTCGACGCTGACAAACTTTCGAAGAACGACGTGAAAATTACTGAGCGTTCTTTTTCTGTTCGGAGCAACGTCGCGAAGTCGCTATCCAGCTGCGGAGCTATATCATGCAACGGTCCAAGTGGGTGAGGGGTGAACAGTGAATCACATCCGCCGATATAAGTATGGGCACGAATGCCCAGCGATTCTCTGAAATGCGTAACAAGAGAAGTCTTTCCGATGCCTGCCTCACCCATAAGGAAGACGGTATGCCCCGCGCTGCTCACCTCCGCGAACCGGTCCTGGAGTGTTTTGAGATAGTTTTCACGTTCAATGAGAATCATTGACTGTCTGTTGATTGTTTGATCTGGCGATTTCTCCTCGCGCGTCCACCGTACACTAAATAACAATAATGCCCTGAAATGGCATCAGCAGACCAAAAAAACATACTTTTTTTTATGGATTCTAAACATCGGGTGTGTCATTTCCTGCTTGCTATCACTTAATTTACATTCATGAGCACTGATGGTAAAACGAAACGCAATCAAATACTGGAAACAATCACTCATTACCTCACTGCCTTTGTAGTGTCCATGAAAGGATTTGATAAGCTAACAACTCCCGGTAAGACTGGAATTGGAATATTATTCCTCTGTATAGCATTGTTTATTTTTATTGGCACCATATTCCATCACAAGTTTGAACGTCTGTTACGTCATTTTAAGGCATATACTTTTGGACTTGAAGCAATCGTCGTTTTTACCATCGGATACCTTTTCATAAAGGAAGGCAAGACCCTGATTCCATACGCCTATTTTTTCGCTGCAGCTATGTTCGTCGTTGCCCTGGTCGTTTATGTTCGAAAAACTCGAACGAGTTCCTGAAGGTTAATGATCATCAAACTAATTTCTGTTGCCCCTTTTTATTAGCGGGCAACACCTTATGGGGAGGTCCTTTTTCAAAGATAGTTGTATACAGGATTCGAATTAGCCTTAACCAACGTCTGGGGCTGGACCACCACAAACTCAGCATACGGATAGGCTTTTTTGATCGCCGTCCTGATACGTTCAATTGCGTTGGTAATCTGCACAGTACTGAGCCCGTTGTCGAACGCTACAACCAACATAAGTATAACCGATTCAGGTGACTGATAGGTGGAAAGTATGTTGATCACCTTCACTACTGCCGGGTCTCTCTCTGTCAGTGCACAGATTTCCCTTTGTGTCTCCGGAGCAATGCCTTCGCCCATCAGCAGCGAGCGACTCTCCGTTCCAAGAAGCCAGGCAACGCCTCCCAATAACAAACCGACGAGAATAGAAGCAACTCCGTCAAGTACCGGCATGTTTAACCAATGCGTGAGCGCAGTGAATACCAGCACGATCATCAAACCCGCCAGAGCCGCAAGGTCTTCAAAGAGAACAAGAAAAGTAATCGGGTTCTTGCTGGTTTTGATTGCCGTCCACCAGCTCTGCGTTCCTCTCGCTGCATTGAATTCCTTCAGTGCAAACCAGCATGAGATCAATTCAAAGATGGCCGATAGTCCCAGTACGACATAATTCACCATCGGATTACCGAGCTCATGTGGATCCTGTAGAAAGTGAATGCCATGATAGATCGACAAACCTCCTCCCAGACCGAAGATAAGTATCGATACCATGAACGACCAGAAGTAAAGCTCCTTGCCGTAGCCGAAAGGCTTGTTTTTGTCTGCCGGACGTTTGCTTTGCTTTAACCCGTAAAGCAATAACAGTTGATTGGTGCAGTCAACGGTCGAGTGAATACCTTCGGAGATCATGGCTGAGCTACGCGTAATGCCGCCCGCCACGAATTTGGTTATCGCGATTAGCAGATTGGCGCCGAGAGCAGCATAAACAGAGGTGTTCTTCGAAGACATTTCAAGGCTTGTTAACGTGGCTCCCGTTTCCAGGTTTCGGGTTCCTAAATTGTACATTCAAATCCTGGCCATCCTGCTCTTTATCAAAAAGGATGGCACCCTTGGAGGGCTCTGCTGAATGAGCTTCTTTTGCCGGTGCGATCAGATCGTTGGACTCGGGCCACTTCACAGAGGCGAAGTCGTCACCATAGTGAAATTCTATGTTGCTTTTGGCAAGCTGTTCTTTCAGTTCAGCCGCCTTTGCAAGCTCATCCGGCATGGGTATTGCACGCCTGATGTAGATTGCCTTAACGTTATCGGGATAATTTTTGGCGGCCGTCAGATATATCGACAAGTCGTATTGCGTATTGTCTCCGATCAGTACGAAGTTCTTTTCAGGAAACATAGGGAGGAGAATGTTGAGCATCTTCAGCTTGTGTACCTCGGGCGTTGGCAACTTCCTGTAGCGAATCACGTCGCGTAGGCGCCGCATTTGTTTAAGAAACACGGGGCCTGCTGGAAAGGAATTTAGAATAAGGAAACGATATATAAGAGGATACAGATTCTGTTCACTGTTGCTGAGATAAAATGCCGTTGCGCCCTGGTCAACAATGCGCTGGATCAACTCCTTCACAGGCTCTACGGCCATGCGTCGTTCAACAGGTGTGAACATCAGCGTACTCAGCTTCCGTAACTTGCGCGAAATATGTGAATGCAATATGGTGTCGTCAATATCCGAGACAACAATGTCGGGAGTCACGATGCGATTCAGGCTCCGGTCATACAAACCTTCCAGTAAAAGAACGGGTTTGCCATCGACAGTGACGTCGTAAAGAGGAAACTCTTTTTGATCAACATCGTGACTGACCATGAAGAAACCGGTTTCGTCAGTGACAGCCTCCAGCTCAAATTCCTGATAGTGTAGCTTTACCGTTGTGTTTGTCAGTGCCCTCGAGCGGTACAGTGAGAGCAGCGTTCGAAACGTCGTTCTCCTCGAGAACGCATTAAAGCTCAGGTCACCGGGACGCTTGGTGGTGATCTGCCCATAGATCAGTGCACGCCCTTCGTTTGCAAGTGCGTAGTAGTTGAGCAATATCGGAACCCGGTTCGCGCTCATGACACCAGCAAAGGTACAGAAGATGGAAGTATACCCACTGTTAATTTATCGGTCATGCCCATGTACTCGCCATCGATCTGAAAGTGCACCTTCTGACTGATCGATACCTCGGCATGTTCGCATGAGATCACATCTGAAAACATGTTCTTGTCCACGAATACATTCAATGCCGTGAGGCCGGCCTTTATAGCATCATCAAGTGCGATACGCGGAACATTACATATCTCGAAACAACCGTCGTCAACGGCACCTTCAGAGATCTGAATGCCAGTTCCATACTTGTCAGCATTTGCAAACGCCAGCATGTATCCTTCCTTGTGATACGTCTGTTCCGGAGTAGTAATGGTGTAACGAAGAAGCTCGCTCTCTTTCATCGAGCTCATCAGGTGACGTGCATATGCCATCATGCCACGATCCTCAGAACGTGAATATTCTTTCACCATATGTGCGTTAATGCCGATATCGCCAAGGTGAATGCAGAGATGCTTGTTATTGAAGATCAACAGATCCAGGGGTACTGTACGAGTCGCGCCGATTACTGCGCGCACCGCTTCCGCGGGGTCCTTAGGCATTCCTATCGCTGTTGCAAATCCATTTGCTGAACCAAGGGGAAGTACGCCGAACGGCGTGTCCATCTCTCGTATAGTTCGTGCCACAAGTTGCAAGGTACCATCCCCGCCGCCAGCAATGATACGATCTGGCTTGTACCATTTGATGTCGCTAAGGATCCTCTTTTCGTCATCCTTTCCTGTGGTATAAAGTATCTTGAAGTCATAGGGCGTTTCAACTGCAAGCTGATGTATCCTGAGTATTGCATCGTCGTTGCTCTTGTTGCCACTGATCGGATTGAGAATAAAAAGGACCTTCATATGGATTCACGAAGTAATATCATGTTAATGCATTGTCCCCTAAAATGATGCCATCGCCCTGCTGATCCTCTGCCTTCACACGTGTCTTCCCAAATAGGCTGACTTGAGTGTTTTAATCACGGTAACCGGGCCGTGAACCGACACAGGCTAAATTGATGACCCGAATAGAGCATCCTGTATGATGAACATTTTCGCACGCCGAGGAATATTTTGCGCACGCATAGGAGACGATCACGTTATAAGGATGGCCGTTCGCACCTTCCTTTGATAGGCGGCCACCAATTCTTGAAATTATTTCTTAAGTTAAAGAGGTAATAACCTTCCTATGCACGTAAGAAGTCTCCTCCCTTCGCCGTCCTGTCATCACACGTCCCTTTTTCTTTTCCTGGTCATTGGTATTCTCGCTGGCTGCCAGCCCGAAAAATCACGTGACGATCGCAATACTTATGGCGAGCCATTCAAGAAGAATATTCGGGCCACGGGTCCACGCACCGCAGAAGAGGAATTGAAGGGCTTCATTCTTCCGCCGGGATTTGAAATACAACTATTTGCCAGCGAACCCGACATTGAAAAACCTATGAACATAACGTTCGATGCGAAGGGAAGGCTGTGGGTAACTTCTTCCTTTGAATATCCTTTTCCAATGATTGGCAAAACGGGAACGGATAAACTTACAATCCTCGAGGATACAGACGGCGATGGCAAAGCCGACAAATTCACACGTGTAAGCGATACGTTGAACATACCTATCGGTATTCTGCCATTGGCCGACGGAGCATTGTCATTCAGTGTTCCTAATCTTTACCGGTACTTTGATAATAACCACGATGATCAGATGGAGCAAAGTAAATTCCTGCTTGGCCCCTTCGGTTATCAGGACACGCATGGCATGGTCAGCAACTTCATTCGCGGTTACGATGGATGGGTACATGCCTGCCATGGCTTTACAAACTATTCGAAGTTTGCCGGAACAGATGGTGATTCGATTATACTGGTGTCGGGCAATACATTCAGGTTCAATACGAACGGTTCCCGCGTAGAGCAGCTTACCTTCGGACAGGTGAATCCATTCGGATTGGTGTTCGATGCATATGGTTACGTGTATTCAACAGACAGCCACAGCTCACCGCTATATCAGCTTATTCGCTCCGGCGACTATCCCCATTTCGGTAAGATGTCGAACATGGGTTTCGGTCCCGACATGAAGTCATTGAAGGACGAGGCTACTTCATTATGTGGGATTACTCAATACGCTGACGTTCTCTTCCCTGAAGAATTCCAAAACAGCTTCTTCATTGGCGACGTTGTGAATTCACGTGTGCATCGTTATTCATTTACCTGGAAGGGATCTTCACCTGTAGGTAAATCGGAAGTGGATTTTATAAAGAGCGAAGATCCGTGGTTCCGTCCGGTGAACATCAAGCTCGGTCCTGATGGCGCTTTGTATGTTGCCGACTTTTACAACGCGATCATTGGTCACTATGAGGTATCATTAAATCATCCCAAGCGCGATAGACAAAGGGGAAGGATCTGGCGCATAACTTACAAGGGTAAAAAGAACGAACGAAGAGACCTGACAAAATCCACGCTCGATGAGCTCATAAAGGCGCTCGATGCAGATAACCTCCCCCTGCGAATGGCGGCAACGGATCAAATAACGGACAGGCTGGGTAACGAATCGACAGAAGCGCTGGTAAAGGTATTGTCAAATCCTTCGGGTTCCCGCCAGTATGTTCATGCGCTCTGGGCGTTGCATCGTTTGGACAAGCTCTCCGGGAATGATCTTCAAAAGGCCGTAACGTCTCCTGACACACTGATCAGACTTCATGCGTTTCGTGTGCTCCTGGAAAGACCGGCTTCTGATGGTTTTTATGATGTGATTGCATCGGGCTTGAGTGATCCCAATCCTCATGTTCGTCGTTCGGCCACTGAAGCGGTGGTGAAATATCCCACCGTCAAATCAATTGAGTCGACGCTGGCGCTATTGGAAAAAACCCCGCAGGATTTCGATACTCACCTTTACTATACCGCCAGGCTCGCCTTGAGAAACATGCTTCGTCACGAGCCAACGCTCGCAGAAGTATCGGCAAAGCAATGGACAGGAGAGCAGGCTGCGTTGCTTGCAGGCGTCATGGTTGACGTGCCCCTTCCTGCATCAGCCACCTTCCTCGCTGACTATATGTCGAAGGGAACGCTCGACAGATATCGCGTGCCTCCGGCCTACACTCAGATCGCGCGATTCGTTCCGGTAGCACAGTTGCCCGCCATTGTAAAGCAGGCATTGTCGCAGGGCGATGTCGATTTGAAGGCATTCATTTATAAAGGCCTCCGCGATGGTCTTGCACAAAGACTTGGACATACGGGAACCGAAGTACTTGCTCCCTATGCACCTTCTCTTGCATCAGATATCCTTGCAAAGTATCCCGCCACCGACACCGCCGACTTTGAAGAGAAGTACGTTCATCAGCGAACAGCCATTGATATGGTGGGCGACTTTAAGATAACTTCACTGCAGCCGGAGCTGAAAAAATTCATTGACGAGGGACCAGCCATCGGTTGGGGTATGCGTCAGAGTGCGCTTCGTTCGTTGCTTAAAATCGACCTTGCCAACATGGCCATAGGTCTTAACATCCTTCAGCACGACTCTGTGCGGGAATACCAGCGGAGACAGTTGTCTGTGATGGCAGAGTTTCCAGGAAAGGCACTGAATGATGCGCTAAACATGTATGGTCCCGTCCCGGCCGATGTTCAGGAAGCAGTAGTCGTTGCGTTGGCAGGATCTCCTCAGGGCAAGGACATTGCCTTTCGAAAGGCTTCGCAGGGAACGCTAAACCCCCGCGCGCTCACAGGCAACCGCGCACGTGAAGCCCTTCTTAGCAAAGCCTCACCTCAGCAACGAAAGCAATATGACGATCTTACAGGTGAACTCACTCCCATTAGCGAAGAGCTTCAGAAGATCATCGACCAGCGTATTGCTTATTTCAATGCTCTCGACCGAAGTCATTTATCAATTGATTCAGGCCGTGCTGTTTTCGAGCAGAACTGCGGGGTATGTCATAAGCTCGGAGGACAGCTGGGTGTCGGTCCCCAACTCGATGGAATCGGTTCGACAGGCACCTCGGGACTTATTGAAAAGATCGTTGATCCCAATCGAAACATTTCAAAGGCATTCCGCAATTATAGTATCACATTAAAAGATGGAACTTTAAAGACTGGACTTTTCCGTCGCCAGCAGGGCGACGCCCGGGTCTATGCTGACATTACCGGCAAGGAGTTCACCATTCAGAAAGGCGATATTAGCGAGGAGAAGCTTTCAAAGTTTACATTGATGCCTGACTCATTTTCAGGCACGATAGAAGAAAGAGATTTCTATCAATTGGTAAATTACCTCCTTACGCTGTAACATGAAGACAAACCTGTTCATTGGAATACTGATGCTCGCATCGCTCAGGCTACTCGCCCAATTCCCGGACCCGCAGATTGCATTCAGGAAGTATCACTTATGGGATGCGTTCTATACTGAAGCGTCGACTATTGCAGATGTAAACAAGGATGGCAAACCCGACATCATCGCCGGTGCCCGTTGGTTCGAAGCACCCGACTGGAAGCCTCATGATATCTGGACTCATAAGAAATTCGATTATACGAAAGGGTATAGCGACTCCTTTCTGAACTTCATGACCGACGTCAATGAAGACGGCTGGCCTGATCTTATAAACTTTGACTTTCCGGGCAAGGAAGTATACTGGCTTGAGAATCCCGGCAACGTCGACATTCAATGGAAGCGATACCTGATCGACTCAGTGGCTTCCAATGAATCACCGATGATGGTTGATATTGACAGCGATGGTAAACAGGACCTGGTATTCGGCAATGAGAAAACAGGTCAGATGAACTGGTGGAGTCATGCTGTGAAATCGAAGAAGGTTACCTGGACGTCCCATGCGATCAGTGAAGCAAAAGCAAAAGGAGTGGGGATGTTTGCACACGGTCTTGGCTGGGGAGATATCAACGGTGATGGACGTAAGGATGTAATGATCATCGGAGGCTGGTGGGAGGCTCCGGCAAACTTCGGAAATTCTCCATGGAAGTTTCACGAAACAAGTCTTGGCTTTCCTTGCTCACAAATGCTTCCATA
Organism: Chryseolinea sp. T2; assembly: GCF_037203685.1. Classification (NCBI taxonomy): domain Bacteria; kingdom Pseudomonadati; phylum Bacteroidota; class Cytophagia; order Cytophagales; family Fulvivirgaceae; genus Chryseolinea; species Chryseolinea sp. T2. The sequence continues at coordinate 15,590 of NZ_JBBCAU010000002.1, forward strand.
CGATTTTGATGGCGACGGAGATCTCGACGTGATATCGGGCTCAGCACATAACTTTGGATTGTGGTGGCATGAGCAGGTGAAGGATGGAAGCCAGCAAATCGCGTTTGTCCGGCACCTGATTGATTCAACGTTTTCAGAACTGCACAGTATGGTGTTGAAAGACGTCGACAGTGATGGCCTGCCCGACCTTATCACGGGCAAGCGTTACTTTTCTCATCAGGGTCATGGCCCGGGCGGATTGGATCCCGCTGTCGTTTACTGGTATCAGTTGCTGCGCAACGGGAAGAAGCAACCCTATTGGATCAGACACGAGATCGACAATAATTCCGGCATTGGTATTCAATTCGAGGCGGAAGATATCAATCGCGATGGACTGCTGGACTTCGCCATTGGCAACAAAAACGGCGTATTCTACTTTGAACAGGTCCGCGGTAAGCCGAAAGAAGAAAAGCACTGATTCAGTTAGTCTTCCTCAGTGCTATAAGTTCTTAAGCTAATCGCGTTCATCTTCGCTTCACGTTTGTCATGTGGGGAATTACGTACACACTCCTCGGCTTTCAAACGAAAAACGTTAGCGATGCGGATGATCAGCCCTTCATAATGCGTTCGCGATGTGCAGTGCCCCAATTCACGATCTCAATAATGAGCTGTTCCAGCGTTCTGCCATAAGGCGTGATTGCATACTCTACGGTTAGTGGCTTCGTTTGCTTCACGGTGCGCGTTACAAGCTGGTTGGCTTCCAGTTCCTGCAGTTCCTTTGAAAGCATCTTCGCACGGATGCCACCAACACTCTTAAGCAATTCAGTAAAGCGCTGCGTCCCCTTAAATGACAGGCTGCCTAACACCAGTATTTTCCATTTGCCTGATAGTACAGCCATCGCATCCTGGATGGCGAGAATTCGGTGATGGTGATCCGTGCAGGCCAGGTCTCCGTCCACGTTTTCATCGAGGGCAAAACCGGCTTTACTCTGGCTGACGGGCCCATCAGTGATCAATTCGGTAGGTTTCTCAATTCTTGTCATATGTTGTAAACCTAGATCGCTGAAGATTAGTTTCCTCGCGGGTACTGGTTTCCTCGGTGAAACCCTGGCAGAGAATTGATCATCTCATGCTGAACTTTGTTGCATCAAATGATTAACCTATGAAAAAGGACAAGATTATCTATTGGATCGCCACAGGACTCATCGCTGTGGCCATGCTGCTTAGCGCTTTTATGTATTTGAGCAAAAGTGAAGAGTTAATAAAAAACTTCGCCGCGATTGGACTGCCATTGTATTTGGTGATGCTTCTCGGAACTGCCAAACTTATTGGAGCGATTTTGTTGCTTGCACCTGTTGCTGCACGTTTTAAAGAATGGACTTATGCTGGCTTCCTCTTCACCTTTGCCGGCGCAATATGGACACACGCGGCCACTGCAACGCCCTGGATCGCGCCGCTGTTGTTCCTTGTCGTACTTGGAGTATCATACATTTATTGGAACAAAACGAAAAGCGCGTCGGCATAACCGATAGGTTTATAGTTCACATAATGTTTGTGTATTGAGAGGCGGGAGCAGCAGTGCTACTGCCTCTTTTGTTTCGATTTAATACTGAAAGCATCGATCCTTGCTCAGTGTTTTAACGGGAGAACTGTGATGAGCTGCGCCATATTAGTATCAGTGGCAGTTGATCGGGAGTGCGGGGGCATGGTATTTGTTTAAACTCATGCGTTGTTGAAAACGATTGTACCATATTGCATCTAATGTCAGTGTGCGTCAATCGCGGATAGTGCAAACGTTGTCTATGTAAATTGCGAGGAATATTCGCAACAAACTCAGACCAATGTTTCGAAGCCCCTGTAATAATGCTACATTTACTTAGCGCCTGCATTGAAAGGATAAATAGTCAATCGTGAAGAGATCAGTAACACTAATGGAGATACTTCGGATGTCAGTTCTTAGGAACATGATGTTGTATTTCTCCGTAAGTGTGCTGGTCAATACCAGCTTCTTTCCGACTATTGAACGATACATGATGAATGATGTTCACTTGATCGCTCACGTAGATTCTTCTTTGCTCGAGGTGATGCTTGAAAACCTTCTCGGACTGGACGATGCCGGTTTGAATTTCCCCGATGATGCAGACGATGTATCTGTTGCCGTAGATTACCTGTCATGCAGGTCAGCCTTTGTATTGAACACCTATGAGGAATCCGATGTAAAGGGTCGTCCCGAGAATTACGATTGCCCGGCCAATCCGGCGTTGCAGATAAATACACCTCCTCCCAAAGCGTAGTGATTATTGTCGTCCAGGCGACACGTCATTGTTGTGTTGACAATGACTTTCCTATTGATCACGTACGCTAAAAAATCCATCATGAAAGTTGAGTTTCCGGGAGGAATTATTCCATTATTATTAATTGTAGTCTACTTATCAGGTTGTTCAGGCGACGCAAAGGAACGCACTGTTGAGCAACAACCATTTATTCCGGTCACGCAAATTGTTGCGAAAGACACTGTCGTCGACCGCGTGTACGTCGCCGACATCAATGCATATCGTAAAACAGAAATTCGCGCCCGTATTCAGGGCTATATCGAACAGATCTATGTCGACGAAGGAAAAGAAGTAAAGGAAGGTCAGTTGCTGTTTCGAATCAATGCCGATGAATACATGGCGCAGCTGAGAGAGGAAAAGGCCACGCTCGCCAGTGCAGAGGCCGAGGCCCGTACTGCGCAGCTCGAACTTGGCCAGGTGAAGCTGCTTGTCGAAAAGAATGTGATTTCAAATACTGAGCTGGAAGTGGCAAGGGCGAAACGCGATGCGTACAGTGCAAAGGTTGAAGAGGCCAAATCTCGTGTGGCAAGTGCTGCTCTGAAAGTTGAGTACACCTCAATACGGTCACCGTTCACTGGCATAATCGATCGTATTCCTTTTAAGGTAGGTAGTCTGATTGACGAAGGCAGCCTGCTGACAACGGTGTCTGACACCCGCTTCGTGTATGCCTATTACAATGTATCGGAGAGCGAGTATCTCGATTACATGCAGAAGAAGCTTGAACAAACTAATGAAGACAGCGACGATGCGACGCTTATACTGGCCGACGGTTCAGAGCATCCGCAAACGGGAAAGATCGAAACAATGGATGGAGAGTTTGAGAACACCACCGGCACCATTGCCTTTCGTGCACTGTTCCCCAATCCAGATAAGATATTGAAGCATGGTGCCAGCGGCAAGGTCAAGTTGATGACCACCCTGAAGGATGCCATCATTGTACCTCAAAAGGCTACGTTCGAGATACAGGATAAGACATATGTATACGTGGTTGATGAACAGAATCAATTGAGGATGCAGAGCATTACTCCAAAGCTTCGCTTTTCGCACTTCTATATTGTCGAGGAAGGAGTGGAGTCCGGAGATAAAGTCGTTTACGAGGGACTGCAGAACGTCAAAGAGGGAATGAAGATCAGTCCCACGGCTGTCCTCATGGACAGTCTGATGCTTGTCGCACAGGATATCGGATCAATCGATATCTGAGTTATTACGATCCATTCTTAGAGTTTTCTTATGGTTGAGACTTTCATCAATCGGCCAATACTTTCATTGGTCATATCGCTCATTATTACCCTGTTGGGAATACTTGCGTTGACAGAGCTGCCGGTGACACAGTTCCCTGATATCGTACCGCCGGCGGTTACCGTAACCACCAGCTACATTGGAGCAAACGCCGAAACCAGCTCGAAGGCAGTAGTCACTACGTTGGAACGCGCGATAAACGGTGTTCCTGGTATGACGTACATGACTTCCGTATCAAGCAATGATGGAACGAGTATCATTCAGATCTATTTCCGAGTTGGCACTGATCCGGATCTCGCAGCAGTGAACGTTCAAAATCGCGTCTCTACCGTTCTTGATGAACTTCCCGAAGAAGTGATCCGTGCTGGGGTTCAAACTGAAAAGGAAGTAAACAGTATGTTGTTGTATCTGAACCTGACTACCGACGACACAAGTGTTGACGAGAAGTTCATTTACAACTTTGCAGACATTAACGTTCTGCCTGAACTCAAACGCATCGATGGCGTGGGCTTCGCCGACATCATGGGTCAAAGAGAATACTCCATGCGCATATGGCTAAAGCCTGATCGTATGGCAGTTTATGACGTGTCCGCCGAAGAAGTTGTTGGCGCTTTGCGCAACCAGAACGTTGAGGCAGCGCCCGGCAAGACTGGAGAAAGCTCCGACAGGTACAAGCAGGTCCTGCAATATGTACTCCGCTACACTGGCAAGTTCAATACTCCTTCCGAGTATGAGAACGTCGTGATCAGGGCCAGTGCCGATGGTGCGATGATCAAACTGAAAGATATTGCCGAAGTGGAATTCGGCTCGATGGAATACGGCGTACTGTCGAAGCTGGACGGCAAGCCGTCTGCTGCTATCATGCTTAAGCAGCGTCCGGGATCCAATGCGAGCGAAGTAATAGCTCAGGTGAAACAAAGAATGGACGAGCTCAAAGAAAGCACCTTTCCACAGGGAATGACATACAACGTGAGCTATGATGTATCGCGGTTTCTGGATGCGTCTATCCATGAGGTTGTGAGAACCCTGATCGAAGCATTCCTTCTGGTGTCTGTCGTGGTGTTCCTGTTCTTACAGGATTGGCGGTCGACCCTTATTCCGGCTCTTGCCGTACCGGTTTCACTGGTGGGTGCATTCTTCTTTATGCAGATGCTGGGTTTCTCCATCAACCTGCTTACACTATTCGCTCTGGTACTTGCTATTGGAATCGTCGTGGATAATGCCATCGTGGTCGTAGAGGCAGTGCATGTTAAAATGCACGAGGGACTTTCTCCACACGAAGCGACGGTTGCCGCCATGAAGGAGATCAGCGGCGCGATCGTGGCGATTACACTGGTGATGTCGGCTGTGTTTGTGCCCGTCGCTTTCATGTCAGGCCCAGTTGGCATTTTCTACAGGCAGTTCTCACTCACCCTTGCAGTAGCCATTGTTATATCAGGAATAAATGCGCTCACCCTTACACCAGCACTTTGTGCCCTTGTACTGAAACCTGTTGATCATCATCATCACGGAAAGAACTGGCTAAGCCGATTCTTCAACGGCTTCAACAAAAGATACGACGCCGTATCAGTTCGCTATCAGGCCATGACAGGACGCATTGCTGCCCGTAAGCTGGTAACCCTCGGAATGCTTGCTTTCTTCTTCGTTGCGACCTGGGGTATTTCCAGTGTCCTGCCTTCAGGGTTCATTCCAACGGAAGATCAGGGAATGATCTACGTGAACGTAACAACGCCGTCTGGCGCTACCGTTGAACGCACCGAGAAAGTTATGGACGACGTTGAACGCGCTGCGTCCGCCGTACCGGGCGTGGAGTCTGTTTCAACACTGGCTGGCTTCAGTCTCATGACTGATGGTGCTGGCTCCTCGTTTGGAATGGGCATGATCAACCTTGCGCCATGGGAGAAGCGCAAAGGTGTTTGGGAGGTCATTAATGATCTGGAGAAGCACACCTCTCACATCAAAGATGCTACGATTCAATACTTTCCTCCCCCCACAGTCCCTGGCTTTGGAAATTCCAGCGGCTTTGAGCTTCGATTGCTCGATCGTACCGGAACAGGCGATCTTTCAAATACCTCTGCTGTCACAAACAAATTCATCGAAACCATAAGACAAAGACCAGAGATTGGGTCCGCATTCACGAGTTTCGATGTAAGCTATCCGCAATATCTCGTTCGCGTAGATCAGGATATGGCCGCTCAAAAGGGAATTACGATCGAACGCGCAATGAGCAACCTTCAGACACTGATCGGAAGCTTGTACGCGACGAACTTCATTCGATTCGGCCAGATGTATAAGGTTATGGTCCAGGCCGATGCGCAATATCGCGCGCGGCCCGAGGATCTGCTGAAGCTGCATGTGAAGAATGACGCGGGTGAAATGGTTCCTTACTCAACGTTCGTAACGCTGGAACGCGTTTATGGACCAGAACAACTAACGCGTTACAATATGTACACGGCTGCCATGATCAATGGCGACGCGGCTCCTGGTTACAGTAGTGGCGATGCAATACGTGCCATTCAGGAAGTGGCCCAAGAATCACTGCCGCAGGGCTTCACGTTTGAGTGGTCTGGTATGACCCGCGAAGAAATACTATCCGGAAACCAGGCCATATACATTTTCGCGATCTGCCTCCTGTTCGTTTATCTTTTGCTCGCGGCGCAGTATGAAAGTCTGCTGCTGCCGTTGCCCGTCATTCTGTCGTTGCCATGTGGGGTGTTTGGAGCTTTCCTCTTTCTCAAATTGTTCGGACTGCAGAACAATATTTATGCACAGGTATCGATGGTCATGCTTATCGGACTTCTTGGAAAAAATGCAATCCTCATCGTGGAGTTCGCCATTCTGAAATTGAATGAAGGAGCTTCAGTACTGCGCGCTGCCGTAGATGGCGCAACGGCCAGGCTACGCCCCATTCTCATGACTTCATTTGCTTTCATTGCAGGACTCATACCTCTCGTAGCTGCTTCAGGCGCCGGCGCTCTCGGCAACCGCTCAATTGGTACAGCGGCTTTAGGAGGTATTGTTCATTGGCACCGTATTCGGTGTCGTCATTGTGCCAGGCCTCTTCGTGATCTTCGCCCGCGCCCGCAGGCCGCGTGTTGTGGCTGCCGCCAAACCTTCCGTCTATGTTGAACAAGAAACGATTGCCTGATTGAAATGAAAACCAAGTCGTTACTATACTATATAAAATTCATTGCTGCCACGAGCATGCTTGTTGCATGCGCGTCCCAACGACCTGAATACCCGAAGCTGCGGGAGGTTCCGGCTACTTATAAACAAAACAGCGATACCTCATCGACCATTGCGCGAATTCCAATCCGATCGTTCTTCAGGGACTCATTGTTACTCGGACTCCTCGATGAAGCTTTGCGTGAAAATCTTGAGATTAAGAAGGCTTATCAGCGTCTGATGATTTCCCAGGCAGGCTTGCGCGCGTCAAAGGGAGCATTCCTTCCGACGGTTAACGGCGTGGCTAGTGCAGCTCAGCGTCGGTTCGGTGATTACACCATGGATGGCATCGGTAATTATGATACAAACTTCTCCGATAACATCGGCGATGATAAACGGATTCCCGAACGCCTGCCTGACTATTATATCGGTGTGCAAAGCACGTGGGAGATCGACGTTTGGGGCAAGCTGCGCAATGCGAGGCGTGCCGCGGCCGCACGAGTCCTGGCAAGCGAGCAGGGCAGGCGTTGGCTCACAACGAGGGTCATTACCGAGGTGGCTTCTTTGTACTACGATCTGCTATCACTGGACAACGAACTGGCGATTGTAAACAAGAACCTGCTCCTCCAGGAACGCGCGGTAGAAGTAATCAAAGTGCAAAAGATGGCCGGAAGAGCAAATGAGCTTGGTGTTCGCCAGCTAACCGCGCAGGTACTCAACACTCAAACGCTACGATCGAAGCTGAAGCAGGATATTGCAGAAGTAGAGTATCGAATGAATTTCATGCTCGGAAGATTTCCTCAAACAATAGAACGCGGTAATCCTATCATGGAACAACGCCTGCCCGAGTCGCTGCATATTGGCATACCCGCACAGATGCTGATGCGACGTCCTGATGTTCAGGCAGCAGCCTACTCACTTGAGGCCGCAAAAGCGGATGTGAATGCCGCATACGCTGCATTCTTCCCGACGATCGCGCTTAGCGCATCCGTTGGATTGCAGGCATTTGATCCTTCCAAGCTCTTCAACGCCGGGTCATTGGCCTATTCTCTCCTGGGAGGACTCACTGCACCTATCCTCAACAGGAACCAGATCAGTTCACAATTCCGGATCTCATCAGCCAATGGATACGAAGCATTCTATGAATACCAACAGGTGTCCATCGATGCGTACAGAGATGTGATGACAAACCTGTCGCGAATCGATAACTACGATAGCATGTCGCGCTACAAGACGGAAGAGCTTCAGGACCTTAATCTTGCCGTGCAGGCTTCAAACGATTTGTTCGCCACTGGCTTTGCAACTTATCTTGAAGTGATCGCGGCACAACGCGGTGCACTGGATGCAGAACTCACGCTGGCACAGATACGTCGTGATCAATTCAAAGCTGTTATTGATCTTTATCGTTCCCTGGGAGGAGGATGGGAATAGACAAAAAACCAAAACATTACATGGTCTGTTTTGACCTGATAAGCAACCCAACGACCATACTGTTGATTGAGCTGACAAAAGCCGTCGGACGAACGGGTTTATCCGACCATTCAGGCCATGTTTCGATATTTGGATGGCTCATTTTTTTTAGGGAATCTATCACCCTGATTGCCCGTTAAATTGAGTAAATTTAATTGAAGCGTCCTCTTGCAGTCGAGGACGATCGCGGCGTACGAAGAGCAAACGGGTGAGCTTATGCAGAAGGAGGTGAGGATATTGATGTTGGAGAACTCTGAGGAAGAGGCGGGTAAAATGCTTGATGCGTTAAAGGATAGCAAGCTCGTATATACTTCAGCTCGTACCTCTTGCGGCAATGAAGCTTGTAACTACATCGACTCATTTCGTCCCGACATCATACTTGCAAGTCCATCGCCTGCCATCGACGTAATTGATGCGCTACGGCAATGCCTCAAGAAGACTCCCGATATTCCGTTCATCGTTGTTAGTGATAGCGTCTCGGAAGAATTCGCGGTGGAGGCACTGCGCAGCGGAGCATTCGATTACATCATCAAGCCCGATCTCTCCAGGCTACCGCTCACGATCAAGTCGGCAATACAACAGCGGCGCCAGGAAAACTCCCGGCGGCGTCATGAAGTTCTGCTGCGCCATCAGAATGCTGAACTCAAGAAAGTGAATCGCGACCTTGAGATGTTTGTCCATAGCACCTCTCATAACCTGCGCGCGCCACTTCGTTCAGTGCTTGGCCTCATTTATCTTTCACGTCAGGAACTTGCAGCGGGCAAGCTGGATAACCTGGATCAATACTACGGCCTGATGGAAAACAGCATTCATGCGCTCGACGATACCATCAAACTGATTCTTGACTACTCCCGCACAAAGCAGCTCGTTGAAGAAGTTGAGGAAATCGACTTTGAGAGGATGTTTGAAGAGATTTTCAACAACCTCGAACATATCAACAGTCCTGAAGCCATAACAAAAGAAGTTACGGTACACCCGGGGCGACCGTTCTATTGCAGCAGAATGAAATTGTATCTGATATTGCTCAACATTGTGTCGAATGCCATCAAATACTATGACCCCGCGAAGGAGAGATCATATGTACGCATGCAGGTTCGAAGGGTGTCTGAGCAGGCCGTCATTGAAATCGAAGACAACGGCATCGGTATACCTCTTGAACTGCAGCAACGCGTTTTCGACATGTTCTATCGTGCTACCGAAAGCTCCGAAGGATCCGGATTAGGACTGTTCATCGTAAAAGAAACTATTGAAAAGCTGGGGGGTACCATTGAATTGTCATCAGTTCCCGGGCTCGGCACGACCTTCCGGCTCGTGATACCCAATTACGTAAGCTCGGCCTCCGTTTGACTTGACAGTTATCTAAGCCTGGGAGGCGCACTCAGAGTCAGCGTTCAGACAATTTTTTTATCGTTTTATACGACTGTACGGCTAAGTAATCGTTCGACAAAATCGATTACCTTTCCATCCATGTTCCGAACCCTCTTTTCCATCGCTCTGATTGCAGCAGTACTGGCGTCTTGCGCAACCTATAAGCGACACTACGCACGCGACGCAAAACAATGGGATCAGGAGTCGCAGGCAGGCGACCTCCGGCTCTTACACACGATGTATCTGGTCGGCGATGCGGGCGATGCTACGCCCGAAGACATGCCGCGGGTGCTTACCTATCTCAAAACAGTATTGCCCAAAGAGTCATCAAAGAGTTCAATCATCTTTCTGGGCGACAACATCTACGAATACGGGATGCCCCCAAAAGAAGATTCAGTAAACCGAAAGATCGGCGAATTCCGGATCACGGCACAGCTGGCAATTTTGGATGAGTTTAAAGGTCGTCCGGTGTTTGTGCCAGGCAATCACGACTGGCGGGGATGGGGACAGAAGGGTCTGAAAAGCCAGGAAAAGTTTGTCGAAGACTACATCAATACCAAGCGGGGAATTGACGACAAAGATGATTGGGAAAATTACCTTCTGCCCGATGATGGCTGTGCAGGACCAGAAGCGATTGAACTGAATGATGGGATCGTAATCATTGTGGTCGATTCACAGTGGTGGCTCCAGGATTCCGACGAGGAACCCAAGATCAATGATGGATGCGCGGTGAGGAACAAGGCGTCGTTTCGTTTTCAGTTTGAGAACATGATACGCAAATACAAGAACCAGCAGGTGGTCATTGCCATGCATCATCCTCCCTATACGTATGGGCCACACGGCGGTGGATTTGCCTTCAAGGACCATGTGTTTCCATTGACGGAGTTGAATCCAAACCTCTATGTACCGCTACCCGGTCTTGGAAGCATCGCCGCTATTTTTCGTGCGAGTATCGGGTCAAAGCAGGATGTCGCGCACCAGGATTACAAGGAACTACGTTCTGCGTTGATGGCTGGCACAAAGAAGAATGGTTCATTCATATTCGCAGCTGGTCACGAGCACGCCCTTCAATATATTGAGAACGAGGGACAGCATTTTATAGTGAGCGGCAGCGGCTCGAAGAAAAGCCCTGTAATGCTGGGACGCGGTTCGAAGTTTGCCTCCGGTGCGATGGGATACAGTACCGTTTCTTTCTACGAGGGAGGCGAGTCCTGGGTTAGTTTCTACGAGGTGAATTCGGAAGGTACGGCCGCTGAACTGGTTTATAAGAAGCGTGTTCGTGAAGGACATCGCGGAGACGCTGAGACAATTCCCACATCCTTTCCCGAGTATGATCAGCACAAGGAATCAGTTAGCCATTCCGTTGTAAATAACCGCGTTGATGCAGTTGGCGGATTTCATAATTTCATGCTTGGCGAACATTACCGTAACCTTTACCTGCAGCAATATCAGTTTCCGGTCCTTGACCTGTCGACGTATAGAGGCGGCGTTGTACCGATTAAGCAGGGTGGAGGCAACCAGACAAATTCTCTCCGCGTTCGCGATAGTGAAGGCCACGACTATTCTCTCAGGGGAATGACAAAAGACGTGTCCCGCTTTCTTCCTTATCCTTTCAACAAAATGGTGGCAGCGAAATACGTGGTTGAAGACAACTTCCTCTCCACCCATCCTTTTGCACCTTTGGCGGTTCCTCACCTGGCCGATGCAATTGACGTTTATCATACTAATCCCAAACTGTATTATATCCCTCCACAGCCTGCGCTGGGCGCGTTCAATGTAACATTTGGCGGTGGCGTTCACCTTGTCGAAGAGCGGCCGGCAGGTAAGCACTGGAAGAATGCTCCGTGGTTTGGATCGCCCGACAAGATCGTGAGTACTCCTGATCTCACGGAAAATTTGCTGAAGAACAACAAGTACAAGGTTGATCAGCAATGGGCACTCCGCACGCGCATGCTCGACTTCCTCATCGGCGATTGGGACCGGCACGATGATCAATGGACGTGGGCAAGCTTCGAAGTATCTGACGATAGTATATTATACAGACCAATCCCGCGCGATCGCGATCAGGCATTCTCACGGTATGACGGCGTTATCTCATCTGTCGCAAGACAGACCATGCCATTCCTTCGCCAACTGCAGGTCTATGGGCCGGATATACGAAGCATGAAGTGGACCACCTGGAGTGCCCGCCTGTTCGACCGGAGCTTCCTCACAGAACTGGAATGGAAAGAATGGGAAGCTGAAGTGAAAAGAATCCAGGAACGACTTACCGACGCTGTTATCGATAGTGCTTTTCGCGACTGGCCTGCCAACCCCGAACTTCGGGAACAGCAGATCGCTGCAGCTGTTAAGGCACGCCGTGATCACCTGATGCAAATCGCCCGCACTCATTACGAATTTCTTTCTTCGTCGGTCGATGTTGTTGGTACGGACGATCCCGAAAGATTCGTCATCGAGCGCATAGATGGACAAACCCGTGTAACAGGTTATGAACTCAGTAAGAAGGGAAAACAAAAGCGAGTTACCTATCAGCGTACATTCGACAATGCCGTAACAAACAGTATTCAGATCTATGGCAACGGCGACGATGATGACTTTGTTGTTCGGGGCAGATCAAAGGACGGTATCAAACTGCGGCTGATCGGTGGTTTGGGTAAGGATAAGTTTTATGACAGCTCCCGTGTTGCAAGAGGAGGGAAGAAGACTCTGATTTATGATGACCTTCGTAAAAACTCTGTTTTTGGCGGGGCTGAAACCAAAGACATGCGCTCATCCCTTTCCCGCTATAACATCTACGACCGCAGAGGCTACGACAGCGAATACGACATAACGATCCCATTCCCTATCGTTGGCTATAACCCGGACGATCAGTTCCTCATTGGCGCGCAGTTCGACATGATCAAGCACACTTTCAAAAAGGTGCCATATGCGTCTCATCAGCGATTCGGGGGAAGTTTTGCCTTTGGAACCAAGGCCGTTAAGGTGAACTACCAGGCCGACTTCCTCGATGTGTTTCGAAGCGTCGATGTGTTTATAGACGCACGTTACCACGGACCCAGCTATGCATTCAACTTTGCCGGAATGGGAAACGAAACGAAACGTCCCGTTGATGATCCAAACTATTATCGCGTCAGACAGGAGGGATTGTTTCTGTTGCCTGCACTTAAGAAACGCTTTGCCGGTATCAGCGGATATTTTACAGTGGGCCCGACGTTCCTTTTCGCTCATACTGAAAATACCAACGGACGCTTTATCCACGAGTACGGTGAAGATGGCAATGAACATATCTTCGACCGCCTTTATTATGCAGGTGCCCGTGTCGGATTTCACTACAATAACGTCGACAATTTCTTTTCACCACATTCAGGTATTCGTCTGAACTCGACTTTCGATTGGATGGAGAACCTTAAAAACGAGAAGGGATTTACAACATGGCGGAATACGCTTTCACTCTATAAAGCACTCGATCGCCGGGAGAATCTTATTCTTGCTACGCAGTTCGGCTACGGTCAGAATTTTGGTACCGGTTATGAATTCTGGCAAATGCCATCCATCGGAGGCTCAATGGGACTACGTGGATATCGCACAGAACGATTTTATGGCGACATCATGTTCTGGCAAAGCACCGATCTGCGCGTTCGTATCGCCAGCAGTCGTAATCCGATCGTTCCCTTCACGGTGGGGCTATACGGCGGATTTGATTACGGCCGTGTATGGCTCAAAGGTGAAAACTCTGATACCTGGCACAACAGTTACGGCGGAGGCCTCTGGTTTATGCCGGTTGATGCATTGGTCTTTTCCTTCGGCCTCTTCATGCCTAAGGAGGAAGACGAAGAGTCACCGCGGTTTGTTTTCAAACTCGGCTTTAATTTCTAGGACTGCAATAGTATTCAGGACTCCAGCCCCTGGTCAGTGGGAGCTCTCTTCGCCCTGCGATAGGAAAGGATCACCGGTATCGCCGTTACGACAATCAGTGTGACAATAATGAATTCGACGTTATCGACAAGACCGGGGAAAAGGCTTCCCAGCCAATAGCCTGCCATTACCAAAGAAGCGATCCACAACGACGCTCCAAGCAGGTTGTAGATGAGAAACTTCTTGACATCAATTCTGACAAAGCCCGCGAGTATAGGCACGAAGGTCCTGACAATTGGAAGAAAGCGCCCGACAATGAAGGCCATCATGCCGTATTTGCCATAGAAATCCTGGGCCATGTCCAGGTATTTTTGTTTGAAAAACAGATTCGAATCCTTAGGCCTGAAATAACGCTTGGCCCACACTCCGAAATAATATCCGACGCATGTCCCTGCAAATGCGGCAATAATCAGCAGGCCTACAAGTATCCCTACCGGTTGATCGATGTACTTAGAAGTCGTCAATAATCCCGCAACGAACAGCAATGAGTCGCCCGGCAGAAAGAACCCGAAGAAAAGCCCCGTTTCAGCAAATACAATAAAGAGCAAAAGTGCGAGCCCTCCGTATTGTATCAGATACTGAGGATTGAAAAATTCAACTATGGACAGAGTAATTGTCATTCGGGCTCCGCTATTATGTTCAATTACTTACGGACAATGAAGCCAATAAGATCAATTTTATCTGGGATAAGGGTGCAAGCTAGCGAAAATGAGGCAGGGAAAAAGCCGCTCATCATTGATACAGGATGGTGTTGAAACAAAAATATTTTTGTAATAGAACCGGATCATCCTGCAGAAAATCAATAGCCTGGGGGCCGTTCTTATATGAATTTGCCCCTTAGGTCCTGCGTATTGCGCCGAACACACGGTTGAGGCTGTTGTTTTGACGTAAAAACAGTAAATTCACGCCCTATTTTATCAATCTGATTTAGTGATGAGGTATTTTCTTTCGTGCATTTTCTTAGTGACAATCTTCTCTGTTTCCGCACAGGATGGGAACATTCTTTCAGGTAAAATTACCGACGATCAGGATCGTGTTATTGGTCACGCGTCAGTTCGGTTGCTCAATACAAACTTTGGTGCCATTACCGACGCTAGCGGACAGTTTACAATTGGTGGACTTCCCTCTGGCCGCTTTATCGTGCAGATATCTGCTATAGGTTACGCTACACGCACAGCCGACGTAACTATAGGAAATGAAAAGGCAAACTTTGACTTCAGGCTTTCTGAATCTTCGACACAGCTTGCTGATGTTGTAGTAACGGCACAAAAGCAGGAAGAGGACAAGCAGAAAATACCCGCGACTATCAGTACGCTTTCTTCTGAACAGGTACGGGAGTATCGTTTATGGAATGCGCGCGACATCACTGCCATTGTCCCCAATCTTTATTCTAACAACTCCGGTGATAACCGCAACGTGACCTCTATTCGTGGCATAACCACTACGTCGTACGATCCGGCCGTTGCCACCTACGTTGATGGCGTGAATCAGTTTACCCTCGATACTTACATTCCGCAGCTGCTGGATATTGAACGCATCGAAGTGCTGAGCGGACCTCAGGGCACACTTTACGGACGTAATGCTATGGCGGGTGTGATCAACATTATCACCAAGCAACCGACCAACACGCCATCCGGCTTTGGCGAAATCAACGTCGGTAATTATGGCCAGGCGCGATACGCGCTGGGTTATCGCACTCCACTCATTCCTAATAAATTGTTCTTTGGAATCAGCGCCGTTTACGAGAAGACTAACGGATT
Organism: Chryseolinea sp. T2; assembly: GCF_037203685.1. Lineage (NCBI taxonomy): Bacteria > Pseudomonadati > Bacteroidota > Cytophagia > Cytophagales > Fulvivirgaceae > Chryseolinea > Chryseolinea sp. T2. The sequence continues at coordinate 30,819 of NZ_JBBCAU010000002.1, forward strand.
CTATACGAACCTCTACAACAATTCGGACTTCGATAAGCGTAGTACGCTGACCGCAAATTATTTTCTGAAGTATAATGTTTCTCAGCGCTGGGCCGTCTCGTTGAATATGAAACAAAATATTAACCGCAACAACGGGGCCTTCCCGTTGGCGGGTAGCGTAGAGGATGCCTTCTCAAATCCTTTTACTGTAAACCAGAATGCAACGACTAAGCTGATCGACGACAATTTCAATGGGTCACTTGTGGTCAATCACAGCGGTGACAAGATTAACTTCTTCTCGCAGACAGCATACCAGTCGAACTATCGTTACTATGAAGATCCTATTGATGGCGATTTTTCTCCTGCTGATATTGTCACCATCATCAACAATTATGGAAAGGACTGGAACAATGTGAAGGTTCTGACGCAGGAGTTTAAATTCTCATCGCCAGCGTCACTCACATCTCCATTTAAGTGGACAGCAGGAACATATCTGTTCCATCAGTATACACCAAACAAGCAGGCAACCAGATTCGGTGAAGACGCCTGGATGTATGGTATCGATGATGCGAACTTCTCTACCATTAACACAACAACCGCGTATGGCAATGGCATTGCAGTTTATGGACAGGGTACCTACACGTTCTTTGATCACCTTGACGTGACTCTGGGTCTTCGCTATGACTACGAGCACAAGAAGCAAACAGTTTTAGGGGAGTACCAGCACGATCCAGATCCGAATCCGATGTTTGAAACGCAGCCTGATACGACTGGAAGAGCCGATTTTAATGCGATCTCTCCCAAGCTGGCCGTGGCCTACAGGCAGGGAAATCACACCTACTATGCGTCTTATACGCGTGGATTTCGCGCGGGTGGTATGACGCCGCTTGGATCAGATCCTTCACAACCGCCGCTCTATCCTTACAAACCAGAGTACAGCAGCAACTATGAAGTGGGTACAAAGCATTATTTCCTCGACAATAAGGTAATGGTCAACGTATCATTGTTCTATATCAAAGTTACCGATGTCCAGGTACCAACGCTGGTGTTACCGGATGCCATAACCATTACTAAGAACGCTGGCGAGCTTACAAGCAAGGGGGTAGACCTTCAATTTTCGGCTACGCCAGTTAAGAACCTTCAGTTCGACTATAACTTTGGCGTGAACGACGCTAAGTACGACAAGCTAAACCTCTCACAGGATGGCAATGAGACCAACCTGAAAGGCAACAAGCAGATCTTTACTCCAGCCTTTACGTCGATGGCTGCCCTGCAATACGGATTTATGGCCGGGCCAATAAAGCTGACAGCACGCGGCGAGTGGATGATGCTAGGCGAGCAATATTTTGACCTCCCCAATACGATCAAACAGGATGGATACAGCCTCTTCAACGTGCGGGCAGGTGGGGCTTATGACCGCTATGAGCTTATGTTCTGGGGCCGAAACCTCGGCGATGAGCACTATATCGCCTATGCCTACAACTTTGGCGCGACCCATCTGGGCGATCCCCGCACTTATGGTGTTACATTTAGGGTAAACTTTTAGATGAAAGTTGTCGGGTATCTTTATCTTTAACCCCAATACCCAGAAATCAAATTCACTATTTGAATTACGCGACCGGTGCCTTTTCGTGAAAAACAGCACCCGCAGCGTGATCAAATAAAAATCGTATCTTGAGAGCCAGGCATGTCAACCAAAATACCAAACCTGTGGATCATTGATGACGACCCTATGTCGTCATTCTACATCAAACGACTTGCAGAACTCGGTGAACTCGCCCACATCATCACCATTTACAACACTGCACAGGGAGCTATTGATTATTTGCTTCATCACAAAAAGACGGTTGAACACCTGCCGGACATTATCATGCTCGACATCTATATGCCGGAAGTCGATGGATGGGAGTTTCTTGAACAGCTTCGGGAAATAGAGCATCAGCTGATGAAGAAGGCCGAGGTATACATTATCAGTTCTTCCAATCACCCGCGTGACTTAAGCCGGGCAACGTCGGTGCCTGGGGTAAAAGCATACTTCCAAAAGCCGGTAACGCTGGAGGTCCTGAAGGATATGGTGAGCGCCTTCATGCAAAAGCGCTGATAACATCAACTCTACTTAATAATTTCTATTTCCGTCCGTCGGTTGATCTCACGACCACCTTCCTCGTCATCGTTGGAAACGATGGGCCTGTCCGAGCCATAGCCCTTGGCAGTCAGCCTGCTCTCGGCAATCCCTTTCTGGGCCAGGTAAGCAACCACTGATGTTGCACGCTTAAGCGACAATGCCTTGTTGGTGGCCGCATTACCGCTGTTGTCGGTGTGTCCGTTGATCTGCACGCGAAGATTGGGATTGCCAACCAGCAGCTCGCGGATGTTTTCAACCTCGGCAATTGACTCGGGCCGAAGGTCCGATTTGCCTACGTCAAAGAAGATGTTTTTCAACACGACTTTTGAACCGATCTCTGCCTTAACCATGATGATGTGCGTATCAATCTCCTGGTAGTCGGCAAATGCCGGTACATTGAAGTTGATAGAGTTAAACAGGTAGCCGGTTTTTTCTGTAGCCACACCGTAGTTTCCGCCGTGAGGAATGGTAAGTTCGAATTCACCTGTAGCCGGATTGCTGTTGATCTTGGCCATCACCTTATTATTGGTGTTGTCGATCAGCGAGATCACAGCAGCCAGCGGCGCCGCCGAGTTCTCATCAATTACTTTACCCTTTAACAAGGTGACAACTTTAGAAGCCTTCTTCGCAGCAATTGACGGATCAATAAACTCCTCAGCCTTGGGTATCTCTGTTTTAGGCTTTTCTGCTGCAGCCACTGCCGCAGGCGTTGCAACAACGGGCTTGGGCTTAGGTTTATACTTTGGCTCCAGGAATGTGATTGAATAAACGTCCGCATCCCCGAGACCGCCTTCCTTTACAGTCGAAAAGTAGCCCTTCTTTTTATCGGGTGACAATGTGAAGAATCCATCGTATTCCCAGGAGTTAAGTGGCCAGCCAATGTTCTCAGGCTTCGACCATTTATTATTCTTAAACTCTGAAACGAATATGTCGCTGTTACCTAAAGTAGGATGACCGTCGGAAGAGAAGTATAAAGTAACTCCGTCGTGGTGTATAAAGGGTGAATCCTCGTTGTCAGGAGTGTTGACGACAGGTCCCAGATTTACAGCCTTGCCCCAATCGCCCTTTCCATCGAGCTCGCTCACATAAATATCCAGCTCTCCGATTCCTCCAGGTCTGTTGCTGGCGAAGTATAGTTTCTTACCGTCTGCAGTTACGCTGGCAGAAGTTTCGTAGAAAAGCGATGTGTTAATGTTTTTATTCAGCGGCCTTGGTTTAGACCATTCGCCACCTTCAAGAGTGGAAGTGTAGATGTCTCCTTCGCCTTCTTCGTAATACAGGAACAGCGTTTTACCATCCGGAGAAAGCGATGCAGCAGCATCGTTGTATTTGATGTTAATATTGGAACTGATGAGCTTGGGTTCCGACCAGCTGTTTCCACTTCGCGTAGCTACGTAAATGTCTTCGAAATTTGCATTGGCTTTGGCCCTCGCAGGATCGTCAGTTCTGTTCGAAGTAAAAATAAGAGTGTTGCCATCCGCGGAAATGATGGGCGAGTAGTCGCTGTAAGGTGTGTTGATCTGGCCAAGGTTCTCAATGATGACGTTGAGTTCATTTTGAGAGAGGGAGTCGGCAATGTGGCACTCGGCGATGCGTTCGTCGGCTATGGTACTCAACTCCTTCTTCTTCTTCTTGAAGCGTTCGAAATGGTCGATTGCTTTCTTGAATTCGTTCGTGTTCTGAAAAGCAATGCCAAGATGATAATCTATATCTGGATTGACAGCGGGATTGAGACGGTATGCCTTATCGATGTACGACGCAGCTTTCGATTTTGTTTCCGAGTAAAGATAGGTGAGGCCTATCTTGAAATTCAGGGAAGCGTCGTCAGGGTTCAACGCCTGGGCTGCCAGGAAAGACTCAAGCGCATGTTTGTAGTCTTTCTTGGAATAGAATTTATCACCTGCGGCAATGAGTGTCTTTTGATCCTGGGAATAACCCCTGAAAAGCACCATGAACAGCGCAGTTGTCAATAAGAAATGGCGCATATCAGCGGACAAGGTTCGACCAAAAAAAAGAGGGCTAACAAAGATCGAAAATCGGCCCGCCAATGGTGCCGCATAATTCGCAGGATGGTACCAGACTCGATTAACGGTCGGAACTGGGGGTCCAGCCTGGACCCCGTACCACGCGGCCAGGTGTGGCGCCGGTGTGCTCGCCGTTACTCATTACAACTGTGCCGTTGACAAGGACGTATGACATCCCCGTTGCGTACTGCATCGGGTTTTCGAACGTGGCGTGATCCTGAATTTTCGCAGGGTCAAAGACCACGATGTCGGCATAATTTCCGGCGGCCAGTGTCCCTCTGCGTTTTATCTTAAGGTTTGATGCTGGCAGTGAAGTCAGCCTTCGGATGCCTTCCTGCAGTGGCATAATCTTATCTTCCCGAATATACTTGGCAAGGAAACGGGCGAAGTTGCCGTAAGCCCTGGGATGCGTGCTTGACTTAAGGAAGGCGCCTTCAGGTGCGGAAGATTCCGCGTCGGAGCCAAGGCTGACATAAGGCAATTTCAGTTGTCGTTTTATGTTGTCCTCCGACATCATAAAATATACTGTACTAACACGCGTGCTGTCTGCAATGACGAGATCCATCGCAGTTTCCTCCGGTGACTTTCCATTTATGCGTGCTACCTCTGATAGTGTCTTACCTGTATAGCGTTTGAGTGAATCATTTGCAAAACCCACCAGCAATACATTGTCTGTGCTGCCCGCCATGAGAAGCAGATTCTCCCATCCGTCTGTGCGTGTACGCATCTCGTTGGCCACTCTTTTCCGGATGGCCGGATCTCCCATGCGTTTCATCCATTGATATATGCCTCCTTCCTGAACCCACGGTGGCATAGCTGCATCGAGACCAGTTGCGCCGGCGGGGTAAGTGTACATATCTGCCGTGATATGCAGGCCCGATTCGTTCGCTGCACTGATCATTTGGATGACCGTATCAAGTTTGTTCCAGTTATCGGTACCTGCCATCTTCAGGTGATAGATCTCCGATGGAATCTTTGCTTCGCGCGCAATCTTAATCGTTTCGCCTACGGCTGAATAGATCGAGTTGCCCTCACTGCGCATATGAGTGATGTAGATCCCCCCATACTCTGAAGCAACTTTACACAACTCTATTAACTCGTCGGTTCCGGCATAGTTGCCGGGCGCATATATAAGTGACGATCCAATGCCAAGTGCACCTTCTTCCATGGCGTTTCGCGCCAGGTCTTTCATGCGGCCAAGTTCTTCGGGAGTAGGAGCGCGGTTTTCCATTCCTAGCTCGTGTATGCGTAGCGTTGTGGCTCCCACAAACGAGGCCACGTTAGGGGAAACTCCTTTTTTTTCGAGCCATTCGAGATACTCGCCGAGGGTTGTCCAGGGAATTTCAAATGAATAGTCGCGCATCTGCGAGATCATCCCTTTCCGTATGTCGTCGTTCACTGGCCCAAATGAGATGCCCTCACCAAACACCTCGAGTGTAACCCCCTGGCGAATGTCGCTTTGTGACTTGCCATCGAGCAATAGGCTCTCCGTTGCCCAACTCAGCATGTTGATAAATCCTGGAGCAACTGCCATGCCTTTAGCATCGATAACAGTTTTTGCTTCTGCTCCGGACAGATCACCTATTTCGGCGATTGAATCTCCAACTATACCAATATCGGCGGAATAAGGTTCTCCTCCGGACCCGTCATAGACGGTGCCATTGCGAATGACTGTATCAAACGATTTTCGTTTCGAACAGGAGAAAAGAACGAGCAGTGTTAGAAAGCTGCAGAGCAGGCGGAACATGATTCAGTTTAGGTTTTCGGAAAGTAGTTCTTTTTCCATTACGCCCAAAGCCGCACATAATAATCGGTTTGCGGTAATTTTCCGGAAACAAAGGGCCGCAAGACGTGGCATCCAAAGGGTACCTGAGACACAGGAAAAAATTAAGAATTAAGAGTTAAGAATTGGCTGTCACGACCTTCGATCGTGGTTTTTAGTCAGCCGAAGGCTGGTAGCAAATTCTTAACTCTTAATTCTTAATTCCTTCGGTCCTGCAAACCTTCCAAAAGAGAAGATCTATTTCTGACCGGAACGATACCCAGGGCCTCTAAGAACGCGTCCCGGCTTAGCACCGGTGTGTTCACCGTCCTTCAGCACGAGAACACCATTCACGAATACATGTCGCATACCGACGGCATATTTCTTTGGCTCTTCAAATGTTGCCTGGTCCTGGATTACAGCGGGATCGAAGATGGCAAGGTCTGCATAGTTTCCGGCAACGAGAATGCCTCGTTTCTTAAGCTTAAGATTCGTTGCAGGAAGTGATGTTAAACGCCGGATAGCTTCATGAAGACTTAATAATTTCTCCTCACGAACATATTTCCCCAGCACACGCGCGAATGTTCCATATGCTCTCGGATGAGTACCCCAGTCTTCAAATATTTTGGCCTCCGACATAGAAGCGCCATCGGAGCCAAAGCTTACATAGGGTTGTTGCAAAATGCGCTTGATGTTTTCCTCCGATTGCTGATAGTAGACGGCAGCAATAGTTGACTTATCCCGCATTACCAGATCGATAACCGTTTCGTCAGCATCCTTGCCATGCATACGGGCAACTTCATCCAGGCGTTTTCCCCGGTACTTCTTATTCAATGAATCGAGCCTGAAGCCGAGGAGCTGTACATCACTTGCATCTGAATTCTTGTAGGGAATTCCCATGCGCATTTCATACAAAACCTTCTTTCGCATGGTGGGGTTTCTCAACCGCTTACGCATCTCTGCGGCACCACCTTCCTGCACCCAGTTTGGCAATCGCGCCGTAAGACCGGTAGCGCTGGCGATATAAGGATAGTTGTTGGCCGAGATTTTCAGTCCGGCACGACGGGCACTGTCAATCTTAAACAACACCGTGTCGATCTTATTCCAGTTGCGCGCGATGTTGATTTTCAGGTGATAGATCTCAGTAGGAATTTTGGCTTCGCGCGCTATCGTAAATGTTTCATTCAATGCTTTCAAAATGAAGTCTCCCTCGCTGCGCATGTGAGTTGTATACATGCCCCCGTAGGATGCGGCAACACGCGCAAGGGCAATCAGTTCGTCTGTCGACGCATAGTCGGCGGGTGCGTAAATAAGAGAAGACCCTAGTCCCATGGCGCCTTCTTCCATTGCCTGGCGCACAAGGTCCTGCATACGCTTTAGCTCTTCAGTATTTGGTGGCCGTTTGTCGTATCCTACTTCGTGTATCCTTACCGTTGTCGCACCGACAAATGAAGCCGCATTGGGCGAGATGCCCTTCTTCTCAAGAAATTTGAAATAGCCTCCCAGTGTTGTCCATAAACTGTCAACCGGCCTCGCTGTTGCTTTGCGTTTTGTTGGGCCAGGACTCCATCCTTCACCGAACACTTCAAGTGTTACACCCTGCTTGATATCACTCATCGATGTGCCATCAAGCAATAAACTGCGATCTGCCCAGCTTAACATGTTGATGAATCCGGGAGCGATAGCAAGCCCCGACGCATCGATCTCTGATTTGCCCGTTGCGTCGCGCAGATCGCCCATGGCAGCAATCGTGTCGCCATTCAGGGCAATGTCTCCCTTAACGCCTGGCTTACCGGAGCCATCGTATAGCGTCCCATTGCGAATTACAACATCATACTGGGTAACTGGGCGGCGGTTACAGGCGAGAATAATGAGAAGGCCGAAGCAAAAAATCAGAAGTGGGCGCATGGCGAAATGAAGCCGCATGTTAGTTACGTTTATTAACAAAAGAAAACACGCGGTCGCCTCAATACTCGATTCATCGCGCGCGGTGACGATTGTCCCGCGCTCATGTCATCAACAAACGCGCCAGTAGTTCTTTATAGCACTTGGCGGCAACCATAGCGGTCATACCATGAATATCACGAATGGGATTAAGCTCAACAATGTCGGCTCCCACAAGATTGCAATCGAGCTGTTGAATAATGTTCAGTACCTGCCGTGTTGAAAATCCACCCGGTTCATGATGAGAGACTCCCGGAACAAACGCAGGGTCCAGAGCATCAAGATCCAATGATAGGTACACAGGACCATCAATGACAAACCGTAAGTCATCGTTCCAGTCTTTCATTTCGATAGATTCAACACCGAACCTCGCCACCTGTTCCCGTTGATGACTATTGTAGGTACGAATACCTACCTGGATGAGCCGGCTTGCCAGATTCGCTTCCATAATGCGCGCAAAAGGGCAGGCATGTGAGAACCGGTTCTCGTTGAAGGAATCGTACAGATCACCGTGGGCATCAAGATGAATAATGGTAAGCTCGCGATAATGTTGCGCGAACCCCCGAATGATGGGATAGGTGATTGAATGATCACCGCCAAGGCATAATACCTTATTTCCCTGTTGGACACGGTTGCTTACGGCTGACGTTATTGCATCAAATGCGGCAGGCATCGGAGGCAACTTAAGATCGCCGTCGTCTTTTAGTTTGGGATGACGTTCAAGATTGAGCGAGTCCTCAGTCCAGTAATTTGCCGAGTCAGAATGAAATGCCTTCCTGATCTCCGTAGGGGCGGCGGCTGATCCGCGAAGGTATGATGAGTTCTCGTCTAACGGTATGCCTATAGTAAAAACCATTGCCTGGTCATTATGCCCCTTATTGAAACTACTACGTTGTCCTCGTTGAAATTCCGGGCTACCTGCCCGACAAGGTGCTCTATTTGAGATGCGTCATCATCCACTTCGACATCCGATCCCACATATCTTCTGTATATACGTGTCCTGTCTGTGGATAAATTACATTTATAAACGACGACTCCGCTCCATACAACTGATAGACACGGCGCACAACTTTCTCGATGTGATGAATACCTTCCACTGGCGATCCTGAATCCTCATCACCAGTCATAAACAGCATTGGCCGTGGGGCTGCGAGGCTGATAATTGCCTCGGTATCAAAATAATTGAGCATACCCGGTACAAAGTAATAGATGCCATGAGCCTTCAATTGCTGCGCGGCAATCAGCTCTTCATAGCGCGTCATGCACCCAACGGCCACTCCGGTTTTCAAACGCTCATCAAGTGCCATAAGCCACCAGGTACGAGTGGCACCCATGCTGATTCCGGTAACAGCAACCCGCGATACATCAACGTCGGGTCGCGTAAACAAATAATCGATGGCCATCTGGTCATCGCGTACCATCATGCTCCACAATGATCGTCCCAACCACAATTCTCTTTTCGAAGTTGATAATTCTTCCGCTCCACCCTTTTCATCCGGTCCGCCAGGCCCGCGACCACTTCTTTCTCCAAAACAATAAGCATCTATGGCCACTACCAGAAATCCCATCTGTGTCAGCGCTTCCGCCGGAATCTGCGGCGTGTGATGCGTGGTAAACAGCTCGCGCTTTCCGAGATCATAGTTTCCGCCGTGCCAGTGACAATAATAAATCGTGGGATATGTCTTCAACTTTCCCTTCGGAATCAAAACAACACCTGGAACAATTGCGCCCGCACCATTGTCAAATGAAAATCTTTCTTCAAAGTAGTTCCCCTTGTCTTCGCGCTTTTCAACGGTAACGTTCGGTGACTTCGGACGCGCCGGCAGTGCACCCATTAACTTAACGAGAGTTTCGCGCACTGCTTTCCTGTTCGCCTGCCATTCAGCAAGCGTAGCGGGAATCGGGAATTCAGGGGCAGCAACTTTCACAGGTTGTGCTAAGGTAGAAGAGGCGGAGAAAAAAAGGAATAGGCAGAGGATAGGAAAGCGTCTGATAGCTCGGTACTCACTTGCCAGTGAGTCCTGAGTCCTTAGTCCTGAGTCCTTAGTAGGTACTGAGTAGTTATAGTGGTCCTTAGTATTTAGTCCTGAGTCCTTAGTAGGTACTGAGTACTTATGGCCTTTAGTGACGACAAAATCCTTTCGCAGCTTCATTGACGAACAAGATCACCGAACTACTATTAAACTCCAACTACTAACGACCAAACTCAGGACTCAGGACTAAATACTTAGGACTTCGTCCTGATAACTCAAGCCTTCGGATTGGGGACCTTCAACGCCAGCTCCTTCAATTGCTCTTCAGAAATCGTCGATGGTGTATCGATCATCACATCACGGCCCGCGTTGTTCTTGGGGAATGCAATGAAGTCGCGGATCGAATCAGCACCACCAAATATCGAACAGAGGCGATCGAAGCCGAAGGCAATACCACCATGCGGAGGAGCTCCGTATTCAAAAGCTTCCATGAGGAAACCGAATTGTTTACGCGCCTCATCTTCTGTAAAGCCCAGATGCGTGAACATGAGCTGCTGCGTTGGACGATCATGTATACGGATCGATCCACCGCCAACTTCAGTACCATTGATAACCATATCGTAAGCATTGGCGCGAACCTTTCCAGGATCAGTATCCAGCAATGCGATGTCTTCACGCTTAGGCGACGTGAAAGGGTGGTGCATGGCGTGATATCGGTTTGTCTCTTCGTTCCACTCAAGCAGCGGAAAATCCATCACCCACAATGCCGAGAATTTTTGTTTATCGCGAAGTCCCAGTTTCTCGCCCATAAGGAGGCGAAGTTCATTGAGCTGCTTGCGCGTCTGATATTCTTCACCTGACAAAATGAGCAAAAGATCGCCAGGAGCAGCGTTAAACTTTTCCAGCCATACCTTAAGGTCATCGGCGCTGTAAAACTTATCAACCGACGACTTTATAGTGCCGTCAGTTCTGTATTGAACATACACCAGACCCTTGGCGCCAACCTGCGGTCTTTTTACAAACTCGGTGAGCTCATCAAGCTGTTTGCGTGAATATTCAGAGCATCCTTTTGCATTTATGCCGACTACAAGCTGAGCACTTTCGAACACAGGGAAATTCTTTCCGCGTGTGTTTGAAGTGATCTCAACAAACTTCATCTCGAAACGCGTATCGGGCTTGTCGGAGCCATACAGAGCCATTGCATCGTCGTATCTCATGCGCGGCACTGATGGAAGATCAATGCCTTTAACGTTCTTGAACAGGTGACGAATGAGTCCTTCGAAAGTATTGAGAATATCTTCCTGCGTGATGAAGGCCATCTCGCAGTCGATTTGAGTAAACTCCGGCTGACGATCCGCGCGAAGATCTTCATCGCGGAAACACTTTACAATCTGATAATACCGGTCGAAGCCGGATACCATCAACAATTGTTTGAAGGTTTGAGGCGACTGAGGGAGCGCGTAGAATTCACCATGATGGATGCGTGAAGGCACCACGAAGTCGCGGGCACCCTCGGGTGTCGATTTAATAAGTACAGGCGTTTCCACCTCGATGAATTGCTGGCCGTCGAGATATGCACGTGTCTGCTGTGCCATTTTGTGACGAAGCTGCAGGCTTTCGCGCACAGGATTTCTTCTCAGGTCCAGATAGCGATATTTCATCCGCAATTCGTCGCCTCCATCAGTATCATCTTCGATGGTAAAGGGTGGAAGCTTTGCAGCATTAAGAACATGCAATGCAGATACCTTGATTTCGATATCACCCGTGGCCATTTTGTCATTTTTGGAGAGGCGCTCCACAACCGTTCCCTCCACCTGGATAACATATTCCCGGCCCACAGAACGGGCATTATCCACAAGCGACTTCTCTGTCTTCCCTTCTTCAAAAATAAGCTGTGTGATGCCGTATCGGTCACGAAGGTCGATCCACAGTACACTTCCTTTGTCGCGTGTACGTTGTACCCATCCCGCAAGCGTAACTTGCTTACCAGCATCTCCTAACTTTAATTCACCGCACGTGTGAGTCCGTAACATCTGAGTTTTAGTTAATTTTGCGCCCCTGACACGGCCGGTGCTCTCATCGGTAATGCTGGAGCCGGCCAAAAAGGCAGGCGCGAATTTAAGAATATTTGACTTTGGGCCTTATATGGTAAAAATTAAATGTATCGGGTGGCTTTTGATGTTTGTGCTCTCGCTGGTGCCCTTTCTGGCCCCCGCTCAGCAGAAGCTGGTTAAAGTAAAAGTTAACGAGACCCTTACTGTGCTGGTGCCTAAAGACTGGCAGAAGATGGACGAAATGGATATCGCGCAACGATACCCTTCTGTTCGCGCACCACTGGTCGCCTATACGAACTTCGAACGGGTGGCTGACTACAGCGTTAATATCTCTGCGACACAATGGCCTGACGATAATGTGGAACTGGCCAAGGAGTTTTTCAAGTCAGGACTGGTGAACATGTTCGACAAGGTCGAGATGATCGATGAGGGCATTCACGAATTGTCGGGTAAGAAATTTATTTACTTCGAATTCGAATCAAGGGTAAATGGTAATAAGTCACAGGAAGAGCTTCGCGAACCGGTGCTGCGATACACATACATACAATACCTGATTCAGCCAGGCAAGGCCCTGGTATTTTCCTTTTCCTGTCCGCGTCGTATGAGAGAAGAATGGCAGGCATCAGCACGGGAAATGATGAAAGGAGTCAAGGTTAAATAGAGATTTGGTGATGTGGTGATTTGGCGATATACTGCCGGCGCATTGCGCCGAATTTAAATCAGCTAACATTATCACTCTTTACTGATTGTATGGAGCTTTATTCAGACGAGTATTTTATGCGCGAAGCCTTGAAAGAGGCGAATAAAGCTCTCGATCAGGGTGAGATCCCCGTTGGTGCTGTGGTAGTTAGTGGGAACAGGATTATTGCCCGGGGACATAATCTGACCGAGAAGCTGATTGATGCAACGGCCCATGCCGAAATGTTGTCAATCACCGCTGCCGAAAATTATCTTGGCTCGAAGTATCTGAACGAGTGTACCTTGTATGTCACCCTTGAGCCCTGTGTTATGTGCGCAGGTGCCTTGCACTGGACGCAGTTAAAGAAGCTGGTGTACGGAGCCTCCGATGTTCAGCGGGGGTACGGTCTGATCCAAAACCCTTTGCTGCATCCTCGTACCGAGGTGGTGAAAGGCCTTTTGGGCGACGAGGCAAAAGCATTGCTCGATCGTTTTTTTAAGAGCTTAAGGAACAAATAAGTAATCGAATCTATTTATAACATATGGAAGTCAAAGGAAAAGTAATTCAACTGCTCGCGCTCCAGTCCGGAATGGGAAAGAAAGGCCCCTGGAAGAAACAGGAGTTCATTCTCGAAACTCAAAGCCAGTACCCGAAGAAGGTTTGCCTCTCGGTATGGGGCGAGAAAGTTGATCAGTATAATCTGGCTGTTGGTGATCTCGTGAACGTGGCTGTGGATCTTGAAAGCCGGGAATACAACGGTCGCTGGTATACTGAAGCGCGTGCCTGGAAGGTTGACAAGATTGGTGGTGGTGGTAGTGCTGGTGCACCTCCGCCAGATCAGGAACCTTTCTATTCGGAAAGCGCTTCTTCTGAAGACCTGCCCTTTTAGTCAGTAGAGATCAGGAGGGAAAGGTGATTCAGCCTTGCGATATGAGAGGGAGACATTCAACCATTGTAGCGAATAAAGTTCTGAAAATCAGGAATTATCTGCAGGTCGGAGGCAGTACAACCTGCTGCAATGGCGTCAGATAATTCCTCAGTACTAATTTCATATTCCTAATTAATATCTAATTTTATCGTTCAACCTTAAATAAATACTCACTATGGCATTCACACTTCCTGCATTGCCTTATGCATTCAACGCTTTAGAGCCGCATATTGACGCGCGTACCATGGAGATTCACCATGGCAAGCATCACAACGCATATGTAACAAATCTTAACACCGCCATTGCCGGCAAGCCTGAGGAAAGCCTCAGCATCGAAGAGATTTGCAAGAATATTTCAAAGTATCCCGCTCCAGTTCGCAACAACGGCGGTGGGCACTATAATCACAGTCTGTTCTGGACGATCATGGGACCAAAAGCCGGTGGCGCACCTAGCGGTGCCGTTGCAGAGGCTATCAATGGAGCGTTCGGCAGCTTTGATGAATTCAAAACCAAATTTGCCGCCGCTGGCGCTGGCCGTTTCGGGTCAGGATGGGCATGGCTCATTGTAGACGGATCAGGCAAGTTGCAGATCACTTCTACTCCAAATCAGGACAATCCTCTTATGGATGTAGCAGAAGTAAAAGGAACCCCTGTACTCGGTCTTGATGTTTGGGAACACGCTTATTATCTCAATTATCAAAACCGCAGACCTGATTACATCACTGCCTTCTGGAATGTGGTGAATTGGGATGAAGTGGCGAAGCGATTGAAGTCAAAATAATCCATGATGTAAGTGACTAGCTAGTCACGTTCGTTCATGAGTTTATTATTGGTGCCGCGTTGATCGGATGATTTATTCATCGGTTAATGCGGCACTTAATTTTTCCAGCCTGGCCTGCTCAAGAACAACACGACTTATCTTTCCCTGCTTACCCGTCCACTTGATCAACCTGATCTCTCCTTCCGAGATTTCTATGCCGGTGATGTCCCCGTCATCATAACAGCAACAACCAGTATTAAAGTAACACGGCCTGATGTCGCCGTATACTTTTCCCGTAGGATCTTCACTGCGTTGAATGCGCTCGAAGTGTGTCAAAGACTCAAAAACCGGCTGATGAGTATGACCAGTGATCAGGAATAGGTTCCGTTGCTGCGACGACCACTCGTACATCATCCCATTGTGAGTCGTTTTTAATGACTGATTATATGCCGGCGTGTTCGGATTGATACGCAGGTAGGCCTGCAGTGGCGCCCATATATTCGACACAAAGAATTTACTGAACAGATTGCCATCACTTTGAGCGTCGCCCTGATGCCCGTGAGTGCAGAATATCTCGATACGTTTCTTGTTGATCTCGCCGGCGAGGATCACGCCTTCCAGCGCAATGAGATCGCCCCCATAGATCTTGCGCAGCTCTGACGCGGCCATGGGATTAATCTCCCAGTCAAGGTCGTGATTGCCAAAGATCTTCGTAAGTGCGTGCCTCTTCAGGAATAGCCCTTCGGCCTGAAACGTTGCTCGGTTAAACTTCTTGATTTGGATCAGCGTATTCTCCCAAAGCTCTTCAGAGTCGCCCAGTAATATGAGATGAAAGCGCTCATCATTGTAGTGTTTTAGTGCGTTGAGATAGTTCGCCTCAGCTAGTGCAAAATCATCGGCGCCATTTCGCGCGCCCTTATGCTGATCGGAAAAGATTACGAACCTGCTTTGTAATGGCTGAAACGGAATGATGAATCCTTTCTTACCCGGATCGAGATCCATCTTCGCCCTGAGCACAGACAGTGCCTCGAATACCCGCTCCCGTACCGGCGCCGACGAGAAGCGCGAGCTCAGCCACAGGATCGGTCGCAGCAGCAGAAATCTTAGTAATGATCGCATGTCTGAGTGATACAGGGGCCAACTTAAAACTTTTGTCCGACAGTTGATGTCAGGGCAATCATTCCTGTCAAAAATTAGGTGACATTATAAATCATTAAAACAAGTTTTAAACCTGTTGTAAAAAAGTCAATAATGCCCAGTCGAAATCATTGGTTAACGTGAACGAAGAAACATCCATTTCCATAACTTCATGTGTTCGCTTGTCTTGAGCGATCATCACCCAAACTTCATAGAGTCAACACCCATGAGAATCATCGCCCTGTTAGTCTTGTTTGCGGCCGGAGCCACGTATGCCCAGGAAAATCCGGTTGGCATTTTCCAGGACCATAAAGACATCGGTAAGCCTAAACTTTCCGGAGATGCAAGCTTTGATGCCGCTGCACAGTTTTATAATCTCAAAGGAGGCGGATACAATATCTGGTTCGAGCGCGACGAGTTTCACTATACCTATCGCAAGATAAAGGGTGACTTTATTCTCACTGGCGACTTTGAATTCGTCGGCGCCGGTAAAGACCCGCACCGGAAGATTGGATGGATGGTACGCGAGTCCCTCGACGAAAATGCTTCACATGTAAGTGCAGTTGTACACGGCGACGGTCTGACGCTGCTGCAGTGGAGAAGACTCAAGGGCGCCTTCATGCGAGACCCTCAGGACGAAATCTTTACGCCCAAGCACCACTATCGCACAATGCAACTGGAACGCCAGGGAAAGAAGATCATTATGCGCGGCGCTCATCCTGGCGAACCGATGCAGGAACTCGGTTCTATTGCTCTGGAAGATATGCCTGATGAAGTATTCATTGGTTTATTTATCGGCTCCCATAACCCTGATGTTGTGGAAGAGGCCCGCGTTTGGAATGTGCGCATAGACCAGCCGGTACCCGATGATTACAACGCATATCGCCAGGGATTTATACTCGGCAGTCGCCTGGAGATCATGAACGTATTCGAAGGAAAACGAAAGATCATCTATGAGGAGCCAGAGAGATTCGAAGCACCTAACTGGACGCGCGACGGAAAATCATTGATTATTAACAAAGGAGGATCGTTATACAAGTTGCCTGTGGAAGGAGGAACCCTTGAACAAATCAGCACCGGCGACATAAAGCGAAACAATAACGATCACGTCCTCTCGTTCGATGGAAAATGGCTTGCCATCAGCAGCCATCGCGATGGACTTCCCGGGGGTGGGTCAACGGTTTATATCGTGCCTGCAACTGGCGGCACACCAAGATTGTTAACTGAGAAAACACCTTCTTATTTGCATGGATGGTCACCCGACGGCAAAGAAGTCGTTTATACCGCGCAACGCGACGGCAAAAATTATGACATCTATAAAATGCCTGTCAACGGTGGGGCTGAAGTAAAGCTGACAAATAGCAATGGCACGCTGGCAGATGGGCCCGAAATATCACCCGACGGAAAATTTATTTATTACAACAACAACGTTTCAGGTTCAATGCAGCTATGGCGTATGAAGCGTGATGGTTCATCACCAGAACAACTTACGTTCGATGAAAACAACAACTGGTTCCCTCACATTTCACCCGATGGAAAATGGATCGCCTACATTTCTTTCCCTTCGACGATACCAGTAAATGATCACCCTGCGTACAAACGCGTTACCCTGAGACTGATGCCTGTCAATGGCGGCGCACCAAAGGTGATCGCATATCTGTATGGCGGTCAGGGTACGATCAATGTGCCTTCCTGGTCACCTGATAGCAAGTCGATTGCTTTCGTCAGCTACGGCCCGAAAAAGGAAGGGAATTAGACAAGGCACGTTTCGCTCTGGTTGGTTCTGTAATAAACTTGTAGCAGTATCAGGTTAGATAACTGTTCGGCATACACGTGTCTTTTCGTGCTGGTCTTCCTCTATAGATCTCCTATAGTGCTTCTATAGCTGCTCTATACTTTCTCTATACCCGCTCTACACTTTTCTATACCCTCTCTATACTTCTCTATACTTCTCTATACTCGCGCAGCGCTGTCTTTCATTCTGACGATTAAAAGTCCTATACTGACTATCAGTTGTTCGTCAGCTTCACCGAATGGTAGTCGAACTACTCACTGCATACCAATACGACTTTATACCCACGAATTAAACTACCACCCACGAACCAATTACTCAGGACTAAATACTCAGGACCAACTACTCAATATATTTCCTAATTTTTCCCCATGATTGAATTCCAAAACGTGCAGGCCGGTCGCCACAGCATAGCGTTGATGAAAGGTTTCAGCTGGCGGATCGAGGAGGGAGAAAACTGGGTCATCCAGGGACCGAACGGAAGCGGTAAGACTTTGCTGCTTGAACTTCTTGCCGGAAAAACTCATCCTACGGAAGGCGAGGTGCGTATCGATTTTATCGATGGTAAGTCGTGGGATGACCGCTATGCACAGCGCAAGCGATGGATTCACTATGTACCAACACATGCAGTGCAGTCATTGCTGAAGCAGGACCAGCATCAGTATTATCAACAGCGCTATTATTCAATTGGAGACCAACAGCAACCAACTGTGCTCGACCTGTTGGGAAACTCCATCGAGGCGCTCAATAACCTGAACCTTCCCGAGGAGTTTTCTATCGATCATTTGTTATCCGTGGAAGTCAATCGCCTGTCAAACGGACAGCTGAAGAAACTTCTGTTGATCAAAGTGCTCCTTACCGGTGTGCCACGGCTGATGTTGTTCGACTATCCCTTCGAGGGACTCGACCAGGCAAGTCGCCTTGCGCTTTGCAGGTTAATTGACTACATGATGGGTCATCACGGTATGCAGGTAGTGATCGTCGATCAGCACAACGAACTGCCGTCACGCATCAATCGACGACTTGAAATAAGGAACTTCGAATGTATCGCCGTTGGTGCTTACGCCGGCCCGCCGGATCATATTATTGAAAACGGAGCAGGTGCCAATCCCAACAATGCAGTTACAGAACGTCGGGACACAACGCGCGCTTCATCCGAAACATCTGTTACCGATGAACCAGTAGTCGAAGTCTTAAACCTGAAGATCCAGTACGGCGATAAAGTCATTCTGGAAAACTTTAACTGGCGCGTGAACAAGGGTGAACGATGGGCCCTGGTCGGAAGAAATGGCGCTGGTAAGACGACACTATTCAGTATGATCTTCGCTGACCATCCGATGGCGTATAGCCAGAACGTTTACCTGTTCGGACGAAAGCGCGGCACCGGCGAGTCGATATGGGACATCAAACGACGCATTAGCTACCTCGGCCCCGAACAACTAAGCTACCTTTCACCAGCGAACATTCATATAACAGCGCACGAGTACCTGCTTCGCACAACAAAACATTGGGATGCTAGTCAACTCTCGAAGCTGACTGACGCATTTCATGCGGAATCCTTTTTGAATCTTCCGGTGCGTGTATTGTCGTCCGGTCAACTTCAGGTGGTTCTCATCATGCAGTGTCTGCTCACTCCGTGTGAGTTGCTCCTTTTGGACGAGCCGTTTCAGTTTCTCGACGTGGATAGAAAAGCGGCACTCAACCGCGTGCTGAATTCATATCTCGACGAACACAAAACTTTAATTCTGATTACACACTACGCCATTGATCTGGAGCAGTGGACCAATCATACGAAGCGTCTTTAACTTTGGTAGCCATTTTCAGAAAGATGGCTATTCCTCAGACAGCACGCGCTTAGCAGACTTGGCCTGCTTGATGCGGTAACTAAAGGTAAGATTGATCTGCCGGCGTCTGAACTGACTGTTGTTATACGTATAGAAGTCTTCACCCTCCGTGACAGTACGCATCCTCCGCGTGTTAAAAAGATCGAGTACGTTGAGGTTAAGTGTTCCTCGTCCCTTCAGAATATCCTTGCTGAATGACAGATCAAAATAGTATAGCTCCTTCCGCTCGCCCTGCGCAGTCTTTTGGGGCGCTTCATAGTTGGCGCGTACCTGCGCGTCAAATCCTTTCGGAAGTGTAAAGCGATTGGTGGCGCGGGCAAACCAGCTGTAAGTGGTCCGCTTGTAACTTTCATCAATGTTGCTTCCATCGACGTTTGAATGGAAGAAGTTAAAGTTCAAATCAACCTTCCACCACTTCACAGGGTTCAGATTGCTCACGAACTCAATGCCATATGATTTTTCTCCTTTGAGGTTCCTCGGCATTGTACGTGCAAAACCTGTTGTTGGATCTACCGTCCTGATGCTTTGGATTTTGTCATCGGTGTCGCGATAATAAACCGACGACGTTAATGTCCCGATCTCGAAATACTTGATATGTCCAACTTCAAATACATCCGTGAACTCCGGATTCAGATCGGGATTACCGCTGAAGAAGTTACGGTTATCGGAGAAAGTCATGAACGGACTTAAATCATTGTAGAAGGGCCTTCTCACGCGACGGCTGTAACTTACCTGAATAGCATTCTGCGATGGCAGGTCAAGAGTTGCGTGGGCGCTGGGGAACAGATTGGCATACTTGCGCGGATTTACTTCGTTCGTTTCCACTAGCGTAGTCTTCACATCTGTCCACTCAGCACGCAGGCCTGCCTGATAAGAAAACTTTCCGGTCTTGTTTCCCACGATCCCATATGCAGCATGAATGTTCTCATCGTACAGGAACACATTGTCAAGACCTGGAAGTGGATCGTATCCGCCGCTGTCATTTTTCCTCGACACGATGTAGTCATTTTCCATATCGCGGAAGCTTGTGCGTACTCCGGTCTCAAACTTGCCATCCTTTGCAAAAGGCTGAACATAGTCAAGCTGAACAAGGAACTGCTTCTCATATTCATCGTTGAGCGATGTCTCTACGGTTTCGCTATCCGCCGTTTCATCAGCAGGATAGATCTTTGTTGTAAATAACTGATTGGAACTTTCCCAGTTGTCGAGGAATTTGATTTCTCCGGTCAGCTCATGGCCTTTTCTCGAGAACGATCTTTTGTAGATAAGTGAGTACTCTGAATTTGGTTCGATCTCATCTTCATCCTGTCTTCGGTCTGTCGAACCAATAGCGATGTTGCCAGGATTCAGAAAGTCGTCGTAATGAATATTCGTTACACGGCTGGCATCGCTGCGTCGCCACAGGTACGAGCCGGTAAGGACACTCTTTTCACTGAAGAAGAAATCAATTCCTCCGCGGATGCTGTTGTTGAAACCTGTGATATAGGCCTTGCTCGATTGTTCTGTCACATGCGTATAGCCCTGGTCATATGCCTCCTGATATTGGTGACCAACACCTGGCTGCTCGCGATACGCGATCGAATAGTTTACAAAGAAGTTTACTTTCCGGTGACGAAAGTTGACGTTGGCCGCTGCACCATAATTTACCGGATGGCCTGTGATCACTTCGAACGATCCGTTGAACCCCTGGCTGTTGTCTTTCTTCAGTACGATGTTAATGATCCCGGCCATCCCTTCCGCCTCATAGCGCGCCGAAGGATTCGTGATCACTTCAACACGTTCGATCATACTGGCCTGAAGCTGTTGCAGTCCACTTCCGCCTTTGAAACTTACAAGCCCAGACGGCTTTCCATCGATCAGTATCCGAACATTATCGCTTCCACGTAGTCGCACACCACCCTCTGGATCCACCGACACGGATGGTACGTTCATGAGGATGTCCGTAGCAGTACCTCCACGGTTGGCAAGGTCCTGGCCTACATTG
Organism: Chryseolinea sp. T2; assembly: GCF_037203685.1. Taxonomy (NCBI): domain Bacteria; kingdom Pseudomonadati; phylum Bacteroidota; class Cytophagia; order Cytophagales; family Fulvivirgaceae; genus Chryseolinea; species Chryseolinea sp. T2. The sequence goes on from NZ_JBBCAU010000002.1 coordinate 51,804, forward strand.
AAGATGCGTTTATCAAGCGCCAGCTCCATAGAGCTTTTCTCTGCCTGAATAACTACTTCGTCGAGCGTCCTGGATGAAGAAGAAAGCAACACTGATCCAATGTTATGTTCATCGTGCTCGCGCGAAAGTGTGAATGAATTTGACCGGTATGACTGATAGCCCATAAAGTCTATCTCGGCTACGTAACGACCGGCCTGGAGATCGATCTTGAAGGAACCATCGTCCGTGGTGATCGCTCCGTTCACCAGCGCATTGTTTTCAGCATTGATTACGCGAACAGTAGCAAAGGCGAGGGGCGCCTTGTTTAATGAATCAAGAACCTTTCCGGTAACATTGAATTTCCCCTGGGCAAGTACGGAGATTGCAGACAAGTGCATGCCAAACAGGAATAGTGCCGCAATCAATGACCGCGTGGTTGTTTTCATAAGCAGGGTTAATACGTCGAATCATGTACCCGGTGGCAAGGCACGGTTACAAAAGTCGTTCCTCAAACGGATGAAACGATGCGATTTCGAATGTTGGGTAAGTATACCTGATGGCCGGTCTTCGCAACTTCGGCGGGCGCGATTCCCCGGTAACAAACGTGAAAGGCTAATCGATAAATTTTAGGATCTGCGCTTCCTTACAAGGCTGTCAGGCGGATACTGCCGGCGCATGGTATCCATTTGCGCTTTGGCCCAGCTAATCACCGCCGCTTTTTCTTCGTCGGTGAGCTTAGCGTTGGAATGCATCCCAAGCCATGTGTAGGATTCAAGTGGCATTTCGTTTTCTTCCAACACCTCGACGGTCTCCTCAAACTTGTGGAACTGGCGGGCGAGGGGACTGGTCGTGAATGCCGAATAGTTCAAATGGCGTTTGCCATCATTAACGTGGCCTGCTAACCACCAGGCTACAGGCTGAATGTTGGAATACCATGGATAAACAGTCTTGTTGCTGTGGCAGTCGTAACAAGCCTTCTGGAGTATGAGATCTACATCCTTTGGCATATCATACTTTGTTGCCACGGATGTGGTGTTGTCGTCGGAAAGGTTGCGCTCTGGCTTGATGAACTGGATAACGATAAGAACGACCAGCAGGCCGACAAGAATCTTCTTTAGCATAGATGGAGGTATGACAGACTTGTAATTTGCAACAATAAAATCAGAATAACCACAGCAAGGCCATACGGTTCGGGGGCCACTCGGCCCCCTGATAATTCTCAATTGTCAATTTTCAATTCTCAATTTTCCCCTACCTTGCCAGCTGATCTTCTTCATCATGAATGCCAGCCAAAACGCGCGTTTTGCCTACATCAGAGGCCAGATAGTTCCGGTAAGCGATGCCCTCATACACGTAAGTGATCTGGCCATTCAACGCGGCTATGGCATTTTCGATTTCTTTAAAATAGAGGATGGCCATCCGTTCTTTATCAACGACCATCTCGACAGGTTCTTTGAATCAGCCAGGATTCTGAAACTTCAGGTGCCCGCGCAACGCGATGAGATCGAGCAGGCAATTCACCAATTGATTGCCCGTAACGAAATGCCTTCATCGGGAATTAAGCTGATTCTCACCGGTGGCTATTCTGCTGATGGCTATGCGCCGGGAGAATCGAATCTGATTCTTACTCAACATGCGCTGAAGCTGCCAACGAATGAGCAGGTTGAGAAAGGTGTTCGCGTTATTTCTTATCCGTACTTCAAGGAATTTCCGGCTGCAAAATCAATCAATTATATGATGGGAATCTGGCTGCTCGACGTTCTTCAGCAGGAGCGTGCTGCCGATGTATTGTATTATCACGATGAAGTAATAAGCGAATTTCCAAGGTCAAACATCTTCATGGTGGACCATTCGGGCACGTTGCTTACGCCATCACGCAACATTCTCAAAGGAGTGACCAGGAAGAATGTTATCTCACTGGCATCGCGGTCGATGACGGTATTGGAAAAAGATATTACAAGGGATGACCTTTATGGGGCCGCGGAGGTGTTTCTCACAAGCACGACCAAGCGCATACTTCCAATCGTTGAAGTTGATCATCGCGTTATCGGGAATGGAAAGCCAGGGCCGATAGCCCTGGGGTTGCTCACGAAGCTGCTGCAGTTGGAGAAGCAGGACAAAGGAATTAAGGTCGCCTGACCTGTTCCCTGCGACATCATTGACGAAAAAGTTTTTTACGGCATGCTGAGACGCGTCAGCGAAATTGCCGTATAAGGATTTGGATAGATCTGTACACCTCACAATATCATTCGCGAAAATGTCCGTATGCAGACAGCATACCCTGCATATTGACCGAAGATGAACATTAGACCGGAATCATCACGACTACTAGTTGAGGAGCACGGGCCACATGCAAATGATCAATCGCACAAAATAGATTATAAGATGAAATCATTGGGTTATGTAGAAAAAGCTCCGGGCGAACTGTTGATCGAGCGCTTCTATACCGCCTTTCAGCAAGGGGACTATCAGACGATGCAGTCGATGTATCACGACCGCGCTACCTTCTCTGATCCGGTTTTTGGCACCCTTCACGCCCCGGAGGTTCGGGCCATGTGGGAAATGCTTATCAAGTCAGGAAAAGACCTTCGTATTTCCTTCCATCATGTGGAAGCAGATCGTCTGCAGGGCGCCTGTTCGTGGGAGGCCTGGTACCGCTTCTCCAGAACCAATCGCCAGGTGCACAATGTGATTCGTGCCTCCTTTGCCTTCGACGATGGCAAGATCTTTCGTCACGCTGATAACTTTAGCTTTTGGAAATGGTCGCGTCAGGCGCTCGGCATTACGGGGCTCCTCCTCGGAGGCACAGCGGGTCTGCAGCGCAAAGTTTCAGATTCGGCCCACCATAACCTCACCAAGTTTATGACTTCAATGCAGGCGAAATAAAGCATCCTGTTACCTTTGCCCCATGCTGGACAAGGTGAAGGAAGTTGAAGAGGTCTTTGGGGCGTTGGATGCTGAGATAGCTGCCTTTCAGTCCCGGACTTCCCTTCACTGTGCGTGGGGATGTGGCAAGTGCTGTTTTAAGTCCGATATAGAAGCCACCCCACTCGAATTCCTTCCGTTCGCACATCATCTCTATACCCAGGGAGTCGCCTACGAATGGTATGAAAAACTCAAGAATACAAATCCGGCCCATTGTTTGATACTGAACCCGACACAGGGTGGTGCTGGTTTATGCTCTCAATACCAGCATCGGGGTTTGATCTGCCGCTTGTTCGGGTATTCAGCGCGCACCAATAAGTATGGCGGACGCGAACTCGTTACCTGCCAGATAATCAAGTCGGAGCAGAAAGAAAATTACGAAGCTGCCGAGGCAGGATTGTCCAACGGAGAACCGGTTCCTGTAATGAGTCAATACTACATGCGGCTGCATGCGATTGATCCGGTCTTGACGAAGGAATTTTTCCCGATCAACGAGGCCATCCGGAGGGCAATAGAAGTTATATTGCATTACTATGCGTACCGCGAGTAGAAATTGGCTGGTGATATTGTTTTTGGTTGCCGCCGGTGGAGCATGGGCACAAAGCACGCCAACGGTACCTGATACAATCATTTATACATCGCCTTCGCAGGAAGTACAACGCACTCCGTTCGAACGGTTCTGGACCAAACCTCGTATTGTACCCAAACTTGGCGTTGGTGCTATGGACCGGGCCTTCGTAGAATTAGGCATACAGTGGCATAGCATTTACCGGCATCCACTCACGCTGTTGTCTCACGGCCCCTACACTACCGTAGATGTATTCATCGACGACAGCAACATCCTTCTCGGACCAAAGCTGGGTTATGAGGTTACTGCGGGACTTTTCGGGCTTGCAGCTGATGCAACTTACTTTATTGATCACAACTACGACGGCGAGGGGGGTAATCGCAATTCTCTGATGATCACTCCGAAGGCCGGCATTTCCATACTCGGATTTGCCAATGTTTTCTATGGATACGCCATACCGGTTTCCAGCGACGGAGGCATCAGTTCGATCAGCCGCCATCGCTTCTCACTGGTGTTTAATCTCAACAGGGATTACTTCGATCTCAAAGACGCTCCCAGGCGGAAGGTTCGCTCGGGCAAGTAGAGCTCATCAATAGATAACTTCGGATTTCTTTAACAGGTCTTTAAGGAACGAAACATCGGATGCCTGCGGGATGATGCTTGCAACAGGTTTTGTTATCGCGACAGGGGAATGCTTACGTGATGCCCAAAACGTAAGGACAACAATCAACGCAACGCCGATTCCGAGTGCGAGAATGATGCTGCGATATGTAAGGCCCCGTTTCACAGCCCTGGTGTTTACTAATTGCATGCCACCAGGCCAATCGTGGTTTTTCACATATTTGGCACCATTTTGAAGGCTATATCGTTCAGTTATGAACACGCTGATTTATCGTTTCGTACAATAAGTACCCCGGTAACGGGTATAGGTTACGAGCAGGCTGGCGAAATTTTGGGTCGTCAACCGTTAACACCGATGGCTCAATGCCTTACATTGATAAATTTGTCTAGCTGAAGTCATTAACCATGACAGGTATGAACAAGATATTTTTACTCTTCGGACTCGCGATTGTACTCGCGGGTTCAACTTCCCTGACCACCGATAAAGCCGCTGAGGAAGGACCGGTCAAGTGGATGACGATCGAACAGGCGATGGAAAAGTCCAAGACGGTGAAGAAACCAATCTTTATCGACGTCTATACTACCTGGTGCGGATGGTGCAAGGTCATGGACAAGAATACCTTCAGTGATCCGCTCGTAGCGAAGCAATTGAATGAAAATTTCTACCCTGTGAAGTTCGACGGCGAACAAAAAGAGGATGTTGTATTCAATGGCAATACATACAAGTATGTGGGAGAGGGCGGCCGTGGATATCATCAGCTCGCTGCAGCGTTGCTGAATAATCAACTCTCATATCCAACAGTGGTTTTCCTCGATGAGAATTACAATCTGTTGCTGCCACTCGCTGGTTATCGCAAGGCGCCTGAGTTCCTTCCAATTGCAACATATATTGGTGAGGGCCATTTCAAGACGATCGCCTGGCAGGAGTTTGAAAAGCAATACAAGTCTCCGTACTAGCCCCTGACGGCCCGCCAGCTGAGGCACTATATGCACTTTAATCCGAAGCCAGCTACCTGCAGCATCTAAGAGGCTTCTAAGAGGCCTCTCATGTCACTATAAGGTCACTGTAAGGTCACTATAAGCCGTTATACCTAAGACATTGAAAAAAGAAAGGCTGCCCAATGGGACAGCCTTTTTCATTTTGATGGAATTTAACGAATTGCCCAGATGCGCCCCACCGTTTCCCGGCAATGAACTGGAGCTAAACTGCTCGTAATCTGGAACTGAATCTAATACCGATCTGCTAACAAAGGAAAATCTCACCGATCCCTAACGGGAGATCAATGATGGTTATGATCCTCGTTTTCCTTCTTGGTAGTTTTCCTGAAATCTGTGAAGCCAAGGGCAGCAAGAAAACCTATAACCACAGCTGCTATAGCGATGAATACGTTTGCGCCGTCCCCAATAAACTGATGAAACATGTCTGTCTTATTTGCGGTAAAAATAAGGGCAGTTTACCTTCCTCCAAAGCTATTTGCGCAAAAAGATGGGCGGTAATCGCCGAAGTGCAGAAAGCCCTATTTGTCCCTGGAAAGGGCCTTCGCAAGTTCTTTTCGGGCCTTCAGGGACTGTTTCTTGTTGATATAATAAAAGTTATACCCTCCAACGATCGCCAGGCCGGAAATGGTAATGACAACAATAAAGAGGGTCCGGGACCGCAGTTCGAGACGATCGATTTCAGACTGGGCGCGAAGTGAGGACAGTTCATGCTCCTTTTCCTCAAATTCAATGATCATCTCCATCTGCGCGATGTTGCGGCTGCTTTCCTCACTATAGATTTTCTGCCGCGCGTCGTCATACCTCAGCTGCATTTCGTAGGCTCCCTTGAAGTTGTTTTGGATCGCCTCGTTGCTTGCCATCGCCTTGTATATGGCGGGAAGATCAGCATATGCCTGTAAGTCGTTGCAAAGCACCAGTGCCTCATCAAGGTACACTTTAGCGGCGGCCGGCTGCCGGGCCTTGGCATAGGTGACTCCAAGATTAATCGCAGTCTTCAGAATCCCCACCCTGTCATTTTTGTCCCTCGCGATCTGCAGTGCCTTCTCATAGAACTCTACGGCACGTTGAAAGTTTCCCTGGCTGAAAAAGATGTTACCGACATTGTTATAGGAATCACTGTTCTTCAGACCGATTTTTTCCCCAAGAGACGTCGCCTCGATGAAGTATTGCATCGCGCGATCATCCATGTCAATGTCGGAATAAAGTATTCCCAGGTTATTAAGAGAACCGATGATATGACGATCGTCCTTCAGCTCAACGAACAATTTGTGCGACTCCTCCAGATACTTAGTGGCCAGGTTGTGGTCCTTCTTAAGTGAATAAATGTTGGCCATGTTATTCTTGATGGATGCCACACCAAGCTTCATTACGGTAGAGTCCTTTAGTTGAAGCGTGTCGTAGATGTGCAACGACTTCATGTAGTATTCAAGTGACTTATCCAATGCACCCTGTGCCTTATACAAGACGCCGAGATTGTTGTAAGCAGCAGCAAGTCCGCGCCGGTCGCCGATCTCAGTAGCCAGGTTCAAAGCCTCCCGGGCATAGCCAAATGCTTTCACGGGATCCGAATCTACATACTCCCCGGAAAGAAGATTAAGCGTTTTGACGCGTCGCTCATTACGCACAGAATCAAGTTGAGCAACAAGGCTGTCAGCGCGTTGCGCCACCGACGAGAGGGTCGTCACGAACAGCATTACAACCAACAAAGTTTTAGAAATCATGAGTGCACGGTGCGGTCTAAAATTAATAACTTTCTCCATATTAGCACCGTTGTGCGCCTTGATAACATCCCATCAATGTTTCTATGACTAAAGAATTAATCCTGACCTCGGCGGCGTGTGCCCGGTCCGTCGCGTATCGTCCTTTTTTTGTAGCACTGGCAATCGCCCTTCAACTGATATGTCTCAGACCCGATTGCCTGGCTCAATCATCCGAGGAACAACAGGTTCGGAGTGTCGTGGCGCAGCTGTTCAAGGGCATGGAGCTAGGTGACAGCGCCATGGCACGTAAATCTTTTATGCCACAAGTAACAGTGGCAACTGTGAAAACCACCAAAGAAGGACAACTCGTGCTTACAAGAGACGCGGGAGTAGCAGGTTTCCTGAAAGCAATTGGAACACCTCATCCGGACAAGTGGTACGAAGAAATCTGGAATGTGAAGGTTTCCATTGATGGTTTGCTTGCTCAGGTTTGGTGCGACTACGCCTTTTATCTCGGAAACAAATTTAGCCATTGTGGGGTAGATGCGTTCCAGCTTTTTAAAGATGGAGGGACATGGAAGATTTTTCATCTCGCAGACACCCGCAGGAGTACAGAATGCAACATTCCTGCCGACATCGTCAAGAAGCATGCGCAGTAGGGCAGACGTTATGCGTTGTTCACTGTATTGCGTTATACACTTTAGATCGGGACATTTTTATGCCGCCGTTCTAAAGCCAGTTATCGGACTTCACGGCACAATAATTGTCCCCGACATTGAGCTTTCAAGCAGAAGAAGGTGCTGCCTGATTCAATAAAAATTTACTGCGATGGCGCTACTGGAGTTTACGTCGGAGGGAATTTACTGTCCAAAGGCAGGCGTATATCTCGACCCGTGGAAGCCTGTAAAGAAGGCACTTATCACGCATGGACATTCTGACCATGCGCGCTGGGGACATCAGCGCTACCTCTGTACTAAGGCGGCTGCTCCGGTAATCCGGCATCGGCTCAATCTTACGGACAATCTTGAGACCGTCGACTTCTATGAGAAGATTTTCATCAATAACGTAGAATTCTCGTTTCATCCGGCTGGTCACATTCCAGGGTCGGCACAAATACGAGTATCAGACGGGGGAGAGGTATGGGTATTCAGCGGAGACTACAAACTTGAGCATGACGGGATATCGGAACCCTTCGAACCGGTAAGATGCCACACCTTCATTACGGAAAGCACTTTCGGCCTGCCCGTCTATAACTGGAAGCAGCAAAAGGAAATTTTTAATGACATCAACGATTGGTGGAGAAAAAATCAATCTGCGGGTAAGGTGTCCGTTATTGCGGGCTATGCATTGGGCAAGAGTCAGCGCATACTTCGGAACGTTGATCCTTCAATAGGCCGGATCTTCTTACACGGCGCCATCCGCTCAGTTACCGCTTTATTTTCTTCAGTGAAGGATCTCCCCGAAACTACATACGTCTCACCGGAGATGAAGAAAAAGGAATTTGAAGCCGCACTGGTGATATGTCCACCGTCTGCCCTCGGAACGCCGTGGCTCAGAAGGTTTGATCCTTATTCTCTTGGCATTGCATCCGGGTGGATGGGACTTAGAGGTGCGCGAAGAAGGAGAGGAGCTGACCGGGGGTTCGTACTTTCCGATCATGCAGACTGGCCTGCGCTTAACCTGGCCGTTAGAGAGACTGGTGCGTCAAGGGTATTCGTTACCCATGGCTACTCTTCGATCTTTGCTAAATGGCTGACCGGACTTGGCATTGAAGCCCATGAAGTGAGAACGCAATATGAGGGTGAGCTGGGAGAAATTGCAGAAGGCGGCGCCGAAGAGAATAAGACTGTCGGCGAACAGGGTGAAGAGAACAAGCCTGTCGGGGAATCGATTGATCCTGGAGGCGCTGGTTCACAGGATGTCCCGGGATCCGCCTTACGTTTAGATGATGAAGAGAATCACGATATCTGAATGAAGAGGTTCACGCAGCTTTTTACCGCCCTCGATCAGACGACAAAGACTCTTGAGAAGATCAAGGCCCTTGTTGCTTATTTTGAGGTAGCTCCCGACGGGGACAAGCTGTGGGCGATTGCTATCCTCTCTCATCGGCGACCGCGCCGCACGGTGAACGCTACGTTGCTGGCAACATGGGCCTCCGAGCTGGCCTTGCTGCCCTCCTGGCTGTTTGAAGAATCTTATCACGTGGTCGGTGATCTTGCAGAAACGATTACCCTCGTTCTGCCGCCGCCAACGGAAGTCTCCGATGAATCGCTCACCTACTGGATTAACTTCATCAAGTCGCTCGAACCACTCTCCATTGATGAAAAGCGCGCGCGCATAGTCGGTGCGTGGATGCGCCTTGCATCGGGCGATCGGTTTGTCTTCAACAAACTTATTACCGGAAGCTTTCGAATCGGAGTCTCCCAATCGCTTATGGTTAAAGCATTGGCGCAGCATGCCGGCGTCAGAGAGAACACCGTTGCACACCGCCTCATGGGGAATTGGTCACCAGTAGACAACACCTACAAAGACCTTGTGCTCTCAGAGGAAACTCATGATGACTCAAGGCCCTACCCATTTTATCTTGCCTATGCGTTAGAAGACGAAGTGGAGTCCCTCGGGAAGCCCGAAGACTGGCAGGCCGAATGGAAATGGGATGGCATCAGAGGACAAATCATCGTAAGGAACCAAAACCTCTTCGTTTGGTCCCGGGGAGAAGAGCTTGTAACAGATAAGTATCCTGAGTACGTGCCATTGCTGACGACGCTACCGCAGGGCGTTGTCCTCGATGGTGAAATACTTCCTTATAAGGACGGCAGGCCGCTGCCGTTCAGTGTGCTTCAAACGCGTATAGGAAGAAAGAACCTTACACCAAAAATCCAGCGCGACGCCCCCGTTGCTTTTGTCGCCTATGATTTGCTGGAGTACAACGGGGTCGATATACGCGAATGGCCCCTGTATCAGCGACGGGCTAAACTTGAAGAAATCGCTCTGGGAAGCCCCTCTTCTCTTCAGCTCTCTCCGATAGTAAACTTTACGACATGGGAAGATCTCCGTCGGGAGAGGGAACGTTCACGCGACATGCTTAGTGAAGGCATCATGCTCAAGCGCAAAGACTCGATATACCGCGATGGCCGCCGCCGCGGTGACTGGTGGAAGTGGAAGATTGATCCACGTACCGTTGACGCAGTGATGATCTATGCCATGAGCGGTCATGGTCGTCGCGCGAATTTGTATACCGATTATACATTTGCCGTCTGGAACGACAATCAATTAGTCCCATTCACCAAAGCCTACAGTGGTCTTACCGACGAAGAAATACGGGAAGTGGATCGGTGGATAAGGCAACACACTATTGAAAAATTCGGACCTGTCAGAAGCGTCACTCCACAACTCGTTTTCGAAATTGCCTTTGAGGGCATTGCGCGTTCAACACGTCATAAATCGGGTATCGCTTTGCGCTTTCCGCGCATCGCCAGGTGGAGAAAGGACAAGCCACCATCCGAGGCGAATAAACTGGAAGATCTGATGAAGTTAATCGGCAAATGAAACTACCTGACTTGTTCGTCGGGAACACCATCGGGTGAAAGCCCTTACAACCGGCACGGTTTTTTAGACTTTTATTTCGCGCATGCAAATGATATATTAAATGGTGTTCGACATTCATCTGGCGCCACTGCAGCTAAGAAGTTTTGTGGATTTATTTCTGCAGAATGATGTAAATGTATAGTGGTCGGGTGGTGGATAACATTTGATGTGATCTGAAAAAATAGAATTCCATAATTCTTCCCCGGGCGGGTTCTTCAGGCATTTTATACGGACTGAATTGTTTAACAAAAATCACAGCGATGTCACTTGTCAGATACAAAAAGAAAAGGTCCTTCGAAGAAACTCCTGAACCAACGGGAGGGCAATCGTCGGGCTCAAAGCTTCGGTTCGTTGTACAGAAACACGACGCCTCACATCTTCATTATGATTTTCGGTTGGAGATGGAGGGCGTATTGAAAAGCTGGGCGGTGCCCAAGGGGCCTTCCCTCGATACCAGCGTTAAACGGCTCGCCATGATGGTTGAGGATCATCCTTTCGACTACCGGACATTTGAAGGCGTAATTCCAAAGGGAAACTATGGTGCAGGAACAGTAATGGTTTGGGATGAAGGATTCTATCAACCCGCCGAATTGGACAAAAAGACGTCTAAAGAAGAGATGGACAAGATGCTTCGGCGTCAACTGCATAGCGGTAAGATCAAATTTGTACTGAATGGAAAAAAACTGAAAGGACTGTTCGCACTGGTGAAGGCCAGCGGGAGAGGCGAGAACTCGTGGCTCCTGATGAAACTCGATGATAAGTATGCATCGTCAGATGATGTTCTTTTGCATGATCGATCTGTCGTATCACGGCGGACGATGGCAGGCATCGGCACGCATCCTGCGCGCATCTATGGAGAGAAATCACCTTCATTAAAGCGAACGAAATCCACTTCAGCAAAGGCAAAGGAATCCTCTGTAAAAGCTGCGAAATCAACTCCCGAAAGAGGTGCCAAATCGTCTTCAGTAAAACGCGCGGGCAAATCGTCGGTTAAACGAGTAGCAGGAAAGAAGGCGATCAATGCGTCAACGAGGCAAGCGGTGAAGCAACCAGGACGCACAAAGGCTCAAGCTAAGAAACGAACCGTTGCAACCTCCCGCAGAATCACTCCCAAACGTTCTAAGGCTGGAGATATTAGCGGTGGACGAAATGTTAAACCATCCGGATCTCCTAAAGGCAAATTCCCGTCACTTCAGCCCATGCTGGCAACGCTGGTTGATAAACCATTTCATAAGGAAGGATGGGTTTACGAAGTTAAATGGGATGGGTATCGCGCACTGGGATTTGTTCAGAATGGCAATGTTGAACTGATGTCGAGGAATGCCAAAACATTCAATGAAAAATTCTATCCCATCTACGATGAGTTGTCTCAATGGAATATGGATGCAATTGTAGATGGCGAGGTATTAGTACTCGACGAACGCGGCCACTCAAACTTTGGAGCACTGCAAAATTGGAGAAGCGAAGCGGATGGCATGTTGATTTATTATGTATTCGATCTTCTTTGGTTGAAAGGTACCGACCTTACGCACCTCCCATTGACAGAACGAAAGAAGATGCTCGCGAAAGCCATTCCCTGGAGTGATTCCGTAAGAATGAGTGAAAGCTTTGAGATGTCGGGAATTGAACTGTATGCTGTTGCGGATAAGCTCGGTCTTGAGGGATTGATTGCAAAGCGTGCGGACAGCATTTATGAGGCAGGCAGAAGATCGCCAGACTGGCTGAAGATAAAAGTAAAGAAACGTCAGGAAGTCGTCATTGGTGGATTTACCCTGAATGAAGGTTCGGACAGAGCATTCAGCTCGCTGCTTGTTGGGGTACATGACGGTAAACAGTTGACGTATATCGGTAAGGTTGGCACTGGATTCAATGGCGAGATGCAGACAGACATGATGAAACAATTCAAACCACGCATAGTTTCTGAGTCACCATTCGACGTCGAGCCGGATGTCAACAAGCCATCCCGTTTCAGACCGTCGCCACCGGCAGCAAGGGCAACATGGCTCAAACCTGAACTTGTGTGTGAAGTAAGTTTCACAGAGATGACCAGCGATGGCGTTATGCGGCATCCGTCCTTCGAGGGAATGCGCGATGATAAGAAGGCATCAACAGTTGTCCGTGAAACTCCAATGCCAACCGAATCCTTAGTAAACGATGAACCTATGGCCAAACGAGTCGTAAAAGCAACAACGAAACAAGCCCGTAAAACATTGTTGAATCCAAAAGATGAAACACAGGTGCGCGAAGTAGGCGGGCACGAGCTAAAATTCACAAACCTTTCGAAGATATACTGGCCTGAATCAGATGTGTCGAAGCGTGAAATGATCAATTATTATTATCAGGTTGCGCCCTATCTGTTGCCCTACCTTAAGGACAGACCTCAGTCACTGAACAGATTCCCGAACGGAATCAACGGCAAGAGCTTTTATCAGAAGGATGTCACAGGTAAAGTGCCCGATTGGGTAGAACGATTCCTATATCACAGCAGCGATTCAACCGAGGACAAGCATTTCATGGTTCCTCAATCCGAAGCCGATATTCTGTTGATGGCAAATATGGGATGCATCGAACTTCATCCCTGGAGCAGCACAATTCAAACCCCTGACAATCCGGATTGGTGCATCATTGACCTTGATCCAGGAAAGAACACTTTTGACCAGGTGATTGAAGCTGCGCTGGTAACGAAGGATGTTCTCGACGAGATCGGCCTGAAGTCGCATTGCAAGACCAGCGGATCTACCGGCATGCACATCTATATCCCCATGGCAGCGCAATACACCTATGAGGAATCCAAGGAGTTCGCGCGTGCAGTCGTTACGGTAGTCAATCAGAGGATCCCGTCGTTTACAAGCATCGAACGCATCGTATCGAATCGCAAAGGCAAAATGTATCTCGACTTTCTCCAGAACAGACCCCAGGCAACTCTCGCAGCGCCGTATTCACTGAGGCCGAAACCTGGCGCAACAGTATCCATGCCGTTGTACTGGGAGGAAGTAAAGAAGGGTTTGACGATGAAGGACTTTACCATCTTTAATGCAGTAGAGAGACTTCGCTCTGAGGGCGATATCTTCAAGCCGGTTATCGGTAAAGCAATTAAACTGGAAAAGCCCGCTAAGAAGCTTGAGGCTATGCTGAAGGAGTCGAAAAAGTGATCATGTCGACTGGCGAAGCGGTGTCACCGGCTACCAACGTAAGATTGCAATTGATAACCGGTGAATATATACATTAAGAATTCAGGATTTCGTTGCCTGACTTTGTCAAACGTCTTCGACTGTGAGTTGGTTGTTATACAACGGGACCGCTATTCGGAAATTTCTGAAATCAACACTGAACAGTCACCCTTAGAAACGTCGCAGGGATGGAGGTGCAGTTTTCGTTAGGGTGCCTGTTTTGCTTCCTGAATAAGTCCTGCAGTTCAGCAAGAAGCTGTTGCTCCTTACCCTCCTTCTGTGCCGCTTCAAATGCATTCATTGTAGGGCCATAGTAGTATCGGAACTTATCAAGAAACGTGGAGGAGGGAAATGCAGCCTGGAATGTAAACGTATCCTTTTCGAAGGAAATGTTTTCCTTGCTGATACCAGCCTTTTCGAAGCGATCGATCACCTGATCTTCAACACCCCACAGCATCGGACTGATAAAACCGGCAGGAGGAGCGGGAGTATAGGCCGAACTGATCTTGAGGATCTGGGCCACGAGCGTTGGGTCACCGGGTATCCAGTTGCCCATCACAATCTTTCCTCCGGGTCGTGTAACACGAACCATTTCACTCGCCACATCGTAAGGCCGTGGAGCAAACATGGCACCGAATACGGACACAACCATGTCAAAGCTATGGTCTTCGAGATTTTGGAGAGCAGAGGCATCGCCTTCTTCGAATCTGCAATTAGAAAGACCCTCGCTTTCCGCACGACGATTTCCGGCTTCAACAAGGTTGGATGCTATGTCGACGCCGAGCACCCTGGCTCCAAGTCTTGCTTCAGGCAGCGCAGTTGTACCGTCACCACATCCGAGGTCAAGCACACTCATTCCCTTCGATACACCGATCTTTTTTACGAGTTCTTCTCCACTCTCTCTCATGGTCGCTGCCAGTTGAGTGAAATCTCCTTTTTCCCACAAAGCTTTGTTTGGATTCACAGGGGTCATTGTTTTAGTTGACATGGTTATAAGTTGTTTTACTCCTATGAACGCTAAAGTGTATGCAGTGTTAGCCGCGTAGCTTTACTGAGAAGTCCAAAGAGTTGACTCAGAAGTTCAATTCATCGGCCATCATCCTTACAGCCGTGGGAGGTGTACCAAAATATTGACGAAACGCTCGGCTGAAATGCGAAGCACTTTCAAATCCGCTTTCAATGGATGCTTCACGTACAGTCTTTCCAACATTTGTAAGCAAGTGCAACGAATGATTAAGGCGTTTTTCAAGTAACCACTTTCCGGGTGTTGTATGATACAGGTTTTCGAAGTCACGCTTAAAGGCGGAGAGACTACGCGCCGCGAGTCGCGCAAATTCTTCAAGCTTCAGGTTGAAGCAGAAGTTTGATTCCATCACTTCCTGCAATGTCATTGTACGCGGCTGCTGGAGGAGTGAACCAAAATATCCACAGAGGTCTTCATTCGCTTCATTGTCAACCAGCGTCAGCAGCAACTCTTTGAACTTAAGAGAGAGCAACGCTTCATCAGGCTTTCGCTGGCTGCCAAAATACGGTATCATGGAATGAAAGAATGCCTGCATGATAGCGCTGTTGTCGATCGGAATAATGAGGTCCGATGTCTTCTTAAGGCGCGTTATGGTGTTTGCCTTCTCTTTCAGTGTTTCGGCAATGAACTCGTCCGGAACGAAGAAGAACATGAAGCAGGGTGCGTCATCGGAAGTATGCTCAACGATACAGGCTCCCTTGCGGACGAATAAGCAATCTCCAGTTTGTAAACGATAAGAACCCTGTGAGGTGTGCCATACTTTACAGCCATCGACCGCATATACGATGTAGTTGCAGTGGCTCCAGACATCCTCCGTTTTATTTTGCGTATTGCAATGAAACAGCGTGACAAGCGAATCACCGCTTTGGAGCTGCCTGTAATAGTCAGGTTTGTTTCTTATGTTATCGTAAACGTTGAACACGGGTTTTGGGGAACGTTCGATGCCACTGTTACGACGGGAGGAGGCATAGGGTTTCCCCCAAGTGGAACCAACCTGGTTACACGAGCATATAGGGATCCTGATTCGAACCATCTATCAAATCTGAATGCCAGAGTTGCCAAATCGGAAGAGCCATTTTATGCAAGCGCCACCTTTCAGATCGGAGATCGAATCTGAAGTAACAAGATTAAAGAATAAGGAATTGTTCATGTTGCTGCATATCGCTAACTTAATGACATGAAGCAGCTCGCAGTATTTTTTGTTCTGCTTTCGTGCGCGATCACCGCCATCGCGCAGCAGGATGAAATACGCAAGAGCATCTATTTCGGAGGCGGCAGCTACGACGTCGATGAAGATCAGGCCACACAACTTTTCGACTGGCTTGACTCGATACCAAACCTTCTTGATAAGTACGATATCCACCTGATCAGCCACACTGACCCGATCGGCGGGCGCGAGTACAACGAATGGCTTTCGAAGATGCGGAGCGAAACGGTTCAGCAGCTGTTGTACCAAATGGCCATCCCCGAACATAAGATATCGATCAAGGACTGGGGCCTCGAAAATCCCGTTTATAGCAATACAACCTATCGCGGTATGGAAATGAACCGTCGTGTGGATGTGATCCTGTATCCGATCATTTTCTGAAGCATTACAAGTCCCTGATAATCCCTGGGCCTGGCCCTCTGCCGGTATTGATTTCAGGCCTGTAAAGCTTCACCGCGCGCCTTGCGCGCGACCCCGACTCTCCAAATCTCCACCTCAAAACCTCTCCAAATGACTTGTTCGTTTTAGGACACCTATTTGCACATTCGGACGGAATGATCGCCGGTAACCATTAAATTCGGCCTTTACATAGGCTCCGGACCCATTGGCACATTTGTTGGCTTTGGGGTGCCGGGGCTCGTTTCATACACCCTAAACGGCACATTCATGATAAAACTGAACGACATCGACAAGTACGTCGACTCCCGCTTCCAGCGGACATTTGTATTAAAGGGCGTCAACCTGACCGTAAATCAGGGAGAGTTTCTCACCATCATGGGACCCAGCGGCGCGGGCAAATCCACACTGATGAACATCATCGGTATGCTGGATGAACCATCTGCCGGCGAGTATTATTTCTTCGACGAGCCTGTGCATAAGATGAAGGAGAAACAGAAATCCGATATGCACAAGAACTACATCGGTTTCATCTTCCAGGCATATCACCTGATCGATGAACTTACCGTTTACGAAAACATTGAAACACCACTGTTGTACAAAGGTGTGAGCAGCGCGCAGCGAAAAAGCATGGTTGCTGAAATGCTCGACCGTTTCAACATGGTGGCTAAGAAAGATCTGTTCCCTGAACAACTTAGTGGCGGGCAACAACAATTGGTGGGCATCGCCCGTGCCATTGTTGGTCAACCGAAATTATTGCTGGCAGATGAACCTACCGGAAACCTGCACTCAGATCAGGGTCGCCAGATCATGGAAATATTCAAGAAGCTGAATGATGAAGGCATAACCATCATCCAGGTAACTCACTCGGAGGAAAATGCGCGGTATGGTAAGCGCATCATCAGAGTGGCGGATGGCGCTATCGTTGCAGATGAGCAGGTAGTGGAAAGTGCAAATGCGTAGATAATTCTGGAATTCAGAGGGGAAAAGAAAGTTTAAAATGTATATGAGGTACTTATCGGCTGTTGCTGTTGGTTGTTCGTTATTATTGAATTCTTTGTCGGGTATTGCCCAGGACAATTCGATCAGGGTGTTATCATTTAAAGATGCCGTAAAGCTTGGCATGCAAAACAACCTGGCACTTACTCAGCAAAGGAACCAGTTAGAATACACGGAAATCAACAAGACGTCAACTTTGCTTCAGATGGGACCATCCGTGCAGGGAAATTGGGATCTTTATCGCACTGATGGTAACTCTTTCAACCCGAACGAGGGACAAGTGGTGAATGGTGTGATCGACTACGTAGGCGGTTCGGTAAGCGCTTCAATGCCGGTGTTCACTGGCTTTGGAATGCTTAATACCCACCGTGCTGCGAAGAATGCCAATGAAGCACAACTGCATCAGGTCGTGCGATCAACGCAGGATGTGATGCGTGACGTTTCAAATCAGTACCTGGCCTGCCTCCGCGATCGCGAGCTGATTAAGGTAGCCGATGAAAACGTCCGTACACAACAGGCAACGTATGATCAGATCAGCGAACAGGCACGCCTTGGTGCAAAGGCTGAGGCCGACATGGTCAACCAGGAATATTTGCTGAGAAATGCCGAGCTGCTTTTGCTGAGAGCACAAAACACTTTCAAGAACGACAAAGCGACATTGGCAGTAACGATAGGAACCGATCCTGCAACGTTCGATGTGGGTGAAGTTGATTGGGATATAAATGCTCAAATCCAGGATTCTACCACCCTTGAAGAAATGTATAAGGTGGCGGCTGATCGTCGCAGTGATCTGAAGCAGGCTTCATATGCGGAACGCTCTTTCCAATTCGGATATGCAGCCACAAGGGGTAGATGGTTCCCAAATGCTTATGCTAACATACAGTACGGTTCGCGTTACAACTATGTGCAGGGTGAAGACAATCGAAGCTTCCATGATCAGTTTTACACTGATAACACGCAGTTGAACTACGGTGTCAGCATTACGATCCCGATTTGGAATGGTCTGTTGACCAGAGCACAGGCAGCGTCGACAAGAATGCAGTATCGAAATGCAACAATTCGCCGCAAGAACGTAGAGGTTGTTGTGAAGTCTGATGTCCTTTTGGCTTACCAGAACTTTGCAGATGCCCGTTCTAATTACAAAACTTCCCAGTCACAGCTTCGGGCCGCAGAACTGGCCTATCGCATGGAGAAGGAGCGTTATGACCTTGGAATTTCCAACATCGTTCAATTGTCTACCGTGAACCAGACTTACGTCAAGGCACAGGGTGACATGGAGAATGCGAGATTCGGCCTGATGTTCCAGCGCATCCTCATCGACTACGCGATGGGCACTCTGCAGATGGAGGACATCCCTTAGAAATTAAGAATTAAGAATTAAGAGTTAAGAAATAGTTGCCAGCCTTCGGCTGATTGCACGTCATAACCCCGCACATGCGGGGTTATGATGTTTAAAGGACACCCTGATTGTGACAACATGGCACACTAGGTAGGTCAGATTCTTTCCGTGGGCTTTCGATCGAACCTCAATAAACCCTTGACCGAAGGTCAATAAAACCTACAACTCCTTTTTGAGGAGAGGGAATGCTGTCGCAATAAGCCCCTCATGGTTGCGTTTTTTCTTCTTTACCTCCTCAGATGCGCTTCCGAACTGACTTATCGTCACATTCGCGTGAGCTCTTCACTCCGCTCTCACCCTCACCCTCACTCTTCTCCTATAATTCTTAATTCTTAACTCTTAATTCTTAATTCTTTCCTACCTTTGCACCCCTGCTTAAGTAAGCAGGCTGGAGGTCCAACGTGTTGGCCATCAGTATCTAAAACTAAGTTGCATTCGTCGGCCCGCCGGGTGCATGTAAATCAGGGTTTAATCATGGCTAAAGCCTCAAAACCGGGTGAAAGACCCAGAAAACCTGCTCCATCTGCAGCAGACGATGCAGCGAAAGCAGCAGCGAAGAAGGAAAAGTCAACAAAGATCGAGGTAGACGAAGACGATCCGTTGGCAGAGATCAGATCCGCTCAGAAGGAAGAAATCTCAACAGAAGCCATTCCGGTTTCTGAACTCAAAAAAGCAAAGTACGAAAAGCAGATCCCTGGTCAGTTCGACTTTGAAGCATTCGACTCTAAGGGGTTCGGCGAAGGATACTCGAAAGAGAAGAAGGCCGAAATGGAAAAGATGTACTCCGGTACGGTTACATCTGTTGATTCTGGCGAAGTTGTAAAAGGAACTGTTGTAGGTATTAACAACCGCGACGTGATCCTGAACATTGGATTTAAGTCTGATGGTCTCGTGCCACTGGCTGAATTCAAGGAAATGACTAACCTGAAGATCGGTGATGTAGTTGACCTCTTCATTGAAGAGCGTGAAAACGCAATGGGTCAGCTCGTTCTCAGCCGTCGCAAGGCGAAACTTGTGAAAGGATGGGAATACGTTCAGGAAGCTCTCGACAAGGACCTCATCATTGAAGGCTTTGTTAAGCGCAGAACTAAAGGTGGTCTTATTGTGGATGTGTATGGCATCGAAGCGTTCCTTCCTGGTTCGCAGATCGATGTTAAGCCTATCCGCGATTTCGATATCTATGTTAACAAGTCGATCGAGGTGAAGGTTGTGAAAATCAACTACACGAACGACAACGTAGTTGTATCGCACAAGGTGCTCATCGAGAAAGACCTCGAGCAGCAAAAGGCCGTTATCCTCACCAACCTCGAGAAAGGTCAGGTATTGGAAGGCGTTATCAAGAACATGACAAACTTCGGTGTGTTCATCGATCTTGGTGGCGTAGATGGTCTCCTCCACATCACAGATATCAGCTGGGGTCGCATCAACCATCCGGAAGAAGTATTGAAGCTCGATCAGACCGTGAAGGTTGTTGTTCTCGACTTCGATGGCGACAAGAAGCGTATCTCTCTTGGTATGAAGCAACTTACGCCTCATCCATGGGATGCACTGCCTGCTGAAATCCAGGTTGGCTCGAAAGTTAAAGGCAAGATCGTTAACGTTGCTGACTATGGCGCGTTCCTCGAACTTCAGCCTGGCGTTGAAGGCCTCATCCACGTAAGCGAAATGAGCTGGTCACAACACCTGCGCAATCCTCAGGACTTCATGAAAGTGGGTGATGAGGTTGAAGCAGTTGTGCTGACACTCGATCGCGATGAGCGCAAGATGTCACTTGGTATCAAGCAACTCACTGAAGATCCTTGGACAAGACAGGATGTTCTTACTAAGTACGCTGTGGGTACACGCCACAAGGGTATCGTTCGTAACCTTACTAACTTCGGTCTCTTCATCGAGCTCGAAGAGGGTATCGACGGTCTCGTACACGTGTCTGACCTGAGCTGGACTCGTAAGATCAAGCATCCTTCAGAGTTCGTGAAGGTGGGTGATACAATGGAAGTACAAGTGCTCGAGCTCGATGCAGCTAACCGCCGCCTCGCTCTCAGCCATAAGCACCTCGAAGAAAACCCCTGGGATACTTTCGAGACGATCTTTACGATCGGTTCAGTGCATAAGTGTACTGTTATCAACAAGAACGACAAAGGTGCTATCCTCGAATTGCCGTATGGTATCGAAGGATTCTGCGCAGCTAAGAACCTTGCAAAAGAAGATAACTCGAAGGCAGAAGTTGGAGAGTCACTGGATTTCAAAGTCCTTGAATTCTCTAAGGAAGACCGCCGTATCGCGTTGTCGCACAAGGCGACATGGTCTGCAGAAGAAGATCGTCCTGCACCGGCAGCCGGTAAGGGTGGTAAGAAGCCTGCAGCTGGAAAGACAAGCACTGTGCAGTCAATCAATCAGCAGTCTGAAAAGTCTACGCTGGGAGATCTCGATGCACTTGCAGCCTTGAAGGAAAAAATGTCTGGCGGTGATAAGTCAGAATAAGATCTGATAGTTTTACAGGTTTGGAAAGGTGACCAGTTAATGGTCACCTTTCTTATTTCTATAGGTTTCGCACACACTCACTCTGATTCTTCTCCTCGCTCTCACACTACACACTCACTCTGATTCTTTCAGTTCTGTCTTGGTACGGTCGTTGACGGCTGCTGCTGCAGACTGTTCTGGTTGCCATTATTAGGTTGGCTTAATTGATTGTTTGGTGTTAATGATGGCTGCATCATTGTCGGAGTAGTTATTGAGCTTCCTTGCGTTCCCGGAGCCTGCGGCTGAGTCTGACTTGGATAAGACAGAGCAGGCGCCGTTGAAGGTGTAGCCGTTGAACCCGCCGGCGTCGACTGAGGTACGGTAGGGTTAGTCGGTGTTACAGAAGGTGTCTGGCTGGAAGAAGGCTGTGCTCCGGAATTATAGGTATTGCTTCCCGTTGTGCCAGGTGCAGCTGGCGTTGTTCCCGGGATCGTGTTCATGGTTCCCGTTGTCCCCTGACCAGTTGTTCCTGATTGGAAGGTAGTTCCGGATTGAGTTGTCCCCGATTGAGTTGCTCCCGGTTGAGCAGTACCGGACTGTAGTGTCGTGCCGGATTGGAATCCCGTAGCAGCAGGGGTGGTCTGATTCAAGCGTGAGTCCTGGGTTTGAGGATTTTGAGTGTCCTGCGTTGTTTGAGCAAATGCTGAAACACTCAGGAGAAAGCCGCACGCGGCAAGTGATATTGTTTTTATGATCGTTTTCATAGCTGTTGTGTTTAAGTAACTGATTCTATATGTGCATTCAATTTTGTATGCATGCATCGGTATAAAACATGCATCTGACGCAACAGGCATCCAATTCCTGTATGCATCTACATTGAATATTCATCTTGAACATTCATCTCATCTCTTTCAACATGCATATCATCTTCAATGTGCATATCGTCCACGCATCTATTCATACGCATCTGAGACTCCGAAAAGACTATGCCAGACTCAATTGCGCGTTATGACAAGCATCCGGTGAAGGTTCAGCTATCTCTTTGGCGACACCCTTCCACAAGTCTGCATTGTAGACCTAATTACCCAATCGATTTTCAGATTAATGATTCTTAACACTTTGGAAACTTTACGGGCATCAGCAATTAAGCAACGGTAACGCTAGGGTAACATATAGATTACGTTGGTTGCATTTCTTGCGCCCAAATCCACTAACTCTAACTGCATGAATCATTACTACCGTTTTGTAATCTTCGTGTGTTTGCTATTAAATGCTGTTATAGCCGACGCACAGACAACGCACGCTACTATTTCCGGAAATGTTGGCGACCAGAAAACCAACGCTATGGCTGGAGCAACAGTCATGGTCAGGAACGAATCCACCGGTTTTACAACAGGTACCCAAACCAATGCACAGGGAGACTTCCTGTTTAAACAAATGCCTCTTGGCGGACCCTATACTGTGACGGTCTCTTTCATAGGATACTCAGAATTTAAACAGACGGGATTTGTTCTTCATCAGGGCGATGCCATTCGAATTAAGGCGAACCTGCAGGAATCGAACGAGACACTCAACGCAGTGGAGGTTCAGGCATCAAGCCTTCACAATCAGATTGAGAACTTTGGCGCATCAACATCAATATCCGCCAACGACATCAATAAGCTTCCCGTAAACGGACGAAACTTCACGTCCCTTATGGACCTGTCGCCACTCAGTCGCGGCGGTAACATTGCCGGTCAGCTTGGCTCTTCAACAAACTTTACCATCGACGGCATGAATGCCAAGAATCCTACCTCGGCAGGTTCAACAACGAGCAGAAGTGGTGCACCCTATTCTATCTCCATGGAAGCCGTGAGAGAATTTCAGGTTGTGACCAATGCCTATGATGTCACTTATGGAAGAAGCGGTGGCGGTACTGTTAGCGCTGTTACTAAATCAGGAACGAACAAATTTTCGGGAAGCCTCTTTAACTACAGCCGCGCCGACTGGATGTCCAGCAGGTACGACATACGTGGAAACAAAAGCACCGCTGACTTTGCGACAAATCAATTTGGTTTTACGCTTGGAGGTCCGATCATCAAAGACAAGCTCCACTTCTTCGTGGCATGGGACCATCAGCAGGACAGCCGTCCCCTCATCATTGCAGACATTCAGAGTCCGGCCGATGAAAACCGTTTTAATATTACCACATCGACTCTCGATCGCTTCGTAAATATTGCCCGTAATGAATACGGAGTATCTCAGGATGATCAATACGGTAGCTTCGACAAAAAGCGCGGATCAGATGCAGCCTTTGCACGTATCGACTGGCAGATCAATGACAAGAACCTGCTCACCATTCGCGACAACTATACGCGCGATATGAATAAGCTGGGCCTTGCCGACAATACTGCGATCAATATCCTGGAGTCGTATGGTAACGACTACAACGTTGATAACAGCATACTCGCATCGTTACGTACATCCATCAAGCCTCGTCTCACGAACGAAGCAAAGCTTCAATACCTCTATACTTATCAGAAGAGCAGCCCCGGCGATCAGTTGCCTGAGGCGAACATTCCAAGGAACATTGTAGAAGGCGTTGTGTCGACACTGAGCGATGGAACTACACGTTCAACAAACATACAGATGGGCGGTCACCGTTTCGCGCAGGAATCCTTCAAGAACCATGTGATCCAGCTGATCGATAACATTTACCTGAGCACGGATAAAATCGACTACACCTTTGGTGTTGACTTCATGTACACAAGTGCGCATTCTGTTTACGGCAGCGAGGTAAACGGCAGATTCCATTACACTGTTGATGCCGCTGCAGGAAAGGATGCCCTCGCCAAGTTTGAAGCTTTGCAACCCTACCGCTACTACCGCGAGGTTCCTTTGATGGACGACTGGGGTGTAAAAGGAAACATATTTAATGCAGGTATCTACGGACAAATGTCGACATCGCTGTTCACAGGATTCAATGTGACAGCCGGTCTTCGTTATGACTATGCCTACTATCCGACGTCGCCCCTTAACCAGGAATTGTATGATGAATTGGGTATCCGCACCGACAATCGCTTAAAGTCTTCAGTGCTGCAGCCGAGATTGCAGGTTACCTGGGACGTAAACGAAAATCATAAAGACATCATCCGGATAGGCGGAGGCATCTTTGCATCCGACATCAACAACTACGTACTGATCAATAACCTGACGTTCGATGGCAAGCACCTTGCAACGGTGGACGTACGTGCCCCGAATATTCCAACTCCAGACTTTGCCGCATATCGTAACAACTACGGAAGCATCCCTACACTTGATGCCTTTCAGTTGCCAACCATCAACACGAATGGTGCTGACGCAAAGGTTCCTGTGATCTACAAGGCAAATGCATCTTATCACCATTTTATCAACGAACGACTTAAGGTCGGTGTAAGCGGCTTTGCAACATTGGGACGCAATAACTACACCTATGTTGATCGCAACATGGTTGATGATCCATACTTCACACTGCCTCAGGAAGGCGATCGTGGCGTATACGTGCCGTTGAATACCATGCCAGCGAATGGCGCAGGCGACTGGCTTAAGGGTCGTAAAAGCACAAAGTTCGGACGTGTTCTTGAACTTGTAAGTGAAGGAGAGATAAATCAGTATGCGCTGGTTGCTGATGTTACCTATCAATACTTCAAGGATGGGGTTTTCAATGTAAGCTACACCTGGAATGATACCAAAGATAATACCTCGTTCAATGGAAACGTGGCCAACACTGCGACCCTTTCATTGCCTGTGAGAGACAATCCCCGGGACTTGAGTCAAATGACTTATTCCGACAATCAGTTTCGTCATAAGGTTGTGTTCTACGGATCAGCCCCTTCGTTCTGGGGTATAACGGTAGGGGTACGCTATTCCGGTATCGGTGGCACGCGTTATTCACTGCTTTCCGGTGCAAACAGCAATGCCGACTTTGTATCGAGTACGAACGACCTTGCTTTCATCTTCGATAGAAACAGCGGCAGCGTTCCGGAGAATGTCAGAGCTGGCCTTCAGGCAGTGCTTGATAATCCGAACGCGAGCCAGAGCGTGAAGGATTACATCACGAAGTATTCTGGCAGAATCGCCGAACGCAACGGAGGCGTGAATGGCTTCTACGGAATTTGGGATCTCAGGGCCTACAAGAAGTTCAACATCAACGAGACACATGGAATCGAACTTTCAATTGACATCTTCAACGTTGCCAACCTTCTTAACAAGGAATGGGGTAGAAACGAGTCACTGGGTTCTCAGGCACTTTATGCTCTTGGAATTCCGGCTACAGCAACGTCGCCGGCAGTTCCCGGATTTGATGCGGCAAACCAACGCTTCAACTACCGCGTGAACACCGCGGGTGTGGTGACGCCATCAGGCAACCCGTATCAGTTTCAGGTGGGGCTGAGGTATAGCTTTAATTAGAATTAAGAATTAAGAATTATGAATTGGGGGGTCGGGGCTTTGCAGCCCCGCCTTCACCCTTAATCCTGATCTAAGCTTCACTCTCACTCTCGCTCCCACTCTCACTCTCACTCTCACACTCACTCAACCTCCCTAAACACCTATTTAATAGTTCTTAACCTGATTCTTACTCCCAATGAAAGCGAAAATACTCGTCACACTCTTAATGCTTTGTTGCGCCTTCGCCTACGGACAGAAGTCGAAGACCAAAGTAATTGCGCATCGCGGCGCATGGAAGAATACCAGCCTGCCGCAAAACTCTATCAGCTCGTTGAATGCTGCCCTCAGGTTGGGAGTGTTCGGAAGCGAGTGCGACATCTGGATGACGGCAGATAGCGTGCTCGTTGTAAACCACGATCCACACTTCTATGAATTGTCAGTGGAGACATCTACCTATCAGCAGTTGCTGGCAGTGAAGCATCCAAACGGTGAATCTATCGCGACGCTTGATCAGTTTCTGGACATCATCACGAAACAAAAAGCCACACGACTGGTGCTTGATATTAAGCCATCAAAGATCAGCAAGGAGCGCTCGATTGTAACGGCACAAAAAACTTATGCTGCTGTGGAGGCAGCCAGGGCAAAGAAAATCGTTGACTTCATCCTTTTTGATTATGACGCCTGCCTGGCCATAGAGAAACTCGATGCAAAAGCAAACATTGCCTATTTACTTGGCGACAAATCACCAGAGCAGATTGAAAAGGATGGACTCTGGGGGATTGACTACTACTACAAGCTGTTTGAAAAGAATCAGGCCTGGGTAACGGACGCCAAAGAACGAAAGCTAACGGTGAATGTCTGGACCGTCAACGAGGAGGCTATGCTGCAATCCTTTATCGATCAGAAAGTAGACTTCATCACCACTGATGAGCCCGAGATGGCGTTGAAGATGACAAAGAAGTAGCCTCATCAATCAGGCTGATCACATTCATAAGAATTTGGGTTTGGAAGGTGGCTTGCGAGGGCTGCCTTTCTTTTTTGTCTCACTTCTTATTGATCCTTCGGCAGATGATTCAGAAACGAACAACAAATAGATTTTATTGGATCTCGAGCGGACGCGAACCGCCGGAGAGAATAAAGTTTTATCTCACGCCCTTGACCGCAGCCCATTTGGGAACATGATGTACACCAGGGCGCAGATGAGGAGGAAGTTGTACTCCATGCCATTTCTACCGCCACCGACTACAAACCATCCTTCCTTAAAGTGTACCATCACAATTCCCATAAACAAGATGATTATAGTGACGATCGCTGCTGGTTTAATATAGCGATTGAGCACAAGCAGGATTGCACATACAACGTGCGAGAGTTTGATGGCCCACGCTATGGGTACTCCCAGAGGGGCAAAGCCTACCTGATTGAGGTATGATTCTCCAAATGCATTCACGCCTCCGTCGAACATACCGGGCAGGCTATGGGTAAGTAGGATGATGGCCACGGCGGCTCTTAAAATGAAGGTCTTGTCGATCATAGGCAGGAAGGAATTGGGAGTTATTATGACCATTAGGGTCCTTTCTCCAATTTACAAAATACCCGATCAACGAAAGGGGTGGTTTTATAGTTTGAATCAACGGCAATCACAATTTCGAGTCAACAGGGCTTTGCGGCTGTATCCTGCTGGGTTTCCATAACGGGCTGGTTCGCGGTAGTGAGCTTATCCGTTGGATTGGCGTTCCGGCAGGTTTCTTGTGGCTAGAAGTTGCATTGAGGCCTTATTTGATTAGTTTTGTGCCACTTTTGGGCACCTGCCCTGAAGTAAAATTGATCCGGAAAGGGTCTCATGGCCGAGTGGCTAGGCAGAGCTCTGCAAAAGCTCCTACAGCGGTTCGAATCCGCTTGAGACCTCTAAAAACCAAAATGCCATCAGGTTCGTCCCTGATGGCATTTTCATTTTAAACTGGGTTGACATTCAGTTGATTACGGAAAAGCAGTGTTTTGCCGGCCGTCCCGCCAGGCCCTCTGTGCGCCAGCTCAGATTCTAACTGTGAGCAAAGGTCAGTCGCTATAACTAAATTATTCAGGAAGCGCGGCCTCCGTAAAGAACGCCAATAGCTTCTGCAAAGCCCCTTTGCTGTGCATTCTTTCCGTCGACTCCATTGTTTCAAAAGTGACTTCCGCGGCCCGCTTCAGCATGTTCGATTCAAAATGCCTCAGTGCATCAGTTGTGGTGTCAAAGTCACTCTCGCAGAGGGCTTCATATAATTCCAACGCGTCCTGCATGGCCATGTTAACCCCTTCACCGGCATACGGGGGCATCCGATGTGCTGCATCACCGATCAGGGTAATGTTTTGATTTGTATTCCAGCTTTGATCGTAGGGACAGTAGTATTGAGGTCGCGCGACAAAGTAGGCATCATCGCTATTGAACAGCTCGAGCCAGATGTCTGACCATTCGGCGTAGCGGCCCCTGAACCAATCAATCAGCTGGTGGCGGTTACTGAAGTCAATCCCACTTTGCGTTGCCCAGTGCTCTGACTCTTTGGTACCCGTATAAAATGACAATGACCCATCTCCCTTCGCGCTCAGAATGATTGTCTTCTCTTCACCCATAGCAAATACTTTCCCGCCTTTTGTAAGTGCCCATAGTTTTGGTGCGTTGACGGCGGCGTTGTAAATGTTTCCTTCAATAATTGTGATACCCGAATACAGAGGTTCAATATCGGTGACGTATTTTCTCAGTTTAGAGTTGGCACCATCAGTAGCAATCACGATGTCTGCGTATTCCGATCCGCCGTTTGCAAATAACAATTCCCAACCGTTTCCTGATGGCTTCATTTCTTTGAAATGGGAGTTCCATTGAATCGTTCCGGGTATCAATGAATCAATCAGCATGTCTCTTAAAGGACCGCGATCAATCTCTGGCCTGAAGTGTTCATTGCCAAAATCGTCTTCGGGTTTTTGGTCATGATCGTCATGGACGATGGTACCATGCTCATCGGTTATTCTCATTTTATCTGCGCCAGGCCGGTACAGCTTTCTGAATTCGTCCAGGAGCCCGGCTTTCTTAAGCGCAGCTAACCCCGAATCTTCATGCAAGTCCAGTGTGGCACCCTGCTGCCTTACTGACTTATCGGCATCTCTTTCATAAACGGATACACTAATACCTTTAAGTTGAAGCAGTCGCGCAAGGGTCAGACCTGCAGGTCCTCCGCCAGCGATTGCGACTTTCCTGTCTTTAAGAATGTTTTTCATAGTCTTCTATGTACTGATAGCAATACAAAGATCTGATGTAGAAAGGGGATGAAATAGTCCTTCATGATCATAAAATAGTCGTAAACGTAAATAACGCCTGTCCGAAGCGGATTCACCGTAGATGACCTGTGGCAGCGGCAAAGCCAATGACCTGTAACTGCGGAATCGTGCAGATCGAGTGTACGGCACATTATATTGCTTTCATTTTCCCATTCTTTTTTCGGTAAATTAGTAACAGCGTATCATAGGATTTCTCAACGTCAAAGCAACTACTTCATAAGTGGGAATGACTTGTTTGACTTGGTTTTTCATTCGGCCCGGAATGTCAATCGATGAAAGCAATGGTATTTGCCATGTTCATACTTTGCCCGACAAACAATGATCGACAGAATTAAGACATGGTT
The DNA here is from genome assembly GCF_037203685.1 of Chryseolinea sp. T2. Classification (NCBI taxonomy): domain Bacteria; kingdom Pseudomonadati; phylum Bacteroidota; class Cytophagia; order Cytophagales; family Fulvivirgaceae; genus Chryseolinea; species Chryseolinea sp. T2. The sequence goes on from NZ_JBBCAU010000002.1 coordinate 80,902, forward strand.
GAATTCTACGTTCAGGCATCAGAACGGTGTTGCCGATTTGAAGACGATGTTGTTCGACACCAGTCCACTGCCGCAGGCAATAATCACGAATGAAGGCGTATTTCTTGACGTCAACCATGCTTATTGTACCCTTCACGGTTTGGCCCGTGCGGACCTTATCGGTAGAACACCGATTGATACAGGCTTCGCTTCGCGAATTGAAGTTGAACGAGCGCTGGAAACGTTTCGCCAAAACAACCGCCGCCTTGAGGGCTATGTGCTAAAGTACTCAACGCGGAATGGCATTCTCTATGCCCGCGTTTTTGCCCATATGATCACGTGGCACAATCGGTCAGCCATTCTCATGGTGCTTCATGATATCTCACGGCAGCGATTAACGGAGAGAGCATTTAAAGATTCCGAGCGTTTCCTGCAGCTGGTATTGGATAGCATACCTACCCGGGTCTTTTGGAAAGACAAAAACTCTATCATCGTCGGCTGTAATCGATGGGCCGCCAATGACGCTGGCTATTCCTCGCCAGCTGAATTAATTGGCAAAACTGATTTCGACCTGTACCCAAAAGAAGTCGCGAACAGATTTCTTGAAGATGATCGTCGCGTGATGAGGTCCAATACTCCGAGCTTGTTTTTTGAAGAAACATTACCACAGGCAAACGGTACGTCACAGTGGAAATTAACAAGCAAGGTTCCCTTGAGGAATACAGATGGTTCGGTGATCGGCTTGCTTGGAACATACGATGACATCACGCTGCGCAAAAAGGCCGAACTGGACCTGAAGCTGGCGCGCTTTTCAATCAACATTGCAACAAGTTCAATGTTATGGGTTGCATCCGACGGCCGCATCGTAGACTTCAATCCTGCTTTCTCTCACTTGCTTCAGTACAGTCGTGAAGAGCTTCTCAAACTCCGTATTCCGGATATAGATCCGAATTACGAAGCGAAAGATTGGCCAGCGCATTGGGAGCGCCTCCGGCAACTGCAGACGTTGACTTTTTTAACCAAGCATCGCCGAAAGGATGGATCCGAGATCGACGTAGAGGTGCGCACTCACCATCTGGAGTTCGATGATCAGGAATATCATTGTGCTGTCGTCAACGACGTGACTGATCGCAAACTATCGGAGGAAAAGCTCCGAACGTCACACCGCTTCCTGCAGACTATTCTCAACTATATACCTGATTGTGTATTCTGGAAGGACAGAGAATCAAAATACCTTGGTGCAAATGCACTGTTTATGAAGGTTGCCAACTGCAACAGTGAAGAAGAGCTTTTGGGTAAAACAGATTTTGACATGCCATGGCTTGAGCACGCCGAACAATTACGTGCCGACGATCGTGAGGTGATGGAGACGAACACCTCCAAGCTTTACTACGTCGAACCATTGCGCAATGCCGATGGAAAGATTCACTACAATCTTGTTACGAAAGTCCCCTTACTCGACGACGGCGGCAAGGTGTTCGGTGTCCTTGGGACATTTCGCGACATCACGCAGCAGTTGGAGGTTGAGCTTGCTTTGAAGGAAAGTGAGAAGTTGTTTAAGAGCGTTGTTCAGAATGCATCCGCGATCATATACATCATTGATCAGCAGGGAAGATTCAGATTGTCGGAGGGACTTGGTCTCGCGGCACTTGGATTAAAGGCCGGCGAGGTTATTGGCAAGTCAGTGTACGAGATGTATGGCGATGTTCCCGAGATTACCGATGCCATCGGCCGTGCATTGAAAGGAGAGGTGATCGAGAACGAGGTAACAATTTTTGGAATTACTTATGCAACGCGGTATGCGCCGATGTTAAATGAAGCGGGCGAGATCTCACATATCCTGTGTATTTCATTTGATATATCATCAAGGAAGAAACTGGAGCAGGAACTCAACGCATTGAATGAAGAACTGGAGCAACATGTTAACGAACTCAAGGAGAGTGAGCTCAAGTTCCGCCAAATCATTCAATCGAGTCCGATGGGTATTTATGTGTATGAGGTCGATGCACGTGGCAAACTGGTCCTGGCAGATACCAACCCCGCCGCCGACATTCTAACAGGAATCGAAAATCAAAAGCTTGTGGGCAAGACCCTTGAAGAGGCGTTCCCCGGACTTGAAAATACGGAGATGCCGGCCAGATATCTCGAGGCTGCCGTTTACGGTAAACCCTGGGTGATCGAGGACTTTTACTTCAACAACGGGACGATCAACGGTGTGTTCGAGGTATACGCATTTCAGGCGGGTCGCAATCGCGTAGCAGTAATGTTTCTCAACATCAGTGAACGTCGTCAGATTGAGGCGGCGATTAAGTTGAAGAATGAGGAACTCGTCAAGACCAATGCAGAACTCGATCGTTTTGTGTACAGCGCATCTCACGATTTGCGTGCGCCCATAGCCTCTCTGTTGGGACTCATCGCCGTAGCACGTGCCGAGAGGGACATGGACGGAATCTCTTCATTGCTCGATATGCAGGAGCGAAGTCTTCATAAGCTCGATAACTTTATTCAGGATATCGTCAGTTATTCACGTAACAACCGGGTTGAAATTGAACTGGCTCCTGTCGACTTCAGATCGATCGTTGAGGGGATCTTCGAGCAGCTTCATCATATGGATGCGCTTGCAAGGATTGAAAGAAGAATTCTGATTTCACCGGAGCTGAAATTTTCGGGCGATGAAAAGAGAATCTCTATCATTCTTAATAATCTGATTTCGAATGCCATTAAGTACTGCGACCTCAGAAAAGATCGTTCATATGTCGAAGTGTGCGTCGAACAAAATGGCAAGGGAATTACGCTCAGCGTAAATGATAATGGCGAAGGTATCTCATCTGAACATTTGCCACGGATCTTTGAAATGTTCTTTCGCGCAACGAGCCGAAGTTCCGGTTCCGGCATTGGACTTTATATAGTGAACGAGATGGTCAATAAGATGCGCGGGAAAGTCGAAGTAAAGTCGGTGAAGGGTGAGGGCAGCAAGTTTATCATTTCATTGCCTGATCTTGCCATCAATTAAGCCGGACAGAGAAGTCAGTCACTAACAATATCATCTCAGCAAGAAACGGGTTTCGGCTCAGTTTAGATTCTCTCACCTTTGATTAAATCAAAGACAGAATCTATGCATCAGGTGAGCAATCCTTCTATACTTTATTTTGGAACCCCCGTAGTCCTGGTGGGCACGCGAAATGGTGATGATACTTTTAATGTAGCCCCGATATCTTCCGTTTTCTGGTTAGGATACCGGTGTATCATTGGCATCTCGGCAGTCTCAAAAACCACTGAAAATATTCTACGCACGAAGGAGTGTGTACTGAATCTGCCATCAGTTGAGGAAGCGAAATTTGTGAACAGGCTCGCATTGACGACTGGTTCAAATCCAGTACCGCCTGGAAAACTACTGAAGGGCTATGCGCACGTAAGCGATAAGTTTGCACACAGCGGACTCACGCCAGCGGAGGCCGATCTGGTAAGTGCGCCGAGGGTTAAGGAATGTCCGGTGCAGATGGAAGCATCTTTCGTGGGGATGCATCCGATAGGAGCGGAGAATGGGTTTCAGGAAGTGCGGGTTGTTGCAATCGAACTTAAGATCCTGCGCGTGCATCTTGAACAGTCGATCACGATGACCAACAACCCCAATCGTGTTGATCCCGATAAATGGAAACCCTTGATCATGAGTTTTCAGGAATTCTACGGGCTGGGGGAGAAGGTGCATTCTTCTGCACTGGCCCAGGTACCCGAGATGTTGTACCGAACACGCGATACGGAAGTTACGACGACGACGCATGAACGGGTCGTCAGGTCAGCCTGAGTTGCTTTTGACAAGCACCAAACGGCAGGGGAGTTGTACACGATATTGCCGTCTACGTGCTCGTTGACTAGATTTCATTTAACGCCTTCGGTGTGTTCGCTGATTTGATTTCACACCGAAGGCGTCCTGACGGATTAGTTGATCATCTGAGAACTATCCGACGTCATCAGACACTTTCGTGTCTTTCCAGCTTCTCGTATTTGCTGATTCAATAACTGCCGCGCATACCTTTTGCGTTTCCAGTGCATCACGAAACGTTGGATGACAAGGCTCACCTTTTTCCAGGCTGGCAAGGAAATCCGCTGCCTGATGGATGAAGCTATGTTCATAACCGATGATCAGGCCGGGCACCCACCAACGTTTCATGAAGGGTTGATCGCCATCAGTAACCAATATTGATCGCCAGCCGCGGACAATAGATTCATCGCGGTGATCGAAGTATTCAAGGCGATTGAGGTCGTGAAGGTCCCATTTGATAGATGCGTGTTCACCGTTGATCTCAAAAGTATACAGCGCTTTGTGACCACGTGCATAGCGTGTGGATTCAAACAATCCAAGGGAGCCATTCTTAAAGTGGCAATGGAATATGCAGGCGTCGTCGATGCCAACCTTTTGAACTTTGCCGCTCGCAGTATGCACGCGTTCCTTGATGAAGGTTTCCGTTACTGCGGACACATCGGTGATTGCTCCATTAAGCCACATTGCTGTGTCGATGCAATGCGCGAGCAGATCTCCTGTTACACCGGAACCAGCGGCATCAACGTCGAGTCTCCATAGTCCTTCGCCGCCCTGTGGCAGTTCAGGACTAATCGTCCAGTCCTGAAGGAAGTTGGCGCGAAAGTGAAATATCTTGCCAAGCTTTCCGGACTCGATGATCGATTTGGCCAATGTAACGGCGGGTAGCCTGCGGTAATTGTACCAGATGGTGTTGGCTACCTTTGCTTTCTCGACGGCATCGACCATCTTCTGACCTTCTTCCAACGTGCGGGATAGTGGTTTTTCGCAAAGAATCATCTTGCCTTTGGCTGCAGCAGCAATAGCGATCTCTGCATGCGTATCATTGGGCGTACAAATGTCGATGGCGTCGATATCATCACGGGCAATGAGCTTCTTCCAGTCTGTTTCCCATGACTCATAACCCCATTGAGCTGCGAAATCTTTTGCTCTGTCTTCTCTTCGGGCGCATACGGCCTTGAGTACAGGCTGATACTGCAGCTCAGGAAAGAAATTTTTGATACGGTTATACCCGTTGGAGTGAGTACGGCCCATGAATCCACAGCCGATCAATCCTATGCGTAGACTTTTCTTTGTCATATCTTATTCAATTATTACAACCAGACATTCTTTGATGTTACTCATGCCATCCGTGTTGCTGGCGGACCTTAATCATCGTTGCGAGAATGTCGTTCCAGGTTTGCTGCTTCATCATAACGTCGTTCGGGAACATACAACCATCCCAGCAAATGTGCTTGAATGCTTTCGTAAGCTTGCCGTTCTCATCCCGAAGCCAGTAGCCGGCATCTTTGGCGATATCGAGTTTTCCATTAGGATCGGTAGCCAGACAGTGGCGACCTGTTTTGTCGTGTGAACCCTGACCGTACACAGTGCCATCGTTTTGTGCTACGTGGAAGTCCAGTGTCCAGGGCCGCAACGCTTTGGTTACTGTTTTCAAACCTTCAGTAAGTGTGGCGCGGTCCTTCCAGTCGAATTCTTTGGGAAGGATACGGTCCTGAGGACGGTTATAACCCAGCAGATAGAGAAGCGTATGTGACATGTCTGCCTGGAAGCCGATATTAGGGCGCTCAACGGCCTCGAGTGTTTCGACCATTGTTTTCCAGCTGTGCATTCCGCCCCAGCAGATCTCTCCTTCGGCGGCAAGCTTCTCATTGAAGTCTGCAGCCACATCGCATGCTTCACGGAATGTTTCAGCAATCAGCTTTGTGTTGTTAGCAGGATCTTTGTCCCACTGCTCAGGTGAGCTGGCGGAATCGATGCGCACAACACCATGAGGGCGTGCACCAATGTCGCGCAATACTTTTCCAATGTGACATGCCTTCTTCACCATCTCTACAAAATGCTTTCGCTGCTCTTTGGTTCCCATGGCAGGGCCTCCCCATATCGGAGCAACGAGACTTCCTATTTTAAGATTGTGTTTAGTGATCTTATCGGCGAGTCGTTTGATTTCATCATCGGTCATGTCTATGCCGATGTGAGGATCCAGCAATCCGAGGTCGACGCCATCGAACTTAACACCGCCGACTTCGGCGGCAGCGGTCATTTTCAACATCGTATCGAATGGAATAACAGGTTCCGAATCGGGCCCCTTGCCGACGATTCCCGGCCAGGTGGCGTTGTGCAGTTTGGGAAAATTGTTTTCTGCCATAGTAGTTTGCGTCTAAGATTCAGGAATATTTTCGTTGTTTATTACAAGCTGAGGTCCGGATTGTCGGGGCCAAAGTGCTTGAGTATAACGATCGGGTCTGTGTCAGATTCGTTTACGATCTTTACACCTTCGCGTGCAGCACTTTCAGTGATAAAAAACTCATCATTGGTGAGCTGACCATATCTGATCAGGGAGGGAGTTTCAATGTTCCATGCCCCCATCTTACCACGACCCTGCATCACAATGATTCCATAGGCCGCACTGTCTTTCACAGTAACGGTGGCGCCAGGCGCAACAGTAAGTTCTTTAGCACTGAAGTCGTGCGACTTGTAACAGATCCAGTTTTCGATGAACCCATCATTCTTCAGTGAACTTCCTGCAACAACCGGTTTGGGTGCCATGAACCGGTTGGCCATCATGTTAGGGTCTACGTTGAGGTCCCAGTCAAGTACTTCTATCAGAAGGTCGAAGTCACCGATGCGATCTTTAGGTGTTCCGTTCCAAAGCAACTCTTCAGGAACGATCGCTTCATTTACAAGTGACTGATACATGGCAAATACGTCGGAAGCTTTCTGAGGCTCATACGTGCACATGCTGCCTGGCGCGTGTAATAATCCGGGAGGAACATCCCAGCCTGTTCCGGGTTCGAGTCGGTAGGCCGCAGAGTAATTCGTGATCTTGTTATCTCCCTTAGTGAAATTCACTAAGCATTCGCGGATCTGCTCTTTGGTTGTACCCGGAGCGATGCCAAAGAATGTATAAGGAAAATCTCCACCATGATTGTTCAGCTGTGGAGGGAAGTAGTAAGCTTCCGGCTTGCCCAGCTGTCCGACCATGCTTGCGTATTTGTCGTTGTGATGTGTATGATGTGGAAGCGGTCCCATGTTGTCGAAGAACTTCGAATACATAGGCCAGCTTGCATACTTCTTCCAAAGGCGATCACCAATGATGGAACCCTTCAGCTCATCAATGGCATCTTTCAAAAGAACCTGCTCATGACGTGAACCATCCTTAACGACAATGGCACTTAATCCTTCATTTTCACCAGTGAGCGGACCATTCTTGGCGGGTGTGGTGGATGACAGCCAGCGTTCGTCTATGCCACCACGAATTCCTCCCAGTACGTAGTAGTCATCGGGATGGAGTTTAATTCTTCGTCCGGGAACACAAAACGATCGGGGCACCCAGGTAGGTGCGAGTCTGAGGATGCCTTTTCCCTGGTCCAGTGCTTTTTCAGCCAGACCTGATTTTCCAGTCGTTGCCATTATGGTTTGGTTTTCATTTGTAGTTCATTGATGGAGTTCTCTGAAGTTAGTACTTCTAACTCAAGATTGTATGATCGTGAAGCTCCGGGTTGCAGAAAGATCAGTTGGTTTTCTTTCCGTGCACGTGCCTGCCCGATGGGAGGATGGGTGCCAGGCTCAAGACCTGTGACATATTCTCCCTGGCCCCAGTGCTGCCAGTTGGTAAGCCAGGGCAATTGATCCTTTTTAAATTTCAACGATACGGCCACACGCAATTTGGCATTGTAAAGCCCACAGAAACAAAGTCCATCGTCGCCGGCCGGCGGATCGATCACTGCCACTTCTTCACCGGTGCCGTTGTGGGATTCAAGTGGTGCGGGTGCAGTTCTGAAATTGTTTCCCTCTTTGAATATTCTGGAAGGATTATCTGCGGAACCGGAAGACCATTTTCCCTTCCAATGCAACGTTGTTCCTTCATCGACGAGCGGCCAGCCAAAGTTGAAATGGTATAACAACATATGAGGCTGCGCTGTATTCCCGGAGTTATATACTTCGTCGTGGATGCGAATCAGGGGTTGACCAAGCGTACCTGAAATTGTGCGCTTCAGCTCAAGGCTTGGTCCGAATACCTGAGTCTGTTTGATCTTTGCCGTAATACTCATGCTTAAGTCGCCGCGCAAAGGATCAGGCTGTTTAATGGATTCAAGCTCGGCTGGAAGATTGCTTACGCCACCATGCAGACCCCGTTCTCCGAATTCGTCAGTCTCTGGTCCTCCGACGTGAGATAGCCCACACGTTGTAAGAAGTCCTCCGCCGAACGTCCTGATCCAATCCATGCCATGCGATGAAAAAGGTTGTGGCGACGTAATGCCAACATGACTTAGCCAGGCGAGGCTGTGTTCATTATAAAATGCCTCGGCAATATCCATCGCACGATCGATCACGACTTTATATCGAAGGCCAGTACCAGTGTTTATCCAGGCTATGCGCGTTCCTCTTCCAGGACCGTTGTCGATCACTGCGGTCTCTATCCCGCCGAGCTGTGCGACATTGGATATCTTATGATGCCAGGGCTGAATCAATGCTACTAGTTAAATTGTTTCAGCATGATGTTACGGTACTCGACTGTCATGGGCGGACCAACGTGAACCTGCACACCGATCAGACCGGACATCTTTCGGTTCACTGTATCGTCGTCTGTTACGGCGCTCATGAGTACACCATTGATGTAGTGCTCGAGTTGATTACCGCGGGCAATGATGTGACATGAATTCCAGTCACCACTTTTGATTATGGCTTTGAGGGAATCGGGATGACCTAAGGTACCTGTAACGTCGCGCTTAGTCCATGCGTTGTTTTTGACGGCAGCCTTCAGCGACTCAGGGTCTGTAGGATTGTCCTGTGAATGTATCGTTGCCCGTTCGCCACGATAGGCAAGTGTAGTACGGCCACGCTCTTCATAGTTTTGACCAGTGTAGTGGATCTTACCATCAATATCTGCCTGATAGCCTCTTAATGCGAAAGGTACGTCGGGGAATACAACACTTCTGTAATTAATACCCGAGTTGCCGGTTTCCGCTATTTTGAATTCTAGTTTTAGTTCAAAGTCTCCGGGAGTGCCACCGTTCCATACGATAAAGGTGTTGCTCTTTAGCAATGTTTGAGGAGTAACCTCTCCAATGAGAACTCCATTCTCGGCGCGCCAGTATGTGGTGTCACCTGTCCAGCCCTCGAGGGAAGTACCATTGAAGATGGATACAAACTCAGGCTCGGCAATGGAGTCGGCAGGTTCATCTACTGCTACTGGCTCTGCCGGCTTCTTGCAGGCTGAAAGACAGAAGAGGACAACAGAGGTAACCAAAGCTACCTGACGGATTCGGTTATTGAGATCGAGTGTGATGGGCATAATGAGCGCTGTATTGGGTTTACAGTAGTAATGATACTATTTTTTAAATGCTTCGTTTTTCTCGTCACCGCCAGACATGAGAAAGGCAACAAGATCTCTCACTTCATCTTCGTTCATGTTGTTGATCAATCCGGGATACATGACGGATATATATGAGTATTTGGTGCTAGCCACATCGGCCTTGGCTATTTCACGCAGCGCGTCCGGGGCGAATGGATTTTGCGATATAGAATACGATTTGTCGTTTTCGTTGATCAATCGTCCGAGAATCGATGATCCATCTTTCATCGTGAAGACAGTAGCCGCATACTGATCGGAAACAGTCTTGTTGGGTTCGATGATTGACTCCAGCATGTCTTTGGGCGAAAAGCGCGTTCCCAATTGAGTGAGATCGGGGCCAATAGCGCCACCCTCGCCACGTATCGCATGACATGAAGCACAGCGTCCTGCGGCAAACATCATCTTACCTTTCTCAAAATTGCGACCTGACAGGTGACCGTCGACACTGGCAAACGCTTCGTCAACAGTCCAGCGCTTTCCGGGACCTTCAGGCTGCGGCCCCTGAATGAGGTCGTTGCCTGATTTAGAAAGGAGAGCTTCACCGGAAGCTTCTTTATATTTAGTCGAGTCACTAGCCGGTACGTTGGCCAGCGCAGCAAGCCGTGCCTTGTTTATGAATCCCACATAGCTGTTTCCGCCCTTATAGCCGAACGCATTCTTAAACCAGGTGAAGTACTTGTCACGCAGTTCAGGTGTCCAGCCGGTCTTTGTATTCATCAGGACAACTGCATAGTAAGTTTGTTGTGCCGGAGGAATACGTGACAACATGCCGGCGATATCCATACCGTATTGAGGATTGCGCAGGATAAGATCTGAAGACTGACTTGCCGTTTTTTCAGACGGATCATCCTTTGCATTCTCAATCAAAGCCATGGTTTTGCTCACTGCGCTAGGTGCTTCAAGGTAAGCCAGCAATTTGCTGAGGTTTCGATTGAGGTTGTTCGCTTTAGCTGGAAACTGCTTATCCAGATAAGTAATAACCAGGTTCTTCGTGGCAGGTTCCGGCATTCCCATTCTTAAAATGGTTATCTCCAGTGCACGCATTACGTCGATCTGTCTCTCTTCAGAAAGACTCTCAAATGGAATAGAAGTCAATAATTTGAGCATTGCTGTTCTTGCCGCTGGTTTGCCATGGTGGGCCAGTGCAATCATCGCTTCAATGGCAGTCTCAGGATCCTTTTCTTTCAAGGCGCGGCCTTCCCACTGCGATACGGGTTGATGTTCAACAGCGACACGGGCGGCGTAGCGGATAAAGCGATCTTTATGTTTCAGATATGGCCAGGCGAACTCGACCGCTTCTTTGTTAGGCGCACCATGGAACGCTTCAAGTTTTTTTCGTGTATCCCTTGCGTTGGCTGCTTCCTGATCCGGTGATGCTGCTTGCTGCGATCCGTCGTCAGTACCTGTGTAGGTTACGCGATACAGATCTGATTCCAGGCGACGACCTCCTGTAAGGAAATACAAAGCACCATCAGGGCCGATAATTCCATCTGTAAGAGGTAGCGGTGCGCCAGAAAGAAATTCTTCCGGTTCAGCTGTGTAAGAAGAACCGTTTGGCTTAAGGTGAATGGCATAGATTATACCGAAGCTCCAGTCGGAGGCGAACAATGCGCTTTTGTACTTACCCGGAAACTTAGCATTCATTCCATGAATGAGGTTCGTTGGCGAACCCTGCCCAATGTTGATCACCGGAGGTAAGTTATCTGGAAATGCAGGCGACCATTTACTGTTACCGGTTCGCCATCCAAATTCACTTCCGCTGGTAGCATGACAAATCCGGGTAGGGCGATACCACGGCATTCCAAAGTCCCACTCCATATCAGAATCGTAGGCGAACATCTCGCCATCCTCATTAAATGCTACGTCGAAAGCATTCCGATAACCTGCACTCACAAGCTCCCAATTCTTGCCAAGTGAGTCAATATGGGCGATCCAGCCTCCAGGTGCTAGCCGGTCATTTGCATGCCCTCGGGGATCCTTGATCAAAGGGAACATATTGTCTTCCTGCCATACTTTGGGCAACCGGTATGCATCCATTGGCGGAACATTGGTATGATTGCCGGCAATTACGTAGATGGACTTCTTGTCAGGAGACAGTACAACGCTGTGAGGGCCGTGTTCACCATATCCCTCAAGCTGTTTCAGGAGTGTGATCTTGTCAAACTGATCGTCGCCGTCTGTGTCCTGCAGCCGATATAACCCGCTGGGGCGTTCGAAGTCATCGCTTTCACGGTTATTGACCATTACATAGAGACTGTTAAATGCATAAAGCAGCCCCTGCGAGAATCCCATCTGTACTCGCGACTTTATCGAATCGGGGAGGGAAGGATCGATCTTGCCGATAACAAGTTTTTCAACACTAAGCACTGAGTCGACGTCAGGGGACACCTGGAGCCGATAAAGCGCCCCGTACTGGTCGGAGGTAATCAGGCGTCCTTTTGAATCGAAGGTCATGGCTACCCAGGAGCCTTGCCCCTTTGCAGACGGACTGTACAAGTGTTTAACGGTAAAGCCGGGAAGAATCTTCAACTTCTCAATCTTTGAATCAAGGGCTGAAGGTTTCCCAGTAGGCTTATCGTTGGTGCAAGCGGTGCACAACAGCGCGCATGAAATGGCAATGAGCGCGATTCTCGTCATTCGGGGGAGTGTAATCATGAGTGCGATATCAATTATTGCTGATGCTTATAGTTCAAACAGGAAAGTGAACTCAAAAATACGGATGTCCATCCTGCCGCGTCCTGCATGATTATGAGCGACGGTCGATCCCGCACATCTGCGGTAATTCATGCATACCTTATGAATATTTATGATGAATATCGTCTTCGCTAATTGCGATTCATGAGGGTTTGCCTGCGCAAAATGCGCACATGCAAAGAAGGCCGCCTTTTTCGAGACAGCCTTTAACTTGTTCTTTTGTTACTTCACTGGACTTCTAAGAATCTGCAAAGCGATACTTCAATGGGGCAGAGCCTCACTATGAAATTCAGGTAAGTCTCTTTGAATACAATCAATAGTAGCTCTGAGCTTAGTGCCAACTTCCTGTGCCAGGCTTTTTAACAATGTTGTGTTAAAAGTATTATCGACGTTGTCGAGCGGATTGATGGCCGATACTTCTACTTCTCCATTTTCGTGTTCCTGCACGACTATGTTGCAGGGAAGCATCATGCCCAGATGAGACTCCATACTGATCGCTTTGTAAGCGAATTGCGGGTTGCAGGCAGCGAGTATCTTGTAGTTGCGAAACTTGATGTTGAGCGTCTTGTTGAACGTGTCCTGAACATCGATGGATGTAATGACGCCAAAGCCTTGCGACCGAAGATTTTGTGTTACTTTCTCAAGCACTTCCTGGAAGGGCATTCTGATTTTTCGAACGTAGTAAGCCATCGTGATGAGTTTAAGTTTAATCGCGAAACAAAGTTATGTACAATTAGCTGTAAGTGTTCCCTGTATCGTCAGAATGATTGCTGATTTTTATCAGGTTATGGAGAGGGATTATTCTTTCGAGGTGAAGTATATCAAATGGTCACGATTCAACCATGAAAAAAACATCGGGAAGTAACATTGAATTGTTGTTGGTACAACCCTTTCATGACTCATCTTCCTGCAAATACCGGCTTGCCTGCATTGTATAGAGAGCGGCATATTTCTTGTTGAGTGCCATCAACTCCTTGTGTGAACCCTGCTCAATGATATGACCTTGTTCAAGCATAAGAATCTTGTCGGCATTTTTTACAGAGCTAAAACGATGCGTGATTAAGATCACTGTCTTTCCCTCCATGTTCTCTTCCAGTGAACTAAATATCTTTTCTTCTGTAACGGCGTCTATTGATGCCGTTGGTTCGTCAAGTATTGTGATAGCCGCATTGCGATAAAACATTCGTGCCACAGCAAGGCGTTGATGTTGCCCTTTGGAAAGATCAGTGCCTTCGCGGAATTCTTTCCATATCAGCTGGTCAAATTTGCGGGGAAATGTTTCAATGAATTCGTCAGCTCCCGAATAGCGGGCAGCTTCAGCCATTTTCGATTCGTCGACAGGCGTCAGAATATTTCCCAATCCGATGGATTCGCGAATAGTGAGATGATAAAGCGGGAAATCCTGGAACAGGACGCCGATTGCACTTTGCCAGTCGCGCAGATTAATGTCCTTCAGGTCGACACCATTGACCAGAATCTGTCCTTCTGTAGGATCGTAGGTTCGGCACAATAATTTGATGAGCGTGGTTTTCCCCGATCCGTTCACTCCGATGATTGCAATCTTTTCGCCCGGGCTGATGGTAAAGCTGATATTCTTAACGACGAGAGGCGATTCAGCATCTTCACCCGGATAACGAAAAGAAACGTTTCTGAACTCGACGCGTGGTGGTTGTTCAAACTTTACGCGCATGGCATTGGGCGACGATGTTAATTTTGGTTCAAGAGCAAAAAGATCGAACCAGCGTGCCGCATACCGCGACGATTCTTCTGTAATGGATATAGATTCAATATAACCATTAACAGTCTGATAGAACCGAGTGTAAGTGTTGAATGCCAGCAGCAGTGCTCCGACGGCTATGCTGCCAGTAAGCGATTGTTTCGTCATCAGGGCAATGGCAGCAAACAGAAACAGCAGGTACCAGAGACTAAGTACGCCATAGGAGAGAGACTTTTTTCTTTCCGCGCGTATCACCTTACTGTTGTAATTCGAAAGCCGGTCGTAGATCTGTCCCCTGAACCAATCCTTCAGCTTGAGCAGGATCAGGTCTACTGCCTTTTGCATCTCTTCGAAGTGCGATAGCCGGTTGCTGATCACACGGTAATCTTCGATAGATAGCCAGCGTATACGAAACACTTCCATGCTGTACTTTTTATAGAAGAAGTATATGGGAGCGGCGGCAAGTGCAGCGAACAGCACCAGCCAGGGACTTAACGACCAGAGGATAATCATTGAGGTGAAGATGCCGGCAAAGCTGGAAGCAGAGGTAAATACGAAATCCTGTAGGCCGAGTATGCTATTGGTTCCCCATTCATGGGCACTGCGAAGAAGGTTCTGATAGGAACTACTTTCTATTGTTCCAATATCGAGTGCACTTTGCTTGTCTACCCGATACATGTCGAGGTAGAGATCCTGCGCCATTCGAAATTTGGTTCGAAGAAAGCCGACGAGGTTAGCCAGCAGCGTAGGAACGAGAAAGGAAAGCCCGAGGATCACGGCTGAACGAATAAGATCGTTCATGGTTGATGTACCCTGCTTTATAGCGATGATATCATCAACGATTGCTGAGAAGCTTGTGAATTGAAGATAAACGATTGAGCCATTAAATACATTGAGCAAAATCAGAAGGAGAAATGTTTTGCGGTCTGTACGCCACGCGAAGCCTATCGCCTTAAATGCAATGGCGAAGAGACCTTTGTCGTGTGGTGTGTTGTCCTTGCTCACCGCACAGAGGATTCGGGATTAGCGATTGGAATCATCGTCGTTGTAATAGCACAGATCAAAGTACATAATTTAGAAACGCGGAACTAAAACGGCATGTTACTGTATTGTTCGTCGGTGGCGTTATTCTTATGTTACTTTCTTCGCGAGGAAACCGGAGCAGCCTGATGAGGGGTACTGACAAACTCTGGAGAAAACCGTTAACAGGCGGCGACTTGATTTTGTCCGTTAGACGTAAAAGGTGCTGGTGGGGTCAAATTTACCAGCTCAATTTTGAGGTTTTTGGCCGGGTCTACACGGTTTCCAGCCTGATTTCGACAGATTATTGGATGTTCTCTAGGCAAAGCGTCCTGTTTGCAGTGGGCTAGGCACTGTGGTGCTCATCAATTTCACTGAGCTCTTCAGTAATTTCTTTGAGAACTTTATCGATATCGTGCGCCTCGCCTTTTAACTTATCAAAGAACCAGGGATAATCTGCGTCCTTCGTCATCTTCGACACCTGGATAAGCCCCAGCAATCTTGCGAGAGGACCACGAACTTCATGCGCTGTCAGGTGTGCGTACTTGATTAGCTTCTCATTGTACGTGACCAGATCAATTTCCATATTCTTTCGCTCCGTGATGTCGATGTGAGTTCCCAGTGTTATGTTGGTCACCGTGCCGTCAGGTTTGAGCAGCGTGCGACCGCGTGACCATATCCACCGATACTCACCATTCAAGTGTTTCATGCGGAAGGTGGCTTCATACATCTCGGGCGATCTTTTGCCCAGATAATTAGAAAAGTCTTCGATAGCTTTTTGGCGATCATCGGGATGGAGCAGGCGCATCCAGATGTTCTGAATTTTCAGCGGCTTGTTATCGAGGAAGGTACTTTGATCATATCCCAACATTTCGAAGTACTCGGGGCTGCACCATTGATATTGAGTGTCTGTATGATATTCCCAGGCACCTGTTTTCGATGCGGCGATTATAGCATGGTATCGTGCCACATTTTCGGCGGCAACGGCCTCTACTACGTTTCGATCACGCTTTGCGCGATCAACCACGAACAGCATAACAACGCAACAGCATGTTCCTATGAGACTGGCAATGATAGTGGCTTCAGAATTTGGCTTGTTGATACTCGCGCCCAAAATGACCAGGAGTGAAATCAAAATGGTCCCCAGGCATAAGTACACTAATATCCGGAAGCGCTTACGCGATAATTTCATACGGATGGTTATCGTTCAACGTGATTGGGTGACTAATAAAGAGTTTATCAAGGTAATAAATAACGAAACATGCCGGTGTTCCAGTTCAAAGCAAATGAGCATGTGGTCGTTATGACAATATAAGTGGAACTCCTGGTTATTGATTGAAAAAGCATCAAAATCCACTTTCGGGTAAGCGATTGGAGGTCATTCTTTTGCTTCTTCAATGGGCGGTTTGCGCTACCGATCACAACAATTGGGTTATTTCAAATGCGTCAGCTCAGAAATGTTGTTGTTTTTTATCTGACGCCGTGCGAGATTGGGAGGCCTGGTCTTAGAGCAATAACCAGAGCCAGGGTAAATCCTGAGCACTGGAGCGTTTAAACCAGGCGAAAAAGTATCTAGATCGAAAGAGAAGAATGAACCGTATCTCAAGATTGCGCATGACACTTTGCGCATCGCTGGCACTTGCCTGCGGATTAACAGACACCGCGACGGCACAGCAGCGATTTGTTACCACCCCCATTGATCTGACATCGATGAATGCCTTTGTCTCGCCCGCTCCAAACTGGACGTTGGCCGCAGGCGTGAATGGGAGCTTTGAAGACGCGTCACTAAAAATCGACAAGGGAACTGGTGTTCTTGTCAATCAGTTTAATCCGAAGATCCAATTCAAGCCCGAGGCCAATCTCGTATCCAAACTCGAGCATGGCGATCTTTTCCTCTCGCTTGATTTCATGATGCCCAAAGGTTCCAATGCCGGCATCTATCTGCAGGGACGATATGAGGTTCAATTGTTTGACAGTTGGAAGTCGTCGGTACTTCATGTTGCCGACTGCGGAAGCATATACGAGCGATGGGATGATTCAAGACCGGAAGGAAAGAAAGGGTTTGAGGGTCATGCTCCCGACGTAAATGCGAGTTTCGCTCCAAACCTTTGGCAGCACCTGGAGATTCAGTTTCAGGCGCCGAGGTTTTCGTCTGATGGAAAGAAGATTTCGCCCGCGCGCTTTATAAAGGTAACGCTGAATGGCGTGATCCTTCATGAGAACGTGATTGTGAACGGGCCCACCCGTTCGTCGGCTTTCCAGGACGAAAAGGCCTCGGGGCCGTTAGTAATTCAGGGAGATCACGGTCCATTGGCAATGCGCAATATCAACTACGCGTTGCTGAACGATTTCAAGGTAGAGCTCACCGATCTCCAGTATGTTTATTACGAAGGAAAGTTCAACTCGTTTGCAGACCTTACGGAAGAACGCGTTACGCGGAGAGGCAAGGCGAATGCAGTAGACGTTACGTTGGCCGATAACATTAATGCTGCCGGCCTGATCTTTACCGGAAAGTTTCAGATCGCTGAGCAACGGCCCTATCAATTCATTGTTCAGCGCTGGGGACATTTAAGCCTTAGCGTCGACGGCAAAGAAGTAATCAGGCAGCACGATCTGTTTGGTGAGGAGTCGGTATGGATCGATTTGGCGAAAGGCGAACATACTTTTGTGCTAACCTACATGAAGAACTATTCGTGGGCACCATCTGGAATTGGTTTTCTGATTGGTACCGCGAATGCACGACCTTTTGCCATGCATGCTGAGGCTTCCATTCCGGTAATTCCGCCAGAGCCTTTGATCGCTATCGAGCCGCAGCGAGAGCCGGAGATCATTCGATCATTTATGTTTTATAAGGGCAAGAAGAAGACTCACGTTCTCTCTGTCGGATTGCCTGAAGGAATTAACTATGCACTTAACCTCGATCAGGGGGCGATTATGAAGGTGTGGCGCGGCCCGTTCCTGAATGCAACGGACATGTGGTACGAGAGAGGCGAGCCGCAGACTTCGGCGCCTATGGGAGCCGTTGTAGATCTGTCAGGAAAAGCACCGATCTGGCCCGACGGAGTAAGCCGTGATTCCGTTGCCATGGCGTACGAAGGTTATACTTTGGACGGTGCACGCATACCAACTTTCATGTACTCGGTGGGAAGCCTGCACGTAGCAGACCTGATCAAACCGGCAAGCGGTAACGACGGCCTTACACGCACATTGACGTTTTCAGGACCCTCTGCAAATGCTACCGTCGTTTTGGGTGAGGGCTCGAAGATCACGAAGATCGACAAGCGTCTCTACGTCATTGACCAGCGTTACTACATCCGGTTGGCAGATGATAGGAGCGAAGCTCAGATCGTAAGTGGCAGCTCGGGACAGGTGCTGATACTGCCGCTGAAGTCTGCCATGTCAATTTCTTATTCGATCATTTGGTAAGTACACTCATGATGAAAATATCCGTGAAAACGAACCGATATATACAACTGCTGTTTGCTGCAGCATGCATAAGCGTCAATAGTGTACAGGCTCAGAGCAGCCGTCCCCAGACGGAAGAAGATTTTTACTACATCAAAACCATTCCTATTCCCGAAGAAGTAAAGCTGGAAGTGGGTGGAATCGCGGTGCTGAATGATGGTAGCATTGCCGTCAGTACCCGGCGTGGGGAGATATGGTCCATTGAGAATGCCTACATGACTTCAGGCCAACCAAGGTTTTCAAGGTTCGCCTCCGGGATGCATGAGACTTTGGGGCTGGCCTATTACAATGGCGCGTTCTATACCACACAACGAGGAGAGCTTACAAAGGTGATCGATGTTGATGGAGATGGAAGAGCGGACCGATATGAATCGGTATACCGGTTTGATATCAGTGGTAACTATCATGAGTACGCTTACGGTCCGTTGTTTGACCGCGACGGCAACATGTATGTAACGCTGAATGTTGCGTGGATCGGTTACGGGGAGAGCCTTGGTAAATGGCACGGATGGTTGTTGAAGATAAACAAGGATGGAAAGATGGAGCCGATAGCGGCGGGACTTCGTTCACCTGCGGGCTTTACCATCAATTCTGCGGGTGATGTGTTTTATGCCGAGAACCAGGGTGACTGGGTTGGGTCGGGACGTGTTACACATTTGGAGAAAGGTGACTTTGCCGGAAACGCAGGGAGTCTCAATTGGACCAGCGAGCCGGAGTCGCCATTGAAGCTCACCAAGAAGCAACTAGCCACTGTCGACAACGGTGCGCCTATGCATGAAGCGGCGAAAACCATCAAGGAATTGAAAGTTCCGGCTGTCTGGTTCCCCCAGACGCTGATGGGTATTTCAACATCGGATATTCTTGAGGACACTACGCATGGTGCATTCGGTCCGTTCGAAGGCCAGTACTTTGTTGGCGATCAGGGTCATTCCAAGATCATGCGGATGACACTGGAAAAGGTGAAAGGTGAATATCAGGGTGCATGCTTTCCATTCAGGGAGGGATTTGCATCCGGATTGCTTCGCCTGCGATGGGGCATTGATGGTTCCATCTTTGCGGGTATGACCAGTCGTGGATGGGCAAGCACCGGGAGGGAGGATTACGCGCTGCAGCGTCTTGTCTGGTCCGGAAAGATGCCATTCGAAATGAAGAACATCGTAGCGAGGCCCGATGGTTTCGAGATCACTTTTACAAAGCCCGTAGACCGCGAAGTGGCGAAGAATGCCATGAACTATAGCGTGAGCGGATTTACATACCACTATCATCATCAATATGGCAGTGAGATCATTCAACAGGAGGCATGTAATCTGAAAGGCATTGTTGTGGCCAACAATAACATGAGCGTGAGACTCGTCGTCGACAATCTCAGAGAAGGTTTCATACACGAAGTAAAGCTGAATGGCATTGTTGCCGGCGATGGAAGCAATCTTGTTCACAATACCGGGTACTATACGCTGAACCATTTGCCCGACGGAGAACCGCTCACACTTACTGAAGAACAAAAGGTCGCAGTACATCATCACGCGATGCCTGAAGCCGCGGCGGCGACGACTGCAGCGGCAGCATCAGCCACTAAGAAGACAACCGCGCCAGCGGCGAAAATGGCAAAGCGTCAGCTTACCATGCCTAAAGACTGGAAGCAACCTGATCAGGTGATCAGTTTGGGGACGAAGCCCGGTCTTAAATTTGACGTGACAAGTTTGCAGATGAAGGCCGGTTCAAAGATTAAACTGATCTTCAACAACAACGATGACATGACTCACAATGTCGTGTTTGTTGCCCCGGGTAGTGCTAAGGAGGTTGGCGATGCAGCGTTCAATATGGGATTGACCGGAGCACAATTAAGTTACATTCCTGGCTCGGTAAAGGTCCTTAACCATACCAATTTGCTGCAGCCGGGAGCTTCAGAAACGATCTACTTCATTGCTCCCGACAAACCCGGTGACTACACGCTGCTGTGCACTTATCCGGGACATGCAATGATTATGCAGGTGCCTGTGCAGGTTGTGAAATAGAGCAAGTCAATACTTATCAAGCAGACGAAGAACGGAAAACTTTCAACCACCAGGCAAATGCAAAGAAGCATTACGTTATCCTCTATCATAATACTTTTCTTCCTTCTCGCTCCGGGTGCAGAAGCGCAAATCACAAGGGCCCCTGCATATCCCTTAATCACACATGATCCGTACTTCAGCATTTGGTCGGCGACCGATGAGATTAACGCTTCAACCACACGGCACTGGACCGGAAGTGATCAGTCCACTGCTGGTTTTGTAAAGGTCGATGATAAGGTGTATCGTGTATTGGGTAGTCCGGAACGTCTGTTCGAATCCGTGCTACCTGCCGCCGATGAAAAGTCGTATGAGATTACTTACACAGAAGCAAAGCCAGCTGACGGATGGCAGAATGCCGATTTTGATGATAGCCAGTGGAAGCGCAGTATGGCCCCCGTTGGTAACAACCGAGCGACAGACAAGACGTTATGGGAAACACGCGACATCTGGGTGCGCAGAACTTTTTCAATGAACACACCTGTTAAAGATGAGCTCTTTCTCAAACTGCTCCATGACGACAATGCCGAACTATTTTTGAACGGCGTACAGATTTACGGTTATAAAGGCTGGCTGAACAAGTTCAACTATTTCGCATTATCGGACCTCATCAAAAAGAATCTGAGAAACGGCAGGAATGTAATAGCTGTTCATGTTGAGAATACTGCGGGCGGTGCTTCGCTGGATGTTGGGCTCTCGAAGCAGATTGTTACCAAAGATGAAGCATCGGTTGTGAAGGCAATGCAGCGTTCGGTAACAGTAACTCCGACGAGAACCATCTATGAGCTTACCTGCGGTAAGGTGGATCTGCAGTTGACATTCATTTCTCCATTGCTGATGGACGATCTGGATCTGTTATCGCGGCCGGTGTCTTATGTGTCGTATCGGTTAAAATCCAACGACGCATCGCCGCATGATGTGTCTGTTTACTTTGGTGCATCATCCACTCTTGCTGTGAATTTGTCTTCGCAGGAGGTAAAGGCAGAGCAGATGGTTAAGAAGTTATCCACCACTAAATCTTTAAATATTCTGAAGGCAGGCAGTAAAGCACAGCCGGTACTACAAAAGAAAGGCGATGACCTTCGAATCGACTGGGGATACCTGTATGTGGCGGCATCTTCTGAGAACAGTACTCAGTCAATTACCAGTTCAGGGCACATATCGTTTGGCGATGTGAAATCGAACAAGCTTCAGGGTACGAACCTTTTGTTGAATACCGTGGCAACGTTGGGAAAGGTTGCGGAACAATGGAAGGAGCAGGTTTTTCTGGTTGGATACGATGATGAGTATTCTATTCAATATTTCGGTACAAATCTCCGGCCCTGGTGGAGCAATGGCGGTACCCGTAGCATAGACCAGGAGTTGATTGCAGCGATGAATGATTATGAAACCATTGCCAGGAAATGCGAGACATTTGACAAAGAACTTTTCAGCAGGGCACAGAAAGCCGGCGGAGAAGAATACGCGAAATTATGCGCGCTTGCCTATCGCCAAAGCATTGCTGCACACAAACTGGTGAAGAGTCCTGAGGGAGAGATCTTGTTCCTTTCGAAGGAGAACTACAGCAATGGTTGCATTAATACTGTTGACGTAACCTATCCTTCGGCGCCGTTGTACCTTGTCTACAATCCGGATTTATTGAAGGGAATGCTGAACGGAATATTCTATTACAGTGAGAGTGGAAAGTGGACAAAGCCATGGGCGGCCCACGACATCGGGACTTATCCTCTTGCCAATGGTCAGGTGTACGGTGAGGACATGCCGGTAGAAGAAGCCGGCAATATGATCATCCTCACAGGAGCGATCTCGAAGGCGGAGGGAAAAGGAGACTATGCCAGGAAACACTGGAAGGTACTTTCCCAATGGGTTGAGTTTCTGGTAAAGGACGGTTTTGACCCAGCCAATCAGTTGTGCACTGATGATTTTGCCGGACACCTTGCGCGCAATGCAAACCTGTCGATGAAGGCCATTGTCGGGATCGGTTCGTATGCTATGATGGCCGATATGATCGGCGAGAAGGATGTAGCAACAAAGTACAGGAAAATAGCCAGCGAATATGCTGCCCGTTGGATGAAGATGGCGGACGATGGTGATCATTACACACTGACTTTCGATAATAAGGGGACGTGGAGTCAGAAGTACAACCTGGTTTGGGACAAGCTTCTGAAGTTAAATCTGTTTCCTCAGGAGGTTTACGACAAGGAGATCGCATACTATCTGAAGAAACAAAACACATACGGACTCCCTCTCGACAGCCGCAAGACCTATACGAAATCGGATTGGATCTGCTGGACGGCAACGCTGGCAGCGAATCAAAATGACTTCAGGGCCCTCATTGCGCCTGTGTATGAATATGTGATGAAAACTCCCACCCGTGTTCCGCTCTGTGATTGGAATGAAACTACGGATGGAAAACAAGTCGGTTTTCAGGCACGAAGCGTTGTCGGCGGCTATTTTATCAAGCTTCTGGATCAACAGTAGTTACAGGATTCGTAGTATTTACTGAATCATAGCAATTGCGGAATCAACAGTAAACAGATTGTCAGCGGCCGAATGATCAACAGCGGACTGTTCCAACTATCAGGAATGCAAAGATCAACCTCATTATAAAAAATGCGATGATCAACACCTCATTATGAAGCAATCAAAGGTCATACTGCTCAGTGCTGTGAGTTGTCTGCTGGCAACAGTGGCCGCGGCACAATCAACCTTCACGAACCCATTATTGCCCTCCGGACCCGATCCATGGAACATTTACGTTGATGGTTACTACTATTACACCAACACTCTTGGCAATCGCGTAGACATATGGAAGACGAAGGACCTGTCGCAATTGAAAACAGCTGAGAGAAAGACCATCTGGACTCCGCCGCCGAATACCATGTATTCAAAACAATTATGGGCACCGGAGATACATCACCTCAATGGGAAGTGGTATGCTTACTTCGCCGCTGATGATGGAAACAATGATCACCATCGTATGTACGTATTGGAGAACAGCTCATCAGATCCAATGACCGGAACATGGAACTTCAAAGGTAAGGTTGCTGATCAGGACGACAAGTGGGCGATTGATGGTTCGGTGTTTGAGCATCATGGTAAGCTGTATTTCATTTGGTCGGGATGGGAAGGAGACAAAAATGGAAGGCAGGACATCTACATTGCTGAGATGGAAAATCCATGGACGATCAGGGGCAGGCGTGTTAGAATTTCGAAGCCTGAACTCGATTGGGAGCGACACGGGGATCTTAACAATCCAAATGATCCGCCGCACGTGGATGTAAATGAAGGCCCGCAGTTTCTGAAGCATGGCAAGAACGTCTTCATTGTGTACTCGGCGAGCGCATGCTGGACTGATTTCTATGCATTGGGAATGTTACAGGCCGATAAATCTGCTGATTTGCTTGATCCATCGTCGTGGAAAAAATCTGAGAAACCGGTGTTTAATCAGTCGACGGCTAATGGAGTATTTGCACCCGGACATAATTCATTCTTTAAGTCACCGGATGGCCAGGAGGATTGGATATTGTATCATGCTAATGATGAATCTGGACAGGGATGTGGCAATAAGCGTTCGCCGCGTGCACAGAAGTTTACATGGATGAATGATCTGCCTGTGTTTGGTGAGCCTTTAAAGGCAGGAGTTCCCTTACCAGCACCTTCGAAGGCACCTTAGAGACTATGATAACGTTAAACCAATGATCTTGAAAACTATTAAGTCACTAGTTGTTGCCGGTCTGGTTGCGGCATCGTTGAATACTCTTGCCCAGAATGGCCTTGCGAAGCAGGCATATCGTGAACTTCCGCTAACCGCTGTTAAGCCACAGGGTTGGTTACAGCAGCAATTGCAGATCATGTCGCGCGGTTCCAGTGGTCATCTCGATGAGGTTCATCCAAAGGTAGCTAAAGACAACGGATGGCTAGGCGGCAAGGGTGATGGATGGGAAGAAACTCCATACTGGCTCGACGGCGCTGTGCCACTTGCTTTTCTTCTCAATGATGCTGCGTTGAAAGACAAGGTCCTGAAGTACATTAACTGGACGCTCGATCATCAGAGACCATCGGGGTATTTTGGTCCCATCACGAAAGACGAACGCGATAAGGGAATTCAAATAACAGAAAACAACTGTGAGTCCGGGGAAGATTGGTGGCCCAGGATGATCATGCTGAAGGTGCTCCAGCAGTTTTACACGGCTACAGCGGACCCGAGAGTGATTCCGTTCATGACAAAATACTTTCACTATCAGTTAAATGTGCTCGATAAATGTCCCATAGGTAAATGGACCGAGTGGGCTACGTCGAGGGGTTCGGATAATGTGATGATTGCACAGTGGCTTTATTCCATCACGAAGGATGAGAAGCTGCTGAGGCTGGCGAAGAAAATCGACGGGCAGTCATTTGCGTGGAGTAAGTGGTTGGGTGATCGCAATTGGGTTATGAATGCTGCTGCTTATCAGGGAGACAAGGCCTGGATGACGCGTCACGCGGTGAATGTAGGCATGGCGTTGAAGGCGCCCGCAATCAATTATCAGCGCACGAGTGATCCTCAATATCTTGAGTCGCTGAAGACAGGTTGGAATGACCTGATGTTATTGCATGGACTGCCAATGGGTATCTTTTCGGGTGATGAGGACCTCCATGGCAATGCGCCTACCCAGGGCGTTGAATTGTGTGCGATTGTTGAGGCCATGTTCTCGCTTGAAAATATTATCGGCATTAGTGGCGACGTGCAATACATGGATGCGCTGGAGCGTATGACGTTTAATGCACTGCCCACGCAGACCACGGACGACTACAACATGAAACAGTACTTTCAGATCGCCAACCAGGTGCAGGTGTCGCGGGGAGTGTTTGATTTCTCATTGCCGTTTGATCGGGAAATGACGAACGTGTTTGGCTTGCGCAGCGGATACACCTGCTGTACGGCGAACATGCATCAGGGATGGACTAAGTTCACTTCGCACCTTTGGTACAGCACGCCTGATGGGGGACTGGCAGCGCTTCATTACAGTCCGAGTGATGTAAAGACAAAAGTTGGCAACCAGGATGTCACCATTCATGAACGCACGGATTATCCATTCGCGGATAAGATTGAATTTGAGATTGAAGTGCAGAAGCAGGCGAGTTTCCCGTTTCATCTTCGAATTCCGACGTGGTGCCGGGAGGCAGTGATCAGTATCAATGGGCAGGAGCTGCGCAAAGAGGCCGGCGGAAAAGTTATTGCGCTGGAGCGTGCGTGGAAGAACCACGATAAAGTCAGTTTGCATTTGCCTATGGACGTTGCAACCACGACCTGGGGACGCAACTCGCGGGCTATTGAACGCGGTCCGTTGGTTTATGCCCTGAAGGTTGGGGAAAAGTGGGAGAAGGGAAATGAAGCAACTGAAGGTGACTACTACAGCATTTACCCGACGACTGACTGGAACTATGGAATACTGGAGTCGGTGGTGAAAGACCCGAAGCAGCTTAAGGTGACGACTAAGGCAATGCCTTCATCATTTGTATGGAACCAGCAGAATGCGCCTGTCTCTATCGTTGCACCAGCGAAGAAGATCCCTGGATGGAAGGCCATTGATGGCGTTGCGTACCAGCCGGTAACGGAAAGGTTTGGATTGTATCGCGGTGAAGTCGCGCCGACGGTTGAAGAGATCGTATTGATTCCGTATGGATGTACGAAAGTGCGTGTGGTGGCGTTTCCGGTGGTGAAATAGCTCCGGCCACTTTGGTTTAACCCGGTGGCCGCGTTGTCTTAACTTTGTGGCCTCTGAGTATATGGTAGACGGATGCTTGCCGGCTGCTAGCCGTAGGCCCGCTGTACACTTTCTCTAAGGTTTCTGTAGGCTTTCTCTAAGGTTTGTCCAGGCTTTCTGTAGACTTTCTCTAAGCTTCCTCTAAGGTTTGCCATGCTTTCATTAGGCTCAGCGCATAGGATCCACTACGATGTGGGTTAACGATTCCTCTGCTTAACGGCAAGTATCTGCAGTTAACACCATGTAGCTGCAAGTAACTGAAAAGTGATAATCCGGAGCGTTTTATATTTGGGTCATGCAGCAGCTGCATATGCAGGATCACGGCCATGTCCTGCACTGGTGTTGACGGCAAAAAGCGAATTGCAAATGAATTGAAATAAAATGAAAACATAAGACTAACATGCAGTGGATCTGAATTCCTGATTGATCGGAAATGTTTCACTTCTTAATTCCAACATCCGGAAGTTTCAGATCATCAAGTGCGCTGGGTTCGAGCATTACGCGTTCGATGTCTTCGCTCTTGCGCGGGGCCATCGTTGACAACAATTCGCAGCCATCCTTTTGTACGAGGAAGTCGTCTTCGATACGAACAGGAATGTTCCACCACATCTTTTCGGCGGGACTGTTATTCCGAATGTAAATACCAGGCTCGATAGTGATGACCATTCCTTCCCTGAGCAAATCGTATTCACCCTTGTCGTGAACGTCGAGACCGATATGGTGGCAGCAGCCATGGGGATTGTAGCGATTTCTTCCTGTTGCCGGATCAACCATGTCGTTCTTGTCGGTGCTTTTGTAAACTCCGAGCTGGACCAGTCCTTCGTTGATGACTGTGTTTGCTGTTTGCTCGAGGGTTTTGAATGCAACGCCATCCTTACACGCTTTGCGGGCAGCTTCCTGCGCACGATATACAAGGTCGTATATGGTCTTTTGCTCTTTTGAGAACTTGCCGTTCACGGGTATCGTGCGGGTGATGTCGGCTGTGTAACCGCGGTACTCGGCACCCACATCCATGAGAATGAGTTCGCCATCTTCGATAGATGACTTCTCATTGTCTACGTAATGAAGAACGCATCCATTGTGTCCCGCACCAACGATGCTGCCATAACCCTGATCGGCCGCGCTGTAGCTCTTGTGTATAAATTCGTGCAAGCCCTGGATCTGCATTTCGGACATCCCAGGTCGGATAGACTTCATCACCTCCAGTTGCCCTACTGTTGAGATATCAACGGCTTTCTTTAAGAGGGCAATCTCTTCTTTCGTTTTGATGCCGCGAAGTTTCTTCATCATTAAGTCGAGACCTACCAGATCGATGTTATTCTTCTTTGGTTCAATAGCAACGTTCAGTTCTTTTTTCTGATATCCTACTTTCTGTTTGAACTGTTCGATGAGCTCGTACAGGTCGGCTTCTTCGGGCGAGTTTCTTACATCGTCCTGAAAGTCGTAGAACAAAACCTTGTCGTATGCAGAGAAATCGATCGGATAAGTTTTGAATGCAGTTCCCTCATAAGCAACCTTGAACTTCAGTTGATCGCGGGCGCCTTCTTTTCCAAGACGGTCACCGTCGTAGAGTTCCTTCAGTGCCTGATGTGGACGAACGAATATCAGCTCGTTGAATGTTTCATTGTTGATCGTTTGCATGTCTTTGAAGACAAGCAATACGGCGTTGGGTTCACGGAGGCCGGTGAGGTAAAAGAAATTTGGATCCGGGTGGTAGCGATAGGAGACATCTGCCGCCCTGTTTCTTATAGGATTGGCGAAGAAGACGGCCACAGATTTTGCGGGCATGATGCGACGTAACTCATCACGCCGCGTGCGATGAAAGTCAGCGGTCAGTGCGTCGGTTGCTGAATTTTGAGATTGTGCTTGCAGAATAACCGAAAAGCTTACTAAGGCAAGGACCAGTAGCGACTTGATCATGAGGAATACGGATTTTGCTGCTAAATTAGCGAAATGTGAATTTGCTGCTGGCTATTTCACATAAGCGGCGTGAGCGAAAACAATATGGTAAATCGTTCCAACGTTAAGCGCCCAGGGAGTGTCAATTAACTGAAAACCGTTAGCCGTTGCGCTTTGAGTTGATCTCTACCCAGTTACCTATGATACCCAGTTACCTATGAATAGATTTACCCTCATCGTTGGGATTTTGCTGCTTCAGGGCTGTTATTACGATGACCCGCCCTACAAGCCTTCGTTCCCTGCTGGAGTTGTGGAAGGTTACGAACCCATATACGCTGACCCTTCCCAAACCGAGATTGCGTTCGAGCCCTCACGACAGCTTCATGAGCCGGGCAAGATTTACTTGTACGGTACCTTGTTGTTAGTGAACGAACGCTTTGAGGGCATTCACATATTTGACAATGCCGATCCCGCGCATCCGGTAGCAGTTGGATTTCTACGCATTCCGGGAAACGTCGACTCCGCCATTCGCAACAATGTGTTGTATGCGGATCACCTCGGTGATCTTGTCGCACTGGATGTGCACGACCTGAAGGCACCAAAAGAGATCAGCCGGATTCATCAGGCCCAATGGACAATGAACCTGCCTCCCGAAGGCATGCGATACTTTGCCTGCGTCGACCCCGAAAGGGGTGCAGTGAAAGGCTGGCGCCTGGCGACTCTTAACAATCCAAAATGTTTTCACTGATGAAACGAGTTATAGGAATTCATTCATTGGTGAATAGCGTGGCTATCTTCTTTAGAAGGCATTCATCTTTCCTGGCCAGTGCCACCTTCATGATCATATTTATTCTGGTAATCGTATCAGGCTGCAGTGAAGATGGTGCTGAGGCAAACCTCACCGGCAAAGGTGGATCGCTGGCGCGCTTCGCTACATCGCCGACGCATTTGTATGCGGTTGATAACGAAGAATTACACGTCTATCAGTTCATGGACGGCGGCGCAATATCACGTGTAAATAAAGTGAGCCTTGGCCCTGGTGTTGAAACCATCGCGGCCATGGGCGACAGATTGTATATCGGGACGAACGAGGCAATGATTATACTTGATATCTCGAGTCCTTCAAATCCGATCTTAATGTCACAGCATAGCCACTTCGTTGGTTGTGATCCTGTCGTTGTTCAGGACACGCTTGCATTTGTCACGCTGCGAACCACAAGTTGTCGCCCTAGTTCGGTCAATATACTGGAGGTTGTTGATGTAAAAGATGTCAGACAGCCACTGCTTGTCTCTTCGTACGCACTCGAGTCGCCTTACGGCCTGGGTATTGACGGAGATCTTTTGTTTGTATGCGAAGGTGAGAACGGTTTGAAAGTATTTAATGTAACTGACCCCAAGAACCTGCAGCTGTTGAAAGACTACCAGGATGTTGATGCATACGATGTGATCACAAAATCGGGGCTTCTGGTGCTGACGGGAAAAAATGGAATTATACAGTACGACTACACAGATCGGAACAACATACGAAAGCTGAGTACCATAGCAATTCAATAGTCATCAGGGTCAAAATAATTTGGAGATGTTTCGTTCGGTTAGAATAGGGTGGATTATTGGAGTAACGGTATGGCTATGCTGTTTTTCAACAACGGCTATCCATGCACAGGCGGACGCCAATACTGGTGGCCGTAGTGCGCCTATAACCAGCGAGATTACGCAGCCCAACCTTGCTGTTAAATGGAGCCTGCTTCATCTGTTTTATTTCTATCCGTCGGTGCAATTTTCACTGGAGCAAAAGCTGTTTCGGGATTTTGGAATTCAATACGAGGGAGGTTGGGTAATTCGTTCTTATGAGAATCCATTGGATTACGAAGATAAACGTGGATTTCGCGGAGCAATTGAATTGCGTTATTACTTTCATCCATCGCCAATGGTTCCATTTTATATATCGGGCGAGTACTACTATCACAGTATTCGTTTTAACAGGACAGAAACTGTCGGATTTAATTGCGACACCGGGATGTGTGATTATTATCAGTCCGTAACTTATCCGGTTCATGTGGAGGAAATGGGGCCAGCAATTAAATTCGGCATGCTGATGTTTCCGGGTTGGAAGCATAACCGGAGATTCTTTTTCGATATCAATTCCGGCATTGCGTTTCGTAACATTAATTACTCCTATAAAGCCAGACCAGTGGGTGAGAACATAAGGTATTTCGATGATAGCCCTCACTGGAGGCCATTTGCACCAAACGAGGAGTTATCAAATAAAACCAGATTTGTGCTGGGAGCGCGTTTAGGCTTCAGATTTCTTTAGGGAGGGGGCATTGGTTGTTGCGCCATATTTCTCTTCATAATCTTGGACTTCAGTGACTTATCGTCGCAAAAAGATGCTGAAATATTAAGTTTATGTTAAGGTATTTAACCTTAAATTAACATAGGATATCTTTGAGGCCTTAAAAAATTCCTCCCTATGAAAAAGACCGTTAAAGCCGAAATCAAATCCAGTGTTAATAAAGCCCTTTCCGAAGTAATGCAGCAGCTTCGCGTATCGAAGCCGTCGCGCAAGACACGCAAGGCATTGTCGCGCGCAGAGAAGGCTCTGAGAAGAGACGTGAAATCGGCGATGAAGAAAGAAATCAAAAACGCAACAAAACTCGATCGTACCAAGGAATTGGGAGCGATCGCCTGAAGACTCTTCATTAACCTAAATCGGACTGAGGGTTGTCATTCGGCAACCCTCTTTCTTTTTGTTGGATGTCATTGCTTTAATTAACGGACACAACCTTGAAAGGGATGATACCGCACGAAGAGATAGCGGAACGTGACCTGAGAAAATTGATCCGCTCGGGCTCTATTGCGCTTGCTGGTAACAGGCAGTTGAAGATTTACGGTTTATTATCGTGTCGTTCCGGTAAGAGAATGAAGCAATCGAACCGCGTATTTTTTTCATCCTATGCTGAAGCAGTGCGGATGGGATATCGCCCCTGCGGCCATTGTATGCGAATGGAATATGCTAAGTGGAAAGGTACGCGATCAAGCGAAAACCAACATTAAACTAACGATTCAGGACTAACGACACATTACCAAGGACTCACGACCAAGGACTCACGACTAATAATCAGATAAACGAATTCTCGTACACTAATTCATACTTTCCCGAACCATCACCTTTTTCGATAGAAGGATGTGACTCGTCAAGGTATTTGTGAAGTGAGATAAGCGACGGCCTGTCCTGAACATAGAATCTTAAGGCCCGCACACCATGATCTTCATGAGGCACACGCGTATAGGGCAACCGAAGCACCTCTAATGCGAAAAGCACCCTCGTGCACATCTTGTCATTTAAGGCCTCGAAGTAAAACGGATTTTCGCCATGATGATAGAGTTCTTCCTTGCTTTCCATATATGTGCGGTTACTATACAATCTCACAATCATCATCGTGCCAGAAAACCAGTAGCCACTGCCAATAATGATGAAGGGTTAAAACCTGGGTTATTCCGTTTTCAAACTTACAAATGCCGGACCAACGGTGTGGCATGAAGTCAACAGAATGCCTGGCTACTCGTGCAAAACCTTTCGCAGCAACCTTCCGATGACCACTGATTTGGTGCCGTCCTCAAAACGCACCAGAAAGTTGCCGTTTTTCCCACGAATACATTTACCTCTTAGATCTTTAACGGCGGAGCACTGCACTTTCTTTCGTGCAGGATCGGTTTGTTTGTCGCCGAGATATGTGTATTCAACTTCCGCCATTTTGATGCACATGTTTCGATTGCGTCACGTCATTCAGACAGATCAATTTGATCCATTTTTGGATAAATGATCCTTTAACCAAATATGGGAAAAGAGTTTTTGAATAAGGGCCTGCGATCATTCGGGATTTTTTGGGCATCTTTGCACCCTTTACCTATCCAAACTGCCCTACAGTTTTTGATTTTTTACAGATCTGAAAGTATTTAATGTCATTTGAAAATCTCGGGCTCATAGAGCCATTAACAAAAGCCCTTAAGGCGGAGGGTTATACTGCGCCGACGCCTATTCAGCAAAAGGCAATTCCGTTGTTGCTCAAGCGAAGCGATGTGCTGGGTTGTGCACAAACCGGTACTGGAAAGACGGCAGCGTTTGCGCTCCCGGTGCTTCAGCTCCTGCATGAAGACGAGCTATACAAGAAAGCACCCGTCGGAATCAAGGCATTGGTTCTAACTCCAACGCGTGAACTGGCGATTCAAATTGCGGATAGTTTTTCCGCCTACGGAAAGTTACTCAGGCTTAAGCATACAGTTGTGTTCGGCGGAGTATCTCAGGTGCCGCAGGTAAAAGCACTTCGCGATGGAGTTGATATGCTTATTGCAACACCTGGACGCCTGCTGGATCTTATCAATCAACGGTTGGTAAATCTTCAGCATGTAAAATATTTCGTGCTGGACGAGGCTGATCGCATGCTCGACATGGGTTTTATCCATGATGTAAGGAAGGTGATTGCCAAGCTGCCGACGAAAAGACAAACACTTCTTTTTTCTGCAACAATGCCAGGTGAGATCCGTGATCTTGCCAATTCGATATTGAACAATCCGGTGCGGGTTGAAGTGACACCAGTATCATCAACGGCAGAGACAATACAGCAGGAACTGTATTTCGTGCCGAAAGATGAAAAGCGCAAGCTATTGTTGCATACACTACAGACCAAGGATATTCCTTCTGTGCTTGTGTTTGTGAGAACGAAACATGGTGCGGACCGGGTGGCGAAGTTTCTAAGCAAGGAAGGTATTAACGCACTGGCTATACACGGCGACAAATCACAGGGCGCGCGACAGACAGCATTAACGAACTTCAAGAGCGGAAAGACGCGTGTGCTCATTGCTACTGATATAGCGGCGCGGGGGATTGATGTTGATAAGCTTTCTCATGTTATTAACTTCGAAATTCCGCATGTTGCAGAGACCTATGTTCATCGCATTGGCCGTACTGGCCGGGCAGGGGAGCAGGGTGTTGCGCTGTCGTTTTGTGATGATGAAGAGAAGTCTTTGATGAAAGACATTCAAAAGCTTATCAAGCGTGATATAAAAGTGGTAAGTCATCCTTTTACCAAAGGGGGCAGTTCTGTTAATGCCAATGGTAAAACGGCGCAGGTGGTATCGCTCCAAAGGGAACGGCAGAATCAATCCGAAGGTGGCGGCAGGGGCGAGAGAGGATACAATCCTCAACATAGGAGTGGCCATAATTCACAGAACAATTCCGGTCATAGTTCACAGAACAAATCAGGTCAGAGTTCACAGACCAAGCCGGGACATAGTCAGAACAAGGCAGGTGATACTTCCGGACGACCAAAGAAGCGTCGTTACTTCAATCCAAAGAAGAAGAGTACGGCCGGCAACGGACGACCTGGAGAACACGGCCGTCGTCCTTCGTGAGCATTGCCCAGCTCTTGATCCGCCTGTGTGGCCTCCTGTAAGCGCGGCTTAAATGCGCCGCGTAAATTAGATTGTCTATTTCACAGGGTTCGTTAAATTGGTTACTCACAATGAATCATTGTATGAGTGCCATTCTTTCATATTCGTATTTGTCGTATCGCTGGATTGCAACAACGCTGTTTACGGTGTTGCTTATCGCATTCCTCAGTGGTTGCCGGACTGCACCATCTGAGGAGAAAGCATCACCGGAGCCTGGGTTCAAAACTCCCCGAACAGTAAAAAATGATGCGACTCCAACGTATCTCAATACCGAGGAAAGTCTCTCATCCTTCCGCATGCCGAAAGGTTATCATGTTGAAGTGGTTGCTGATGACGACATGCTCAACGAGCCTGTAGCCATATCGTGGGACGGGAATGGTCGCATGTTCGTGACGCAGATGGAAACGTACATGCAAAGCGTAGATACTACCGGCGAGCACGTGGCCACCAGCAGGATATTGCTGCTTGAAGACACCGATAATGACGGCCGCATGGACAAGCGTACCGTCTATATCGATAAGCTCATGCTACCGCGCATGATACTCGCAGTTGGCAACGAGCTGCTGGTGAACGTAACCGACACCTATGATATCTACGCATACAAGGACACGAATAACGATGGCGTTGCAGATGAGAAGAGGTTAGTGTATCATCCAGGCAAACGCGCATTTGGAAATCTCGAACATCAGCGAAGCGGACTCGACTGGAACCTCGACAACTATATATACATTACGGTAGACCCTGTTCGTTTCAAATATAGAAACAATCAATTAACAGCTGATTCTCTTTTAAGCGGATCGAATGGTCAGTGGGGATTGACCCACGATAACTATGGTCGTCTCTTTTACGCAAGGGGAGGAGCGGAAAATGCCGGCTCCGGATTTCATATCAATCCTGCCTATGGGCAACTTGAATTCAACGATGCCTATGTGGATTCAGTATTTGGACAGGTTTGGCCAATCGTAAAAACTCCAGACGTTCAGGGCGGGCTGCCCCGTATTCGTCCTGACACTACGTTGAATCATTTTACTGCGGCCAATGGTCAATCCATTTACCGGGGCGATCATCTACCCTCTAACCTTGTGAATGACTATCTCATCGCAGAGCCTGTTGCCCGGATGATCCGGAGGGCAAAGGTTGTGAATACGAATGGGAAAAGGACGTTGGAAAATGTTTACGACAATGAAGAATTCCTTGCCTCCTGGGACATGAACTTTCGCCCGGTGAATACCTACACTGGACCTGATGGTTGTCTTTACATCGTCGATATGGACCGGGGTATTATCCAGGAAGGCACGTGGACCGGTGAGGGAAGTTACCTGCGAAAGCAAATCCTGCGCCTTGGCCTTGATAAAAACATTCAGCATGGAAGGATACTTCGTGTGACGTATGATGGAATGGGCCGGGGTCCGAAGCCAAACATGCTTAATGAACCGACATCGCAGCTTGTCACATACCTGAATCATCCGAATGGCTGGTGGCGTGATAATGCACAGAAAGAGATTGTACTTCGTAACGATCAGTCTGTAATACCGGCGTTAAAGGAGATTGCACTTGGAAACAAAGGACCACTGAATGAGAAGCCGGGACACCTGGGACGTATTCATGCGCTGTGGACGTTGTCCGGACTTGAAGCGATTGACCAGGATGTTCTGATAAAGTCATTTCACGATGAGGATGCCAATGTGCGCAAGACAGCCGTTTGGATCAGCGATGCATTCCTGAAAAAAAACGATGAGAAGATAATTACTGAACTTGACAAACTTAAAGATGATGCAGATGCAGATGTTCGGATACAGTTGCTGCTTTCCCTAACCAACAGTACATCGCCTGCGGCAAAGGAAATTGGTGCTCATCTCATTGAGAAGAACAAAGACAATGCGATGATCGATGCAACCGTACAAAGTCTTGCGAGAAACGAAGAGGTAAAAAAATTCGGGGCTAAGCTTGGGGCGCTCAAGCCCGAACAGCGCGTGATGGTAACTGAAGGAGCGGCGATCTTCAACTCCCTGTGTGCGACTTGCCATGGGGAAAGAGGCAAGGGAGTGCCGACACAAATAGCCCCACCGTTGGCCGGACAGTTCATGCGTTATATGGGTAAGAAGGACGCGCTGATCAGAATCTTGTTGCATGGGCTCACAGGACCGGTGAATGGAAAGACATATCGCGAGAACATGGTGTCGATGGGGATGAATGATGACAAGTGGATTGCATCTGTTTTGAGCTTTGTTCGGTACGATATGGGCATGTCGGAAAATCCATTTCCAGGTACGCCGAATGAAGGCTTTGTTAATTTCCTTTTGGTAAAGCCTGAGGAGGTTGCTAAGATCAGGGAAGAGTTTAAAGGGCGTAACAAACCGTGGACGTGGCAGGAACTGGATCAGCAAAAGAAACCTTAACATTATTGTCGTAAGAATTCTAATACCTTCGCCGAATGATTGATATAGTTATTGAAGCGCGCGCGGCCGCAATAGCAGAGGGAATGGGTGTTAAAAGGATACTTCCTTTCAGACAGAGAAGAATGGTGGGGCCTTTTATTTTTATGGACCACGCCGGGCCAGTAACCTTTCAGCCTCAGGCTGTTCATAACATGGATGTACTGCCGCATCCGCATATTGGATTGTCTACAGTAAGCTATTTGTTTGGTGGGAAGGTTACGCACCGCGATAGTCTTGGAGTGAAACAGGAGATACTGCCGGGAGAAGTAAACTGGATGACTGCAGGCAAGGGAATTTCACATTCTGAGAGATTTGAAGATCCCTCTGCGCTTGCGGGCGGGCTGGAGATGATTCAAACCTGGGTTGCACTTCCTGAGAAGGATGAAGAGGCGGACCCTTCATTTAACAACTACAAGCCGGACCAGTTGCCCATATTTACGGATAGCGGAGTATGGATGCGTTTGATTGCCGGCACGGCGTTCGGACTGAAAAGTAATGTCAGGACGCATTCGCCGCTTTTTTACCTGCACGTGGTGCTTGAAAAAGGGGCAACGATGTCTGTGCCTTCAGATCATGAAGAGCGTGGGATCTACATCGTGCGAGGTGAAGTTGAAGTCTCAGGCAGGTCTTATGTATCCGGGCAGATGGTAGTATTCAGTAAGAATGCTGAGCCCGTTATTCTCGCGAAGCAGCCGACAACGGTGATGCTATTGGGCGGAGCGCACATTGGTGACCGGTTTATCTGGTGGAACTTTGTGTCCTCGCGCCAGGAACGCATAGAGCAGGCGAAAGCAGACTGGAAGGAGGGGCGGATTATATTGCCTCCAAATGACAATCACGAGTTTGTTCCTTTGCCCGAAGATCGGTCGCGACCTGCCGGACCAGCGCCGCAGGCACTTTCTTAGCTTTAAATATTTATTTATATTCCTCTCAAAACCCCCACTATGTTACGTTTTGCCATCTGCATAGCCGTTGCTATTGTCATCACTGATACCTACGCTCAGAAAAAGAATTCGGAAGAAGATATTGGAGCACAAACGTTTAAGATGGTTAAGGAGACGATGGGCATTTATCAGAATGCACAGTTGTTGAAGGAAGTTGAAGCCATCGGACATTCAATGGAGAAATATCTGGGGATGTCTGAACCACTGAAGTACTATCTCGTAGATACTCCTGAACCAAATGCGTTTGCTACTTCTGGCGGCTATGTGTATGTCACGCGTGGCCTATTGGCCATCGTCAATACTCCTGATGAGCTGGCTGGAATAATGGCCCACGAATTGTCGCACGTTGTGCTTAAGCACTCAACCAAGCGCATGAAGGCGGGGATTGTGCCTGCTATACTTCAACTGCCTATTCGCCTGGTAGGAACCCTGGCGTCGCCGGAAGTTGCCGATCTCCTTAACATACCTGTTGGTTTTGCATCGAAGGCGGCACTTGCTGCATACAGTCGCGGCCAGGAGACGGCAGCTGATGAGCATGGAGTTGGCGTCGCCATACAGGCGGGTTATAAACCTTACGGACTTGTTGATGGGCTTGAACGGCTTACCACTTACGTGGA
Organism: Chryseolinea sp. T2; assembly: GCF_037203685.1. Taxonomy (NCBI): domain Bacteria; kingdom Pseudomonadati; phylum Bacteroidota; class Cytophagia; order Cytophagales; family Fulvivirgaceae; genus Chryseolinea; species Chryseolinea sp. T2. The sequence continues at coordinate 118,325 of NZ_JBBCAU010000002.1, forward strand.
GTTCATTTCCGGAAAGCCGATGGAAAAGAACATTTTTACTGATCACCCAATGACTACCAAACGGGTTGAGAAGCTGACTGAAATACTGGAGAAAAAGGGATTCAAACGCACTCCATATTTTGAAGGCACGGACATGAAGGTGATAGAGGGGCTCGTGTACGGCCAGAATCCGGAGGAGGGAATTCTCGACAGCGGTCGTTTCATTCACCCGGCCATTGGCCTGTATTTCAACTTTCCGGCGGGATGGTATGCACAAAACTCGCCATCATCACTTGAATTGATTGCCGAAGACAAACAGGCTGCCATTGTTGTTACCGTAGACACCACGGATGCGACACCTGAAGAAGCGGCGAAACAGACCGTTGAAAAGTTGAAGAAGAGCGGGCAGAAAATTCTCGAGGAAGAAGCGTATACCCGAAATGGTCTTAGTGCGTATAGAATCCAGGTTGGTGACAATTCGCGTTCCGCGGAATTGCGTTGGATAAAATTGACAAAGGGTACGGTGCTGAAGGTTGTCGGCATAACGACATCTCCAAAACCGAATCCTGAAATCATAACGAGTATGGACTCCTTCAGGCCAAGTACTGGCAGCGACCTTTCATCATTTAAATACCACACGGTAGCATTGAAAGACAATTCACCCGGGAAGACCGTAGCGTCGTTTGTTGAAGGCGATAACCAAAGTGGCAAGCGTGCACAATTGCTGGAGATACTCAACGGTGTGGCTGCTGGAAGGGCTGTTTCAAACGGCAAATATGTAAAGACGATACACACCTCGTCACTGAAATAAGGATTGTAAAAATCGCATTAATCAGCGTTTCGATCGCTTCGCAACTCGTTTTTAAGAGAAAATTGCTCTGCAGCAAAGGCTCGCAGGCGTTCTGTCCCATTTTGAAAGCGATAACATGTTGGTTTTCAGGTGCTTTCATGCGGGTTAAGATTTACGTTAGCCTACATGACGTAAATGGTCGAAACACAAAGACTTAAATCATCGGTAGCCCGGCTCGGAACCTTTAATTTGCAAGTTCCGGATACCCCCGTATGTACCGAATTGTCGTAGTTGCGCTTCTTCTGGCTGTACTCACCATACGTGCCATCGGTCAGCCCGATGCAGATACGCCGCGTTTGCCGGTGTCTCAGCAATCTGTGCCTGCCTACGAAATGGAAACGACCGAAGACCTTCTCGACTCCGCGTTGTCGTCTGTTCCCGGATCCTCTGAACTGCGTGCAAGTAAAAGTGACCACGAACAATTGGTAAAGGTTTATATGCGCCTTGCACGCACATTTGATAATAATGGTAATCTGTCGGGTGCCCGTGATGCTCTCGAGAGAATGAAACGCGAGCTTGCGTACGTTGATGATCCCCGTTCATCTGCAGCATATCATATGCAACTTGGATTACTGGACTATAGTGAAGATCAATTCGATGAAGCAGTAAGAAACCTTCAAAATGCCCTCGACATGTACGGTGTGTTAAAGGACACGGTGTTGATGGCTTCGTGTTATCTCAACCTGGGCAACGCGTACAGGGAGCTCGAAGATGAAGTAAAGGCGATTCAAAATTACAATGCCGCGTTATACATATATGAGATGAATGGCGATGACGCAAGTGCGGCCCTTGCATTGGGATATGTTGGAAACATTTACAAAGAACGTGGTGAAGAGGAACTGGCACTTTCCAATTATTATAAATCACTCGCTCTTCACAGAAAGAATGATTTTCGCGAGGACATTCTTATCGACCTCAATAATATAGGAGAGGTGATGATTGCAGCCGGCGACTATAATGAGGCTGTGCCGTATCTCATGGAATCGCTGAGTATATCGCGAGACATTGATTCACAAACCGGTATCATAGCAGCAACGTATAACCTGGCCGTTGTAGATATTGCCAATGGCGACAATTCTTTTGCACTAACGAAATTTGAAGACGTGTTGCGCAGGGCGCGTGCAGTAAACTCGGCGTCTGATATCCGAAACGCAAACCGCAGACTTGCAGAGGTGTATGAAAGATCTGGCCGTCTGGAACAGGCACTTTTCTATCGTAAGCAATACGATGCCTGGAAGGACAGTGTCATTGTACAAACCGACCGCGACAAGCAGTTTCGCCGTGAGGCCGCCCGCAAAACAAGACAGGCACAGATTACGTCTACGGAGAAGCAACTGACGGACAAAGAGCTTTCACGTCAGCATACTCTTCGAAATGCAGTCATTATTGTCATTATTCTTGTTGGTCTGATTACGGCAGGTACTGTGTATCTCCTAAGACAGCGAGCATGGTCGAAGAATACAATTCATGACACCTCATCATCTTTAAGCGATATAAGCGCGCGCTACGAGCAGTTACAGATGCAACTTGCCATGATTCGCACGCAACTCAATCCTCATTTTCTGTATAACAGCATGGAGTCTGTGGCGCGGCTTATACTGGCCGGAGATAATAAGAACGCCTCATTGTATCTCAGTAAACTTTCAAGGTTGCTGAAACTATCGCTTGAAAACCTGGAAAATGGACGAGTGTCGCTGGACAGCGAGCTTATGCAGATAGAATCGTATGTTCAGATGGAACAGCTCCGAATGGACGAGAAAGTAAACTTTGAGATTAACGTTGATCGCCTGGCTGATGGTGATGACGTGATGATGCCGCCAATGATCCTTCAACCCTTTGTTGAAAACGCTTTATGGCATGGTCTGGCGCATAAGGGAGAAGGAGAGTCACGTCATCTGCGTATTCACGTAAAGGAAAAACGGGAAGCTGTGATCTGCACCATCGAAGACAACGGTGTGGGTAGGGAGCGCGCGGAGCAATTGTCCGGTCACCACACCAAAGGAAAAGAGCAGGCGGGAATTCGCCTGGCGGAACAGCGTCTGCGCATGCTGGACCGAAATGGAAACGGCAGTTTAATACGCATACTTGATTTGAAGGACAGATATGGCAACGCGGTGGGCACACGCGTGGAGGTACTTATTCCTGTAAGTAAAGCGAGGTGATCCTGTAGATTTCATTTAGTGGGTTTAACCGCAAAATGTAAAACTCTGAATGTAAAATAAATGTAAAAGGTAAAAGTGAGGCTCCGTTGAACTCAAACAGACTGTGTTAAACGAAGAATCTTTCCGAGGCTATCTTTCCGTCCTTTACTTCATAAACACAAAGCTCAGGAGACTTCATCCGGCCTTTACCCTTGATTTCCATATCCATTGTCAATGTAAACGCTATTGTATTTCCTGCAATAAGTGGACTGGATACATCGATGTGATGGTATTTCTCTACAGTCGAATCAAACTTTTCTCCCTTCTTTCTGATGCCAGCCAAACCTTTGGTTTCCTTACCGTATTCAGGTGTGTCGAATGGTTCGATGCTGATCGCTTCAGATGAATATAATTCCGAGTGCGCCCCTTCCCAGTCCGCGCGCTTGCAGTAGTCGACAAGTTTGTTGGCAATTTGGGTCGTGTCCATGGCTATAGCTTTTAAGGTTGATAAATTCCGGTGACCATGAACGAGTCAGAAAAAGGCATGCCATAATGCCGATGGAATTTTAATTGCCGGGCCTCAGCGGGTTAACTTTCATGTTCCTTAATGTCTGTTATCGGGAGAAATTGGTTCATTGCAACAAATTCACAGGCTGTATACGTAAGTTCAGGCCAATAGAATTATATTCATATATGGAATTCGATGCAACCGTTTGTGTCCAACAAGCTGAGGGTGGTATTCGACGTTAATGGACTCGAAAGACAATCAGCATAAACTTTCCTGGGCGGGGATTCTGGTAGCTATCGGAATCATCTACGGGGACATTGGCACGTCTCCGTTGTACACAATGAAATTCATCGTGGGCGACAGGCCCATTACGGATGCATTGGTGCTGGGTGGCGTATCGTGCATCTTTTGGACGCTCACCCTGATTACGTCCATCAAGTATATCTATCTCGCGCTGAATGCCGACAACAAGGGTGAAGGAGGAATCTTCGCCTTGTATGCCCTGGTGCGCAAGTTCAACGCACGGTGGCTGATTTATGCAGCTATCATCGGATGCTGCACGCTGATCGCTGACGGCTTTATCACACCCGCGATTAGCGTTACTTCAGCAGTGGAGGGATTTAAATTAATTTATCCCAATGTGCCTACGGTGCTCATTGTGTTCACCATCTTAACGCTCCTCTTTCTTTTTCAGCAGTTTGGTTCAGCGGTAGTGGGCAAGACCTTTGGTCCGGTGATGACCGTTTGGTTTATCATGCTTGCCGTACTCGGTGGCTATCAGCTTATTCATAATCCCGGCGTACTGAAGGCGCTAAATCCTCATTATGCCTGGAGCCTGGTGCTGAATTATCCGAATGGGTTCGTGTTGCTCAGTGCTGTATTTCTTTGTACGACAGGAGCAGAGGCACTCTATTCTGATCTTGGTCACTGCGGTAAACAGAATATCCGGATGAGCTGGATCTTTGTGAAGATCTGTCTGCTTATAAATTATTTTGGTCAGGCTGCATGGTTGCTTTCAGAGCGAGGCAATTACCTCGAAGATCAGATTCCTTTTTATGCAATTATGCCGGACTGGTTCCTGGTACCAGGGATCCTGGTTGCTACGCTGGCCACTGTAATTGCCAGCCAGGCGTTAATCTCCGGCACGTTCTCGTTGATTAACGAAGCCATGAAATTGAAGCTATGGCCGGCTGCACGCGTCGTTTATCCAAGCACGTCGATGGGACAGCTTTACGTGCCGAAGATGAACTGGACGCTGATGGTAGGTAGCATTGCTGCTGTGCTGATCTTTAAGGAGTCTGCAGCCATGGAAGGAGCGTATGGTCTGGCCATCACGGTAAATATGCTGATGACGACTTCGTTGCTGGTGTTCTATTTTGCCATGGCCAAGCAGTCGCGGTTCAGATCGGTGCTGCTGGCGATTGGATTCTTTACACTTGAAGGAATGTTTCTTGCCTCAAATCTGCACAAGTTTGAGCATGGCGGATGGTTTACGGTACTGATAGCGTTTCTGTACTTTATCCCGATGTTCATTTTTTTGAAGGCGCGTATTCTCAGGCAACGACACACAGAGTTCGTGGACCTTCGACACTATCAATCCATGCTTAAAGATCTGCAGGAAGACGACACCGTTCCCAAGGAGGCAACCAATCTTGTATATCTCGCCGTTGCCGACAGCAAAAACTATATCGACAGTAACATTATATATTCTGTTTTCCGCAAAAGGCCCAAAAGGGCGGATGTATATTGGTTTGTACACGTGGAGACAGTTGATAGTCCCTTTGCGAGCAGATATAAGGTCGAGACCATTATTCCGAAGCGCGCCTTTTTTGTAAGCTTCAAACTTGGATTCAAACAGCCACATCGCGTGAGCACTTTATTTAATAAAGTTATTCACGACCTGGCCGACTCGGGGGAGATAGATCTAACGAGTCCCTATCCTGCGCTTCAAAAGTATAGCATGATGAGTGACTTCAAGTTCATATCATTGCATACCTGGGCCTCATCGGATAGTGTAATCTCTGCATTCGAACGTTTTATCATTCTTACCTATCGAATGATTAAGTCATTCAGTTTGCCCACAGAGGAAATGTACGGGCTTGAGGCGGCGAATATTGAAATAGAAAAGGTGCCGATACAGGTAGGGCCGCTGGCAAAGGTTTCTATTAAGAGAGAAAGGCAGCCCGTTGATGATTGAGTAGAGACGGCCGCAATTGATTCTTATTTATCCAATTGCGTTTGAACCGCAAAACTCTAAATGTAAAATTAAAATGAGTCCCGCACATAGCAGCGCATTAAGCCGCTATGTGCGGGACTCGTTTTTAACTCCGTGGGACCAGGTGGAGATTATTCAAGAATGGGTTTACCATCGGCTCCGAAACGGAAATTTTTAGCTTCTGTTCCACTGCCCATCTGAACTATATACATATCGTTGTTCTTGCTTCTGTAAATAGTTGACTGTTCCCATCCCTGGTACTGTGGTGCTGCCAGTGTTTGTTTAACGGCATCGGGTAGATCAGTGGCAGTGATCTTCACCATGTCTTTAGTGTAATCAGTAGAAGGTTGTTGTTCGGTACTCTGCGTTTGCTGAGGCTGCTGAGTTTCTGTGCGGGTAGAGTCTTGTGCAAATGTAGCTGCGGCCGCGAAGAGGACGCCTGCTACTATTAATACTACTTTTTTCATTGTTATATCAGTTTTGAATTAATGTATTAAAGCTGATAATAGACATTGAAAATTCGTGCCAAAGAGCGGATCGTGCTTCATGATGGAGCCAGAAGATGCCGAAAACACTTCTGGTGCTATGATGAGGATAAAATTACGATGATAAATTCTACAGTTTGAGCATCGATAGTTGCGTGACTTCCTCGTTACTGCAACTGAATCATCATTGAAACGATCAATCCATCATTTCCTCCATGCCGGCTTTACCTCGGTGTATAAAATCTCCAGGAAGTCTTGAAGTTTTTGGGGAGTGATGTATTGGTAAGTACGGCCCGCAGCATTTCAACGGGCATAGCGTTCTCCCGCATAACTGCATCGTGATATTGCTTCATGGTCATTTTTCCGGAGTCAACCAGTTCCTTTTTTAACGCATAGAACTGCAGTGCGCCGGTCATGTAGGCGAGCTGATATAAAGGTCCGTAGTTGGAAGTAAAGGAGCGGCGCACTTCGGCTTCTGCATTTGCGCGCTCATGACCCACACGATCAACGAGGAAGTCGATACACTGCTGCGGTGTCCATTTGCCCAGATGATAGTTAAGTGAGAAGATAATGCGTGCGCATCTGTGCATTCGCCAGAACAACATTCCAATGCGGTCTTCGGAGCCGCGGGGAAAATTCATGTCCCAAAGGATCATCTCCCAGTACAGCGCCCATCCCTCCATCCAGAAGGGTGAATAATAGTGACGGTAGCTTTTGTAACGGTCCATCATGAATCCTTGCAGGTGATGACCAGCAATGAGTTCATGGTGAACTGTGGCTCTGGAGAAATGTGGATTGTTACCTCGCATGCTCATCATCTTGTCGGCGTGCGTCATTTCATCAGTCGGGTAGGAGATCTGCAGAACTTCTCCACCGAGAAAGAAAGGACTAACCAGCTGATCCTTTGGTGACATCATTTCCATGCGCCAGGTTTCTTCGGCTACGGGTGGAATAGTAATCAGATCGTGCTTCTTCAGAAACTCCACCGACTGATTGTAAAGTTCAAGCATGGCCTCGGGCTGATGACCAGGCGCCACATATGATTGCTTTACTTTCTCCTGGGCTTTCTTCCATTCATTTCCGAATCCCATTTCCTGTGAAGCCTTTAACAATTCCCGATCACACCAGGCAAATTCTTTATTAGCGATGTCAACAAGCTCTTCAGCCGAATATGGGATCATCTCGTATTCAAGGAGCCGTGCAAGTTCTTTTGCGCCTATTGGAAATCCAATGATTCCGCTTCCATCGTCTTTTGGCAGAGTCACCTTGTTTACCTTCGTCTTTATCAGATCGCTATAGCGCATGAGAGCTGTATCCAGTTGTTGAATGGGTTTCTTCACCCACCACGAAAATTCCGGATCATATCCATTGTAAAAATTGAACACGCTCTTCAGCGCATCACGCTGGCCCTGAATGATAGCGCCGGCGCGTCGTACTTCTGCCCGTGAAAGATCTTCGGAGCGCGATATGTTCCCCGACCTCGCTCTTACGTCATTCAATATTGTATTGAGCGAAGCTGCAACACTTGCACTTTCCAGGTGCTTTCCGCGTCGGCGATCTTTTTCCAATGAATAGATCGGGTCTCCGTAGTTGATTAGCTTTTCAACGGAAGCATATTCGCGCGCTTCCTCACTTAGCAGGAACAGCTCATTCTGAAGCAAGCGTTCGAAGAGAAGGTAGTCGGCGCGGCCTCCTGCAGACAGGCCCTCGAATGAGATTGCCCGAAGGCGTGTAGCATAGTCGTTATAGAATTCAGTAAGGCGCCGGCGTCGTTCCGGCGATTGTGATACAGTGTAAAATCGTTCGAGGCTTCCTTCATCAGCATGAAATTGGATGATCAGAGGCGCCAGTTCTGTCATCTGATCGGATACTGCATTTTGTGGCTGAGCCGAAAGGAGAAGGGGAGTGAAGACAAGGATAATGATTGAAATGTGTCTCATCGCGCAGTTTGGATAGCGTACTAAGATATCAATTCAGTTGCAGTTTCCGCAGGTCATCTGCGGAAGAAATAATCTTTGAGCTTGTCCTCTATTTGCCCGACGCCCAGTCGATGGCATTCGTGAAAAGTTGGCGGTAGGCCGCATTCTTAAACAGCCATGACCCGTGTCCCATGAAGATATAGATGTTGCGTGCCGGCATCTTTTCGTTCGTCCAGACCACCGGGTGATCGCCCATGGTAACACTGGATTCTGGCCGATATGTTTTTTCGTCAACCGATGCCAGCACGTGAACATTTTGACGGGGACTTTTATCGTAAGTGTACCATTCTTCTTTTTCAATATGAAAAGGGCTTTTGATACCGCGCATTACAGGATGCTTTGGATCTTCTATGTTCACATCGCCATCTGCAAACGTGGCGATGTAATTCTTGAATTGAATTCCGCCCATGAACGTTGAAAACCAATCCCACATCGGATATCCATCGAAAGTGCCAAGAAGCGTTGCGTGATGAAATCCAATCCACCCGTGCGACTTGTCGTCCATGTATTCGATGAATGCCTTTGCCGCCTTATCCTCCCACGCATACGGCGGATAGTCGAGTTGAATGAAGATCCTGTATTTACTGAGAAACTCTTTGTCTATTGATTTCGTGTCAGTGATGTAATCGATGGTGAAATGTTTCTTTACAGCAAGGCTGTCGAGAAAGATTTTAGCGGCGGCCGAATACTGAACGTGATGTCCGCCAGTTTCGGAGATGGCCAGGACTTTAAAGCGTTCCTTAGCCTGCGCGTTGGATGCGACCGGAAGCGCAACTACTAGTAAGGCAACGATAAAAAGGCAGTCAATAGATGAGAGCTTGATGGTTTGAGAGGTAAACACCGACGTTTGGTTTATTGTAGTATGTATTGTTTAATCTGCGGCAGGCAAGGTGATGCAGAAACTTGTGCCCAGTCCGGGGGTGCTGGTTGCAGAGATAGTTCCGTGATGGGCCTCGACGATCTTCTTGCACAACGCAAGGCCTATCCCTGTTCCGGCGTACTGCTCCTTGCGGTTCAGGCGCTGAAACATATTGAATATTTTTTTGGCGTACTGCTGTTCGAAGCCAATGCCATTATCAGTTACGCAGATCTCGTAGTAAGCAGCAAGAGGCAATTCGGGTTTCCGGCTCACCTCTTCAAGTGAAAGTCGCCTTGAGGAGATTTTTATCACCGGCAGTTCAGATGAGAACTTGAGGCCGTTGCTTACGAGATTGCTGAACAGTTGACCTATCTGCACGGAGATGCCCATAATTGTTGGGAGATTTTCATACGTCACCTCGGCATTCTTCTCTTCGATCATCAGTTCAAAATCCGAAACGACATTGAACAGTACTTCGTTCAGATTAACGGGAGCAACGAGTGAAATGTCCTTAGAGATTTTGCTGTAGGCAAGCACCGATCGAATCAACTCACTCATGCGATGAGCTGAAGCCTGGATCTTAGAAAAGTACTTTTCGGCAAGCTTTCGATCGTTGATGTTCTGCTGCACGAGTTCAGTGAACGTTCGGATCTTTCGAAGTGGTTCCTGCAGATCGTGAGATGCAACGTAAGCGAATTGTTCCAGTTCTTTGTTTTGCGCTTCCAGCTCGTGGGTGTAGGCAAGCATTTTTTCTTCCGCGCTCCGTCGCTCGGAGAGATCGCGTGTTACTTTTGTAAAACCAGTTACGTTGTTCCTGTCGTCGTGAAGGGCAGTGATAACAATGCTTCCCCAGAAGCGGCTTCCGTCTTTTCGGATTCGCCAACCTTCATGGACCGCACGGCCGGTTTGCAGTGCCTCCTCGAGGAGCATATCAGGTATCTTGTTTTTACGGTCTTCTTCAGGCGAGAAGATCCGGAAATGTTTTCCCAGCACGTCCTTCTCGTCAAAATGCTTCAGTTGTTCGGCACTTTTGTTCCAGTTGAGGACAATGCCGTCACGATCGAGAAGTATGATCGCATAGTCCTGAACTTCCTCAACGATGCGCGTGTATCTTTCCTCGCTGTTTCGCAGCTCGACATTACGTTCCTGGAGCACCTTGGAGCGCTGCTGAACGAGTTCCTCCAGGCGTTCCGTTGCACTTTTCTGATCGGTAATATCCAGCACCGTGCCATACATTCTTATAGGCTGTCGCTGATCATCGAATATCAGTTTTCCATTCAGCCTGACCCAGTGGAGTGTGTTGTCAGTAAACACAACACGTGCCTCATACATGAGCGAGCCGCTTACAACGGCTTCTCTATGCGCCCTTTCGCGAACAGCCTGATCGGCAGGATGAATTCGTCCGATTAATTCTTCATGAGTGGCGGCATTGCCGTCGGCGAATCCAAAAATGGCGGCAACACGCGGTGACACCTGGAAATCGTTTGACTTCAGGTTCCAGTCGAAAGTACCGATCGATGCAGCTTCAATGGCCAGCTTATGCCGGATTTCACTTTCTTCGATCCGACGCCTTGACAATACCTCGTCAGTGATCTCTTCGGAGAGGATCATAACGCCCGTGATGGTACCGTCTGATTCTAGCACCGCTTCAACGACTGTCTTAAAGATTACTTCTTCTTCCCGGCCCCGTCTGTTTATCCTTACATGTTCCTCTGGCAGAATCGCCTTTTCGCCTGTCGCATACACGCGGGTAAGGAGCGCTTCATACCCTAGTCCGCTTGTTTCCGGGAAAGCCTGAAATACAGGAAGGTTAAGAACTTCGGACGGTTGTCTGTCCCACATCTCCAGCATTTGTTCATTGGCGAAGGCAACCAGGAACCGGCTGCCGTGAAGAATACAAAGCGCGAGTGGGGCGTGCATGAATAGCTCTCCCACGAGCTGATTTCTAAGATATTGTAGATTCTCGTGCTTGCGCAGCAGTTCTGTTGTCTCAGTAATATTGATATAGATGCCTTCGATTCCGGAATTGCTGGTGATGGGGGTGTATGATGTTGTGAAGAACATCTCTTTCGGATAGCCCTTCCGTACCAGGACGAGCCGGTGGTTCTCCAGCAGGATGCCCTCACCTGTGGCCCAGACTTTTTTAACTATTGGACCAACAGAATCCCATTGCTCATGCCAGAACTGTTTGCCGACGACTCCAAGGGCGCCGGGATGACGTGAGCCGATCATTGCCGCAAAGGCGTCGTTATAAATCTGAATCATCTCAACTCCGCCGACGATAAGGACGGGGGACTTTGTATTCAGGGCAAGGCGTACGGCAGATCTGAAAGCCTCGCTCCACGAGTCCATTGAACCGAGGGAAGTTGCAGACCAATCGAATTCTTCGATCATGTCCGACATTCCCCGGGACGCGCGTGGTTCAGTTTTATCGATCCGTGTCTTTTCCAATGCTAAGAGGGCAAGTGAACAGAGAAAAATGACAACCAACGGCTGCACATAGCAGCAGTTTTGTAAATGTAGGAAACGATTTGAGATTCATGAAGCGTCCGGATGAACACTAAACGCTTTTTATGTCAACCCGTCCTCGACAAGGTTGTCAACAGGAGAAAACCGTTGCTGATTTTTATGAAGCCTTTTCCAATGCCTTTCTGCAAAAGTCGACACACTTCGCGACTTCCTTAACAGCGTCTGAACCGTCGGGTACAGGATATTCCATTTCGATGGTTGCCGGAAACTTGTACTTGTTCTTTTTCAAAAGTTGAAGAACGGATGCTACCGGAGTATTTCCCTCGCCCCAGGGCATGTTATCCCCACCGTTGTCTTTTGATTTGCGGTCTTTGATGTGCATGCTGTAGATACGGTCATGCTTTGCCTCGATCAAAGGTATGGGATCGAATCCTGCGGCGACATAGTGCCCGATGTCGCAGTTCAAACCATTGTATTTTGCCTGTGCGAGTGCCACATCCCAGGCGTCAAATGTTTGCTGCAGGTGTCCATGATAGCCGACACCGATCTTGTGTTTATCTGCGAACTTACCCAGCCGCTTGCTTTGCTCGGGGTTGTTGGGTAGTTCCACGGTTACGTGCGTAGCTCCCAACGCTTTGGCTGAGCGCAATGCGTATTCGATCTCAGCATCCGTATTTTTTTCACCGAGAGCATTGGGCTTCCAGGCGTATATTGAAACGCCTGCATCATTATACATTTTCCGGAGTTTCGTAAATGCATCCATCGAAGCCTTTTCGCGCCATACTGCCGTCTCATCATCTTTCTTCTTTTGTTCGGCTTCCTGCTCTGGCGTACGTTGCGGGCGAGGTCCTGGAGTAAACTTCATCGGTTCAGTACTTGCATGTGGCGCTCCTGCAAAAGCTTCTCCGGTGTTACCCATTAGCTCTATCGCACTTATGTTGCAATCGATACAATACTTCAGCAGCTGCTCTGCATTACACGGAAGACTTCTGAACGAATAAGAGATAACGCCAATCTGAACACCTGCAAACTTAGAATCAGGTCTTCCCAGGCTTTTGATAATCGCTGGTGCTCCGCGCAGCGATGAAGCCGACAAAGCAATAGCTGATAAAGCGGCGGTTCCTTTCTGTATAAATTCCCGTCGGTTGAATGGTGCAGACTGACTCATAAGTTCTATAGTTGATGATTTATGGGAAGATAGCAGAACAAACCGTTGCGAAGAGATATTTTTATGTGCGCGGCTCAAATATTTCTGAGTAGAGTAAACGAGAACCCATGCTGCTTCACTTGATTACTATCTTCCTGGTGTCCGTGTTTGCAGGGGAGGTGATTCGGAGGAAATATAAGCCCGAAGGCAATTCGCGGACGTCGAATGATAACTCGTGAATGCCAGGTGTAAGTGTTCCATAGTCGCGCACCCTGAATATACCGCCTGTGCTGCCGACTATCGTAGCTTGTATTTGACCTTCTTCCTTAACTAAATAGTTGATGTTCATACTACCAGTTGCCGGATTCGGATACACGTCAGGTGATTCCTGAACCGCTGGCTCAGCAGATGTTACCATGACGGGATCACCGGTCACTCGTATTTGATCAAAATGAAAACTGATCCCTTTCAAGGCCTGCATCTCCGCTACAATCTCGAACCGATCGACTTCTTTCCATGAAAATTTGTTTTCAGGCGGATACCATCCATCATCGTATGACCCTTTTTCCTGAAGTGTTGAAAGGGGAAGTACGATCCGATGCCAGCTATTGTCCCAGGCTGCCATACTCTGGTCAATGGTGATACCCTTGCGCCATGGATGATCCGCTGTGCCGGTGTTGCTATCAACAAACCGAACATCAAATGAACTGCCTGGCGCATTGCCCTTAACCCAGAACTCGAGTGCGTAGCCGTTCTCCGGGAGCAGCGACATATCGATATCCGGGCGAAAATCCATCCCAACAGAGAAGTATTGATCGACGTCGGCCAGGTTAATTGCAAATGTTCCATCGTGGCTATCGGTGTTGTAGTAGTCCAGCGTGCCGTCGGTAATTCCGCTTACGTCTACAATCCCTTCACCGATATAGTCGTCATAGATGTCGAAGGGTTCTGTTTGAAGACGGTGGGCTGGATTCGATTGAGGTGGAACAGTTAAGCCCAGCGCATTAAGCAGGGGAACGTTGAAATCACTGTCAAATATTTCGGAAGTATTCTTTTCAAACAACCCGAATGATCCCCGATAGTCCCACATGATCCAGGGGATGTTTTTTTCCTTCAGATAATCGCTCACCAGTTTGTACCAGGCCACCCGTTGAGTATCGTTGCTGTTGGGCATGAACACGCCGAATTCGCCGCAGAAAACAGGCACCTTGCGACTGGCGCTGAACGCCGCAGCAATATCAATAAGCTGTTTGACTTTGGCAGGTGTGCCGTCGTTTGCGTAGTTGTTGAAGGCGGATTCAATCCAGGTACCTTTTAATGAAGTGGGCAATGCAGGCATCGCAGAGGCCCCAAACGGAAATGGAACTCCTACGAGTTGACCAAGTGGCGGACTTGTCCAGGTGGCACCCTGGTGGGTGAACAGGAACGGATCATAAAAATGGAACGTGTAGATCAGCTTTTTATCTGTGTAGACCGGTAGGGTAGCCAGGTCGTTGTAGCTGCTGTAATTCACTCCGCCTACTATGATATAGTGCTTTGAGTCAACTTCCCGTATGGCGTCTATTGCCTCTTGTTGAATTTGTCCCCAGGTGGATGCGGAGATGTCATGTGGTTCGTTCAGAATTTCATAATAGATGAGTTCTGAACTGTTTACATAATGCTCGGCCATCTGCCTCCAAACCTTCGTAAGTATTGTGCCAACGGCCGGGTCGGTGGCATCATTCGGATCGAACGTATGATTATCGAGGATCAGATGCATCTTTAACTCTTCAGACCAGCTCACGACTTCATCCATAAACTGGAAAAAGAGAGGATCGATCGTATAGTCAGGGCCCCCTGTTGTCATTGCGTGAAGATTGATCGGCAATCTGATCACGTCGCAGCCAAGTGATTGTATCTGCTCAAAATCCCTATGACTGAATTTCGAAAACTGTACCTGTCGTATGGAAGGTGATTGAAACCATTGGGTGAGGTTTACACCCTTCTTAAAAGGCACCTGTGAGTAAACGTTTGAGAAAAGGAGGTATAATAGAACGATCAGCCCTATGGTCCCTTTGAATGAACATAGCCGGCCACAATTCCCCAATCTCCATATCATACTCACAAAGTAATTCTGGTCGTCCAATCTTTTCGCCCCGTGCATTTATCGGTTGACGTTTTGCAGTGGCCCGATAGATGTCATGAAATATAGTGATATTTTTGGTTGGACATTAGTGACAATGAGACGACTGTCTGTGGTCGTTAAAGCACTTAACTGACGCGATGTGGAGCTTCATATTTATCCTGGCATTTCTGGCAGCATTTGGTATTTTCTATACTAGACAAAAGCGTGTTGCCAACCTGCCGGCTCAGTTTCCAGAAAAGTGGCGGGCTATTCTCCTTAACAATGTTTCGTTTTACGTGCAACTGGACGTCGATGAGCGAAAGCGGTTCGAAATTGCTATCCTTCGTTTCCTGACGCGCGTGCGCATTACCGGTGTTCAAATTGAGGTCGATATAACGGACAAGCTACTCGTCGCCAGCAGTGCAGTAATTCCCGTCTTTGGATTTCAGGACTGGCACTATTCGTTTCTCAATGAAGTATTGCTTTATCCCGGATCCTTTGACAGCGACTATCAGTTCGGCAATAAGGAGGAGGTCATCCTTGGTATGGTGGGGAGCGGAACCATGGAAGGGAAGATGATCCTGTCGAAGCCGGCCCTTCATCGCGGGTTTGGAAATGCCGAAGACAAGCAGAATGTGGGCATCCACGAATTCATCCATTTGTTGGATAAGGAAGATGGCGTGATCGATGGTATACCGGCCACATTAAAGGACAAGGCGTATGCGGTACCATGGTTGAACCTGATACATAAGCAGACTGCCCAGATCATGAAGGGAAAGAGCGACATCAATGCCTACGGAGCTACAAATGAAAAGGAATTTTTGGCCGTAGCCGGTGAGTATTTCTTTGAACGTCCGGCGCTTCTTCAAAAGAACCACCCCGAGCTTTATCGGCTGTTGTCGATTGCTTTCCACCAGGATACGGCGCATTTGTTGAGCCACCCGGTGCCCGAAAAGCCTGAGCTTCAGCGTAACGATCCGTGCCCCTGCGGAAGTGGGCAGAAGTTCAAGAGGTGCTGCATGGACAAGTCTTCATAAATTCTTAACGTTTTTTGTAAGCAGAAACGGAAACTTTCGATACATTTGTCTCACTATGATTAAGCGACCAACAATTCAATCGGCAGTCAACCTCCACATGGTGCTCAAGCGCCGTGGTATGGTCCGGGATTGTTTTAATTAGACTCATTGTTAAATGATATAATAAAAGCCCGGGCCCAAAATGTCCGGGTTTTTTGTTTTAAATGAATCAAACAATGCACAACGTTATTCTGAACTTACGAAATGAGCTTATCCGGTCGATCTCCGCTATTGATGCGTGGTTCGATGTGGACGGTGCTTTGCTTAGTCAAAAGATCAGCGCTACCGAAACGGTTGCTGAGTTCCTATATAACCTTACCCACTCGAGCCGCGACCTGCTGGATGCCATAACATACAAATCGCAGCGAAGTTTAAGCGGGCCCATGGATTTACAGTTTCCCCATGACTCGTCTGGGGTGAGGTTTTTGAGAAAAGGAATAGGACGCATCGAGTTGGAATCGGCGCGTGCCGAGCTTCGCGAACAGCTTGACCGTTGCCTCATTTATCTTGAGCTTTTGTTGCAAAAGCAGGAGATGCACAATGATGATATCGTGCACTTCGATGGCTACCAGGGAGTATATTTATTGCTCATCCATTTGAAGCGCCATCTCGGAGACCTGAATCAACTTGGCGAGCGGCATAGAGATATCGCGCCCTATTGGTAGGGTTGTCTTTTGCGTAAAGTATGCTGGTTGCCGATAACAGGTGACAGGCTAGGACTTTCGTTGCCTGATCTTATCGTCAATGAAATCGCGAAGAGAATCCGGGCCAACAACAGCAATCTCATCGATAAGTCCTAACACAAATCGTGAAGGTCCTTCGAATGAAGACACCGGGCCGTTGAATACGTATCCGTCATCGATCTGCGTGATGAAAGGAATTGCAAGAGGGAACTCTTCACGCAGCAGCAGGTAGGCGCGAAGCGTGAGTTGTAAGGTGATCCGTGTTTCTGAATCGCCGGACATCCCGAAGATGTCGGATTGATTCTTCTTATGGAGCGCTTCGAATTGATAGCCTGATGTAGCAATCACCACGGATGCTATCCTATCGAGCTTGAATTGCTTGCACACCTGATCGCCCGTATCCAGTGCGACAACTGATTGATAGTTATCTCCAAAATGGATTGGCTCGACAAGGCGGTCGCGTATGTCGTTGCTGTTTGCCGAATGATAGTTCGTTAAAACTATTTGCTTCTTTGTTCTGATTGCCTCAGCAATTTCCTCCACGAGCTTACCAATGCGTTGCTTCAGGAACAGGCGCGGCATGCTGTCAATTTCGGAGTTCAGCGATAGTTTCTTCAGAAGAAGATTCTTAAGAGGATTGTCATTTGTTCCGGTTGCTATCAACTTCTTCATCAGTCGTGTTTCCTCGACTGAGAAAACAGCCTGTGTTGGATCATCATCGGAGGTTATAATGAAATACCGGTTCTCGAAGTCTTTCTCCACCAGGAAGTCGACGGCTTCGAGCAGGTTCATATATCGATATATCGTGCGTGGACTCGTGTCAAATCGTTCTGCCAGTTGCTGGATCGTCCAGTGCCCGGATTTCAATACGGCGATGATTTGAAAGAGTCTTAGCAGCTTAGCCTGAGGAATGATGGATTCTGACGACTTAGACTTAGCAGACTTAGTGTCGGAGGCAGGTTGTTTGGAATTCTTCGTTCCGGATTTAACAACACCCGCGTTGCTCTTCCTGGCGTTTGGTTTCATAGCATCAATTCTTACGTCTGTTCGTGTCGTACAAATTGTGTAATGGTCTAGTATCCAACCCGTCCCGCTGCCGTGTCACAACCTGTCACGACTGCAATATACCTTCGAATCATATAGCAAACGCAATTCGCGCGGGCAATAGCGCGGCAAACGATCACAGGTAACTAAAATATTCATATCTATGCATCAAACTACAGAAACCAAAAACAGGATAGGAGCGTCAATGTCGGTGCATTCAAATCAACAAGCCAACAAATCAACAAGTCAACAAATAGTCTGTCCTCATTGTGGCAATAAGTTCTCGCCGGAAGAAACGCTCGAGCATGAATTAAGGGCTAAGCTGGAAAAGGAATTTCAGGCTAAGCGTTATGAGGAACTGCGTGCCGCCACGGAGCGGGTACGAGCTGAAGAGGGGAGTAAATTTCAACTACACATTCGCCAGATTGAAGAAGACCGGCTGGCAAAAGCCAGGCGATTGAAGTCGCTTGAGGAGAAGATGGTCTCCGTTGTTGAGCGTGAGCGCGGCTTGCAAGAACGGGAGGAAGGAATAGAGCTTGAAATGAAGAAGCGTCTGCTGGAGCGGGAGTCTGTTATTCGGGAGCACGTGGAGAAATCGGCAAGTGAACGGGCTGAACTGGATTATCGCGAGCGCGAACAAAAACTTGTAAGGGAGCGCGAGCTCTGGGAAGTGCAAACGAAGCGAATGATCATTGAAGAAAGTGAGAAGGCACGCGAGCAGGAACGCCTCAGAAGTGTTGAACTTCAAAAGAAGCTTGAGGATCAATCGCGACTTATCAACGAAATGAAAAAGCGTTCTGAGCAGGGCAGCATGCAAATGCAGGGAGAGGTTCAGGAGCTGGCCATTGAAGAATACCTGCAGCATACATTTCCACGGGACCGGGTCGAAGAGGTGGCTAAGGGTAAACGTGGAGGTGATTGTGTGCACGTAGTTATAGATCAGTTTGGCGGATCGTGTGGCCGGATATTATACGAAAGCAAACGCACGAAGCATTTCAGCAACGACTGGATTGCAAAAGTCAAAGATGACATGCGGCTGCAACAAGCCGGCGTCGCGGTAATAGTAACGGAGGTGCTACCCGAAAGAATGACCAGGTTTGGAGAAATGGAAGGCGTTTGGATCTGTACGTTTGCTGATTTCAAGGCGCTTGCCACGCTCCTGAGAAGCAGCATGATTCGAATCGGTGAAGTTGTACAGGCTCAGGAGAATCGTGAATGCAAGATGAACCTGGTATACAACTATGTAACCAGCACAGAATTCAAGCAAAAGCTGGAGGCGGCATTTGAGAGTTATCGCGACATGCAGGAAGATCTCATTAAGGAAAAGGCACTCTTTACAAGCCAGTGGGCAAAGCGAGAAAAGCGACTGATGAAGGCGATGGAAAACCTCGCTGCACTTTATGGTGACGTTCGTGGTATGGCTGGCGGAGCAGTGCAGGAAATCAGCGGACTGGAGTTGCCGCAGATGCTGGAAGAATAGCCGGCAGTAATACAGAGCTGTACAAATGCGGATATCTTTCGTTAAATAGTGGTTGCATTTACCAGACTTTATCGAAACTGATTAATTCAAACCCGTACAACTATGTCCAATCGTCGCTCCTTTATTAAACATTCAATGCTCACCACTGCCGGCATGATGGCCATGCCCAATGTGTTTAGTTTTCAGGGTTCGCCCAATGAGAAGATAGTAATGGGTATGATGGGGACGAACAGCCGTGGTTTCTTTTTGGCTACCATGCTGGCTAAACTTCCCAATGTTGAAGTTGCCTATATCTGCGACGTGGACAGCCAGGTTGTTGCGAAGACAACGGCTGAGATAGAGAAGATCACAGGAAAGAAACCACAAGGCATTAAAGACATTCGTCAGCTGCTTGAGCGCAAGGATGTGGATGCCATCGCCATCGCGGCGCCCGATCACTGGCATGCACCGGCAGCGTTGCTGGGGGCAAAAGCAGGGAAGCATGTTTATGTTGAAAAGCCATGCTCACACAGTCCGGCAGAAGGCGAGATGCTCGTTGCCGCAGCAACGAAGTATAACAAACTGATCCAAATGGGAAGCCAAAGAAGAAGCTTCCCGCGTGTGATTGAAGCCATTCAGGAGCTTCGGAACGGCGCAATAGGTCGCGTCTATTTTGCGAAGGGCTGGTACGCCAATGGGAGGAAGCCCATAGGCAAAGGCAAAGTAATTGCTCCTCCCGCAAATCTCGACTTCGAACTTTGGCAGGGCCCCGCACCCCGCCAGGATTATCGCGACAACCTGGTTCACTATAACTGGCACTGGTTCTGGAATTGGGGCACAGGAGAGGCCCTCAATAATGGTACTCACGAAATTGATGTAATGCGTTGGGGACTCGGGGTCGATTTTCCTTCGAAAGTTGTTTCAGCCGGAGGAAGGTTTGCCTACCAGGACGACTGGCAAACTCCCGATACACAAACCATCACCGCAGAATTCCCTAACAACACTGCGCTGACCTGGGAAGGCAGAAGCTGCAGCGACTTCCCCGTCGAGGGCGTTGGTCGCGGTGTGATCTTCTACGGCGAAAAAGGAACAATGGTGATCCCAGGCGGTGATGACTATAAGATCTATGATCAGGGAAACAAGCTGGTCAAGGATGTGAAGACATCATTGCAGCAGGTCGATGCAACAAACACTATGGGTGCGGGAGAGAAGCTTGATAGTATTCACCTGACGAACTTCCTCAATTCCATTCGTGGAAAGGATAAACTCACCATGCCGATCTCGGAAGGATTCAAGTCGACGCTGATTCCACAGCTCGGAAATATATCATATCGTGTTGGTCGTGCTATCCACTGCGACACCTCGAGCGGGCACATCAAAGATGATAAAGATGCTCAGGCGTTGTGGAGCCGGGAGTACCAGAAGGGTTGGGAGATGAAACTCTAGAATTATGAATTAAGAATTAAGAGTTAAGAATTAGCAGCCGACCCTGCGGGTCGACGAAGTCCACGACGAAACGTCGTGGCGTTCAAGCAGCCAAAGGCTGGCTGCTAATTCTTAACTCTTAATTCTTAATTCTTAATTTCTAAGGATTTACTTCCTCCCCATTCAGCCTCCTGATGCAATTGATCATCGACCTGTATTGATGATACGTCGCCTTCCAGATGTGGCCTTTTAAGGCAGTTTTCTTTTCGGGTTGTTTGTCGATGCCGCCCTCGAACCAGTCGCCGTACTGATGATCGATGAGGTTCTTATCGCAGTATGCCCACAGCTTTAAGAACTTTTCGTAGTAATGGTGTTCATCATCGGGATAATGATCACTCATGAGTAACAAAGTGTTGAGGCCTTCGGCCTGTGCCCACCAGTTCTTGGTGTCATGTGTGATGGTGATTCCAGGTTTGTCTTTGAAGTAGTATCCTTCGTCATAGAAGCCACCGTCTTTGTCGTCCCATCCAACTGCGAGAGCATGATCGACCATGTGCTTGGCCTTTCTGGCAGTGAGTGTGTCGTTTTCCAGGCCAAGAACGTGAGATGCTTCCAGCATTAGAAAAGCCGTTTCAACATCGTGACCAAACGAGACGTGATCGAGTCCGTGATGTTTGTTCACGATAGAATCGGGTTGATCAACAAACGTAATGGGCTTCCAGTCGGAAGTAAGGAACAGTACCAGATATCCTTTGGGGTTCGTGATCGTGTCGCGAATAAGGACGAGCATTTCTTCGAGGCGCTCCCGTACCAATGGGTCGGGCCAGACCTGATATAATTCGGCAAGAGCTTCGAGAAGGTGAATAGAACTGTTCTGGTCCTTATAGCCAGTTTCAGCTGTCGAAGGGACTGAGGCATCGCGCGCGACGACACTTCCGTCGCGTTTCAGATGCTGATAGTATCCCTTGTAAACACTGTCGTGGCTATGCTGTTCCATCCACATGAAAGCTTTCTTTGCCAGGTTCAGTGCAGCAGTATCTTTTGATGCTTTGTAATATGCAGCGAGTGCATAGATACCGAAGGCGTTTCCATAAGCAGTTTTCTCGCCCTGACCACTAGCCTTAGGGTTGCCCTTCTTGTCGACGAGCCAGTGAAACCCGCCGTATTGTTTGTCCCACATCTTATCGCGCAGGAACTCGAAGCCATGGTGTGCCGCCTCCAGGTGGTGCTTGCGCTCAGGGTATATTTCTGATGCTTTGGAGTTGGTCCACACATGTCGTGATTGTGAAACGATCATCTTGTCCTGATCGCCGGTGGGTTTGAAGTCGTAAGTAAATGTGCTCAGGAAGCCGCCATCTTCCTTGTCGATTGATTGTGGATACCATTTGTCCAGTATTTCAGTGCGGGCATGTTTCTCAAGAACAACTGCCAGATCGCGTTTTTCTTTTGTGTTGTCGGGAGCTGGTTTATTGCATGAAGCGAGAAGAAGGAGTACAAAGATCGCTGGGAGCCTTTTTATAATCATATCGAATTGAGGTTCGTAATTATTTTTCTTGTTGGAATCGGTTTGTGTCCGCGCACTTGTTGATTTATCTGTTGAGGTTGTCAAAGAAATGCCGTGACACAATCCGCGCGTGAAAATCGAGATAGCTGCGCTTTATTTCCAGTGAATATTATATTATCGGCCGGCTGTTGATTGGAAAAAATCGCACCCGCAATCGTTTTCTTCATTGCTTTTCACTAATATAGATGTATAATTGACACTTAATAAGTGTTAGTCATTGTTCCGCTATTTACCTAACCTAGTAACCTTGCAAAGTGCTTAACTTAGTGATGGATAAGTTAAAAGCATATTCCGATAGCGCATTGCTCGACCTTCTGAAAGTTCAGGATGCGCCAGCCTTTGAGGAAATATACAATCGCTATTGGCGGGTATTGTACTCGATGATTTACAGACGTCTTCAGTCCCGCGAAGTATCAGAAGAAATCGTTCAGGATATTTTTACCAGTTTATGGGTTAACCGGAATACTGTTGTTATTCACAGTCTTTCAGCGTATCTGACTACTGCAGCTAAGTATAAAACAATTAATCACGTGGCCCGTGAGACATCACGTCAGGTCTACACGCGTCAGCAACTTGAGCTCGCAGATCCTCAGCACAACAATTGCACAGAGGAGGAAGTATTACACGACGATCTGAATGGTGCGTTGGAACGCGAAATCGAAAAGCTTCCTGCAAAACGCCGGCAGATTGTCAAACTTCACAAAACCGAGGATCTCTCTTTAAAGCAGGTCGCCAACCGGTTAGGCATCTCGGAGAAAACTGCCGAGAATCAATATGGTAAAGCGCTTAAGGCGCTAAAGCTCAATTTAAAACACTTCACTTTCTTTTCGTTTGCCATTTATCTCATGTGCAAGGTCTTTGCACTTGTCGGCTGATCGCACTTTTACATTTTACATAAGGAGCTTTACATCTTGCTGTTGCGTTTCGTAACGCAGTTCGTGCTTTTCAGCATATGATCGTCGGCACGCGACAAACTCTTTTTAAAAAAATCCATAACAGAATAGGGGGAAAGCCCTTCCGACCGGACTTATGAAATTGAGCCCCGGAATCGATAGATACCTCGTTTGAACATGGAAAAAAGACCCTTCGATAAAATATTGAACAAATACCTGAGAGGCGAATGCACGTCGCGGGAGAAGGCCCTTGTGGAGGAGTGGTTTGCATCACTCGATACAATGAATGACGATCCCCGTTTGTTCGATGCCGGTGCCGAGGCCGGACTTCAAATGAAGATGTTGAAAGAGATCCGGCAGAGAATTGCACGGGAGCGCAGGCATCAGAGTGATAACACTCGTCGATTGTGGAGTCCGCTGCGCGTAGCGGCAGCTGTGCTTGCTGTTGCCCTGGCCGGATTTACATGGGTATCGTTGAAACGCAACGGTTCTGTTCTTTCATTTTCTTACAATGGGCAGTCCGCTTCACAACTCATCACGCTACAGAACAAGACTGCTGCTGTAGAAGAACACAGATTGCCCGATGGCTCATTGATTAAGCTTCAACCTCATGGAACATTAATATACGCCCGGAAATTTGCCTCGGACAAACGGGAAGTGCGGCTTATTGGAGAGGCATTCTTTGATGTAACGAAAGACAAGACAAGGCCATTTATCATCAACGCCCGCGATGTAATGGTGAAGGTATTAGGCACGAGTTTCAACGTAATCGCTAATGAAGGTGATCAGGAAGTGAAAGTTGCTGTAAGAACCGGTAGAGTATCCGTTACACGGCCCGTTAATTATGCGCTTCGGAGGGGCATAGATGAAGTTATTCTCACCCCTAACCAGGAAGTTACCTATAACATGGTGAACGAAAATTTTTCCAGGCAGATCGTTGCAACGCCACAGATCATCCTTCCACAGCCCATGCGCCTGCATATGAAATATGAGGCAGAGCCGGTGGACGAAATTTTCAAGGTGCTTGAAGATAACTACGGAATAGACATAGTATATGATTCCAGTATCCTGTCGTCGTGCTCTCTGACAACCACGATGGAGGACGAAGGATTTTACGAACGCATTGAAATTATTTGTCAGGCAATCGGAGCCACGTTTGAAGTTGAGGACGCCAGAGTCCTGATTAAAAGCGCCGGATGTCAGGAATTAAACAACTAACCAAAATGCCTATGTAACGACACATACTCATCACCCAACCCAAAAAAGTGGGCCAATGATGCTGGAACCATCAGTGGCCCGTCGTCGCGTCCGGAAAATGCACCGGATGAAACCTAGTTTTTGCCCTATTAGATCAAACAAAAACATTTAAAAATATGAAGAATAAGTCTAAACCTATTCGAAATGCATTGCTATTCTTTATGAAAGTCACCCTGATTAATATACTGATTACCAGCGTGTCGGTGATGATGGCATATGCGATTGACACGAATGGGCAGGAGGTACTTGACCGGCGGGTCACCCTGCATACGGAAAATGCAGAGGTGAAGGCGGTCCTCTCCGAAATTGAACGAAAAGTGGACGTAAAATTCACTTATCGTTCCAAGCTCATTCAAAACCGCGACCGTGTCTCCCTCGATGTCAAAGACGAGACTTTATCAACTGTCCTTGACCAATTGCTCGGTACCAATCTTCGCTATGATGTTATCGGCAAACAAATTGTTCTAAAATCGGCAGAGGGAGATACGGAACCTTCAGCTGTTGCGATTGCAGCCAATGCGCCGCCAATCACGGTGTCGGGTGTCGTTAACGATGAGCAAAACCAGCCAATACCTGGTGTAAACATTTTGGTTAAAGGCACCACCTCTGGTACCACTACCGATGTGAATGGAAAATTTTCACTCGACGTGCCAGAAGAAAATTCCACTTTGGTTTTTAGTTTCATTGGTTATGCTTCGCAGGAAGTTGCGGTGGCCGGACAAACTAACCTGACTGTCACCCTTATTCAGGATGTACAGTCATTACAGGAAGTGGTAGTGGTTGGTTACGGTGAACAAAAGAAGATCACCGTTACAGGTTCTGTTGTTGCGGTAAACGGTGCTGATCTGGTTAAGTCACCTGCAGTGGATCTTTCCAACTCATTTGCAGGACGATTGGCTGGTGTGGTAGCTGTTCAAACGAGCGGCGAACCTGGAAATGACCAGTCAACGATTCGCATTCGTGGTGTTAACACCATGGGTAATACTTCGCCTCTTGTCGTTATCGATGGTATCCCGGATCGCGATGGTGGTTTGAACCGTCTCGCACCTCAGGACATTGAAAACATATCCGTACTGAAAGATGCATCGTCTGCAATTTACGGTTCCCGTGCTGCCAATGGTGTTATTCTGGTAACCACCAAACGCGGAAAGGCCGGTGCTCCGCAGGTAAGCTACGATTTCAATCAAGGCTGGTCGCAACCTACACGCATTCCTAAGATGTCGAGTGCTCCCGAGTACGCGGCCATCATGAATGAGATTCCGATCTATAAGGTAATCCCTTCGAACGAGTGGAACGCGGCATGGACGGCAATACAGGAATCAGGTAAGTATACGTCCACGAACGGAACAACGGTTAACGCCAACTACAGTCCGAACGACGTGAAGCTCTTCAAAGATGGTTCCGATCCATGGGGGCACCCTAACACCGACTGGTTCAAGGACGCATTTAAGACATGGGCTCCTCAGTCGAGACACAATCTGCAGGTGAGCGGAGGTAATGAGTCTGTGAAATACCTTGCATCAATTGGTTATGTTCATCAGGACGCCTATTACAAAAATTCTGCAACGTTCTACAATCAATATAACTTCAGAGTAAATCTGGACGCCAAGATAAATAAATACATCAGCACCAGTTTTGGTTTGATGGCACGTGAGGAAGATCGTAACTATCCTACTCAAAGTGCTGGATCTATTTTCCGTATGTTGATGAGAGGTCGTCCAACTGAACCTGAAGTATGGCCTAACGGATTACCAGGTCCTGATATTGAAAATGGCCAGAACCCGTATGTGATTACTACGAATGCTACTGGTTACGATCGTACGCCGAAAGACTTCATTCAAAGTAACGCACGCGTCGACATCACCAATCCATGGATCGAAGGCCTGAAGCTTACAGTCATGGGCGCACTCGACAAGACTATCGAACGCAGAAAGATGTTTGAGACGCCGTGGTACCTGTACACCTGGGATAAGGTGAGCTATGAAGCGGATGGCGTCACACCGAAGCTGACAAAGGCGCTGCGCTCAACATTTACCGATGCACGGCTTACAGAAACAACGGGTTCTGTAGTGAACACAAACCTCACCGGCTTACTGAGCTACGACAAGACGTTTGGCGAGCACGTACTCGGCATTATGGTGGGAACTACCCGTGAAACGTTTGAAGGCGATCGCGTGACTGCATACCGCCGCGATTATATATCTACTGCGCTTGATCAGCCATTCTTTGGTGGAACTACTCAGTTGATCTCTGGTGGTGAGGATACGCGTTATACCTACAACCGGGCACGCCTCGGTTACTATGGTCGTGTTACCTATAACTACAAGGAAAAATATCTTGCTGAATTTGTGTGGCGATACGATGGATCTTCATTCTTCGCACCTTCTTCCCGCTATGGTTTCTTCCCTGGTGTTCTGCTTGGATGGAACATCTCGAATGAAAACTTCTTCGCTAATGCCCTTCCTGCTTTCAACTTCCTGAAGTTGCGGGGATCCTACGGTCAGATGGGCGGCGACCAGATCTATCGTCCGAATCCTCCTCCGCAGACAGGTTACACAGATATCCTCATGGAATACGCATACCTGTCATTGTATAGTCCAAATTCATACCCGATCAACAACCAGGTTGTGACTACGCTGCTTGAAGGTACTGCACCTAACGTTGACTATACATGGGAAGTATCAAACAACGCCAACGTTGGTTTGGAAGGTATCATGTTTAACAACAAGTTTGATTTCACACTGGAATATTTCATCAACAGGAGAAACCAGATGCTGATCTACAAACAAGGATCAACTCCCGAGTCAACCGGGTTGGCTGCACGCCTTCCACCTGTAAACGCAGGTAAGATGGAAAACAAGGGATTTGAATTTACCCTTGGCTATAACGGTCAATCAGGAAACTTCATGTATCGCATTGGCGTGAACGCCGGTTATAACAAGAACAAGGTTATATACATGGATGAAGTCACTTCTGCTCCGTCCTACCAGTGGCAGACAGGTCACCAGTTGAATGCGTATCTCGCGTATAAGGCTGATGGTGCATTCCTTAGCCAGGCAGAGATCGATCAGGAGTCTCTTGATTACTCAGCAGTGACATCGAAGTTGTTGCCAGGCGACATGAAGTTCCAGGATGTAAACAACGATGGAAAAATTAACGCCGACGACAAAGTTCGACTTGACAAATCGGATACTCCAAACTTCAACTACGGTATCACGATGAACTTTACATTCATGAATTTTGACCTTGCTATTCTGTTTCAGGGTGCGGCCGGTGCACTGTTGCCATTCGGAACAGAATCAGGAGACATCGGAAACTATCTGAAGTACAGTCATGATCACCGTTGGACTATCGATAACCCAAGCAGTGTAAATCCACGTCTGGCGATCCGGAATGACACATACTACACGGGTGGCGAGTACTCCATAAATACATACTACCTGTATAGCAAGAACTATCTCCGTCTCAAGAACATTGAACTGGGATACAACGTGCCGCGCGCTGCAGTAGGAAAGATCGGCTTGAGTGCACTTCGCATTTATGTGAACGGTTTGAACCTGGTGACCTGGGATAAGTACAAGATCTTCGATCCCGAAACAACGAGCGGATCGGGTCAGTACTATCCGCAGTCCAGAATTATCAATACGGGTGTTCGTCTAACATTCTAACATCAACAGCAATGAAGAATATTGTAAAACTAATATTAGCGGGACTAATGATGATCCCGTTTGGCTGCGGTGATAGTTTCCTCGACACCAAACCCACGAGCAGCGTTTCGTCTGAAACCACGTGGCAGGATGGCCCATTGTCGCAGGCTTTTGTATTTGGAGTTTATTCTTACTTCGGCTATGGTGGATTTGAAGAACAGATGCTCGCATCATATACTGATGAAGCGATGTTCACCCACGCCGGCCGGAGTATCAATACATTTACGGAGGGAAATGAGAGCCCATCGAGCCTTGCCTGGACCAGTGACACCTATCGCTGGGGTAAGATGTACGAGGCAATCCGTGCGGCAAATACGGCTATAGAGAATCTGCCGGATGCCACTTTTACGGATGTGGATAAGGACAGACTTCTCGGCGAATCTTATTTTCTCCGCGCTTACTTTTATCATCAGTTGCTGAGATACTATGGTGGTGTTCCCATCATCGAGCACGTATACGGATTGAATGATGACTTTGCAATTGCAAGGAGTACGTTCGCAGAATGCGTTGATTTCATCATCGCTGATTGTGAACGTGCTGCTGCCCTTTTGGTCGGCAAACCAAAGACTCCCGGCAGAGCAACTCGTCTGGCTGCAATGGCATTGAAGGCCCGTGTTTTACTGTATGCAGCAAGTGATCTGCACGATCTGCCTACGGCATCGGCAAAATCATCTTTGATCAGCAGCTATTCCGACAAGAACTTCCTCGGGTATCCTGCCGGCGACAGAAATGCAAGATGGACCCTGGCACGCGATGCGGCTAAGGCAGTGATGGATGCAGGCACAGGTTATAAGCTTGACCTGGCGGCACCTGTCGGCCCTGCAATTGCAAAGGCGAACTACGTGTCTCTGTCAATGGGCGGAGGCAGCGCAGTCGGCGACCCGGCAGCTGCATCTGAGCTGATCCTGGAGCGTGTAGAGACGGCGTTGTACACAAGAGAAAACGACTGGCCACTGGGAGGTATTCACTTCGGTATCAACAATGGACCGAACGGCTATCACAACTGGGCGGGCAATACCCCAATTCAACAACTTGTTGACGACTATGAAATGATGGACGGAAGCAAGTTCGACTGGAGCAACACAACTCACGCGCAAGCCCCTTACACCAACCGCGATCCTCGATTCTATGCCACTGTTCTTTACGATGGCGCCGACTGGAAGCCTCGTCCAAGTGACGTTGCAGGCATAGATCCGGTCAATCAGGTACAGACAGGATATTATGACGATGGAAAAGGTGGTCGTCTTAACGGTGTGGATACGCGCGAATCTGCGGTAGAGAACTGGAACGGAAGCCGTACTCACTATTATGTGAGGAAGTTCATCGATCCGGATCCGGCGATTGTGGAAAATCAGTCGGATGCACAGACCATTCCATGGCCTTTCTTCCGGTACACAGAAGCTGTTCTCAATTATATTGAGGCGTCCATCGAGTTGGGTGACGAAGCGAATGCATTGCTTTGGCTTAATCGCATTCGATTCAGAGGCGGTATGCCTGCTGTTGCAGACGCTGGCAATGCATTACGTCAGCGCTACCGCAATGAACGCAGAATAGAATTGTCATTCGAGGAGCATCGTTATCATGACGCTCGCCGCTGGATGATCGCACCTGAAACCCTCGGCCGCGGTATAAAAAGTATACATGTCGATGCTACACTGAAAGCCGGACAGACGCCAAATGTGCCGTACAAGTATGACCCTACAAAGTACACCTACAAGTACACTGTCGAGGACAATACTTCGAATGAAACAAGAACGTGGAAGGATAAGATGTATTATCGTCCCATCAGCCGCGATGAAGTAAACAGAAACGCAAGCCTCCAGGGTCACAACAATCCTGGTTACGAGCAGTAAACAATTGTAACTAAAGAGAGAGGAATCTATTCTGAAAAGGGTAGATTCCTCTTGTATTATAAACACAACCAAAACATGCGCGGGCAGCTTCTCCTAATCTTAATCGTCTTCGTTGCATTTAGATGCACTTCTGATCGCACGGAGAAGCATGCGACTCAGCCACCGCCGCAGGAGACCCTGTTTCGATTCTTACCGGGTAGCGAAACGGGTGTTAATTTTTTCAACAATTTACAGGAGGGCCCCAACACAAATATCCTCATGTATGAATACTTCTATAACGGTGGAGGTGTTGCCGCAGGAGATCTCAATAATGATGGCCTGATCGATCTGTACTTTACGTCTAACATGGATGCTAACAAGCTGTACCTGAACAAAGGCAAGCTTAAGTTTGCAGAAGTGACCCGACAATCCGGAGCGACCGGACGCACCGGCCCGTGGAAGACCGGCGTGACGATGGCCGATGTAAACGGGGATGGCAGGCTCGACCTCTATGTATGCTACTCAGGCACTGTTCGCGAGGAGAACCGCACCAATCAATTGTTCATTAACGAAGGTAACGATAACCTTGGTATTCCGCATTTCACGGAGCGTGCTGCGGAATATGGTCTTGCAAGCGCGGGCTACAGCAATCAGATTTATTTTCTTGACTATGATCGCGATTCCGATCTTGATGCCATTCTTCTCAATCACAATCCGGAATCACTGCCTGTGCTTAACGAGGTTAGCACAGCTGCGCGCCTGAAAGTAGATGATCCTTTGAAAGGCGTACGTGTCTATAAAAATAACAATGGCAGGTTCACCGATGTAACCACCAAAGTTGGCGTGAATGGCTCTGAGCTGACCTATGGCCTTGGCGTTGCAATATCGGACTACAACAATGACGGCTGGCCCGACTTCTATTTGTCCAACGACTATGCAGTTCCTGATTACCTCTACATCAACAATAAAAACGGTACGTTCACCAATACCATACTTGAATCGATGGGGCACATCAGTCAATTCTCCATGGGCAATGATGCGGCAGACATAAACAACGATGGATGGACAGATATAATAACTCTGGATATGTTGCCGGAAGACAACCGACGGCAGAAACAGCTGATGGCAGGCGACAACTATGAGAAGTTTCAGCTGAACCTTCGGACGGGATTTCATCATCAATACATGCGCAACATGTTGCAGTTAAATAATGGCAATGGTACCTATAGTGAGGTTGGGCAATTTGCCGGCATTTCAAACACAGATTGGAGCTGGTCCGCCCTGCTGGCAGATTACGACAACGACGGCCATCGCGATCTCTTTATTACGAACGGATATCTGCGTGATTTTACCAACCTGGATTTTATCAAATACATGGACAATGTTGTTAAGGCCCGGGGAAGATTGAAGCGCGAGGATGTTCTTGACATCATCAGTCACATGCCCTCGTCGAATGTTGTGAATTACCTTTTCTCGGGAAGCGATTCATTGAAGTTTACCGATCAAACAAAGGCGTGGGGAATTCATAAGGCATCCAATAGCAATGGCGCTGCCTATGCGGATCTTGATAATGATGGCGACCTGGATCTGATTACAAATAACGTAAACCAGGAGGCGTTTATTCTGGAGAACAGAACTGAACGTGATAGCACCAAACATTTTGTTAGTATCAAACTAAAAGGGGAAGGAAAGAACTCAGTCGGTTTGGGTGCCAAAATACGGGTTAGTACTCACGCCCAACAACAATACTTCGAACAGTGGAATACACGCGGATTCGTTTCGTCTGTGAGTCCTGTTATCAACGTGGGGTTAGGGAAAGCAACAATTGTTGATACTCTCGTCATAACCTGGCCATCCGGAAAGCAGCAGGAGTTAACGGGCATTAACGCGGATCGCATGATAGAAGTTAGTGAGTCGGATGCCCAGCTACCAAAGCCGGGCATCAAATCAAGGTCAGCGGATAAACACGAAACTCTGTTTACTTCGGTAAACACGAATATCAATCAAACATATGTGCCGAAGAGAATAAACGACTTCAAGAGACAGGTGCTGCTTCTTGATCAGCCTTCATATTTTGGACCCTGCATGATCAAGGGTGATCTCAATGGAGATGGCCTGGAAGACATTTACGCTGGTGGTCATGGCCCGGTGAAGCCTCAGGTATACATCCAGACCCGAACCGGACAGTTCACATTAAAAGCACAGCCTGCCTTAGCTTCGGAGAATGATTATGACGACGCCGATGCCGTTATCTTCGATGCGAATGGAGACGGTCACAATGATCTGTACGTTGCACATGGAGGTTACGGATCGCTGGAGCCGGAGGATAAAAAATTTCAGGATCGGCTGTACCTGAATGATGGTTCAGGCAGGTTCACCACATCGGGATCGCTGCCTGAGTTACTGGCCAGTAAGGGGTGCGTTGCGGCCGGTGATCTCAATGGAGATACATATCCCGATTTGTTTGTCGGCGGGCGCATCGTTCCGGGAAGATATCCCGAAATTCCCTCAAGCTTTGTGTTGATCAATGATGGCAAAGGAGACTTTAAGGATGCCACGGAAAGCCTGGCCCCTGAGTTGCAGAAGGCCGGAATGGTAACGACAGCAGTCATCGCAGATCTCAATCGCGATGGAAAGAACGAACTTGCTATCGCGGGCGAGTGGTTGCCAATCACAATCTTTCAGTATGAGCATCAAAAACTCGTGGACGCAACCCTCAAATTTTTTGATCACAAGAATCGTGGATGGTGGAACAAAATTATTGTCGCTGATCTGAACAGTGATTCTATACCGGACATCGTTGCGGGCAACGCAGGAACAAACAATCAATTGCATGCTACTGACGACCAGCCTGTCGAGATGTATGCAGCCGACTTTGATAAGAATGGATCGATTGATCCATTGTTTACTTATTACATACAGAACAAGAGTTTCCCGTTTGTGACGCGCGACGAGTTGCTTGAGCAGCTTGCGCCGATGCGTAAGAAATTCACCACGTACGACAACTATGCCGATGCGACGTTAGATAACATTATAACTGAGGCGGATAAAAACCAGGCATTGCACCTCTCAGCAAATGAGATGAAAACGTTGGTCTTCTTCGGTAACCGGGATGGGAAATTCACAAAAGGAAAATTGCCCGATGAGGCGCAATTTGCACCTGTGTATGCCATAGCAGTTGGCGATTTCGATGGAGACAGAAATCAGGACCTTCTTCTATGTGGTAACGACCTTCATACGAAAATTCGGATAGGGAACGCCGATGCGAACTATGGACAAGTATTTGTCGGCGATGGCAATGGGAACTTCAGGTACGTCGATCAGCGCAGTTCTGGCTTAAGCATTAAAGGCGAGGTGCGAAGTATTCTGCAGATCAAGGACTTAATATTGATCGGGGCGTCGGAGCAGCGGATTCAGACATTCAAGGTCGTTCGGTAGCCTGCTGCCGCCATGAGGGAGATCAATCCCGGCGAAACTTAACGGCCAGCAGTAATCCAGCCACATTCAAACAAATACTTGATTTATAAGTGTAAAATTGACGTATATTACATTCGAAATATCAATCGAATGCAGCCCTATTGCTCATACGGTATTGCAGACCTCTGATTCCAACTTATAGGCAGGCAAGACATCCGGAAACAACATCATTAACTATATGAAGAAAGAACCTGGAACCTCGCGGAGAGGGGCGATCAAGAAGCTGGCCAGTTCAGCTGCCATAACGCTTGCTGGTACTTCCCTTGCGCATCGTGTTAAGGCTGCGGAGGCAGGAGTGAGGACAGAACTAAAAGGTAAGATCAATCATTCGGTTTGTCGCTGGTGCTACCGCGATATATCCCTGGACGACTTGTGCAAATCAGCGAAAGACATCGGCATCGCGTCAATAGAACTTACCGGTCCGGAAGAATGGCCAACATTGCAAAAATATGGCCTGACATCGGCGCTGCCATGGGGTGCGGGTAAGGGTATCGTTGACGGTTTCAACGATCTCGCATTGCACGATGAATTGATAAAGAGTTATTCTGAAGTAATTCCAAAAGCTGCCGCCGCAGGCCTCACACAAATCATTTGTTTCTCTGGAAACCGCAAGGGAATGGACGATGAAAAGGGCATGGAGAACTGCGCTATTGGCCTTAAAAAACTGATGCCTGTTGCCGAGAAACACAAGGTGACAATGGTGATGGAACTTCTCAACAGCAAGGTAGATCACAAGGACTACATGTGCGATCATACAAGCTGGGGTGCGGCATTATGCGATAAGGTCGGTTCGGACAGGTTCAAGTTGCTCTATGATATTTACCATATGCAAATCATGGAGGGCGACGTTATTGCCACTATAAAGAAGTATCAAAAGTACATTTCGCATTTTCACACGGGTGGTGTACCAGGGCGTCATGAAATTGACGACACCCAGGAGCTGCATTATCCTGCCATCATGGCTGCGATTGTAGAAACTGGCTACAAAGGTTTCGTTGCTCAGGAATTTATCCCGGCGCGTCCCGACAAAATAGCCTCCCTCAAACAAGGCGTCAACATCTGCGACGTTTAAAAAACCTTTGATTAATCCTGATGAATTAATGATGATTTCTTAACCTTTAAGAAAGCGGTCATTCTTAATTCTTAATTCTTAATTCTTAATTTTGATGAAGCAATTTCTCGTCGTCGTGGCGCTCGTTTGCAGTGTTGCTTTTGCATACGCGCAGCCTTCAAATCATATCGTTGTATCCACTTCCCTGGCAAAGCAGCAGATCAGCAAGCACATTTACGGTCACTTTTCGGAGCACCTGGGACGATGCATCTATGGAGGTTTCTTTGTTGAGGAAAATTCGACCGTGCCAAATACACGTCGCATACGTACCGATATCGTCGACGCACTGAAGAAGATTAACATACCAAACCTTCGCTGGCCTGGGGGATGTTTCGCGGATGAATATCATTGGAGTGATGGTATCGGAGATCGTTCGCAAAGGCCAAAGATGATCAATACGCATTGGGGAGGTGTTGTGGAAGACAACAGCTTCGGGACGCATGAGTTTCTCGATTTGTGCGGACTACTGGGGACTGAGCCATACATCTGCGGCAATTTAGGTAGCGGCTCCGTTGAGGAGATGTCGAAGTGGGTGGAGTATCTGAACTTCGATGGCGTGAGTCCAATGGCCGAACTGCGCAAAAAGAATGGTCACCCGGAACCCTTCAAGGTGAAGTATTGGGGCGTTGGAAATGAAAACTGGGGTTGTGGCGGAAACATGACTGCAGAATTCTATGCCGATCAATACAAGCGTTATGCTACTTATGCCCGCAATTATGGGGATACACGCCTGATGAAAATAGCCGGAGGCGCTAACTCATTCGACTACAACTGGACGGAAACACTCATGCGCAAGGTTCCGCTGAACATGATGTGGGGCATCTCACTTCACTACTATACTATTCCTAAAACCTGGGACAGCAAAGGATCGGCTACGGCGTTCGGTGAAGCGGAATATTTTTCTGCACTCAAGAGCTGTCTGAAAATGGAAGAGCTCGTAACAAAACACAGCACAGTGATGGATCGATACGATCCCGACAAGCGTGTGGCTCTGGTTGTCGACGAGTGGGGGATATGGACAGATGTAGAACCCGGTACCAACCCTGGATTTCTGTATCAACAGAACAGCTTACGCGATGCGCTGATTGCCGCATCGACGCTGAACATCTTCAACAACCATAGCGATCGCGTGAAGATGGCGAACCTGGCACAAACAATAAACGTCTTGCAGGCGCTCATCCTTACTAACAAGGAAAAGATGCTGCTGACACCAACTTATTATGTTTTCGACCTTTTCAAGGCGCACCAGGACGCTACGCTGATACCTCTTTCAATTCAATCGAAAGATTACGTCGTTGGCGCTGAGAAGCTTCCGGCTATCAATGGCTCGGGCTCCATTGATAAAAACGGTACTATCACGCTTACGCTGGTAAACATTGACCCTGCGAATAGTCAGGAGGTTGCGCTGGACGTTGCCGATGTGCAGTCATTAAGGGTCAGCGGGCAGGTGATCACCGCGCCAAAGTACACCGACCATAATACATTCGAGAAGCCCGGCGTGGTGAAACCCCAACCCTTTGACGGAGCGAAAAAGTCGAAGACGGGACTGACGGTTACCCTCCCTGCGAAGAGTGTGGTAGCATTGACGTTAGCCAGGTGACAGCGTTCGAAAGTGTGCTTTGCTTTTGCCTGAAGTATAACCGCAAAATGTAAAACTCTAAACCGCAGAATGTAAAAGTTCGGTCAGACGCACATCACTTATTGTGAAAATGACTATTTGCCGGACTGGCGGTAATTGACGCGTTGCTACCAGGTCAATTAGCCGTGTTATCGGGCACGAAGTGCAATTGGCCCCTTTCCAATGCCCATTGTCCTGCACCCGGGATGCCTGGAAACGAACACCCATCAAAAAAGTTGACGGATTCTTTGTTCTTCTCAAAAAGAACATGATTTTAGCCATGTTAAAACGTGTGCAGCATCGAATGAGGAGGCCATTTCTTGTATCTAACGCTGCACCTAAACCTAATCAGCCCCCGTGCTTTAACCTATTCCCGTAATGCAGCAGTTACAAACCTCAGACTACATCGTATTTCTGATCTATTTCTTTGTGGTCGCCTTTTATGGATACTGGATCTACAACAAAAAGAAGAAAGCTGTAACCGATTCGAAGGACTTCTTCCTCGCCGAAGGTTCACTCACCTGGTGGGCCATTGGTGCTTCACTGATCGCCTCCAACATATCCGCTGAACAATTTATTGGGATGTCGGGATCTGGCTTCAAGATGGGGCTCGCTATATCGACATACGAATGGATGGCTGCCGTCACACTCGTTATTGTAGCCGTATTCTTCATCCCTGTTTACCTGAAGAATAAGATCTATACCATGCCGCAGTTCCTTAACGAACGATACAATGGAACCGTGGCCATGATCATGGCGGTATTCTGGCTGTTACTCTACATCGTCGTCAACCTGATGTCTATCCTCTATCTCGGTGCCCTTGCTATCAGCGGCATCTCAGGAATCAACATCTTCCTCTGTATCTTCCTGCTTGCCATCTTCTCAATTTTTATCACTCTTGGCGGTATGAAGGTGATTGGATATACGGATGTGATCCAGGTGTTCTTCCTGGTATTAGGTGGACTCGTTGCTACGTATCTCGCGCTGAACCTGGTTGCCGAACGCGCAGGACAGGAAGGTATGCTTGCCGGTTTCAAACAGCTCACCAAAGATGCCGATGATCATTTCCATATGATCTTCATGAAGGATAATCAGAATTATATGGACTTGCCTGGTCTCACCGTGCTAATTGGTGGTATGTGGATTACAAACCTGAACTACTGGGGATGTAACCAGTATATCACCCAACGCGCACTTGGCGCCGATCTGAAAACTGCACGCAACGGTATCCTGTTTGCCGCGTTTCTAAAGATCCTTATGCCCGTGATCGTGGTTATTCCTGGTATTGCCGCTTATGTGCTTCACGGACAAGGAATGTTCCAGCAGGAGATGCTTGATTCAAAGGGCATCGTTGATGTAAACAAAGCATATCCTTCTTTATTGAACCTGTTACCCGCAGGTCTTAAAGGATTGTCATTCGCCGCGCTCACAGCCGCCATTGTCGCATCGCTGGCGGGTAAAGCAAACAGTATCGGTACTATATTCACACTCGACATTTACAAGAAGGCGTTCGACCAGAATGCAAGTGAAGCTTCCCTGGTTCGCGTAGGTAAGATTGCCGTCATCGTATCCATGTTGCTTGCTGTCCTTCTTTCATTGCTCATAGGAGAGAAACTCATGGGTGAAGGCAAGCAAGGCTTCCAGTACATTCAGGAATATACTGGCTTTGTGTCGCCTGGTATCTTTGCCATGTTCATCCTTGGCTTCTTCTGGAAAAAGACAACATCCAATGCAGCTCTGTTTGCAACCATCGGCGGTTTCATCTTCTCGTTGATATTAAAACTGATTCCTCCTTTTGTTGACCTCAGCTGGATGGCCGGCCTGGGATTCTCGAAAGACAATGGAGCAGGAGTTTACGAAATACCATTCCTTGATCGTATGGGATTCGTATTCATCGCCTGCGTGCTCGGTATGTTTATCATCACTAAAATCGAAAACGCTAAAGGTATAGTTCCTAAGGGCCTGGAAGTGGATCGATCAATGTTCCGTATGCACCCGGCGTTTCTTGCAGGGTCGCTGCTGGTGATGGGGATCATTACCGCCTTGTATACGATTTTCTGGTAGGGACAAGATTCACAATTGATAATTGACAATTGATAATTGATAATTGATAATTTTAGAGAGCCCCGCCTGGGGCTCTTTTATTTTGTAAACAGACATCAATCGTATACCCCAACAGAATTGTGTCGGGCCAACGGAGTTCTCCGTTAGTTGATAGTTGCCATTCATCTCCATCATTTTCATAGTACACCACTTTACGTGATACGCCTTTGAAATAACTCACGACTAACCCGTGATTCATTTTGTTGCGGTTTTCTCAAGATTTGAATGAAGCAATTCATTAACTAAACCTTAACACTATGAGAAAACTTCTACTGCTTGCAGGCATGCTTGGCATTGCATGCCTGGCAGTCGCTCAGCAGGGCAACCTTACTGGAAAGGTCACTGCTGCCGATGATGGCACACCACTCCCCGGCGTAAATGTCGTACTGCGCGGAACAACCACCGGAACTGTAACAGGTTCGGACGGCACCTACTCACTGGCAATAGCAGAAACAGCCGGAACGATTGTCTTTTCATTTATCGGTCTCGAAACTCAGGAGATCGCTTACAACGGACAGACTACACTAAACATCGCTCTGAAGTCGGATGTCACGCAACTATCTGAAGTTGTGGTTACCGGCGTGGGCATGGCAACCGACAAACGCAAGCTCGCAATATCGGTGGAGTCTGTATCCGGTGACAAACTTCCGCCGATACCGGCAGCATCCATCGATCAGGCGCTTGTAGGCAAGATCGCGGGTGCCCAGATCATGTCGGCTTCGGGTAACCCGGGAGCACCTGTGAGTATCCAGCTTCGTGGAATCAATACACTTTCCGGTGGTACTCAACCGCTGATTATGGTTGATGGCGTGGAGATGCGGGCAACCTCACTCAATACCCTCGATTTGAACAACGTTGAACGCGTTGAAGTCGTGCAGGGAGCATCTGCGGCAACGATCTACGGAGCTCAGGGCGCCAACGGCGTAATTCAGATCTTCACAAAGAAGGGCAAGCAGGGCCCACTACGAATCGATGCGTCGGCACGTATAAGTGTTGATGATGTCATCAATGTCGGAGATCTGCATCAGCCATTAAACCATTCATTTACTACCGATGCAAATGGAAACGTTCTGGACAATAACGGAGGGCTGTTGCAACAGGATGAACTTGGATTATGGGGCGAGATCAATTGGGAGAACACAGGGAGCGCGCAAAATAATAAGCCCTATGTAGGCAACGTAAAATACCACGACCACATCGCTCAGACATTCCGTTCGGTGCAAACGTCGAACTACAGCCTCTCACTATCCGGTGGAAAGGAAAATTCAGACTACGCATTCACTTATTCGAAGCTGATGCAGGAGTCGATTGTGCAGGGTACTCTTGATCGCAATAACTTTACAACCAATATCGGCGTCGATCTGTTGAAGAATCTGAAGTTCAGATCGATCACGCAGTTGGTATATACCGACAATTCGGTAAATCCATACTATGTAAACAGCGCACCAATATCGTCGGCGATGTATACATACCCATTTGCTGATCTCGAGTACAGAGATGCTGATGGAAATTACCTATATCAGTTTGGCGGAGCGGGGGCGAACAATAACAATCCATTGTATTTCTTCCAGTACCAGAACTTCGACAACAAGGTTGTAGATATCATACCTACAATTAATCTGCACTACAATGCGCCAAAATACTTTGATCTTGACTATAAGGTCGGGGTCAATTACTCGGTGAACAATTTCTCCCGTAACACGCTTAACCAGGAGGGCAATGCGGCCTCCGCTGCCAACAACAATTTTATTGGAGAGAGCCTTGCCGGCGGCTTCTCTAAATCGGTGACGAATCTGTTCAATATCAACTCGCTGGTTACTGGTACTGCGAAGTTTGATTTCAACAAGGACTTTGGCTGGAACCTTCCCATAACGTCTACAACACAGGTGGCGTTCGACTGGAGAAAGAGCAGCTTCAAGCGATCTTATCAGACATTCACGGGACTTCCATCATATGTCGACATAGACGACATTACTGGCGCACAGGCCTCGTCTAACAGTACAAGTGAATACGAGGATCTGTTTATCACGTTTGGTTATCTTGTCAATCAACGTTTTGAATACAAGGACATGGCCGGTATCTCCGGCGGTTTCCGCTCAGACTATAGTTCTACTTTTGGTGATGCCAGGTCGCCGTTCACGTTTCCAAGAGGCGACGCCTTTGTACGACTCTCACAGATGAACTTCTGGAGCCCGTTGCAATCAGCTCTTCCTGAGTTCAAAATTCGGGCTGCATACGGTGAGGCAGGTATCCAACCCGTTGCCTACACGCTGGATGGATCCCGCGACCTCTCAGGTCCTGTACCAAACCATTATCTGCGTAGTACGACTCTCAAAACAGGTGCCGTTGATAATGGCGCTATAATCTATACCAATCCAACCATTGCCAATTCTGCTTTGAACGTGGAGCGTACAAGCGAATTTGAATATGGCGCAGACATTGGAATTGTGCCAATCAAGAACGGCTCCTGGTTGAACTATCTGACGGGAAGCATTTCTGTGTGGAAACGCAATAGCGAGGGCGTTGTGTGGCAGCGCACGCAGCCTGTATCCAACGGTTCTGAAACTATCTGGGACAATTATATTGACCTTGAGTCGAAAGGTGTACAGTTTAGCATCGATGCCGATATCTACAATGGCAACGACCTGAAGTGGGACTTCACTACCAACTTCGGCACACAGAAGTCGTGGCTGGTGAGCACTACCGATGGCCGCGATATTCCGTTGGTGTGGGCCAACGCGGCAACCTACACGCTTCGTCCAGGTGAACAGATCGGAACCATCTACGGCTATAAAGCTCTCACCAGCATCAGCCAAAAGAATCCCCAGGGCGACTTCTACCTCGATCAGGCCAATGCAGCTGACTATGAACTCGTCGATGGAAGGGTTGTTAACAAGGAAAGCAAGCAGGTTCAGTTCACACCAGATAAATATTATCTGGGCAATACTACGCCGAAGTTTAATATGGCGTTCATCAACAACTTTACTTTTAAGAGTTATCTCAACTTCTCATTTCAAATCGACTGGGTAAGCGGTGCAAAGATGTACAACCAGACAAAAGAATGGATGTACTCTGAAGGCCTGCACGGTGACTATGACAAGCCTGTCACGATCAACGGTGAGACGGGAGCATGGACCGCCTACTATAAAAGTTTCTACGATGCATCTGAAGCCAACGGTACAAAAGACTACTTCCTCGAAAATGCTTCATTTGCCCGGTTGAGAAACGTGTCAATTGCCTTTGACTTTGCGCAATTCTTTTCGCTCAAGGGATTCAGCAGGCTTCAGCTCGTTGTGACCGGTCGAAACCTGTACACCATCAGCGACTATACAGGAATGGATCCGGAGTCTAGCCAGAATACGTCAGGCGGTGCTACTACGTCCGCGGCACCACAGGTGGCTACGCAGCGCGGACTTGACTATTGGTCATATCCGAACTTCAAGTCGTTCCAGGTTGGCCTCAATGTTTCATTCAATTAATTCTGCGTCATGAAAAGAAAACTATTTATACTGATCACATCCATCGCCTTGTTCACAACAGGATGTAAAGATGAATTGGCGGAAGTCGTTAATAAGAACGAGCCAAATGAAGCGGCACTTAATTCAGAAGCCGGTCTTGCGGCTTTTGCCAAAGGCGGGGTCTATATGAGTTCATTCGGAGTTTACTATGCTTCCATCGACGACCAATTGGGTTCGCGGTCCGGGAAGAATCTTGGATATTTCACAACAATGGTTTACGGACTGCATGAATCAATGGGCGATGTAATCTATGTGCCCTGGGGAAATCAAAGCTTCCGTTATGCCAACAATCCGACGGACTTCACACTGGATGACGGAAGTTTACATTTGAATCCTATCGGTATATCACAACCGTACGAATTACGTCTTCGAAACGATCGCGCCTACGGTGCGGCGAATACACTGTTGATGGAATGGACGCCGATGTACTTCCTTAACAACGCAATGAATATACTACTCGGACACGTAGATGAGGCTACATTTACCGGCGATGCTGCTACGAAACAGGCAACACTCCGTGCATGGGCTTACTGGTGGAAAGGTTATGCATACTCGAGAATAGGGTCGATGTATATTGCGGGCGTTATTACCGATGAGCCCAATCAAACGAACGGCGATTTCGTTACGCATGAAGAGATCATCGATGAAGCACTGAAGAATTTTGATAAAGCAATCGCGGAACTGAACAACATCAGTGATACAGGTCCTTATGGTGATCTGCTGGCAACAGTGATTCCCGGATATTGCCAGCAGGGAAAAGGAGGTATTCCAATGCCTGACGAATGGATACGCAACATCAACACAATGAAGGCCCGTTCACTGCTCGTAAATAAGCGCGTTAGTGAAATGACATCATCAGACTGGTCAACGATCGCTGCCCTTACTGATGAAGGGATCCAGGAGAGCGATCCTGTGTTTGTTGTCAAGACGACCGAAGACTTTAATCGTTCGGTGATTGATCCAAACTTTGGGAGCGCTGCGGCGTACACGGCAACTGAAAGCGGCCAGACGTTTTTTGTCAGCGAACGACTCATTCAGGACTTCAGGGCTGGAGATCAGAGGATGGAGAACAATTTTGAGTTGCTGACGTCACCACGTGTAAACATGCGCGGCCGTGGTCTTGGGTTTGGAACGCGTTATTACCTCGTTGACGGTGGCAACAATCTGCCAGGAGTTGTTACGTACACGCACACAGATCAATATGGAGTTGATGATACTTACCTGGGTGGATCCTTTGAAGAGAATGAACTGATGAAGGCTGAAGTGCTCATTCAGGGAGGAAATATTTCCGGTGGTACGGCAGTCATCGACAACGTGCGCGCTATGCAGGGTGCCGGACTTACCGCTATTGGAAGCGTGAATAAATTGGAAGCACTGGAAGAGTTGCGCAGGGAACGAAGAATTGCTTTACTCTTCCGCGGACTCGCATTTTACGACCTGCGTCGTCTTGGAGTCGTTGATGACAAGAGTGAAGGAGGTGGAAGGGCCAACGCAGTGGTGCTTTCCAATTTCACAGGCTCAACAGTTGTCAATACAAAGGCTTTTATCAATTACAACTACATGAGCTACTTTGATGTTCCAAAGAACGAACTCGAATTTAACGAGCCGAAGGAGGGAAGCGCGCCGGTGGTCGGACCGCAGTAGAATTAAGAATTAAGAATTAAGAGTTAAGAATTAGCCACCGCCCTTGCGGGCAGACGTAACCACGACCTTTGGTCGTGAACCCGGCGGCGTTCAGCCGGTGGCTAATTCTTAACTCTTAATTCTTAATTCTTAATTCCCCTATTTCGTACCTTCGGGCATGAATAGAATCGACCGCCTGACCGCCATCCTCATCCATCTTCAGACGAAGAAGGTCGTGAGGGCCGAGGAGATTGCCGAACGGTTTGAGATGAGTCTTCGCACTGTTTATCGCGATGTGAAGGCGCTGATGGAGGCTGGAGTACCGATTGGATCAGAGGCAGGTAAGGGATATTTTATCGTCGATGGCTATCATCTGCCGCCGGTAATGTTCACGCAGGACGAAGCTAACTCTATGCTGCTCGCGGCCAAAGTTGTCGAAAAGGTCGCCGATAAATCGGTGAGTGAGGCCTTCTCTTCTGCCCTGCATAAAATCAAATCAGTATTGCCCGATGCTGGCAAAGATCACCTGGAAAATCTGGATGCACATATTGAGTTTGGCCGTACGTCGCAGGGAGAACCACTGGTAGCCAGCAAGTACCTCGCCGACATTCAGCGTGCCATTGCAGGAAGGGATTCACTTCGTATCGATTACCAGAATAGCAATGAACAGGCATCCAGCCGTATCGTTGAACCGATCGGTCTTTTCTATTATGGAATGGCGTGGCACCTGATCGCCTGGTGCAGGATGCGAAACAGCTATCGCGACTTTCGAACGGATCGCATACAGGCGCTTCACAATGAGGGAGATAAATTTGATCCCCGAAATCTGTTAAGCCTGCAGGAATATCTCACGACAATAGTTCAGGCAAATCGCGAGGTGCATC
This sequence comes from Chryseolinea sp. T2, assembly GCF_037203685.1. NCBI lineage: Bacteria > Pseudomonadati > Bacteroidota > Cytophagia > Cytophagales > Fulvivirgaceae > Chryseolinea > Chryseolinea sp. T2. Next base: position 162,335 of record NZ_JBBCAU010000002.1, read on the forward strand.
GCGTCGTGGTTTCATTCGATGAATCAATTGCCAAGTTTGCCCGGCAATCGCGCTACTATCATGGCTTTGCATCTGAAGAAGTGGCAGACGGACGTGTGCGCATGAATTTCCTTTCCTCCTGCCTTCATTCACTTTGCCGATGGTTGCTTACTTATGGCAATATGGTTGAGGTAGAATCACCTGACGAGGCAAAGGACCTTATCGTCGATCTGATAGAAGAGCTAAGTGCTCATTACACACAGCCTGTTGCCCGCTGATCATGCTGGACCAGGAAAAATTCAACCAGACTGCAAAGCGTCGCAGCGCTGAAAATAAAAAGTATTTACAAAAACTTAAGCAGCGCGAGCCACGCAAAGTAGATGAGGCTTTTCATCAGCTACATGAAGAAGTCTTCGAAGAGATCAATTGCCTTACGTGCGCGAATTGCTGCAAGACAACAAGTCCTATTTTTTACCCTACCGATATAGAACGCATTGCAAAAGCGATGCGCGTAAAGCCCGGAGCGTTTGTTGAAAAATACCTGCGTATTGATGAAGACAATGACTTCGTCTTGAAGAGTTCACCCTGTCCGTTTCTCGATGGTGAAAACTATTGTTCTATTTATGAGGACCGGCCAAAGGCTTGCCGGGAGTATCCTCATACCGACCGTAAGAAGATGGTTCAAATCACCGAACTAACTTACAAGAATACTCTGGTGTGTCCGGCCGTACTGGAAATTGTAGAACGCCTCAAAAAAACAGTGTGAGGAACAGTGCGAGAGTGGAGAATAAATCCACTCTCACACTGTTCCTCACTCTGTATTTCTCACTCTGTATTCTTACTCAGTTCATCGCTGAGATCTCGTGCAAACTCATTGTAGTCAACGATGAATCCCGACCTTCCCTTAACCGAGAATACATTGATCAAATGATCGTGTGTGTCGATCTCATTGAAAATGTCACTCTCGAAAACGTCTATGTTGAATTCTCTTACCGAGAATCCCTTCCACTCGCTGACAGCGCATGCTTCAGCAAATTCTGGTGCCGACCATACTGAAAAAAGTGTCTTCTCTCCAAAGCACGCAATTGCCCAGTCCCCACCTTCATCAACCAGTGAGTACATCTTTTCGGTGTCAGCGACTTTTTTTATAAAGTATTGATACCGGGCTGCCGCCTCAAGCTTTGATGTTGCTTCAATCTCCTTCTTCGTAATCTTCACGGCCTCTGATTGAATTTCCTTTGTTTGCTCACCGTGGTTTGCGTGATACGTGTTTCAACGTCACCAGAACCCGGATCAAACTTGTTGCAAGTTAACTCCGACATTAGAAACTAACCTGCAATTATCTGTAAACGGCAATTGATAAAAATTGCCATAAGCGAGAAGCAAAAAAGGGGTGCCGCAAATGGGCAACCCCTTCAAATGTCAAATCCAAAATATTCTTAAGCTACCTGAGCCTGCAATTTTTGGTTCAATACAGACTTGGGAACTGCCCCAACCTGTTTGTCAACGATCTGACCGCCTTTGAATACCAGCAATGTTGGGATGCTGCGCACACCAAAACGTGCCGTTACAGAGGGATTCTCATCAACGTTGAGCTTTCCGATCACAGCCTTACCTTCATAGTCACCGGCAAGTTCTTCTACTACGGGGCCTATCATCTTGCAGGGACCGCACCATTCGGCCCAAAAGTCTACCAGTACAGGCTTATCAGAATTGATGATCTGATCAAAGTTAGCATCGTTGAGTTCTATTGCTTTTCCCATTCGAGTATATAATTAAAATGTTGTTTTTGCCTTTCACTAACAGCAACGCAAAGGTAATTTATTTAGTTCAAACCCCGCAAAACATCGCAAACCTATGGCATCACGCGTTCCGGATGGTATCCATTTGTTTCGGTGCACCGGCTACGTTTGTCATGTTCATTTCCCGTCCAGACCCCCAAAACAGGTCCTAAATAACCACCGAAACGTCCACTTCCCCGGCCTTTTTCATCTGTTTCACCATATCGTTCACCGGGTTAACCCTGAACTTCCGGGACAGCAATTCGAGCTGAATATTCTCTCCTGCGTCCTGGATTTTGAAATATAGAGGCGTACTTCCCGCGTGAATAGTGCAGGCATCCTCAATGGCACCCAGCATTTCAGCGGTAAGATCCGCCGCATTAACTTTTACCTGTACGCCTTTGCTACGCTTGAGCCCAAGTTCATTCAACAGGTCAACGTTCCTCACTTTGAATTCGAGGTTCTGCTGGCCCCAGGTGTTGCGAACAACCATGCCCTCAACGAACAGGAACCATCCGATATTCATGAAGTTTCTGAACTTCAGATAGTCTTCGCCGAACAATGTGAAGGTGTAGTTGCCGGTATAATCTTCAAGCGTAAACTTCCCAAATGGTTTGCCGGTTTTGGTTGTACGATGCTCGACGCCTGAAACGATGCCGCCCATTTTAATGTCGCGTCCAACTATGGCCTCCAGTTCAGCAAGCTCGCCGCACGACGTCTTGCAGAACGCATCCATCTCGAATCTGAAGTTGTCGAGCGGGTGTCCTGAAATGTAGATACCCACCACTTCTTTTTCCAGATTCAGCTTTTCAATCTCACTGAATGGTTCTACGTGTTCAATGCGTGGCTTTGGCATCGCCGTACCTGAGGGTCCTCCAAACAAACTGGCCTGTGCACTTTGCTCTTCCTGCTGTGTTCTGGCGGCAAAGCGTATTGCCTTTTCAATAAGACTTACATCGTTATCTTTCGCGAATACGTACTGACGACGATGGATTCCATTGAAGCAATCGAAAGCACCGGACAATGCGAGACATTCATATGTCTTCTTGTTCGCGGCTTTACTGGTAAGACGCTTTGCGAAATCAAAGATGTCTACGAACGGACCTGTGGCTTCCCGCTCCTGAATGATTGCTTCGACTGCGGCATCTCCGGCTCCTTTGATGGCACCTAACCCGAATCGGATTTCTCCTTCCTGATTTACTGCAAAGTATACGCCCGACTCATTCACGTGAGGTCCGAGTACCTTGATGCCTAAGCTTCTGCACTCTTCTATAAAGAACGTAACATTGTCAAGGTTGCTCTGCGAGTGCGTGAGAACCGCGGCCATATATTCAGCCGGATAGTTCGCCTTAAGATAGGCGGTATGATAAGCAATGAGCGAATAGCAGGTTGAGTGGGATTTGTTAAACGCGTATTGAGCAAACGCTTCCCAGTCGGTCCAGACTTTTTCGCATACCTCGATAGGGTGATCGTTCTTCTTACAGCCGGCAATGAACTTGTCCTTCATCTTGTCAAGCACAGCCTTTTGTTTCTTACCCATCGCCTTACGAAGTACGTCGGCGTCGCCCTTGCTAAAGCCAGCCAGCTTCTGCGACAACAACATTACCTGCTCCTGGTATACTGTGATTCCGTATGTCTCGGAGAGAAATTCTTCCATTGCAGGCAGATCGTACTTGATAGGTTCGCGACCATGCTTACGGTTAATGAACGTTGGAATGTATTCCATCGGGCCCGGACGATACAGGGCGTTCATAGCGATAAGATCTTCGAACTTATCAGGCTTCAGCTGGCGCAGATATTTTTGCATGCCCACACTTTCAAACTGAAACGTGCCTGTTGTTTCACCGCGTTGAAAGAGCTGATACGTTTTAACATCGTCGAGGGGAATCAGATCGACATCAATCTTGACACCTTTTCCTTTTTCAATATTTCGGAGCGCAGTATTGATGATCGACAGTGTCGTTAGCCCAAGGAAGTCCATCTTTAGCATGCCGGCGCTCTCAACAACGCTGTTGTCGAATTGCGTCACCAGCATTTCGCTGTCGCGGGCCGTTGCTACCGGAACAAACTTTCTCAGGTCATCAGGCGTGATGATAACCCCGCAGGCGTGCGTACCAGTATTGCGTACGGAGCCTTCGAGAATGACTGCCTGCTGTAATACCTGTGCCTTTAAGTCAGTGCCACTCTTGATAGTGGCCAGTTCTTTGACTTCATCGAATGCAGTCTCCAATGATGTACCAGGCTTCTCAGGAATCATCTTCGCGAGCATGTTTGCATCGCTCAGCGGAAGTTCCATCACACGGGCGCAGTCGCGAATGGATGATTTAGCCGCCATCGTACCATAGGTAATGATTTGAGCGACCTGGTTCTTTCCGTACTTATCGATCACATAACGCAGTACGCGATCGCGACCTTCATCATCGAAGTCAATATCAATATCGGGGAGTGATACACGGTCAGGATTAAGAAAACGCTCGAACAGCAGATCGTATTTGATAGGATCCACGTTAGTGATTCCAATGCAATAAGCTACCGCCGAGCCCGCAGCAGAACCACGACCCGGGCCAACTGATACTCCTATTTCACGGGCTTTGCGGGTAAAGTCCTGAACGATCAGAAAGTATCCGGGGTAACCTGTCTTGCGAATGGTTTCCAACTCGAAGTCCAGCCGCTCCGTTATCTCGGGAGTAAGTGTTTCGTAACGTTCCCTGGCTCCCTCATAAGTGAGATGCCTGAGGTACTCGTCTTCAGTATTAAACTCTTTGGGAATGTCGAACTTTGGAAGCAATACACTTCTCTCCAGCGTATACGCCTCAATCTTTTCGAGCACTTCACTGATGTTGTCGATTGCTTCAGGTATGTCGCTGAAGATCGATTTTACTTCATTCTGAGATTTGAAATAGTATTCCTGGTTAGCGAGTCCAAGCCGTGTGCCTCGTCCATGTCCAATAGGAGTGGATTGAAACTCGCCTTCTTTGATACAGAGTAATACGTCGTGCGCATTGGCTTCATCTTTGTCCAGGTAAAACGCCTGGTTAGCTGCGATGCATTTCACGCCGTATTTTTCTCCGAACCGGAGCAACGTCTCATTAACACGATCTTCTTCCGGCAAGCCGTGCCGGTTCAGCTCTATATAATAGTCATCACCGAAAACACCGTGCCACCACTTGAAGGCATCTTCTGCCTGCTTTTCACCAACGTTGAGGATAAGATAGGGGACTTCACTCGACAGTGATCCTGTGAGTGCAATAAGGTCCTGACGATATTCCTGAATCAGTGCTTTATCGACACGGGGATGAATTCCGTATAGCCCTTCCGTAAAACCAAAAGAACTGAGTTTGGCAAGATTGTGATAGCCATTCTTGTTTTTAGCAAGGAGGACCTGGTTGAAACGTTTGTCAGGATTGTCTTTCGTAAACTTGAGCTTCAACCGTTCCTCAGCCACAAATAATTCACAGCCAACGATCGCTTTGATTTCGTGATTAAAGGCCTCACGAACAAATTTGAATGCGCCGTACATGTTGCCGATATCGGTTATCGCAAGTGCGGGCATGCTCAGTGCCTTTGCCTTTGCAACGATCGACTTGATATCCGATGTCGCCTGAAGCACTGAAAACTGTGAATGAGTATGAAGGTTAACGAAGGGCTTATCTGTCAGAACAGCGGCTGTTCCGGTCAATGAATAAGAGGTCGCCTTTTTCTTTTCGCGCTTTGCAAAGTTTGCTGCGTCGAGGTTCGGCTCCTCGTAGATGACTTCTGCTACAGGGACTCCAGCCAACGGTTTTACGATCTGCTTACTGATCAAACCGAAGAAGCTTCGTGCAGTAGCGGCTACGTCGTAGGCTGCATCGTGAGCATCGCCAAAATCCCGATTGAATAGTTTCTTGTGCAGTTCGAGCAGGGTAGGCATCTTCAATCGTCCACCAATCCCCCCGGTGAGCTGGCAAAATTCTGTTGAGGCCACTCCCGTATCAAGCTTATTCAAGGCAAGCAGTGCCTCGGTCGCGAGCTGTCGGCGTATGAATTCAGCACCGATAATATTGATATCGAACTCGATATTGTGTCCTACGAGAAGCTCAGTCCGCGACAGGTCCTCGGCAAACAGGCCGAGCACTTCGGTCAGATCGCGTCCCTCTTCGGTTGCTCGCTTGGTGGATATTCCGTGAACCTGCTCAGCCTTATAAGGAATATCAAATCCGTCGGGCTTGATAAGGTAGTTATGCCGGGCAAGCAGTGCACCCCGACCGTCGTGTAGCTGCCAGGCCAGTTGAACAAGGCGTGGCCAGTTATCCACGTCAGTTATGGGTGCAGTCTTATTATGCGGAAGACCCGTCGTCTCCGTGTCAAAAATCAAATACATTAATCAAGCAGTGGTTGTGGGGTAAAGTTAATCTCGTTATTGAAAAATGAGAGTTGAAAAAGAGAATTGTTATTCAGTTTGATCATGTGCTCTCACAGGTGAACAGTGGGTCATTGTTTGGAGTTCACCATTTCAATCATAAACAGGTTCCTTAATCCCTCGGGTCCAGTCACTATCGACTTCCGGAACAGTGTGATATCTGAACATAATACATGGAGCAGCGACCATGTGCGCTTTGTGTGATTTCTTACCTGACGCAGCGTGCACCCACAAAAGAGGTTTTCGGTAGTTTCCAGACTCGGGACTCGAGTTTCGTACTGGCACTTGGTGAAAACGTTTGTTTTCGCTGTCTTTTTCCTAATTCATTGTAGATCAGACCCGTTTACATTGGGCCCGATTATTGGATTTATGCTTATCAAACACCCTGATTCAGCAATGAAACGCTTGTTCGATGCAGTAGTAAATTTCTTCAAGAGAGAATGGTTTCTTCTGGTTGCCGTTATGGCGATCGCCATTATTATAACTGTATTCGAGCTGCTCTAAAGAGCCGAAGGCTCTTAGTCCCGAGTCCTTAGTCCTGAGTATTTAGTATTGGTTAATAGTACTTGGAGTACATAAGGGCTAATGGTAGGAAGGTCGAAGAGCGCAAAAACGCTCTTTCAAACGGTTACTGGATACTAAAAATACTAGAAACCAATACTAAAGACTCAGGACTAACTACTCATGACTATTTATTTAGAATTCGTATAAATGGCACCACCCTTTGGTGTTAACCGCTTTGGGGAGTAATTTTGGCCGCAGTCAAAAAACGGCACTAACTTCTTCATATGAATTGGTTCACGAGACTTCTGACGAGCACCCTCGGCAGAAAAGTGATGATGGCAATAACCGGCCTATTTCTCATCCTCTTTTTAATTGTTCACCTTATTGGAAACCTGCAGCTCCTGAAATCAGATCAGGGCCAGGCATTTAACATTTACGCGGCGTTTATGACGAGTAACCCGCTGATCAAAGTGATCAGCTACGTCAACTACGCTGCTATCCTTGTTCACGTGGCCTGGGCATTTATGCTCACAAAACTGAATCGTGATGCGCGCGGCCCTGTGGGCTACGCCGTGTCAAAGAACTCTTCGGCCTGGACGTCCCGGAACATGGGCATCCTCGGCTCTCTTATTTTCATCTTCCTGGTTATCCACCTTCGCGGTTTCTGGGCGCAGATGCATTGGGGCGACATTGGAATGGCAACCTACGAAGGCAAGCCATACAAAGACCTGTTCACAGTCGTTGATGTGGCTTATTCAAGCCCTGCCTACGTGCTGCTTTATGTGATCAGCATGTGCGTGCTCGCATTTCACCTGTGGCATGGCTTTGCCAGCGCTTTTCAGACGCTGGGTCTTAATCATTTGAAATACAATCCTGTCATCAGATTTGTGGGCCGTGCGTTTGCAATTGTAGTGCCTGCACTGTTTGCTCTGATCCCTATTTGGATGTACCTCTCTTAACGATCTTTTCTGTACAGAAGCGATATGAAGCTAGATTCAAAAATCCCGGAAGGTCCACTCGCTGAGAAATGGACAAAGCACAAGTTCAATCTGAAGCTTGTCAATCCGGCGAACAAAAGAAAATATGATGTCATCGTAGTAGGAACCGGTCTGGCCGGAGCCTCAGCAGCTGCCTCTTTAGGCGAGCTTGGCTACAATGTGAAGGCATTCTGCTTTCAGGACAGCCCCCGGCGTGCACACAGTATTGCCGCACAGGGTGGTATCAATGCAGCCAAGAACTATCAGAACGACGGCGACAGCATTCATCGCCTCTTCTATGATACTATTAAAGGTGGTGACTATCGCGCGCGCGAGGGTAACGTATATCGTCTCGCTCAATGCAGTGTGAGCATCATTGACCAGTGCGTGGCTCAGGGTGTTCCATTTGCCCGTGAGTATGGCGGACTTCTCGCTAACCGTTCATTCGGTGGTGCGCAGGTATCGCGGACGTTTTACGCTCGCGGACAAACCGGGCAGCAGCTTCTATTGGGTGCGTACTCTGCTTTGAACCGCCAGATTGCCAATGGAAAAGTGAAGATGTATAACCGCACCGAAATGCTCGATGTGGTTCTTGTTGATGGCAAAGCACGCGGGATCGTAACACGCGACCTGGTTACTGGTAAGATAGAGTCACACAGCGCGCACGCAGTATTGCTCTGCACCGGTGGATACGGAAACGTGTTTTACCTTTCTACGAACGCAAAAGGTTCTAACGTGACGGCTGCATGGCGTGCCCACAAGAAGGGTGCGTTGTTTGGCAACCCTTGCTATACACAGATACACCCGACATGTATCCCGGTTTCGGGAGATCATCAGTCAAAGCTGACACTTATGTCTGAGTCGCTTCGGAACGACGGTCGTGTATGGGTGCCGAAGACTGCTAAGCCCGGACTCAAAGCGAAAGACGCTGCCTCAATTCCTGAATCAGAACGCGATTACTTCCTCGAACGCAAATATCCTTCATTCGGTAACCTCGTACCGCGCGACGTGGCTTCACGCAACGCGAAGAATATGTGCGATGAAGGCAGGGGAGTTGGCTCAGGTCTCGCTGTATTCCTTGATTTTGCTGACGCCATCAAACGCGATGGACGCAAGACGATCGAAGCTAAATACGGTAACCTCTTCGATATGTACGCACAGATTACGGGCGACAATCCGTATGAAATGCCAATGATGATTTATCCTGCCGTGCACTACACTATGGGTGGACTTTGGGTTGATTATAACCTGATGACTAGTGTGCCTGGACTGTATGCACTGGGCGAAGCTAATTTCTCTGACCACGGAGCAAACCGTCTTGGAGCCAGCGCTCTCATGCAGGGTCTTGCTGATGGATACTTTGTTATTCCTTACACGATTGGAGATTATCTCGCCGGACTTCCCTATGAGAAGATCAGCACTGACCGTCCTGAATTTAAGGAAGCAGAACAGAAGGCTTCCGGAATGGTAAATCAGCTTCTCTCAATTAAGGGTAAGAAAACAGTAGATGAGTTCCACCGCGAACTTGGTTTGATCATGTGGAACTACTGTGGCATGTCGCGTACAGCCGAAGGGTTGAAGACTGCGAAGACAAAAATTCAGGCAGTTAAAGCCGAGTTCTGGAAGAATGTAAATGTGCTGGGTTCTGGTAATGAATTGAATCAGGAACTCGAAAAAGCCTGGCGCGTGGCCGACTTCATTGAATTGGGTGAACTCATGGTTGACGACGCTCTTAACCGGAGTGAATCATGCGGAGGTCACTTCCGTGAAGAATCACAAACACCCGATGGAGAAGCTCTCCGTAAGGACGATGAATTTGCCTACGTAGCTGCATGGCAATACATGGGTGATAATCAGGCCGAGGTGCTTCACAAGGAGCCACTCGTGTTCGAGAATGTTAAGTTGACACAACGCAGCTACAAGTAATCACGCAGCCTTTATTAATTATGAAGATAACGCTCAAGATCTGGCGCCAGAAGAACAAGGACACAAAGGGTGAGTTCAAGACTTATCAGCTTAACAATGTGTCTACAGACATGTCGTTCCTCGAAATGCTCGACGTATTGAACCACGATCTCATCCATAAGGGTGAGGAGTCGGTCGCTTTCGATCACGACTGTCGCGAAGGTATTTGTGGAATGTGCAGCCTTTATATCAACGGGCGTCCACACGGACCGTTGCAGACAACAACATGTCAGCTGCATATGCGCACTTTCAAAGATGGCGAGACGATCACCATCGAACCCTGGAGAGCCAAGGCTTTCCCGGTTATTAAGGACCTAGTGGTTGATCGCACAGCTTTCGATCGTATTCAGCAGGCCGGTGGTTACGTTTCAGTAAATACTGGCGGTGTACCTGACGCAAACGAAATTCCAATTCCTAAAAAGATAGCAGACGAAGCATTTGATGCAGCGGCCTGCATTGGTTGTGGTGCCTGCGTAGCAGCTTGTAAGAATGCTTCGGCAATGTTGTTCGTAAGTGCTAAAGTGTCTCAGCTTGCATTGCTTCCTCAGGGCAAACCTGAACGCAAAGAGCGCGCTGAGAAGATGGTATCACAGATGGATGCAGAAGGCTTTGGCGCCTGCACAGTAACGGGTGCCTGCGAAGCTGAATGCCCTAAGGGAATAAGCATCACCAACATCGCTCGCATGAACCGCGAGTACCTGTCGGCCTCATTTACTTCTTACGAAGTCGAGTCAAAAGGAGGAGACTAAATCCATTTGGTGATCCCGCCTATAGCTGGACAGGTTTGTTGATTTATTGATTTGATGATTTTGTTTCAGGGCACCGGAGGTGCCCTGATTTTTTTGTCCCGTTCTGATTTCTGGTTGTGATTCCTCTTGACCCGGCAACGAACGGCTTTGACCGGTTCCGTACAGTGCAGAATATCAATACTTCGTTTGACGTATTGATTCGCACATTTTATCTGGCATCATTTATTCTTTAGGCTTTGGTATTCAGCGGCCTTTCGATTTCATTAACACCGGGTCCCGAACCAATTGCCATGATCAAAACCTACCTTCGCTACGGTTTCAGGTATCTTCTCAAGAGCAAAGGATACACACTCATCAACGTCGCGGGCCTTTCGATCGGACTGGCCTGCTGCCTGGGCATTGGCCTGTTTATTTATGACGAATTAAACTTCGATCATTTCCACAGGAACCTTTCTCACATTTATCGCGTGGTCGAGAAGCAAAAGCAGGCAGGCGTTGTCTACGATGTTGCCTCAACACCAGGTCCCCTTGCGCCAGCAATGGAGAAGGATCTTCCTGAAGTTGTCGAGACCTGCAGGCTGGGGACAGGTTCCGGATTTATAGAACTGGGTGATAAAGTTATTCAGCCACCCTCAATGCGTTATGCAGACAATAGTTTCTTCTCCATGTTTGACTTCAAACTGATCGTTGGCAATCCGGCAACCGTGTTGAATCGTCCTGATGAAATCATACTGAATGAGACAACAGCCATTCAATTGTTTGGCAGTGGCTGGAGATCGAAGCCAGGACTTCTTGGTACACTCGTGAAACTAACATCCTGGGGAAAAGAATACTTGCTCAGCATTGCCGGAGTAGCAGAAGACGCTCCCCGTAATTCACATATCCAGTACAGTGTACTGATGTCGATGGCAGCACTTGAAAAGGATACTGATTTTCAATGGGGCAACAATTCCTATCAAACCTACATTCAACTCGAGCCATTGACAGACGTTGCTTCTCTTAATGCAAGACTGCGTACTTACATTGATCGGTATTCAGACTATAACTCGAAGGATGATGCCCGTACACTCTTGCTTCAACCAATGAAGGACATTTACCTTCGTTCCAATTTTGCTTTCGAAACCAACAATGCTGTACAAAGCAGTCTGATTTATACACGGATATTTCTTGCCGTTGGGATGATGGTGTTGTTGATCGCGGTATTCAACTTCGTTAATCTGACCACTGCACGCGCCACGCATCGGGCAAAGGATGTTGGCATTCGTAAAGTGATTGGCGCGCTTTACAGACAGCTGGTGGTACAGTTTCTGATTGAGTCATTTATGCTTACAGCGATCGCAGTGATCTTCGCCCTGGCATTTCTGCAGCTTTCAATGCCACTGCTGAACGACATCTCTGGTAAGTCACTGGTGATCCCCTTCGCATCACCCATATTCTGGCTGACCGTGATTTCATCAACATTAGTGATTAGCCTTTTGGCCGGGCTGTATCCAGCATTCTATCTCTCGAATTTCTCTCCGGCAAAAGTTTTGAAAGGTTTCAGCAAGAATGGTTCAGGATTAACTTTTCGTCAGGTATTGGTCGTAGGACAATTTTCCTTTTCAGTCATTCTGGTGATAGGATCCATTGTCATCTATCAGCAATTACAATACGTGCAGGACAAAGATCTCGGCTTCGACCGTTCACAACTCATTCATGTTTTCCTGCGAAATAAAATGCACCATCAAAGTCTGACATTCAAGGAAGAGCTGAAAGATCAGCCGGGCATTGCGGCGGTTGCTCCATTGTCGGGGATGCTGGTCGATTTTAACAATTCCACATTTAATTTTAAATGGGAAGGACAGAATGCGAACGACGAGTTACTCATGACCCAGGCAAATACAGATAGCGAACTGATGACAACTCTGGGCATGGAACTCCTTGCCGGGAGAAATTTTTACCCTGATGAAAATGACTCATCGTCTTATCTCGTTAACGAAACAGCTGTTAAACGCATGGGATGGACCAACGATCAGGCTATTGGTAAAAGTATTACACTGTGGGGTAAGGAAGGGCAGGTGATAGGCGTTGTGAAAGATTTTCATTTTCGTCCAATGACTGTGATGATCGAGCCTTTTGTATTCCGGTGCTGGAAAAAGGCTGACTACAATGGCGTATTGGTTAAGGCGCAACCCGGACGCGTACGCGAAGCAATCGCTGTAATCGAACAGCATTATAAAAAACATGATGCGAAAGGAACCCTTGACTTTGTTTTCATGGACGACGCTATCGATGCTCAGTACCGTACTCAGCAAAATACGGGCAACATAATTCTCGTATTTGCAGTGCTGGCTATCCTGGTCTCGTGCCTCGGACTATTTGGGCTGGCTACTTATGCGGCAGAACAACGCACCAGGGAGATTGGTATCAGAAAGGTGTTGGGTGCAAGTATGGCAAGCATCATCCGGTTGCTGTCCGTTGATTTTGTGAAACTGGTGTTGATTTCCATTGTGCTGGCTACGCCTGTTGCCTGGTACAGTCTGGATCGATGGCTGGAGGATTTCGCTTACAGGATAGATATTCAGTGGTGGATGCTCGCTGCGGCTGGCTTTATTCTGGTGGCAATAGCGTTGCTCACCGTTTCTTATCATTCCATCAGGACAGCCGTAACCAGTCCCGTGAAGAGCTTAAGGACTGATTAAGGCCCTTCGCATTTTTGTCAGTTTCGGACTCTCCGGGGTTTAAATAGCACTACCGGCTATTCGCTCTTGCATGTAGCAAAGGCAGCAGACCTTCCGGTCGACACATCTTTAGCAGCATTGGCACCAATGTTCCCGCCGGCCAGAATTATATCCCTGCTTTCACCGGTTGCTGAAAGGTGAATCTTTATGCAGGCATTAAGTGCAACAAGGTCCTTGTAACTTATTGACTGTTCATCCGCGAGGCGAGTCAGTATTGTTTCGCTTTTACCGGTTGAGCCAAGAACCGGCGTAAGGAGTGCTGCAACGTCAGCGCTAGGTGTCGAAATATCGCCCATATGCAGGTGAACCGGATGTTCAACGTTTCCCTCCGTTCCCGATAACGCTACATCGATGCTGGTGCTGCCATCCAGACGCTCCCGGAATGTTATCGTACCGTTAATTGGATAGTCCGACGCCTGAAGCAACGCATAAACCGTTTCGTTGCCCGTAAATTCAGTTTTTACTTCTTCTTTGTCCTGGCAGGCGATCAAGCCCGCGATCATGGTAAGCCCTAAAAATGCACGCCTCATACTTTCAATCAGTTGCGATTCTAAATTTAAAAAAAATGGGCTAACTTCTACAACATTGCAGGGCGTCGGCCCGTAGATTTGCGATAGTCGGTCAATTTTTTTTTGGCACGGATGTAGTTTAATAAACGTAAACCGGAAACCGGTTATTTTGTGAGAGTACCCCTTCTTTTAGCGCTTGTGCTTGTTGCGGCGTGTAGCCCCAAAGTACAGCCCCCCGACCCAGAATCTCTTAAGCCCACCTGGCTTAAGACGACACCCTACCAGGATGGGTACTACACTGGAATTGGTCACAGTGTAAAAACGGGAAACAATAATTACATCCAGAGCGCGAAAAAGAGCGCCCTCGACGACCTTGTTCAGGAAATTAGGGTGAACATTTCCAGTACGTCGATTCTAAGTCAGCTCGAGACCAATCAAAAACTATCGGAACAATATCAGCAGACCATCCAAACTACAGCGGCAGATGAGATTGAAGAATTCGAGCTGGTTGATGCATGGGAGGACAACGCGAATTATTGGGTTTATTATCGCCTTTCCATTGCCCGTTACAGGCAGATCAAGGAAGAACAGCGTCGTACAGCCACTACGTTAGCGGTTGATTTCTTTTTGAAAGCGCGTGCTGCCCAGAAGGCGGGGGAGAACATGATGGCCGTAACCTATTATTTTCAAAGCCTGCGATCAGTTGAGAAATACTTGGGAGAAGCAATTACTGTAAACGTCGAAAATAAAGATATGCTTCTTGTGAATGAAGCCTATACTTCGATTCAGGGTATCCTCGACAAGATCGCATTGAAAACGGACCCTTCTCACATCGCGTTAAACAGACGCATCAGCCAGGATTCGCCAACGTCGACAGCATTTGTTACCTACAAGGAAAAGAACAAGCCAGTTGCCAACGTACCGCTACACGCTTCTTTCGAAAAAGGCTCCGGCGACGTGTTTCCTACCTATAAATCTGATGACGCCGGGAAAGCAAAGATATTGATGAATAAAATAGGCTCGCGCGAACTTGAACAAACGGTTGCCGTAAAAGTAGATATCAATTCCCTGGCGGGCTCCGGGCTTTCTCCCCTGTATTCACTGCTGATTTCAACTTTTAATGTGCCAACAGCTCAGATAGCATTACAGGTACACCGGCCACTGGTGTTCATTACATCCACCGAAAAAAGCTTCGGCTTCGATAAGACCAACGCGCAGATTACGAATAAGCTTAAGAACCTTCTCGCGAATAACGGCTTCGAATTCACAGACGAAAAGAACAGGGCTGAGCTTTGGTTCGACGTGAAGGCCGATTCGGAGAAAGGCTCCATTACTGGAAGTATTTACGTAACTTATCTTACCGGTGTGATTCGCGTTGCAACGATGAAAGACGGCAAGGAGATCTATGCCACCACACTCGATCGGGTCAAAGGATATGGATTGGATTACGACAAGTCAAGTGTAGATGCCTATAATAAGGCTATGGAGACACTTGAAAAGGAACGGATGACAGAAATGCTTGAAACAGTGCTTCAATAGCGACTTTTGCGGCAGTCTGTCGACGCTAAATTTGGTATCTAAATTGTAACGTATAGCTTACCCAAATTTCAAATTCAATATGAAACGAATTACGAATTCTACGCTGGTAGTTTTGCTTGCATCCGCCGTTTTTATGGTCAATTGCAAGAGCAAAGAAAAGGCTCCTAAAGGGGAAACTGAAGTATCGGTACCGTGCTCCGGTTCAGAATTTTTTACCACCAACAAGTTCTTCCGCGCAAACTCAATCGGTGAAAGCCAGGATCAGGTGACATCGAAGAAAAAGGGTCTCGCGAACGCACGCGCAGAACTGGCAGCAAGTATTCAAACTACTGTGAAGGCAGTAACAGATAACTACACGAACTCTCGCGAGATGAATAACAAAGAACAGGTTGAAGAGCGCTTCGAGCAACTTAACCGTGAGATCGTTGATCAGAAACTCACCGGAGTGAAGACCATTTGCGAAAAACTGATGAAGACAAGCAATGGTACTTATAAAACCTACGTGGCCATCGAATTATCTGCCGAAGATCTCGTTGCATCTTACAATGAGAGATTATCAAAAGACGATCGCTTGAAGATCGATTATGACTACGAGAAGTTCAAAGAGACTTTCGAAAAGGAAATGGACAAGTTGGGTAACAACTAATTCATACGGGAAAGTATTCTTTACTGATAATACTGGAGCGGGCCGAAAGGCCCGTTCTTTTTTTGGTTATTGAATTGTTTTAAACCATCGAAGTTTTTTACAATCTGGTGTGAAGGACTAACTTCCCTAAAAACAATAGCCCATCAATGGCAGGATACTCACAAACCCCTCTTGTGAAAAAACTTGGATTGAAGGCAGGTGCAAATGCCTGCATTATCAATCCACCGGAAAAATACTTTGACGCAATTGCACCGCTGCCGGAAGGCGTTATCATTAAGAACTCATTTCGTTCTAACCTCGACTTTGTCCACTTCTTCGTCACGAAGCAATCAGAATTTAAGGCCAGCCTTACATCGGCTCACAAACACTTGCAGCCGGACGGTATGATCTGGGTATCATGGCCCAAAAAATCGTCGAAGGTGCCGTCAGATCTGGACGAAATTATCATTCGCGATTTCGGTTTGAAGTCCGGTCTGGTGGATGTAAAGGTATGCGCGGTCGATGATGTCTGGTCTGGCTTAAAATTCGTCGTCCCGGTAAAAAATCGACCGCCTTCCCGACAAGGCAAAAAATAGCAAGCTGCCACGGACAGACTGTGGTTCTATAAATCGTTCAATAGACCTGGATATAAGCCGCATTGGTTTTCTGGCCGTCCTCTGGCCGTCCTCTGGCCATTCTCTAGCGCCAGGGGTCAAAATATGCGAAGCTGAATTGGAAAACGGGTTGGTCGGTGAAAATAAGAGCAAATTCGCCCGGAAAACGTGTTTTGTCTAAGCTATAAACACTCAAAAAGGATTGGCATTTCCACACAGTTGCTCCGCTAAGACGTGATTGTAGTCCAACCCTTGACAATCTGCATTATAATAAAATTTTAAGTAAAAAGCAAATGATTGTTAATAAAAAGTTTTGAGTGATTTTCCATTAGAAACTTTCCGGATGCTCGGTTACCAGAATTAAGCCCACTCGATTAACAACGGTTTGCGCGAATGTCCAGTCATCCAATAGACATTTTTTGTCCCGGATGATTTGATATTTGCTTCTTAACGTCTACCTTTAATGCCTATTCATCAAGTAGACAATTGAGCGCCAGGCAACCTAAACTACTGAATTGGTATTTCGGCTGCTGTCATAAGGCAGGGGCGAAGGGCACGTGAGAGATTGTAAACACAGAGAAACAATTATCATACGGAGCCTTTTCTGAGAAGCAGGAAAGGCTTTTTAGCGTAGGCTGGATCGGGGGAATGTGTTGAACGATTGGAAGGCTGAATGTTGAAAGATGAATCACCCGGCGACAACCAGCGCCGCACAATATTAGAACCACCAAAAAAGTCCAAATATGGAAAGCTTTCGTTCCGAATTAGAAGATCTGAACAATCCCATAGTAGCGCGCGATCTGATCGACCTGGAGAAGAAGATTCGCCTCTTTCGCGACGGTACCCTTGACAGCGAGAAGTTTCGCGGCCTGAGACTGGTACGCGGTGTGTATGGTCAGCGCCAGCCTGGGGTACAAATGATCCGTATCAAGCTTCCTTTTGGACGCGTTTCCAGTTATCAGCTTCGTCGTATCGCAGACCTTTCTGATGAATACGCAAGCAGCACCCTTCATGCCACAACAAGGCAGGACATTCAGATTCACTATGTGAGCCTGGACCGCACTCCTGAGTTGTTCGCAAAGCTTGCTAAAGACAATGTGACGACGCGCGAGGCTTGCGGAAACACAGTTCGCAACGTAACGGCTTCTCCAACAGCAGGTATCGACCCGCTCGAACCATTTGATGTATCGCCTTATGCCCATGAGCTGTTCAGCTACTTTCTGCGCAATCCAATTTGCCAGGAGATGGGTCGTAAATTCAAAATATCTTTTTCGTCCAGTGAGGAGGATACTGCTTTCGCTTTTATCCACGACATCGGATTTATCCCGCGCATAGCATTTGGAAAGCGGGGCTTTAAGGTAGTGATCGGCGGAGGCCTCGGTGCTAATCCGACGCTTGCCCAACTGGCGTATGAGTTCCTCGAAGAGGATCAGATCATTCCATTCACCGAAGCACTCATTCGCGTCTTCGATCGATATGGTGAACGCAATCGCCGCATGAAGGCACGCTTCAAGTTTCTCCTTGAAGACATCGGATTGGAAAAGGTGATGCAGTTAGTGGAGGAAGAAAAGAAGGCGCTTAAGTCAAACGTATACAAGATCGATACGTCCATACTCCCAGACCCTTCAATTCCTGAAGCAGTCTCTTTCGAACCAGTCACTGTTGACGAGACGCGCTACTCACGTTGGTTTAAGACGAACGTATTCGAACAAAAGCAGAAAGGTTTTTATGGTGTGAACGTAAGAGTTCCCCTGGGTAACTTAAGGTCGGATCGCGCGCGTGCGTTTGCCGATGTCATTGACCGCTTTGCATCCAATGATGTTCGCGTAACAATCAATCAGGGATATCTCTTGAAGTTCGTTCGTCCGGAGGCACTGAAGCCACTCTATAAAGCACTGGATGCATTGGCTTTGGCTGAGCCCGGATTCGATAGCGTGGCCGATATCACAGCATGCCCTGGAACCGATACGTGTAACCTTGGTATCTCTGATAGCACAGCTGTTTCTTTGGAGCTGGAAAAGGTAATTCGCAATGAATTCCCTGACCTGATCTTCAACAGCGATATCAAGATCAAGATAAGCGGGTGCCCTAACTCATGCGGACAGCATGGCCTTGCAGGTATAGGTTTGCACGGAAGCACAATCAAGGACAAGCAGGGAAAGGTATTACCGGCATTGGTTGTTCTGCTCGGTGGTGGCCGCCTGAAAAATGGTGAAGGAATCATATCGGATAAGATCATCAAGATCCCAAGTAAGCGCGGGCCTCAGGCACTTCGTTTTCTGCTCACCGACTATGAGACTAACTCGCAGGACGGTGAATACTATCACGACTATTTCAAGCGCCTGGGACGTAACCACTTCTATCAGATTCTCAAGCCGCTGGGAGACATTACTTCGACCACGCCTGAGGAATACATCGACTGGGGACAGGATGCTAATTTCATACTTCATACTGCCGTTGGCGAATGCGCTGGTGTGATGATTGATCTTGTTGCAACCTTGCTCTACGATTCAGAAGACAAACTTGGATGGGCGCGCGAGAATTTTGAGAGCGGCCAGTATGCTGATTCGATCTATCACAGCTATAGCGCATTTATCAATACAGCTAAAGCACTGTTGCTGGGCCGCGACATCAAGCCAAGTACACAGATCCAGGTCATGAACGATTTCCAGCGTGAGTTTGTGGATACCGGTGCTTTCACTTTCGAAGGTGGTTTCCGGGAGCACGTGCTGCGCATCAATAAGAACGAGCCAGGCGAGGCGTTTGCTGCCTCTTTCCTTGCGGATTCGCTTGCCTTTGCTGAGGCGGCAGCTGCTTCAAGATCTGTTTCTGCAGAAAAAGTAGCTGTAGAAAAATGATCCCGGCACTCTTCACATCATCGCACCCTGCGCCTCGGGTAACACTCGTTGGCGCCGGTCCTGGCGATCCTGAGCTTATTACAGTAAAGGCTATTAAGGCCATCGAGGCAGCCGATATCGTGCTGTACGATGCCCTTGTGTCTGCAGAAATATTGCAGCTTATACCTGATACAACGCCATCGCTATGCGTTGGAAAGCGTGCGGGAATGCATTCTTACAAACAGGAGGAGATCAACGAGCTGATCGTTGAGTTTGCCTACTTATACGGCCACGTGGTCAGATTGAAAGGCGGCGATCCCTTTGTATTCGGCAGAGGTTCGGAAGAACTTTCATTTGCTGCTGAACATGGTTTAAAAACCGCTGTGGTGCCTGGCATCAGTAGCGCAATATCGGTTCCGGCAGCGGTTAACATTCCTGTCACAGCACGAGGCATCAGTGAAAGCTTTTGGGTCGTTACAGGAACTACCCGCGATGGAGAAATCTCCAACGATGTTTCTCTGGCAGCACGTTCGACAGCAACCATTGTCATTCTGATGGGTCTCAACAGGCTACAGGCCATTATGGACAAGTTCCTGCAGGAGGGAAGAAGCGACACACCAGTTGCCATTGTACAGAACGGTACATTGCCCACGCAGCGCGTCATCACCGGAAAGGTCTCTAACATTACTGCTCTCTCTCACGTTGCAGATATGAGTTCGCCGTCCGTAATTGTGGTCGGAGAAGTGGTGAACTACCTGCACAATCTGAATGCTATCACTCAGGAAGTGATTGTCCATTATCAGTAGCAGGTTGCACCCAATTGATTGGTGTCAGTATGGAGCGTAACAATCTGTTTCCTGTTTTTTTAAAGCTGGAGGCCCTGGAAACCCTTATTGTAGGAGGCGGTCCGGTTGGGCTTGAAAAACTAAATGCCATCCTGAAGAACAGCCCAAAGGCGCGCGTCACGCTCGTGGCCCGTCATATACAGCAGCCTGTTCGCGAACTTGCCGCGACGCATCCAACAGTTACTTTAATCGAAAGAAATTTCAAGTTATGGGATCTGTGGAAAAAGGACCTGGTGCTCCTGGCTGCCAATAACCGGGCGTTGCACGAGACAATAGTTACGTTTGCCAGAAATCGCAATCTGTTGGTTAACGTTGCCGATACACCTGATCTGTGTGATTTCTACATGGGGTCGGTTGTGACCAGAGGCAATTTGAAGATAGGAGTATCAACCAACGGGAAGTCGCCAACTATATCGAAACGCATTCGTGAATATCTTGAAGAAGCCATTCCGGAAGACACTGACGAACTGCTTGACAACATGAGCAGGATTCGCGATCAGCTGAAAGGCGATCTTTCATATAAGATGAAAGAATTGAATCGCATTACTGCGTCGATGGTCGACACGAAACCGAAGCCATAACTTATCAGCGGGAGAGCGCAAACAGCGTCGGGCGCTGCCTGCGACCTGTAAGCACATCGGCCACCAGTTCACCTAATGCAGGCCCATGCTTAAATCCGTGTCCGGAACCCCCTCCAAGGAACAAGACATTCCCGGCAGCAGGATGGACATCAAATACAAAGTTTCCGTCGGGGGAATTTTCATAGGGACAAACCCGGCTCTCCAGCAGAGGCGCGTTCACAAGACCAGGAAATCGATGAGCAAGAAAATTGCGGGCCTTGCTTAATACCTCCGGAGAGTAAGTATGATCACCGCTCGTTGGTTCGAACACGTCGCCGCGAATATCGACACCGACTTTAAATCCCCGTCCGGCATTTCCGGGAATTCCATAATAAAAATCGCGCCCGTCTACGTCGACCCATACCGGCAGTTGATCGTAACCGGAACCTGCAGGAGTTCCAAAATAGAAAACTTCCTGTCGCGTGCAGGTGATCACATTGCCAAGCACATCAGGAAACATTTGTCCCATCCACGAGCCGCAGGCAAACAAATAAACATCACCACTCAGATTCCGGCCAGAGCCAAGAGTTATCTTTTTCAGGCTGCCACTTTCAGCCTCAGGTACATTGACGCGATCCTGCAGGTAAGTGCCACCCTCTTTAATGAAAAGCTCCTGAACGGCAATTGTCGCTTCTCTTGCCTTGAGGTATCCACCCGATCGATCGAGGTATGCATGGTGGATATCACTGGAACGAACAAGCGGATATTGATCTGAAAGTTGTTGCTGCGACAAATACTCATAAGGAACACCATGGCGCAAAGCAAACGGTATTGAATCGTCTACCATTGGCGTGCTCTTATTGTAGCAAAGCCAAAGTACGCCTTCATTGAAGAACACTTGTTTCCCAAACCATTGCTGGTGTTCGCGCCATAGTTCAAGTGCACGGACATTCAGATCAAAATACGTTTCATTGGCTCCGTAAGTTGAGCGGATTACGCGCGTCTCGTCGCCGGAACTGGAACGTGAATTACCGCCACCCCAGGCGTCTACCAATGTAACCTGCAGTCCCTGTCGGAGGAGCCATAATGCAGACCATCCACCAAAACTGCCGGCACCAATTACAATAACGTGCATTCCCTTGCTCAGACCGGGAAGCCTGGCTGTCTGATCAGGGGCAACGGTGTGCCTGGGCGCAAAAGTATTCGTGTTAATGTCGGTCCCGCTATTGTTCATGTCAGAGCCGGTCGGATGAGTAATTGAATGGTTTCGCTTTCCTGCCAGTGATCATTGCTGGATTTACCCCAGCATCACTTCATCCAGTTAGCAGGATCAACCCGCCACGACTTAAGAGACACTACCTGATTGTCGTCTATATACTTGTCCAGAAGGGCAGATTGCAGCAGGCTGTTGTAGTCACACAAACTGATTAGCGACATGTTGGCCTCATAGAAATTTCTGGTTGCTATTTCGAAGCCATAGCTGAATATCGACACCATGCCGAGCACTTCGAAACCTGCCGCCTGCAAGGCATGGGCTGCCTTGAGAGAACTTCCACCGGTAGACACGAGATCTTCCACTACAACAACTTTTTGCCCTTTGGAGACCTTCCCTTCGATGAGATTCTCCATCCCGTGGTCTTTCGGCTTAGGCCGCACGTAAACAAATGGCAATCCAAGCTTATCGGCAACGAGTGCTCCCTGGGCTATGCCGGCAGTGGCAACGCCAGCAATGCCCTCAACCGTAAAGTAGTTCTCCCGGATAGCGTCTACGAGGCCATCACGGATCGCAGAGCGGATATCTGGATATGAAAGTGATAATCGATTGTCGCAATAAATCGGCGATTTCCACCCGGAACTCCATATAAAAGGTTTGGATGTGTTCAATTTTATCGCCTGTATTTTCAGCAGCATCGTAGCTACCGAATGGGCCATTTGTTCCTGAATCTTGATGATGGGCATAGTTTCGAAAGGTAGTTCTAAAATTGTATCCCGGATGATGGGCGCACCGCATTTTAATCGTGGTGGATGAACCTCGAATCCTGTAGTGGAAAAAATATAGAATCTGCTTGCCTGCTTCCCAATTATTTGCTCTTTTGCGGCAGTCTGGGTAAACCTGTTCTACATGATTGTCTTCATAAACGATATTCCCGTCAGAATTTTGGAAGAGGGGGACGAGCCGGATTCGGGAAGCTTCAATCATGTCATCGACTCGGCTAAGGAGCCGATAACACAGGCCAAGCTGTTAAATCACGTTTGGGCGAAAAACGTCGGTGACAATGAGCTCGATCTCATTCTCAATCTCCTTGATGCCAAGGTGCCCTCCAGCCTTCGTTCTCTTTATGTCTCGGTGCGGGACTATGAGGGAGCAAAGCTACTCCTCCGTCAGCGATTCAAAGTGGTGAAAGCCGCCGGTGGCCTGGTCCGCAAGAAGGACAAGTTCCTGATGATTTATCGAATGAAGAAGTGGGACCTTCCTAAGGGAAAGAAGGAGCGGGGGGAGAAGTTCAAACAAACGGCAACACGTGAAGTTGAAGAGGAGTGTAATGTTACTGTAAAGCTCGGCAAGAAGATTTGCACAACGTGGCACACCTATACCATGAACAACCGTGCTATCATCAAAAAGACGAAATGGTATGTGATGGATGTAGTGGATGATACCAGGATGCGGCCGGCGTTTACGGAAGACATTGAAGAAACACGATGGATGAACCGAAAGGAAGTTTATCATGCGCTGGAGCACTCGTACAAGTCCATCAGCTACGTGTTTGAGCAATACTACGACAAGTCGGAAGTTCGCTCCGCGAAATAGTTATTCGCAAACAATCACTTCAAGGTCCCTGAACAATCACTTCAGTCTATAAGGCAGGAACTCCGATACGTCGCCACCGTAGCGATGCACCTCCCGTATGATTGACGAACTGATCCATGCCAGTTGGGGGGTGGTGATGAGGAAAACCGACTCCAGCTCTTCGAAAAGTTTCTTATTGATCTGAGAAATGCTGTTCTCGTATTCGAAGTCGGTTGTGTTTCGGAGTCCCCGCAAGAGAAAACGGGCGCCATTACGTCGTGCAAACTCCGCGGTGAGCTCCGAGAAAGTTACTACACTGATATTAGGATACGAGGCAAAAGTCTGCCGGATGTAATCACTCATTGTGTTGATGTCGAAGTATCGCGTGCTCTTCTGACTGTTGTATCCGATGGCGACGATGATCTCATCAAACAATTGAAGGCCGCGTAGCACGATGTCTTCATGGCCGCGAGTGAAGGGGTCGAACGACCCTGGGAATAATGCAATGCGCTTTGAGGTGCTCATGTAAAGAAAAGCAGGATCAATTCGGCTTACTACCGGTTACTGATTGATGAGATTGATGCTGTAAAGATCGAAGTAGTGATGCTGGGGAAGTTCGTCGAAAACATACCCAAGTGTAAGACCGCCATTCTCAGGTCGTGGCGCTCCGAAGGTGACATTGCTGATGTACTTGTAGAATTCGTGATAGTGAGGCGAGTTCTTGCCTATGTAACCCCACAGTACAACCTGGCTCGATTGCTGGTCCATATGAAGTGAGTTCATCACCAGCATAATGTACTTCACATATTCCGAGAATTGTTTGATGGCAAACTGATTATAATATAACAAACGCCCCTGTTCGCAGACAATTATGTGGAGCTTGAAGCGGTCCACATAGATGTACAACGGTTTGTCGTAGCGATCGCGTGCATATTGCAAGGTACCCTCAATCAAAGAGGCAGATTGATGAGTAATGATCGGCGGCTTGTTAGGATATAATCGCAGCAGCCAGTTCTTAAGGTCGCTGTTGATAGCGAAAACTGTCACGGCCCGCGCGCGTTCATTGTACGTGGCCATGCACTCCTCGCGACTCATGTCTATTGACGCGTTGAACTTCAGGTATTCGCCCGCGGATTCGGGAACGAACAACGTGTCGGGTACCTGCACAAACTTTTGATTCTTGATCGCCACTTTGATCTTCTTCCAGAAACCGGCCTTCAGGAATGCGTGTGAATCAAATAGCTGATCCAGGATTTGCAGCAGTTCGTCGTTCGATGAAAGACCTGGCAATACGAAATCTTCAAGCAACAAGACCTTGTTTTCTCCAGGCTCCAGAACAAGCAGTTGGAAATCCTTGGTGCCGATGTTCATGAGCAAGTGATACTGATCAATCAGTTCTTCATCGAACTGGTTGTCTTTCACTTTTCGTATGAGTTTATATGTTAGCGACGTGGTCTGCAAAGTTTATAACTGCCCGGGTAATGTGCCTGTTATTGCGAATGCGTTCAGGAACTTCTACAAGTATAAATATTTTGGTGGTTAATTCACAAACTGTCGTCGCTTAGAATGTCTATATACGGAAGAACCCTTTCATTTGGAGAAGGTCATTGGGCACGCTAACAAGTTTGAAGATGCCATGAATTGCATCGCGGGACAGTGAGTTGATCTGTTGTGGAGCCATAAATTGAACGTCGGTAATGATTGCTAATTCAGGATCATTGCCAATCGTTGGAGTGCCACTGAGCCGAGTTACGTGGAAGAATAATTCGATGGCATGTAAAGATCCGCCGATGAATTCACAACCAAATGCGAATTGCCCGACCGTTATCTTTAGTCCCGTTTCTTCCTCAAATTCCCGTTTTAGTGCGTCCTCCAAAGTTTCACCGAATTCGACGCCGCCGCCGGGAGGGGCCCACCATTCCGGGCGACCCGGTAAAGTGTGATTAACGAGCAGGAGATTATCATTCTCGTACAATAACCCGCAGGCCCTTACCCGTACCCTTTTACCGTATGTTTCGGTGATTTCGTCTGACATGGAATTCGCTTCATTCGCAGTGAAAATTGGCGACTGGTGGCAACCAGTTACACAAAAAAGTTAAAATCTGGCAACATTGTTGCCTGTATTCCGCTAAATTTGAAGAAAAATCTAGGTATGAAGAAGTACTTTTTCCTGTTAGTCGTGTTGGCACTTGCCGGGCAAGGTTTCGCTCAGGTGGCCACTGCGAAAGCGAATGGTCCAGTGATCACTTTTGAGAAGAGCACTCACGATTTCGGAGATATCGCTCAGGGTGATAAAGTTGAACATATTTTTAAGTTCACAAACACTGGTAACGAGCCTCTCATGATCACCAACGTTCAGGTTACATGCGGATGCACAACTCCAAAGGGTTGGCCGCGTGATCCTATCGCTCCTGGCGGAAAGGGTGAGATCACAATCGCATTCAACAGCGCAGGCAAAATGGGTCGTCAAAACAAAGTGGTAACTGTTGTATCAAACGCAAGCAACGCGGATGGTGCACAAATCTCCTTCACTACAAACGTACTGGAGAAGAAGGTTCAACCACAGTAAGAACTGTACCACACTGGTAAGAGCTATATAGGTTCAAAACCATAAGAGAGAGGTTGTCACTGACAGTCTCTCTTTTTTTATTCCCGTTTCTCCGCTGGCCCGCAGGTATTAGGAACATTTCACATGAGTGCGAAGCGTCAATTGTTTACAGTAGTGTCAAAGCACGAATGCATTGAATAGGCCGAACATGCTGTAGGTTATCAGGTGCCGTTTACTTTCGAACGACACTAACCACGATCATGATCCAGCCGGCGATAAAAAGTACTCCACCAAGCGGAGTGACCGCTCCCAGGATGCCAACGCCAGTCATACATAATATGTAAAGGCTGCCGCTAAAGAATAGAATCCCCAATACAAACAACAATGACGCATAGTGCAATGCCTTGGCAGGTATATGGTTCATCATCAGCCCAACAGCCAACAGGGCAAGCGTGTGGTAGAATTGGTATTTAACGGCCGTTTCGAAAGTGTCGAGTCGACCGGCAGCCTCTAATGCCGGCTTCAGTGCGTGCGCACCAAAGGCACCTACCATTACGCCAAGACATCCCAGTAAACCGGCCCAGATAAATGTAGTTTTCTGATTCATATTATGCGACCACCGTTCGTGATCTTCTTTGTAGTTCTCTTCTAATGCTGCGTTAGCTCCGGTCGCCGAATAATGCTGAACCAACTCTAACCATTGTGCTTCCCTCTGCAACGGCCAGGCTGTAGTCACCGCTCATTCCCATCGACAGAATTTCCATAGCGGCATTTGCAGGAAGGGTACTATTGCGCAAGTCGTAAAATGCGAGTCTCAGCGTTCTGAATTCTTCGCGCACCTGGTTTTCGTCATCAGTAAGCGTGGCCATTCCCATGAGTCCTGAGATCCGAACATGGTCATAGGTTGCAATGTTGCTGGATTTAATGAAAGCCTTCACCTCGTCGGTAGAGAAGCCAAACTTTGTTTCCTCCTTCGCAATATGGACCTGAAGCAAACAGGGTATTACGCGATTCGACTTTGCTGCTTGTTTATTAACTTCAGCAAGGAGACGTTCGCTATCAATGGAATGTATAAGGTAAACGAATGGTGCTATGTACTTAACCTTGTTCGACTGAAGGTGACCGATCATGTGCCAGCAGATATCCTTGGGCAATGTCTCAAATTTGGGCACCAGTTCCTGAACCTTGTTCTCACCAAAGTGGCGCTGTCCGGCATCGTACGCTTCCTGAATCAATGCTGCGCTCTTCGTCTTACTGACGGCCACTAACTGGCATCCCGATGGCAAGTTTTGAGTTATTTTCTGTATGTTAATCTTGATATTCATGCCTATTTTAGGCCCTTTAAACCCACTAAAGCCGACGTAAGATATGGCGATCCTTGGAACATTACTCAAAAAAGGAATCACCCTCCGCGAAATGTTGGAGCAGGAGTACACGTCGCCATTCGATCTGCAGAAAAAGGAATTGAAGGAACTGCTTATTGCTGCAAGTCAAACCGAATTCGGAAAGCATTACAACTTTGGAAGCATCCTCAGAGGATTCAGAAAAAGCGACAAGGAATTCTATCAGCGCTTTCGCCAGGAAGTTCCCATTTTTACTTATAACAAGATACATTCCGAGTGGTGGAAGCTCTCGCTGCAAGGTGCGCGAAATGTATGCTGGCCAGGCCGCGTGAAGTACTTCGCCCTCAGTTCAGGCACTTCGGAGGCGTCGTCCAAGTATATCCCCGTCACAAAAGACATGACGAAGGCCATTCAGAAAACAAGTATCCGGCAGATACTTACTTTATCGAAATACGATCTTGAGCCGTCGTTCTTTGAGTCGGGAATCTTGATGCTCGGTGGTAGCACTCATTTGAACAACCGCGGAAGCTTCTTCGAAGGCGATCTTAGCGGGATTCAGGCAGCGCGCTTGCCGTTCTGGTTTCAGCATTTCTATAAGCCTGGAAAGAAGATTGCCAAAACAAGGAACTGGGATGCCAAGCTTGATGAGATTGCCGAACGTGCAACGGAGTGGGACATTGGAATAGTTGTAGGCGTGCCTGCATGGATTCAGATTCTCATGGAGAAAATCATCAAGCACCACGGCATTAAGAACATTCATGAGATCTGGCCTAACCTTCAGGTGTATGCACACGGTGGAGTGTCATTCGATCCTTATCGCAAGGGCTTTGAAAAATTATTGGGGCGCCCGATAAAATACATCGAGACTTACCTCGCCTCAGAAGGGTTTATTGCTTTCCAGGCTTATCCTAACCGTAGGACTATGCGCCTGGTGCTGAACAATGGCATCTTCTACGAGTTTGTCCCGTTCGAAGAGAAGAACTTTAATGCTCATGGTGAAATCAATCCTGACGCAGAAGCATTGCTGATCGATGAAGTAGAGGAGGGCAAGGAATACGCGTTACTGATGTCCACCTGCGCCGGTGCATGGCGCTACCTTATCGGCGATGTCATTAAGTTCACTTCGCTCGAGGAAGCGGAAATCGTTATCACCGGTCGTACAAAACATTTTCTCAGTCTGTGTGGCGAGCACCTGTCGGTTGATAACATGAACAAGGCCATCGAGCTGGTGTCGAACGATTTTAATATTAATATTCCCGAGTTCACCGTAGCCGGAATTCCATACCAGTCATTGTTCGCGCATCACTGGTTTGTGGGTACAGATGCACCGGTGGATAAAAAGCTTTTGCGCGACAAGATTGATGAGCATCTCAGGGCATTGAACGACGACTATGCTGTGGAGCGCAGTGCCGCCCTGAAAGAAGTGTTTGTTGATGTGATCCCCGTCAGAACATTTTACGACTGGATGGAGTCCAAGGGCAAAGTTGGCGGTCAAAATAAATTTCCCAGGGTGATGAAGAACGCACAGCTGGAAGACTGGAAAAACTTCCTTCAAAATAACGTCAATGGAGATCATCGTTAATGGAGTAATCTCCGGCATTGTTCTGGCATTTCTAATCGGTCCGGTATTCTTTACGATCATTCAAACCAGTATTGAGAAGGGCTTCAGGAGCGGAGTCTTCGTTGCAATCGGAGTATCGCTCAGTGACTCTGTATATATTCTCGTGTCTTATCTGGGCCTCGTACAGTTCACAGAAGCAGGAAATTTCCGTCACTATATGGCGTATGGTGGAGGTGTGATACTTCTTGGATTCGGTCTTTATTATCTGCTGGTAAAGCGTCGCCGCCTCGCCACGTTCCAGTTCCAGGCAAAGATTGAAGGCGGCCCCTGGATCAAACTCGTCGGTAAAGGCTTCCTCATTAATGCGCTCAGCCCGATGGTATTATTCTTCTGGATCGCGACGGTAAGCGTTGCAACAGCACGGTTGGGTTATGCGCATCCGGTAAAGGCAACTGTTTTCTTTGTCTCGATCGTAGCTACCGTTTTCAGTACAGATGTTATCAAAGCAAAGCTTGCTGACAGGCTACGTACTCTCATCACACCACGATTCATCCGGATCATGAACATCGTTTTAGGTATCGTGATGATTGTTTTCGCCGGTAGGTTAATTCTGTTCCCGGACAATATTAACTGATCTTTCAATCCTGCAATACGTTCGAAATGAACGAAGACTTCAGTGCAAGCCACACGAGGAAGAAGGCAATCGCCCACTGAAGATAGATGTAGTAATAGTCAGAGGTGTCTTTGAAGCGGGTCTCTTTGATTTCAGCCTTTTCAAATTGATCAATGCGGGCGAACACCTGAGATAGGGCTTTGTTGTCGGCGGCACGAAAGAACTCACCACCTCCGATCTTTGCTATCTCACGCATCGTCGTCTCATCGACTGTATTTTCAATCATGTTGGGACGACCGAAGAAATCCTTGCCATATGGAACAAGTCCCTCTTTACCCACGACGATGGTGTAAATCTTGATGTCGAAGCTTGCTGCAAGCTTAGCTGCAGTTATGGGATCGATGTTACCCGCAGTGTTATCGCCGTCACTAATCAGAATACATACTTTGGACTTGGTTTCCGATTCGCTCATGCGATTGGTTACAACAGCCAGGGCGCTGCCTATCGCTGTACCGCGATTTTCAATCATGTCAAAATTGATCTCATCAAGATAAGATTTCAACAATGTGTAGTCCGTTGTAAGAGGAGCAAGTGAAAACGCGTCGCCTGAAAAAACGACAATACCAATGCGGTCCTGAAGACGACCATCAATAAAATCCCGTGCAACGCTCTTTGCCGCCTCGAGTCTGTTGGGCAGAAAGTCTTCAATTTGCATAGACTGTGAAATATCGAGACCGATCATAATGTCGATCCCTTCGGTCCATTGCTCGACCTTTTCGTTCGTCTTTTGTGGACGGGCAAGCGCTACCAGGATAAAGGCGAGTGCCATCATCAGAAAGATGTCCGGCAACAGCCGAACGAGCGTCATGGGAGACACATGCAGATCTTTCTGAGTGACTGCAACCGGAAGCTTTTGGTTGAAACGAAGCCGCATCAGCCAGCGCAGCAGGAACAAAAGAGGAACACCAATCACCAGCCAGAGGAACAGCGGGTTCTCCCAGGCAAACGACTGCAACGTAGAGATCTGAAACCATTCGGGTGAAAGCCAGGTATCCTTATCCATGTTTCACCTCCTCCAGTTTCTTATTGTATCGCTCGTGTGCGAATGACTGCAGTTTCTCAAGCGGCTCTACAACACTTGTATTGTGGCCATAGATCGCGCCGTCAATTGAATGGAGGTTGCTGCCTAATACCTCGTTGTTCTCCATGCGCATAGTTTCCCGCGCTGTGAGTTTGGTGTATGGCCTTGACTCCAGTTGCTCCATGTAACGTTTCCATTCTACCAGTGCGTGTTCAGTTCGGGTAGGCGAGAAGGCCTGCCTGATTTCATTAACCTGGGTGGTGTATGTACCGATAAATTTCTGAAAGGCCTTCTCCATACGCTTGATGCGATAGTGCTTTCTTATTCTCTTGCCAAACACCAGCCATCCTATCAGTGCCAGAATCAACAATACACCCAAAACGATTATAAGAATCGGATAATTGAATAGGAAGGGAACAAGTTGGTAGGCAGTGTTCGTCTTCAATGGAAGGTTTTGAACTGCCAGTGTATCGGGAAGGTTCTTCACCAACTCTATTAAACGTACTGTATCGCGCGGAGACGCGTAAGAAACAGTATCGAGATCGTTGTATTGAAATACCGGTATGCTAAGACTTTGCCGTTTTTCGATTTCGAAAGTAGACACGTAGTAGACTGCGCTGTCATAGCTTTGTCCATTTACCGTTTTGGTCGGGAAGTAAACTTTGCGCCCGTATTCGAAAGGAGCAAAGTTGTACGTTGAGTCCGGGAAGAGAATATTCAGTTCACTCGGGTAACGAGCGGTCAGATAATAACCTCCTTCTTCGCCTATGCCGAGGCTATCCGCTAAGAAGCCGCCATGAACCTGCACCTCCTGCGCCTGCACTGATGTCAAGCCTGCGATCATTGCCAGGCATAAACCCATCACACGAATCATCATCACTCAGGTCTTTAACGATTTGTTTCTCACTTTGAACAGACGCAGCAATTTGGGAACATAGTCTTCGTCCGTATCAAGTGAAATGAAATTGATTTGATGCTTGCGGCTGAATTTCTCCAGTGCCGTTCGCCGCTCAGCCAAACGCGTGCTGATTTTCTTGCGGAAATCGCCGAAGGAAGTATTTACCCAAAGCGTTCTGTGGGATTCCTTGTCTATGACGGGTATGATGCCAAGCTTCGGCAACCTCGTTTCACGCTTGTCGGAAATGTGAATTACGACAAGATCGTGACGGCGGGCGAGCGCTTTCAGATTGTGTTCGTATCCTTCATCAATAAAATCAGAAATCAGAATGACAACACTACGTCGGCGTATGGCATTCAACGCGAAGGCTATAGCTTTGGTGAGGTCGGTCTTGTCCGACTGCGGTTGAAGGCGGGCAAGCGTCGCGATGATTTCATAAGCCTGCTGATGACCCTTCGTTGGCTTGATGTACTTTTCTTTCTGATCGGAATAACAAATAAGCCCCACATGGCCAGACTCCTTTGATGCAGACAATGCAAGTACGCCGCAGATCTCTTTTCCTATGTCTGCCTTTGTGCTACCCGGGCTGCCTATGTCCTCAGAGGCGGAAACGTCGAGAATGAAAAAGACAGTTTGTTCTTTCTCCTCCCGAAAAGTTTTGACGAACGTGCCGTGACCTTTCGCCGAAACGTTCCAGTCTATGGTGCGCACGTCGTCGCCATATTGGTAGGGTCTTACGTCATCGAACTCCAGACCGGAGCCCTTGAAC
The DNA here is from genome assembly GCF_037203685.1 of Chryseolinea sp. T2. Classification (NCBI taxonomy): domain Bacteria; kingdom Pseudomonadati; phylum Bacteroidota; class Cytophagia; order Cytophagales; family Fulvivirgaceae; genus Chryseolinea; species Chryseolinea sp. T2. The sequence goes on from NZ_JBBCAU010000002.1 coordinate 194,539, forward strand.
ACTGAATGGAAGTCGCCCTGCATCTGGCTGTTGATCGCCTTCCGAATCTGTATCTCGTATCTGCGTAATTTCTTTAAAAGATCCCGCACGGTCTATCTGTTGGAATAAAGTTTGTTCTTTGAACCTGCGATCGCTTAAGTCGCAACAGGCCGTTTTCGCCAAAAATAGAACAATTATGAGTATTTTTCCCCACCCAAATTGAAGTAATGGGATGCTTATATCAGTAAATAAGATGGTTTTCATTCCGCGCGTTCTGGCGATTATGGTTGCATCAACCCTTCTCCTCTTGGGTTGCTCAAAAAGGGATAAGCCAAAGGGTCTCCTGGGGCAATCGGAGATGGTTCGCGCCATGACGGAGGTCTATCTGGTCGAGCAAAAAGTTTCGACAGTTGGGGTGTCCCGTGATTCAACGTCTCAGATGTTTCGCTACATGTCTCCGGAGATTTTTAAGAAACTCGGCACCTCTGATTCAATTTTCAGGTTGTCTTTCGACTATTACATGAAAAATCCGGTCCTCATGGAGGAGATTTATACAGCACTCATCGACTCCCTTAATCTTCGGGAGCAACAAATGATTTCGAACCAAGTCAAGAAATGATCTATCCGGATTCTTTTGAACAGAAACTGGGGTTTGACCAAATCAGAAGCAAGCTCAAATCGTATTGTCTCAGCTATGCGGGCGAGGAGTGGGTCGATCGCATGCGCTTCAGTACAGAGTTTAATTTTATCAAGGCACTTCTGAAGCAAAACCTTGAGTTCAGGCTCATTCTGGAAAAGGGTGAACCGTTTCCCGACCGGCATTTCTTCGATCCGGCAGAGTGGCTTAGAAAGGTCGCCCTCGAGGGAAATTGGCTCGAAGCCGACGAGTTTTTGAACATGGCTTATTCGCTGGAGACGATACTAGCCTGTCGCGACTTTCTGAATAAATCTGCTGAGACTTATCCGGAACTTCAAAAGCTGGCGTCACCGATAAGTATCGGAAATGAACTCAGCAAGAAAGTCTTTTCAACCATCGACGACAAATCGATGGTTCGTGATTCAGCAAGTCCGGAACTGGCTACAATCAGAAAGCGTCTGCGCGAGGAACAATCAAGAATCCGAAAACTCACCGAACAGATCTTTCGCAATGCCGTGAGCGAGCAATGGGTTCCGGACGGTGCCCTGCCCACAATACGCGACGGGCGTGTAGTCATTCCGATACTGGCAGAACACAAGCGGCGAATGAAGGGGTTCATTATGGATGAGTCTGCCACAGGTCAGACGGTGTTCATGGAACCGGCCGAAGTACTCGAAGCCAACAACGAAATCCGCGATCTCGAGCATGAGGAGAAGCGTGAAGTAGTCCGCATTCTGACAGCGCTAACAAATGTATTTCGCGAACATCTCCAGCCACTCCGTCAGGCGTATAGGTTCCTGGCTCAAATCGACTTTATCAGGGCAAAGGCAAAGTTTTCACTAGAGATTAACGGTGATCTTCCTCTGTTGGAACAGGGACAGGAACTTACCTGGTATAACGCCCGTCATCCACTTTTGTATTTGAGTTTGAAGGGTAAGCGTGAGGTCGTGCCCTTGTCTATAGAACTCAACAAAGAGCACAGTATGCTCCTGGTGTCAGGACCAAATGCAGGAGGTAAATCTGTTTGCCTCAAGACGGTAGGACTGCTGCAATACATGGTTCAGTGCGGGATCCTTGTACCACTTTCAGATCGTTCAAGGGTAGGAATATTCAGCGATATCTTACTCGATATTGGAGATCAGCAATCGCTGGAGAATGATTTGAGTACATACAGCAGCCACCTCCGGAATATGAAAGTGTTCACCGAATCGGCGACAAGCAAGTCGCTGGTGTTGCTGGATGAGTTGGGCTCAGGCACGGATCCGAATTTCGGTGGGGCCATAGCTCAGGCTATACTGGAGTCGTTGCTTCAAAAACGAGTTTGGGGAGTAGCCACTACGCACTATTACAATCTTAAACTTTTTGCAGGTCAGAGACAGGGAATCAGAAATGCTGCCATGCGTTTTGATGACAAGAATCTGCAGCCGCTTTTTGTACTGGATATTGGTAAGCCGGGCAGTTCCTTTGCCCTGGAGATAGCCAAAAAAATCGGATTGCCGACCAATACCCTGACAGAAGCTGAGAGGCTTGTCGGTAAAGATCTGGCGGGATTCGAGAGACTGGTGCGATCCCTCGAGAAAGAAAAACAGGAGCTCACAGAAAAGGTGCGTAAGCTGGACCGGCAGGAAACTGAATTAAAACAATCGCTTTCCCGTTATCAAAGTCTTTATTCGGACCTGGAGTCCCGAAAAAAAGAGATCATCACGAAAGCCCGCGAGGATGCTTCAAACCTTCTGAAACAGACGAATCGCGAGATTGAAAAGACGATAAGACATATCAAAGAGAACAAGGCGGAGAAGAAAGAAACGCTGAAGGTCAGGCAGAACTTGCGAACGCTAACGGATAGGGTAGGCGACGTAGAGGCGCAGGCGCCAAAAGCGGCACCGGTTTTCTCAGAAGGTGATCGCGTACGCATCGTTGGGCAGGATAGTTCCGGTACAATTCTGTCCATCAGCGGAAAGAATGCTACGGTCCAATTTGGCTTGTTAAAATCGGTCACGAAGCTCGACCGGCTTGAGAAGGCAGATGTACCCGTTGAGAAAGAAGTAACGAATAGACTGCGGTCAGCAGGTATAAATGTTTTGGAAAAGAGGGCGAACTTCAGTGATACGCTGGACGTTCGTGGAAAACGCGTTGATGAGGTAATCGGCATTCTCGACCAGTTTATGGACACTGCCATATTGCTGGGAGTTGGCGAGGTCAGAATACTTCACGGAAAAGGAGAGGGGGTTCTGCGCAAAGTTATTCGCGATCACCTGAAGCGTTATCGCGAAGTGGCTAGTGTTCGCGACGAACATGTTGAGCACGGCGGTGATGGGATAACCATAGTGGTGCTGAAATAGAATTGCCTCGGGTTCTCACAAAAAACAGCAGACTTGTCCGTTATAGCTCCCGTAAAAAAAGAAAGCCGTCCCATAGAGACGGCTTTCCTGAAATATTGGATGTTAAAAATTACTTCGTAAAGGTAAATGTCCAGCTGCCGCTAACCGACGAAGTTCTGCTGTTGTTGAAACCCGGGCCGCTATAATTGAACGTAATAGTGAGCTGTTTATCAGAATTTCCAAGTGTATAGTTCATGTCCAGATTGTCGGTCACCCGAACGATAATGCTAGATACATTGGCAGAATTGAATTTCCATTTATCGCTTGCTTTCCATGGACTCAGACTTGGCCAATCGGTGGCTGAGCTGGTGAGGTCATAAGTGCCTCCGGAAACATAGGTTCCGCTCAGCGTGATTTTCATACCTGGATATTCGTCCGAACGATCAACGCCGTCGTTCTGTACGCTTGCCATTGTCCAGGTTCCTTTCAGTTTTTCAAGCTGTACCTCTTCTTCGGATTTTTCGGGGTCGTCACCTCCGCAACTGCTCAGGACAAGGATAGCTGCAAACAACGTGATAAACGAACTCCACTTGGTCACAAATTTCATGATTCCACTTTTTGATTTATTTACCAATATCAATCTAAAAAGGCTAAAAACAAACCACCCGGAAGCTGCCTTATGCTGTCCGGCGGATATATAGACACACGGCCGGTAATGTAACCGTTACTTGTAGCGAGTGATATCTATTTTTTGAGCATTCAACGGATATTCTGCCTCCTGGTTGCTTGCAATAAAAATCGTGCAGCCACTGGGTATTTGCTCAAGTTGAGCCAGGTACCAGTCAAATGCCCGGCGATCGAGATTAGTACCCGGTTCGTCAAGAAAAAGGATATCCGACTGGGTATAGAATGCAAGAGCCAGCTTCACCCGTTGTTTCATACCCGAAGAAAAATTGGAGATATGTTTATCACGGGCGCTCTCGAGATACATTTTTGTGAGCATTGTATCCACGTTCATCCCGCCTCGTGCCGGTTTCATGCTGAAATGAAAAGTTAAATGCTCAGCCAGGGTAAACTCCTCAATCAGGTCCATGTATGGAGCCGCGATGGCTATGTGCTGAAATGCTTCGTCGTCTGGAATTGTTCGTTTCTCTCCGGTATAGCGGATGGTGCCAAGACTTGGAGGAGTCTGTCCCCATAACACGCTGAGAAGCGTCGATTTGCCGGCTCCATTAGGGCCGGTAACAGCGTATACTTGTCCGGGGTGAAATGTCTCCGTGAGATTACGGAATATCCATTCCCGGTTAAAGCGCTTGCCGACACCGTTTAACTCGATCCGGATCGCTTCTTGCTTGCGGGGTGGAGGCGGGGAGTTACCCATGTCAGCGATTTGACGGCAGGGATTCTTATCGATTAATGAAATGACAGCCTAATCGGCACCTTCGTAGCCTTTGACGATCCCGCGTTCCGATGTTCTTATGAATTCAACAATATAGTCGCGCTCAGCAGATGCCGGAACTTCATGTTCGACGAGGTCTATCGCTTTTGAATTGTTTAGACCCTTGAGGAAAATATATCGGTAGATCTCCTGGATCTCGTTCACTTTTTCTGAAGTAAATCCCCGGCGACGCAGTCCAATGGTGTTTATGCCGGCATAGCTAAGTGGCTCACGTGCCACCTTGGTATAGGGTGGAACGTCCTTGCGCACCAATGAACCTCCTGAAACCATTACATGCGAACCGACTTTGACGAACTGATGAAGCGCGCTGGCTCCGCCAATGATGGCCCAGTCGTCGATGGTGACGTGTCCGGCGACCTGCACGGCATTAACCAATATGCAGTTGTTGCCGATAATACAGTCATGCGCCACGTGCACATAGGCCATTAGCAAACAGTTCTTGCCAATAACCGTCTTGAACTTATCATTGGTACCGCGGCTTATGGTTACAGCTTCCCGGATTACGGTGTTATCGCCAATATATGTTTCCGTCTTTTCGCCAGCGAACTTGAGGTCCTGCGGAACAGATGAAACAGATGCACCGGGGTAGACTTTTACGTTCTTCCCCAACCGGGTACCATCCCAAAGAATGGCATTCGGGCCAACCCAACTGTTGTCATCAATCACCACATCCGCCTGAACGGTGGCAAATGGTTCGATCACTACATTGTTTCCGATCCTGGCATCAGGATGCACATTTGCTAAGGGATATTTGCTCATGAGTCTTTTCGAACAATGCTGGCTGTCATAGTTCCTTCGCAGACCAGCGTATTTCCAACGTAACCCCTACCTGTCATTTTCGCGATTCCCCGTTTTATAGGAGCCAAAAGATCACATTGAATGACCATTGTGTCGCCGGGTAACACCATCTTACGCCAACGGAAATTTTCAACACCCAGGAAATAAGTCCAGTAGTTTTCAGGATCAGGTACTGTATTCAATACCAGGATACCACCGATCTGGGCCATTGCTTCGATCTGAAGCACACCTGGCATTACTGGATTGCCTGGAAAGTGACCTTGAAAGAAATACTCGTTCGCTGTGACGTTCTTCACGCCAGCAACACTTTCATTATCGAGATAAATAATCTTGTCAATCAGCAGAAAGGGATATCGGTGCGGCAACGTGGCCGTAACTTTGTTGATATCCATGACCGGAGGCAAGTTAGGATTGTACTTAGGACGTCCCTTTTTGTCGGACTCCTGCATCGCCTTTTTCAATTTCTTGGCAAACGCAACATTCGCTGCGTGGCCTGGGCGCGCAGCCAACACCTGAGCCTTCAGAGGTCGGCCTGCCAGTGTAAGGTCCCCAACAATGTCCAGCAACTTATGGCGTGCTGGCTCATTCTTGTAGCGCAATTCGATGTTGTTCAGAATGCCTTCCTGCTTAACGGCAACCTTAGGTTTGCCAAGCATTTTGGCTATGTTCTCCAGTTCATTTTCCTGTACAATCCTATCCACGATAACAATGGCATTATTAAGATCGCCACCGCGAATGAGGTTGTTCTTGTATAACATTTCGAGCTCGTGGAGGAAGCAGAATGTGCGACAGGAAGCAATTTCCTTCTCAAACTGCTTGATGTCGGTTATCGACGCATGCTGGCTGCCAAGTACAGGGGAGTTGTAGTCGATCATTACCGTTACGCGATAATCATCCAGCGGAAGCGCCGCGATCTCTACGTTCCGGGCCGCCTCGCGATAGAAGAGTGGCTCCTGAACTTCAAAGAAATCACGCAGAGCGTTTTGCTCTTCAGTTCCAGCGGCCTTTAACACGTCCACAAACTGAATGGAACTTCCATCCATGATGGGACACTCGGGGCCGTCAAGCTGGATAATGACGTTGTCGATTTGAAGGCCCGTGAGGGCCGCCAGAGTGTGTTCAATGGTACTCACCCGGGCGCCGCTTTCCTCAATGGTCGTTCCCCGCGATACGTCTACAACGTTATCGCAATCGGCATTTATCACTGGCGAGCCAGGTAAATCAATGCGCTGAAACTTGATGCCATGATTCGGCTTGGCGGGCACAAAAGTCATGTTCGTTTGAACGCCGGTATGGAGTCCGACGCCCGAAAGCGATACCGACTTCTGTATTGTTTGCTGTTTAATATTAAGCATGATTGGCAAAAGTGGGCAAATTTAAGCCCAAACACCAGATAATCCAATTTTTGATGGCAGGGCTTTCGCCACCGGCACTTCTATTGATCGACAGAAATGGATTTGCCTTCACTCCGCTGGACCTTATTTTCCAGTTCACGAAGGCGGGAAAGCATTTCAGGAAGCTGTTTAAACACGACATATGACCTGAAATAATTGCCAAGGTCAATCGCCGGATATCCAATCAATTTCTGGCCAGGCTCTTTAATCGACTTTGGAATTCCGGCCTGCGCACCAATAGAAGTATTGTTGGCAATAGTCAGGTGACCGGCTATTCCAACCTGGCCGGCAAACAGGCAGTTTTCGCCGATCTTGGTAGAACCTGAAATGCCCGATTGAGCAGCGATCACAGTGTTTTGTCCAACCTCAACGTTATGCGCAATTTGAATCAGGTTGTCCAGTTTCACCCCCTTGCGTATAGTGGTCGCGTCACCAAACAGCGTAGCGCAGTCAACCACAGTATTCGCTCCGATAGCAACGTTGTCTTCAATGATAACGGCACCGAGCTGGGGAATTGTTTTGTAAGATCCATCCTCCTGCGGAGCGAATCCAAAACCGTCGCTGCCAATGACTGTTCCGGCGTGTATCACACAATTATTGCCGATACGTGTGTCGGCATAGAGCTTTACTCCGGAGTGAATGATTGTATCGTTACCGATCACGACGTTATCTCCCACATAAGCATGTGGATATATCTTCACGTTGTCGCCGATCTTTACGTTATGACCAATGTATGAAAACGCACCCCGGTAGTATCCCTTTCCAATAACAGTATTGGTACCGATAAAAGACGGCTCTTCGGCGCCTGACTTTTGAAAGCTCACCATCTTGTGATACTCTTCCAAAAGACGCGTGAAACTGCTGTAGGGATCGTCTACAAGGATAAGCGTCGTGCTTAACTCTTTTCTGGGAACGAAATCCTTGCTGACGATTACTGCCGATGCCTGAGTGGTGTATATGAACTGTTCGTACTTCGGATTCGAGAGAAAAGAAATCTGACCCTTTTTTGCATCCTGAATCTTGCCAAGCATCGTTATCTTTTCGGAGCCATCCCCTTTCACCTGACCAGATAATATGCCTGCGAGTTGATTGACGGTAAATTCCATTTACGAGATTGTTAGGTGACGCTAATCTGCCTGCAGCTGGAGCATTTTGAAAACCTCTGCATCATTTCCCAACTGAGTGTAGATTGCCTGAAACGTACGATTACAAAGATACATTTTTGGGCCAGCACAGATAGTTTTTTTTTACGATTTTACTCAGTGCTTTAATGTGTGGAAGGTCCGATGCCTGAGCAATGTCGATGACTTCTCCGTTGCTCATTATAATGTTGATCTCCTTTCCTTCTGCGTAAGCCTCGTTGGATACGGTGCCGTGAGAAAACAGATAAGAGACCTCAGAGCCAAGAAGCTTGTAATGTTTCATTACCCCATTTCGTATCTCCGTCACCTGATTCTTGCGTATTGGTTCGGCGCCAAGTCGAATTCTGAACAAGTGTCGCTGAATCATCATCTCGGCAAGTAGAGAAAGGATCTGGTCGGAATGATCTTTCCAACTTTTGATTGCTCCCCAGATGTCATTGTCATCCAACTGACCAAAGGTGTCGAGAGTTTCTGGATTCTCCCGAAAGTCGTTTAGTGTCGTCTCTTTTTTCAGAAAGCTTTTGAGCGCGTCACTTGCGGCAAGTTGTTCCCCGGCCCTGGCAAGTACCTGAGCTCGTCTGATGAGGTTCACAAGCATTCGCTCTGCACTAACTGTTGTCTTGTGCAGATAAACCTGCCAGTACATGACGCGACGGGCATTGAGAAAATCCTCTATGCTATAAATCCCCTTATGTTCAACAACCAGGTTATCGCCCGTAACGTTAAGCATCGCCAGGATTCGGTCGACGCCGACATTTCCTTCCTGCACGCCGGTGAAAAAACTGTCACGCTTCAGGTAGTCCAACCGGTCAATGTCGAGCTGACTGGAAATCAGTTCATGGAAAAAACTCCTTGGATAGCTGTTTCGGAATATGCGCAGCGTAAGGTCGAGAGCGCCACCAAAGTCGGCATTGAGTTTGTCCATAAACAGGTACGACAAACTTTCGTGCCCAATATTATGAAGGAGGCTGTCTTCAAGGGCATGTGAAAATGGGCCGTGACCAATGTCGTGTAACAGAATTGCCAGTTGAGAGGCTTCATATTCAGCAGCAGAGATTTCGACTCCTTTGTTGCGCAGAATGTCGAGAGCTTTGCCCATCAGGTGCATTGCTCCAAGCGCATGCTGAAAGCGGGTGTGAAGCGCAGCGGGATATACGTAGTCAGTAAGACCCAGTTGCTTGATGTGGCGCAAACGCTGGAAATACCGGTGAGAAATGATATCGAAAATGAGTTCGCTCTGAAACGTAATAAACCCGTACACCGGATCGTTAATTATCTTCTTCTTGTTCATTTCATCTGATCGTGTTGAACATCAATGATATGATTGCGAAAAGGGCTGCAGGCAAGCGCTACCGAAAGTACCCATGGATCGTGCTTGTATCGTCATCAGAGCAAAACCGAAGAAAAAGGATGAATGCTTTTGATTTGTTGAACGTAGTTCGATAACGTCATGTCGTGTCTCTTCCGAAATGTCGGACATCCTCGGGATTAATGATTAATTTTAAAAAAAACAGAATATGCAAAGATATAGCATTTTATGGGCTGACGATGAGATCGATTTGTTGAAGCCACATATTCTTTTCCTCGAACAACGCGGTTATGATATCACACCTGTCAACAATGGGTCAGAGGCCGTTGAACTAACAGATGACAAGCATTTCGATGTCGTATTCCTGGACGAAAACATGCCAGGAATGTCGGGTCTTGAGGCGCTTACACAGATAAAGAATAATAAGCCGAATCTTCCCGTGGTGATGATCACCAAGAACGAGGAAGAACATATCATGGAGGAGGCCATTGGTTCGAAGATTGCTGACTATCTGATCAAGCCGCTCAATCCAAGCCAGATCCTGTTGTCCGTAAAGAAAATCCTGGACAACAAACGGCTTGTGATTGAAAAGACAAACCTGAATTATCAACAGGACTTTCGTAAGATCAGCATGGCCTTCCAGGACAGGATGAACCATGAACAATGGGCAGACATCTACAAGAAACTTGTGTTCTGGGAATTGGAAATGGACCACAAGGACAACGAAGGCATGGGCGATGTGCTCGACATGCAACAGACTGAAGCCAATGCGAATTTTGCCAAGTTCATTATGCGCAACTATGAATCGTGGCTGAACGATCCGAAAGCAGATAAGCCATTAATGTCGCATCAGCTGATGAAGCGGAAAGTGTTTCCGGAGCTCGGCAAAAAGCCGGTATTTGTCATTCTTATCGACAATCTGAGATTTGATCAGTGGAAAGTTATTGAGCCTGTGCTCACCGAATATTTCAACGTTGACCACGAGGAGACCTACTATTCAATCTTGCCAACGACCACGGCATACGCACGCAATGCTATATTCTCCGGGCAATTACCTTCGGAGATGGCGAAGACTCATCCCGACCTTTGGGTGGGAGAAGATGAAGATGAAGGCAAAAATAATTTTGAAGATGAATTTCTTACCAAGCAGCTTCGCAGAAACAATTTGAATATCAAAACGTCGTACCATAAGATCAAGAATCTTGAAGAGGGACGGAATCTTGTTGATACGGTGAACAACCTTTTTCAGAATGACCTGAATGTGATCGTGTATAATTTCGTCGACATGTTGTCGCATGCCCGCACGGATATGGCAATGGTGCGCGAACTGGCACCGGACGAGTCGGCTTATCGTTCTATTACGAAGAGCTGGTTCCTTCACTCACCGCTGATCGATATTATGCGAAAGCTTTCCGAGAAGGATGTCAAAGTGATAGTTACTACCGACCATGGTACGATCCGTGTGAAGAGACCGTTTAAGATCATTGGCGACCGGAATGTGAATAGCAATCTTCGTTACAAGCAGGGAAAAAATCTGGGGTACGAAGGAGACAAAATCATGAATGTGAACCGTCCTGAGAAGTTATTTCTTCCAAAGCTTAACGTATCGTCCACGTACGTATTCGCGATCGAGGACCAGTTCTTTGCATATCCGAATAACTATAACTACTACGTCAATTTTTATAAGGATACCTTCCAGCATGGCGGAGTGAGCATGGAGGAGATCATCATTCCACTAATTTTCTTAACTTCGAAGAATGCATCATGACCTTGGGCGGCAAGTGTTCGCCGGCGTCACGCTGGACGAACTGGGTGTCGTAGCGCAGGCGATTTCAATGTTGGCGTCGAAGTACCGGATCTGGCTGTTCAAGGGAGACATGGGAGCAGGAAAAACTACCCTCATAAAGGCAGTAGGGGCCGCTTTGGGGGTGACCGAGACAATGAGTAGCCCGACTTTTTCCATTGTCAATCAGTATGAAGCAGGAGCCAACGGGAGTATCTATCACTTTGATTTTTACAGGATCCGGAACGAGGCGGAAGCATACGATATTGGTACGGACGAATATTTTTACTCCGGTCGTGCCTGTTTTATCGAATGGCCCGAAAAGATTCCATCGCTCATTCCTCCGACCCATGGCATTGTTACCATTCAGGCAACTGACAGCACACACCGAACTATAGTGATTACAGTCCATGACGGAGAAGAAGAAAACAGGATTTGAGGCGTTGGCGAAAGCCAGCATCACACCACAGGAACAAACGTTGGAAGTACGAAAGCGCAGGCATGCATTCTTTATAGGCCTGCCTAAAGAAATATCGTTACAGGAAAACCGGATCAGCTTAACACCCGATGCTGTCGCCCTCCTGGTCAACAACGGTCACGATGTATGGGTAGAGACATCGGCGGGGATGGGATCGAAGTTTACGGATCAGCAGTACAGCGACGCTGGTGCCAAGATCGTTTATTCAGCACAGGAAGTATATCAGGCCGATGTCATTCTAAAGATAGAGCCTCCTACCATGGAGGAGATGGAGTTGATGCATGCGGGTCAGACTCTTATCTCAGCATTGCAGATCGGACAGCTTAAAGTCGAAAGTCTGCAGGCGATGATGAAGAAAAAACTCACGGCACTGGCTTATGAGTTTATTGAAGACAAAGTTGGTGGAATGCCTATTATCCGTGCGATGAGTGAGATAGCAGGAAGCACCATCATGGGAATCGCTTCAGAATATCTCAGCACCGCCAACGGAGGAAAGGGAGTTATTTTGGGTGGCATCACCGGCGTACCGCCCACGAAGGTCGTGATTGTCGGAGCCGGCACCGTAGCTGAATATGCGGTGCGCGCCGCGCTCGGCCTGGGCGCCGAAGTGCAAGTGTACGATAATCATCTGTACAAGCTGCGACGCATCAAACATTTGTTGAGTCAACAGATCTATACGTCCACTATCGATACCGTTACGCTGGGCGAGTCATTGAAAACGGCTGATGTTGTCATTGGCGCTTTGCGAGCCGAGAAGGGAAGACCGCGACATGTGATTACTGAAGAAATGGTAAGTCGCATGAAACAGGATTCGCTGATCATTGACCTGAGCATAGATCAGGGCGGTTGCATTGAGACGTCGGAGCCGACCTCGCTGAACAGGCCAGTGTTCAGGAAACACGGTGTTATTCATTACTGCGTGCCGAATGTTGCATCACGGGTGGCCCATACGGCGGCCAATGCGCTAAGCAACATATTTACGCCAACTATCCTGCGCGCTGCTGAAGAAGGCGGGGTGGAAGCCATGATCTTCTCCCACAAGTGGTTCATGAAGGGAGTATATACCTACAAAGGCGGGTTAACCAACGAACACGTGGCGCGCAAGTTTGGTCTCAAACACAAGAGCATAGAATTGCTGCTGGCGGCAAGATTCTGAAAAATTAAGAATTAAGAATCATTAGTGTCCGGGGAACCGGAGAATTTTAAAAGGGAGGCTCGCGCCTCCCTTTATAGTTTATTTTTGAGTTACCACACTTAAGAATAAACATGAGCAAAAGTAAGTTTTTTACCGGACAGCCGATTTTCTCCCAGGTCTTAAGTTTCGTTCCTAAAACGTCCATTGACCGGATTTCTTCAATGAATAAGGCGGATAGGTACTATAAGCATTTCACCACACACGCGCATCTGGTGAGCATGCTTTATGGCATTCTCAATAACTGCTCCTCTCTCAGGGAGGTAACCACTGGGATGTTGGCGTGGGAACATCGCATAAATCATTTAGGCATTAAAGCGTTCCCTCGGCGCAGTACACTTAGTGATGCTAATTCGCGTCGATCAGAGTCTGTTTTTGCAAAGATTTATCAGTTTCTCTACGATCGGCATCGTCGTTTTTTACCGGACAGCCGAAAAGGACTTAGATCCAGACTTTACATTGCTGACTCCACCACCATTAGTTTGTTTAGCGAAGTGTTGAGCAACGCTGGACGACCTTCATCGAATGGCAGACGTAAGGGCGGTATTAAGGTCCATACCCTTATTAAGAGCGATGAAGATGTACCTTGCCTCATTCGATACAGTTCCGCGGCCAGTCATGATGCTCCATTCTTGAAGGATCTCAAATTACCTGAGGGATCGATCATAGTCTTTGACAAGGGTTATAATAACTATGACAGGCTGAGCCAATTTGAAAATGAAAAGGTCACTTGGGTCACCCGTAAAAGGAAAGGAGCTGTGTTCAAGGCAGCTCAAAAATTCGAAGTAAGTGAGCATCAAAAGAGTAAGGGAGTTCACAAGGACAGGCTGGGTGTTCTAGGCCATACTCATTATGAGCACCCCACTGTTAAATGTCGAATGATTCATTTTATTGACCCTCAGTCTGGAAAGAAATTTCAATTTATTACTAACAACACCAAACTGGCAGCAGCCACCATAGCATCCATCTATCAGAGACGATGGCAGATCGAGATACTTTTCAAACGACTCAAGCAAAACTATCCATTGAAGTACTTTCTGGGAGACAGTGAAAACGCAATCAAGATTCAGATCTGGTGTGCTCTGATTGCCGACTTGCTGATTAAATTAATCAAGGCCAAAGCTGCTAGAAAGTGGTCATTCTCCAATCTCACGAGCATCATCAGGATCCACCTAATGACCTACATTGACCTATTCGCCTTCCTAAAAAAACCGGATCAAGCGCTTCAGAATCAAATTAACAAAACCCCTACAGAATGGAACCTGTTTCCGACATGACACCTTGAATCTAGAAAAGCATCAAGAAAGTTCGAAATTGAATCGGAAAACTCTGAAATCACCAGTAGTCCGGAGTTTACCGGACACTAGTGATTAAGAATTAAGAGTTAAGAATTAGCGGCCAGCCTACGGCTGATTGAAAGCCACGACCGTAGGTCGTGATAGCTAATTCATAATTCTTAATTCTTAATTCTTAATTTCTCCCTGCTCTGTTCCAGCACGCCGATCTTCGCCTCCGCATCCGCTTTCTTCTTCCGCTCTGTTTCAATGACCTTTGCCGGCGCACTTGAAACGAATTTTTCGTTTGACAGTTTCTTGTCCACAGTTTCCAGGAAGCCACGCAGATAGGTCAGCTCACGATCGATCGATTCGAGCTCTTTTTCAACATCGATGGCTACTGCAAGAGGAACGATAAATTCCATCGTGCCAGCCATCAGAGTTGAACCTTCAGGCTTATCGTTGCTAACCTGAAACTCATTGATATTGGTAAGCTTCCGTACGATTCCTCCGAAGTAGGGGAAAGGATTCTCAGAACAGTGCAGGGTTAATGTTTCCTTCGGAGATATTCCCTTTTTGTTCCGGAAGTCACGGATTTCCTTTATGACGAGGAAGGCGCGCTCACTTTCTTCGATGAATTTAACTGTTGATGGTTTGGCCGGTGGCCAGGGAGCGACGATGATGCAGTCCGCGTCCGACTTGTCGCGCAAGTGACTCCACAATTCCTCCGTGATGAAAGGCATGAATGGATGCAAAGTCCGAAGGAGTGTCTTGAAGAAGCCGACGGTTTGGTTATACGTGATCTTGTCAACGGGCTTCTCGAAGTCGGGCTTCACCATTTCGAGATACCATGAGCAGAAGTCGGTCCATATCAGTTTATAGGCTGCGTGTAGAGCATCCGATATCCTGAACTTCGAGAAGTGATCTTCCAGCTCATTGATACTGATTGTCATTCGTTCTTCGAACCACGAAACAGCCGTAATATTATCTTCACTCTGTTCGAGCTTCTCGTCTACCTGCCAGCCGTGCACAAGACGGAATGCATTCCAGATCTTGTTGGAGAAGTTACGGCCTTGCTCAACGAGTTTTTCAGAGTACAGGAGATCATTTCCGGCGGGAGAACTGAATAGCATGCCCGCACGTACACCATCGGCGCCGTATTGGGAAATCAGATCCAGCGGATCAGGCGAATTGCCCAATGACTTAGACATCTTTCTACCCAGATCATCGCGAACGATGCCTGTGAGATAGACGTTGCTGAAAGGCTTATCACCACGGTATTCATATCCTGCAATAATCATCCGGGCAACCCAGAAGAAAAGGATCTCAGGCGCGGTAACGAGGTCGTTGGTAGGGTAGTAGTAGTTCAGGTCCGCATTGCCTTTGTTGCCGTCGTGGAAGATTGTCGTATCGAACACGGCCATCGGCCATAGCCAGCTTGAAAACCAGGTGTCCATAACATCAGAGTCCTGCGTAAGCGACGATGTCTTTGAGTCCGGCTTGTCCTTCCTGTAAAGTTCCAGCGCTTCTCCGTGCGTCTTCGCTACAACGTAATGGCCATCCGCATCATACCACGCAGGAATGCGATGTCCCCACCACAGCTGACGCGAAATACACCAGTCACGAACGTTCGACATCCAGTGATTGTAAGTATTCTTGAACTTTGGCGGAATCAGCTGGATATAGTCATTCATCACATTGTGATGGGCAGGCACGGTGATCTCCTTCATTTTCAAAAACCACTGCAGCGACAACCTTGGTTCGATTACAGCATCTGTTCGCTCGGAAAATCCCACCGTGCTGGTATAGTCTTCTGCCTTTTGAAGGAATCCTTTTGCTTCAAGCTCTTTAGCAATCTTCTTACGCGCAATGAAGCGGTCTTCACCGACAAATATTTTTGCATCAGCGTTCAACGTACCATCCTCATTGAGAATATCAATGACCGGCAGATTATGCTTTTTCCCAAGCTCATTGTCGTTCATGTCGTGAGCTGGCGTGACCTTGAGGCAACCAGTTCCGAAATCCATCGCCACATAGTCGTCTTCAATGATTGGTATCTCGCGATCGATCAAAGGAATTGTTACCTTCTTTCCTTTCAGATGCGTATAGCGCTGGTCGTTGGGATTGACACATATCGCAGAGTCGGCCATAATGGTCTCCGGACGAACTGTTGCGATAACCACGAACTCGTTATCACTTCCGGCTATCGGATACTTTATGTAATAAAGCTTTGATGCTACTTCTTTGTGAATAACCTCATCATCAGACAATGCTGTCTTGCCTGCAGGGTCCCAGTTCACCATACGCAATCCACGATAGATGTTTCCCTTCTTGTGAAGATCAATGAATACATCAATCACGGCTTCGTAATACGCCGGATCCATAGTGAACGTTGTGCGATCCCAGTCGCAGGACGCGCCCAATTTCTTTAACTGCTGAAGGATGATGCCGCCATACTTGTTTCTCCATTCCCAGGCGTATTCGAGAAATTGCTCCCGGGTAAGATCGGATTTCTTGATTCCACGCTCCCGCAACATGGCCACAACTTTGGCTTCGGTGGCAATGGACGCATGGTCTGTTCCCGGTACCCAGCAGGCTTCCTTACCCTGCATGCGGGCACGCCTGACCAGGATGTCCTGAATGGTGTTATTTAACATGTGTCCCATATGAAGCACACCCGTTACGTTGGGGGGCGGGATCACTATGCAATAGGGTTCCTTTTCAGGGTTTGGCGTAGAGTGGAAATATCCGGCTTCCATCCAGTGCTGGTACCATTTCGCCTCTACCGGTGACGGATCGTATTTCGTTGAAAGCTGCATGCTAAAAGCGTAAAAAGAGCGCCAAAAATAAGGAAAACGGCTGAAAGTCGCGTGCTCTAACTATCCGGGCCACCTTTTTTGAATTTCCGGTATATAGGGTAATTCAGATTACCCCTCAATGAATACGATTTCCCTCTCCCGCGAACAAGCTCAGATTCACTGGAAGCAGCTGTGGAGCCTTGCGGCGCTTTATGGTTCCGTAGTAATAGGCTGGATTGCCTATGAGAACTACCAGCCCAAGCTCCTTGAAAAATTCCAATTCACCCAATTCGCGCTTCCCCTGGCCATAACGCAGGGCATCATCCTGGTGCTAACCCCACCACTTGCGGGCAGACTGGGCGACCGCTATAGGTTTGAAAAAGGTCATCGTCTGCCTATCATATCATCGGGGATCAGCTTCGCTGCCATGATCTTCATGGCCGTTGCTTTTACCCTTTTAGGCGAGCCGGGTGAGATCTTCAAATGGGTGCTGCCCGTGCTTATCGTATGCTGGTTGGTGGCCATGAGCCTTTTTACAAGTCCTGCTTTATCAACTCTTGAGCTGTTCACGCCAGTCGACAAATTGCCGCGCGCCATGGCGATTCTCACCATTGTTTCGAATCTCCTTTATGCTTTGGAACCTGTCATTGTGGACCTGATAGATTTTCTTGGCGCTCCCTTGACATTCATTGCTGGTGGAGTGGCAGTATTTATATCAGGATACTTTTTGAAGAAGCATTCCCTCGCACTGTTTCGTGTAAATGATGGTCGCGAGATGGAGACTCCGGTAGAAGTGGTGCCCGTTACATCTAAATTGCCTATGATATTCTGTCTGGGTCTGGCATTCGGCATACCAACAACGTTTCTTTTTAATTTCCTTCCATCTATACTCGTACAGCAGGCAGCAGATATCATCGGTTCCTGGGATCCGAAAATAGTTCTCGTGGGTCTGCTGTTATTATCAGCCCTGTTTTCGCTTCCTGTTACTTCCCTTACAAACCGATTGGGTGTATCAAGGTCTCTCGGGATCAGCATCGTGGTCGTTGCATTAAGTGCAGCGTTCATAACAGGTGCAAGTATCAGCATGGTTATCGTAGCGATGGCCATTTTGTTTATGGCAGCTTATACGTGGCTATCGGTCAGCTCTCTCCCGCTTGCAATCAGTCTTGCGAACGCTCAAAACAAGGTCTTTTGTGTGGGAGTATTCTTTAGTGCAGTAGCCTTGCCGGAAGCAATCATACAGGCGGTACAGACCTGGAGTGCGGGACAATAGAGTATTCAGCCGCAGATCGAAATTAAGAATTAAGAGTTAAGAATTAAGAATTCGCTATCACGACCTACTGTCGTGGCTGGCAATCAGCCCGTGAGGGCTGCTAGCTAATTCTTAATTCTTAACTCTTAATTCTTAATTCTCCGTTTTCCCCTCCTCATCCCTTGACTGAGCACGGATTCGCCATTCGGCAGGATAGAGGTTGTTTGCGCGTGTATCCAGGACGTTGATCCATCCCAATCCCAGCCCCTGATATCTTACAAGTGTGAAACCCCGCTGCATGCCTGTGGTGTCAATCGGTTCCTTTCTCAAATAGCGTATTGCAGTTTCCTCATCGGCATCCAGTGTAGGCCACAGACTTTGGTTGAGATTCACAGACAAAGCTGCAGCGTGGGCAGGAACGATCTTGTTGTGCTTTGCCGTGCCTATCAATGTTCCTGCATTCACTATGTAAAGATGTTTTGTCAATATGTTAAGCAGCTTTTCCGACCGAAGGGGGACCGCCCTCAGTTCATCTTTGTGTGCAAAAAAACGTACGGGAGCATCAATCCATTTGGTGATCTCATCCTGTACCGGAGTGGCTATGCGGGGCAGCTCGGCTGAAATCTTCATTCCGGTATTAAGGGAACCCGATGTCTTTCTTATAACGGCCATGAAAAAGCCTTCACCCTGTACTTTGTGAGGGAAGAACCGATAGCCCTGTAGCCCCGGGCGGTCAACTGCAGTGACATTCCATTCGGGACGGATATTTATCGTGACACCTTCTGCATCCTCACGTCCGAGTAGCCAGGAGAGATTTTCCTCGTTTTCCTGTTCATTGTAAGTACACGTCGCGTAAATGAGATAACCATCTCTCTTGATGGCAGGCCAAACATCTTCCAATATTCGTCGCTGACGACGGGAACATAGCACGACGTTTTCCGGCGACCATGAATCCATCGCATCAGGATCCTTGCGAAACAAACCTTCTCCGGAACACGGAGCATCAACAACCGCTATATCGAAAACCGATTGCAATGAACTAAACTGCTGAGGATCGCTGCTCGTGACAACTACATTATTCTGACCCCACTTCTGAATGTTTTCCGACAGTATCGATGCCCGCGCCCCGATAACTTCGTTCGATACCAGCATGCTGCTTGAAGACATCAAACTAAGAAGGTGAGTGGATTTTCCACCAGGAGCAGCACAAAGATCAAGGATGGTCAAGTTGTCAGCGCTTCCTCCGATCTGAAGAAATGCCTGCTCTAGAAACATGGAACTGGCTTCCTGAACGTAATAGGTGCCTGCATGAAAGGTAGGGTCAAAGGTGAAGGACGGCCGCCGTTGAAGATACCGTCCATATTGCGACCAGGGCACCTGACCTTGTGTGCTTATGAGTGCATGCTTTCGTGGGTTTAACCTGATGCTTACGGGTGGAGGTTCCTGATGTGCCGCGGCAAATGCTTCCCACTCGGGGCCAAGCTTTGCCTTCATGGTTTCAGCAAACGAAGTCGGCCATTCCCGCATCAGTCTTTCGAAGTTTTATTTGTCAGCTTGCTGTTGATCTCGTTATTGTTTGATGGCACCCCGGATCAGTTGAATCAAATCATCAATGCTTGTTTGTTCAGTATTGATTGCCCGGGACCCTCCGCCATAGGGTGCGTATACATCCGATTTTGTGACTGCAAATAGGCCTAACGTTGGAGAAAGGGAAGCACTGGCCAGGTGCATCATTCCGCTATCAGCACCAATGAACACTTCTGTGTTTGCAATGAATGCTGATATTTCGCGGATGTCTTTGCTATAGTATGACGGCGCTTTGAAGTTAAGCTGCGATACATTCTCGACCGGCAGAACCTCTACGATGTTGTGATCAGGAAACGCATTGAGAAGCGCAGTGTAAAATTTCTCCCACCAATCAGTGCCAAACATTTTGTCGCCTGTTGCAAACGTGAAGATGCTGATCGACTTTTTAGTGTTAGGTACGATCTCGTGCAACTTTGCAGCACCGATCTTAAGCTCCTCGGCGCTGAGTTTCATATCAACACGTGGGACTGGCCGGTCATCGGCAGAGGCAGCCGGTAGATAGTTACGCAGATAGTATACCGGATACTTTGCCATGTGTATGGCATCCGGATGTTTTTCAAGTATGGATGGATCCTCCTCGCAGAATAGTTTGAAGCGACCACGTGCAAACTGGGCGGCAATTCTTCCCGATGAAGAATTGTGAACGACATTAATGACTAAATCGTACGTCGACTTTTGCAGTTGCGTCCATCCTTTCAGATAATTGAAAAGATGATTAAAGGGCTTCCGCTCGAGCTTCATGATGCGGTCTACGGACGTGTAGTTTTGGAAGATAATTGGTCCTGCAGATCCTTTCACAAACAGGTCGATCTTGCAGCCTGGAAATCTTTCCGTCAGCTCCTGTATAAGGGGGGTTAGTAAAAGCTGGTTGCCGAGACGGTGATTCGGTCTGCTGATCAGCACACGCCTGACTTGGTTGCTGTCGATGGCTCCTTTTGAAAGATTGGTCTTTCCGATTCCCTCGGCGACCCGGTGCATGACGAAGCGCCTTGCATCGTTTATTCGCCTTCCAATGTTCATGTGTCAGGGTTTACGTGAGCAATCGCGCTGGCGATCGACAAAAACTGTCTTAACTTTGATGATTGATAAAAATCCGACGGCAATAATAACCATTTTCATAGCACAAAGCGGCATGACAGGATTTGAAACCGGCGTTTTGCCGGCGAACGCCACGAAATCATTAAGCGAGGCGGGCGGCAACAACATTCCATTAAAGCGGCGCATGGATTTGCTTCAGCACTACAAACACTTATGGTGAACATCGTATTAAATCCCCGTTTTGAGCATCTCAGGCGATACGTGGAAATGGTTCCGGAGCAAATGGAATCTCGTGGTGAGATTCTGGAGGCGGGGCGAAATCTGATCAAACAGGACAAAGTTGATGGTGTTCATCTGGTGATTAAACAATACCGGAGGATCTACTTTCCGAACAAGGTCCGCTATAGCTTTTTCTATCCATCGAAAGCTCAGCGTGCCTACGACTATGGCATAAAGCTCCTTCAGAATGGTTTCAATACGCCAACACCAATTGCCTATATAGAAGTACGGAGAAATTCTCTGATCCAGGCCAGTTACTTCATCTGTGAATACACGAGCCTGACAACACTAACCAAAGTTGTTGAAGGCAAGGTAATCCCACCGGAGAATCTCATGGTCGAGCTTGCCCGTTTTACTTACAGCATGCATCAGAAGCATCTCTACCATATCGACTATTCGGTTGGCAACATCCTCTATCAACAGCAAGCTGGTCGCATTGAGTTTGCGTTAATCGACAATAACCGAATGAAGTTCGGCCCGGTTTCCTTTAATGAGGGAATCAGGAACCTTGTGCGTCTTGGATTGCCTGTAACTCAACTTACTTTGCTGGCCGAAGAATATACCAGGCTAAGGGGTGTCAACGTGTTTGTCGGTCTCGAACGCTTCTTTCGTTACAAGCGCGCAGACGTCATGCGCAGGGAGAATAAGCATAAGCTGAAGAAGTTCTTTGGCCGCGCATAGCGACATCGACGAGTCTTTTTACAACAAGACTGAGGGGCAACCACCGAATAAATCTTCGATCGGTCCGTCAAGGTATCTCATGGCCGAAGAGTACTAGGCACATTCCCGTGTAGCAGTTATATTATGAGGCTGTTACGGAAGACAAAGCATATGCAATAACCTGACGGTGACGCACGCGATGATCATCCGTCAGCCACATCAAACATACCCGATTAACGAATGCGCAGATCGACCTTTTATTCCCTTGTCGTTGGATTGATTGTTCTGAACGGATACTTATTGTCGAAGCCCAACCTGCTGGGTAAGATCGGCCTGATCGTTTACAAGTATTACTACCTTCGGTCATTTCCCCGAACGTTGCTGACAGTAACCATTGTGTGTGCGATTGCCGTGCTGCTGATGGAGTTATTTACGTTTCTCGTGAGGCGTCGTACAGTAGGGCTTACGTTGACAGGAATACTGTTTGGACTGCTGGTCGCGCTTAGCTTTGTCCAGTTGGTGAAAACAGGCCTTGACTTCAGCGCCTGGACGTATAGCCATACCGGTTTGCGCTTCCGCCTCGGGGCCTTTATGCTCCCCACGGTAGTGATATTAATATTCACATATGGATGGATGCGCCTGCCAAAACGCAGCGACCTGCTGGTTCAAGACGAACAACGGCCAAACCGTAATTCAGCGTCAAAAGAGATGGAATCCCTCCCAATCACCAAATCACCAGATCACCAAATCAACAAATAACTAGTCTCTGTACATCACAGCTTTCACTGCCTTCACCGTCTTAGGTATGTTGGGCAGGATGGCTTCGATGAGTGTAGGAGCGTAGGGAAGGGGAACGTCAAAACTATTAACACGGTGGATAGGTGCGTCGAGATAATCGAACGCATGCTTCTGCACGTGATAGGTGATTTCAGTGGCGATCGACGACAACGGCCAGGCTTCTTCAACGATGACGAGGCGGTTAGTTTTCTTCACTGACTCAACTACTGTAGCGTAGTCAATAGGGCGAACGGTACGCAGATCAATTACTTCCGCGGAGATACCTTCTTTTTCCAACTCGGCAGCTGCAGCGAGAGCCACCTTCATGATCTTGCCGAAAGAAACTATGGTTACATCAGTGCCCTGCTTCTTGATATCTGCGAGGCCGATAGGAATGATGTATTCTTCCTGGGGAACTTCCATCTTATCGCCGTACATAACTTCAGATTCCATGAAGATGACTGGGTCGTTATCACGAATAGACGCCTTAAGGAGGCCCTTGGCATCATATGGGTTTGAGGGCACAACAACCTTCAGTCCAGGGCAGTTGGCGAACCAGTTTTCGAAGTTTTGAGAGTGCTGTGCTCCGAGCTGGCCGGCGTTACCTGTAGGGCCACGGAACACGATAGGGGCACTGTATTGACCACCAGACATGGAGAGGATCTTGGCCGCACCATTGATGATCTGATCGATGGCTACCAGCGAGAAGTTGAAAGTCATGAACTCGATAACCGGGCGGAGTCCATTCATTGCTGCGCCAACACCAATGCCGGCAAAGCCTAGTTCCGAGATAGGCGTATCCAGTACGCGCTCAGGCCCAAATTCCGCCAGCATGCCCTGGCTGACCTTGTAGGCGCCATTGTATTCGGCGACTTCTTCACCCATCAGGAACACGCTCTGATCCCTGCGCATTTCTTCACTCAGTGCCTCGCGAAGGGCTTCCCGGAATTGTATCTCTCTCATATTAACAATTGTTCGTAAAGGCGCAAAAATAGGCGCCCTGTGCTCAGAATAAAAGCTTTCCACAGAATTCTTTGACCGCTGGCAGCCAGGCATCAAGTCGGCTTCGCCCGACTGGCACCAAATTCAGCAAATCAATAATCACCAAATAAAAAGGGCCCGCGAACGGGCCCTTTTTTTATTCC
Source organism: Chryseolinea sp. T2 (assembly GCF_037203685.1). Taxonomy (NCBI): domain Bacteria; kingdom Pseudomonadati; phylum Bacteroidota; class Cytophagia; order Cytophagales; family Fulvivirgaceae; genus Chryseolinea; species Chryseolinea sp. T2. Next base: position 217,841 of record NZ_JBBCAU010000002.1, read on the forward strand.
AATGATGAGAAATTACTTCAATGCATTCCTGAAAGATTCCTGAGCAGCAAACTTGCTGAATTCGAGGTCAGCAAGAGCGGCTTCCTTCAAAGAAGGATCAGCCTTAACTGCGCTTGACAGATTGCTCACAACGTTGTCGGCGTTACCAAGACGAGCAGAAGCAATAGCAGCACCGTAGTAAGCTACAGCGAGGTTGCTGTTCTTAGCAGTTGCTTCACGGAATGAAGTCAATGCGTTCTGGTAGTCCTTGTTCAACACCTGAGCAAGACCTTTGTTGAAGAGGTTGTCAGCGTTGTCAGCGGCAGCAGATTCTGAAGAAACTGCAGCAGCGTACTGAGCCTTAACGATCTCAGCATAACCTTTCACACCGTTAACACCTGCTGCGTTGTCGCCAGTCAGACCTGAGCTAAGCGCTTTAGCAGCGTGGTTGTATGCAGCGTACGCATTGCCTTTGATAGCGCTAACAGAAGCGAGGTTAGCGTGTACTTCTGGTGCAGGGTTCAGTCTGGCAGCGATGTCCAGTTGAGCCTGAGCCTTATCAGCCAGTGCAGCCGCGTTGCTAGGGTTTTCAAGAGCCTGCGCCAGGTAAGCAGCTGCCAGGTTGTTGTGTGCATTCCAGTTTGAACCTTTCTTGGTTGCTGCTTCGTAGATCGCTACTTTCTCTTCGAGTGAAGGAGTGAGTGTAGCAGAGTACATCATCTCTTCGAAAGAAAGAGTATCTGCAGAAAGAGCACCTTGTGTTACTTGCTTAGAAAGAACTGACATCTCAGCGTCTGTCTTCTTATCTTTTACTACGAGGATCTCAGTCTTGGCAGTTCTGAGTTTAGGATATACATCTTTGAAAACTTTCTTATAAGTCTTCAGTTTCTTCATATCCTTCTCTTGTGATTCGAAAGTACCACCGCCGTTGATGATGTTCAGATACTCAGCTTTCTCTTCTGAAGAGATGCCGTTGTAGTTAGCCAATACATCTTTGAAGTTCGCCCAGTCCTGGATAACAGGCTTCAGGATAAAGCTGATAGAATCTGCTTTGCCCTTATAGTCGTACTTCTTCATTTCTGTACGGTAGAACTTCTCGATTGCCGCGGCGCGGTCTGGAGAAAGTTTTGAGTTGATACGCTCAGCACCTTCAGGTGAGTGGGTACCAGTGATCGTTACTGTGCGCGTAGCATTCTTGCTTGCGATGAAGGCATCAAGTTGCTTGCCTTTAGGGCTGCGGATTTCAGTAGTCCTGAGGACAGAGCGACCTTGCTCGAAGATGAAATCAGGAATGATCACAGGAACGAGTTCTTCCTGGTTGTTGTAACCGTGGTCTGCAAATGCTGCGAAGAACACAGGCTTCACAAGCTTAGACGTAGCGATGATACCAGTGGCAACAGGCATTCTTTCAGTCGACTTAGACTTCTCACCCTTAGAAGCTACGCCTTGTACTTCGAGAGTACCAGGAGTCTTCATTGCAGGAGCGTAAGGGAAGAAGAAGCTCTTCGTAACTTTAGGTTGTTCTGTGCTAGAGTTAGGGTAGTCTTCAGCCTTGAACGGAATAGGATCGAGTGCAACTTCGTTCGTGCCATACTTGTAGAAAGTGTTAACTGTGTAAACAGTTCCTTTCTTCAACATTTTAACAGGAAGGTTAGCTGCCATATCGAACGCAACAGTGTCCTTGTGAACTTCGAGCGGATTTGGAGTAACCGTCAACTGTTGCTCTTTAGACATCTTTACCATCTTGGGTAGCGTACAACCCGCGAGGCTCAGTGTACCGCAGATCAAGAATGAGTAAACTACTTTTCTCATTGGATTTTTTAGTTTTTGGTTGATTTTCAGGTTTCGCAAAAGTAATGCCTATGCGAAAATTTTTGCAATTATACTCAAAAAATAATGAAGCTTTCCGACATTTTCAGGAAGCCCGAGCGTTATATTTGCATTAGTTGCAATTCGTCGATGAATCAACCTATACGAGAGTTGAAGGGTATGAAAGAGAAAGTTGATCTGACGCACACGATGGATAAGGTTCGGGACTTCTTCGAACGTTACTCCTTTGGTGTGTGTGCTCAGCTCGGAGAATTCCTCGGTGTTGCAACATCGAGCATCAGACTGTTCTTCATCTACGCTTCGTTCATAACTTTCGGATCACCGGTTATTATCTATCTGTCACTGGCGTTTATCGTTAATATGCGGAAACATCTCCGCCGTCGTACACCTATCTGGGACTATTGATCTCTTAACCGATCGAAGGTCTTGTGTCCTCTCACATAATATTCAAAAACTATTGATCCTTCTTTCATTCCTTCCCCCGAATACCGGGGATAGTGAGACTGTATTGTTCGTCTCTTCCGTATCTCTCTCCCCAGCTTGAGGAAAAATTCCCCATGTGCTCGGACAACTGCTGCGCCATTGGACCACTCACCCGCGACGAAAAATCTTAAAGCAGCCACGATGTCAAGGATCACTCGCACGGGCATCCTCGTGACCAGCTGCATTCCTGAAAGATGTTTGAATAACATGAACAACCCGTTCCTGAAATTCAAGAACACTTTCCTGGGACTTCCATAGGCAAGTGTACCCGCGCCGACGTGGTAGATGACGCTGCTGCCGCAGTACATGATCCGTTGGTTATCCCGATGAAGCTTCCAGCAGAGATCGATCTCTTCCATGTGGGCAAAGTAGTCTTCATCAAAACCGCCGAACTGATGGAATGACTTTGAGCGGATCAGCATGCACGCCCCGGAACTCCAGAAGACCGGACGCTCATCATTGTACTGGCCCACATCTTTTTCAACTGTGTCGAAGATGCGCCCCCGGCAATAAGGATAGCCCAGATAGTCGATGAATCCTCCACCAGCACCTGCATGTTCAAACTCATTTCGGCGGTGATAGGAGAGGATCTTCGGCTGTACTGCTGAAACATCAGCGTAACGATCGAGAACATTCAGGAGCGGAGGCAGCCATCCGGCAGTAACCTCAATGTCAGAGTTGAGCAGTAAGAAATAATCGGCATTCACCTCGCGCAGTGCCCGATTATATCCGCCACAGAATCCGTAGTTCTGATCAAGAGCAATGATGCGGACCGAGGGACAATGTTGTCTTATCCAGGAAAGTGATTCATCAGTCGATGCATTGTCGGCTACGATCACCTCTGCTTCCGATGAATGTGAGACTACAGTCGGAAGGAATTTCTCCAGCAGTTGTTCGCCGTTGTAATTAAGGATGACAATGGCCGTGCGGCTCATCCCATCATTCCTGTAAGATCCAAACCGGGTATGTTGGGCAGCAATCCTTCCGTGCTCTTTCTCATCTCTTCCTTCGCCACGACCTCCGCTTCATCATTGGCTTTGTTAACAGCCGCCACAATCAGGTCCTGAAGAATTGCTTTATCATCTCCCTTCATGAGTGAATTGTCGATCTCAAGGGAGATCAGTTGCTTCTTACCGGTAACCGTCGCCTTGACAAGCCCTGCACCAGATTCTCCCTGAACGCGGATCTTTCCCAAATTGTCCTGTGCTTCCTTCATGCGGGCCTGAACCTCTTTCATCTTGCCCATCATTTTCATCATGTCGAACATAAGCTGATATCTTTAAGAGGCGAAGGTAAGAAAATAGTATTGAGTCCTTAGTCCTTAGTCCTTAGTAGGGAACATCCGGGTTTTTTTAAGGAACGGTTCCGTGATTCCTTGCCCAACTAAATACTCAGGACTCAGGACTAAGGACTAACTGGCTATCTCTTTCTCAACACGACGACGTTTCCCGATTTCTCGTATTTCACCCCAGCCATGTCAGTGAGGAATGCTCTGAATGTGTAAGTGCCTTCTGGTACAGCGTCGCCTTTATAAGTTCCATCCCAGGCAACAGTAAGGTCAGTAGTATAGAACAGCATCTCGCCCCAGCGATTGAAAACCATAAACTCGACTGTCTCCGTATACTGGCTCATCACTTTGAATGTGTCGTTCAGTCCGTCATTATTTGGCGTGAAGGTATTGGGGTGATAGATGTTCGGTTGTTTGATGATTACCACCTGATTCGAGATAGACTCTACGACCGTTCCATCGACCGCAGTCGCGAGTATGCGATAGGCAATGACCTGATTATTAGGGTCAGGATCTGAATCGGTTATTGTAAGAGCATTGCCTGCGTCAACCGACGTTAATAATTGCCCGTCCTCGTCATAACGTTCAACAGTGTAATGATCCACACCATTAACCCAGCCAGCGTATGCATTCCATGATAGTACTACTGAGTTATCGTCCTGCAAGACTGCGGTGAGTATGAGTGGACAGGCTGCTGCACTTAACGTACTCTTATTGCCGCATTCATCAACGTACGAAACGGCATAGCATTCGGGAGCGTTAACCAGAAAGGCGTTATCACTTATGATCTGGTCCTTGGTCTTTCCGAATTCAACATTGTTTTTGAAGACCGTATATTCAGCGGGCTTGTAGAGAATGTCCTGCGACCATTGAAGGTCCAGGCTGGTCGTCCCCGTTATCTGAATGGAAATATTCTGTGGTGTTGCAGGCTGCTGACTGGTAAAGGCGGTAGCGCAGGATTCAAGCGAGATGCTTCGGCTTCCATTGGTGTAAACCGTAGTAAGCTGATAACAATACTCCTCGTTGCATAACACGTCGGTATCGTCCAGTGATGTTTGAGGAGGTGTAGCAGAAATGGCAGTCGTGCCGGAAGGATTTCTACTGAAGTTGTAAGCACTAACGCCCGTGCTATTGGTCCGCCAGATAAGACGGTTGGCGCCGTTGATGGCTGTTGCATCGAAGTCGGCACTGCAGATGATATTTGAATAGGCAATAACGGAATTACTGCAGGGGTCAAAGGCGCCCAGCCGGAAACAGTAATAATTGCTATTCACATTGAGTCCGGTAATGGTCTGCATCGACGAGTTATAGACGTCGCGATAGGGTTGAAACGTTCCTGCATTGGTGGCCACTTCAAGTTTATACAGTACGTTCTGTTCAATGTTTGCAAAGTCTAAACGTATAGTGGAAGCGTCAGTAACCTGAAGTTGACTGATCGTAGGCGTTGCCAATGAACCCGAAGCGGCAATGGGAAATAATGTTTTGTTGCAATTGTCGGCGGCACCAATATTTCGTCCGTGGACGCTCAGGATCTTCGAGCCGGCGGAAGGGTAGGTGTATGAGTACTTTGCTGAAACATTCTTGGGAACCACCTGTTCAGGTGTACCGTCATTGTTGTAATCAACTACATACTCATCGTAGTTGTTATCGGGTATCGTCAGTTGAATCCCGTTTGAGCTGCATTTAAAAACCTGGATGGCAGGTTGAATATTCGGCAATACGTTAATAGTGATTTGATCAAACCCCTGCGTTTGAAAAAGTATTCGAAGTGTATATGTTCCGGGCTGCAGATACGTATGATCAAAATCGTTTTGCTCAAAGTCAATAAGGACTGGAAATTCGTAGTCCATGTCACAGGGTGTTGCTCCGTTGCAGGCGTAGGGAGGTATGATGGTGACATTGACGGTGAACGGCGCACATCCACTGATCTGATCCACCTGAAAGCGTCCCTTATCACTGACATAGGGCTGAGCCAGCACACCCAGTGATGCCATACACAATGCAAACATGATTATGATTCTAAGCATTGTGCAGGGCTTTCGGGCTTTTAAGAAATGTTTCTGCGTTTTGAATATCCTTGTGAAGTACACGATCGTCTTCTATAAACGGCACCTCTTGCCTAAAATTATGCACAAATTCCTCCAGTACGACAGAAGTCCTCAAGGGACGCCGGAACGTCAGCGCCTGACATGCCGTGATGAGCTCAATAGCCAGTATCGAATAGGCATTTTGTACAATTCTGAAGGCTTTTGTAGCAGCGTTGGCCCCCATGCTCACATGATCTTCCTGCCCGTTCGATGACACAATTGAATCGACGCTCGCCGGCGAGCAGAGTTGCTTATTCTGACTGACCAGTGATGCGGCGGTATACTGGGGAATCATCAGTCCGGAGTTGATACCGGGATTAGCCACCAGGTAAGCAGGCAGGTCGCGCAATCCGCTGATCAGCTGATAGGTTCGGCGCTCTGAAATGCTTCCAAGTTCTGAAAGGGCGATCGCGATAAAGTCGAGGGCCAGGGCCAATGGTTGTCCGTGAAAGTTGCCGGCCGATACGATCTTATCTTCGTCGGGAAACACGTTGGGATTGTCAGTGACACTGTTAATCTCAATCAGAAATACATTCGTGGCATAGTCGATGGCATCAGCACTGGCACCATGAACCTGAGGAATGCAACGGAACGAGTAGGGGTCCTGCACGTGCTTCTTCGGTTGTGTAATCAATTCGCTTCCCTGAAGCATTTCACGGATCGATGCCGCGATCCTTCGCTGCCCGTTATGTGGCCGGATGGCGTGAACATCATCTTCAAATGGATCGGGCCTGCCGTCGAAGGTGTCGAGCGAAAGAGCTCCTATGCGTGAAGCCAGATGCAAAAGGCGCTGAGCATGATGACATATCCACACACCGTACGCACTCATAAACTGAGTACCATTGAGTAATGCGAGACCTTCCTTTGCAGCGAGATGAAGACGTGGCCAGCCCAGGCGCTCACTCACGATAGCTGAAGCAACAGGCTCTCCGTTGAAAAAAACTTCGCCTTCATTGAGCAATGGAAGTGTGAGGTGCGCCAGGGGAGCAAGATCTCCCGAGGCCCCCAATGAGCCCATTTCAAAAACGCGCGGCAGTACATTCTGATTCAGCATATCCGCCAGTCGCTGAACTGTCCCGAGTTGTACACCTGAATAGCCGTATGACAGCGACTGAATTTTCAGAAGCAACATCAGACGAACGATTTCCTGAGGAACTTCAGGCCCCGTCCCGCATGCATGAGATTTCACGAGGTTCTCCTGCAACGTCTCCAGTTGATTGGTCGAGATGTTTCTGTTGTACAGAGAACCGAAACCAGTATTGATTCCGTAGATCGGCTGCGTTGAATTCTTTAGCTTTTCGTCAAGGTATGAACGGCACTTTGATATCTTCTCTTTGGAAGAATCAGAGAGTTCAACGGTCACTCCACCCGAAAGGAATATCGCGATCGACTGAAGGGTAAGTTGCTCTGCTGATATAATGTGCACGGACATAGTTCCAGTTGTGAACAAAGTTAGCGGAATACTTTACTTATTCACTTCCTACTGCAGCGCCTTCACAATATCATCGAGTGACAACTTCTTTTGTTCTCCGAGGTTCATGTCTTTAAGTGCCAGCAGCCCGCTCTCCATTTCGTCCGATCCAATCACAATAGTGTACGCGATCATCTTTCGGTTGGCATAATCCAGCTGTTTCTTGATCTTGGCATGATCAGGATATACCTCGGCCGCAATGCCATTGGCACGAAGCTGATTCAAAAGTTTTAATCCGTATAACTGGCTGGCTTCGTCGAAGTGACAGATCAATACTTTCGACGACTGCTGAGCTTCTTTCGGAAACAGCTGCAACTCCTCAAGCGCGTCGTACAGCCGGTCGACACCAAACGAGAACCCTACTCCCGAGAGATTATCTTTGTCACCGAAAGCCGCGGTGAGATTGTCGTAGCGACCGCCCCCGCTTACACTGCCGAGACTCGTATTGTGCACTTTAACTTCAAAGATGCAGCCTGTGTAATAGCTAAGCCCCCTTGCCAGAGAGACATCGAAGTCCAGATGCTCATCAGTTACACCGAAACTCTCAAGGAGATTTAAAACCTCCTGCAGGTCGAGAATACCACGATGGCCCTGGTTATTGCTTCCAAACCTGGACGTGAGGAATGTTAGTTTGTTAATGGTTGATCCTTTGATTGAAAGGATCGTGAACAGGCCGGCAATGGATTCTTCACTGAAGCCAGCTGCGATCAGTTCCTCCTTTACCTTTTCGTCACCGATCTTGTCTCTCTTATCAATGGCAACAAAGAGTGCAGTTTGTTTGTCGAGCGCACCAACGGCTTCAGCAATTCCGGACAGGATAGCGCGATGGTTAATCTTAATGGAATAGTCCGTTATGTTCAGACGGCGAAACACCTCGCGGATCATAAGGATGATCTCCACTTCGCAGATGAGCGAGTTGGTACCTACAACGTCGGCGTCACACTGATAGAATTCACGGTAGCGACCTCTTTGGGGCCGGTCGGCTCGCCAGACCGGTTGTATCTGAAAGCGCTTGAACGGAAAGGCAATTTCTGAACGATTCATGACCACGTATCGTGCAAACGGCACGGTCAGGTCGTACCTCAGCCCCTTTTCTGCAATTTTGGTGGTGAGTTTTCTGGAGTCGCGCTCCTGAAGCAGGCTGTCGTTAATCAGAAAGCTGCCGTTTTTTTCCTTTTTGAGGTAGTCCCCGGAGTTGAGGAGCTTGAACAGGAGTTGATCGCCCTCTTCGCCGTATTTCCCTGTTAACGTTGTAAGGTTCTCCATGGCCGGCGTCTCAAGGGGCTGAAATCCAAATAATTGGAAGACAGTTCGGATATGGTTCAGAATAAATTGCCTTTTGGCCATCGTGGCCGGACCAAAATCGCGCGTTCCCTGAGGTAGTGTTGGCTTCTCCATGCGCCGCAAATGTAGGAATTAGGGCTATTGGTGAAAGACCAACGTTTAGATTTGTGCGTTGGGTCCGGGAAGATAATGGAACCAGTAAGGGACGAATACAAGAGCAATGAGACACCGGTCTGATACGGGTCTGATACGGGTCTGATACGGGTCTGATACGGGTCTAATACGGGTTTGATACGGGTTTGATACCGATGGAAGAGGAGGTTAATACCAGGTTACATAGAAGGCATGTCCGGGAACAGACGATTGGGCCCCGATACAACGTTTGTAGGGGCATAAATGCAAGGCGTTGTTGCCAAAGGGGGGTGGAACAGTGGAAGCTCCGCCGCTATGGGAATGAGAATCGGAAAATTTTCTGAAATTAGTTGGGAGATGGTAAAAAACAATCTATTTTTGCGCTCCTTAAAGAATACACGTATGGCGATCACCAGATACAAGAGAAAAGCACGGAAGGACAAAGCAAAGGCTGCAGTTAGACGTCAAACTTTGAAGAATCAGAATTTTCAACCTGTGATCAAGAACGTTGATGTCGAAAAGATCAAGGAAGAATTCAAGGCAAAGAAGAAGTAATCATTGTATAAACGATATGGAAAGTCCTGCTTCGTCATGCGAGGCAGGACTTTCTTTTTTTGCACATTGCAGACTTTCTGACGACTCATCGATATTTATTTGTTATGACTCAGCGCTTCATCAACTGGAATGTGAATGGAATCCGGTCAATCATCAAGAAAGACTTCCTTCAGGACGTGAGTGCCATGAACCCCGATGTCTTTTGCATGCAGGAGACAAAGGGTGGATATGATGAAGTGATGCAGACGCTTACTGCTCTGGCGGGATATCACGTGTACGTCAATTCTTCCAAAGCGCGGAAGGGCTATAGCGGCACGGCAATTTTGTCGCGTACAGAACCACTCAATGTTTCTTACGATATGGGCGTAGAGGAATACGATCAGGAAGGACGAGTGATCACAGCTGAATATCTTACTTATTTTCTTGTTACAGTTTATACACCCAACTCCGGCGAAGGGCTTCAACGCCTCGACTACCGGTCGCGTTGGGATGCGCAGTTCACCTATTATCTCAACTGGCTCAGGCGACGGAAACCTGTAATTGTCTGCGGCGATCTGAATGTTGCCCATCAACCTATTGATATTGCCAATGCTAAATCAAACTACAACAAGTCTGCCGGCTATACGCAGGTGGAGATAGACGGATTTACGCGGCTGCTCGAAAGCGGTTTCGTCGATACGTTCCGCCGCTTATATCCGCAGGAAGTGAAGTACACCTACTGGAACTACGTCACCAATGCCCGGGCAAAGAATACCGGCTGGAGGATCGACTATTTTCTGGTGAACGAATCATGGGCCGACAGAGTCAAAGATTCGATGATCTTTAATGAGTATATGGGATCAGACCATTGCCCGGTTGGAATGGATATCACGATTGACAATTAAGTGGCAGCTATTCGGCTGGTAGCTGCGGTGCAATGGTTGACCTTAGCTCCTTCGACTTAACAGAGATATACTGATAAATAGTATACAGGTCTCCTTCCAACATGCCAAGATCAGTTTTGCCATAGCGATCATACTGTGACTGACCAATGATATCTGGTTGAAGATAGTAGGGCGATACTTCGTTATAAACCCTGGCCAGCACATCACGCAGTTGTTCGTCAGTCAATTTATTCAGGAGCTCGTTATATGCCTGCAGGTATTTTCCATACAGATAGGAGTCAGCAGCTATTTTCTTGTCGAGTTCGTCTTCAAGGGAAAACAGTAGCTTATCACCCTGGGTTCGGCCGCGCACTTCAGCACCTTCATGAGGATGTCCCTGGAGCAGATCGTCAAAGTCCCAGGGGATAATCTCGAATTTTGATTTCTGAGGATTCCACATGAAATAGGCTTCGTCAGCGTAATCGGCATTTTGGAACAGATGATTGAACGCCAGCCAGCTGAAATAGCTATGCAGATCGAGCAAGCGCGCAGCTCATTAGTTGGAATCCGGAATGATATAGTGTTGGTATTGCTGGCATCAGGAGTCGCCGGCTTGCTGAATTGCAGTTGTCTGTCAACCTGCGCTGACAGGTACTGCAGACTGAGCAATACCAGTACACATGAACAAGCGACCGTTTTCAAAGACTGAAGGTGATGTAGCTATCGAATATAAGGAATAGCCAAGAATAGACCAGCAGACATGGATTAAGTACTTTCGCGTCCTGGGAAGTTTCCCGGTAACAAGCAAAGGTAAAACCAACCTGACTATGAAGTTCACGACAAAAACCCGCTGGCAATATTATGTCGCTAACGTGGCCGGGATAGTTGGCATCCTTGCGTTATTGGGCTGGTCAATCAGTCGTTCCCTTGCAGGCGGAATCGACTTCACCTCCGTACATCTTTGGCTTGCATTCCTGATGCTGATCCTGCTTCCTTTTCCGTTGATCGGTTTCTTCTCTTCTATGAAGGCCGTGGACGTGAATACCAAAGCGATCATCATTACCTACGTTTTTCAGAGACATAGCAACGTCATCTCGTTTGATGACATTGCCGAAGTGAAGTCTCAGCAAAGCGGCACCGGTACCCGGAAAAGCTCCTTTCGCGATACGTTCACACTTATCCTCAAAGATGGCAGGGCATTCGAGTTCGATCGCTCACAGTTTGATCAGTATGACAAATTAAGGACAGTCTGTACGAAGGCCGCCGCAAAGCGGTAGTTATCAGTTCCTGATAGTAACGAGTCCCGGATTGTATAATCGCTGATGCTCAGCATGCAAAGTTGCAGCTGGCATTTTAATGACCTGGCGATCATAGGTCATCAGGCCGTTGGTCTCAACTTCAACATCTGTAGTTTGAGTGTAAACTGCAGCGCTCAGGCCCTTCGAGATTAGGGGTTCCAGGCGGAGGATGAACGATTTGTATTGTTCCAATAGTTTTTCGTTAGTAGTAAAACTCTGATATCCCCAGTTGTCTTTCGTCTGCCACGTGTGTCCTTCTAACGGTAGCCCTAAGCCTCCATACTCGCCAAGTACAACAACACGATCTTTTCCGAAGATCTCAGGATCAGGCATCACGGGTTCGGGATAGTTGTGCAGGTCCAAGATGTGTCCTACAGGATGGAAATTTCCACCACTCGCCGTATTAACAAGGCGTGAGTGATCATACTCCATGGTCCAGTTAACAATCTCTTCAGTTTTGAACTGACCCCATGCTTCATTGAAAGGCACCCAAACGACTATTGATGGGAAGTTAAAGCAGGCGTCCATGATAGCCTTCCATTCAGTCTTGAAGATCTTTTCAGATTCAGGTGTACGATCCTTCGAAGTCCCCTTACCGAGAATGGCAGGCCTGGGCTCCCATGTATTTCCCATGTCGCCGCTCGGCATATCCTGCCAAACAAGCATACCCAGTTTATCGCAGTGATAATACCAGCGGGCTGGCTCAACCTTGACGTGTTTACGGATCATGTTGAAGCCCATGTCTTTCGTTTTCTCAATGTCGAACTTCAACGCCTCGTCGGTAGGAGCAGTGTACAGGCCGTCGGGCCACCATCCCTGATCGAGCGGACCAAAGTGAAAGAGGAAAGCATTGTTCAATAGCATGCGCTGAATGCCATTGTTGTCAGTGCCGATTGAAATCTTGCGCATAGCGAAGTAACTCTTTACCACGTCGATCACTTTGTTCTTTCTGATAAGAGTGAACTGCAGGTCATACAGGACGGGATTACTGGGAGACCACAGTTGTGCATTAGGAATGGTGATGGTTCCGGCCATGCCGCTCCAGGTTTCCTCTGCCACTACCTTAGCGTCTTTCAGAGCTGTTACCTTCAGTTTATCGCCAGCCTGAAGGTTGTTAATTATGGTGGTGACCTGTAAAGTACTCTTGTCGATGTCGGGCACGTGGCGTGTGGACATAATATAAGACTGCGGAACTGGCTCCAGCCATACCGTTTGCCATATGCCGGTTACGGGTGTGTACCAGATGGCATGAGGTTTTTTTACCTGTTTACCTCTTGGCTGAGGTCCATCGTCAGATGGGTCCCACACGGACACCACAATTTCCTGTGCTCCTTTGCGAAGCAGGGGAGTAATATCAAAAGAGAAAGGATCATAGCCTCCTTCGTGTTTACCTGCTGACTTTCGGTTGACAAACACTTCGCAGCGCCAGTCAACAGCCCCGAAGTGTAACAACACGTTTTTGCCTTTATAGTTTGCAGGTAAGGTGACTGTTCTTTTATACCAGAGCTTATTCTCTGCACCAACATTTTTACCTACGCCAGACAAGGCGGCTTCGACGGCGAAGGGAACCAGGATCTTGCCATCAAACGAAGAAGGTGTGGTGTCATTTGCAGGTCGTATCGCATAGTCCCATAGGCCGTTGAGGTTTGTCCAGCCTTGGCGCACGAGCTGTGGCCGGGGATACTCGGGTAATGGGTTCGAAGCATTAACCTGTGCTGCCCAGGTTGTAGCAATCTTTCCCTCCGCCATTTTCCATGACGACTGGCCATTTGCGCATAGGGCAAGCGATATCAGTACTACTGATAGAATTTTTTTCATGTGGGTATTACTTTAAACGCACTATATCCATTTGTTGGATCGCATCCAGTCAAGGCAACGGTCGAGCCACCTATCGGGAGATGTGGGATTCACCAAACCAAAACCATGTCCTCCTTTCGGATAAATGAACAGTTCGGCTGGTACATTGTGACGCTGCAACGACTCATAAAAATGGATGCTGTTGGCCACTTTCACGACGTTATCATCGCCTGCGTGCATCAGAAATGTTGGCGGAGTGTCTGCGGTGATTTGCAGTTCATTGGAGTAGAGTTTCACATCGCTTGCCGATGGCGTGGCTCCGATGAGATTCGTGCGGGATCCAATGTGACCGATACTGTCGCTGAAGCTGATCACCGGATAGAGAAGTATCATAAAATCAGGGCGTGCGCTAACCTTTGCTGAGTTATCTACCAATACTTCTTTGTAGTGTGTTCCGGCAGTTGAAGCCAGATGGCCGCCAGCAGAAAAGCCGGCAATACCGATCTTGTTGGGATCAACATTAAACTCTTTGGCGCGGCTTCTCACTAAGAGCATGGCTTGCTGCGCGTCCTGAAGCGGACCAATGCGCTTGTCCTTCATGATCTTATCAGAAGGCAGTCGATACTTAAGGATAAAGCAGGCAATGCCAGCTTTGTTCAATGCTTCGGCGACATCAGTACCTTCGTGTTTGAATGCATTGATGCCATATCCGCCTCCGGGACATAGAACCACAGCTGCACCATTGGCCTTTTCTTTCGGTGGAAGATAGACCGTCAGAGTTGGCCGTGAAATGTTACTGATTCTGACAATGCCGTCTTCAGCTTTCTTCTCCTCATCGGGCCCTGCAATCTCGTTCGGAATACGATCTGCATATAGTTTAATGATGGATTGTGAATTAGCTGTAGTCATGAATGAAGTCAAAAGCGCCGCCAGGCAAAACAGTCTGAAGCAGGAATTCATAGACAGGTTATTTGGCTGAAAACTGATAGGTAGTTCTCGTCTTGTACACTTCGCCGGGCTTCAGCACAACAGAAGGGAACTCCGGCTTGTTCGGTGAATCGGGGAAGTGTTGTGTTTCCAGACATACCGCGTAACGCTGTGCATACACGGTGTTGAATTTACCGGTAACTGAGCCGTCCAGGAAATTACCTGAATACAGTTGCGTGCCGGGCTCGGAAGTAAACACATCCATCTGACGACCGCTGGTTGAATCAGAAAGTGTTGCAATGTGAGCGTAGCTTCCAAGCGGTTTGTCGAACACATAACAATGGTCATACCCACGGCCGATCTTGATTTGGGCGTCGTTGTCATTGATCCTTGCTCCAATCACTGCCGGTTGGGTGAAATCAAAAGGCGTTCCTTTTACGGGTTTGATTTCTCCGGTTGGTATGAGACCATCATCAACCGGAACAAACTTTGAAGCGTTCAGCTGAAGCGTGTGACCGAGGATATTGCGTTTGGTATTACCCGTGAGGTTGAAGTAGGAGTGATTTGTGAGGTTCACAACGGTAGGTTTGTCTGTCGTGGCCTCATAGTATATTTTTAGCTCATTGTCGTTGGTCAGGGTGTACGTAACAGTGACCTGGAGATTGCCCGGATAACCTTCTTCCATATCCTTGCTGAGATACGTCAGCTTCAGAGATGCAGAGTCAGGAGTTGATGATGCCACCGGGGCCCATACAACTTTGTCGAAACCGACCTTTCCACCGTGAAGATGGTTCTTACCGTTGTTTTGAACGAGCGTATATGTTTTGCCGTCGAGTTTAAACTTCCCTTTTGCAATTCGGTTTCCGTAGCGGCCCACCAGTGCACCAAAGAATGAGGGTGCCTTGAGATAACCGGCGAGTGAATCGTAGCCAAGCACGACGTCTTCGAACTTTCCATTGCGATCAGCTGTCCTGATTGATGTAATGATGCCACCATAATTGGTGATGTCGGCTTCCATGCCTGATGCATTGCGCAGCTTAAACAGCTTGAGCGGCGTCCCGTCGGGCAGAGTACCAAACGAAGTTTCAGATATTGACGCTACAGCGGCCACCGAGTCTTTAACGGGTTCAGTTGTTGAAGTATCTTTTTTCGGAGCATTGCAGGCAGCTATCAGCATAGCTCCAAGGTTCAACACAGCTATGCGAAGAAAGTGATTTTTCATGCGGGAGAAATTGATAAATGAGATTTTTATTTAGACGGACCAAGCAGAACGGTTTAACACAATTGACTAAAACTATCACAATTCCGGCGAAAAATACTAACCACTGATAACGTTTGTGATTTGAATCGCAACCGCTAGTTGTCTATAACACTTGTTCCATTGACCAGCTTCACAATATAGTGGCCCATGTCGACTCCGAATTTCCTGCGATATGAGGCCTGCAAGGTAGAAATGAAGTCATCAATGCCCGAACGTTGCACCAGGTTGATCGTGCACCCGCCAAATCCGCCACCCATCATGCGCGCGCCTATAACGTCTGGATGTTTCTGGGCCAGTTCAAACATGTAGTCAAGTTCATCACAGCTAACCTCATACATTTGGGAAAGCCCCCGATGGCTTTCATACATGCGTTGCCCGAAAGCGATCAAATCTCCTTTGGCAAGATGGTTTGCGGCCTCATGGACGCGGGCATTCTCTTCCACCACATACCGGCATCGCCTGTAAACAACGTCGCCAAGTTCGGAGCGATGCTGTTCGATTTGAGATAGCGTTGCATCGCGCAAACTTTTAACGTCGGAATAGTAGCTTTGGAGTATTCTTACACCCTCTTCACACTCCTGTCGCCGCGTATTGTACCCGGAAGAGGCGAGGGAATGCTTTACCATGGTATCGCACAAAACAAGCGTATAGTCTTTAAGATCCAGTGGGAAATAATGGTATTCCAGTGACCGGCAGTCGAGCATAAATGCCTTATCAGCCATGCTCATCATGCTGGCAAACTGATCCATAATGCCGCACATCACTCCGACGTATTGGTGCTCCGACCATTGTGCTGTATGGACCATCTCTAAACGCGGCAGTTTAAACTGGTGAAGGTGATCAACGCCAAATGCAAAACCACACTCCAGTGCGGCCGAAGATGAAAGTCCTGCTCCGGTAGGGACATCACCGTCAACAACGCAGTGCAGTGCGTCCATTTTCAAACCCTTTTCTTTATACTGATGAAGTACGCCAAGCATGTAGTTGGCCCAGACCGGGTGGGCTACACGCACGGGATTCTGAATGTCGAATTCGTAGGTTTGCCCATGCTTAAGAGCGTGAAGGCTGGACGTTTTGTCCTTCGACCGGCCAATAGCAAACACCATTTCGCGGTCTATACCGGCCGGCATCACAAATCCGTCGTTGTAGTCGGTATGTTCTCCAATCAGATTAATGCGTCCCGGTGAACGAACCAGAAGCGGTTCTGAGCCATGGAGTCTAATGTATGCTTCGCGAACCTTCGTCGCCAACGGATGCATCGCCATCCTTTCGCGTGAATGGCTCATGAAATGGAATAGTTCATCATAATCCTCAAAGATATTATTCTTTGATAATTAATGATCGGATATTAGGGGTGTTTATGGCCTGTATATTGCCGGAACTAAGGACGATCTCATAAATGTTATTTCGGTATGAAATGGACAGATGTTTTGAACTATGCCAAGAATGGCAGCCCGCAGCCAGACACACGGGTTGAAAAGTCGGACGCGGAATGGCAACAATTGTTAACGCCTGATGAATACCGTATTACGAGGCGAAAGGGAACTGAGCGCGCCTTTACAGGTGAGTACTGCGAGGCCCACGAGCCCGGTCTCTATGCATGCCGGTGTTGTGATACACCGCTTTTTGACTCCACCCAAAAATTTGAGTCAGGAACGGGATGGCCAAGCTTTACTGAGCCGGTAAAGGAGAATGTTATTAAGTATGAGGCCGACTACAGTTATGGCATGACCCGTGTAGAGGTGATGTGCGCCGTATGCGACTGCCACCTGGGACATGTCTTCCCCGATGGGCCGAAGCCTTCAGGACTGCGCTTTTGTATCAATAGTGCTTCTATCCGCCTTGCGAAGTCGGACGTAGCACTGTAAAACTCAATGGATCTAAACTCCGACGTAATTGAAAGGCGTTATGCTTTTCAGTCGGAGCTTTAGGTCAGCGCTGATGTCAAGGCCGTCAATGAAGGTGGCTATGCTTTGCTGAGTGATCTTTTCATTCTTCCGGGTAAGCGCCTTCAGTGCTTCATATGGATTTGGATATCCTTCTTTCCGCAGAATTGTCTGGATGGCCTCGGCTACTACAGCCCAGTTTTTCTCGAGGTCATCATCAATCGCCTGTTTATTCAGTTCGAGTTTTCCGATACCCTTTAACAGCGATTGCACAGCCACCTGAGTATGAGCCATGGGAACGCCCACATTCCGAAGCACTGTTGAGTCAGTGAGGTCTCGTTGCAATCTTGATACTGGTAGCTTTGCAGACAGATATTCCAGAATGGCATTTGCATAACCCAGGTTGCCTTCGGCGTTTTCGAAGTCGATCGGGTTCACTTTATGCGGCATTGCCGAAGAACCTACTTCACCTTCGCGGATCTTTTGTTTGAAGTACTCCATCGATATGTATTGCCATACATCACGGCTGAAGTCAATGAGAATAGTATTGATCCGTTTTACGTTGTCGAACAGTGCAGCAAGAAAATCATAGTGCTCGATCTGTGTGGTGGGATAGCTTCTAACTAGCCCCAGGTGCTGACAAAATTCCTCAGCAAACTTATTCCAGTCGATATTAGGGTATGCGATATAATGTGCATTGAGGTTACCCGTGGCGCCTCCGAACTTCGCGGCAAACGGGATAAGTCTCAGCTGGGTGAGTTGCTTCTCAAGGCGCGCAGCAAAGACCATGATCTCCTTACCCAATCGGGTAGGAGTCGCAGGCTGGCCGTGCGTATAGGCAAGCATGGGTATGTCTTTCCACTCTTTTGCCAGTGCATTTAGTTTGCCAAGCAACATGTTCATTGCCGGATAATACTCGTTGTTGAAATATTCCTTCAGCAACAACGGTATCGACGTGTTGTTAATATCCTGTGACGTGAGTCCAAAGTGAATGAACTCTTTGAAGTCGTCGAGGTTAAGAAATTCAAACTCTTTTTTAATGAAATATTCAACTGCCTTAACGTCGTGATTGGTGATTTTTTCGATGTCTTTCACCTGCACTGCGCGTTCCTCAGTAAAGTTCTTATAGATCTTACGCAGGTCGTTAAGTCGGTGTACTGGAAAATCGTCAAGTTCTGACACAGTCGCCGACAGTGAGATCAAATATTCGATCTCAACCTGGATCCGGTAACGTATGAAACCGTATTCAGAAAAATATTGAGTGAGCGGTTTGACGACTTCAAAGTATCTGCCATCTACCGGAGAGATTGCTGTGAGCGGAGTTAAAGCCACGTTTTGGTTTGTTGGGGTTCAAAATTACACTTTTTACCATAACCTGCACAGAGGCAATCAATTCCTTGCTACTTTTACGGATATAAACTGGTGTGAATTAACGCGACGTTAATAATTGCGTCGTGTGCAGTTTCAGGTTCAACGCAAAGAGTTATGGCATTCAGTTTTTTTAAGAAATCGGACAAAGGAGAAAAGCCAGATAATAAGCCTGCGGGGCAGGCTGATGTTCGTAAAGAGGAAGCGCATGTTGGTCCGCGTTATTTTGATCTGAAGGTTAAGGATATCGTTCAGGAAACGCGGGACGCTATCTCGATAGTGTTCGAACAACCTGCTGGCAGCAAGATTGGCTACAAGTCCGGTCAGTTCCTCACCTTGATTGCTACTGTTGGGGGGAAGGAAGTTCGCCGTGCGTATTCATTATGCTCTTCTCCATTTGTAGATCAGGATCTTGCTGTAACTGTGAAGCGGGTAGAGCAAGGGTTGATGTCCAACTGGCTGCCGGACAATCTGTCGAAAGGAACCACTCTGAGGGTGATGGAACCAATGGGGCAGTTTACATCGGCGTACGAAAAAAGCAACAAGCGACATGTCATCATGTTTGCGGGTGGTTCAGGTATCACGCCGATGATGTCGATCATTAAATCGCTCATGTCGCAGGAGCCGGACAGCATCTGTTCGCTGATCTACTGCAACCGCGATGAGCACAGTATTATATTTCGTCAGGCGCTGGAGCACTTGCAGACAAACGATGAGGGACGCCTGCATGTAATTCATATTCTTGACCAGGCACCGATGAACTGGCAGGGATATTCCGGGTTGCTGAATCATGATATGCTTACAAGATTATTTGAGCGCATACCTGACTGGGGAATATCAAAGACCGTTTACCTGATGTGCGGACCGGAGGGGATGATGAAGAACGTTGAATCGCTGCTTCGCGTACGCAACATCCCGATGGACAAGGTGTTTAAGGAGAGTTTCGTGCAAGGAACTATCGATAAGGAAAAGAAGATGGAAGAAGCACCGGGTCCGGCCAGCAAGGAACGCGAGGTAACTATCCGATACGATGGTCAGGAATTTAAGGTGATGGTGCCTCCGAATAAGGCGATCCTGGAGACGGCCCTCGATGCCGGTATTGATCTGCCTTACTCATGTCAGAGCGGTTTGTGCACGGCCTGCCGTGGCAAATGCCTCTCGGGGAAGGTCAAGCTCGACGAAGAGGATGGGCTGTCGAAATCGGAGCGCGAGCAGGGTTATGTGCTCACATGCGTAGGCCACCCGTTGACGGATGATGTGGTAATCGAGATCGGGTGAGAATTAAGAATTAAGAATTAAGAGTTAAGAATTAGCTCCGCCCTTCGGGCGACGATGGCACGACCGCAGGTCGTGATAGCTAATTCTTAACTCTTAATTCTTAATTCTTAATTTCAGCACATAGCTGTCCGCAGTGATGAACAACGTTTTCCCATCCGGTGTGAAGGCCACGTTCGAAGTCGGGACCGTCACTTTAATTTTGCCCAGTACCTTTCCATTCTGATCGAATATCCAGACGCCGCCGGGGCCAGTAGCGAATACGTTGCCTGATTGATCAACTTTAAGTCCGTCGGGGAGGCCGGGTACTCCGGTTTTAGCTTCTGCTGTTGCGTCATAAAAAAGCGAGGCGCTTTTCACAGAATCAGTTTCGGTAAGATCGAACGTGTACCAGACTGCCTTCTCCGGGTCAGAACTGGCAACAATCAGCCGCCGTTCGCCGGGAAAAAAAGCAATGCCGTTAGGCCGTGTTACTGAATCTGAGATGAGCGTAACCGCCCCGTTGCTGGCTTTGTACACTCCCTGAAATGGAATTTCTTTTGTTGCACCGTTGTCGTCGGGAAGGCCATAGGGTGGATCAGTAAAGAACAGAGTGCCTGCGCTGTTGAACACAGCGTCATTGGGACTGTTCAGTTTCTTTCCCTGATAGTTATCGGCCAATGGAGTGTAGTCAGCTGACGGAGTGTTCAAAGATGCATTCATAACAGAAACACGACGGTCACCATGCTGGCAAAGAACCAGCTTACCATCCCTGGTAAGTACGAGGCCGTTTGATCCTTCTTCCTTTGAATAAGGCTTGTCAGCCTTAGTTGTATAACCGGAAGGCTTTAACCAAACTTCTTTTCCTTTTTCCGGCGTCCACTTATAAACTGTGTTTTGAGGAACATCAGAAACGATGAGGAAGTTTTCGGATGGAAGCCATAACGGACCTTCACTCCAGTCGAATCCGTCCATGATGACTTCCACTTTGGCATCTGTATCAACGAGGGCGTCGAGGGCAGGATCGATGCGTTCAATAGTGGCGAGGGTTGGTGCGTCTTCTTTGGACTTGCACGCAGCAAGTAGAGATGCTGCTGCAAGCACCAGGTAAGTGTATTTCATGCGCAGATAGGTTATTATTTACCGAATACGGCTTTTATCGCCGCGTTTGCAATTGCTTCATCGTCTTCTTCCGACAATCCACTCACACCAATGCCACCAACAACAGTTCCTTCCTGCCGTATGGTAACACCGCCTCCAAATCCGGTGATCTTGTCATCTCCCCAATAGGTCTGTGGCCGGTTCTTGTCAGTCATAAACTCTCCCATGAGTCGGGTGTCCTTTCGATCGATCGCTGCTGTGTATGCTTTGTTAATGGCAATGCGGGAGGCCGCAGGACTTGCACCATCCATACGGATAAAAGCGATGAGCTCGCCCTCCGGGCCGGCAATGGCAACGGCTACATCTTTCTTTAGACGTGCCACGTGCTTTAAAACATCGTCAATCATTGACATGGCTTCAATTGAGCTCACTTTGAGTTGAGAGAACATACGATTTAGTTCGTGTTTAATGCAAGATAGAAACTCCGCCGTTCAATGCCAGCTAAGTTAACGGCGAATGATACAAATGGTATACAGGTAACTTTAAAAAGAGGCGGCCACTCGCCTTACAATTCTCAATTTTCGGCTCTCAATTCTCAATTCAATCCTTACCTTCAAACGGTGATATCAGTTGCTAATCTATCGTACGCTTTTAATGATGCAGTGGCCCTTCGCTTTCCTGATTTTGAAGTGGTGCAAGGGGATCATTTACTTTTAACAGGGCAATCGGGCTCCGGCAAAACGACGCTCTTGCATCTCATTGGGGGCCTAAGAAGAAATTATAAGGGCTCCATCAGGATCGACAATACAGAGCTTTCGTCACTAACATCATCGACGATAGACCGTTTTCGCGGTGGGAGGATTGGATTTGTGTTTCAGAGAAACCATCTTATACCAGCGCTGACCGTTGAAGACAATCTTCGAATGGCACCTTATCTGGCAGGTATTCCGATCGACGACGCTCGCGTTGACCAGCTATTAAATCGACTCGACCTGACTCACCAGCGGCAAAAACGTGTACATCAACTGAGCCAGGGTCAGGCCCAGCGTGTAGCCATAGCGAGAGCGGTGCTGAACAGACCAGCGATCGTGGTTGCAGACGAACCTACATCTTCGTTAGATGACAATAACTGCAGACGCGTAATCGATTTGTTGTTGCAGGTGGCGGGCGAAAACTCTTCGTCGCTGTTGGTCGCAACCCACGACCGGAGGTTAATGGATAGAATGAAAAAACAAATCATTCTTTCATGAACCTTGTTTTTCTTGTCTGGCAATACCTGAAGTTCAGGCCGCTTACGACGGTATTAAATATCTTATTGCTTGGCCTTGGAATCGCAGTGATCACTATCATGGTGCTTTCCAATCTTCAGCTACAGCGAAACATAAGTCGCAATGCGCAAGGGATAGACCTGGTAATAGGTGCGAAGGGAAGTCCGATGCAGCTGATCTTAAGCAGCATATTTCATGTCGATGTCCCTACGGGCAACATCAAGATTAGAGACGCCGAAAGGTTTGCTAAAGGAGCACTCGTAAAGCAGTCCATCCCCCTCGCGCTCGGTGACAGTTACAGATCTTTTCGTATTGTAGGCACCGATAAAAGATATGCCGGTCTTTATTCAGCAGAACTTGCGCAAGGCAAGTGGTGGACAAGAAGCATGGAAGCTACGCTCGGATCTGTGGTTGCAACCCGCACCGGATTGAAGACAGGAGATCGCTTTTCGAGTGCGCATGGTCTGACCTCCGGTGGACACGAGCATGATGAACAGACGTACCAGGTGGTGGGAGTATTTGCCGCAACGGGATCAATACTGGACGAACTCATACTCACGAATATCGAAAGCATTTGGCAGGTTCATGATCTATGGACAGCTGCCGATCAGCAGCGCTCTCAGCAAGATACGATCCCGCTATTGACACGGTCGCCCATCGTTCCGGTTATCATGCGAGGAGACTCCGTCAGAGAGATAACATCTCTGCTGATCCAGTATCGATCAGCGCTTGGCGCTGTTCAATTACCCCGAATTGTCAATTCTAATTCAACCATGCAGGCCGCATCACCTGTGTTCGAAACGGCAAGGCTGTTCTCAATTATAGGGTCAGGTGCAGATCTTTTTCTGGCATTTGCTTACCTGTTGATATTGATTGCCGGTATAAGCATTTTCATCGCGTTGTACAATTCTCTTCGCGAACGACGCTATGACATGGCGATCATGCGTACCATGGGTGCAAGCAGAATAAAGTTATTCGTGGCGGTGCTCGTTGAAGGCATTGTTATGTCTGTGGCCGGTAGTTTCGCCGGACTTGCCCTGGGACATATTGCACTTGCTGCCGTTCCTTTTTGGTTTGAGCAAACGGAGAAGGCCGGAATTACCGGGTGGTACTTTCATCCTTTCGAGTTGATTTTGGTGTCAGGCAGTGCCTTGCTGGGTGTGGTGTGTGCATTAGTGCCGGCAGTGGAAGCTTACCGAACTGATATTTCCGACATCCTCGCAGAAAACAACTAACAGTTGAATAACTTTGATTTATGATCACCTTTGGAAACGCCAATTTCAAGTATCGTTCGGATAGCTATGTCAGGCAGCCGAAAAAGGAATTTGCATTCATAGTCGTCTTCGTTTTGATTTCGGCATTACAGGCGATGGGTCAGGCCGTGCCTGATTCCTGGGCCTTGTTTGCAAAAACGAAGTTCGAGCCAAAGTATCATGAGAAGGCTCAGGAGTATCTGATGCATCCTAACTTTCCACCGGAGATCAAGGCTATGGAAGGAAAGGAGATCTCAGTAGTGGGGTATTTCCTGCCGTTCGCTCCGGAAGGTTCAGGATATATTATCATTTCGAAGTATCCCATGAGTCAGTGTTATTTCTGTGGGGGAGGCGGACCGGAATCTATCGCGGAGGTGAACTTTGCAAAGAGCCAGGCAAAATTTCAGATGGATGACCTTATCACGGTCAAAGGAAAGCTCAAGCTGAACGCAGACGACATGGATCATATCAATTTTATCGTGGTCGACGCCGAGTTGATAAAGCGTTAGAGCACTGCCAATTTCGAAGGAGAAGTACGTGCTGGTTAAAATGATGTGATATTTGTGCTGCCTTTACTATTTTGCGCCATTTATTTAAACCACCACGCTTGGTATGGTAAAAATTGGACAGGGGAAACTGTTGTACAGCGACTTCGAAAAGGTCTTGTATCTCGGCGAGCAAATTGAGTTGGCCGACTCGGCTTTGAACAGAGTTGAGAAAAATTATCAGTTTCTGCAGTCATGGGCTGAAAACAAGATTATTTATGGCATTAACACGGGCTTCGGCCCGATGGCCCAGTACAAAATAAGCGAGGCGGATCAACATCAGCTTCAATACAATCTCATCAGAAGTCACAGTTCGGGCAGCGGCGCACCAATGTCGGAAGACATGGCGCGTGCAACAATGCTCGCGCGCCTTAACAGCCTTATTCAAGGTTATTCGGGAATTCATCCATCGGCCATTGAGCTGTTGACAAAACTCCTCAATGAAAAAATCTCTGCCTGCATATTTGAACGTGGAGGCGTTGGAGCAAGTGGCGACCTGGTTCAACTGGCACATCTTGCATTGAATCTCATAGGAGAAGGAGAAGTGTTTGTCGATGGCAACCTCAGGCCAGCATCTGAAGTGTTTTCATCCCGCGGCATTGCTCCGCTTCAGGTTTACCTGCGCGAAGGACTTTCGCTCATGAATGGAACGTCGGCAATGACGGGCGTGGGAATGGTGAACATTATTCACGCACATTATCTTATCGGATGTTCTGTCGTGATGTCGGCGATTACTAATGAATTGATGAAGTCATTTGATGATCACTTCTCCTTCGAGCTGAACCACGTAAAGCATCACCCCGGGCAATCGAAGGTTGCTGAAGCCATGCGCCATGTACTCGCCGATAGCAAACTCATTCGTAAACGACCGGATCATCTTTATCATCGTAAGATTGTAGAGGCAGTATTTACCGATAAGGTCCAGGAATATTATTCCTTGCGTTGCGTACCGCAGATCCTTGGGCCGGTGCTGGACACCATCGCAGAAGTTCAGCGTGTACTAGAAGACGAAGTGAATTCTGTTAATGATAATCCCATCGTTGATCACGAGCGCGAGAATGTTTATCACGGGGGAAATTTCCACGGTGACTATGTCTCACTGGCAATGGATAAGCTTAAGATTGTGATGACGAAACTGACCATGTTGTCCGAGCGTCAGCTGAACTATCTTTTGAATGACAAGCTGAATCAAAAGCTTTCACCTTTTATCAATCTTGGAACACTTGGATTGAACTTCGGACTGCAGGGCATGCAATTCACGGCGACATCGACAACGGCCGAGAATCAGACTTTATCTTTTCCAATGTATCTCCACAGCATATCCAATAACAACGACAACCAGGACATTGTGAGCATGGGGTGCAACGCAGCGCTTATGACACGTCGTGTAATTGACAATGCCTTCGATGTGCTGGCAATTCAGGCTCTGGCAGTTGTTCAGGCGATTGATTTCCTAAAATGTCAGGCAAGGCTTTCGCCTTTTTCACATTCGCTGTATGAAAACGTGAGGGCTATCGTTGGACCTATCGTAGAGGACAAGCCACGGTACACGGACATTCGGAAAATGCGTGATTACATGCTGAAGTTAGGTGCAACTGTAAAACTGGGATCATGAAATACGCGCTTGTGACGGGTGGATCACGCGGTATCGGGAGGGCTATTTGCCTTAAACTTGCCGAACAGCAATATAACATTCTGATCAACTACCGCAGCAACGATGACGAGGCCAGGAAAACAGCTGACCTGGTACAGGAGCACAACGTGACTGCTACGCTCCTGAAGTTTGATGTATCAAACAAGGAGGAGGTTGATTCCGTACTCGGTGCCTGGGTAGATGCGCACAAAGAGGACGTTATAGAAGTGCTGATCAATAATGCCGGGATCCGCGAAGATGCGTTAATGGTATTTATGACCGATGATCAATGGCGCCGCGTACTGGGAGCGAGCCTTGACGCTTTTTATTATGTGTCCCGTGCTGTGATGAACCCGATGCTGGCCAATCGATACGGGCGTATTGTGACCGTTGTTTCACTAAGTGGGATCAAAGGTATGCCTGGACAAACTAACTATTCAGCGGCAAAGGCTGGTGTTATCGGAGCTACGAAGGCCCTGGCCCAGGAGGTTGCCCGACGTGGCATAACAGTTAATGCCGTAGCACCTGGATTCGTACGCACGGACATGACTCAGGATCTCAATGAGGCCGAATTAAAGGCTATAATACCCATGAAGCGATTTGGGGAACCGGAAGAAGTAGCGGACGCCGTGGCCTTTCTGGCATCGAAAAAGGCATCGTACATAACGGGTGCTGTATTGTCTATAAACGGCGGCTTATATACCTGAATCCTTTACTGCCAAAAGCGAACCTTGTTGCAGAGATGCACGTTTCCTTTACGTATAGGGCGTGCGGTGTCGGAATTTTTATCCTATTTTTGCGCCTTGTTAAATTTAACTACAGCTAAAGCGCCACGATTTTTTAGATGAACCGGGTCGTCATAACTGGAATTGGAGTTTATTCTACAATAGGCAAAAGCCTGGATGCTGTAAGGGATTCCTTGTACCATGGAAATTCGGGTATCATTCTCGACCCTGCCAGAAAGCAGATGGGCTATCGCTCCGGACTTACTGGCTTCGTTGAGCGGCCCTCTCTAAAGGGAGTGCTGGATCGTCGTGCGCGGGTGATGTTGCCTGAGCAAGGTGAGTTTGCCTACATGGCCACGCGCGAAGCATTTGAGCTTGCCCGGATTGATCAGGATTACCTTGACAAGCACGAGGTGGGCTTAATCTATGGAAATGACAGTTCAGCCCAGCCGGTTATTGAGGCTATTGACATCATCCGCGAGAAAAAAGATACGATGATGGTTGGTTCAGGCAACGTTTTTCAGGTGCTGAACTCAACCGTGAACATGAACCTGGCAACAATATATCGCCTTCGCGGGATCAACTTTACGGTGAGCGCGGCCTGTGCCAGTGGTTCACATGCCATCGGATTAGGGGCAATGTTTATCCGTCAGGGGATGCAGGATATTGTGGTATGTGGCGGTGCCCAGGAGATCAACAGGTATTCGATGGGCAATTTTGATGCCCTGGGAGCTTTTTCGGTCCGCGAAAACGATCCCAGGTCAGCATCGCGACCGTTTGATAAGGGACGAGATGGACTGGTTCCCAGTGGTGGCGCAGCAACTGTAATATTGGAAAGCCTCGAGTCAGCAAAGCGGAGAGGGGTAAAAATACTGGGAGAACTGATCGGCTACGGGTTTTCGTCAAACGGCGAACACATTTCCAATCCAACGGTGCAGGGCCCGGCACGTTCATTGCGCATGGCCATGAAAGACTCAGGACTTGATATTAGAGAAATCTCTTACATAAACGCCCATGCTACCTCAACGCCTTCGGGCGACGCGAGCGAAGCAAAGGCCATATATGACGTTTTTGGCAGTGTCGGCACACCGGTAAGTTCAACCAAGTCTATGACCGGACACGAATGCTGGATGGCCGGTGCAAGTGAAATAGTATACTCGATGCTGATGATGGAACATTCATTCATCGCTCCTAACATCAACTTCGAGACGCCAGACGACGATTCAGCGCGCCTTAACATCATCACCAAAGCGTTGAATAAAAATATTGATGTATTTTTGTCAAATTCTTTTGGATTCGGGGGTACTAACTCAACCCTGATAGTTAAAAAGTGGAAGGAATAATGATGGAAGAAAAGGCGATCATAGAAAAGATCAATGGCTTCCTGGCTGAGGAATTCGAAGTCGACCCTAAGAAGATGCAGCCAGCAGCCAGTATTCGAGAAGTTCTTGAACTCGATAGCCTGGACTACATTGACCTTGTAGTCGTGATTGAGCACAATTTTGGTTTCAAGGTCAATCCCGAGGATTTTAACGGCATCGATACTTTCAAGACTTTTTACGAATACGTGATCAAGCGCGTAGCGGAAAAAGTTCCACACTAAGATGACGCAGTGGCAGGGCCGGTCCCGTGCAACGCCGCTGGGCTACAGAATCATGGTGTTCGTCGCGAGGAACCTGGGGATGTCTGTGTCGTATTTTATCCTCCGATTCATCGCCTTTTACTACTTGCTTTTCTCGCGTACATCAACGCGTGTTATTTATGACCTTTTGCGACATCGCCTGAAGTTCGGTTGGTGGCGTTCTGTCAAAGGCACCTACCGCAACTACTATATCTTCGCTCAGACCCTGCTCGACAAAATTGTCGTGATGGCTGGTATTGAAAATAAACTGTCCTATGAATTTGATGGGGAAGAGAATCTCAGGGAGATTGTCCGGCGCGGAAAGGGAGGAATTCTGATAAGTGCCCATGTTGGAAACTGGGAGGCAGCGGGCCACTTGCTAAAACGCCTTAACGCCCGTATTAATGTTGTGATGTATGACGGTGAACAACAGCAAATCAAAGAATACCTTGAAAGCGTGACAGGGCGGCGAAACCTCAACGTCATCCTGGTGAAGCCTGATCTGTCTCATGTGTACGCAATGGGGGAGGCTCTCCAGAATAACGAGTTGATTTGCCTCCATGCCGATCGCTTTCTTGAAGGGAACAAGACAGTGAAAAGGAGCTTTCTGGGAGAGGAGGCGAACTTCCCATCGGGACCGTTTATTCTTGCCGCCAGTTTCAAGGCACCGGTTTCGCTCGTATTTGCATTCAAGGAATCGCGTTCACACTACCATTTTTATGGCAGCCCGATTCTGCAGGCTCATGATGAGGAGACTAAGTCTGAATTCAGGGACCGCCTTCTTGGTGCGTTTGTGGAAGCTCTCGACCAAAAAGTGAAGATGTATCCTGAACAATGGTTCAATTATTTTAATTTTTGGGCAAAATGACCAATTTTGTAATCACTCATGTTGGCTAACCGCGAAGATATACTCAAGTTCATTCCTCAACGTCGGCCAATCGTTATGGTACACCGACTGGCTGTTGCAAGTGATGATGCAGCAGTGACTGAGTTTGATATTGAACCAGACAACGTCTTCATTTCCGATAAACACTTTGCAGAGCCCGGAATGGTGGAAAACATTGCACAGACCGCAGCTGTGCACATTGGCTATCAGTGTTCCCAGAAGAATATTCCTATTCCCATCGGTTATATAGCGGCGATAAAAGATTTAAGGGTAAAAGGCAGGCCTTTGGTCAACTCTTCTATAACGACCTCCGTTAAGGTCGTCAATAAAGTGCTTGACATAACCGTGGTGCAGGGCATGATCACGCAGGGCGGCGAAACGCTGTGCACCTGTGAAATGCGTATATTCGCCAAGTTGCAGGCCTGAAACGAAATCCCTTACAATCAATTTAATATGAACTTCAAAAAACGCCTCCTGTTCCTTTTCGTTATTGTAGCCTCTGCCGGTTCAATACATGCTCAAACCAAGAGCGACGTCTTCAATAAGGAGACTGAGATTACCTGGCTTGGCCTCGATTTTTCAAATGCTAAATTGCTTGGTGATCGCGAGAAGTTTGGCTCTGAATCTGATGTTCGTCACCTCATGACGGCCTGGAACGAGCTTATCCTTAATGAGCCAGAAAAGTACAACGTCGCTAAGGCCGTTGATCGTGCCAAGGTGGCTAATGCAATCGACGTTACAGGAGAAAGGAATGGCGAAGTAGATGTACAGGCGATGTTCACTGATAATCAAAAAGATTATCTGCACATTCAGCCTTCTGACATTGATAACATTGTTTCCGGTTTTGACTTCAAAGGCAAGACTGGCATTGGTCTGGTGTTCATTGTTGAGACGTTCAGCAAACCCAACGAAGAGGGTTCTATCTATGTCACATTCGTAAATATGGGATCGAAAGAGACTTTGTTCTCTGAGCGTCTTGCTGCCGAGCCTAAAGGATTTGGCATGCGCAACTTCTGGGCTGGCTGCGTTTTTGGTGTGCTGACCAAAATGCAAAAGAAAGAATTCGCGAACTGGAAAAAGAAGTACTACCGTCCTTAAATCAAGTATTCGGAAAGGAGATTCGTGCTAACGCATCAAACAGAGGTAACCGTCAGATTTAATGAAGCAGATCCACTCGGCATAGTGTGGCATGGCCATTATCTGCGCTACTTTGAAGATGGCCGCGAAGCCTTCGGACGTGTTCACGGAATCTCCTATCTGGATTGTTTTAATCACGGCTTTGCCGTTCCTGTTGTATCCGTTCACTGCAACTACTCCAGCCCGCTGCGCTACGGTGACAGTGTTATCGTGGAAACCACTTATGTGAACACTGCTGCAGCCAAGCTTACATTTAACTACCGCGTACTGGAGTCCAAATCGGGAAAGCCGGTTGCCACTGGCAGCTCCGTTCAGGTGTTCGTCGATGCTAAATCCTTCGCACTTCAATTAACAGTTCCACCGTTCATTGAAGCCTGGAAGAAATCCAATAATCTGATCTAGGCCATGAAACGTGCTACCTGGATCGTTGCTGATAACATTATTTCACCCCTGGGCTACACGTCCGCGGAGAATTTTGACAACATCATTTCCGGAAAGACCGGCATTGCAGGCGTACGCGATAGCGACCTTTCTTCTGAACCTTTTTATGCTTCGCGAATGGAGCATGTTAATGATGCGTCCGGATTGACACGTCTTGAAACCATCACAATCCAGGCAGTTGACGACATCATTCAACAGACCGGTGTTAAGCCGGGTAAAAGCGTTTTTATTCTGTCGACAACTAAAGGCAACATTTCTTTCCTTGAGAAAGGAATGGCCAATCATCCCCGGATACACCTGCCCGCCATGGCTCAGTTTATTTCCGGCAAGTTTGGTTTCAGACGATCTCTGGTTGTATCAAATGCGTGTATCTCTGGCGTTATGGCACTGCTGGTAGCGCAGCGCATCATTCAGTCCGGGGAAGTGGACCATGCTGTGGTTGCCGGAGTGGACGTACTGAGCAAGTTTATTGTCAGCGGTTTTCAGACGCTTCAGGCCATGAGCACTGAACCGTGCCGACCGTTTGATGCCGCACGAAAAGGCATCAATCTTGGTGAGGCGGCCGCTGCTATTGTACTTTCTGCCAACCCGTCGGAACTTCGTAATAACGAGAACATTCGCATTGCCGGTGGAGGCTTAAGCAATGATGCGAATCATATTTCGGGACCGTCCCGAACCGGAGCTGAGTTAGCATTTGCTATTCATCAGGCGATGGAAGAGGCGCAAATACAGCGCGCCGATATAGATTTCATTTCAGCGCATGGTACTGCTACCATTTACAATGATGAAATGGAAGCAAAGGCATTTGCCCTCGCCGAACTAACCGACAGGCCCATTCACAGTCTGAAAGGCTACTATGGTCACACGCTTGGAGCGGCCGGCGTTGTAGAAGTTGCTTTGAACGCAGAAAGTTTAAGGCGCAACGTATTGCTGCCGTCCCGTGGTTACGAGCATCTGGGTGTATCCCAACCGTTGAACATCATAACAAGCGTGACGCCTCAAGCGCTGAATGTTTGTTTGAAGACGGCCTCTGGTTTTGGCGGCTGCAATGCGGCTATCATTTTGAGCAAAGAAAACTACAACTGAGAATGAATTTTTACGAGAAAGAAAAACTTTCAGCCATTAAAGCTATGGAGCACGCGCAATGGATAGCCTTTGCGCCATTCGTGTTTCAGGCCACGCGTATACTCAGAGATAGCAATATCCTGGCTGTTGTGGAAGCTAAGAGAGATGGCATAACACTGGAAGAGATCCAGCAACAGGTGAAGATGTCTCCGTATGCCATTCGCGTTCTCGTTGAAGCAGGTCTTGGAATGGGGCTCTTAATCCTCAATGACGGAAAATATAAGGCAACCAAAGCAAGTTATTTTATCCTGCACGATGAGCTGACTCGTGTTAACATGGACCTCACCCATGACGTCTGTTATCAGGGCATGTATTTTCTTGAAGAAAGCCTTAAGAACGGCAAACCCGAGGGACTTAAAGCGTTGGGAGACTGGCAGACAATCTATGAAGGCTTATCTACGAACTTCCCGCCCAAGGCTAAGAAAAGCTGGTTAGCGTTCGACCATTATTATTCAGATAACTCCTTTCCACTGGTGTTGCCCATGGTGTATCAATACAAGCCAAAGCGATTGCTGGACATTGGAGGCAACACAGGAAAGTGGTCCATTCAAAGTTTCGGTTATGATCCTGACGTACACATCACCATCATTGATCTGCCAGGTAACGTTGAAACAGCCCGCTCGCGTATCGAGGAGCTTGGATACGGAAATAGAATTTCCTTCTTCCCCTGCAATGTACTTGACGAATCAAACTCCTTCCCGAAGGGATTTGATGCCATCTGGATGAGTCAGTTTCTTGATTGCTTTTCTGAGGACGAAATCACTTCAATACTGAAACGTTGCAAGGGCGCACTCGCCCCCGGTGGCAAGATTTTTATAATGGAATTGTTCTGGGATCGTCAGCGGTTCGAGGCATCAGCATTTTCACTGCAACAAACGTCGCTGTATTTTACGGCGATGGCCAATGGCAATAGTCAGATGTATGATTCAAAAGTATTCAATAAATGCATCGAGGCAGCTGGTCTGCGAATTGTCAGCGAGACAGATAATATTGGTGTAAGTCATACGCTGCAAGTCTGTGAACCTGCGTAGAACATTTGTTAAAAACTAGGCAATAAGGAATGAGCAAAATTGATGTGTTGGTAATCGGAGCGGGTCCTGCGGGATCCATTTCGGCGGCTATGTTGCACAAAAATGATTTATCAGTGCGCGTGGTCGAGCGGGAGAAGTTTCCGCGTTTCGTCATTGGTGAGAGTTTGCTACCGCGCTGTATGGAAGTCCTGGATGATACCAATCTTCTGGAAGCCATAAAG
Source organism: Chryseolinea sp. T2 (assembly GCF_037203685.1). Taxonomy (NCBI): domain Bacteria; kingdom Pseudomonadati; phylum Bacteroidota; class Cytophagia; order Cytophagales; family Fulvivirgaceae; genus Chryseolinea; species Chryseolinea sp. T2. The sequence goes on from NZ_JBBCAU010000002.1 coordinate 250,591, forward strand.
AAGAAGAACTTTCAGCAGAAGTTTGGTGCCAAGTTCATGAAGGGCGAAAAAGTAAGCGACTTCAACTTTTCGGACCAGTTCTCTGACGGATGGACCTGGACCTGGCAGGTACAACGCGCCGATTTCGATTTGGCACTAATCACAGATGTGCAGGAGCGGGGTGTTCCTGTTGACTTCGAGACAACGGTAACAGCCATTGAATTCCTGCCTGATGAAAGCTCAATCACTACGGTACAGAGAAAAGACGGGACGACCGAAAAGATAGAGGCACGATTCATTGTGGATGCCAGCGGTTATGGAAGAGTTATACCCCGTTTGTTTAACCTCGATAAGCCATCGAATCTGGATCCGCGTAAAGCAATCTTTGCGCATGTAAACGATATACACCGGAACAATCACGATGAGCCCAACCGGATTATCGCAGTCATGTACGCTCCGGGCGTATGGACGTGGATAATACCATTCTCGACGGGTGTAACCTCACTTGGCTTTGTGGGTAACTTCGAATTCTTCGATGCTATTCCGGGCGACCTGGCGGACAAGTACAAAGCTTGTATCGAAGGCAACGCCTACCTGAAGCAGCGATTCGGTGACGTCTCGTGGGTGTTTGAGCCCAGGAAGCTGGAATCATGGTCTGCGACTACGGATAAGTTTTATGGTAAGGGATTCGTATTGACCGGCAACGTAACAGAATTCCTCGATCCTATATTCTCGTCCGGCGTTATGTTCGCGACGGTGTCTAGTCACCGCGCTGCCAAGCTTGTGGTCCAGAAGTTAAAAGGAGAATCTGTAGACTGGGACAAAGATTACACTGAATTTATCCGTCAGGGCGTAGATGCTTTCAGAACGTTCGTGATGGCATGGTATGATGGGACACTCGAGAAGATCTTCTTTTCGAAGAATCCGGATCCGGTGATCAAGCGACAGATTTGTTCAGTGCTTGCGGGCTATGTATGGGATCAGCAGAATCCGTTTGTTCGCAATCATGAAAAGGCATTGCGCGGACTCGCGCGCCTGATCGATATGCAGGAAAAGAGCTAACACCGAAAATGGTTGTCATCACCCGCTATTGCCACATACGACAGCAAACGCTGCGGGATGGCGACAATATTTTATTTCAGAATGCCGCGGTATCGCTCGATGAATTTAGCGAGCAGGCGTTTCGTCAGCTGGGCATTCAATATCCAAAGTTTTATAAAATGGACCGGGCATCGAGGCTCGGCATCCTGGCTGTTGAGATATTGCTACAAAACACCAATGTATCCAGACAAAGCCCCGAGTCGGTTGCTGTTGTGTTATCGAATGCGCATGCCAGCCTTGATACCGACCTGCGCTACTTTGAGACGCTGAAAACTATTGCGAGTCCTGCGTTGTTTGTTTATACGTTAAGCAATGTAGTAACCGGAGAGATCTGTATCCGCCACGGATTCAAGGGTGAGAACGCATTCTTTGTGACTTCGGCATTCGAGCCGTCAACGATGGCGGCCTATGTCGATGGTGTCATGGAGAAGAACAATACGACGAGCTGTATCGCCGGGTGGGTAGACGTGCTGGGCGAGCAACACGATGTTTTCTTATATTTGGCGGAGAAATCGAAGGGTGGTAATGGGTCGTGGCCTCACGACTCAGAAACAATTGAAAAACTTTACCGGAGTTGATTATGGAACAGTTGATAGCCAATTTGAAGCAGCAGATCATCGAGTCGCTTAATTTGAAGCACTTGAAGCCCGAGGACATCGGCGATGATCAGCCTTTGTTCGTTGAGGGGTTGGGGCTAGACTCAATTGATGCGCTTGAGCTCATTGTACTCTTACAGCAGCACTACAACATCAAGCTCGAGAATCCACAGGATGGTCCTCAGATCTTCAAGTCAGTTCGGAGTATCGCAAACTTCATCACCGCGCACCAAACAGCGAAACCGGTTTGAAAGGTCGTGTCTACGTAGCGGGGCTTGGAGTGATTTCTGCGATCGGCGATTCGGTCGCTGCATCGCTCGACTCATTCAAGTCACATCGCTCCGGAATCAGCAAGCTTACCTTGTTTGATTCTGTGCACGCAGACACGCTTCCCGTCGGACAAGTCGCCTTCTCCAATGAAGAACTGGCAGATCGCCTTAACGTCTCACGTCATTTATCGCGCACAGCTTTGTTGGGCATGCACGCTGCACGGCAGGCTGTGGGACATGCGAATGTGTCATTGAAAGACTGGAGAGCCGGCGTCATTTCAGCAACCACCGTCGGAGGTATGGATAAGACGGAAACATTTTTTCCCGACTATGTACGCAACCAGAATTCAGGCCGCCTTCGCGACGTGGTCGATCACGAGTGCGGGAAAAGTACGGAGCGCATTGCCGATGACCTGAATGTGAACCATTACATCTCTACGATCAACACGGCTTGCTCATCTTCGGTTAATGCCATCGCCCTTGGCTCAAGACTTATCCAGCATGGTATGCTCGACGTAGTAGTGGCTGGAGGGACAGACGCATTGTCGAAGTTTACATTAAATGGATTCAACAGTCTGATGATCTTAGACCAACGTCCGAGCCGCCCATTCGATGCAAGTCGGAGCGGGCTCAATCTCGGTGAAGGGGCGGGTTTCGTTGTATTAGTCTCCGAAGAAGTTGTAAGGCGTGCGGGTCTTGAACGGAAATTCGTCGTATCCGGCTACGCCAATACCAACGATGCCTATCATCAAACAGCGTCATCTCCTGAAGGTCGTGGTTCATTTGCAGCAATGACCGGAGCGTTGAATATGGCGGGCATATCAAAGAATGAAATCAATTATATAAACCTTCATGGAACAGGAACGGTAAACAATGATCTCTCCGAAGGAACCGCGATAAAGCGCCTTTATGGGGATGAACATCCTCCCATGAGTTCAACGAAGGCGTTTACGGGACACACTCTCGGAGCAAGTGGAGGAGTTGAGGCTGTTTTCTCAATCATGGCACTTGAAGCAGGTTGCCTATTGCCCAACCTTCGCTTTGAAACGGCGATTCCGGAAGTTGGAATAACACCTCAGCGCGTCTATCAGGATGGCGTTCAAGTAAACCACGTCCTCAGCAACTCATTTGGCTTTGGAGGAAATTGTTCGTCGATCGTCTTAAGTAAGTTCAAGCCGGAATAGCTATGTCGTGCTATATAAACGGAATTGGCGCAATATCACCCCAGAAGCAGCTTACTATCCAAAGTTTGTTAAGTGAACCCGTAAGTTATGATGGGGATCGACTTACCTGCATCGAGCCCGATTACACCGCCTACTATGACGTTCGTCAGTTACGTCGGATGAGTCGTATCATAAGGTTGGGTATGACAGCTGGCCTCGATGCTTTGCGCGAGGCAGGGATTAAAGTGCCTGATGGGATCATCACAGGCACCGGATATGGATGCCTGGATGATACCGGGATATTCCTGTCGAAAATGATCGAGAACAAGGAACACGCCCTGAACCCCACTCCCTTTATTCAATCCACGCATAACACGATAGGATCACAGCTGGCGCTGTTGCTTCAATGCCAGGGGTACAATCAAACATATACCCAGCGAGGGCTGTCATTCGAAAATGCGTTGAATGACGCGTTGATGATGATCGCTGAAGATCCAACCCAACGGCTACTGGCAGGTTCCGCAGACGAGATAACGTCGATCAGTCATAACATTCTCCGTCGCTTCGATTTGTACAGGCGCGACAATACCAGCAGTCTTGATTTGTTTAGTTCTTCAGGCGGCTCCCTCAATGGGGAAGGAGCGGCATACTTTCTGTTAAGCAGTACGGCACAACAAGGTGCTGTTCAACTGAAGGCAGTGCAGTCGTTTTATAAGCCATCGCCTGATGTCCTTGAAGAAGGCATATTGCAGTTTGCCCGCACTCATATGTCATCGCCTGATGACATAGATGTCGTCTTCGCTGGTAAATGTGGAGATGCATCATTGGATTCTGGAATTGACTTGCTGTTGGAGAGAACAATGCCCAAAGCCACTCTGGCTGTGTTTAAGCATCTTACCGGTGAGTTTCCGGGCGCCTCGGCAATCGCGGCGGCCATCGCTTGCCGTGTTATTCAAAGCGGAAGCATACCGTCAGTGCTGATTCAACGGGATTCAAAGCGTCAGCCTCGAAATATTCTTATCTATAACAGGTATCTTGATACTTATCACTCGCTCATCCTGCTTGCAGCAACCTGATGTTTAAGATTGTAAATTGGATATTTCTGATCATGTTATTGGCGCTGATTGGTGCTGATCAGTGGATTCATATCTCCGGTTGGTTTTATGCCTTGTTGTGCGCAACGTACATTGGGATTCAGGTATATGGGAGTTCTGTGCTTTCTGCGGAATATTACCTTCCGGTGGCCTGGCGCGGCAACAGCTCCTCAGGAGCGGTAGCACTCACATTCGACGATGGGCCCGTCGCGGGCCGGACAGACAAGATCCTTGAAATATTGCATCAGCATAATGCGCCAGCCGCGTTCTTTTGCATCGGCAAAAGAGTGCATGCACATCCTCAGCTGGTGCATAGGATGCATGGCGAAGGACACCTGGTGGCAAACCATAGCTATTTTCATGGCGCGACTTTTGACCTTCAGTCATCTGCGGCCATTTCCAAAGAACTTTCAGATGCCGGCAAGGCGATTGAACAAGCAATTGGTTTGAATCCATCCTATTTCCGGCCGCCTTACGGAGTTACTAATCCGATGGTGGCATCTGCTGTGCGCAAAGGAAAATATAAAACTATAGGTTGGAGCGTTCGCTCGTTCGACACGGTAATAAAAGATCGCAATCGGCTGCTCGCCCGAATTACAGGTTCGCTGAAAAGCGGAGATATTATTCTGCTGCACGATCATGGACATTGCACCCTCGAAATTCTTCCGGATCTGTTAGCCAGCGTTTCAGCACTTGGTTTAAAAATTGTTAGGGTTGACAAGTTGTTAAATGACGAGTTATATGTTCAGAGGTGAGAGGAGTTTGCGCATGACACTTTTGGTGATGGCATTGATAGCAGGGTCAGGCATTATTGCTGTTGCACAACCCAAGGGATACACTGCGGTGAAGAACATTGATGCATTTCGCAAATCATTTTCGGCCGAGTCGGCCAAAATTCAAACTATCGAAAGTGGTTTTAAGCAGGAGAAGGTGTTAAGTGCATTAACTGAAACAATCGAGTCGCGTGGACAATTTTGGTTCAAGCGCACGAACAAAGTCAGAATTGAATACAAAGTTCCATTCTCCTATACAATGGTATTGAATGGTGATAAGATGACCGTTCGGGATGGTGAAAAGCAGACGCAGGTTAATACGCGGTCCAATAAGCTCTTTCAACAGGTTAACAGGATCATGATCGATTGTGTTCAGGGAACCATTTTAGACAGCAAAGATTTTACTTATCGCGTCTTCGAAAATGGAGATAATTATCTGCTTGAACTTACGCCGACTTCTAAGGCATTGCGTGAGTTCTTTCATCTGATATATCTCACCATCCGGAAAGCAGACTATGTAGCCTCGTCCATTGAGATGAACGAGCCGGGTGGCGACAAAACAACCATTCATTTCATAGACCGCAAACTTAATAATCCAGTCGCGGATGCGGTGTTTACTTTATAGTGCTTTAGCGTTACTGTTGCTTCAGTGCAAGGCAGACTATAGCGCGCTGGCGCCAGCCGGTTCCGACATTAACTGCAGCCCTTTGGTTCCGAAGCTAACGACATCGTCGCTGTATCAGGCAAGCATCGATGTTACAGGACACCATCTTAGCGGTCTTTTGGTGATTAAGGCAATGCCAGACAGTAGCTGGCGCGCGGTGTTTACCAATGAAGCTGGTGTAAAGTTTATTGACCTCGGCCTTGGTCACGATGGTAAAGTCACGGTTCATCACGCCATCCGCCAGTTAAATCGTAAACCCATACTCATCACTCTTGGAAAGGACTTCGCACTTATTATCGGTGTACCCTTCCACAATAGCGCATATTCCCGCTCCGTGGCTGGAGATGACGTTTACTTCGGCGTCCGGCAAAAAAAAGAAAGCTACTATTTCATTACGAGTAAAGATTGTGCTTCTTTACGCAGGATGGAAAGAGGATCTGACACTAAGCGGGTGGTTTCCGTTAATGTTACAGGTACCAGCTATCCAACGCCGTCGCAGCTGATTATACAGCATCATACGTTCGACATGCAGATTAAACTGAACCGCATCGAAAAGGAATGATCTTGTTGAATGATTTTTATACAATGGCACAGTTTGAACCCGTGCCCGGTGCCGTCAAGGCAAAGATCTCGATCAACAAGGATCATAGCATCCTCGAGGGTCATTTCCCTGGATTGCCAATAGTACCTGGGGTTTGCATGATGCAAATCATTCGTGAGATCATGGAGGTAATGTCGGGAAAGGATCTTAAGCTGACTGCTGCCGATTCAATGAAATTTCTTTCCGTTATCAATCCCAATCAGAACAGCGAGGTTGATGTCGATATTAGTTACGCAGAGCATGGCGATCACTACGTTGTGAATGCAACACTTTTTGCGGCTGCGGTTACTTTTTTCAAACTAAAGGCAACGCTGACGTTCAGTTGATGGAACACAGTGAAATACGATCTCTCTTTCAGCTTCACAGGATCTGTGTACTAATACCCACGTATAACAACGCACAAACACTTGAACGTGTGATCAACGATGTGTTGTCTTACACAGATCAGGTAATTGTGGTGAACGATGGATCTACTGATTCAACCCCACGTATTCTCGAAGGCTATCCGGCAATCAAAAAAGTGAGTTACCCGAACAATCGGGGAAAAGGATATGCGCTTCGTACTGGGTTCGCCTTTGCATTATCCGAAGGCTTCGATCATGCTATAACAATGGATTCGGACGGGCAGCACTATGCCGCTGATCTCATTTCACTCCTGAAGGCTTTTGTCGAAATCCCTGAGGCAATCATCGTTGGAGCAAGGAACATGGATCAATCCACAGTTCCGGGAAAGAGCAGCTTCGGAAACAAATTTTCTAATTTTTGGTTTTGGGTTAATACAGGCATTACGATGCAGGACACCCAGAGCGGCTATAGGTTGTATCCCATCCGCCGAATGCGGAATATTAACTTTGTCACGAAAAAATTTGAGTTTGAGATCGAGGTTCTCGTTCGGTCGTCGTGGAATGGCATACCGGTGATAAACGTACCGGTCAAGGTGTTCTATCCGGAAAAAGGGAAGCGCATTACACACTTTCGGCCCTTTAAGGATTTTACAAGAATCTCTGTTCTGAACACTGTGCTGGTAACCATAGCGTTGCTTTTCATCAAGCCACGCGACATATGGCGATCGCTTAAAAAAAAAACATCAGACAGCTCTTTCGTGAGCAGCTACTCAATCCGGCCGAATCAAATGCCTTAAAATCTTTTTCTGTTGGCTTCGGAATCTTCATAGGTATATTTCCTGTGTGGGGATTCCAGATGCTGATTGCCATTGCTGTTTCAATCATTTTTCGCCTTAATAAGATGCTGGTGATCATCGCCGCGAACGTCAGTATCCCGCCGATGATTCCAATAATCATTTACCTTAGTCATCTATGTGGCGCTATATGGATGGGAGAGCGGGGCCAGCGCATTACTTTTGATCAGGAGCTGACAATGGATAGTGTAATGAACAATCTGGTACAATACATTGTAGGCGCCATTACACTGTCAGTTGTTGCTGGCGCAATCGGAGGTGCCATTACGTACATCGTGTTAAAAACATTTCGAAGAAGTTCTTCAGGCCGGTAGTTATGATATTCGTCAGACTATATGATTTCTTTCGTGTACGTCGGCCGTTGTTTTGGACGCTCGTTTCTTTGCTTGTCCTGTTGCTGGCATTTGGAGCATCACGCATCGGCATAGAAGAAGATATCAGCCGTATTTTTCCCAATGATCCCAGAGTAAAAGACCTTCGTGACGTCTTCCAGCGTTCGCGCTTCGTGGAACGTCTGGTGCTGATGGTTGCACAAAACGACACCACAGGATCTCCAATTCCGGATAGCCTGGTAGTTGTGGCCGGCAGAATGGAGGAGCAGCTTAGACAAAAACTGAAACCCTATGTCAAAGATGTGTCCGGACGCGTTGGGGAAGACCAGCTGCTGGTTTTGTTTAACATCATTCACGATCACCTTCCCGTATTCCTTGACGATCGCGATTTTAATACCCTTGACTCCATTAGTCGCGATGGCAACATTCCTGCAGTACTCGCGGCTAATTACAGACAATTAGTGTCCCCTTCGGGAATTGCGCTGAAACGGGTTATTGTAAAAGACCCGTTAGGATATTCATTTCTTGTTCTTCGAAAATTGCAGCAGCTTCAGTTCGATCCGAACTATGATCTGTACGACGATTACATTATGACAAAGGATCGCAATACGCTTGTAATGTTCGTTGAATCCGAATTTGATCCACAGGATACGCGGCACAATACGGAGTTCCTGCACGAGCTTGACAAGGTCATAAACGAGCTTTCTATTGCTCATCCGGAGGTGAAGGTCACATACTTTGGCGGCGCTTCAGTTGCCGTTGGAAATGCCAATCAACTGCGGCACGATAGTTTTCTCACCATCACCATCATGGTAGTCTTGATCGCCGTGCTGCTGCTGGGTTATTTCAGACGCAAGCGTGTGCCATTTCTTATTCTGGTGCCAGTTGTGTTCGGAGGTCTTTTTGCTCTCTGTTCCATTTACCTTGTGAAAGGCTCTGTCTCTGTGTTAGCGCTTGCTGCCGGGTCTGTTATACTGGGGATCGCTGTTAACTACGCATTGCATTTTCTGGTTCACATGTCGCACGTACGGGATGTACGGGTAGTTATTAGTGAGCTTGCCTGGCCACTAACTATCGGAGGCGCGACAACGGTGTTGGCTTTTTTCTGCCTGCAGTTTGTGAACGCATCAGTATTGCAGGACATCGGGTTGTTCGCTGCGTTCAGTCTGATCGGGGCCGCACTTTGTACTCTTGTCGTGTTGCCGCATATCGTTCAGCCGGAATTATTCAGAGACACTACCCACAAGCCGCGTCGATCGTTTTCAATTGCACCCTGGATAAAAAAGGTGGCTATTGCCATTGTACTTGTAATGACAATGGTGTTCTTCTGGTTTGCCGGTGACGTGCGATTCAATACAGATATAAGCCGGCTTAACTTTATGAACGAGTCGACCCGGGCGGCACAGCAACAGCTTGAGCACATCAACAAGGGTTCTCTGGGTTCAGTATACGTTGTATCGCGCGGCGCCGACCTGGAGCACGCGTTGCGTAAGGCAGAGATGGCGCGACCGGTGCTGGAAGAACTAAAACAGAAAAACATAGTCACGAGATTTACCACGCCTGCGCTATTGCTTGTATCGGATTCGCTTCAACAGCTGAGGATAAATCGTTGGGAACAATACTGGAGCGAAGCACGACGCACCCGCGCCAGTGCGGCGGTGAGGCAGGGAGCCACGGCACTGAAATTTTCGCCCGCGGTAATGGATAACTTTGATTCGCTTGTGAGCAAAAAGTACAGGCGGGCGAGCGATGCAACCCTCAAGCCTATACGCGATGCATTGTTCGAAAACTTTATTATAACTGGCGTTCAGGGTGATGTTATCATTTCACTTGCCCAGGCAGCACCAGCGAACAAGCCGCAGGTTATTGAAGCCTTTAATACGACGACAAGCGGCGCTGTGGACCGTCAGATGCTGGCAAACATGTTTGTTGAATACGTGCATGCTGACTTCAATTTCATTGTGACGATTACTGCCGTGCTGGTATTTGCTGCCTTGTTTCTATCCTTTGGCCGGATTGAACTTACTCTGATCACATTCGTGCCCATGTTCATCACCTGGATATGGATACTCGGCATAATGGCAATGCTCAATATTGAGTTCAACATTGTTAATGTGATGGTGTCAACGTTCATCTTTGGACTCGGCGACGACTATAGCATCTTTGTCATGGATGGTATGCTGCAGCAATACCGAACCGGCAAGCAAAACATGGCTTCGATTCGCGATTCCATTGTGATTTCATCCCTTGCTACTATTGCCGGACTCGGCGTACTCATTTTTGCACAGCATCCCGCGTTGAGGTCTATTGCCACCATATCGATCATCGGAATAGTTTGCGTACTCATCATGTCTCAGCTCATCGAACCATACTTGTTCCGATGGCTGATCACGAATCGCGTGGCGAAGGCACGCCCACCGATGACATGGTTCGGCATTTTCCGAACCTTCTTTACCTATGGATACTTTATCGTTGGATCGATGTTAATTACATTGATCGGACTACTGATAAGCATCATTCCCGGAGCGAGAAAGGCCGCCCGATACTTTGTTCATATCGCAATTTGCTTCAGCAACAGAACACTGATCTATTTGACGCCGAGCCTGACAAAACGAATCTTCGGTCGTGACGCAAACACATTTTCGAAACCTGCCGTAATCGTTGCGAATCACTCTTCATTGCTTGATATTCTGCTGGTCACAATGCTCCATCCCAAACTTATTCTCCTTACGAACAAGTGGGTTTGGGAATCACCTGTTTTTGGCGGCGTTGTACGACTGGCTGACTATTATCCTGTGACTGAAGGTGCTGAAGACAGCGTAAGCGAATTTGCTGCGCGCATATCCGAGGGATTTAGTATCGTCGTTTTCCCGGAGGGTAAGCGAACTGAAGATGGACATATTCATCGATTCCATAAAGGGGCGTTCTATCTCGCCGAACGTCTTCAGTTACCCATTCGACCTTTGCTTATCCATGGTGCCGCAGAAGCAATACCCAGGGGTACTTTTTATGCGAACAAAGGCATTCTGGCACTTAAGTTTCTTCCTTTGATTGAGCAGGATGACCTATCGTTTGGTGAGGGCTATGCGACACGTACCAAAGAGATCAGCCGGCATTTTAAAGCTGCTTACGCAAACCTTGCCGCTTCAGAACGTACTCCTGAATTTTATCGTCAGAAGCTACTCTCGAACTATCTGTACAAGGGACCAGTACTCGAATGGTACACCAGAATTAAGACACAGATGGAGGGAAACTATGCACTCTTCAACGATTTACTTCCAGCATCGGGCCGCATCATCGATCTTGGTTGTGGCTATGGGTATCTCTGCTATATGCTTCAGTATCTTAGCGTCGGGCGGACCATCACAGGTGTCGATTACGATGAAGACAAAATCGAGACTGCACAGCATGGCTACTCAAGGACGGAACGACTTCAGTTTATCCATGGAGATGTTACCACGCATCCCCTGGAGCGCGCATACTTTGACGGAATAGTTATAAACGATGTTCTTCATTATCTGCCGCATGACTCACAGGACCTCCTTATAAGAAGGTGCATCGACGCATTGTCAGATGATGGCGTGCTGATAATCCGTGATGGAAACGTTGATCTGGGCGAACGCCACAAGGGAACGCGCATGACGGAATTTTTCTCAGTGAAGCTTCTGGGGTTTAATAAGGCCGTGAACGAATTGCATTTTGTCTCCGGAGAACATATTCGCCAGGTCGCATCAGATATGACTATTGAAGTGATCGATCAGGCAAAGTTTACATCTAATGTTATTTTTGTCCTGCGAAAGAGAAATACCAGATCGAACAGGCTATGAGCAATTCAAATCAGGAAACCGTCATCGTAGGCAGTGGTCTGGGCGGTCTCGTCTGCGGAGTTATTCTGGCTAAGGAGGGACATCGTGTTACTGTTCTCGAAAAGAACAAGCAGATAGGTGGTATGCTGCAGATCTTTGTCCGCGACAGGGTAATATTCGACACCGGTATCCACTATGTCGGCGGGCTAGACAAAGGGCAAAACCTTAATATTTTGTTCAGCTACCTCGGCATAATGGACAAGGTGCGCATCAGGCGCATGGCTATGGATTGCTTTGATGCGATAATGCTCGACGGGGATCCGGTCGTGTACAAGTTCGCACAAGGATATGAGAACTTTGTGCAGCAGCTACTGCAACACTTTCCTGAAGAAGAGGATTCGCTGCGGGCATTCTGCCAGGGCATCAGAGATGTCTGCAATAGTTTTCCCTTGTATGGTGTGAACACGGGGAGCTATACAAATCTTGAGGGCGCGCATGGGGTTAGTCTTCTGGAGTTTTTGCAATCAATAACAAAGAATCAAAAGCTCATCAATGTGCTTGCAGGCAGTAGCCTCTTGTATGCCGGAGAGCCTGATAAGACACCGCTGGCGCCCTATGCGTTGATCATCAATCATTATCTCGAAAGCTCCTGGAAGTTTGTCGACGGCGGAAGTCAGATTGCCAGGTATTTGGCCCGGGAGATTACGCAACGTGGCGGACAGATAATTCGTCACGTCAATGTAACCCGACTTAAGGAAGAAGACGGCAGGATTGTTCATGCGGAATGCGAAGACGGTCGACGATTCAAGGGTGACTTGTTCATATCGAACGTCCATCCTTTGCAAACGCTGCAGATGACAGAAACAGACAAGTTTCGAGGTGCATATAAGAACCGTGTCGCCGGCCTGGATAATACCATCTCATTTTTTTATGCAAACGTGGTCATGAAGGAGCAAACTCTTCCATACATGAACACGAACCTGTATGTACTCGAGCAGGACGACGCCTGGTGTGGAATGAAGTACACAGACGACAACTGGCCGCAGAGTTACGCGATTTTTTATTCCGCTACCTCACGACAAATGGAATACGCGGAAGGCGTCACGATAATGGCTTACATGCGTTTTGAGGAAGTAAAGCAATGGGCTGATACGTTCAACACGGTTGACTTTGAAGCCACCCGCGGAGAGGAGTACAACGCTTTCAAAGAAAAGAAGGCTAAGCAATTATTCGATGCCGTGGAGAGGAAAATTCCAGGATTTAAGGAGGCTATTAAGTCTTATACTACAGCCACACCCTTAACGGCGCGCGACTACATCGGTACCGACGACGGTTCCATTTATGGAATTGCCCGTGACTATCGTGAGCCGCTGAGGTCGAAGATTTCTCCGCGCACGAAAATTCCGAATCTGTTGTTAACCGGGCAGAATGTAAACATGCATGGAGTTCTAGGCGTAACGTTAAGCGCTGTCGTCACCTGCGGCCACCTGTTGGGAATGGATGCATTAGTTGAAAAAATAAGAAAAGGATAGTGCAGAAATGCGAGACCGGATGCTTCGAATGATATTGTGGATACTGGGTGTTCTTACGGTGATCATCGTGCTGGTGATGATCTATGCCCGCGCGGTATCCAGCGTTTCCCCGCCAGAGGGTATAAGTTTGGCTGATACAGCAGCTCAGGTGAAAGAGCCTGTGCCGGGATTGCAACGTCTCGGGAAAAACTGGTTCCGGCATAGTGAAAGTGGACTATACGAATTATATGTGGAGGGTGACGCGTTTGAACGAGGCCTGGCAAACGGCAAGCTCACACGGGAGCTGGTTCAGTTTCAGGAGGAAGCATTCACATCGCAGATCAAGCGTCTTGTTCCCAACGAATTTTACCGCAGCACGCTAAAGTATTTCATCGGCTGGTTCAATCGCGATCTGCCGAATTTCGTCATCGACGAATACAAGGATGAAATATATGGCGTATCGCAGTCTGCCTCGCATGCTTTCGACGATATCGGAACTCCATACGAGCGCATTCTGAACTATCACGCAGCGCATGATATAGGCCATGCGTTGCAGAACATGTCTCTGGTAGGATGCACATCCTTTGCAACCTGGAACGAGCGCTCGCAGGACAGCACTTTGATCGTCGGCAGGAACTTCGACTTTTATGTGGGGGACGATTTCGCGCGTGACAAAATCATAGCGTTCTATAAACCTACCGAAGGTTTCGGATTCATGATGGTTACTTTTGGCGGCATGACGGGCGTTGTTTCCGGCATGAATGACCAGGGACTTACGGTAACTATTAATGCAGCGAAGTCTGACATTCCATCTGCAAGCGCTACGCCCGTATCTCTGGTAGCAAGGGAAATATTGCAATATGCTTCCACCATCAAAGAGGCTTATGCTATCGCAGAGAAGCGACAGATGTTCGTTGCCGAGTCGTTTCTGATAGGTTCAGCTAAGGATCGGAAGGCGGCCGTGATAGAAAAAAGCATTGAAGGTATTGACCTCGTCGAATCAGATTTCGGTCAGATCATTTCGACGAACCATTTTCGCGGGACCAAACTGGGTGGGACCGACCTGAATCAGGAACATATTAAAACGAGCGCATCACCTTACCGTTATGCGCGGGTGGCAGAGCTGTTGGCTGAAGTAGACAAGAATTCGGTTCAGAAGACAGCAGAAATACTTCGCAATCAAAAGGGCCTTGAGAACGCCGACATCGGCATGGGAAATGAAAAGTTGATCAATCAGCTGGTCGCCCATCATGCCATTATCTTTGAGCCTGAAAAAAGACTCGTATGGATCTCGACTGCACCCTGGCAGCTGGGCAAATTTGTTTGTTACGATCTTACAAAAGTACTATCTCTTCAGCCCACCACGAATGATGAAATCTACGAGTCTGGCCGCACAATTCCTGCCGATGATTTCCTGAAAACACCCGAATATCAGACTTATCTGAAGTTTCATGCATATCGCTTTCCGTTTGCTTCACGTGCTAACCTCAATCCGGACAGCATTGTCGCCTGGAACCCGAAGTCGTATCATAGTTATATGCTCGCCGGCGATTACTATCTTGCAAGGAAGGAATGGGCGAAAGCTGCCGATACGTATTCAGTGGGACTTAAACAGGAAGTTGCTACGGTTCAGGAACGTGAATACATGGAGCGGCAGATTGCCGTATGCAAAGAAGAAATGCAATGATAATTGGTATTGGCATTGATCTGATCGAAGTTGACCGCGTGCAGACAAAGATAAGCCGCAACGAGGCATTTAAGAATACAGTCTTTTCCAGGGAAGAAATAGATTGGTGCGAGAAGCAAACCAACAAGGGAGAGAATTATGCAGCGCGCTTCGCAGCGAAGGAGGCATTTCTGAAGGCTACCGGCCGCGGACTTTCAATGGGTTACGAGTTATCGAATATTGAAGTAGTGAACGACGCTATTGGAAAACCTTCTATCCGACTCGCGGGCGCATATAAGGAAGAAGCCGCAAAATGTAATTGGAACCATATTCACGTTACTCTTTCCCATCTCCGGGAAACAGCCTGTGCCGTGGTAATCATTGAACAATGAAGATTGTACCCTCAATAGAAAAGGAATCACCCGACGAGATTCGACGATTTCAGGAAAGCAAAGTAAGGGAGTTGCTGATGCACGTTGCCCAGCACTCACCATATTATCAAAAGATCTTTTCCGCCACCGGTGTTGATGTTAGCGCTTTCAAAGGACTCGATGATCTTTCTCTTTTTCCGACTACAAGCAAGGATGAATTTCACAATCATAACTGGGAGTTCCTGGCAGTTCCGTCTAGCCGTATCGTTGAGTACACAAGCACCTCGGGAACATTGGGCAATCCAGTCACGATCGCACTGACTGAAAACGACCTTCAGCGTCTTGCCTACAACGAATGTATTTCCTTTACCTGCGCAGATGGAACTCCCGACGATCTTTTTCAACTCATGCTTACACTCGACCGTCAGTTCATGGCAGGTATGGCGTATTATGAAGGCATTCGGAAACTTGGGGCTGGACTTATCCGGGTTGGTCCGGGGCTGCCATCTATGCAATGGGACATTATTCATCGCCTAAAGCCTACGGCCCTGGTCGCAGTGCCGTCATTCTTAATAAAGCTCATTGAATACGCTCACGCACAGGGAATCAACCTCGCAGCCAGCAGCGTTAAAAAAGTAATTTGCATTGGTGAGGCATTGCGCACATCGGATCTTCAACTGAATATTCTGGGGACAAGGATCAAAGATGCGTGGGATGTTGCGTTGTATGGCACTTATGCTTCTACCGAAATGCAAACCGCCTTCACCGAATGCGAACACGGCAGAGGGGGTCATCATCATCCGGAATTGATATATGTCGAAATACTGGATGATGCCGGCGAACCGGTTCCAATGGGGACACCGGGAGAAATAACTATTACTACGCTTGGCGTGGAGGGTATGCCTTTGCTGCGGTACAAAACCGGCGACATTGCAGTAGCTTACCAGGATTCATGTCGTTGCGGGAGAAACACGTTAAGGCTTGGTCCTGTACTGGGGCGAAAGCAACAAATGATTAAGCTAAAGGGTACGACCGTTTATCCTCCTGGCGTGTTCGATGCCCTCAACGAAGTCGGCGATGTTATCGACTACGTTGTGGAGGTGGTTAGCGGTCGCCTGGGAACCGATGAGCTCCGGCTCCATTTGCTGGTCAAGGAAAGTGCGCAGCAGGCAACCATCGAAAGGCTGAAAGAAGTGTTCAAAGCTCGCTTACGCGTAGCGCCAACCATCATGTTCGTAACACAGGCCGAAATAGACAAGCTGCAGCTCATTGGAAAAAGCAGAAAACCCAAGCGTTTTATTGACAGCCGCTCCTAACGAGAAGATTCATCATGCCGATGAGGCACTAGTCGAAAAACATCCCGATATTAAGTTCAAAAAACACCTCAACTCATGAAGCCATCGCCTAAACTGCTTTTGCCGTTATTTATCTTCCTGATAACTACGACAGTCCGTGCACAATGGCCCAAAGAGATTACAGCTCCCAGTGGTACTGTGATAACCATTTATCAGCCTCAGCCTGAATCGCTGGCTGGTGATAAGGTAAAAGGCCGCGCTGCGTTCTCAGCGCAGGACAAAACTTCCAGCGATCCACAGTTCGGCGTTGTTTGGTTCACAGCATCCATATCAACAGACCGCGATGATCGGACCTTTACGCTTGAGTCGATATTGATTACTGATGTTAAGCTGCCAGGCGTTAAAGACACCGCCAACATCGGAAAGCTGCGCACATTGCTTGAAACAGAAATTCCGAAGTGGGACTTGTCCGGATCCATCGCCGATCTCACTGCCACCATTGAACAGGAACAGATCAGCTCCGGAGACGATTTGAAACATGATCCCCCCGTAATTATTTACGAGGCAAAGGAGACACTCCTCGTACTCATCGATGGAGAACCTAAACTCCAGGACGAAAAGAATATCAAGATGAAACGCGTGGTCAATTCAGCGTTTCTTATTGTACAGGATCCTACCGATAAAAAATATTATCTCAACGGCGGAAAATACTGGTACGCATCTTCAAGCGCAACGGAGGGCTACATGCCAATCACAACACTTCCCAAGTCGATAGCCGAAATTGACAAGCAATTAAAAGAACAGGCGAAGGATAAGCAACCCAAGGATAAGCAGCCCAGCGAAGGGGAGACCGCGCCGGAATCCGGGCCACCTGCGATCCGGGTAAGCACTAAACCCGCAGAGCTCATTCAATCGAAAGGACAGGCTTCATTCGCCAACATTGAGGGCACCAATTTGCTCTACGTTAAGAACTCTGACGATAACATATTTAAGAGTGTAGACGATCAGTTGTACTACGTTCTACTGTCAGGCAGATGGTACACCGCGCAAAAACTGGAAGGGCCATGGAAGTATGTAGCTTCTGATAAGTTGCCGGCTGATTTTGCTAAGATACCGGAAGGCTCCGATAAGGACAATGTATTATCCAGTGTGGCAGGCACACCGGCAAGTACGGATGCGATTCATGATGCACAGGTTCCTCAGACAGCGAAGGTTGATCGTAAAAAGGCAAAATGCACGGTGACCTATGATGGTGAGCCAAAGTTCGAAGCCATCGAAGGAACATCGCTGGAGTTGGCAATGAATACGAGCAGTACTGTATTGAAGCAGGGTAAAAAGTACTATTGTGTCGAAAACGGAGTCTGGTTTGAAGCTTCGGCAGCCAAAGGGCCATGGAAAGTAAGTGATGAGCGACCTAAGGAGGTTGACAAGATTCCGGCGAGCTCACCGGCTTATAATGTTAAGTACGTTTACATCTATGAGACCACACCTGAAGTGGTCTATGTTGGTTATACACCGGGTTACATGGGTTGCTATGTGTACGGCCCAACCGTTGTGTACGGGACGGGATACTACTATTCACCATGGTATGGCCCTTACTACTATCCACGCCCGGTAACATTTGGTTTCAGCATGCACTATAATCCATGGACTGGCTGGAGCATGGGGTTCCACTACAGTGTTGGTTTTTTTAGCATGAGTTTCTACGGTGGAGGTGGGTACTGGGGACCTCCAATGTATCGCCCTCCTTTTTATCCTCCGTATCGTGGCGGCATGTATGGCGGGCGCCCTGTACAGATCAATCACTATGGTGACATCAATATTGACAGATCAAACAATATCTACAACAATCGTAACGACGTGACTACACGCGATGTTAAACGGGGCGACCGGAATCCGTCAGCGTCTACCCGTGATGTGAAACGTGGTCAACAAAATCCCTCAGTATCAACACGCGATGCGCAGCGCGGTCAGAATACGGGGGTGTCCACCCGCGACGCCCAACGCAATACAGCAAACGACAGAGCGGGCGCGTCACAGCTGCCAAACAAAGCTGAACGTCCACGCGAGAACAATGTCTATTCCGACAAGAACGGAAACGTGTATCAGAGAAACGAGAACGGAAGCTGGAATCAACGAGACGGCAATCAGTGGAAAGAAACACAGCAATCTCAACAGATGAACCGGGACTATCAGAATCGTCAGCGTAGTACTCAGCAAAATAACAGCTTCAACCAAATGAACCGCGGCGGAAATATGGGCGGATCATACCGCGGTGGTGGAGGTGGAGGTGCCCGAATGGGTGGCGGCGGAGGCAGACGCAGGTAGGCACTCATTTCGCGCTGCAAGACTGGCCGTGTTCACCGATGCGCGGCCCGTGTTGATCGAAAAAAATTCATGGCGCCATTTCAATGTCACAAATTTGACTAACATCAAATCAGAAAGACATATGAAACGCGTACTGGTATTCTTCTTTGTTGCTTCACTGGCAATCCTTCAAGGATGCATCGTAAAATCCCTGCATCCATTTTACACTCCAAATGACCTTGTGTTCAAAAAGGAGCTGATCAATCATTGGACCGATCAGGATGGCAATCACTGGCAGATCGTTCCGGTGAAGGAAAGCAATGTATCGTATGAACTAAGACACTATAAGCACAGTGAGCAGCCAGAAGAGATTTTTATTGCTCATCTCTTTCACCTTAATAACCAATTGTATCTCGATCTCTTTCCTGTGGCCAACGATAGCCAGGCAAACGATATGATGTTCAATATGCACCTGATTCCTGCACATTCTATTGCACGTGTCGTTAAAATCTCCGGCAACGAAGTCCAGATACGATGGCTTAATGAAAAGTGGCTTCGATCACTCTTCACCGAAAACAAAATCAAAATCTCTCATGAAGTAGTTCGCGATGTCAACGTAAAAGACGACAGCGATCTAAACTATGTTCTGACAGCATCAACTGAGGAACTTCAGAAGTTTATCATAAAGTATGGAGATGAGGATGATGCATTTATTGACGATAATACAGTATGGTTGAAGTTGAATCGCTAAATCAGACAGAGTCGGGCAGGGGACATCGGTTCAAACTGTCTCTGCCCGTTTCTCTCTTTAAGTCAGTTTACGTCCAGCTGGCATTCTGGACTTCTACTTACTTCGTGCTTTTGACAATCTTCTCGACATCAAGCGTCTGGTACCATATTGACTATCTGTACACAGGGATTTTTATGAGCACTATGATGATCGCGGTGTGGATGAATGCATATCTGCTAATACCGCGAATGCTTCAGCAACGACGCTATCTGATCTACCTGATCTCGGTGTGCATCACAATTATTGCTACTGTTTATTTTAATCATTTGCTGTTCGATAAGTTAATCGATTACATATTGCCGGGGTACTATTTTATCGCATACTATAGTTTGCTGGATCTCTTGAAATTCTTTGGTGTGCTGGTTGCATTAGCTACTCTTATACAACTCACAATGGAATGGTTTGCATTGCAGGAGAATACGCAATCAGCCATATTGTTACAGAAAGAGAAGGTAACAGCTGAGCTGCAGGCGCTGACGAACCAGGTGAACCCACATTTCCTTTTTAACAGCCTTAGTGTGCTGTACTCGCTTGCATTGCGCGAATCCAGAGAGGCGCCTGTTGCAATCATGCAATTGTCAGATATGCTGAAGTATGTCATCTATGAAGCCAGCAAACGCTTTGTCCCTCTGGGAGCAGAAGTAGAAATGATCCGAAATTACATAGGTCTTCAGCGGTACCGCGTGCACGTTTCCACAAAAATTGAATTTCTGGAGAACGATATTGATCCCTCATTTCCTGTAATGCCAATGGTATTTCTTCCCCTTATAGAAAATAGTTTTAAACACGGCACGCATAGTAACACGAATGATGCATTCGTTTCAATAAGAATGAAAACCACGTCTGATGACATGGAGTTCTCAATAACAAATAACAGGATGCTTGAAGAAAGCCCGTCCACGGGCGGCGTTGGTCTAAGAAATATAAGGATGAGATTGGATTTGGTATACAAGGAGAAATATGAATTAAATATCGTAGAGGAAGAGACGAATTTTTCTGTTCACGTTAAGTTACCGCGACTTTATGAAGAGAATTAGCTGCCTGGTGGTTGAAGACGAACCTGCTTCTCAGGAGATATTAAGAAAGTACATTAACGACTTTCCTCAACTCGAATGCAGGCAGTATTGTAGCAACGCCTTTGAAGCGGCAGATGTTCTTAGGACTGATAGCGTGGATCTGATCTTTTTGGATATCAACATGCCACGGCTTTCGGGTATGCAATTTTATCGTTCTTTGGTGGATCCACCCGCCGTCATATTCACAACAGCATATGCAGAACATGCTGCCGAGGGATTTGACGTGAATGCGGTTGATTACCTCGTGAAACCGTTTCCCTTTGATAGGTTCATTAAAGCAGTCAACAAGTTCATTGACCTTACGGAGTCAAAGCCTGGTACGGACGAATATATTTTGCTAATGGCTGACAAGAAAATGCATAAGGTCTACCTCTCAAGCATATTGTTCGCAGAAGGAATGAGCGACTACGTGAAAGTGCATACGGAGAAAATGACGTTGATTGTACTTATGACCCTTCAAAAACTTCAGGAGCAGCTACCCCCAACTCACTTCAAAAGAATACATAGGTCATTTATAATATCCCTCGGGCGCCTGGAGTATATAGATGGTAACTTTGTGGTAATAGATAAGCATCAGATCCCTATCGGACAGACCTATCGAAGTGAGTTTCTTACATTCCTCCAGCAACGCTCGCGATGCTGACGTGTCTGGTGCTAAGCGTCCGAACAGAAATCTCAAACGCCTGGATTGCTTCAGGCACCCCGATAGTACCCCGATAATTAAGAAGCGTGTAAATGAAAAAGGGCTGTCTCGTCCAGACAGCCCTTGTTTCGTTGTTTACAGGGACTAGATTTTTAGCTAAGCGCTTTTGTCAGTTCGTCAATCTTGGCCTGGGCTTCTGCCTTGCCTAAAGAGAGAGAAAGTTTGTAAAGCTCAAGAGCTTCGCGCTGTGTTTCCTTCTTTTTACGAGGAGCAAATTTCGTACGTTGTGCAGCAGTTTCGAGTGCCTGAGCCTGAGCGAAATACAGGTCTGCCTGGCTTGCCTTTGAAGCGGCATTAACTTCTTCAACTTTAGCTTCGAGAGTAGCCACATCTTGCTCACGCATTCTGATAGTTTCAGCATTCACATTGATAGTAGAATCACGCTGATTTACAGTCTTCGCCAGCTGAGTATTCTCGCCGCGCATTTTTTCAACTTCGCTTTGAAGCGCAGTGATCTGTTGCGAGCTGAGCTCAAGGTCGGCCTTCAACCTCTTAATGGTAATCGCATAAGTGCCTTTTGCAGACTTAAGAGACTTCTCAAGGTCAGCGATTTTAGCTTCTGTCTCACGGATGTGATTGTTGATCCCCTGAAGGCGGCTCTTATAATCAGTATAAGAAGTGCCTTCCACTACGTCTGTGCGAAGAAGCTGACGGCTGGCGTCGATTGAATCGATGAGTACGCCAACTTCCTGGAGTTGCGCAGCTGTTTGCTGGCTAGCCTGAAGTTCGGTACGCAGCGAATCATTTTGTGCCTGCAGTGCTTCTCTCTCTTTCTTATCGCAGCTCCAAAGCATCGCTACTACTGGTACTGCCAAAATCAAATTTCTAATCATAAACAGGATAATTTTAAGGTTGCCAGGTCTAATACAAAAGAAGGGCAAGTCAGAACGAGTTGTCTATTTTGGCGATGAACGGTAGTTTTTGGGGGTTGAAATGCATGAAGTCGGGATTTCGAGATTTTCCCTCTCAAAAACTTGGGTAATTAATACCCAAGGTGGGGTTAGCGCCTATACCCAACCGCAACTTTAGATGGAAGGGGGCAAAAAGCAGAAAGGCCGTAGATACGGCCTTTCCAAGAGGGTCTTTCCGGTATCGTATCAGAGAAGCGATTACACCCGGAAATGTGGGTCACGCCTCCAGGTTGCCGCTTATTTGGCTCCCTTCTTAATAAATGATCCTAATTCTTTGCCTGCCTTGGCGTAAGACTCCTGCAAACGAGCACCTGTTTCAAAGTCATATCCAAAGGCATCGCGACCCGGCGACTTGGTAATAGTGATTTTTGCTATCGCTTTATCGGGGCTGTCGCTTTTTACAATCCAGGCTTCGCCATCAATGTACGCTGGAGCGCGTGTCACACCCACATTCCAGCCTGGCTCCGTTTTCGTCGTCTTGAAAATCAGCGTGTAGGGTGCATCCTCAGCTACTGTCGACATGTTTGAATACTCAGCGAAGAGTTCCCGGAATTTGGGCTCAAATCGCTCTTTCCGGTCATCGTACCAGGCCTTTTCCCACTTATCTCCAGTGCCAGCCTCCTTCGCATTATAATCCGACTTCTTCTTGGCAACATAGTCAGCTTCCTTTGGAAACTTACCGACGGACATGTCATCATAGGAGAAGATCGTCTTTACGCCCTTCTGGTCCTTTAATACGCTCAGATCGCCTTCAACAAGCTTGATCTTCTGCGCATAAGCAACAGACGTAAAGCCAACCAACAGGATTAACAGTGTTTTCTTCATGTGTTATTTAAAGTTTGGAGTATTCGAATCCTATCAACGAGTGATCGCGTCCAGGGTTTTGCCAATTCAAATAATTTATGGCCGGCGGTCCGGCAAAGTTTGACGGACATTATTAATTTTCACCCTTTCTCTAAAATACGAAACTTTGATTACAAAAGCCTCCAGACTGTCGCTAACAGCATTAGCGATCGCCGTAATTCAAATTACGGCATACGGACAGCAAGCCAAAAAAGATTCCATTTACATGCGTTCGAACTACGATAAGTTCGAATATCAGATACCCATGAGGGATGGAATCAAGCTGTACACCATCGTTTATGTTCCAAAAGACAAGTCACAGAAGTACCCGTTTCTGATGAACCGAACCTGTTACAACGCGTCGCGGTATGGAGATTTTAAGACAGGTAATCACCCCTCTCAATTCCTGGTGCGCGATAAATACATATTGGTATTTCAGGACGTGCGTGGAAGGTACATGAGCGAGGGTACCTTCGACAACATGCGCCCGAATGTTCCGGGCAATGATCTGAAAAACAAACAAGCGATTGACGAAAGCTCTGATACCTGGGATACAATTGACTGGCTTGTAAAAAATGTAAAGGGCAACAACGGCAATGCCGGCCAGTTTGGAATCTCATATCCCGGCTTTTACACCGCCGCAGCGCTGCCGGATGCGCACCCTGCATTAAAGGCATCTTCACCACAAGCTCCAATATCAGATTTCTTCTTTGATGACTTTCATCACCAGGGCGCCTTCCTCGAAAGCTATACAACAGCGTTTGCCGTATTTGGCTATCAAAAGAAAGAACAAACGCGCGAGAACTGGTTTGAGGAACAGTACAAACGATTTGATATGAAGGAAGCCGATGGCTATCAGTTCTTTCTTCAGCAGGGACCCCTGAAGAATATTACCGATAAGTTTCACCATGATAACTTCTTCTGGCAGCAAATCATTGACCATCCAAACTATGATGATTTCTGGCAGAAGCGAAACCTTCTTCCTCACTTAAAAAACATCAAACATGCAGTCATGGTTGTCGGCGGATGGTTTGATGCTGAAGATCTGTATGGACCGCTGAACATCTATAAGACAGTTGAGCAAACCAGTCCTGCTGCGCGCAATACAATAGTGATGGGACCATGGGGTCACGGCGATTGGGCCAGGGAAAGAGGAAAGTCAACGCACAATCACATCTACTTTGGTGATAGCCTGTCAACAAAATACCTGAGGGACGTCGAACGCAGGTTCTTTGCATACTATCTGAAGAACGAGGGGACTTTCAATCAGGGAGAGGCGTATATGTTTGATACAGGATCAAAACAATGGCAGTCGTTTACTGAATGGCCACCAAAAAATGCGCTAAGACACCGTTTATATTTTGGAGTGAACGGAAAATTGTCAATTGATGCGCCCCTGGATCAGCAGGCAGTGTTTGATTATGTTTCTGACCCGGCAAAGCCAGTACCTTATACGTCGCAGACTGAAGGGCTAGGATTCACTCCGAGAAGTTACATGAGCGATGACCAGCGATATGCGTCTAGCCGTCCTGATGTTCTGACATTTCAAACCGAACCGCTCGCAAATGATGTTACCATTGCAGGCGAAATACTCTCGCGTCTCAAAGTTTCAATGACAGGAACAGACGCTGATTTTATAGTTAAGCTGATTGATGTTTATCCGTCGGACCACCCTAACTACGAACACAATCCGTCGAATATTGTCATGGGTGGCTACCAGCAACTGGTCAGAAGCGAAGTGTTCAGAGGCCGTTTCAGAAACAGCTTTGAAAAACCTGAGCCATTTAAGCCGGACCAAATAACCGATGTAAACTTTCCACTTCAGGATGTCTTGCATACGTTTAAGCGTGGACATCGCCTGATGATTCAAATACAAAGCACCTGGTTCCCGTTCATCGACAGGAACCCACAAAAATATGTTGATAACATCTATAAGGCATCCGCTGAAGATTTCGTCAAGTCGACAATCAAAGTCTATGGCTCATCAGTAGTCGAAGCAGGCGGACAGGGAGAGATGAAAGCAAAGATTGACTCGAAGAAATAGACTATAGCGTAAAGACATTGCCATCAGTGGGCAGATTGAGTATTGAACGTATCGGTAGAAGTATGAACAAGAAGTTGCAATTGGCGTGGTGCTTAAGTTTAGTAATTCTTACGGCTAACGCGCAGCATAAGAATGTTGAGATTGGGGTATTGTCGGATACAGAGAAGCGTTCGATCCCTGCGGCTGCCATCAGCCGAAGAGACGCGAAATTCTTAGTGGTTAAGGGCGCTGGTAGCACATTCTATCTGAGCAGCGATGGTGGGCTGACCTGGCAGACGAGCACCGCCGAAGGAATGCAACGTGCCGAATGGTTGACAATGCATTCAGATTCAAAAGGAAATCTTTTTGCTGTATATGCGACGCCTGTCGACAACCACTTTCGAATTATGGTGTCCGAGTCGAAAGACAATGGAAAGGTCTGGAGCAGTGGTGTGACAGTCTCACCTGTTGCCGCAGATCAGAAGTATCCCGGAGCATCATTTGACACGAAAGGCAATCTGCTCGTGACATGGACCGAAAACGTAACAAACTCAGAAGGTAAATGTGAGTCAGCCATTATGATGAGTACGTCTTCCAACGGGAGCAAATGGTCTAAGCCCATGCGGGTATCACAGTTGGGAGGAGTATGTGACGAAAACAACGAATATGCAACGGGCGGGATACCGGCCGTGGCGCCCGACGGCAAATCCTTTGTGTCATGGAGTAACAATGGAAAGATATTCCTCGATCGATCGTTCTCAAGTAACTTTTGGCTCGAGAACGACATTGTTGTTCATGACATAACGCCAGGCTGGAAACTTAGTGTTCCGGGATATAGCTACGTTGCAGCTCCGCCTCAGCTGGTGGTAGATCAAACAAAAGGAACATACCACGGGTGTATCTACATCACGTGGTCAGATCAGAAAGATGGCGAAGGCGACACCAATGTATTATTTACGCGCTCGAATAATTATGGCGACAACTGGGCCAGCCCAAGCAAACTTAGTTCAGGCGAAACTAAAGGCGAGCAGTATGGATCACGCATGGCCATCGATCAATCGACCGGCTATATCTACGTGCTCTTCTTTGACCGCAGCGCTCACGAAGACGATCAGACAGATGTCGTGCTTGCCTACTCAAATGAAAGTGGTGGTAGTTTCAAGACCATCACAGTTTCAGAAACGCCCTTCGTACCCGACGACAAAAGCGGTGCCGGTGTCTATCTTGACATTGCTGTTAATGGGGGAGTCATCGTGCCGGTTTGGACCAGAACGCACGACGGACACACCAGCTTATGGACAACCACCATCAGACAGGATGAGCTGATCAAAGCAGTGGAGCAGTCTAAATCAAAGAAGAAAAAATAACCTAGCAGGTACCATCAACAGAACATGCATCACCGTTTTGTGTCGAAGCTTTATTCAATTCCTCAAAGACCTTGATGAAAGTTTCTGAAGCTTGAGCGCCTGATACTCCATATTCGTTGTTAAGTATATAAAACGGGACGCCGCTGATGCCCAGCTTTTGCATGTCATGCTCCTGTGAAGCAATAGAGTCAAGCAGCTCATGGCTGCTAATTGCCGTTTCTGCTACCGGCCTGTCCAGTCCTACCTTAACTGCTATATTTATAAGGTTCTCATCCTTTGACAAGTCGATTCCGTCGGTGAAATAGGCCTTGAAAAATGCTTCAGTAACGGCCAGCTGCTTATCAGTATTTCCTGCAGCAAAAATCAGAGCGTGCGCTTTTCGGGTGTTTGGCAATACCGACTGCTTTTCAAAATTCATATCTAAACCCTCCTGACGAGCGACAGAGGAAGTATGATTCGTAATCGATTGATATCGCTCGTCGCCACCAAACTTCTCTGCAAGATGCTCCCGCTGATTAACACCGGACTGAGGAGTCGCGGGATTGAGCTCAAACGGATGATAAAAGACCTCAACAGTATACTTGTCTGAAACTTCTGCAATAGCCTTTTCCAATCGCCGTTTCCCAATGTAACACCATGGACAAACAACGTCAGATACGACGTCTACCCGGATAACAGGTTTTAAAAGGCCGGTTTTTAATGTACCTCCGTTGATATTCAATTCGGCTTTGCTCATGCTGTCTTGTATTATTTGCTTGTTTGATTATTGTCAAAACAGCGATCCGTGACCAATAGTTCGACGAGCTGTTTAAGGCACCCGTTCAGAGTTAGCTATTTAAAAACCTTTGTGCTATTTTTGCCGATCTTACAAAAAAGAAAACACCAAATTCAAATGACTGTCGACGAGAAAAAGTTACCCTACAAGGTGAAGGACCTCGGGCTTGCGGCTTGGGGACGCAAAGAGATCAAACTGGCTGAGGCGGAAATGCCTGGTCTGATGGCAATTCGCGAAGAGTTCGGCAAGCAGAAGCCATTGAAGAACGCGCGCGTAGCAGGTTGTCTTCATATGACGATTCAAACAGCTGTTCTAATCGAAACACTTGTAGAACTCGGTGCCGAAGTAAGCTGGTCCTCATGCAATATTTTCTCCACTCAGGACCACGCCGCAGCCGCTATAGCAGCTGCTGGTATCCCAGTGTACGCCTGGAAAGGCATGAACGAGAAGGAATTCGATTGGTGTATTGAGCAAACACTCTACGCTTTCAAAGATGGTAAGCCTCTCAACATGATTCTCGACGACGGAGGTGACCTTACCAATATGGTATTGGATCGTTATCCTGAATTGGTATCTGGAATAAAAGGAATCTCTGAAGAGACAACAACTGGTGTACATCGTCTGATCGAGCGTATGCACAATGGCAAATTGCCGTTGCCTGCTATCAATATCAACGACTCTGTAACCAAGTCAAAGTTTGACAACAAGTATGGTTGCAAGGAATCACTCGTAGATGCTATCCGTCGTGCCACAGACGTGATGATGGCCGGTAAGGTAGCGGTCGTTGCAGGTTATGGCGACGTAGGTAAAGGATCTGCCGCTTCGCTTCGCGGTGCGGGTGCACGCGTGATCGTAACGGAGATCGATCCAATCTGCGCTCTGCAGGCAGCCATGGATGGCTACGCAGTGAAACGCATGGATGATGCAGTGAAAGAAGCAGACATCGTGGTTACAGCTACAGGTAACTTCGGAATCGTACTGGGCCACCACTTTGAATCCATGAAGGACAAAGCGATCGTGTGTAACATTGGTCACTTCGATAACGAAATTGATGTTGCATGGCTTAATAAGAATGCTGCATCAAAAGATGAAGTTAAGCCTCAGGTTGACCTTTATACCATGAAGAATGGTCGTCAGGTGATCCTGCTTGCTGAAGGTCGTCTGGTGAATCTTGGCTGCGCTACAGGGCATCCTTCGTTCGTAATGTCGAATTCGTTCACTAACCAAACGCTTGCCCAGCTTGAGCTTTGGACCAACTCTGGCAAATACGAGAACAAAGTCTATATGCTTCCCAAGCACCTTGACGAGAAGGTCGCACGCCTGCACCTGAAGAAAATTGGTGTTGAGCTGGAAGATCTTACAGATGCTCAGGCAAAATATATCGGAGTACCCGTAGCAGGTCCGTTCAAGCCTGAATATTACAGGTATTGATTCAGGAGGAATACATTAGTATTCGCCGTCAAAATAAAAGCCATCCCGCCTTTAGGCGCGATGGCTTTTTCATTGGCCCCATTTTGCTATTTTGCCGGCGAATTATTACGCTATGAAGGTTGCCACAGTTATCTGCTCCATCATTCTTTTCGTGTCAACGGGATTTCTTCCCGGCAGTGACCAGGCCGACGTTCAGTTAACTTGTTTTAAAGCCCACAAGGCAACTAATACCTGTCATTTCAATTTTACCATCGATGGCGCCCGTTATCGATATGTTGATATTGGATGCAAGTTCAGCAAGAAACAAGACGAAGTCCTTAAGAAGGCCAAGGAGGGTACCCTGGCTCTTGCCAAAGACTGGAAGATAGACTGCGGTGCGAAGAAGGAGTAATAAGTTTGACATCCCACCTTCATCAAATTCAGGCCCTTCGGGCCAGTTCAAAGTTTGTTCTCTCTGGCCCTTCGCTCTTCAATGATATACGACAACCCAAGCCCCGCTCCGCCACAGACAAAGAGCATTGAGAAATAGGCCACTTCATCCATGTAGGTAGCGCTGTCGAGCGCGTATCCAAGCAGTAGTCCGATGCCCGCGCCAATAAGTAACAGAGAGGCACGTAGTGGCACTGATGTGTTCCGGTAATTTCTTGAACGAAAGAGCGTTGGATCAAGGCCTTTTTCAATCATTGACATACGTTCCAGGTTTTCAAATTTTCTTAAGTAAACCACCATGACAAAGGATCCAATAAGGGCTACGATGGGTACCATCACGCCGAGTGCAGCGACATCCATATAAGTTTTGTGTTAAGCGTTAGTAATTCTTTGAGTTAATTCTGCGTTTTTTCACAGAATTGTCTCTATGACGCCGCATTGGAAGGTCAGGTTACAAGTAACTCAAAATGGTAAGAAATGAGGTTTGAATCCTCGGGCATCACTCCGTTCGCAAGGCCTTCGTTGGATTTGCTGTTGCCGCGCGATAGGAGAGAAGGACGATCGTCAGGCCTGCAAAGACGAGCACACACAATCCGGCCAAAAGGAATTTTGAGGGATTGATCGCCGCCTGCAGGGTAAAATTTTGCTCCCATTTCTGAATCAGGATCCAGGTTATTGGAGTGGCAACGATCAGCGCAATGCCAATTAGCCACAGGAATTCGCGTGCAATAAGAATAACGACGCCAACCACGGAGGCGCCCAGCACCTTTCGAATGCCGATCTCTTTGGTTCGCCTTTCCACGGCAAAGGATGTAAGTCCCAATAGTCCCAAACATCCGATAAAGATGGCCAGTCCCGTGAAGATACCGGCTACCTTGCTCAACTGTTGATCAGCCTTATACTGGCGATCGAACGACTCATCCAAAAAGGTATAATCAAAGGGAAGATTAGGAGCCAGTTCATTCCATTTTTGCTGCACGCGATCGATCGTGGGTGCCAAGTCTTTGCTGTCAATACGAATGGAAATGCGATTCGGCCAATAAGTCAATGCAATCATCAATGGAGCCACCTTAGTGTGCAGTGATTGGTAATTGAAGTCTTTGAATACACCAATAATTTTTCCCTTATTTCCGTGATCGACTCTTTTAGATATAGCTTGATCCGCCGTCCATCTGAAGTCCTTTGCGGCCGTTTCATTAATGATGAACGCGGTAGTATCGTCGGCTTTTACATCGCGGCGAAAATCCCGGCCAGCAATGATTTTAATTTTGTAGGTCGAGAGGAAGTCGTGATCTACAAAATTAAAATTGATGTTGGTAGGTGACATCTTTCCGTCCGTCATTTCAATTTGTGTGTAATGATTAGTGGTGGATTGACCGGGAACAGTAGAAGAGCCGGTAACTGCCAGTACACCCTTCAATGCCTTTAATTCGTTCTTAACGGCTTCAAGATGATTCATGATCACAGTATCGCCATTAGTAGGCACAACAAGAGTGGCTTCCTTGTTGAAGCCGAGATCCTGATTCTTAACCAGGTCAATTTGATCTCGCACCAGCAAAGTACCTGCCACCAGCATGATAGAAATGATAAATTGAACAGAGACAAGAACCTTTCTGAAATTATGATGACTGTAAATTCCTTTCGTAGTGGGGCGGAATATTTGCAAAGGCTGAAATCCGGAAATAATTAGTGCCGGATATGAGCCGGCTAAAATGCCGATGACAAGCACGAGAACAAATGCGGCTGCCACGACTTGCCATAAAGATGGCAGAATAGAAAGACTCAGGGGTGAATCGACAATGGTTCGGAACTGAGGCAGAATAACCCAAACAATGAGCGCGCTGAGCAATGCAGCAATGAAGGCCACAATAATAGACTCACCAAGAAACTGCGCAATAAGCATCCTTCTCATGGCCCCCAGGGACTTTCGTAGTCCGACCTCTTTCAGTCTCCTCGATGCACGCGCCGTGGCAAGATTAACATAGTTGAAGCACGCAATCAGCAAAATGAAGACGGCAATAATCGAGAGAATGTATATGTTGTTGATACTACCACGCGTTCCGTTTTCCCACGAACGTTGTTGTGGATCCATGTATATGCTGGCGAGTGGTTGGAGTGGAAGATCTTCGTAATACATGCCACCCTTCTCAATATTGGCCTTAATAAAAGCCTGCATTTTGGCACGCACTTGTTCGATCGAGCTTGCATCGCGCAGAAGAATGTACGTGTGAAACCCATTCCAGAACCACTCGCGATCCTCGGCCTGTTTGTTGTTCCGACTCCATGTCGAGAATGATATCAGATTGCTGAATCGGAAGTGAGAGTTCTCCGGCACGTCCTTCATGACTCCAGTGACTCTGTAATTGTCGTTATCCATTTTGATCGTTTGACCGACCGGGTCTTCATTTGCAAAGTATTTCTTAGCCATCGACTCAGTAAGTACGATCGAAAAAGGGTCACGCAACGCAGTCTTCTTATCCCCGTTTATTAGTTGAAAACTAAAAACGTCGAACACTGTACTGTCGGCGATGTAAGAATCACGTTCATAGTACGAGATGCCATTTCGTTCTGCCAGGAGGTTCCAGTTTTGAAAGCGTGTATAGCTTTCGACTTCTGGAAAATAACTCAACAAATGTGGTCCCATGGGAGGTGAACTCACTGATTGAAACAGGAGTTCGTTTTCTGTTCTTAGATTCTCAACGATGCGAACGATCCTGTCTGCATTTTTATGATATCGGTCGAAGCTTAATTCATGATATACATAAAATGAAATTAAACAGAACGTAGCCAGCCCCACGGCGAGACCTATTATGTTAATGGCTGAGAATCCTTTGCTTCTGGCAAGTGAACGGATTGAGGTGATGAAATAATTTTTGAGCATAGGTGATGGATGAAGGATCAGAGATGGATTTTTTATTTTCCGGACAATTCCCGGACGAAAAAGCCTTAGCACATTAAAGGCAAATCGCCAATTAGCACTTCTAACGGAATAGCTACTCGCATCACGCCAAAACATTTCTGTCAGATCACCCTCAATGTCTTCGACAACCAAAGGGTCACAAAACCAACGAAAGAAACGCAGGGCGAATTCGGGGGGACGTGTTTTGGCGGGGAACTTCATTGTTTGGGAAATGCCATGTTTGGTATGGCCTTAAATAGGTTAACTCGTTGTTCCTGGTTTTCTCTAAGCACCCGGGATCCAAGCGTTGTAAGGGAATAGTAGCGCTTTCGTTTACCTCCTCTTACACTTGTAGCTTCTCCTAATTCTGACGAGAGGTATCCCTTGTCTTCAAGTCGGCGCAGTACTGTCTGCAGTGCGCCAATGCTAACGTTCCTGCCAAGTCGCTGCTGTATCTCATCGATTATGGCAACGCCGTAAGCATTCTTATAAAGGATGCCGACAGTCAGCAGAACGATTTCTTCGAATTCTCCTAGTTGGTGGCGGTTCACGTCATTTATATTTGCCTTAAATGTAGTTATAATACCTGCGCATCGTCTTTCGGTTACACCAAAACGTAAAAAATCTTAATGCTTTTTTTTTGAAAGGTATTTATTCATAAGAGCACGTACCCCAGTAGCGACACGCCCAGGCTATCCACGTACTCCAGTTCGGGCCAGTGCTGTGGCCACCGGAATGCTGTCGGAAGGCAATTTCTCCATCGGTAAGTGCGGTACCCAGCTTCGGGAAAGTATTCGTCCCGAGGTCCTTCTTTCCCAGCAGACGATAAACTGGTCCTGCATGCACCCCACCAAGAAACATTCCTTTGGCATCGACCCATTGCCCTTCTACCTGCGGTGACCCGGAGCTGATAAACACCGGGCGTGGTGCGCAAAGAGCAATAAGTTCATGGGCATCCACCGGAACGTCCTGCGCTGTCAGCTTAGATGCATAGCGAATGAAATTCCCTGCAAACCATTGGTACTCTCCGGACGAGCAAAGATTCTCTATCTGTTCTCCGAATATGCGACGCAGAATTTTTGCGCCACCGGCCCCTGAAGAGCCTATGAACGCCAGTGAAAATCGTGGTTCGAATGCCATTGCAACGGCTGTGGCCTTACCATACCGCGATAGTCCTTCAATAGCTAATCTCTTGCTGTCTACATTCTTGTCTGTTTCGAGGTAGTCGATAACCCGGCTGGCGCCCCATGCCCAGGCGCGGAGCGCTCCCCAGTCGGCTGGCTTCCTGTATTGACCTTTGTTTACAAGTCCAATAATGCCTTGCGTAAGGCCCGCACCATTGTCTGCCTGAATGCTTGAAGGCACGAGTATGGCATAGCCCCAGCCTCGCATGATCAATTGTTCCTTCCACGTGGGTTCCCCTGCAGATCCGAGTCCAAGGGGTTGAACAGGTCCACGATTGAATGGATTTTTTATCCATCCAAACTCAATCACAACTGGAACAGGTTGTGTCGATTTGGATGGAGTGGCAACAAGAAGTTCTATTTCAACTTTGACAGAAGGGTAGGACGAATTATCAACGACGCCTTTCAATAGTTTTTCATGAATGGGCATATTGCCGACAACGGTGTCCCTGACGTAAACAGTTTCCCATGTGACGCCGGGAATGTTTGCCGGAAGCTTTCCGTAAACTTCATGATCAAAGTCAGCTACGATCTCCGGTCTCCGGACATTCCACCATTCCGGTGCAGACTTAACCTTTTTTCCACTCTTGGCTTGCAACGGATCAGGAAGCGAATAAGCGTTGACCTTGTCCTCAAATCTGTTCGCCGCATTTGGAGCAGAAGGATCTCCTGATGGTCCGCGGCGCATGCCGTCTGCGGTAAGGCCTAACTGCCCAAGCATCTGAGCATAGTCTGCCTGTGTGATCTTATTGATTGAGTCGCGTGTAGCCTGCGAGAATTGCGCGCTGGCGCTTAAAGTCATCAGGCTAAGCGCAATGGGAACTAAAATGAAGGCAGGCCAACGGCGACCGGTACCGGCTGAGAAGTTTATTCGTGTAATCATATGGATCGTTAGAAGCAACAAATATAAATGTACACGACACACGTGTTATTTCGTGCTGGCATTCTCCTATAGAAGGACTATAGTAGCACTATAGTTGGCCTATACTTTTAGACGATCGGCAGACGACTTTTCTATACCCTTTCCATACTTTTCCTATATCCGTCCTATACTTTCCTATACTTGTCCGATCCGGAAATACTATACAGTCTTTTTGGATCCGGACTGGGCTATACACTGGTCAGACTTTCCCAGTTTCTGATGTTCAGCAAGGGGCGTTTCGGCTTGCTGCGTCTTGCCTCCAGGTTGATGTAATCATCGGACCAGCCAGAGACTTACCAGAGACTTACCAGAGGTAAGACTTATTACGCTGTCCCACCGCTCTTGTGACGCTCTCACTCCGCTCTTGTGACGCTCCCGCTTCGCTCTTTTGCCGCACTCACAACGCTCTTTTGCCGCACCTTTGCAGCACTTTTCCCAGAGTCCCATCGCACTTTCCCACACTCCACCCAGACTTTTCCCACACTTTACCAGACTTAGCCTGAACTGCCCGACGCTTAATTATCATTCAACTCCACGCTTGTACTAGTTCACCGGTAAATTTTGGTTACTATTAACACACCTGTAACCTGATAGACGCCTTTGGCGTCAAAAACGATCGTCATGACCTACGATCCGGACGTTCCGATAATCGACAGAATAATTGCCGGTGAGCAATCGGTGTATGCGGTTCTTGTTAATCGCTACAAGAGCTATGCTTATACTATTGCCTACAAAATAGTTCAGAACCGGGTCGAAGCGGAAGAGGTGGCGCAGGACGCGTTTATTAAGGCGTATCATAACCTGAAGAGCTTTCAGCGTGAATCCAAATTTTCGACGTGGCTTTACCGTATTGTATTTAATACGGCCATTAGCCATCGACGAAAGAGCCGGCCGGATTTTCAAAGCATCGAGACAACGCGTTTAGTGCAAAACCACGAAGGCGAAGACCGTGTCGAGCGATCAGACAAACGCAGGTTTTTGGAGGCCGCAATGAATCGCCTTAATCAGGCCGATCGCACGGCTTTAACGATGTTCTATCTGGAAGAATTTTCGTTGGAAGAAATTGCCGAAGTAACGGGTATGCAGGCAAACACGGTCAAGGTGAGGATTCACAGAGCCAGGCAACGTTTGGCAGATGAACTGAAAACAATTTTAAAATCAGAAGCATTATCTTTATAACATATGAAGCAGCTGATGCAAAAGGATATGGATGAG
This sequence comes from Chryseolinea sp. T2, assembly GCF_037203685.1. Lineage (NCBI taxonomy): Bacteria > Pseudomonadati > Bacteroidota > Cytophagia > Cytophagales > Fulvivirgaceae > Chryseolinea > Chryseolinea sp. T2. Next base: position 285,885 of record NZ_JBBCAU010000002.1, read on the forward strand.
CTTGCCAGGTATATCGATGGTGAGCTGAGTGAGAAAGATCGAAAGAACTTTGAGGATCGTCTTAACATCGATAAGATGCTCCAGGAAAAATTCGCATCTGTTATGGAGCTTCACGAAATGTTGAAGTCACAGCATCTGCTTTCACCTTCGAAGAATTTTACTGAGAAGGTTATGGATAACCTTGACCATTATAGTTCACCAACTGCTTCGTTCTCTATCCGCAATGGTCTTTTGCTGCTGACCGGTGTATTAGTCGCAGGTCTGCTGGCTTTGTACCTCGCAGGAAGTGGTGTTTTTGATGGACCTGTTACGATAATGGGTCCTGTTGATAGTATGTTGTCACAACAATTACTTCAAAGACAATTGCCTGCGGTTACATTTAACGGAAAAATTCTTGTTAATGCTATTGTGCTATTGAATCTCGTACTTGCCTGGATCGTATTAGATCGCACAATTCTGCGACCGTGGTTCAGCAGGCGTGTTTCTCATGGTTGATCCTGCCATCTCCGATAATCCATCTCAGCTAATGACGAAATTGCTGTTCCTGTTTGTCGCGTAATACATTCCTGATTACATCTGGTACTTCAATGACTTGCTGCTAATTATTTCTTGTTAGCGGACGGATGAATAATGATCTGTTTGACGTGAAAAAAAATGAACGAATCAATGTATTCGTTGGTCTTGCTTTGAACAGCGATGTTATCGCGCCTGCATTACAGTTGTGATGTAGAATTATGAGCTCAACGTGTAGAATCATCCTACGGATTGCATACGCAGTCTCTTCTTGTGATATTTCTAAGTCACTGTATTACAGGGTTTTGAAAACGTGTTCTTTGCTGGCACATCCTTCGTGTATGATCTGATCAGTAAAAACAAATGTCAAACTAAAAGTTAAAGACCATGAAAAAAGTAATGTTTGCCTTTGCCGCTATGTTAGGTAGTGTAGCATTTGTAAATGCCCAGGATGCAAGTTCAAGCGCAGTTGCACCTGCAACTGAGCAAGCTGCTCCTCAGCAAGAAGAAAAGACTAAGATTAAGTCTGAAGAACTTCCTGCTCCAGTGAAAAAGGCTTTGGAAATGCAAGACTATCGCGGTTGGTTGATCGACGCCGCTTACAAAGTGAATGCTTCTGAGCAATACGAAGTTCACCTGAAGAACGGTGCCGAAACTAAGATCGTGAAGTTTGATAAGGATGGTAAGGTAGTTGGTTAATCAACTCCTGTCGTCACTTTAATCAATAAGAGAAAGCTGGAAAATATTCCGGCTTTCTTTTTTATTTTGCCCCCATATGGCCAATATCCTTGTCGTAGAAGACGATCTTACATTTTGTAGAATCCTTGAGGGGTTTCTCACCAAGCAAGGTTTCGCGGTTACAGTCGCTCATCAGGGCGGTCAGGGCCTGCAGCTTTTCGCCACGCGGACTTTCGACCTCGTGTTGCTCGACTACCGTCTGCCCGACATGACCGGTATGGATGTTTTGACGGAAATGAAAAAATCCTCGCCGGCAACTCAGGTCATCATCATGACAAGCTTTTCCGATATCCGGACCGCTGTAAAGGCCATGCAAATTGGCGCATTCGAATATATTACCAAGCCAGTAAATCCCGACGAGCTCCTGATGATCGTTCAGCAGGCGCTGAAGAAGGACAAAGTGGGCCCATCTGTTAGCACGCCACGCATTCTTCCTCAGCGTAAGTTCGTTGAAGGCACCAGCGAACAGGCAAAGCAGTTGTACAATCACGTCAGGCTGGTTGCACCAACAGATATGTCGGTGATCATTGAAGGAGAAAGCGGCACCGGAAAGGAAAACGTCGCGCAAACCATTCACCAGCTCAGCGCGCGGGCGAAATCAAAATTTGTCGCTGTCGATTGTGGTGCGATTTCAAAAGAACTGGCGGCCAGCGAATTGTTCGGTCACGTTAAAGGCGCATTCACTGGTGCAGTTCAGGATAAAATAGGTCAGTTTGAAGAAGCTCACAAGGGCACATTATTCCTGGATGAAGTCGGCAACCTTTCTTATGAGGTGCAGATAAAACTACTGCGCGCCATCCAGGAACGCGTGATACAGCCCGTTGGAAGCAGCAAGGAAATAAAAATAGATGTTCGTATTCTCACGGCGACGAACGACGATCTGTTCGAAAGCGTAAAGAAGGGAACATTTCGTGAGGACCTGTACCATCGAATTAATGAGTTTAAACTTCGGGTGCCGCCTCTGCGCGATCGGTCCGAGGACCTCAATGAATTCCTTGACTTCTTTAGAGAGATGGCGAATGCCGAACTTCAACGGAATGTTACAGGCTTCGATGAAGAAGTTACAGGCATATTAAAATCTTACGATTGGCCTGGAAATCTTCGGGAGATGAAGAACGTTGTCAAGCGGGCGGTATTACTCACAAGCGAAGGAAAGGTAAGTGTGAGTGCATTACCACCGGAAATGCTTGAGGAAATCCGTAATCCTACTTCGAAGGCAGCACCACAGGCACCAGTGTATGATTTGAAGGCCCTGCAGGAAACACAGGAGAAGGAGATGATCATGAAAACCCTTAAGGAGGTGCGGTACAATAAATCTAAAGCTGCCCGCATTCTTAACATCGACCGTAAGACCTTGTATCTGAAAATTGAAAAGTACGGGATTGAATAGGCGAATTTGAAATTACCGGGATTTTGCAACGTAGAGTCTATACGTGCTGTAGTCTTCGCGTAATCAAACGACAGACACAGTTATTTTACTAACTGCGTCGCTTCGGGACCTGTCAATTGCTTGACTTCTTCTATCAGCAGTTCAACCTTCACTGTTGCATATCGAAGATCATCTTCCATCTTCTCAGGTGATTCTCCATTTACGAGACGAACTTCGAGTCCCCGCAGGGCTTTCGATAACACAGTGGCGCCAACCTGCCCGGTTCTGCCTGCAAGCTTGTGGACAACTTCTCTCACCGCACTAGGCTCTGGCGACTTCAGGAGCTCCGATAAGTGATCGACGTCCGTCACAGTCTCATCAATAAATTGCTGGAGTATTGCATGAAGCAGGAGATCATCCCCTTGCGTCATCACCTTCAATGAGGAAAGATCAAGCATTGATTCACCAATCCCGTCAGAAATATCCTCTGATTTCTGATTGGGATTGATACCCATCCTGCCCAGAATGTCATTCTCGCGAAACGGTTTCAGCATCACTGAGTCGAAGCCTTCATCAAGTAGCTGCTTTTGTTCCTGGGGAAAGACATGGGCCGTGAGCGCTATAAATTTTGTGGTTTTGGGATATCGCTTCCTTAGTGCGTGACACAAATCAATACCATTGATCGAAGGCATTCGAATGTCCATGAAAATGAAACTCACTTCTGGATCGACTTGCATCTGAAGCAACTGCCGGCCGTCGTTAAAGGTTGCATGCTTAACATGGTTCTTTTCGAAAACAAGCGAACACAACCGCAGGATCATGGTATCATCGTCAACAACGAAAACCTTTCCTTTGAATGGCTCCTGCCGGATTACAGCAGGTTTGACTGATGAGACAGCTTCACTCTCCGCTCTGTCAAAGCTAAGGTTAACAGTGAAAGTTGACCCCTGGTTGGGTACGCTTTGAACCTGCAGATTTCCGCCCTGGGCTTCTATCAATGATTTTACAATCGTAAGTCCAAGGCCTGTCCCGCCATACTGACCACTAATGCTGTTGTTAGCTTGCTCAAACTGATTGAATATACGCGAAATGTCTTCCTTGCGTATACCGATACCGGTATCTGTTATTTCAAATACACAATGGACAGGATCTTTTCCCACGCGCGTGTGCGCATTCAGACGAACATATCCCCGTGACGTAAACTTGATCGCGTTGCCCAGCAGGTTGTATAGAATCTGACGAAGACGGAAAGGATCTCCCATGATCCTCAGCTCAGCAGGAAATCCAAGATCAACCAGCAAATTCAGTCCTTTGCGTTCCGCCTGAACTTGAAGTGCTGAGGTAATTTCTTTAATCAAAGGTGCGAGCATGAAAGGCTCTCTGTTCAAAACAAAGCTTCCACTTGAAATGCGGCTATAGTCGAGAACTTCGTCCACAATGTGAAGCAAATGTTCGGATGAACTGTTGATTGCATCGATAGCCTCAGGGTCCGATTTGCGCTGTGACTTCAGTTGCTCAGCGAATCCTATTATCGACTGCAGCGGCGTGCGTATTTCATGGCTCATGTTCGCCAGGAACCGCTGCTTTATCTGGCTTAACTCCTGCGCTTCATCGCGCGATTTCTCGAGTTGCTCCTTGTAATAATTTGCTCTTGTTATATCAACCCATATGAGATAGACGAGCAGGGCTGCTCCGATAAAAAAGCAAATCAACAATAAGCTAATACGCCAGATACTCTGGCTCACCAGTGCTCCGGCCCGGTCGTTGTTAGCATGCATCTGGACGACCTCTTCGTTTTCGACATCATGAAGTATGCTCAGCAGCTGGTTGATGAATAAACTGTTGGCGTGAATGAGCTCGAGCTCTTCAGTAATGAGGCGCTTGCTTTCTGCCCTCTGCTCATTTTCCATGTCCATGATGATTTGCTCAACCTCATTGAGAGCGTTGTTCTGTCGCGCAACGGCCAGGGTATCTATAACAACGCTGGTCTGCTCCTCAACCTTCACATGTGTTGTCGGCGCAGGTACGTTTTTCTTTCTTCCAAAGATCTTACCTAAGCCCGTTTTCGGTTTCCCGGCTTTAACAGAGTCAGTAGTATATGTCGTAATGATCTTCTTTTCCGTCGTCACTACACTGGTGTCAAAAGCAATCCGATCCTGCACCATGATCTTGGTAAGCGTGTCAAGACGTTGTGTGAGACTCTTGTTGTCGACCATGCGCGACCTGAGCTTCAGGTAAGAAAGAAATAGCCTGTTCCTTTTCTGAAGTATGGACTTAATTTCCTCGAGCCGGTGTTGCTGCGTGCTGTCCCATTCAAGCAACTGTAGTGAGTCAATCTTATTTACAAATGCCTTCGATTGTTCGAGATAGATCTTGTAGGGATTCCGGGGGTTGCTGATTGCCTGGGCTCGCTGTGCTTGTTCCAGGGATGTGATTTCCTGAAAGATAGTATTCAGTGCGTCAAGCTTTTTGTTGGGTTCCGATAGCTTGTCTACGGTCTGCATCATTTCGCTGAAGCCAAAGTGAGCGATGCCAAGAGCTATCAAAATAGCTACGAATACCAGCAGGAAACCTGCGAAAACTTTCTTCGTAACAGAGGTGATAGATAGCTTCTCGCCGAAAGATGACATATGCGCGCTATTCGGATGCGTTTCAGCAAGTTAACCCAGATATTGTGCCAACCTGCGCCGGCAATCGAAAAATCTGCACTTTTGACGTGGGTAGTGTTGGCTGAAATTTGCCCCGGAGCCAGGCCTTTTCCGCCTGCAACATAAATCAGCCATATACCCACGGTATCAGGGTTAGCGAGGCGATCAGAATGATCAGAATGGAAATCACGTCCAGGGCAAGGCCTGCCCAAAACATGTCTTTCATTCGTATATAACCTGAGGAAAATACAATAGCATTCGGGGGTGTTGCAATGGGGAACATAAATCCTATGCTTGCGCTAAGCGTTACCGGCATCGCTAGCAGGACGGGGTCAACACCCAGACCGTCGGCCATCCCAAACACCACCGGCACGAATATTTGAACGAGGGCAACGTTGCTCATGACTTCCGACAGACCCACTGTTACCACAATCAATGCGAAAACGATCCATCCGCCATATGTGTTTCCTTCGGCAATCCAACTCCCCAGCGCCTGAATAATACCGGCGCTCTCAAGCCCTGCGGCCAGAGCAAGGCCACCGCCAAAGAGAAATAGAATTCCCCATTGGACACTGATCGTATCTCGCCAGTCAAGCAGAAACTCACGGCGTGAAATGTTTGCAGGAACCAGAAACATCGTCAGGCCGCCCATCATTGCCACGTTGGTATCATTGAGTAAATCTTTGTTAAATACGTAGGCGTTCAGAGCTTCCTGAAATATCCACAGAAAGCACGTTACGGCGAAGATGCAAAGCACCCGTACTTCCTCATTGCGAAGAGTCCCTAAAGCCGAAAGGCGCGATGCTATCAAAACCTCCGATCCCTTCACATGTTTGATACGGCTCGGAAATAGAAATCGGGTGATCATAAAGTAAGTTGATAGCGATAACGTGGTGGCTACCGGCACGCCGATGATCATCCATTTCCCAAAGTCAAGTTTTTGATCATAGAATTCTTCAAGCAGGCCCGCGAACACAACATTAGGAGGCGTCCCGATTATGGTGCCGAGACCACCAAGAGTCGCTGCATAGCCTACCATCAGCATCAGCCCAAGAGCGAAGTTGCGTTCTGCAACAGGTAGCTCATGTGGCTTCTGTTGATCGTTTGTTCGGACCAGGTTAATTACAGAGGCAGCAATGGGTAACATCATCATTGCTGTAGCGGTATTGCTGATCCAGAGACTTATGAATCCTGTTGATATCATAAACCCCATTATAATACCGTTGCCTGATGTTCCGGTGAGACGTATGAGATTCAATGCAATACGCTCATGAAGTTTGTGTTTCTCCAGGGCCAGTGCCAGGAGGAAGCCGCCAAGGAATAGAAAAATGATTGGATTTGCATACGCTGCCGACACAGATTTCATGTTCATGATGCCCAAAAGAGGAAAAAACACCAAAGGCAGAAATGCTGTTACTGCAACCGGGATGGCCTCCGATATCCACCAGATAATCATCCACGTTGCCACGGCCAGCACCTTCCCGGTGACCGGCGAAATAAAATCGGCTGGCACAGCAAATAACACGAGCGCCCCGAACACAGGTCCGGCCAGGAAAGTCAGGTAGTTCTTGAGGAGATTCATATATGGCCAATGCAATTCTTTAAATCTAAATATTCTGCGAATCAATCGAATGCGGTGATGCTTTGTATGACATAAGATTTCAGGGCGAGGAAATTACCCGGTAACCATTACGTCCGATGTTTGGAAAATGACCCCGGAATACCCGAAGTTTGGCCGCCAATTCCCTTCGTAAAGAATGGTTGGAAAATAAAATTCAGATCATACAATAATCCGCCCGGGACTTCCGACTAATAAGTCACAAGAAAAGAGGCAAGGGAATGGACATGAACATGGCCATGCAGATTAAGGAACAGACTTTTCTCAAGGAGAAAGACAAACTGCTGGGATTCATACGCAACCGTGTAGGATCGGTGGAAGAGGCGGAGGATATCCTTCAGGACGTGTTCTATCAGTTTATTGCCGGATACGATACGATTGAATCGCTGGACAGAGTTACATCCTGGCTTTTCTCCGTAGCTCGTAACAAGATCATTGATCGCTACAGGCGCGACGCGAGCCGGCCTCAGCGTGCCGAGATAGGCATGGCCGCAGGAATGGACGACGATGCACCATTGACTTTACAGGACATCTTGCCTGACCTGGGCAACACACCTGAAGATGCCTATCTGCGGGACGTGATCTGGGATGCCATCATGGAGGCATTAGACGAACTTCCCGCAGAGCAAAGGGAGATCTTTGTGATGAATGAAATTGAGGAGCGCAGTTTTCGGGAAATAGCTGAAGAGACGGGTGTATCAATTAACACTTTGCTCTCCCGGAAGCGCTATGCAATACTTGCCCTTCGCAAGAAGCTCCAAAAGATCTACAACGACATTTAACAAATACTCAGGATATATTAATTCGACACCTATGAACAAGGTTGGTAAAATTGCTGCGTGCGTGCTGTTGGCGATAACAGGAATTTTCGTGGTGGGCTTTGTCACGATGCAGCTTTGGAACTGGCTCGTTCCAGAACTCTTTCATGGCCCCATCATTACCATCTGGCAGGCATTGGGCTTGCTGTTGCTTTCTAAGCTGCTTTTCTGGGGATTCGGTGGCGGCAAAGGACATCATCATTACGAGCGGAAGCGCGCCTTCTGGAGGGCGCGCTGGCAGCAGAAGTTTGCTTCCATGACGCCAGAGGAGCGCGATCTGGTTAAACAGAAAATGAAGGACAAGTGGTGCTCCTGGCAGGAAAAAAGATCGGCATCCGAACAAGCGGGTTCAAACGATTGAGATGATTAATCTGTAAATTTCTTAAAAAAATCATCGTCAAACCTTAACAGAATGCCGTTTTGCGCGTTCAAGGAAACTGAGGAAACTTTTGTGATGCAAATAGTTTCCATAGTTTTGCCGGCCGTTATGGAAGACATCAACATCAAAAAGAAAATCATCCGAGGTGCAGAAAACCTCTTCACCAAGTACGGTGTGAGAAGCATCTCCATGGACGACATCGCCCGGCACCTGGCCGTGTCAAAGAAGACGCTATACCAGCACTTCGAAGACAAGGAAGAGATCGTCACCATCGCAGTTCAATCGCACATTGAACGCATAATGGCGGAATTTGATGCCATTCAGGGAGCGGCCATCGACGCCATTGATGAGATAGCAAAGATCTCACAATGCCTGAAAAGAACGATGAGTGAAATCAACCCGTCGTTGATGTTCGACCTCGAGAAATACCACCCACGCGCCTGGAATGTGTGGATGGATAACAAGAAGAAGTTTATCCGCGACTCGGTGATCCGTAACCTGAAGCGCGGTGTCGAGGAAGGATATTTCCGCCCTGAACTCGATCTCGATATCATGGCGACAATGCGAATGGAACTCGTGCAGTTGGCATTTGACGATCGCGTTTTCCCTACTTCACAATTCAAAGTTACGGAGGTTCAGTTACAGCTATTCGAGCACTTCGTGTTTGGACTGCTTACCGAGAAAGGCCGCAAGAAATACCTCAAATGCAAAGAAACCCAAGTAGAACTCTCAAACTCCTGATATGAAACGTTTATCCTTATTACTGTTCGCGGTTGTTTTAACGGTTGGTGCAGCGAATGCGCAGCAACAAACGCCCACAGCCTTCACGTTAGACGATTGCATCCGCTTCGCGATGGAAAATACCATCGAAGTGAAAAACGCTCACGTCGATGAGCAGATCGCCAAAGCTAAAGTGAGAGAGACCACCGGCATTGGTTTGCCTCAGGTTGATGGCTCAATTGCTGTTCAGCATAGCAACAAATTACCTCGCTTCTTCGCGCAGTATGCCGTAGCGAAAGGATTTAATCCTGACATTGATCTGGGCCTTCCTGATGATGCCGTCGTTGCTTCTCCCAACTTCTTTCAACTTCCAAGCAGCGGCAATGCCGGAGTCACTGTTAATCAGCTGTTGTTCAGCACAACCTACCTTGTTGGACTGAAAGCAGCTGACACATACAAACAGCTTGCCACTCGGTCAGCAGAGCAAACTGAAATTAAGGTGATTGAAAATGTTACGAAGGCTTACTATGCGGTATTGATTAACAACGAACGCATCGGATTGTTCGATAACAACATTGCCCGTGTTGATTCATTATTGCGAACAACTACAGCGTTAAATACGAATGGTTTTGCAGAAGCAATCGACGTCGATCGGATTCGGGTTACTCTGAACAATCTGAAAGCAGAGAGATTGAAGTTCCTTAACCTGCAGTCCCTTAGCATTGGCCTTCTGAAATTTCAGATGAATTATCCTATTGAAAAGGAAATCGTCATTAAAGGTAGTCTCAGCGACCTCTCTGTGAATGAGAATCTGTTTACCGAATACGAAACAGGCTGGGATTACAAGAATCGTATCGAATATAAAATGTTGGAAACCCAACGTCAATTACGTGAACTCGATGTAAAGAATTACTTATCCAGGTCACATCCATCATTGGTTGGCTTCTGGAATGCTGGCTACAGCACACAGTCGCCCGATATTGCAGGTGTCTTCAAAACCAACACTGATATCAGTGACAACGGTTTTGTTGGCCCGGACAAGTGGTATCCCTTTTCAACGTTTGGTGTGTCGTTGAAGGTACCGATCTTCAGTGGTTTACAACGTAACTATCAGACGCAGCAGGCCCGGCTTGAATTGCTGAAAGTTGAAAATCAGTTCACCTCGCTTCGTCAAAGCATTGATCTAAGCATTCAACAGAATACTGTGACCTACAAGAACGCTATTGAAACATTCAGGTCACAACGTGAAAACATGGAACTGGCTGACCGCGTGGCCAAAATAACAAAAATCAAGTACGAGCAGGGAGTTGGATCGAACATCGAAGTTATTGACGCCGAAAACAGCTTGCGCCAGGCACAAGTGAACTACTACAACTCACTGTTTGATGCAATCTCGGCAAAGACGGATCTCGATGTAGCTTATGCAAAGATCGAGCCTGCGAAGTACGAAACCCAAACAACCAAGTAATCTGAAACCCCAATGAAAACAACCGATATGAATACAAAACTATACAACAAGCTTTCAGTCATTGCTCTGGCTGCTGTGTTGGTAGCCTGCAGTGCTACCTCGGCAGATAAGGACAAGAAAGCAAGACTTGAAAAGCTGAAGACCGAGCAGGCCGCATTGCAGAAGGAGATAAAGAAGCTCGAAGAGGAGATTGGTAAGGAAAATCCACAGGCGGCAGTCGTTAAAGCTAAAGAAGTTGTTGTGAAGGAACTCCAGCCTTCGAAATTTGAACACTTCGTGCAAACACAAGGCATGATTGAATCAAATGAAAACATTCAGGTGAGCACGAAGATGCCTGGTGTAGTCACTGAAGTATTCGTTCAGGAAGGTCAGGAAGTTCGCAGAGGTCAAACTTTGGCGCAGGTCGACAACTCTCTGATCATTCGCAATATTGAAGAGTTGAAGGCTTCTCTCGATCTTGCAAAAACAGTGTATGACAGACAGAAGAACCTGTGGGACCAGAAAATTGGAACCGAGGTTCAGTACCTGCAGGCAAAGAACAATAAGGAAAGTCTTGAGAAAAGGCTCGCTGCGCTGAATGAGCAAAACGACCAAACGCGCATCAAGTCTCCAATCAATGGCGTCGTTGATCAGGTGACTGTCAAAATCGGTCAGAACATCATGCCAGGAGCTCCTGCAGTTCGCGTGGTTAACAACTCCGATCTGAAAGTGAAGGCGCAGGTATCTGAAGCTTATGTTCTCAACATTAAGAAAGGCGACAAAGTAATTGTTACTGTTCCCGATCTGAAACGCGACATCGAAGCTAAAGTAACTTTCGTTGGTCGAAGCATCGATCAGTTATCACGTACGTTCGCGGTAGAAGCAAAGGTGAGTGGAAACAACGATCTCCGCGCAAACATGTCAGTCGTGTTGAAAGTCGTCTATCAATCATTCCCTAATGCACTTACTGTACCAGTTAATGTTGTACAGGAGGTGAACAATGAAAAGGTTGTGTATGTAGCGCAGGAACGCGACGGACACATAGTGGCAGCTAAGAAAGAAGTAGTGGTAGACGGCGTATTCGACGGTCGAGCACAGGTGCAGGGACTTTCAACCGGTGACAAAATTATCACTGTTGGTTATCAGGGTCTCAGCGACGGCACTGTCATCAAAATATAATGACCACGTGGTAATGCGGAGCAAATGGCCTCCGCACACCCACTAACCCCAGACTTATGCAAGACGCAGGTAAAGAATTTAAGCCCACCAGCTGGGCCATTGATAATAAGATTAGCATTTACGTTGCTACAGTTATTATAACGCTGGCCGGAATCATGGCATACAACGGTATGCCTAAGGAACAGTTCCCGGAGGTCGTTTTTCCGCAGATTTATATCGCAACGGTGTATCCGGGACCTCCTGAAGATGTTGAAAACCTTATTACAAAGCAGTTGGAGAAGGAGATCAAATCAATCTCCGGCATCAAGAAGATGACCAGTAACTCCCTGCAGGATTTCTCTAACGTTATCGTCGAGTTTCAAACCGACGTAAAGATTGACAAGGCGAAGCAGGATGTTAAGGACGCAGTTGATCGCGCTAAGCAGGATTTGCCAAGTGACCTGGAGAACGATCCCGAGGTAATTGATATCGACATTTCTGAGGTTCCAATCATGAACCTCAACATTGCCGGAGACCTCAGCCTTGAGCAACTAAAGAAGTACGGTGACGACCTTCAGGATAAAATAGAATCTTTAACGGAGATCCGCCGGGTGGATATCGTTGGTGCTCTGGATCGCGAAATCCAGATCAATGTCGACATGTTTAAACTTGCGCAGGCAGGGGTGAGCCTCGACGACATTCAAAGTGCCGTAGGATATGAAAACAGAATCATCCCGAGCGGTCAGGTTACGGTTGATGGTATGAAGCGCTCGTTGGGTGTTAATGGCGAATTTGCCAACGCCGAACAGCTGGGCGAACTCGTCGTGACCTCTACCAAAGGTGGTCGCATTCGACTCAAGGATGTTGCTGAAGTAATTGACAGCCACAAAGAGCAGGAAAGCTTCGCGCGCCTCGACGGCAAAAACGTAATTACACTTAACGTAATTAAGCGTGGAGGTGCCAACCTGATCAATGCATCCGATAAGATCTTTGAGATGGTTAAGGATTTTGAAAGGAATGTATTGCCCGAAGGCGCGAAGATTACCATCACAGCCGATCAATCCGAAAACACGCGGATGACGCTTCACGATCTGGTGAATACCATTATCATAGGCTTCGTTCTCGTAACAATCATTCTCATGTTCTTCATGGGTGCGACAAACGCGATCTTCGTTGGTTTGTCCGTGCCGATATCAAGCTTTATCGCCTTCATCTTCATCGACACAGTGTTTGGCTTTACGCTAAACATGATGACACTCTTCTCATTCCTCCTGGCATTGGGGATTGTGGTGGATGATGCCATTGTTGTTATCGAAAATACTCACCGTATTTACGACAACGGCAAGGTGCCGATTAAACGCGCCGCCAAGATCGCTGCGGGTGAAGTGTTCCTTCCCGTGCTTACGGGTACTTTGGTTGTGCTGGCGCCATTCAGTCCACTTATCTTCTGGCCCGGTATCATCGGAAGCTTCATGTACTTCCTTCCGGTTACACTGATCGTCGTACTCGTTGCTTCATTGCTCGTGGCTTACATCATGAACCCTGTTTTCGCAGTTGACTTCATGAGCGAACATGATCACGCTCACGAGGAAAGCAAATTCACACGCGGTTTCAAGGTTACGTCTGTAGTGTTCGGATCTATTGCACTGGTTTCATATGTGTTTGGACTGATTGGCTTCGGTAACTTCGTCGTGTTCCTTTACCTGGTATTCTGTCTGTATCACTTTGTGCTGGTCCGCGCCATCAGTGGGTTCCAGACCAATATCTGGCCGAGATTCCAGGGATGGTACACACGAAGAATCACCTGGTTGCTTCATCGCTACCGTCCACTGTGGGTTGTTGCAAGCATCGTGGCGTTGTTCATATTTTCGATTGTCTTTACTGCCATTCGCAAGCCGGATGTAGTTCCGTTCCCTAAAGGAGATCCGAACTTCATCTTTGCTTATGTCCGCATGCCCATAGGCACAGATCAGCTGGTTACGGATTCTGTAACACGCGTGGTCGAACAACGCGTAGCGAAAGTGATGGGACAATCCAATCCCATCGTTAAGTCGATCATATCAAACGTGTCAATCGGTGCCAGTGAAAATCCTTTTGAATCCGGCGCACAAACCAATCCTCACCTCGGTAAAGTGACGGTGGCCTTTGTTGAGTTTTCTAAACGCGATGGTCAGAATACACGTCTCTACATGGACAAGATTCGTGAGTCGGTGAAAGGTATTGTGGGTGCAGAAATCACCGTAGATCAGGAGCAAGGTGGACCGCCTACAGGTAAACCGGTTAATATTGAGTTCTCCGCCGACAATTTCTCAGATCTCGTAGCCACCGCTGCCCGTGCACGGAAGTATCTCGATTCACTTCAGATCCCTGGAGTGGAGGAATTGAAGTCTGACTTCCAGGCCGACAAGCCGGAGATCGTAATCAATATCGATCGCGAGAAGGCTAACCGCGAAGGTATTGCCACAGGGACCATTGGTATGATCTTACGCACGGCAATCTACGGTGTTGAAGTTTCTAAATTCCGCGATGAGAACGACGACTATCCGATCCAGGTGCGTGTTGCCGAGTCGCAGCGCAACGATATCAATACCCTGTTGAACATTCCGGTGACATTCCGCGACATGACTTCCGGTGGCCAGGTTCGCCAGGTGCCGCTGTCTGCAATAGCAAGTGTTGATTATTCAAATAGCTACGCCGGTATCAAGCGCATCGATCAGAAGCGCGTTATCACCATTTCGTCAAACGTTTTGAGTGGTTATAACGCAAACGAGATCGTGCAACAGATAAAGGATGAGTTGTCCGATTTTCAGATGCCAAACGGCGTTGAATATAAGATGACTGGCGAACAGGAAGACATGGCAGAGACAACTGAGTTTCTTGGTCGCGCTTTCGGAATTGCCGGCATGCTTATCTTCATGATCCTCGTGTTGCAATTCAACTCAACCAGTAAGCCTGTCATTATCCTCTCTGAGATTTTGTTCAGTATCATTGGTGTACTGATAGGGTTCTCATTGTTCAAGATGGAGATCTCTATCGTAATGAGTGGAGTGGGGCTGCTGGCACTTGCAGGCATTGTTGTCCGGAATGGTATCCTGCTGGTGGAGTTTACCGATCTCCTGATTGCACAAGGGGTTCCGCTTAAAGAAGCCATCATCGAGGCTGCGCGCACTCGTATGACGCCCGTTCTACTTACGGCGCTGGCAGCAACTGCAGGTCTGATTCCTTTGGCTGTGGGGTTGAACATCGATTTCGTTGCATTGTTCACGGAACTAAATCCTCACATCTTCTTCGGTGGTGATAACGTTGCCTTCTGGGGACCTTTGTCCTGGACAATGATCTTCGGGTTAGTATTTGGAACGATCCTTACTCTGGTCCTGGTACCCGTCCTGTATTTACTCGTTGCGAAACTGAAGGCTCGCATCTTCCGCAAACAGCCTAAACCGGCCGAAAGTACTGAGTCCGATGAAAGCGCGGTTGCTTTGAACTAACGATTGAATAGTCACGGGAAGTCAGCGTAATAAGTTCCCGTGAGACTTTAAAATAACTTTGAACAAAGGTCGTCTTATGTGAATAGGACGACCTTTCTCTTTGTTCTCTATTTCAAGGTCAAATTGAAGTTCAAGGTCAATTGAAGCACATATCATGAAAGCCCGGATTATGACAACGATTTTCTTTGCGATATTTTTTGTGGTAGTCGACTACTACTTATACCAGGCCGTACTTTTGGCCACGGGTTCATTGACGCCCGCCTGGAAGCAGGGGTTGAGAGTTGCGTTTTGGATACCCACAATCCTTGCATTCGTCGCACTGGGATGGTGGATGTTTGGTGACCCATATAAGTACAGTGCTCAGTTCCGGACCTGGGTGATGACGGGGCTTGTGGCCCTTTACTTCTCCAAAATCTTTGGTGTACTGGTATTGTTCGTAGATGACATTACCCGTGGCGTTAAATGGGTCTCAGGACTATTTAACAAGTCAGCCACTCCCGGCACCGGAAATGTAATTCCACGCTCCGAATTTCTGGCGAAAGCCGCACTGATTGCAACAAGCGTTCCTCTTGGTGCAATGGCTTATGGCGTGATATCAGGTGCCCATGACTATCGGGTTCGGAGGAAAACTGTATTACTTCCTAATCTGCCGAAGGCGTTCGATGGAATCAGAGTGGCGCAGCTATCCGACATCCATAGCGGAAGCTTCTTCAACAAGGTCGCGGTGAAGGGCGGTGTCGAGATGGTTTTGAATGAAAAACCAGATGTCATTTTCTTTACCGGTGATCTGGTGAACAACGAAGCTTCAGAGGTGGAAGAATACATTGACGTTTTTAATAAGCTGAGAGCGCCGATGGGCGTCTATTCAATCACCGGTAATCACGACTATGGCGATTATCACAGATGGTCCAGTCTGAATGAAAAGCAGCAGAATTTCAAGGACCTTAAAGAGGCTCATAAGATCATGGGCTTCGATCTGCTGATGAATGAGAACAGAATTCTGAAGCAAGGCGGTGATGAGCTGGCAATATTAGGCATCGAAAATTGGGGCGGACGTGGATTTGCCAAGTATGGAAAGCTGGATGAGGCATATGCCGGCACCGAGCATGCGCCGGTGAAAGTCTTATTGTCGCACGATCCAAGTCACTGGGATTTGCAGGTGAGACAATTGTATCCTGATATCGACCTAATGCTTGCTGGTCATACGCATGGGTTTCAATTCGGTGTTGAGATCGGAGGATATCAATGGAGCCCGTCACAATATGCCTATAAGCAATGGGCCGGCTTGTATCAGGAGGGTAGCCAGTACCTGTATGTCAATCGTGGTTTTGGATACCTTGGATATCCGGGGCGAATTGGAATGCCTCCGGAGATAACGATTCTTGAGCTAAAACGGGCCTGATCATATTACGCATTGTGTCCTTTCACTTTGGACTCCGGCAATGCGTGATTCCCACTGACCGCTCGGAGATTCCGATTGGGTTACGAAATAGTCCGCGACGGCACAAGCTGCCGAAGGGTGCCGAGTGCCTCCATCTCGGTTGTCATCTTGTTGTAGAGGGAGCGGTAGACTGTTGAAGTGATATCATACACTGCCCGGTATTCGGGGCGAGGCATGAAAGTGGTTCGTGAAGTCTCAGACTCAAGATGCAGGTTGTCCATCAAACCGGCGACTCCCAGCCCAATAAGCGCAGCACCAATCGCAGAAGCATCCTCGTCGTGTATCAACACTATCGGCTTGTTAAACATATCGGCCAGGATCTGTAGCCATTCTGATGAATGCACAAAGCCCCCGCTAACATGGACCTTATCGATTACGAGCCCAGCGGTTTCCATTTCAAGGAGGATAGTGTACAATGCCATTGAGATGCCTTCCACGACAGCTCGCGTGAAATGAGCCTGACTATGGTAGTTCCGGATACCAAAGAATGACCCGCTTGCTTCACTGTTCCATATTGGCGCGCGTTCACCGAGCAGGTAGGGGAGAAATATTAGTCCGTTGGCTCCGGGTTCCGTATCGCTGATTGCGTCCAGAAGTTTTTCATAGTCAGCCTCCGATGCTAGTGTGCGCTGAAGGAATTTCTCCGCGTACCACTTAAGCACCACACCCCCGTTATTGATGGGGCCACCGCTGATGAACAGATCATCAAACAGCTTGTAGTTAAAGATCATTGCGCTATAGTTCAGCGTTGGCCTTTCACCAGCAACACGAATGGCTCCACTGGTTCCTATTGTCAGCGCTGCAGTCCCGGGTGTGGTGGCAAAGCTTCCTACATTGGCGAGGCACCCATCGGACGAACCAATTACGAATAATGTGGACTCACTAAGGTTTAAACGTGTAGCCAACTCGTTGCCTGCCGGACGGGAGTGATCAGTTGGAACAAGTTCGCCAAGCTGACCGGCACGGAGGCCACATAGCTTCAGAGAGCGTTCATTCCATTGATTGTTTTCAATGTTAAACATCCCCATCGCCGACGCGATAGCGTAGTCTGTTTCATATACACCAAACAGACGAAACCAAATGTAAGTCTTGATAGAAATAAAATGCGCCGCCCTTTTAAATAATGGCTGTGCGTGATCCTTCATCCAGATGATCTTACACAACGGCGACATAGCATGGATAGGTGTACCGGTTTCGTTGTATATAAGTTCGCCGTAAGCGGAGCGTCGTAATTCTTCAGCAACGGAAGCGCTTCGGTTGTCGGCCCAGGTGATCATGTTGCTAATCGGCTTTCCATTGTCGTCAGTAAGCAATATGCTATGCATAGCGCTGCTTAAAACAACGGCAATCGGAGTATCATCGATCAGAGCTGTCAGATCAGTTATGCACTTTACAACTGCGTTCCAGATCACATCAGCGTCTTGTTCACTGTAGGTCGGTTGTGGTTGAAGGGTAGGGTAGGATGCCTGACAAACTTCCAGGACCTTTGCAGTCCCACTAACGGCAACAGCCTTTGTACTGCCCGTGCCAATATCAATTCCGATTACGTAGCCCATGAACTATTAGTGAGGGCATGAATTTAATAATTAAAACATAAGGGCACCTGTTTTTTCAGGTGCCCTTCGGTCTGGTTAGGTAAACTTCCGTTTACAAGGTGCTTTCAACGGCCAACGTACTAATGGTGCTCGAGATGCGCCTGCTCGTCCCGGCGACGAATATTGTCAACCGAAAACCGGCCTGCGCCGAAAATAATAAATGTGATTAGACCCAGCAGCACTATGATGGAAAGCCAAAGCTCCATGTGCTGACCCAGGGATAAAAATCCTTTTGGCGCGTTTACCAGGAACACTGCACCGATAAGGATGGGCAACTGTATTACACAGGCAAAGCGTGTATACACGCCGAGCAGGATCATAGGCCCGCCCAGAATATGAGCAAAGGCCACGTAGTGCGCAATGTTAACTCCCGCGAAATATGCATTCAGACCTTGCGTGGTGATCTCTAGTGTACCAATGTGAGTAATGAAATAGAGTCCCTTGTAGGTAATGAACAATCCGAGAATAACACGAAATAGATCCAGAAATCCGGGGCGGTGACTATTACCCCAGCGTTCCATGTCAGAGATAATATTCATAATGATGTCGTTTGGAACTATACAAAGTTTACGAAAATCCGATGAGAATTGAAAGTCAGATGAATGGAATAATACATTGCTGTGATCGTTACTGCAATGGAACAAACAAAACGATTTCATCTATCGCCGAAGGTAATGCATGTGGGGGACTGTGAAGGCCAATGGTGAAGGGCCCGAAGATTACATGGTAAAATCTGAAGGACTTAAATAATGACGCAGAAAGCTGAATAGTGAAGAAGAAGGCTAATGGTGAAGAAGAATGAAAAAGGGCCGCTTGTTAAGCGGCCCTTTGAAATTCGAGTGATTCGTGTATATCTGTAAAACAGAAATCAGTAGTCGTTGTTGCGGCGATTGAAACCACCGCCACCGCTGCCTCCACGATACCCACCACCTCCACTGCGTGGAGCATCTGTGCGAGGTCTTGCTTCGTTAACTACAAGTGTCTTTCCAAGAAAATTGAAACCGTTAAGGCTCGTGATCGCTTGACGCGCAGCGGATTCATCTGCCATTTCTACAAACCCAAAACCGCGGCTGCGTTGGGTAACCTTGTCCATTACAATTTTGGCAGAAGAAACTTCGCCATACTCTTCGAATAATCCCTTCAATTCTGGTTCTGATGCTTTGAATGGGATGTTGGCAACGTAAATGTTCATTGTTAAAAGTAATAAATGAGAAATTAGTTTAGGTCAACTGACAAACTTTGACTTCAACTACTCGCGGTTTAGAGAGGGCCGGTACAAAATAAGTTCAATCAACAGTTAAAAGTAGCAATAAAATTTGACTAATGGGAAAAGATTACAATGTGGTTTTTTTTGATATTTCGTAACGTACCGCGCTGTGTACTATTTTCTACACGTATTTTAAGGTCGTTTTGAGTCAACGATTGCACGTAGTTAACCGCCGGAATCTGCAACTTATCCGCCAAAATCTGCATTTTATCGCTAAAACCTACATGCAATGGAGAAGCAGAAGTGCCCGAATGCCAAATTTTATACTGCCGGATACGGCGAGATAGTCCGTAAGATTTTTCAGTTTTAGAACCGCAATGTACTCTAAAATTTTGTAGAGCGTCAGAAAAACGCCATCAGACTTGGCCCTCCGGCGTTGCTACCCTTAGTAGGCTCTTTCTATCACGCCTGACCCATAAACCTTCTTCTGAGCTGTTTTCGTATTGCCCTTGTGTTTCACAGCACCGCTTCCAAGAACCATGGCATCAAGTGTATTGGTGACATTCAGGAAACATGACCCCGAGCCAGTCACCTTTGCCTTTGCTGTCTCCAGACTGCAGTTATATGCGTTTACTGCACCGGTGCCGCTAACCTGGGCATCCATAGATGAAGCATATCCGCGCACGTTTAAAGCACCAGGACCGCTCACTTCAGCTTTTATCGTGTTACCCTTAAGGTCGATATCGATCGAACCGGCACCTGAAACTCCCATGGTGATATAGTCTGAAGCAATAGAATTTTCAGACACGACTTTGCCGCCACCATTGATTTGAATGTCGTTGATGTTCTTAATGCTCACATAAAGCTTCATCGTTGGATTCAACTTGATGTCGTCGATCTTGGCCCAAATACTCTTGTTAGGATTGTCAGGCTTGCGTTCAACATTAACCATCAGAATTCCATTCTCTACCTTAACTTCGGTGAGGGAGAAAATTTCAGTAAGTGCTTCGATCGTAACTTCCTGCTTGTTCGTCTGTTTGAGATAAACAGTGTAGTTGGAGTTTACATAGATCCCCTTGAATTCAGGAAGTTCAAGTACCTTCTTTGTCGTTTGTGCCTGCGCCAGTTGAGTAAAACCGAGAACGACCAGCGCCAATGCAAATACACGTTTCATAATTGTTGTTTTTAGGTTAGTCAAATAACCTTCCTAATCGTCGCATTTTGAAATCATCGGACGACCCATAAGGGGACTGGTCGCCAGGGAGGGCCGAATTATGGGTCAATTCGGAGAAAACCTTACTTGCCTTTTCTGAAGATAGCCTTCATTATCAATACAAAGGCTATCCCGCCTATGCACATGATAAGGATTACTTCCGGGGTTATTTGGTTAACCGCATGCATAATGAGGTGGCAAAAACGAAAACTAGAACTGAATACGCAACTGAAATCGTACATCTCTGCCGACGGAATAATGTCGTCCTGTTTGGCCGGGCTCCTGATATTCAGGCAAAATATTCGTGGTCTCGGCGTACCGGGCCCAAACCGTAAGGTGCCGTGTAATATTGTATTGCAACATTATCATCTTGCGTATACCGGTGCCGTTATAAGCGGGCATGGAATAAGCAAAAAGAACATCATTCTCATACGTGTATAAACGGTTGTCATAGTCTTCAGCATCAAACAAAGCATATCGGGCCACCAGCTGAAGTCCTTTTACTTTCAAACTCACGTCCTGTGAAAGAGCAAGTCCGGTTGTAGCTGTTCCATGTTCCGAAAACCTGCTTATCTGGAGTTTCGTAATGAATCGTACAAGCTCGCGAAGACCAGTTTCGGCATGAATCCAATAATTATGTTTGACACAAGCGTTCTGTACATATGCTGCCTGATCGAATGATGAATTCCTTGCTTTGAACTCCTCCCTCGCCTGGAGGAAAATCATCACATTCCGCGACGGCTGATAGCTGAAGCGCCAAAGCCACTCATGCCCAAATGAAGGACTATACGCGCGATATCGAAGCCACGGAAAGGAGAAAAGATCCAGATACCCTGTCAGTGAAATTTTTCGGTTGAATTGATGTCGCCATCCGAGATATATCCCGCGCTCATTTGTCGGCGTGCTGTTCTCGCTAATGCCATTTGTGAATCTCGTCTGGAAATCAGGCGCATAGTTTCTTGCAAGCAACGCTACGTCAAGTCCCTTCGTAATGGACCCTAATATGCCAAGTACTGAACCTGTGCCGCGACCCAGTTCTTTTGTGAATTCGCCGAATGTGGAGAGACGACCGGTATTGTATGTAAAAAATATGCCGACGTGAGACAAGATCGTTCCGCGAAAAGCATACTGGTTGTATTTCGCCTCATTTGGAGTAACCGGTATCTCAAAGCTGCTACGATCAAAAATCAACCCCGCTTCCAGGGTACGAATTCGCTTTGACAAAACCACTCCGATCTGAGTATCATGAATGCGCTGCCTTGCTTCCATTTCACCCACTGTACGATGAAGGCCTGACTTTTGAATTGATCTGGTGACTGCCTTACCATTTAGTGTATCAACCGAAGCATCCCGAAGCGCACGTGAACATATCAAGGTAAGTTCAAGTTTTAGCGGGAGTGAGAGTGTTAGCCCAATGCCACGCATGTTCCCTGCCTCATAGGCTGACGTGTAAGGCACGATCCCGACATTCACGCGCCGCATTGTAGTTATTGTTTCTGCGCCTTTACCGGGGCCAAATGCTCCTCCAAAGACCAGGCCCTGGCCAAACTGAGCCTGCAGATCGCCTACAATCAGATTCTTGATCACGCCTTTGTTTTGAAGTTGGGCATGAAACGACCATCGGTCAAACCCATAGTATCGACTTCTGCCGTTCCATTCTATTGGTTCCCCCGGATCTTTCTCCGTGTTAAATCCGAAGCTGAAATCACCGGGACGTTGAGAACGAAAACGCAACAAAAGATGCTCCGCCGATCCCGTGTAAGGCGGATGATCTTCGCCAGCATTCCACGCTCGCGAGAGACGCATGATGAGATAGTTGTCACTCTCGGCCCTGATGCGTCGAACAAGAGATCGATCAATCGAAGCGGAACGATTCTTCACGGTCACAAATGGACGAAGTTTTTCAATCACGTCTAATGGTAATCCTGGTACTGCCTGCAACTCGTACACGGAAACAAAGTCGCCATTCTTTGACCGATAAGCATGAATTGCCTGAAATTGTTCCTGCGTTAATAATCCAAGTGAAAGCAGTGATTCAATATTTGTTTCATTCAGGTTCAATGGTCTTGAAAGCGTCTGCAGAAGTCCCTCGAAGGATGCTTCAAATGTGTCGTCGTCTTCAGGAGTTCCAACAAGGTCCTCCGCTAAACGGGTAATTTCTGCCTGGCGCTCTCCATCCTGACAATGCGCTGTTACAGCGATAATCATTGTAATCATACCTATCAATAATGGTACAAGTGCCTTCATAGGTCTTCTGCGGATTGTTCATTCTTCCTTGTTAATCGCGGTGTAAAGGCAAGAGAAACCTGATGTCTCAGTCCCAGCGCCTGCACATAGACAATGCCGTAGTCGGACGAAAAATGCCTAAGATGGAATCCTATCCCCCCTGTGAGTGCCTGTGGATTTAGTTGAAACCCAATCCTGGATTTTACTTTCTTATGGAGGATGAATTCCAAACCAGCTCTTCCTGTAGCCGTATCGTTAATTCGTTTCTCCACCTCTGTGGCGACGATCACATTTTGCTCCAGGGTGAAGAGTAGGCCAGCAGTGAGGACCGTCGGTAATCGCTCATCAGACTGCTTCGACAGCCACGGTTGATTTACATTGGTAATGTGTGCTCCTACGATAAGCCACGACGTCAGCTCAGTTATAGCTCCCATGCTAACTGACCATACCGATTTGCTTCCCATTCCATCAGCAGCATAATTGATCAGGTTCAATTTCATCCCCACCTGAGTGTGGCTCCATTTTGTTGCTGCTCCCAACGCCGCAATCTGCTCGTGGTAAACTTCGTCCCCGAACCTGTACAGGCTTACGCCCAACGCGACTTTTCCCGGATGAACCAGAGTACATCCCATTTTCCCAAGTGCAGGCAAGGCAGGCAGTGCATCGTAACTGATGGCAATCGAACTTCTTTTTGTCCCTGCAAGCCCGGCTACATTGTTTAACATCGACCATTCGTCTGTTAAACAAGCGGTAGCATTTCCCATGCCCTGGCCCCGCGCACCCGTTATTGGGGTTGCGCTTTGGGCCAGAGATGGGCTGGACATACAGAAGGAAAAAGTTCCTGCGACCAGGATGCAAAGCAAAAAGTAATACACAACGATAGACTTGCTTTAACAACATTGCGGAAGCAATATCACCACGCCTTAGGCCACGGCGGAAACAAAACGCCGCAGCATTTCCTTACTGAATTTTAGCAGGATAGTTGAAGAGCAAAATGTTGTAGGTTGCTAAAGTTAGCTTATAGGGCCACAGCTGATATATGGATCAGATAACTACACATGCCAGCACTGGCACAACGTTATCAGATAAAAGAAGATGTGTGGGAATAAGTTCAGAACTCCTTTTTAATGTGAAAGAAGAAACCGCTCTCGCCTTCACCGTTGAAGGAATATTCTAATCGAAGTACAGCGTCATATGATGCAACAATGTCGATTCCTCCGCCAGCGCCGGTGAGGAGTTTGTTCGCCATTCGACTGCTGATTTCATAATTGTCGTAGTTCTTCACATATCCGAGATCTCCGTACGTTTTGATATAAACTGAAAGTGGGAGATGTCGGAACTGGCGTATAGGCATCGCGTTTAGATTGTACACCCTCGAGAAGATTCGTTTCTTCACGGTCAACTTATTGAGGGCATAGTTTTGTCCTTCGATTACATAGATTTCATAACCCCTTACAATACGTCTCTGATAACCAATCCCTCCATTTACAACGTATGGTACACTGGCTTGTGCGCTCAGATATCCGGTCGTACTATTTGATAAATAAAAGTTGCTGCCGAGGTTAATATACTTGGCAAATGTCACCGTTCCCTCTGTCTTGTGGAGATCGTCACTCGAGGTCAGCCCAAATTGTGTGAACTGAGCAAGTAGATAGTGTCCGGTAAGCGGATAACCGATATAGTCGCGATGATCGTTGCTGAAAGAATAAGAGAGTGTGCTGTATCGTGCCTCCAGATGCGCGTCACCGAGATAGTTGGGGTTTAGCAACGCAATAGTGTCATTGATGGAAGTTGATCTGAACTCATATCGAAGTGAGTGCGACGTGTAGAACGATTTCCGGTAGGTATATGTAACGCCTCCGCCACGCGTTACTCGCAGCAGATTTTCTGCTTCAAGATAATCCAGCTTATGATCAAGCGTTTGGTAAGCCAGGTTCTTAGTTTCTGCAAAATCGAAATCCAGAATAAGCCCCTGTTTCTGCTTTCGGTCGATGTAGGGAAATCTATAGGATATTTCGAAGCGTCTTTGAAATCCGAACTGGGCTGTAAGACGCAGTGTTTCATTTCGTCCGCGCATATTGAATTGATAGAGTCTCAATCCATAGTTAACGCGACTGAAATCGTGATTATAGTTCTGCCACCATTCGTTAAAGTTTCGATCGGCAAGTTCGAAGATAGGAGAGGGGAACGTATACCATCGCTCGTTCACTTCAATCAGAAGATCAATTGTGCCATTGGCATAATCAAGTACTTTGATTTCGACGGTGTTAAACAGGCGCGTGTTGATCAGCTTTTTCCGGTCGAGATCTACGATGATCGGAAGCTCAGCACTGTTTACAACGTCACCCGACTTAACAGTCAGTTCGCGCAGGATGATTCGTTCTTTGGTAATCCGGTTTCCAACGATAAGTATTCGATTAACAGCGAGTGGATGCCCTGTTGAATCCATCGGCATTCTGCCACGCAACGGGCGCTTAATGGTATCAATTGCAATGTTTGATGCAAAGTTTGTCTTCAGGGTAATCTCTGTCGCCAAAGCACCTCTCAAACTCAATAGGCATAAGACACAAACAACAATTACCCGCATCTCGCATCACTAAGACTGCCTGATTGGCAAAACGTTTAAACTATTTTGATAGCGCGTCGCTGGGTCGTTTTAACATATAGGAACGCGCCAGAATTATGACGCCCGCAATCACCAAAGGGATACTCAAGATCTGACCCATGTTGAGCAGCAAATTGTCTTCGAAAGATTCCTGGTTCTCTTTAAGAAGCTCGAAAACGATTCGAAGGCCGAAGCACCAGATGAGAAATATTCCGAGTAATCGCCCGGGCGGTAAATCATTCCTGTAATGGTTCCATATCAGGAACAACAATACGAAGAGAACGACACAGGCAATTGACTCGTAAAGTTGGGCGGCATGTCGCGCAATTCCGAAGGTACTGATCCGCGCGGCAACAACACCGTCGGTAGTGGTAGTGACGTCGGTGGTCATGTTTTCACCTCCTGCGTCAAAGAATTCATAAAGATTATGGGCAAGAATGTTTCTTGCGTTGAAGCCTGTAAAGTTAGTGGCCTGTAGCTCGGTAGTTCCCTTCTTGAAGAACAGATATATGTTGAGCGGCACACGTCCATTTGATCCCAACGGAATCGAATCGTTGTGTTTGTAAATAACGGTCTCAACAATATTCTCGCGATCCACGCGGGGGTCAGTTACCGATTCAGTGAACTTGTTCACAAATACGACTCCATAAGACTTGTCGGTTGGCTTGCCGATGATTTCAGAGTTGAAAAAATTTCCCAAGCGAATCAGAGCACCTGTCAGGGCAACCACAACGACGATGCGATCAACTACCTGGAGATAACTTTGACCCGGGCGGTTTTTGCGCGCATATAACCACAACGCAAAAAGTATCCCGAATGCACCTCCGTGACTGGCCAGTCCCTGAAGACCTGTGAATCGAAACGGATTGAGTTCAAACGGCAGGAAAACGCTTAACGGTTCCTCCCAAAGCATCTCAGGTTGGTAGAAAAGTACGTGGCCGAGGCGCGCCCCCACGATAGTCGCAATTACCATGTAGATTGTCAGTGTATCCACATCCTTTTCTGGCTTTCCTTCTTTTTTGAACATGTAATAAAGTACCTGTTGGCTTATGAGAAAGCCCAATGCGAAGAACAAGCCGTACCAGCGAAGCGCAAATGTACCCTTAGAAAAGATCTCCGGGCTTCCGTTCCAAATGATGAAGTCAAGAATGGTCATAGGTGTCAAATATAGATACTATTGGTATGGGTTGAAAAGGTCGTATTCGTCAGGTCTCCGCCTGGAGCTTGTTAAGCTCGTCAGCAAACCCAGAGGACAGTATGGGAAACCGGCACCAGGTCCGGGGATCAACATTGATGTCGTCAAGGTGAAATGCCGGAGCAAGTCTTTCCCGTTTCCATTGGTTGGCTGCCCACAGCCGGAAGAACTTGGTAATGTGCGCCTTTAATTTTACCCTGTCATGCGAAGCCTTCATTAAGCGATAAACTTCGACTGGCGACCTGCGGTGTTCTATGGCGTGCGTTTCAATCTCAACGAGAACGCGATAGGGCATAAGGTCGTCTTCGTCGGTTTGCTTATTATCGGGCGGCCTGAGCTCGGCTGTAGGTTGAAGATTGTTAACGTAGGCAAGACCTTCATGGCCAAGCGTTGATTGTGCCCATCGCAGCCATTCGAGAATGAACACCTTGCTAAGTCCGGCAATAGGAGCAAAGCTTCCACTTGTGTCTCCGTCCATGGTTGCATAGCCAACGTCTCCCTCACTGCGATTCGAGGTCGTTAGCAATACCGCCCGGTGAACATTGGCAAGCATCCAGATAATGGGCGAGCGAGCACGTGCCTGTATGTTTTGCATCGCGATGTCGTCTGTTGCCCAGGTCAGGTGACGCTGAATAGCATTTTCAATCTTAGTCGTGTAGGAAGCCACTTCTTCATCGATAAGCCAGTGATGAAATTGAGCTCCTATTGATTCAGCAAGGTGCCGTGCTGCTTGAAGAGTCTGCTCCGACGAGTTTCTTGTTCCCTGGTAAGCGCAGGTAAGCAGTTGCCCTACGGCCGACTTCCAGTCTTTTGTGTTGCTGTCTAGTCCGAACTGAGCGTTGAATTTTTCCCATCCAAGGGATGAGGAGGCGCGCTTTACCATTTCAGCCACCATGATTGCGCAGGCTGACGAGTCGGCGCCGCCGCTTAGTGAAAGTACAAAGCCACGTGCCCTGCTTTTCCTCAGGTAGTCGAACAACCCTAAGGCTACTGCCTGAGCCAGCTCCTCGTTTCTTTCTTTGTTGTCCTTGCTCCTGATCAGCTTCGAGTCCGCGGGGTCCTGAATGTTAACTTCGGTAGCAAGTACCTGGAACCGATCGAACGACAATCTCTTGTTTACGGCAAGCAGGCGGCCCACCTGGCCAATGATGATGTCACCGTCGTAAATCATTCTACCCGCCTCGTTGCCCAGAAGATTTGAAAATACATAGACGCATCTGAAATTCTGCGACCCCTCTATTACCACTTCTTTCTCGCGCAGCAGACTTTTGACCATGGCAAAGTGGCTCGCACTTGGATTCATGATTACATCGACTCCACGTTTGCAAAGTCGAAATCCGGGGCGGTCTTTCTTGCGCCATGCATCTTCACAGATTTCAAATCCAACCCTGACGCCATTGACCGTATAGATAAGGTCACCCACCTGGATACTTTCACCAAATCTCTCGATTTCAACAATGCGATCTGACTTCCACGCATCGAACCAACGGGGCTCATAGTGCACGCCGTCGCGTGCGAGGTTTTGCTTAAAGGTGATGCCCAGAATTTTTCCATCTTGAATCAGGCATGCTCCGTTGTAAACGATATCCTCTATGCGCACTGGAAGGCCCACCGATACGGCAATGCCCTTGCAATGATCGCGAATCTTCAGTAACTCTTCCCATGCGCGAAGGGGAACCCATTCGCTGAGGAACATGTCCTCGCATCCATATCCGGTGATACACAGCTCAGGAAGGCACAGCAATTCGATGCTTTGACGCTTCGCTTCTGCAACGGCGTCAAGAATGTTTTGCGTATTGTTTTGCCAATCTAACGGGATCTGGTTAACCGTCGCGCCTCCGATTTTCACACTGGATCAGTAATTAGTTCAACATGGTCTCCTATGCGACCTTCCCCCGCTAGCTATTAATAAGATTCAGCATCTCACAGGTCTTCAACGCGGCATCTTGTTCTGCTTTCTTCTTGCTATTTCCATAGCCGGTTCCTTTGGCTTCGTTGTCTACCAAAACCTGGGCAGTGAATTCCTTATGGTTACGGGCCTTTTTCACATTTACAATCTCAAACTTTACGTCCTTGCCCTCCCGTTGTGCCCACTCGATGACCTTGCTCTTGAAGTTCGTATCTGAATTCACGAGATCATCAACATCGTAGTTCGGGTTGATCAGCTTGTCAATTACAAATTTCTTTGTTCTGATATATCCTTTATCGAGGTAAATCGCACCAACAATGGCTTCGAGCGTATTGCCAAGAATTACCTGCTGCAGGTGTGCGTTCTTTTGATCGAATTGAACAATGTTGGCTACTCCAATCTTTCGGGCGAGCAGGTTCAGGGCCTCGCGGTTAACGATACGAGATCGAATCTCCGTAAGGAATCCCTCAGGCTTGAAAGGAAATTTCTTGAATAGAAAGTCCGCGACAGCTGCTCCGAGAATCGCGTCGCCCAGATATTCAAGGCGCTCATTTGACTCCTTGTATCCACGGCCATTTTCCTTGGCAATAGAACTATGCATGGTAGCCAGGCGATACAATTCCAGATTCGAAGGCGTAAAGCCCGCGATGTTCTGAATCGCCGCCACAAGAATCTTGTCCTTATTCGTTTTCCCTTTGGGAATTTTAAGAATCTTCCAAACCAAGCGAAATGTAGCTAGTTAGTCAGCGCTAAGTTAACAAATAAGAGCATTGGTATCACATACTACCGCCACTCCCCGGACTGAAGGTAAGGGTTTGATATCTGGAATTGAAAGACGGGAATTGAAAGTTGAATATTGAGAGTTGAGAATTAACAAAGGGCATTGTCGGGCCTTAACAAGAAAGGCCCCATGATGGGGCCTTTTTAAATTCTCAATTTTTAACTTTCAATTCTCAATTCTTAAGCTTTCAGCTTACTCAGAATGATCGAGAAATTGTGGCCTCCAAAGCCAAAGGTGTTACTCAAAGCAATATTGACTTCGCGTTTCTGGGCCTTGTTGAAGGTCAGATTCAGGCGGGGGTCAAGCCCCGCATCGTCAGTAAAGTGATTGATGGTCGGAGGTATTATAGACTCGTTAATAGCCAGGAGACAAGCAATGCTTTCAATTGCTCCGGCAGCACCAAGCAAGTGACCTGTCATGCTCTTTGTGGAGCTGATATTCAACTTGTAGGCGTGCTCTCCAAACACCTTCTGAATGGCCTTTATCTCTCCAAGATCGCCTAATGGGGTAGACGTACCGTGGGTGTTAACATAGTCAACGTCTTCAGGCCTAAGTCCGGCTTCTTCAAGTGCATACTGCATCACTTTGATGATCCCGGCACCTTCCGGATGTGGGGCTGTGATATGGTAAGCATCGGCTGACATGCCGCCACCGAGAACTTCTCCATAAATCTTTGCCCCGCGCCGTTTGGCGTGTTCGTATTCCTCAAGGATGAGTGCACCTGCACCTTCGCCAAGCACAAAGCCGTCGCGGTCCTGGTCATAGGGCCGTGAGGCAGTTTCCGGCGAATCATTTCTCTCCGACAACGCCTTCATGGCGTTAAATCCGCCGACACCAGCTTCGCAGACAGCCGCCTCTGAGCCACCAGACACAATGATGTCAGCTTTACCCAGTCGGATAAAGGTGAATGCATCATACAAAGCGTTAGTGGAAGAAGCACAGGCTGACACGGTGACGAAGTTCGGACCGCGGAAGCCATACTTAATAGAAATATGTCCTGCACTCAGGTCAGGAATCATCTTGGGAATAAAAAAGGGATTGAACCTTGGATTGCAGTTCCCCTTTGTATAGGACTTAACTTCTTCCTGAAAGGTCAGTAACCCCCCGATACCCGAGCCCCAGATAACCCCAGCACGATCGGGATCGAGTTCAGCTAGCGGGAGGTTTGAATCTTTAATGGCCTCATCCACAGCGACCATGGCATACTGTGCAAAAGGGTCCATCTTTCGAGCTTCTTTTCTATCCATGAATTGCCCAACCTCGAAGTTCTTCACTTCGCAGGCAAACTTGGTTTTGAACAGAGAAGCATCGAAGTGGGTAATAGGCGCAGCTCCACTCGTCCCGGACTTCAGGCCCTCCCAGTATGCCGGCAATGTATTGCCGATGGGAGTAAGTGCACCAAGTCCAGTAACGACTACTCGCTTTAACGTCATTTTCGATGGGATGTGGTTGTATGGCGGAAGAGCCAGTTCTTATTTCTTCACGTTTTGTTCCAGGTATGAAATTGCCTGGCCAACAGTTGAAATATTTTCAGCCTGATCGTCCGGAATTGATATGTTGAACTCCTTTTCAAACTCCATGATGAGCTCAACGGTATCAAGCGAATCAGCGCCCAGATCATTTGTGAAGCTCGCCTCAGGAGTAACTTCAGACTCCTCCACGCCGAGTTTCTCAATGATGATCTGTTTTACTTTTTGTGCAATTTCAGACATGTTTTTGTGGTTTAATGATTTTAAAATCTGTGCAAAGAAAGAGATTTGCGACAATATTGTCAAACTTTTTTGATCTTGCCGAAATGGCCTGAAACCCGCCTTCCTGCGTTTGAAAATGCGAAAAAACAAGTTGATAATAGACTATGAATATGACTTCAACTTGGTTGGGATCATATCAACTGCGAAAGGGTACAAGGTCGCCTGGGAACTCAATCAGGCATTGACTATACATCTGGTCAAGCAGCCTGATTTGATCGTCGGTTTCAAAAATAATGTGGAAAAAGGCTTTGATTACTACAGTCATCAAACACAACTCAATCGTTTGAAATTATTCAAAAACCGGCCAACGGATCCAGACGCCGGAAAGTATTATCTAATCCCTGAGTTTCCTCACTATGATTTCATAATTTTGGCGGCTATGGAAGAATACGATAAGATGCAATCTCTTGTGCAGTCATTGAAATCAATCAATTCCATTCAGTTAGCCGCAATCATTCCTCTCGAAGGTCTCAAGTCAAAGTCGAATTTTATTTTTTAATTGCGATGTGCTGTAATCTAACTATGACGACCACCACATCGAACTACCTATAACCATATGCTTGATAAGCTTGATAAGACATCGTTTAACAAAACGAAAATTGTTGCCACCGTCGGGCCTGCGTCCAACACAAAAGAAATGCTGCGTGCACTCATCAGAGAAGGCGTCGCTATTTTCCGCCTCAACTTTTCTCATGGTACGCACGAGGATCACCTTAAAGTCATAAAGTTTGTTCGTGAACTGAATGAAGAACTGGGGACACAAATCGGTCTTCTCCAGGATCTTCAGGGACCAAAGATCCGGGTCAATGAAATGTTGCCCGACATTACCATCGAGCGGGGACAGAAATTAACCATCACTACGCGCGAACTGGTGGGCAACGGTGAAATCGTAAGCACCTCCTACAAAAGTCTCCCCAAAGACGTTAAGACTGGGGATATGATTCTTATCGACGACGGTAAGATTGAGCTGAAAGTTCTGGAAGTTAAGGACGGGGACGTAGTTACCGAAGTCGTGTATGGCGGCCCGCTGAAGTCCCGAAAGGGCATTAACCTTCCTTTTACCAAAGTGTCAGCGCCTTCGCTCACCGAAAAGGACCTTCGTGATCTCGAGTTTGGACTTCAGAACGAAGTGGACTGGATTGCATT
This sequence comes from Chryseolinea sp. T2, assembly GCF_037203685.1. Lineage (NCBI taxonomy): Bacteria > Pseudomonadati > Bacteroidota > Cytophagia > Cytophagales > Fulvivirgaceae > Chryseolinea > Chryseolinea sp. T2. The sequence continues at coordinate 317,850 of NZ_JBBCAU010000002.1, forward strand.
GTCATTCGTACGCAAAGCCGAAGATATTCATCAGATGCGTTCCATCATGGACGCTGCAAAATCAACGGCGCGCATCGTCGCGAAGATTGAAAAGCCAGAAGCACTTAGCAACATCGATGAGATCATCGCTGTGACTGACGCTGTGATGGTTGCCCGCGGAGACCTCGGTGTTGAGATCTGGATGGAAGAAGTTCCAATGGTACAGAAGATGCTCGTTGAGAAGTGTAACGTGGCCGGCAAACCGGTAATCGTGGCGACTCAAATGATGGAAAGCATGATCGAGAACCCGAGGCCTACACGCGCTGAAACAAACGACGTGGCCAACGCGGTGATGGACGGTGCCGATGCCGTAATGCTTTCAGCAGAAACTGCTTCAGGAAAATATCCGCTCGAAGTAATCCGAAGCATGGTACGCACTGTTGCATCAGTGGAGAAAAATCCAACGATGTATTACCGCTTCCGCGATGTCAATAAGAAGTCAGCAACCTACATTCACGATAACTTTGTACTCGCCGCCTGTAAACTTGCAAAGGATGTTGGTGCTAAAGCTATCGTAGGCATGACTCAGTCAGGTTACACAGCGTTCAAGTCTTCATCGTACCGCCCTAACGCAAATATCTTTGTGTTTACAAGCAACAAAAGTCTCATCAACAAGATGAACCTCGTTTGGGGATCACGCGCGTACCTTTACCAGAAGAACAGCTCTACTGACGAAACTATCGCCGACGTAGAGTCAATTCTCAAAGCAAACGGCCACGTTAAGTCAGGCGACATCTTTATCGTTCTGGCAAGCATGCCGATTCAGGAAAAATCAAGGACAAATACGATCAAAATCAATATCGTCAAGTAATCAGAACCTGAAGACTTGAAAAATGATAAGAGGCCCCGCTTAGGGGCCTTTTTTAATTCTTAATTCAATCCCACCGGCTCAACCATCAAAACCGTCTCCCTCTCCACCACCACAGCTCCCGCCGGATCGCCTTTGCGCTTTCGCACATACTTCCTGGGAGTGACAGACACAGGACATAAAGTGTCTGTCTTGCGCTTGGAATACCAGGCTGCAAGTTGTGCCGCGCGTTCGATCACCGGTTTTGGAATGACCTTTCCCGCCTGATGCTTAATCAGCACGTGAGAACCGGTGACGTCCTTCGCATGTAGCCAAAGATCATCCTTGTACGCATACTGCTGGAGCAGCGTATCATTTGTCTGTGCATTCTTACCAATTAGAATACGAAATCCCATGAAATCGGTCTCGTGAAATGGAGCCGTTTCACTCTCCTCCGCTCCCGATCGGACCGGATGCCTGACAGCGACCGAACGCACGACCTTTAAATCCTGAGTCGTCGATAGGAGGGTGAGGTCCTTTTGCAGGGAATCCAGCTCTTGCTGTTTCTGGGTGATTAAGGTTTCAAGATGCCGGATCTCAATCTGCTGCTTCTTAGACTTCGCATAATAGATAGCCGCATTCCTCTGCATGGGAAGATCTCTCTGCAAACGGATCTCCTCGGGTTTATTATCGTTGTAAAAGTTTGGAAGCACGATTCGATCCCCATCATTTGTCACATGCAGATTTGCCATGATCAGATCGGCCCAAACTTTGAACTTGTCATAGGTCTCAAGTGATGATAAACGCGCGCGGGCGCGTTGCCAGGCATCAGATGCTAGTGAGAGCTTCTTTCTTAACCATGTTTCTGTTCTTCCATACTCTTGATCAAAGCCTTCCCTGGAGCGAAACCGCTGTGAAAATTCCGTGACCGACATAATGGGGTCATTGTATTCTTGTTGTATTTCGCCGACTGGAAGAAGGCTAAATGATACCTTGCCATCGAGCAATGTGATGTAGTAGGCAGGTTGCTCGAGCAATGCGAATACTTTTTTTATCGCGTCCCACCGTGCGCCGGTATCCAGACCGTTGAAACCCTGTTCACTCAGATAGGTCCACGGTATTTTGCCAAATGTAAAGTAGAGGGATGAAAGCCTGTCTTGATTTTGAATGAAGGCGTTGTAGCCGGTATCCATTGATCGGTCCAGTTGATCGGGATGGATAGTTTGATCAGCTACAAGGTTTGTTCGAAACATCTCCTCCTGCTGACCGTCGGCATAGGAAATGATATTCGATCGGTTTCCATGCAGCTTGAACAGCAGCAAAGTATCGTGTACAAAGTGAATTGTAAAGCTTCTGTCATATTGATGCTGCACAATGCCCGTTACCCGATTTCCTGTCAGTCCCTGGAAGAGGTCAACTGAGTTCTTACGCGCCCGCTGGAAGTTCTTCGGGAAGGATACACAGGTAAACGCGGGGCTCAGATTTGCACGCAAATGGAATGACCCTTGATGCGTCTCAAACCTCACAATCAGCTCGGCCTTCTCCTGCGAATAACATTCTGAAACTACAGCGTCACGCAGTATTGCCGAAAGATACCTCGTCTGATGCTGAAGAAAATGAAAGTTGTTTTGCATGATTCGCGTATACCCGCAACGTTAATTCAAAAATGCCAATCCTTCTGATAAGGTTCAGCAACAATCCGCTGCATGTTTGTCAAATTCAGACGCTTAGTCTACTCGGATCTCCAATCCGTCATATGCAAGCTGAACATTTGACGGAAGGCGCTTTTCAATTGTGCTGTGCAGTCCAAGCCGGTGACTGATGTGCGTAAAGTAGGCACGCTGAGGTTTTACCAGCGAAACGATTTCAAGTGCCTGCTCCAGATTAAAGTGCGACAGGTGTTGCTCGATCTGCAGGGCATTTAATACTAGCACCGTGGTGCCTTTCAATAACTCAAAAGTGCTGTCAGGAATGTGGTTGGCGTCCGTGATGTAACTGAACTTGCCGATCCGAAAGCCCATTACAGGTAGTCGAAGATGCATCACAGGGAGTGGCTGTATCGTCACGCCTCCTGCATAGAACGCTCCAGGTCCTATCTCGTGAAGTTCAAGTTTTGGAAGACCAAAGTATTGCTGCTTTTCAAAGATGTAGCCAAAGTCAGTTTGCAGTTGCCTGAGCACCTCGGGGGTGGCATAGGTGGGCATATCCATTTCCTGTTTGAAATTGAAAGCCCGTATATCATCTAACCCTGCCGTATGATCTCGGTGTGCATGGGTGAACAGGATACCGTCGAGGCGTGAAATATTTTCGCGTAGCATCTGCTGGCGAAAGTCGGGGCCTGTATCGATGATGAAACGCTTGTTGCCCACTTCGACGCAGGCTGAGGTGCGAAGGCGCTTGTCGCGGAAGTCAAGCGAACGGCAGACTTCACAGTCGCACCCTATTATGGGTACTCCTTGAGACGTACCGGTTCCCAGAAAGACTACTTTCAAGCTGCTTCCGTCTGATGCGTAAGCTCCTCGTATAACTTCTGACTCTTCTCGGTAAAGCGTGTGCCGTCAAGCTTCACGCCCTTCAAAATCTCAAGGAGTGCATTGATTTTGCCTTCAGTCGTGTAGAACTTATTGACGATGATGATCTTCTGTTCTTTCAACAAGCAATATCCCGACTTAAAATTACCCTTCTCATAGCGGAGCGTGTAATCCGACTCTGCTATCATGTCCTCAAATTTAGTCAGAAACTGAACCGTGTACTTAATCATCTCGCGTGGTTTTCTGGTGCGAAAGATAGCGAAAACCACCCAAGTAGTAAAAGGGGTGCTAAATTTGGCCCCGAATGGATAGCCGTCGAAAACTGATCGTTGTTGCTGGCCCCACAGCAGTGGGAAAAACGGCCATAGCTATAGCGCTGGCACAGCATTTTTCGACGGAAATTATTTCAGCAGATGCACGCCAGTTCTATCGCGAGATGAACATTGGAACTGCAAAACCAACACCCGAAGAACTTCAAGCAACACCTCATCATTTCATCGATTCCCATTCGATTACACAGTCTTATGATGCGGCAACCTTTGGCGATGAAGCTTTGAAATGTATTCAGAGACTTTTCGAAAACCACAGCCACGTGGTCATGTGTGGGGGCTCAGGATTATACATTAAGGCAGTTTTGGACGGCTTTGACGATATCCCTGAAATCGACCCGTCCATCCGACAGGACCTTCAGTCGGCATACGAAGAGGGCGGACTGGAGGTATTGCAGGACAAGATGAAGTCGCTGGATCCGGTTTATTATGAAAAGATCGATATCCGGAACCCTCAACGTCTCATGAGGGCGCTCGAAGTGGTCATAGGTACTGGTCAGTCGATTACTGTTTTCCAACAACGGAAGCGCCGCACGCACGACTTCGATATCGTGAGGATAGGGCTGGAGTTGCCGAGAGAGGAGTTATACAAACGCATTGATCTGCGAATGGATAGAATGATAGAAGAAGGACTCTTCGAAGAGGCCTCTTCCCTTTATCCTTTTCACGATCACAACGCATTGCAGACAGTGGGTTACACGGAGATATTCGATTACATGGATGGCAGGTACGATCGCGACGAAGCAATCCGGCTCTTGAAGCAGCACTCCCGTCAATATGCCAAGCGACAACTTACGTGGTTTAAGCGCGATCCCGAAATGGTATGGTTGCAACCCACCAACATAAACGATATTATTGACGTCGCTTCACGCTGAACATGGATACCGCAAAAAAGGTCCTCGTCATCGCATACTACTGGCCTCCTAGCGGCGGGAGCGGCGTACAACGATGGCTGAAATTCGTAAAGTATCTGCCTGAGTTTGGATGGAAGCCTCACGTGTTTACTCCCGAGAATCCTTCCTATCCTGTTATTGATGAGTCTCTGCAGGAAGACGTTCCTTCGGAAGCAATAATTGTTCGCTTTCCGATCTGGGAACCCTACGACGCATTTCGAAAATTGTCTTCAATATTCGACGGTAAGAAGAACGCGAAACCTGTGGGCACCTCGATGGTATCTGCCAGACGATCCAGCACATTTCAACGCCTGAGTACCTGGATACGGGCCAACTGGCTTGTTCCGGATCCACGAGTGTTTTGGGTTAAGCCATCGGCAAACTTCCTGCACGAATACATTCAAAAGCACGACATAAAAAGAATCATCACAACCGGACCTCCGCACAGCGTGCATCTCATTGGGTACGAGTTGAAAATGCGCAATCCGAATATTGCCTGGCTTGCCGACTTTCGCGATCCCTGGAGCGAATGGGGATTCCTGGATAGCCTGGGCGTTGGCGCACGTGCAAGAGCCGCGCATCGAAAGGCTGAACAAAAGGTACTCAGCAAATGTGATGTTATCCTGACAATCACGCCATTTTATAAGCGCCAGTTTGCAGCGCTCTCGGGACGTGAAGTGACACTGCTGACAAATGGTTTCGACGAGGCAGACTTTAAGGACCTGGTAGTGTCGAACACAACAAAGTTTGTGATCCGTCATGTAGGCACCATAAATGAAAAGTGTGATCCAAGACCATTCATTCTAGCGCTGGCCGACCTTATACATATCGATCCCGATTTTCGTCGCGATGTTCAGCTTGACTTCGTCGGCGACGTGCACCCACAGTTCAAAGAGTTCGTTATCAGTCTTCCTGGTGTGAGTAGTATTACCTCGTTTACGCCGCCTGTTCCTCATAGTGCACTTATCGGCCTTTATGGAACTTCAAGTCTGTTACTCCTCGTACTAACCGGTTATAAGGATGCGGAAGGTTATATGCCGGGAAAACTATTTGAATACATAGCCACAGGATTGCCGATATTGGGCGTAGGACCCGAGCAGGGTGATGCCGCCCAGCTTCTGTACGAAAGTGGTGCTGGAAAGATGATCGATGGAAATGAAGCGGCAAACATAAGGAACAGCTTGTCAGAGGCGTACCAGCATTGGCAAAGAGGAACCATGTTGACTCATAGCGCATTGGATGACCGTTATTCGCGCCGCGGAATTACCCGTCAGCTGGCAGACCTGTTGTTGACGGTCGGAACGAAAAAGCGATGACTTTATACGCCAAAATCATGTACTTAGAGAACATCAACTTTCTGATAATCCCTGATCTGGCACGCAAAGCAATTCTCAATTCTCAATTCTCAATTTTCAATTCTTGATCAGCAAACGCTTTTTAAAGAGCTCTCTTATCTACACGCTCGCCGGCATTTTGCCAATGGCGAGTGCACTGATCCTCTTTCCACTTTATGTATACCATCTCTCTCTGGATGCATACGGTGCTTTAAGTATCTATCTTGTCTTCATCACGCTGGTTCAGATCCTCATCACCTTCAGTTTCGACACTTCGGTATACGTTCACTATCATGAATACAAGAATGACTCTGCAAAGCTTGCTGACTTTGTAGGTTCAGCATTCGTGTTTATGTTGATGTCGGGTGTTGTAGTGGCGACACTTTTGTCGCTGGCAGGTGAAATGATTTTCCAGCTTGCTTTACCAGGACAGAATATCTCGTTCTTCCCCTATGGCCTTGCGTCAGTGGGTACCGGCGTATTCCTTGCCGTGTTCAAGGTGCACAGCAGTTTACTGCAGACCCGTGAGAATCCCGAGCTGTTTCTGTGGTCTAACGTAATGGTGCTGTCACTGATCGTCGTATTCACGGTGATAGGATTGCACTTTTATCCGCACTCTCTTGCTGGACCTGTTTACGGTCGGCTCTTGGGAGCATTCTTCCCTTTTCTGTGGGTGTTGTGGAGAATCTTCAAGGAGTTCGGGTTGCGTTTTAATTTTCATTGGCTGAAAGGAAGCCTGGCCTTCAATATCTATGCGTTCGTGTATCAGCTGCAACAATGGTTCATTAATCAGTTCGATCGCGTTGTGATGCTGTTATATCTAACGTTGGCCGACGTTGGCGTTTACGACGTTGCTTTGAAGTGTCTTCTGCCGATTGAATTACTCATGAATAGCCTGCAGAGCGCATTTTATCCGAGGGTCGTCTCTCAGCTCATGGGTAAGACTGATCAGCGGGGCGCTGAAGAAGTGAACCGTTATTATCATGGCCTGATTGCAGTCGTGATGCTTTTGGTTACGGGCAGCATTCTTACGTTTCCGATTGCCATCAAAGTATTTGTACTCAAACTATTTTCGAACAAGGCCGCCTATGCGGATGCCGTGCAGTACATTCCGTATATAGCGGTCATATATCTGTTTAGGGTCATCAAGATGTATTTTGCCATCCCTTACAACACTTTAAAGTACACCCGTCCGCTTCCTGTCATTTACCTTATCGTAGTCGCCATCAAGATAATCCTGATGATCTTACTGATGCAGCATATGCAGATTTACGGAGCTGTTGCAGCATCGCTTGTCAGTGCTGCTGTCGAGGTGTATTTAATGAAGCGTTTCATGAAAAACAGATTTGTCTACCGCTATAACGTCTTTAAGGTTGTTGTTGCCCCCACATTGATGTTGTTATTGATCATCACGCTCGAGCCTTTTATACCGGATTCATGGAAGTGGACGGCACACGGATTTTATTTTGTGGTGTGTATAGGACTTCTGGTGTGGACCTATCGAAACGAGCTCAAGTGGGTGAATCCTTTCGGTCAAAAGAAGGAAGGAGCTTAGTCATTGGCGTCATGCTGAAATCGCCATTAAACAAAGCAGCAGGAATTGGTTAATTAGATCCTGGCAATGGCAATAATGGATGAGGCATAGGTGAAGTCCAGTGCCGGCTTTTTGCCAACCATTCCCGTCAGTTTGTGTTTGATCAGGTCAATCGTATCTAGTGGTATACGGTTGGAGAACTTGATCTCTTCAGTGACCATCCCTGCCTGATAAAGCACTTTTGCCAGCGTATAGGGCGTGAACCAATACCGGTGATCTGAATTGATCATCTCTACCGAAGACTTCGCCATTCGCATGGTGATTCGGGTCCATGCATTCGGTACGGTAACGACGATGCGATCGATTATTCCGGAGTAATTTGTTCGAATCGATGAAAGGAACTGGACCGGATTATCGATATGCTCAAGCAATTCGCCAAGGATCGCATAGTCCCATTTATTGTTTGCGATCCTTTCAAACTTGTCCGTAGTGAAGTTGCCCAACACGATGTTGTTGTACCCGAACTTCGATTCAACGTAACGAAGTGCTTCTTCGTCAATGTCAACGCCGATACAGTCTGAAGCGACATCAGTTAATTCCTTGTGTAACCATTGTCCCCGGCCGATTTTGTCTGCTATAAGCGGCTGATGATCGAGACAACCGAGATGTACAACCTTCTTGCCTCGCGACATCTCCGTCAGGAAATTAACACGATTGGGTATAGGCTCCTTGTATGGGAGCGGAACATCTATCCGGTTACTGAATTTTTCTCCCCGCAGATATCGCCACGTTTCGTCATCGAACGTCATGTGAGCTTTTGAATTTCAGCGACAAAAGTAGAGAAATTCTTATCGGCGTTATAGTTTGTCTTCCAGTTTTGAAACGCCGCCTGACGCATAGCCTTTACGTCGGCCGGTGAAAGTTCCAGAACTTCGGTAATAAGTCGAGCAATGGTCAGGGGAGAAGCATCAACGTCGAAGAGCCGGCCGGTTTGATCCGAAACAATCTCCGGGATGCCACCGACACGTGGAGCCACCACCGGAATGCCAAATGATTGGGCTTCCATGATAGTTACCGGAATCCCCTCAGCCGAGCTCGTATTTACGAAAACATCTATATGGTTCTCGCGGTAGAACTGCATGAGCTGATCGTTGGTCCTCGAACCAGGTAATTGATAAGTGATGTTTGCTTTGGCACCCAAACGCTCCTTTGCCCTGGTCTTAATTTGTTCTTCAAGCGGCCCGCCGCCTATGTGAATCCATTGGATGTCGACGCGGTCGATTTGTTGCAGGGCATCTATCAAAACGTGCACACGTTTCACCTCAACGAGAAATGAACAGCTGACAACAGTAAGGCGACCACCGCCTTTCTCCGGAGATTTTCCGGCAGTCGTGGTTCCCAATCTGGCTACCTGTATTTTCAGGCTGTCTGTATCAGTGGTCTGTCGTCGGAGATGAGCAGCTGCGTCGTCCGAGATGGCAAAAACCCGATTAAGCTGATGAACCAGCGTTCGTCTGAAAGGAAGATACTTGTTTTCATTCCTGTATTCATAGACGTCGCCGCCATGTGCTCTTGAGAGCCGGACAATTCGCAGACGCCCTGAGGATACGAAGGTTGTCGCTAACGCCGAAGAAGTTAACCAGTACGAGTACAGAACTACGTCTCCTGTAATCCCTTCGTTATCGAGGATCCGGCGTATATGATGCGCCGTTTGCAAACCTTTCACAAGGTTATGCGTGATTTCATCCAGAATGTAGGAGGTCAGTTTCCTGTTGTGTTCCTTCAGCCATCGCAATTCATCACGTACGTATTGCCAAACTTTAAATGCATGCCTGACGCATAGTAACGCCGTAGTGATATTCTCGGCGGGAGAACTTCTTGGGTTTACGCGATGCGCTGTTGCTCCATGCAATGGACGCTCGCCTGCACTTGTAACATCGCGGCACAAGATGATAACCTTACCAAAGTTTTTCGTGAGGGCAGGTAGTTCATTCTCGAGGAAAGATTCATACAGACCATATGGAAAGTGATTCGTAATCAGGACAACACTGGCCGCATTACCCACTTTTTGTTCATCCTTATGTGATGATTTCCTGCTCATGCATTTGTCACTTCGTTCACAAGATGTAAAATGATAGCAGCATTCTTTTCTGCATTAAGGTCTAACGCCGCTAACGCAGACCTGTTCTTGAACGACGTGATATCCGAGGCAGTAAGTGGCATAAGTTTTTTAGCGAGTGCCACTGGCGTGAAGTCACTGGCTATGACACCAATGTGATACTGCTCTACGATCTCGGCCATCTCAGGCGTTGGGCCAATGGCAACGGCCAATCTTCCCTGAATGAAATCGAACAGCTTATTGGGAAGCGTGTTCTCATAATTAAAATTGATCGGTGGAAGAAGGAACACTCCTATATCGTAGGTGTTTACTGTTCTTACGACCTGCGTTATAGGAACGGGATCGCGCACGGTGATACGCGAATCGTTTGCGGCAAGTTGCTTCAAATCTCCTATGTAGCCGGCGGTAGCAGCGGAAGCAAACCCTGGTTTCAGTAGAATTAGATCGAGTGTGAATCTCTCATCAAGGTGGCGCATCATCTCGATCATAAGCTCGAGACGCCTGGATGGTGTAGCGATACCGTGATGGACCAGCCTGATCTTTCCTGCATGGAGTTGAGACGGCTGAATGTCTGTATATACATTGGCATTCATAACCACTACCGGTCGCCTTCCGAAATTCTTTTCGTATTCGCGCGCCAGTCCCTTGCCAACGGTCATCATACCCGAAACTTTGGGAATGTATTTACGGCAAAGCCAAGTATTAAAACCCTGGAAAAATATCCGCCAGGAGCGCTTGTCTTCAAAATGACGTGGCGCGTATTCGTGCGCATCAAATATAACACGCGCATGTCCCGGAAAACGAAAAGCTATGGGAAGTGTCTCAACGTCGTTCGCTATAATGATATCGAAGTTTCTGCCACTTAAGTCATCTGCCAGATAATAGTAGTTGTGCAGGATGCGATGCGCCAGTGAATACCAGCGTAAGAGAAGGAAGACGCTTGCAATTGCTTTCCGGAGGAACGTGAGATTCGTGGGTGTGATTGAGATCACCTCAAATCCCTCTTCCTTTTCGCCGGAAAAACAAACCACAGTGGTCTCGTAATGATCCTTCAAAGCAAGAACCTGCCGGCGGACACGTGCGTCGTGCCTGAAATTGCTCAGGACAATAACAAGAAGCTTTTTTTTCATGCGGACAACTTCGTCGGCTTGATGCGCCCCGGATTGTCTTTTACAAATCGCTCCCAGGAGGCCGCGGTCGCTTTAGTCGTATTCTTTTGGTAATGATGGCACAACGCTACCGCCAGCGCATCGGTTGCATCTAGCAACTTCGGTAATTCCTTCAAAGCGAACAACGTCATCAACATTTTGGCGACCTGCTCCTTCGAAGCATTGCCATTACCTGTAACCGATTGCTTCACCTTCTTTGGTGCATATTCAATGATGGGCAATTGCCTCGACAACGCAGCAGCCATTGCCACACCCTGTGCGCGTCCCAGCTTAAGCATCGATTGGACGTTCTTTCCAAAGAACGGCGCTTCGAGTGCAACTTCATCAGGACTGAATTCTTCAACTAATGTGATTACCCGTTCAAAGATCTTCTTCAGCCTCAGTTCATGGCCCGCGTACTTGCTCAGGTGGATAACCCCAAACTGCAACAGACTCACATGACTTCCGCGAATTAGGATCACCCCGTAACCCATTACATTAGTGCCCGGGTCGAGACCCAGAATGATCTTTTCCTTTTCTACTTTAACCACGCAGCAAGATAGGGAGTCAGAATAAAATAGTGAAATTGCGCCATGCCCTACATCATTGAATCTGCATTAGGGGCCTTTTTTGCGATCTACCTGCTGATCGTATGCGTGCTGGTGGTTGGTTGGATCAGAGCGCAACGAATACCAGTAACCGCAGCGTTGAGCCATGTCAAATCAAGTGACTCCCGGTCATTGATTTCAGTCTTAATCGCTGCACGCAATGAGGCAAACCGGTTGCCTTTGCTTATCCGTGATCTTAAACAACAACGCGGATGTAATTTTGAGGTCATCATTATCAATGACGGTTCCGAAGATGAAACCGTAGTACACTCGCTCGACGCAATCGGTGGGGACCCACGATTCTCACTGATAGAGTCAATTGCAAGGGGAAAAAAGGCAGCATTGACCTTAGGTGTTTCACATGCCAAAGGTAGTATCATTCTCACTACCGATGGAGACTGCCGTGTTGGTCCGGAGTGGATTGCCGACATGACCAGCGCCTTTTATGATCCATCTCTTATGCTGGTGTTTGGCCCTGTCAGGATAATCGGTTCTTCGTCTTTATTTGACAAGTTGCAGTCCATTGAGTTTACTTCGCTCATAGGCGTCGCAGCCGCGACGGCTGCGTTGCAAAAACCTACTATGTGCAATGGAGCAAACTTATCTTATCGAAAGGAGGTCTTTGCAAAGGTTGGAGGATATAGTAGCAACCTGGACGTACCTTCCGGAGACGATGAGTTTTTGATGAGGAAGATACTTAAGGTGTATCCCCGGTCTATTCAATATTGCAGTGGTAGAGGCGCCATGGTAACGACAGCACCAGCATCCACCCTTAAGGCTTTTTTTCACCAGCGACTGCGATGGGCGGGAAAGTGGAGGTACAATGACGAGCCAACCGCCCAGCTACTGGCAACATATGTGTTCTTGTTTCATCTAACGACCATTCTATTGCCCTGGCTGCCATTGTTTCATATCGTCACCCCGTCTTTTGCCATCGCCGGATTTACCGCCAGGGCTGTCGGTGAGCTGGTGTATCTAAAAATAGTCACTGAAAAGTTGGATATACCCTGGAGGTGGGGGGCATTTTTCGTCTTGCAGTTCGTTTACAGTTACTATGTTGTTGTCGTGGCTATCTGCAGTCAATTCTTTGAATTCGAGTGGAAAGGGAGAAGACTCAGATCATTCTCTAATCAGGGATCAATACCCGACACAAAAGAAGAGATTTCGACCTTGCCACACGGCACACGCCGATAAACTCCCCATATGCGCCGTCCAGAATACGCAAAAACATTGTGAAACAAGCGGGGTAGCGCCTCTTCTTAATTTCGGTTTTCATGATAACTTTACAGGATAATGACCGAGCAAAGTCTTAAGGCAAAATTCGAAATCAAAGAGCTCGAACTCAACGCGTTGCTTGAGATCACTCAGGCTATTAACAACAACCTTAGCGAAGAGTCGCTCTACAAGATTTACAATTTCACCCTGCGGTCAAATCTAAATATCAAGAAGCTTGCGCTTTTCGTTTTGGACGAAGAATGGAGCTGCAAGGTATGCTTCGGAACGACAAAGGTTTTCACCAAGGCACATCTGCTGCCGGAGTTCAAAACCATTCAGGATATCACTCACCTCAAGCACTTTAAGAAATGTGAGTTCTCGGTGTTTGATATCATTATCCCAGTTACACACAAAAGTACTACGCTTGCACTCGTGTTCGTTGGCGGTCTTGAAAAAGGTGATCCCCGATATGAAAACGAGGACGGCATCAAGTTCGTACAGGCCCTGAGCAACATCATAATCGTTGCTATCGAGAACAAGAAACTCGTGCGCAAGCAATTGGTGCAGGAGTCATTTCGAAAGGAACTCGAGATTGCCAGCGATGTTCAACAGTTTCTCTTCCCCGATAAACTTCCGAACACGCCAAAGCTTAAGATAGAGGCAAGTTATCTTCCACACGACATGGTCGGTGGCGATTACTACGACTACATTCCGATCAATAAGAATCAATTCCTGATATGCGTGGCAGACGTGAGCGGCAAAGGCATCCCCGCTGCTCTCATGATGTCTAACTTTCAGGCGTCGCTGCGTACTCTTCTTCGGCAAACTCCGAACATTCGTGATATCGTTGAGGCGCTCAACTTCCAGGTGTTGGAAAATACCAAAGGTGAAAAGTTCATCACATTTTTTGCCGCTATCTATGACATCCGGTTGCGAACGATGGTATATGTAAATGCAGGACACAATCCCCCTATACTGATCGATCGTAAGAATGGAATGATGCTGCTCGAGGAAGGCTCTACTGTATTGGGTGCCATGCATCCTCTGCCTTTTCTGAACGAAGGGTTCGTGCCGGATATAGACGACTTTTTGCTGTTTTGTTATACCGACGGACTTACAGAAACCGTGAACGAGGAAGGAAAAGAGTTCGGCGCAGACTGGCTTACAAATTATTTTCAATCAGAAGAGACATTCGTAAAGGACCTGAACACAATCCACCAGGATATAATTGTGGCTCTCGACACCTTCAAAGGAATAAAGGGCTATCACGATGACATCACAATATTGTCTTGTCGGGTAGGGTAAGGGTTATATTGCCCCTGTTTTACTTGTAGCATGGTTCACCGTACGCCATTCTTTTTTCCCTGGCTATATCCAACGCTTACCTGGCGCATACCTGACGCGACGAAGAAATTGTTCCTTACCTTCGATGATGGACCCGTACCCGGACCAACTGAATTCGTCGTCGACACATTGGGTGCGGCGAATGTGAAAGGAACGTTCTTTTGTATCGGAGATAACGTCCGAAAGCATCCGTCGGTCTTCGGATCGCTTGTCGCGAAGGGACACCGGATCGGAAATCATACCTTCAATCACCTTAACGGCTGGCGAACATCTACGCAGCGTTACCTGGATAACGTTAATGACTGTTCATCAATCATGACATCGTCTGACACCCCTGAGGGGCAGCCCCTTTTTCGTCCTCCCTATGGACGCATTACTCGCGCTCAGATTAGTGGTCTTACTTCATTCAGGATCGTGATGTGGGATGTACTCACCATGGATTATCGCCGCACGCTGAGTCCTGAGCGATGCCTGCGTAACACAATCGGCGCAGCCCGCGACGGCTCCATTGTTGTCTTCCACGATAGTGTGAAGGCTGAGAAGAATCTTGTGTATGCTCTGCCAAGATTTATCGATCACTTTAAATCGCTTGGCTACGAATTTAGCGTTATACCATCATGAAGGTGATCGTTGCTATTCTGGATTGGGGGCTAGGCCACGCCACGAGGAGTGTACCGCTGATCCAGGCATTACTCGAAAGGGATCTGGAAGTGGTGCTGGCAGGTAATGGAGACTCTCTCGAATATCTTGTTGCAGAATTCCCGTTGCTAAAGGCCATTAAACTTCCTGCTTACGCAGTCGAGTACCCCAGCTCTGGAAACATGACGTTAAAGATGCTAAGGCAGATGCCTCGGCTGAGAAAAGTGATCAAGCGCGAACATCAGGTACTTGAGGAAATCGTAGCCCATGAAGGGGCCGAATTGGTAATATCTGACAACAGGTATGGTTGCTGGTCGGCAAAGGTTCCATCGATACTGATCACGCACCAAACAACGATCCTGCTACCCGCATATATGAAGTGGCTTAGAAAGTCGGTAGCCTGGTATAATCGTAAGTTGATCTACCACTTCACGCAATGCTGGGTTCCGGATTATCCTGGCGCGCATAGCCTCGCCGGTAAGCTGGCCCGCTTTCCCGATGGCATACCTGCCCGGTTCAGATATATCGGGAACCTATCTCGCTTCTCTGGAACATTGCCTCCAATCGCGGTATCGCAAACAACATACGATGTGGCCGTCGTACTTTCCGGACCGGAACCTCAAAGATCTATACTGGAAAACATCATACTCACTCAGCTAACGAGAACAACTCTTCGCGCATTTGTAGTGCGCGGTACGCGTCACCCGACGAAACCTCTCCCTGATGGCGTCGAGGGTGCCGACTTTCTGAACACCGAAGAGCTTGAAGCACTGGTAAACAAATCAGCCTGCGTCGTAGCACGCAGTGGATATAGTACCATAATGGATTTGGCAAAGCTTGGCAAAAAGGCCATCTTCATACCAACCCCCGGGCAAACTGAACAGGAGTACCTCGCCCGCAGACTGAAACTGATGAAGCTTGCCTACTCGGCAACCCAGCGACAGTTTAATCTCAAGCGGGCATGGCGCGCATCGAAATATTATACCGGCTTTAATTTTATGCCCGGACGGTTTAACATGTTGCAGGATAACATTTCCGGTTTGTTGGACTGGATGAACAAACGCACGCTTAAAAAAGCCATACGATGAAGTATTTTTTCAGGAGCTTCGTTTACGCCGTTAATGGCATCTGGTCTGGCGTTACAGATCAGTTAAATCTCAAGGTACAGATCGGCGTAGCTATCGTTGTCATCGGGGCAGGATTTTACTACGCCATCACTCCAATGGAGTGGTGTGTAATACTGTTGTGTATCGGTCTGGTTCTGGGCCTTGAGATGATGAACTCTGCCATTGAAAGCCTGGTCGACCTTGTAACGCTGGAACGAAATCCCCTTGCAGGAAAAATCAAAGACATTGCTGCCGGAGCTGTACTTCTCGTGTCCCTCATCTCTGTAGTCATCGGTGTGCTGGTGTTTAGGAAGTATGTAGAGTAGAATTAAGAATTGTCCATCGGCTGGTCGGCAGAATCCACAACCCTTAGGTTGTGGCCAAATTCAGCCGCAGGCTGCCTGCTAATTCTTAACTCTTAATTCTTAATTCTTAATTCCTCAGGTTCTATTTTTGCCTGATGAACTACTTCGTAGATACCCACGCGCATATTTACCACGAAGATTTTAAAGCTGATCGGGCAGACATGCTGCAACGTTGCCGTGATGCCAAAGTGGACAAAATTTATATGCCCAACGTGGATCATGAATCGATCGATGACATGATGGAACTTGAAAGCCGTTCGGAGGGCATGTGTCACTCCATGATGGGTTTGCATCCCTGCTCAGTGAAGCGCGGCTTTGAGAAAGAACTTTACATCGTTGAAAACTGGTTGGCAAAGCGCCAGTTCGCCGCAGTGGGAGAGATTGGTACTGACCTTTATTGGGATAAAACGCTTTTCGACCTGCAAACGGAAGCCTTCAACATTCAGGTGACATGGGCAAAAAAGTACAGACTTCCTATAGTGATTCATTGTCGTGAAAGCATTGATGAGACCCTCGCCCTGATAGAGAAAGCAAAGGATGACAATCTCACGGGAATATTTCACTGCTTTTCCGGCAATGCAGAACAGGCGAAACGAATCATTTCACTGGGCTTCCTTCTTGGCATAGGCGGTGTCGCGACATTCAAGAATGGGGGACTCGACAAAGTACTTCCTGAAATTTCTCTCGATCATCTTGTGCTGGAAACGGATAGTCCTTACCTGGCTCCGGTGCCTTATCGGGGTAAACGCAATGAACCGTCCTATATCCCTATAGTTGCGTCACGCATCAGCGAGATCAAACGCGTAACGACAGATGAGGTAAGAATCACGACCTCGAAAAATGCAACCTCGCTTTTTAATCACGTCTAGAACATGAAGCTTAGGAAAGTAAATGTCAATACAGCCTCGCCGGGACAGGCCCGTGCACGCATACTGGTCATCTATACGGGTGGAACGTTTGGCATGAGCTATGATCGCGATGGCGTGCTGGTCCCCTTCGACTTTGAATATATACTTACCCAGTTGCCAACTTTGAAGAACCTGGCGCTTGATATCACGGCGTACTCTTTTATAGAACCTATCGACTCGTCGAATATCAATATCGAACACTGGCAATTGATTGCCGGATTAATACACGAACACTACAACGACCAGGAGGGGTTCGTGGTATTGCATGGCACAGATACCATGGCTTATACCGCATCGGCGCTAAGCTTCATGTTGGAAGGACTCGGAAAGCCTGTCGTGATTACCGGCGCACAGCTTCCTATAAGCGATCCGCGCTCCGACGCCCGCGAACACATGATCACCGCCCTCGAGATCGCTTCTGATCAGTCTAACGGTGTGCCTATTGTGCAGGAAGTGTGCATCTATTTTGACTATGAATTACTTCGCGGAAACCGTTCGAAGAAAGTCGAAAGCATGCAGTTCGACGCGTTCGACTCAGGTAATTATCCGGCACTAGCGAAAGCCGGCGTAAAGATCGACTACAATTATCCGTTGATTCGAAAGAACCTGAACTCCGAAACGTTGGTGCTCAGAAAAACCTTCGATACCAATGTTGCCATCCTCAAACTATTTCCTGGAATCTCCAGGCAGGTTGTACATTCGATCCTTACTGTACCAGGCATCAGGGCCATCGTCATCGAAACCTATGGCGCCGGCAATGCGCCCACTTCTGAATGGTTGCTCAGTGAATTGAGGGAAGCTATCGATCGGGGAGTGCTGCTGCTAAATGTATCTCAGTGCCCTGGCGGCCGCGTGCTGCCTGGAAGATACGAGACGAGCCGCCTCCTTCAGCAGATCGGTGTGGTGAGCGGTGCAGACATGACCACCGAAGCTGCCGTAACCAAGCTCATGCTTTTGATCGGTGAATACGGCGTTGAAAAAACGCGAACCATGATCGGAAACGAACTGGCCGGTGAACTGGCCCTTTAGAGCACCAAATTGGGCCATTTTCACCTTTGGAAAACGCACAATTTCTGTATTTCTTTGTGGCCCAATTCCTGGAGAGGTGTCCGAGTGGTTGAAGGAGCACGCCTGGAAAGTGTGTATACTCGAAAGGGTATCGCGGGTTCGAATCCCGCCCTCTCCGCTTGAATTTCCCAATATTCTGGGTGAGCACTTCCTCGCTTTCCATATCGCCGGATATTCCTATTTACGATTCCGCTACCCCTCGTAGAACCAGACAAACTTATGAACAAGAATCTTGTCATCGGCACCCCATATAAGTCGTCAGCAATCAAAGTCATGATGTTGGGCTCCGGCGAGCTCGGAAAAGAAGTCGTGATCGAATTCCAGCGGTATGGCGTCGAAGTGATAGCCGTCGACCGCTATAATAACGCGCCGGCGATGCAGGTGGCACATCGCTCATATTCTATATCCATGCTGGATGGCGTTGCCTTGAGGAATGTCATCGAAAAAGAGCGCCCGGATTTTATAGTCCCTGAGGTAGAGGCAATCGCGACGGATACACTGGTAGAACTGGAACAGCAGGGATTCAATGTAGTTCCTTCAGCCAATGCGACACGTTTAACAATGAACCGTGAAGGTATTCGCACGCTCGCAGCGGAAAGGCTGAGGCTCAAAACATCTCCGTATTACTTCGCTGCAAACAAAGACGAATTCACAGCAAACGTACAACGCATGGGCTATCCCTGTGTTGTCAAGCCTGTGATGAGTTCATCAGGCAAAGGACAAAGCGTAATAAAAACTGAAGCCGATATTGAGAAGTCCTGGCGCTATGCACAGGAAGGTGGCCGTAGCGGCGGTGGACGAGTTATCATCGAAGGCTTTGTCGACTTCGACTATGAGATTACACTGTTAACGATACGACATAAGAACGGCGTGTCGTTTTGTGCTCCTATAGGTCATCGTCAGGAACACGGCGATTACCAGGAGTCCTGGCAACCACATCCTATGCCAGATGCGGCCCTGATCAAGGCCCAACAGATCGCCACTACAGTAGTTGATGCACTCGGTGGTTATGGATTGTTTGGAGTCGAATTCTTTGTGAAAGGCGATACGGTTTACTTCAGCGAGTTGTCGCCACCACACGATACAGGAATGGTAACGATGATCTCACAGGACCTTTCGGAATTTGCTCTCCATGTCCGTGCGATACTGGGTCTTCCAATTCCCAACATTGCCCAGCACGGGCCATCGGCCTCCAGCGTCATTCTCGTCCGCGGAAAGTCATCCAATATTTCTTACGAGGGACTGGAGCAGGCGCTGGCACTTCCTGACACACAGGTTCGTCTCTTTGGTAAGCCGGACGTTGATGGAGAGCGAAGAATGGGCGTGTGCCTCTCCCGTGGCGCAACTATCGAAGAAGCAAGGAGCAAGTCCAATAACGCAGCACGTCAGATCAACTACATTATGTCTTAGTGCTTCATATAGCTTCTCACGGATTCATTCGCTTGAAGTATTCAGCAATGGTCTCATTGTTTGCCTTCGCTCTTCCTTCACTGGTACCGAACGTGAGCTCGTTGCTGCCGTCCTTTATCTGTTGGAATACAGACTCAACAAAATCACTTACGGCCGGTGCGCCATCGTGAATTCCTTTGCCTCCCAGATCCGTATTAAGCGCAGGTGGAATCATCTCGATTACTTCAATCCCCTGTGATTTTAACAGGTGACGTGACGATAGTGTGAATGATCGCACAAACGCCTTGGTGCCGCAGTAGACAGGCACTCTTGAAAGCGGAACAAATGCTAAACCGGACGTGACATTGATGATGGTGTCAAGATTAGGCAGATCCAGAAACAAATTTGTCAAATGGATTGGCGCCAGGATGTTGATTGCAACTTCGTCCTTTGCTTTGTTGTAAAAATCGACATCCGTAACATTCATCCAGTTTTGGATGCCGGCGTTGTTTACAAGGACGTTCAGGTCGGAGTGATCTTTGGCAATCCACTCGTACAGTTCAATACGGTCTTCTTCCCTTGCTACGTCGCATACTCTGGTAATCACGGAAGGAAGCTTTGCAGCCGCTTCGTTGAGAGCAGCCTCGCGTCGACCGCAAATGATAACGGTGTTGTTTTCCCTGATGAATCTTTCAGAAAGCCCAAGGCCAATGCCGCTTGCACCACCCGTGATAAGAATCTTATTGTTGGACAGTTTCATACCTTCGCTGTAAATGGTTTTGACACCGAGTTACTGAACTTTAGCAATTGTGTCAAGTTTAGAGTTCTTCCGAATGTGGTGGCCTTAGCAGCGCTTCAGAAGAATATCAGCAACAGGCTTAGTATAAGTCCACCAAGAGCGAAATACAGGCCCTTCCTGAATATAGGTGTATTTGGAATAAACATCCAGAATGCCGATACGACGAAGAACAGGAGGCCTAAACCGAAAAAGATATTGAGGTAAAAGAAACGGCTTCCTGAGTTTGCCTTGTGCAACTTCGTCATCTTATCTATTGCGTAAGGCAACTGCTTAACGGTGTGTTTTGCAAGCCCTGTCGAACGATCATAGGTTCCCGTCTTAAAATAAACTACGGTCCCTTCTTCGCGTTCAACAACAAACTCGCGGAACTTTAAAGACTTGCCCACTTCTTCGTTAGGCAGGTTAGCCGGCAATTGCGTCTCTATGGTATTCTCTCTTTTCAAAAAATCGGTGTCGCGAAAAATCAGGATAATCCCGCTGATTGCATATACCGCCATAATTCCTGAAAGAAAGAAGCCGAGATAGCGGTGATACATTCGCATTTTGTTGTTCATAGCTTATACTTAGTCTGTTGATTTTTTTGTTTGACGCTGTTGTAATTGTCGATTCAAGTGCAATGATGAAACCAATGATTAACTACAACTTTACCTGAAGGGTAACATAAAAGCTCCGCCCATCAGAAGGCAATATTCCAGGTCCCGGATATCCGGTTGCGCGCCGTGTAAAGTACATCTGGTTTGCAAGATTATTAACAGAGCCTTCCAGCTTAAACATTTTATACTCGTATGAAAGGCTGAGATCCATAACCGTGTACGCGGGAATTATGCCAACCACGGCGGATACTCCACCATCGACCGCGTTCGTCGCGTCGGAGAACTGTTGAGAAAGATGAGTTAGCTGATAGGAACCCTTTATTTTTTTGTAGGCCACCTGAAGCCCGCCTTTTAAATTAACATCAGGTACAAACTCGACTTTCTTCCCTTCTATACCGGGCGCCTCAGACTGAACATATTCCGATCTGATCAACGCCAGGTTTCCAAATACGGCGGCCGTCCATCGCTCTTCATCCGGACGAAGCAGATGAACAATGTCGGCTAAGGCATACGATTCAACTCCCGCTATTATTGCCTGACCAATATTGCCGCGACGACGCATCACGCGATTTGATTCATCGTAAAATTGAACCTCACCAATCCGGTTGTCATAATTCAGAAAGAACAATCCAACATCGTAGTTGAAGAACGTTGTCTGCTCACTGCGAACGCCCAGATCAATAGAATAACCACGTTCGTCCTTCATGTTCGGATCGATCACTGAAGACGGATTCGAAATGCGCATGTCGTTGAATGTTATCGATCTGTAGTTCTGGGAAATGTTTGTATAGATGTCCATGTGCGGATGTGGCTTGTAGCTGATACCAATTCCTCCGAGCAGGAATTGACGCGCGTCCTCCCGCGTTTCTTCCGTCCTGGTGATGTCAAGAACGTTTCCTGCCAGGTCGCGATAGATGGTTCCGTAGTAGCCGTCGGATTTCGTGTTGATGTATTCAAACCGGATACCGGGTGTAATCGATAACTTCTCGTGTATGTACAGAATGTTTTCTGCGAACAATGCAACGTTCCGGTTGGGGAACTCATAGTCATAAGTAATGAACTGCTCGGGGTTGACAAATGAAAAATCAGCGTCGCTTCCTGTAGAACCTTCCCCCTGCTGACTATGGTTGAAGCCGTGATAGTAACGGGCACCTGCCAGGAACACCGATGGCTTTCCTGCAACGTTGTATCGGTTGAGATAACGCGCCTCAGCTCCCCAGTTTTGGAACTCACCCTTGATCAGATCCCGTGGCCCATTGTCATCTACAGTAGCCACGCGGTTGGGTCTGAATCCTACGGAGTAGCGGTTGGCCAACAGACCAAACACTCTCAGATTAAAATCACTGGACTCGGTGATTCGTTGATCAAAGTGAAGTCCGAATAAATTCCAGTTCACCTGAAACCAGTTGCGTTCACGATTGGTTTGCCTTGGATCCTGTGCGAACATTTCGTCAGTGAGACCGCCTGGCTGCTGCGCGAGGTACGACATATTGGTATAATCGAAGCCTACTTTCGTTTTGCCGGTTACAGCATACGACAGCTTACCATAAAAGGTGTGATTATCAAAGTCAGAGTTGTCGCGCCATCCATTTCCCTTCTTGTACTGGAAAAAGGTGTAGTAGCTGAGTTTATTTACAGTACCACTAAGACTTGTGAATGTGTTGTAGAACCCGAATGAACCAACGGTTTGTCTGGCGAGAAGTTCAATCTTCTTGTCCTGGATCGGGTCCTTCATATTGAAGTTGATCAGTCCACCAAATTGAGTTCCATATTGAAGCGATGCTGCCCCACGTACGATTTGAATTCTTCCTACAGCTTCAATAGGCGGCGTGTAATAACTCTCGGGATAACCGAGCGCATCTGCACTGATATCATAACCGTTCTGACGCACATTGAAGTTCGAGGTTCTGTTAGGATCTAATCCGCGGCCACCGATGCTGAGTTGCAAGCCAGCTCCGTCGTTCTCCCATATGTTTAGCCCTGGAACCCGGGAATATACCTGTCGTGCATTGTTGGTTGATACATTGGCTACGAGCTGCTCTGGAACAATTACCTCAGTCTTCTTGCCCTCGTATATCCCCATGTTTTCGACAGCACGCAAATGCGTTGATCCAAATCCATCGCGATTGTCGGTTACTACGACTTCGTCAAGCGTTTCGCTTCTTGGATGAAGCACCATGGTGATCTTTTGGCCATCTCCCGACACGGTAACTTCGGTGCTGCCGTATTTAAATCCGCTTTCAATGAAATGAAGTGTGTAAGTACCTTTCGCCATATCGGCAAAAGTGAACATACCAAAAGAGTCCGTTACTGCAGTAAGATTTCCATTTCCCAGTTGTACAAAACAGTCTTTCACTGCCGAACTGTCTTCGGAAGAGATGACCTTGCCCGTCAGACGATACTGTGCCATGCTACTCATGCACACGAGGCAAAGAAGAATGGTAATATTAAAGACCTTTGATTTCATCGTTGAATGGCAGGATCCAGTATTTGTGTTGAAGATTGTCCCGGAGTTTCGCCAGGTCCGTCGTCGGACTGATCATCGGGCGACCAAGTCTTCCGTTGAGTGTTACATACGAATCGACATAAACTTGTGGTGAGACGAATCCTTTCTTTTTATAATGGTCTTCCAGAATATGAGCATACTGAAGAAGCATATCTGGTTGAGCAGCCATCATCTTCTCCTGCAATGGCGTTAGAAAATCATTGTTATTGACGTTCTCGAAATAGCCATTAACATCCCGAACAGTGAACTCGGCATGTCCTGCCTTTTCCATCAGCATAACACGCCAGGAGAATCGATAGCCCTCTTCAGTCCAAAAGAGTTCATCGGGGTAAACGAGATATCGCCAGGGCAGAATAATTTGAACAATGAAGAACAGAGAAAAGAAAGTAGCAGCTCCAAGGTTCTTAAACTTACTTACTTGAAACGCGCGACCTGGGATTGATTGAAAGGTGTTGAGGCCAATGCGGCTGAACCAACCCCGAATCGATGAAATTAAACGCTCATGAAATGACGCCGGAAAGAAAATCAGTGAAGTACCGATCATTATATACGGAAACATTCCTATCGGAAAGAGCCACGCCGTTAGTAAATGAAAAATAACAACGGCACAAAATGCTGGTAGCCTCGAAACTCGGAAGGAGAGAAGCAGTGGAATGGAAAGGTCGTAAAGGCATCCCATCCAGCTAAAAGCAAAAGCCACCCACACTTTGTTAAACAGCGGACCGATCAGGAACATATCATTCCGCGAGGGCAGCCAGATGCGCAAAGGCTGGGCATGCAACAACCAGTCACTATTGATTTTTGCCAATCCTGCATAAACATAAACGATAGCGACGAATCCGCGAATCACGTCGACTGTCCAGCTCGGAACAGCGTCACACTTGATGTTATGATTTCTTCGGGCATCTAATGAGAAGTAAACATTTGCCGGAAGGAATATCATCATCATGCAAATCATGCTGATGAAGTAGTAATGATTGAGATACGTGCTCTTATCGATCAGCTCTATGTAGGTAAAACTGAGAAACAGCGTTACTATTGCTGCCTTGTAGTAGAGGCCCAGCATGACCAGTAAAGCGGCCAGCCCACAGATGGCAAATATTAAGTAAGTATAACCACCCAACGGCTTGATGAACTCGAAGCAGTAAAATGAGAAATGATATTTAGGACGGACATAAACGCTCTCGATCCATCCGTTAAGCCAGAAGCGGACAATGCTTACGAACAACATACTTCCAAGGATAACCCGGAATACAGCCAGAGGAGCGGCCGATGTGTTTCGCTGGAAGTATGAGGTCATTACCACACGGCGTTAATCGCCGTCATTGTCAGTGTAGGTGATCGTTATACTCATCGCCGATGTCATGTCGACCTTCAGCATGCGGACTGCTTTCTGCAGCTCGTTATAAGTATCAATCATAGATTGATTGTTGTTGATAACCTGGTCGTGTAGATTTTCTCCCAGCAAGTCGAACTTGAGCGCTGAAGATGAAAACTGATTGTTGATGATTTGCGAAAGCGGTGTTCCTGTGGAAACGTCTTTCGCATCCAGCGCGTCGAGATACGACTTCAGTGATGGACCTTCAGTTCCAGTCACAAATCCTTTGCCGTTGAAAAAGTCAACGGTAGCCTGGTGCGCTGTTTTAGCAAGTGTTAAAGAGATATCGCGCTTATAGTACGCTTCTACTTTTTCTGGGTATTTCACGCCCCCGCTGGTTGTCATTGCTCCGGAAGGGATGCCGATTTTTCCTGAACGGATAAAGCGTTCGTAATTGAGTGTATAGGCGTTCACCACGTTAGAGGTAGACGAACCAATATCAAGTCCCGTGCTGCTGATGAACGTACTTCGATAACTTCCTTTCCAGTCTGAAATGACGGTAGTAAGAAGACTGTTCATCCGGTCAACGAGCTTATCTATGTATGCAATCCGCTTCGATGCATCTGAATCGGTGGTGTACAATGTAATAATACCCTGGTCCGAATCAGCCAGACCATTGATGAGATAATCGAGAGCGGGGAAGCCTTGCCTTGCGTAAGACACTGGCAGTGCCAGGTTGACGGCAGGATCAGAGATATTCTGCACGATACCCGCCTCATCAGCGGGATAGATGTTGAAGAAGTTTCTGATGGTGTTACGATCTCCAGGCCCAAACTCAAACAACTCAACCCGTTGCCAGTCAATGTAGGCGTCTTTCCAGCTGGTTCTGAACCCGGCCAATGTTGTTTCGTTTGGGGTCGATGTAAAGGCATCGGCTTTAGTTGTCATTGTTCCGAGCTTCGCGTTAAAATTATCGTACGCTGGAATAATAATGTTGTCAGCCCAGTTTGTGAGCATAGGTACACGATCAAGTGGATCAACAGCGGGATCGGGATCGCTGCTGCCGCCACATCCCGAAAGGATGCAGATACCTAGAACAACACCAATCTTTTTAAACTGAAACAATGACATAGCTTTAAATAGTTAAAGTGGATTGACGATGCGACCCATCATCAACCCACTATTAAACACTAACTCTTTAATATTACTGAATCGAGAATTTTGCCTTGATGGCGTCAGAGGCCGCGTTGATCTTGGTTACGTCGAGATCCCAGAATCCGAACTCAGAACCGACAAGGCCATTGATGATTCCATCAGACCATGCCGCGTCTCCTCCATGGATCTTAGCAAATCGGAGAGAGTATATGAAGCCGAGACCTTCTCCAATAGCATGAGCCTGATCTTTAACCTGTGCACCGCCGGCCTTCCATTTGTCAAGATAACCCAGCGCAGCACGCGCGATGGCAAGCTCCATCTGTGTTCTGATGAAGGTGGCCTGTGCTTCAATTTCAGCCTTATCATTGTTAACGATTGCCGCACGACCCTTGAGGAATGCAGGATAAAACTTCGCGTAGTTTGCCTTGTTGTATTCCCATATATAAGAGCCAGCTCCGAATTCAACCGTCGCGCGCGCAGCATCAGTCGATGCAACACTGGTGGTTGTGTTGTACAGATACACAGGATTTAGTGTAAGCAGTCCGTAAGCCTCGTCCCAATTGTGTTCAAGTGCTGAGTAATTTTTACCGCTTACAACGGAATGGTTATCTGCTTTCAGGCCTTCACTCAAGAGGACATTAGAAATATAGTCGAGTTGGAGGGCCCCAATCAGTGACTTTTGAATGATTTGAATCGTTTCTATGCCTCGATCATCTACAAGATAGGTCGCAAGCTTACCAGCTTTACCTTTCTCTGCAACCTGTGTCACGGAAAGGCTGGCAGTGGCGATATCGTCAAAGTCTGATTCAAGCTTTGTGCGAACAGCATCAGCGCCTGAACCCAATGACGACGCAGTTACATTCTTTAATTGAACACCAGATGAATTCAGGCTAGATCCTGTGACAGAAATCGTGGAAGTGGATATGTCTACGAATGGATTTCCGGTATTTGAAAACAACTTCTTCAACTGTTCCGCACTGATCGCGGTGTTAGCCGTTATGTTGGAGCTTGAATAATAGTTCAATGCCTGGAACATTTTGTGGCGGTTGTTTCCGTCGGCGAGGTCTACCGTGGTAGCACCCGCCTCATCTACAAATTGTTCAGAATAGGGAGTTTGGTTACCAAGTACGGAATAGTCAATGTCTGCGCGAAGGTCGGGCGCAGTCTCGTCATCATCACAAGCGGCCAGTGCCAGGATCGCTAATGCAGCAAATGTGGGTTTTCGAAGCATTTTAAGCATTTCTGTATGTGTTTGGTTTGAATACTTATTTGGAATTAGTCTAAATATGACGGCAAAGATAGGAAGGAGCCTGAGATGTGAAAGAGAAACCCTGCAGACTGCAGGATTTTTTTAATGAAGTTTGGATGCTATTTCTCCAGAATTCCTCCAGAAAGTTGTTATAGGGTGCGGCCATATGACA
Organism: Chryseolinea sp. T2; assembly: GCF_037203685.1. NCBI lineage: Bacteria > Pseudomonadati > Bacteroidota > Cytophagia > Cytophagales > Fulvivirgaceae > Chryseolinea > Chryseolinea sp. T2. The sequence goes on from NZ_JBBCAU010000002.1 coordinate 344,998, forward strand.
GACTTTCTCCTGGAGGCCGAACGCTATGTAGAGCACTACTTTCAGCTCTTTCTTCCGAAAACGCGATGTTTTCACACTTTCGCAATCACGAGGTTCGTCGTGGAGACTTGTGAAGAACTAGCCGCGGCAAGTGATCTTGACTGGAGTGAGTCTGAAGCTCTTTTCCTTGCAGCCTGGTTTCATGGAACGGGCTTCTGCGCAAATGATGGCGACCGCGTTGATAATAGCATACACGTTTTTAACGAATTTATCCAGGATCAGAACCTCTCTTCCGGATTCAGTGATATGGTGATAAGACTTATTCGGAGCACCAGCGACTGCTGCGGTCCCTCATCTCATCTCGAGCAGCAATTGAAGGACGCCAGAGATCGTCACCTGGCATCACCACTGTATGCCGTGATGTCTCAGTTTCACCGACAGGAATTATCGCTTTGCGAGGGTAAACATTATTCCGATGCTGAGTGGAGAGCTATAAATATATCTCGGTTAAGAAATCATCAGTTCTACACGCTTTATGCTGCCGATCATTGGGACAATCAAAAACACATCAATCTCAGTGAGTTGGAAAATGGGTTGCATTAATGGATAACAACTCGTACAGAGTGTCTCCAGATTCAAGTGAAATCTTGACGCCGTGAGAATCATTACTACCTTATTCGCTCTCTTCATCATCGCGCCTGTCTTTGCACAGGTCAGCAAAGTCACTGTTTCCGGAATTATCAATGAGACCGATTCAAAAACAGCACTGCCCTATGTTAATGTCGTGTTGAAGAAGGACGCAGATAGCTCATTCGTTGCTGGAACAGTAACAAACGAGTCAGGTCAATTCTCTCTTCCATCAGTCAGTCCAGGTAATTATGTATTGTCCGCTACGTTCGTGGGCTTCAAAGAATACAAACATACTTTGCTGGTAGGTCGCCTCAGCGAATTCCTTGATTTGGGTGAAATAGGATTGGTCGAAGATATCACAGCTTTGAACGAAGTTGTCGTTGATGCGAAACGGGATGCAGTATCTGAGACAATGGATAAAAAAACATTCGCCGTTGCAGACAACGTTAATCAATCCGGAGGATCCTTACTTCAGGTGATGAACAACCTCCCTGGCGTTACGGTTAGCGAGGAGGGAACGGTAAGACTTCGCGGCAGTGACAGGGTAGCGGTGCTTATTGATGGAAAGCAAACAGCATTGACAGGATTTGGCAATCAGCGAGCTCTCGACAACATTCCTGCTTCTGCAATTGAAAGGATTGAAATTATTAACAATCCATCCGCGAAATATGATGCAAACGGCAACGCAGGCATCATCAATATCATATACAAAAAGGAGGTCAACGAAGGATTAAATGGAAAGGCTGGTCTATCGGCTGGCCTGGGCGCACTCTGGGTCAAACGCGAAAATTATCCCACGATCGATGACCAGTATCAGAATACTCCAAAGATCAATCCATCGTTATCGCTGAACTATCGAAAGAAAAAAGTGAATCTCTTCCTTCAGGCAGATGACCTCTTTACCAAAACGCTCAATAAGAATGAGTTTGTCGATCGCTACTACGACAACGGAGATGTTATCCGGCAGCAAACCAGAAGAAATCGAAATACCAATATTGTCACGGCGAAAGGTGGCATCGACTGGTACCTGAACGACCACAATACAATAACGGTCTCCGGCTTGTTTAGCAGTGAAAAGATTCTCGATCACGGAGAAGAACCATTCTTTAACGAAGACCTTTCCGAACGCCTCAGGCTGTGGCGCTTTCTTGAAGATGAATTAAAAACAACAGTTACTGAGATGGCAACCTGGCAGCACAAGTTTAAACAGCCGGGACGGCATCTTAATGTAAGCGTGAACTACACATTCCATCGCGAGGATGAGCAGTATTATTTCGAGAACATCATGCCTACGGATACCGGATTGGATTCGTTTAAGCTGATTTCTGATGAACATGTGGGAGACTTCGCCGTCGACTACGTACAGCCTTTGAAATACGGAAGATTTGAGACGGGCGCGAAGTTCAGAAACCGATATATCCCAACAAATATGCAATTCATTCCTGGGTTGAACTCGCCCCTCGACGTTACCGCAGGAGGGTGGGCAAACTACGACGAGATAATCCCCGCATTGTATGGAACGTACGTATTGGAAACAAAGGACCTTGAAGTAGAAGCTGGTTTGCGCGTGGAGTATGTCGACATCTATTATGAAGTGAACCCAAATCACAACACCTACAAGAGCGACGGATACGATTACACGCAGCCATTTCCAAACCTCAGGTTCGCCTGGAAGATAAACGACCACAACACGTTGTCCGCATTTTACAATCGCCGGGTCGATCGCCCCAACGAGGTGGATATCCGCATATTTCCGAAGTACGACGACGCCGAGATCATCAAAGTCGGCAATCCTGGATTGCGCCCGCAGTTTACCAACAGCGTAGAACTCGGTTACAAATCAAACTGGAACAATGGATACTGGTACTCTTCGCTGTATCACAAATCGATGGAGGCAACCATTACGCGCATTGCCAGCACCGTGCCGGGAAGCAATCTTATTTATAGCATATTCCAGAACGCGGGCAAGAGCTACACTACCGGAATGGAAATTATACTTTCACAGAACATCGAAAAGTGGGCGTCATTTAACCTGAACCTCAATGGCTATCAGAACATCATCGAATCATTTACAGTTGTCAACAGATATCCGGAGGAACACACTTTTACCGCACCAAGGCAGGAAATATTCTCCGGTAGCATAAAGTTTAACGCAAACTTCCAATTGAAAAGGAAACTGGAATTTCAACTCACGAGCGTTTACCTGGCACCGGACATTATCCCACAGGGAAAAATCTATTCGAGATTTTCAATCGACCTCGGACTGAAGAAATCAATTCAGCGCGACAAAGGCGAAGTGTTTCTGAACGCGACCGACGTAGCAAATACGATGAGACTAAAAAAACAAATTCAGGGCGACGGATTTCATTATGTAAGTGCCGATTACTATGAGACTCAGGTAATTCGGATCGGATATGCATACAAGTTCTAGACGTTGCCAGGGTGATTGAAGATAACTTATCAACCGATTAATGTAGGCCTATGCAAACCTGGATGATATACGCGATCCTTTCGATGATCTTCGCCGGAATAACGTCATTACTGGCGAAGTACGGTCTTCAGAACGTAAGTGCTGACTTTGGTTTGTTTGTGAGAACCGTAGTGATCTTTGGATTCATCATCCTGATAAATTCTGTCGGCGGTAGATTTAAGGAGTTCTACCAATTAACGACGACTCAGATCATTCTGCTTGTGGCGTCAGGCATTGCCACCACGGTAAGCTGGCTTTTTTATTATCGCGCCATGAAAGACGGTCCTGTGTCTTATGTCGCCGCTATCGACAAGGCGAGTATTCTGGTAACTATAGTATTATCATTTATACTTCTCAGAGAACCTGTCTCACCCAAGATCCTGATCGGCGCGGGGTTGATATTCGCAGGAATGATTGTTTTGGTTTGGAGGTAATTTGTAATAAAATTCAATTCCTGCAATCTGTCCGAGGATCCACAGTCACTCACGAATCATTTCGTTTGGTGTAGTACCGAGGTAGACACGACGCGTGTGCTGAACAAAAGGCGTTGGGTTTCTGATGCACTTGTAATGCCATCTTTCGACTGGCGGAACTATCCGTAGCGATGATCCACCGGGTCAAATAAGAATTCTTTTTATAGACTCTTGCATTTAAGATCTTAATTGCAGAGCTTTGGTGTACTACATAACTAGTACACTATGATATCAATCCGGGACTTTTATTTTAGTTACGGAAGAACACCCGTATTCACAGGAGTTTCTACCACACTAACGCCAGGCCACATCTATGGTGTTCTTGGGAAAAATGGCACAGGTAAGTCCACGCTGCTCTACAACATCGCCGGTTTACTGTATCCCACAGGTGGTAAGATTACGGTTAACGGGCAGGATCCGGGCAAACGTGAACCGTCCTTCCTTCGCGACATCTTTATGGTGCCCGAAGAGTTTTACCTTCCGAATATTTCAATTCCCTCATTTGTTAAATATTACAGTGTATTCTATCCAAAGTTTGACCACGAAGCGTTTTCACGTTATCTCGAATTGTTCGAGATCCCTCTTGAAAGTCTGTTGCAGGGAATGAGCTATGGTCAGAAGAAGAAAGTATACATATCGTTCGCGGTGGCTAGCAACACTTCCGTTCTTCTGATGGACGAGCCAACCAATGGCCTCGACATCATTAGCAAGGGACAGCTTCGGAAAGTGATCGCCAGCGCCGCTTCTGATGATAAGATTCTAATGATCAGCTCACATCAGGTCAAGGACCTGGAGAACCTGATTGACGAAGTCGTCATTCTCAGTGACACCACTATTGTTCTTAAGGAGAACCTGGAACACGTCTCAGAGAGACTTTCGTTCAAATTATCATTTGATGAATCGGATCTTCATGGCGCCATATACGCTGAGTCAGTCCTTCGTGGCAATACGGTAGTGATGGAGAATATTGATAGAGAAGAGGGCAAAGTTGACCTTGAGCTGCTATACAAAGCAACGATGTCAAACCCACTGAAGATAAAATCAATCCTTAAATAGATGATCGCATGGTAGCCAACATATTTCAACCGGCGAGAACGCTTCTTTACCTGAAGAAATACGTTTTTGAAAATGGCAGGAGCTTCATTTTACTGAATCTTGCAATCGCTGCATTTCTTGTACTATGGTTAGGTGTCTACCTGAATTTCACAAACCCGAATTTGTTTAGTGAGCGCGCACAGGTCGCATATTATTTCATCACGTTGTTTCTTTCAGGATGCCTTTCAGCGGGAGTATTGTTTTCGGAACTGGGATCCAAAGACAGATCCATTCACTATTTTCTGATTCCTGCTTCGTTGCTGGAAAAGTTTCTTACCAGTTTGTTCTTTGCCATTGTGATATTCTTTATTAGCAGTTCGTGTATTTTTTGGCTGGTCGATTCTATTGTAGTCATCATTGCTAACAGCAAATACGAGACGCACTGGGAGGTGATAAATCTTCTGTCACTGAATAAGTATGCCAATCCTTTTTTTGATGGGCCGCTCACAGATATTTTCTATTTCTACTTTCCTGCACAGGCTTTATTTATTCTTTGCTCGGTATACTTCAGAAAATATGCCCTGTTCAAAGCATTTGTCGTTGTTGGTTTACTCTGGGTAGTTGGCGTGCTCTTGTTTCTGGCGTATCAACGTCTCGTCCCTACAGGCATGCTGCATCTGTCTGCCGGTTCCTATGAAGTACTGGAAGCAAATGGAGACAATAAGATGGTTGTTGTGCCATGGTGGGTGCTGGTGTCAGGCTCTGTTTTGTTAAGATACCTGCTCACGCCGTTGCTACTGACTGTCGCTTATTTCAGGCTGAAAGAAAAGGAGCTGTAAGTAATATGGATTTTCATGAACAACAACCCATCTATCTTCAGATAGTGGACTACGTATGCGAAAAAATTCTCCTGAAGCAATGGGGAAAAGGAGACCGCGTTCCATCGGTCCGCGAACTGGCTGTCACGCTCGAAGTGAATCCCAATACGGTAATGCGTGCGTATGAATTTTTGCAGCAGAAAGAGATCGTCTATAACCAACGGGGCCTGGGTCTCTTTGTCGCAGATGACGGCGTGAAGAATGCAAGGATATACCGTCAGCATGAATTCCTGCACAAGGAGGTACCTGCATTTTTTGCGAGCATGTCGCTATTGCAAATTGGTGTAGAGGAGTTGGAGCCAATGTTTAAAAAGTATAGGAAATCAAAAGCATAATATCATGGGAAAGAAGAATAGTACGCAACGAGTTCGCCTTAAAACAAGCACCTTAGTCCTGTTATTCACGATGCTATCAATGGTTCTGTGCTTAAGCTCGTTCGTCTTGTCTATTAATTATAACTATGCTAACGGTAATTATTGGTATCGGAACAGCGACAAGACTCAGTTTCGCAAGATAAAACTTCCAATAATGCGAAAGGTCATCGTAGAGAATACCGACAATTGCCTCATCGTATCATCCGACTCGCTCAGTCTCGAAGTATTCAATGATGATGTTCCCGGCGTTGAAGTAACCACGATTGGTGACTCCGTTAAAATCGTACCGTCACGAAAGTCTTCGCATAAGATGCTTGTATATGCGCCTACGAATAGTCTGCTGATAGTCAGAAACAGCACAATCACGATGAATGGTTCACTTGATTTTGCTAATCCTCCATCTTATTCTGTTGTTCTTGAGAATAGCAAGCTCACCGCTTCGTCGAGGGAGTATCACGCGTTTGTTCAGCAATTGAAGATCTCCGGAAAAGGAAACGCTATTGTGGAGGTTCCAAGGCGTTTTCATATTCACGAATTACATCTTTCAAATACAACATTTGCGGGAATCGCTGAAGCTTGGTCTATTGGATCCATTAAAACCACCTTTACCAACGGCATGGCTAGTGAGATGCAAAAGATGGCGGACAGCGTATCGGTCGTCGGCAACTATCGCAGTAACTTCTGACAAACCATTCTTCGTGCTAGTTTCCAGGAGAATTGTAAGGAATGTATCCCTCCCAATACCAGGGTGTGTAACGATTGCCGGAGATCAGCTCTATTAGCTCTTTATAGATGCCTTCCGCGTTGTCGCTGTTTGCCATGAGAATAAGTGCATACTTCTTATCGGGAATTCCAACGACATAATGTTGCCACCCTTCAAGATGCCCTTCTTTGAAGAAGACCTTGCCGTATGGCGTTTGGTAAAGACCAAACCCGAGGCCGTACGAAAGTTGAATGCTGTCATTGTCAGCGACGTCAACCAAAGCATTTGGTCCGAATTGTTGACGCGAACGAATTCGGATCTGGGGACTCGTCATCTCCTTATAACGCTCGTTCTGAGATAGCACAGCATTTACATATTTGGCATAGTCCTCAAGTGTGGTCGATAGTGATCCTGCAGCGTTAGCTGTATTTGATTTGGGAATCCTGAGATTGTTTCCATCACCATCATGGCCGACACAATAGTTTCCTTCGTACCCCTCTTGCCACACATAGCTTGAACGCGACATTTGCAGGGGAGTAAACACCTTTTCACGAGCCAGCTCATCGAACTTTCGATTGGTCAACTTTTCAATGACAAACTGAAGAAGATGCATGCCCTCACCTGAATAAATGTAACGACTGCCCGGATTGAATTTGATCTTAAGTTTCCTGTCGCCTTCAAGCCATCGCCAGTTGGGCAGTCCCGACGTATGGCTCAGACACATGCGCGCGGTTATTAGGTTGTATCGCTCGTCAACTCGCAGGTCGGAATAGTCTACGTAGGCCGCGCCTAAAAGCCGTTGCAACGTCGTAGTCTTGTATTTGTATAGAGGCTTCGGCAGATATTTGTAAAGCGGAGTGTCGAGATTCATGACTCCGTCGTTTACCAACTGAACCGTTACGTCCGCAAGTATCGGCTTGCTTAGGGACGCACCGTAAAAGATGGTTCCCGCCTCAAACTTCTCCGACCGCGAGAAGTTCTTGTACCCGAAATACTGCTGATAAACTGTTTGACCGTCGTTTGTAATGGATATGGCGAGTCCATAAACTTTGGCGGCCTTCATCAGTCTTTCTATAGTGGATTCCAACGAATCGACCGGCAAGGATTTGCCGTCGGCGCGCATCACCTCAGATGCGTTGGAAAATTTAGGAAGTTTAGTTTTGATCTGAAGATCATTGTGCCTGCTTAGCGTTACGTACAAGACCGCACCTGCGGTAACTACGATCAGTACGATGACTACTGAAAGTGCGCGGCCTTTCCATGATTGGAATTTCATTTGTTGTTAGGGGTTAACGGAAGCCCGCAAAATAGCGTTTTATGTTTAATCTTTTCCAGTCATGGTCATGACATTGCACGGGGATGTTGTATTTAATGATCTGCCAGTAGTTGAATGGGGAAATTTTTTCTACACGATCGCCCCAGAATCCTCACCCTATTCTCAGCATAAATTGCCCGTCGCCGAATTAATGCCGCTGCTCTTGTTGCACTGTATTTGCAAGCGGTTCGTTCGGCAATTGTTAACCAGCTAAAATCTCGGTAACGAAATCAGTTATGATAAAGGTTATTTCATTGATATTATTGCTGGCCGGAGTCGTCGGCCTTATTCTGGGTGTTCTTGGAATATTTGGTCGTGATCTGGTGACGATAAATCCCTGGGGCCTGGCCATTCTGGGTGTTATCTTTTTTACTTCTGGGATAGGCTTAATGAAACGGCAGGTGTAACGAGCTCCTCACATTTTCAGAAAGTCAGGACTCCCATAATCATTTGCTTTACTGGCATCATTTTTAGAGATGTGTCATTATCGGCTGCCATCTCATGACCCAGATCTTACGAGTGCCAATATTGTTATTGATTTTCTCTTTCGTTGCCAGTGCTGCGTTCGGACAGAACACCACCAAGCCTACTATTACCGGCCAAACTCCTTCGCCATTAACAACACCTCAGGCAACGCCAATCACCATTGAGCTGTCGAATTTAGTGGTAAGCGATCCGGATCCGGAGCCAGTCTTCCCCAACGGATTCTCCATCGAGGTAAAGGGGGGTAAAAATTACAAAGTGCAAGGTAACGTCGTTACGCCGGATGCTCGCTTCTCAGGAATGCTGTCAGTAGAGGTCACCGTAAGTGACGGGAAAAACAAGAGCGATAAATTTGACTTGCAGGTCAACGTTCAAAGAACTCAAAACGAGCCACCTGTAATAACGGCACAGCAGCCGCTAAGCATGAACCAGGGCGAAAGCCTGACCATTGATTTTAGTAATCTCTCCGTTGATGATCCTGATAATAGTTATCCCAACGGATTTACTCTTACACTATATGGCGGTAAGGATTATACATTCACGGGGACGACCATCACACCTGCAGCGAATTTCTCTGGAAAATTGACCGTCCCAGTTACTGTGAACGACGGTGAGAACGAAAGTAAGCGCTTCGATCTTAAGATTGATGTGACAAAAAAGCAAAACGTCGCGCCACAGATTACTGACCAGCAACCGTTGAGCGTTGATCAGGGAGGAAGCCTTTCAATCGCACTGGGCAATCTGATAGTTACAGATCCGGACAATAGTTATCCAACTGGATTTACACTTAAACTGTTTGGCGGACCCAACTACAGCATTAATGGATTAACCATTACGCCGTCGGCAAACTTCTCCGGCCAACTTACAGTGCCGGTATCGGTAAACGATGGAGACAAGGAAAGTAATCGCTTCAACCTTAAAATTGACGTGATCAAAACGCAGAACGTTCCACCTCAGATCACCGGGCAGCAACCATTGAACATTGACCAGGGAGGAAGCCTCACAATTGAACTGGCCAATCTTGTTGTCAATGATCCTGATAATAATTACCCGTCGGGCTTCACGTTAACATTGTACGCCGGTAACGATTATGCAATCAACGGTCCGACGATCACTCCTTCGGCTGATTTTTCCGGCAAGCTTACTGTTCCGGTTACAGTAAACGATGGCCAGGCCGAAAGCAATCGTTTTGATCTTAAAATTGACGTAAAGAAAAAGAAGAACGTTCCTCCCGAGATCACCGGTCAACAGCCATTAAGTGTTACTCAGGGAAATAACATTACCATCGACCTGGTCAGCCTGATCGTAACTGATCCTGACAATGTGTTTCCGGCAGATTTCACTTTAAAAGTATTTGGAGGAAAAGATTATACGTTCAATGGTACAACAGTAACGCCCGCGGCTAATTTTTCGGGCCAACTAACGGTACCGGTATCGGTAAATGATGGTGAGAATGACAGCAAGCGATTCGACCTGAAGATAGATGTGATCAAAAAACAAAATGTCGCGCCCCAGATTACAGACCAGCAGGCACTATCCATAACCCAGGGTGGAAGCCTCGCTGTTATCCTTACAAATCTGACGGTCACAGATCCAGACAACCCATATCCCGCTGGCTTTACCTTGAAATTATTTGCCGGAAGCGATTACACTTTTGACGGAACAACAGTCACCCCATCTCCAGCGTTCACCGGACAGTTAACAGTGCCGGTTACGGTCAACGATGGACAAAACGAAAGCAATCGCTTCGATCTGAAGATCGATGTGACCACTAAGCCAAACGTTGCTCCGCAGATCACTGGCCAACAGGCATTGTCTATGAAGCAGGGCACCAGCCTTACAATTGAACTTGCAAATCTTATCGTTGCCGACCCCGATAACAATTATCCAACAGGTTTCACCTTGAAAGTTTATCCTGGCGCCAACTACTCCTTCAGTTCGACCACAATCACACCCTCAGTGAATTTTGTTGGTCAGCTCACAGTGCCGGTTACGGTAAACGACGGGCAAAATGAAAGCAATCGTTTCGATCTTAAGATCAGCGTGACCAACAAGCCGAATGTTGCACCAGTGATTACGGCTCAGCAGGCTTTGTCCGTTAACCAGGGTGCTGGCATCACAATCGACCTCAACAATTTGACGGTCAGCGATCCGGATAATAATTATCCGACTGGCTTCACCTTAAAAGTTCTCGCCGGAACGAACTATTCACTTGCCGCTAACACAATTACACCGGCACCAACTTTTGTTGGAACACTTTCAGTATCTGTCACCGTTAATGACGGGACAGACGACAGCAACGTTTTTCCTCTAAAAGTGGAAGTAATAAAAACGCAGAACACTGCGCCGCAGATTTCTGGACAAAGTCCACTGAGTGTGAACGAAGACGAAACAATAACATTGAGCCTTGGTAACCTGACTGTAACTGATCCCGATAATACTTACCCTCAGGGTTTCACATTGAAGGTAAATGAAGGATCTAACTATACAGTTATTGGTGCAACCATCAAACCAGCAGGGAACTTCTCTGGTGAACTCAATGTCCCTGTTGCCGTCAATGATGGCAGTAGCGACAGTGCACCCTTTAATTTGAAGATTACGGTATTGCCAGTCAACGATGCTCCTGCAATTACAGGTCAAATTCCTTTGACCACGAACAGGAATACTTTAATTACGATTGCTCTATCGGCCCTCACAGTTAAAGATGCCGACAATAACTTCCCGGCCGACTTTTCACTGAAGATTCTTAGCGGTGATAATTATTCTGTGGCGGGAAACATCCTGACTCCGGCCATAGATTTTATTGGCACACTGACAGTGGCAGTGATGGTAAATGATGGAAAGGCCAACAGCCCTGTATTTAATTTGAAGATCGATGTAGTCTCTCCCGACAATGCCGCACCTACTATTACGGGACAGAGGCAGGTCAGGACATCGCAACATACTCCGGTCACACTTCAACTCTCACAGTTGCTGGTTGCTGATCCGGACAATGAATATCCCCATGGCTTTACATTGAAGGTATCTCCGGGAGCTGGTTATACGCTGTCCGGCACAGCGGTCACCCCGGATGCGTCAATTACCGAAGGCGTATTCGAAGTAACAGTAGTAGTGAACGACGGCCAGGACGACAGTGCCCCATTTCCATTGAAGATCGAGGTGATCCCGCCTGCAGCGAAGCCGCGGATAATTTCACAAAAGGAATTGATCATGCCTGAAGACAGCACGCTAACGATCAGGCTAACAGACCTAGTTGTCACGGATGCAGATAACATTGATTATCCAAATGGATTCACGTTGGCCGTTTCAGTCTCGCATGAAGCGACCTATTCGAAAAACGGTAATTCGATAACTCCTGCCGCGGACTTAAATGGTTTCATTGAAGTGGGTGTCACAGTTAGTGATGGAAAAAACGTAAGTGATGAATTCAGACTGGCTATTCTGGTAACACCGGTAAACGATCCTCCGGAGTTCATTCGTGAGGATACTACAACACTTGCCTACGTGCCAGGCCACGATCCCGTTTCGGTGTTCAGGACAATTGAAATCAAGGATGTCGATGACGATCATTTGGTGCTTGCCGAAGTCGGGTTCGAAGGCCCGAACTACATCCCTGCCAGCGACCTGCTCACGCTGGCCGACGAACATCCCGCCGTGAGAGCAGTGTATGATTCCGCAGGCAGGTTGTTTCTCATTGGCTATGCAACCGTCGATGAATATCTCGATGCCCTTCGAACCATTGAATACAACTATTTGGTGACAAAGGATGAAAATGGAAATCTTATGGACATCCTCGATGGAGCCAGGACCGTGTATCTTACCGTTTCCGATGGCCACCTGGCCAGCACGACCATCAGGCGCAAAATTTCAATGGATGTTGAAATACTGCTTAATATTCCCAGCGCATTCAGTCCCAATGGTGATCGCGAAAATGACACGTGGCATATCGACCTGCTGAACGCTGATCAGGTCGATGGCGCAAGAATAACGGTATTCGATAAACGCGGTAGCGTTGTCTACGAATCTGTCGGCCTCGAACGTGACTGGGATGGCTCACTGAACGGCAGAATGCTGCCAGTCGATACTTACTACTACACAATAGACCTCAATCTTTCGTATACCAGGAAGAGCTACAAAGGAACCGTTGTAGTTTTGTATTAGTTAATGCATAGACGTTAAAGGATTGTATTTAGATCCCGCTAGGGATAATAGGTCAAACGCTTCTGCACAATTGTCAATAAAGGCGAATCCAAATTACAAAAAGAGATAACTTATCTATATCATTTTATCCACACTAAATTTCAGATGCTCCCCATACTCAACATATCCCAGCTGATTCGAAGTCAGCGTCGTTTCTGCGATTTTAAAATCCTGAACCACTTCATGATTGTGCCCGAATATCCAGTACGCCGCCTTTGACAATTCAATAAGTTCATACAGCTCAGTCGCGAATGCACTGTTAAGCTCGCTGAACCTATACTTCTCCGGATAGTTTACAAACGTTGGAAGATGGTGTGTAACGACAATAGTTTTTTGTTCCGTCGATAGGGCTAGTTCATTCGAAAGGAATGCAAGGCACTCTTCATGCAGCCAGTTATAATCGTCAACGCTAATCTTATTTCCTTTGTTTCTGATTAACCGGAAATCGGCCATCGCCTTACGGATTATAAGCTCCTTTGAGAAATCAATTCTTGACCACAGTGTGGAGAACAAAAGACGTACACCACCATGAACGATCAGGGTATTGTTTAAGAGTGACACATTCGAGCGGATCCTCTCATGAAAGGACCCGGTACGTTGTGAAATATCTGCGCGGTAATATTCATGATTGCCCGGGATCCAGTAAACGTGTTCAAAGCTGTCAGAAACGAAGTTGAAAAAGTTGTCTGCTTTTTCCATCGCGGCGAAGGGTACAATGTCGCCGGCCAACATGAGAATATCGCCGGTTGGTTTGATCGGATTTTCCTGAAGATACTTTTGATTGGCTGGAAACTCTAAATGAAGGTCGGAGCAGTATTGAATCTTCATTTCTTTCTTCGACAGGTGAATTGCCTCAGCCTAAGTAATCAAATCGCCTATGTTGACCAATGCAGGTCAATTCACAAACTGCACCTTGTTTGTTCAACTTAGTTCGCTAAGTCCGGCTGTACTTTATTTGGTGTCGGCGATATAACCAACATCTTCTCGGTTACATTTCCTGGGATATCTGCAGCTCTCACAACGATGCGGCTACCAGTCGGATGCGGATTATTCACCCTGGCCTCATAGATCCAGCTGTACATAACGTTTGTCTGAGCTTCCCCTGATTCTATCTGCACACCGTCCGCATCATAGATTTCTACGGTCACCCATTGGATGCGGAAATCATCGACAGCAAATATCCTGATCTCGTCTCCTATTCTTCCCGAATATCCCATGGTATTAATTTCCCGGATCTCAGGCGCCTTCAGATAGTCGGTAACGGCAACAGAATAGGGGCTCGTGAGCCTGTCATTAACCCCTGTGGCATACAATTCTTTCATAGCCGGATTCGCCATTTGTGCCTTGCTGTAATCAACAGCCTGACCAAACCGCGCCTTCGTCTTGAGCTGATGATCAGTGGGAGACTTTCGTTTTTGCGGCCTGATCGAGATTACCACCTGGCCTTTTACCTGGCGCACGACAAAGGTGCCCCCGAGCATGCCGGTGACCTTCTGCAAGAGGACGTTATTGTTGCCTTTCATAGTAGTCGAATATACGAAAAGTTTGTATTTTTTGATTTTTACAACCGTATTAATATCATACTGCTCTAAGACTTCTCTAAGACTGTTCTAAGACTCAACTAATATCATCTGACATGGCCTCAAAAAACATCTGACACACCGCAACTCCCGCAACGGAACTGATTTTGGCCTTTGACCAACGAATTGAGGGTGGTACTCGGCAGTACTGCTATGGTAATCCCAGGCAGTTTATTGCGCTTGCCGCCATGGGCGGGAAATTGGGTTGCTAAATCGGAGATGAGGAAGGAACACCGTGTGCCAATGCAGACGGACAAGCTGGGGACTGCCGCATGTCCGGAAGATGGGCTTTTATGAGCTGTCGACTATTTAGATTAGACTTCACTCAAGCCGAAACGGCAGCTCTCTTATTCGTTTGCCAGTCGCCGCGTACAGCGCGTTGCCCAGAGCGGGCGCAATAGGAGGGACGCCCGGTTCGCCGACACCACCAACGTCGCTGCCACCACTAATAATATGTACTTCAATATCGGGACACTCATTGATGCGCAGCATCCTGTAGTCATTGAAGTTGCTCTGCTTCACCCGGCCGTCTTCAATGTCGATCTTTCCGTATAGCGCAGCCGTTAGCCCATAGATGATCCCGCTTTCCATTTGCGCACGGATGCCTTCAGGATTAACAGCAATCCCGCAGTCGATGGCACATACCACCCGATGGATCTTTGGCTTAGAACCTTCCACCGATAATTCAACGACCTGGCATACATAACTGTTCATGGCCGGATGAACTGCAATTCCGCGGTAGCGACCTTTAAGCGGCGCTTCGTGCCAACCCGACTTTTCCGCAGCAAGATTGAGTACGCCCAGTAAACGTGACTTACCCTTCAGCAGCTGTCTTCGGTATTCAACGGGATCTCTATGCGCACGAACGGCCAGCTCATCGACAATAGTCTCCATTACAAACGCCGTATGAGTGTGACTCACCGATCGCCAGGGTATCACGGGCAAGTTCAAACGTGTCGTATGCAGTTCTACACGATAATCAGGAATAGAGTCAAAGTAGGCAGACCCTTGCACTCCGCCGATGGAACTATAATCGATGCCATCAACGACGATATCTTTTTCCAGGGGGGTATTTTCAAACAAGGATTGTCCCACAACATGATGGCCCCATGACTTTGGTGTTCCATCTTCGTTCACACTCACCAACGCCTTATGATAATATACAGGCCTGTAGTATCCTCCTTTAATGTCGTCTTCTCTGGTCCATACAAGTTTGATGGGTTTACCAGTAGCCTTCGCGATATGAACTGCCTCCATTACCCAGTCGCCACCGAAGGATCCCCGACGACCAAACCCGCCTCCCACCCAGGGCGTATGAAATTTCACATCCTCCGGCGCGCAGTTGAGAAATTTTGCCACCTCCATTTGACGAAGTACCGGCGACTGAGTGCCACACCAGATCTCACATCCAACAACGCCAGGCCGCACTGTGCAGTTGAGTGTCTCCATAGGAGAATGTGAGAGAAAAGGAAGGTCGAATTCAAATGTGATAACTTCCTGTGCATATATTAATGACACATTTCCCTTTTCCTGCGATACGCGTCCTGCTTGATTGCTTATTGCGCGGTAGTCGGAAGGAAGCCGGTGAGAAGTGATGCTGCGACTGTCAGTAAAGTCCCACTGTACATCAAGTGCATCGCGGCCTCGCTTTGCCGACCAGAAATTGTCGGCGAGTACAGCTATGCCTTCAGGAACTTCAACCACTTCCCGCACGCCGTTGATCGCCCGGGCGCGCGTCCCGTCCCACGACGCCAACTTAGCACCAAATGCCGGGCGGTGAAGCACTACCGCCGTAAGTAATCCGGGGAAGTGAACATCAATCCCATACATCGCTGTTCCATTTACCTTATGAGAAAGATCAAGACGAGCGGTAGGTTTTCCAATGATCTTCCACTCCGCTTTTGCGCTTAGTGATACCGTTGGCACAGGCAGGCGCGCTGCTTCGTCGGCAAGGTCACCGAAGGACAACGCTTGATTGCCATAATGCACGGAACCATTTTCTGTTTTGCAATTTGAGATATCTGTGTTCCATCTTTTCGCTGCAGCCTCGAGTAGCATTCGTCGCGCGGTAGCGCCTGCCCTTCTGTATCGTTCAAACTCCGATCGCGTCGAGTCAGATCCGCCGGTACTCAGGACATAAGGGCTCTCCTCAAAGTCTTTGCCCGTGCCTGTTGGCCAGGGTGCAACAGTAACTTTCTTCCAGTCGCAGTCAAGTTCTTCCGCCACAAGCATGGCCAGCGTTGTCGATATTCCTTGTCCCAGCTCGACTTTGGAGAGGATCACCTGGATGGTGCCATCGGATGCGATAAAGAGTAATTTACTGAATGCATGTTTTATATTTTCGGAGGCCACTGCGAGGGTTTTATCCCGAAACATGGGATACACCGGCATAGAAACAATCAATCCACCGAAGGCTGCCGTAACCTTCAGAAAGTGTCGTCTACGCATATCCCTTACGTTTTGAAGTGAAAGTCTCATTGCGCATATGCCATACGTTAGGCCTGTAGTAGGCTCTTGTTCGGGGTTGTTGCTCAGAGTTTAAGCCACCTCCGGCGTCGTTCATTTGTTCCGGCAATTGGACCAGGCGGATCATCAGCAACATGAGGGACACGCTATCTCTTGAAGTTAACGCATCTTTCCATTGCATTATCACTTTGACAGACCAATTGCTTTCGGTAGTAGTCTTACGACAGGTTGCTAACGATGAACGGCGCCGTATGACTTAATAGAGTTGAAAGTTACATCTGCGGTCATTTGCCGTTCCGGATAATTGGTTATATTGAGCAATCGATTGCGCAAAACGGTACGCCTTTTTTGTGCATATTAGTCACGCTACTAAACCAGCACCCCTTTGGAAACGATCTCCTCAGCCAATGAATCGATAGGCAAATACCGATGGACCATCTGCGCCCTGGTCTTCTTTGCCACAACGGTTAACTATCTCGACCGCTCAGTTATCAGCCTGCTCAAATCAACACTCACGGAAGAATTTCATTGGAACGATGCTGATTACGCCAACACCGAAATCGCCTTCAAATTGATGTATGCTTTCGGAATGCTCTTTGCAGGCCGTCTCGTCGACAAGCTCGGCAGCAAAATGGGCTACCTCTTCGCCACCCTGTTCTGGAGCTTCGCCGCCATCGGACACGCCTTTGTTCAAAGCACCATGGGCTTCATCGTCGCCCGCGCCGCATTAGGACTCACAGAATCTGGAAACTTCCCTGCTGCTATCAAGTCAGTAGCTGAGTGGTTTCCAAAAAAGGAACGCGCCCTGGCCACCGGTATCTTTAACTCAGGCACAAATGTCGGGGCCATCATAGCACCACTTTCCGTTCCTTTCATTGCCGAAGCATGGGGTTGGAAGTGGGCGTTTGTGATCACAGGGTCTATTGGGTTCGTATGGATAATACTTTGGATCGTCATGTACGATCGCCCTGAAGATCATCCCAAGGTGACGAAAGAAGAACTGACCTACATCAACAGCGATAAAGAAGAAACTGCCCCCTCCACTCAAAACGAACGTGTGTCGTGGTTTAGATTGCTCACCTACAGACAAACGTGGGCTTTTGCCCTCGGCAAATTCATCACCGATCCGATCTGGTGGTTTTATCTGTTCTGGTTGCCCGACTTCCTCGAAAGCCAATATGGCCTTAAAGGAACAGCAGTGTCAATGCCGGTGGCGATCGTTTATGTCATATCAACTTTCGGCAGCGTCGGCGGCGGCTGGTTACCGCTCCGTTTGATAAGAAACGGTTGGCCGGTTTTCAAGGCGCGAAGGACTTCAATGCTCGTCTACGCGATCGTCGTCTTGCCAATCCTGCTCGCTCAGGTAGCCGGTGGAATCAACATGTGGCTCGCGGTGCTGGTCATTGGTATCGCTACTTCTGCCCACCAGGCCTGGAGCGCCAACATCTTCACAACGGTGTCGGATATGTTTCCCAAGAAGGCCGTCGCTTCAGTTACTGGAATCGGCGGTATGTTCGGTGGACTCGGCGGCATCATGCTCACCATGCTGGTGCAAAAGAATATGTTCGTGTACTACCGCAGTATCAACCAGATCGAGACGGCTTACTTTATCATGTTCTGTATTTGTGCGGGAGCATATTTGGTGGCCTGGTTTGTTATGAAGGCGCTGGTGCCAAAGCACAGAGTCATCACAGACCTATAAACCGCTCCGAAACTTTTACATTTTACATTCAGAGTTTTACATTTTGCGGTTAATCGCAAGGTGTGGAATCACCATGTGAACTAACATCCGATCAAATTCTCGTAAGGCACGAAATGATCAACTTATGTAAAGTCACTTCTTCAGGCTACTTCTTTCGTTGCCTACTTCTTCCGCACCGACGACTCGCGAATGACCAGCTCGGGATTGAGCACAATCTTTTGTGGAATAAACTTCTTGTCCTTCGAGGCCAGCTCCTGAAGAAAGATCTCCGCGGCCGCATTGCCCATGCGCATGCTGTGCTGATCTACAACAGATAACGATGGCGTTGTAAAAGATGTGTAAGGCTCATTTGTGAATCCTACGAGGGCCACATCCTCTGGAACCCGATAGCCGTTTTCTTTCAGAATCTGCATGGCGCCAAGCACGCCAAAAGCACTGGCGGAAAACAGTCCATCGATCTTGATATTATTGTCCAGAAGGTACTGCATGCTGCTTCTTCCATCTTCGAGTTGCAGATTGCTGGCCACGACAAGAGACTCGTCATACTTCAATCCGTTTTGCAGCAGCGCCTCCCTATACCCGCGCAGGCGCTCCCTGTAAATCGAGATCTTCAGCGTGTTTGTAAAGTGCGCGATGCGCTTGCAGCCCTGTTGAATGAGATGCTCCGTGGCCTTGAATGAACCGAGAAAATCATCAACAACAACATGACTCACGCCAAGCTCGTCGTTCGAACGGTCGAAGAGAACAATCGGAATACCCTTCTCTTTCACTTTATACCAGTGATCGAAGTTCACCGTTTCCTTCGCATGCGATGCAATAATGCCGTCAACACGCGAGTTCAGTAATGCATCAACAGTTGCAAGCTCTTTTTCATAAGAGTCATAGGTTTGGCAAATGATAACCTGGTAGTGCGACGCGTTTGCAATTTCTTCAATGCCTCTGATAACCGAAGAGAAGAATGTCCGGTCGGCCATGGGCACAATCACGCCGATAATATTGCTCTTGCCATTTCGCAGCGCAGCGGCAATGTTGTTGGGCTGATAGTTGAGCTTGCGCGCCGCTTTTAACACTGCCGATTTTGTCTCGGCGCTGATGCGCGGATGGTCTTTCAGTGCGCGGGAAACGGTGGATGCAGTAACGTTGAGCTTGCGCGCGATGTCGTGGATGGTTGCCTTTTCTTTCTTCATTAATTCGCACCCCCCTTTGGCGCTAATGCTCGTTGGCTGGTTTCCCAATAGTTGCCAATATACCACCATCAACATAAATTATCTGACCGTTGATGAAATCGCTGGCTGCCGAGGAGAGAAAAATCGCAGTCCCTGCAAGGTCTGCCGGGTCTCCCCATCGGCCCGCAGGCGTACGACCAACGATGAAGTCATTGAAGGGATGACCGTTCACCCTGATGGGTGCCGTTTGCTCTGTAGCGAAATAACCCGGCCCGATGCCGTTTACCTGGATATTATATTTCGCCCATTCCGTGGCCATGTTCTTCGTCAGCATTTTGAGTCCACCCTTCGCGGCGGCATAAGCGGTGACCGTGTTTCGTCCGAGCTCACTCATCATCGAACAGATGTTGATGATCTTTCCCGCCTTTCGGCTCACCATATGTTTTCCTACAGCTCGCGATACTATGAAGGGCCCGACCAGATCAACATCAATCACCTGTCTGAAATCAGCTACTTCCATTTCAAGGATAGGCGTGCGTTTAATGATGCCTGCATTGTTGATGAGGATATCAATCGGACCGTTAGCTTCAATCGTATCTATCGCTTTCTGCGTGGCTTTTTCGTCTGTTACATCGAAGAGATGTCCTTCCGCTTTTATGTTCAGATCGTGATATTCTTTCAGCGCACCTTTCATCTTTTCAGGTGAATGTCCATTGATGAGCAGCGTTGCACCCGCTTGTCCCAGACCTTTGGCCATTGCCATGCCAAGTCCATGTGTGCCGCCGGTAATAAGTGCTCTCCTGCCTGTCAGATCAAACAGCTTCATCATCGTAGTTCATTGGGTTTTACAACGTCCATGTCACTGTAATCGAGATTCTCACCGGCCATGCCCCAAATGAAAGAATAGTTGCTTGTTCCTGACCCTGCATGTATTGACCAGGGTGGAGAAAGGACCGCTTCCTGATTGGCCATCCAGATGTGTCGGGTTTCTGTTGGTTTGCCGAGGAAATGACAAACAGCATTTCCCTCTGCAATATCAAAGTAGAAGTATGCTTCCATACGACGTTCATGAGTGTGCGGAGGCATGGTATTCCATACGCTTCCCTTCTTAAGTTCTGTCAATCCCATCTGTAGTTGACACGACGGCAGAACGCTATTCACCAACAGCTTTCGGATGACACGGTGATTGGATGTATCTATAGAACCGATCTCCACGGTGTCCGCTTCTTCGAGCGAAACCTTTCGTGTAGGGTAACCGGTATGAGCGGGAGCGGAGTTGAAGTAGAAGCGTGGTGACGAGCCAGTTTCCTGCTGGAAGATAACTTCTTTGGCACCGCGGCCTACGTATAAAGCTTCCTTGTTGCGCAGGGTGAAAATCTGTCCATCAACTTTAACCGAGCCTGAGTCACCAACATTGATGATGCCCAGCTCACGTCTTTCCAGAAAGTATTCGGCTTTCAGTGAGCTGTGTGTTTCAAGTTTCAGAGAGCGCGACAGAGGAAAGGCGCCACCAACGATTAAGCGGTCGTAATGTGTATAGACTGCTTTTACTTCGTCGGCGACAAACAGCCCTGGGATGTGAAATGCGGCCCGAAGCTGCGCGGTGGTGAAGGTAGAATATTGGTCTGGATGCACTGCGTGCATGGAGTCGAGTGTCATAGGTATGCGTAATCGTTTGCGCAATATATAAGAAAAATGTCGAAACGGCCTATTCTGCGGCACAATGTTGTACAATATGATCGTTGGCGGGAATCGATGCCAGAACGATTAATATTTGACAAATGCCTCAGTTTGAACCTGTAAATGGCCATTTATCAAATTTTATAAAAGATCATTTGGTTGGTTAAAATATAGGTGTTAAATATGCAATCGATTGCGCATAAAACGCGTATTATGCGCACCAACAATGGCCCTAATCAAATGCCTCTGAAGTCACCAGCCACCGCGTTAACCACCTCGGACAACACACCCGCCCGGAGGATTTCAGATGTATCGAACAAACAAAACTCCAGCACATGAAACCTTTTCTACGCAATGCCTCGCCGCCTCTGCCACTCAGTCAACGGCGCCTCGCCCTCTTCACACTGAATGCACTCTTCGCACTTGGTGTTCTCCTCGCTTCGCCCGCGTTCGCCCAATCAACGATCTCAGGCAAAGTCACATCATCAGAAGACAACGCACCGTTGCCTGGCGTGTCAATCCTTATAAAAGGATCGCAGACAGGAACAACAACCGACGTCGATGGAAGCTTCAACCTTCAGGCTATTCCCAGCGATGTTCTCGTGTTCTCCTTCATTGGATACGCAACGCAGGAGCTACCCGTCAATCAACAAACAACCTTCAACATCACTATGGCAACCGATCTTCAGCAACTGTCTGAGGTAGTTGTCGTCGGTTATGGCACAGTTAAGAAAACTGACCTCACAGGTGCCGTTGGCCTGGTGGATAATAAGCAGCTTACGCAACGAGGCGCGGTAAACGTCATGGATGCGATGCAGGGACAGGTTGCCGGCGTTGACGTCAGCAACTCAACGGGTCGTGCCGGTTCCGGTTTCAACATTCAGATACGCGGAGTGCAATCATTCAAGGGAGGACAACCCCTCTACGTTGTCGACGGCGTGATCATGCCGGAAGGAATTAGTTTCCTTAACCCGCAGGACATTGAGCGCATCGACATTCTCAAGGACGCTTCATCTGCCGCTATCTACGGATCACGGGGTGCCTATGGGGTGGTGCTCGTAACGACAAAAGGAGGTGCAAGTGTTAAAGACCAGGCCGTGATTAGCTACGATGGATATGTTGGCGTGAGGCAGGCAGCGCGCCTGCCCAAATTCATGGACGGCGATACGTGGTGGAACTGGAGACAGGATTCATTCATCAGCGACGCGCTTGTCAGAAATCAGGCCATACCTGCCAATCCCGGCTATAACTCAACGGGTCCGGAACTTCAGCGTCGCCTCGACGAACAGGACTACACCGACTGGCCATCGCTGATGATTCAGGATGGATTTCAATCGAATCACTGGCTATCGTTCTCAGGTCGCGGAGATAAAATGGCATACACGTTTGGCGCGGGTTATCAGGATGAAAAAGGAAACATCGCGAATGAAGAATACAAGCGCTACAACTTTAAGGCAAGCATTGATCATACATTAAATAAATACTGGTCGGCCGGTGCCAACCTGAGCTTGTCGTTCGAAGACCAGAATTATGGTTCTCCCAGCGCAATGCTCGAAGCATTTCGCATGAATCCGATCATGAGTCCATACGATGTTGAAACAGGTCAGCTGATCGTGAGCCCAGGTAAGGATGAAATTGCGGATCAGCCTGGCAAATATCACATCGACTTTACAAGTTCCGTGAATCCGCTGATCGATCAGCAAAAGACCCTTCAGGAAGGACACGCAACGTATGCGATAGGTAACGTTTATCTTCAGTATTCTCCGATATCATGGTTGAAATTCAAGACGACCATTTCACCACGTTATACATCGCGCTCAAGAGGTCAATTCCTTGGACGTGACTCTGAAGGCAGAGTAGGCGGATTACCATACGCACAACGGCAGCTTAACGAATCGTATTCCTACATCTGGGATAACCAGATCACGGCCACAAAGGCATTCAATAATCACAATTTCGATTTCATCGGGCTTTTCTCTTCAAACTACTTCGTGAACGAGATGACTTTCGTTGCTCAGGACAACATGGATCCCAGCGCAAAAGGTTACTACAGCATAGGCGCCACCGGCGACAAAACCAAAGTGACCAGCAACTCCGACTATTCGAAAGAGACGCTGCTTTCATTTGCTGCAAGACTCAACTATGCTTTTAAAGACAAATACCTGGTAACGTTGACGTCGCGCTGGGACGGTGCTTCCGTACTCGCAGAAGGTAACAAGTGGGCAAGCTTTCCTTCGGCCGCGATCGGATGGAAGCTCTCGGAAGAATCTTTCCTTGCCAACTCAAGCGTTGTCGACAACCTGAAACTGCGTGCTAGCTATGGCTTCACAGGTAACAAGGTGATCGATCCGTACATGACCATGGCCACGGCAAGTACGCCAACCTTCTATGACTATGGTGGCACACTGGCCAGCGGTATTCGTCCCGACCTGATCGCCAACAAGAACCTGACCTGGGAGCGTACCAGCGAAGTGAATCTGGGCCTCGACTACTCATTCTTCAAAGGACGTGTAGGGGGTACGATAGATGTATACAACAAAGTATCGAAAGACCTCATCGTTTCGCGTCAGCTTCCCATGGAGTCGGGATGGCAAACGGTATATCAGAATATCGGAGAAGTAGTGAACAAAGGTGTTGAAGTTTCATTAACCACAGTGAACGTAAGCAACTCCAACCTCGAATGGAGCACAACTTTCAACTTTGCCAAAAACAACAATGAGGTCACTAAAGTATACGAAGGGACCGATATCATCTACGTTGTATTGAACAACGGTGCCGGTGATGGCTACAATGCTGATGACGTCATTATGAAAGGTCATCCTCTCGGCAGCTATTACAACTGGAAGGCTGATGGTGTGTGGCAGGCCGGCGAAACAGCGGCTGCTACGTATGGCCAGCTCGAAGGACAGGGACGCGTGGTTGACTACGATGGCAACGGCGTCATCAACCAGGACGACAAGCGCATTATCGGCAGCGTGTTGCCCAAGTGGACCGGTGGATTCAATTCAACACTTACCTATAAAGGTTTCGACTTTTCCTTTTCTGTCATCGCGCGCCAGGGCATGACTGCCTACAGTCCTTTCCATGCAGAGTTTACCAATCATGAGGACCGCGGCCGTTCCAAACTTGATATCGATTGGTACATGCAGTCGAATCCAGTCACACAAGCCCGCGTGAGCAACGAATATCCACAGCCCAAAAATGCAGGTATTTACTGGAGAACATATTCCGTTGGATATTACCGCGACGCGAGCTTCGTGAAAGTAAAGAATATCACGCTCGGCTATACTTTTACGCAACCCTTCGTCGACAAAGTGGGATTGAAAAACCTTCGTCTGTATGGCAACGTAACGAATCCTTTTGTATTCACAGACTACGACGGATTTGATCCCGAATGGGCCACCGCTTCATATGCAAACGGCGGTATGAGTTTTACCACCTACCAGCTTGGCGTCAATGCTAAATTCTAAACTCCAACCTGAACTCAAATGAAGAAAATATTTACAGCGCTTTGCCTCATGCTCACGATGACATGCTGCAGCGACTACCTGACTGAAGACAACAAGGCCGATGTACTTGCTGATGAATTGTATCGCACCGCATCGGGTTTTGAGAACCTCGTTAATGCATCGTACTCTTCCCTGCGGAACGTGTACACGTCACCGTTTATCTTCGAATCAGGTACAGATATCTGCGTCGATGGACGCAACCCTGGCCCTGTGGGTCTTTCCGCATATCAATCGCTCTCACCGGGTGAAACTGCGGTAGCAACATTCTATCAGACCGTTTACCAGGCCATCCAAACCTGTAACACAGGTCTCTTCTATGCCGAGGTGACCGATCCTCAGGCGACTGTTCCTGCCCGTAAAGGTGAGATGAAGTTTATCCGCGCATATTATTACTTTCTGCTGGCCCAGCAATTTGGCGGCGTGTCGCTTGTGACGGAGATGATCAACACCGCGCTGACAACGTTCGATAGAAACACGGAAGAAGAAACTTATTCTTTTGTCGTCTCCGAACTCGAAGAAGCGTTGTCGCTTGTCGATGAGAATCCCGCATTCGGTCGCGTGGGTAAGAGAGCCGTGAAGCACTTACTGGCAAAAGTTTATCTCACGCGCGGATATCTGAGCTTTGGAAACGCAGAGGACTTTACAAAAGCATCTATGCTGGCTGACGAAGCTATTAATGGTTATAACCTCTCGTCAATATCTTTTAAAGATCTTTTCTGGCCCGGCAAGGACAAGAACAATGAAGTGTTGTTCTCAATACAATACACGAATACTTCGCTGCAGCCGGTGCCATCAGGTGGCGCGTTAACAGGTTCTACGCAAAGCGGATACTTCGGACCTTATCACGGCGGAGAAGGCCTGGCAAAGGGCTATCCGTGGAGAAGCTATAATCTCATTCCTACTTCCTATTACTTCGATCTGTTTAAAAAGAATGACGTTCGTTGGGAGGGCACTTTCATGAATGTGATGTATGAGCGTTACTTCGATTTCTACGACAAGACTGATAAAGCTGCCGTTAAAGTAGCACGCTACTATCCTCAATCGTGGGAGCTGGCGGATACTGCCGCCTGGCGCGCTGCGGATCCTGCCAACAGGACAAAGACGCAGATCATTCCTTACCGGATCAAGGCAACGAGTCCGCTGGTAAATGCCTGGGAGCAACCGAATGTATATCAGGACAACATTACTCCCGCTGTCAGAAAGTTCGACGATCCGACGGCCACCACCTTTGGTACCGGTGCGGGTACACGCGATATCTATTTGATGCGTCTCGCGGAAACCTACCTCATTGCCGCCGAAGCATATCTGAAGCGTAACGATAAGGCTACAGCTATGTTGAGGATCAACGCGGTGAAGGCACGCGCCGAAAGAACTCCGAACACGCTGCAGCTTACAAGCCCGGACCAGGTCACCATCGACGAAATCCTCGACGAACGTGCCCGCGAATTGTATGGAGAGTACCACCGGTGGTTTGATCTCAAGCGAACTGGTAAACTAGTAGATCGCGTGATGCTCTATAACAAGGATGTGCGCGGCGTACCGAATGCATTCGTCGGAACCGGTGGTGAGTTAAAGATCCTTCGTCCTATTCCGCAGGTTGCCCTCGAACTGAACACGAACAAGGAGTTTCCTCAGAATCCTGCGTATCAATAAAATGAAATTGAATAATGTCTTTGGGTTTGGATATGAATGCCCCGCGCTTGTGATGGAGCGCGGGGTTAGGATATTGCTATCGTTCCTGTTGTTGGCGTTTGCACATCACATCAAAGCCCAGAATGCAGTCTTCCAGCAGGGTACACTTCCTGTCATCATGAACGTATCCTTCAAAACAGACACATTCGACATCAGAAAATATGGGGCAAAAGAAGATGGTCTCACCCTTAACACTAAACCTATTACCGATGCTATCGCTGCTTGCAGCCGGAACGGTGGCGGAGTTGTACTGGTGCCGAAAGGCCTCTGGATAACGGGCCCGCTGGTGCTCAGCAGCAATGTCAATCTCTACGTTGCCGCTGGTGCTGTGCTACAGTTCAGTGATAATACTGACGACTACGGACTGATAAGGACGAACTGGGAAGGATTGGATGCCATTCGTGTACAGTCACCGTTGTACGCCGCCGACGCGGAAAACATTGCCATCACTGGCCGCGGTATCATCGACGGTGCTGGTCAGCATTGGCGACCTGTAAAGAAAGGTAAGGTCACAGAGGCAGAGTGGAAGCAGCTTGTTAATTCAGGTGGCGCTGTTGATGACAAGCAGGAAGTATGGTATCCCACGGCGCGTGCCTTGAAAGGCTCATTGGCCAAAAGACCCGGGGTCATTGCCGAAGGTTACGACATGGCAAAGGCTGAAGAGATCAAAGAGTTCCTGCGGCCGAACATGGTAAGCATCATGCGCTGCAGGCGCGTTTTACTCGAAGGTGTAACATTTCAGAACTCTCCCGCCTGGTGTTTACATCCGTTGCTTACTCAGCACCTCACCCTGCGGAATCTCACAGTGAGAAATCCATGGAATGCACAGAACGGTGATGGCGTGGATGTCGAATCCTGTCGCTACGTGCTCATAGAAAACTCCACGTTCGATGTTGGAGACGATGGAATTTGTATCAAATCGGGGCGTGACGAGGAGGGAAGAAGGCGTTGCATTCCTACGGAAGATGTGATCGTGAAGGACTGTACTGTGTTTCACGGGCATGGAGGCTTTGTGATTGGTAGCGAAATGAGCGGTGGAGCGCGCAATATATTCGTATCAGATTGTAACTTCATGGGCACCGACGTTGGCCTGAGGTTTAAGACTGCCCGCGGTCGGGGAGGAGTTGTGGAAAAGATATATGTACAAAATATTCGTATGAGCAGCATCGGTGGTGCGGCCATTCTGTTCGATATGTATTACATGGCCAAAGATCCCCTGACAATGTTTGCCGGGGAGTCTAAACCTGTCTTCGAAGAACATCCAGTGTCGGATGCCACGCCACAATTCAGAGACTTCCACATCAAAGGTGTGGTTTGTAAAGGTGCTGAAACAGCAATCTTCATACGCGGACTTCCTGAGATGAACATTCGTGATATTCACATGGAGGACATTTCGATACAAAGCAAAGAGGGATTCAAATGCATCGACGGTGAGCGTATCTCATTAAAGAACGCCACCCTGTATTGCAGTGAGGGAAGCATCGTCGATATTCAGAATG
Organism: Chryseolinea sp. T2; assembly: GCF_037203685.1. Lineage (NCBI taxonomy): Bacteria > Pseudomonadati > Bacteroidota > Cytophagia > Cytophagales > Fulvivirgaceae > Chryseolinea > Chryseolinea sp. T2. Next base: position 372,832 of record NZ_JBBCAU010000002.1, read on the forward strand.
GCCGCGAGATTGCGATGGATAAAATAGGTCATGGAGATGCCGACGTGCTTGTGCGCATAGAAGGTGCGAAATCAAAAGACATAAGCGTGACAAATACGAACATGTCAGGGATAAAGAAGGAGTTTGAATTAGGGAACGGTGTTCCGGTCAATGTGACCAAACGATAATATTAATATGCCCTTTGCCACAACGGAAATGACATTCAATATGTTAACCATCAAACCCGCCGTAGAGACGCAATGCCTTGCGTCTATGTTCAAACGCAATGCCTTGCGTCTATGTTCGAACGCAATGCGTCTATGTTCGAACGCAATGCCTTGCGTCTACGTTCGGACGCACGCCAAAAAATGTTTCGTCGCATATAGATATTGAAAGACAATGAAACATCAAATAAGAACCATAGGTCCGACGAAGATCCTCATCATTCAAGCAATAGCAATAGCAATGTCCTTCTTGTGCGCCGTTGATTGTAATGCGCAGAAGAAATCCTGGGGTGTTCAGATGGCGGAGTCGATCATGAACACCTATCCCGACTCCATTGTGGTTAAGGCCACAGGCGAGACAGCTGCGTCTAAGCCTAAACGCCCCGCGCAGTGGAATTACGAATACGGTGTGTTGCTCAAAAGTTTTGATCAGCTGAAAAATCATACTGGTGATCAGCGGTACTTTGACTATTCCAAAAAAATCATCGACCACTTCATTCGCGAAGATGGCAGCATTCGAACCTACGAGCTTGTTGAATACAACATCGATCATATCACGCCTGGTCGCATAGTGTTGTTGTTATACAGCGCCACAAAACAGGAGAAGTATCGTAAGGCTGCTGCATTGTTACATGACCAGCTTGTGTGGCAACCCCGGACAAAGGAAGGTGGCTACTGGCACAAGCTCCGCTATCCTTATCAGATGTGGCTGGACGGTCTCTATATGGGCGAGACTTTTTCAGCGGAGTATTCCATGATGTTTAATGATCAGGCAAAGTTTGATGATATAGCGAACCAATTCGTCTGGATGGAGAAGCATGTTCGCGATCCTAAAACAGGATTAATGTATCACGCGTGGGATGAAAGTAAAATGCAGCGATGGGCAAATCCTGTTACAGGACAAGCGCCAGGATTCTGGGGACGAGGTATGGGCTGGTATGGTATGGCCCTGGTCGATGTGCTCGATTACTTTCCAAAGAATCACCCACGAAGAAAAGAGCTCATCGATATTCTCCAGCGCTATGCCACGGCAGTAAAACACTACCAGGAAGCAACGTCTGGGCTATGGTATCAGGTGCTGGACCAGGGCAACCGCACCGGTAACTACTTTGAGGCTTCCGCGAGCTGCATGTTTACATATGCTCTCGCAAAGGGTGTGCGCATGGGCTATATTGACAAAGGCTATGCTGCGACCGCCAGGAAGGCCTTTGCAGGTATCACAACAAACTTTATCGAGACAGACGAGCAGGGCTTTATCCACCTGACAAAAGTCGTAAGTGTTGGAGGCCTCGGCGGAACGCCTTACCGCGATGGTAGCTTCGAGTACTATATCAGCGAGCCGCTCCGCACAGACGACCTGAAAGGAGTGGGCCCTTTTATTCAGGCAAGCATTGAAGTCGAACTGCTGAAATAGTACTTGCATTACTGAACTAGTACTTGAGTTACTAAAATATGACGGTCTTTTTCCAGGCAATTAAAATAGCTTACCTGACAGCTCGCAGCTTCAAACGCGTCAACACGATCAGAACACAATTAAACAGGATGTCACTTATGCGATTATTGGTATTTGTTACTGTTCTTTTCTTTTCGATAAAATCTTTCGCACAGACAACGCTGGAGAAGGAGTTTCCAAAATCCTTCAAAGTGGAGATCACCAATCCCATCAACGCAACACGGGAAAACGCAATAGTAGTACTAAGCCCGGGACAACTCGCGAAAGTGAAGGACTTTAATCCAAAGGCTTTCATCGTTGTGAGCGGGCAAGCAGAGATTCCGAGTCAATACAACAGCGGCGATCAGAAGAAGGGAATTGTGTTTGTAGTCGGCAGTATTGCCGCCAGGGAAAAACTACAGGTATTGGTACGCTATCATCCAACGGCCACGATCGCCCGTGACTATAAGAAGTTGACGCAGGCTGAATTGTCGTACAGGGCAGGCGGCGAATGGAAGAACCGTGAATACATCGGCGGAACATTTAAGAACACAAGTTATCTGCGCGTGCCCAAGGAGCACAAAGACCATTCGTGGTTTATTCGGTACGAGGGACCAGGCTGGGAGTCCGACATGGTAGGCTATCGTCTCTATCTCGATCAGCGGAACGCAACAGATGTGTTCGGCAAGAAGACAACCGACCCGGTATTGCAGAATGTTGGACAGGACGGATTTGACTCTTATCACAATATGCAGCCATGGGGAATGGACGTGATGAAAGTAGGCAAGTCACTTGGTGTGGGATCAATTGGCGCACTTGAAAACGGTACAGCTATCCGCGTTGAAAAGACCGACAGCGTTAATTGCCTCATTGCAGAAAACGGACCTGTCTATTCATCCATACTGATCAATTATTTTGGTTGGCTGGCTAATAATAACAAACACGATGTCCAATCAAGGATCTCCATTCACGCCGGCACACGTTTGACCAGGGAAGAGCTTAAAATATCTGGTAGCCCGAAGTCGATTGTCACCGGAATTGTAAAGGATACAAAGGCAAAACTGACTAGTAATCGGGGAGATGCCCAACGATGGGGCTATTTGGCCACCTACGGAAGGCAAAGTTTGAATGATGATGACCTCGGCCTGGTGGTTTTCTTCGATCCCGCAAGGTTTGTTGGGTTTACAGAGGATGAATTCAGTCATATCGTGTCGCTGAAACCAGACGGAAACAAGCTTGAGTATTACCTCGCAGGTGTCTGGTCGGGTGAACCAGGAGGCATTACTACTGAAGAGCAGTTTATGAAATTTGTGAATTCAACCGCTGCCAGCCTGGCGAACCCGGTACAGGTGAAGATTGTGACCAAATGAGTTCCATCGCGCCGCCTTTTATATGTAAGTCCGACCTTGCATCCTGATCTTTTGTCCGGACTTGCCTTATAGACTTTACTAGTGTTCTGATTTTATCGAGTCAACCGGATTCGCATACGCTGCTCTCAATGCCTCGAAGGATACAGTCGCAGTCACAAGGACCATTATCAGGATCACCGGCACCACGTAGAAGAACACGTCCAGTTCAATCCTGTATTCAAACTGCTCCAACCACTGATTGACAAGAATGATCGCCACGGGCATGCCGATGACAAATGACAGAGACACAAGTCTCACATATTTCGACGTCAGAAGTACAACGATTTGCCTGGACGACGCCCCAAGTACTTTTCTGATTCCTATCTCTTTGCTTCGCTGTTCTGTGGTAAACGCGGCGAGTCCAAATAGCCCCAGACATCCGATCATTATGGCGAGCATTGAAAAATAGGAAACAATTGCCGACGCCTGGCGTTCGCTCCTGTATAGCGCCGCGAACTGCTCATTCATAAAAGAATACTCAAACGGCGACTTCGGTGAAATCTTTCGCCACGTCTGCTGAATTGCCCCGATGGCCTGTTGATAATCAGGTCCTGATAGCCTGATATACATATGTTCTGCAGCCATCACGTTGCAGTTAATAACCATGGGCTGTATCTTCTTTCTTGCAGAGGTACAATTGAAGTCTTTAACTACGCCGACGATAGTTCGCTTCTTCTTTGAAAAAGGATCCTCCAATGTTACTCCCAATGCATGGTCGGGATCCAGCTGCAGATCATGAACTGCACTTTCATTGATGATTACTTGTGTCGTATCAGTGGCCTCAACCCCGGTAAAGCTCCTGCCAGACAGAAACGTAAGATCGAACATCTTCGGGAAATCATGCGAGCAATCGATCACCTGCCAGATGAATTCGGTTTCACTGAACAGTGGTGCCTTAAGACGGACGTCGCTCCAGCCAAATTGTTCCTGGCGGGGGAGATGTGTGGCCAGCGCTACATCTGCAACGTAAGGGCTGGTGAGTAATTCCTTCTTCACAGCCTGAATGCTTGCCGGGTCGATAAGTCCCGTAAGGCGCACCGAGAATATCTGATCTTCGAATTCGCTGAGCTTGCTCTTGTTCACAAACTGCATCTGGTTTCGGATAACCAATGTGGAGGCAAGTAATAACAGGGTGATGGAGAATTGAGCGACGACGAGAATTTGCCGCAGGCCTTCTGCACTAACTCCAGTTTGAAGCTTGCCTTTTAGTACAGCCGCTGAATTGAACGACGAAAGATAAAATGCAGGATATGAACCGGAGATCAATCCGACAGTGACTGTAAGTGCCGCTACCCATGGAAATACATTTCCACCTAATACATTGGTCACAGAAAAATTCTTTCCTGTGAGGTCGTTAAAATAAGGCAGCAAAACGACGCACAATAATATAGCAAGACCAAGCGCTATCACTGTGATTAACAACGACTCTCCAAAGAACTGTAGCACAAGGGTGCCCCGCCCGACGCCGAGCGTTTTACGAAGTCCTACTTCTTTCGATCGCCTTATCGATCGCGCCGTTGCAAGGTTCATATAGTTAATGCTGGCCATGACCAGGATCAATACTCCGATGGAAGCAAATATGTAGAGGTTAGACTTTTCGCCTGCACCTTCCAGCTCAAGAACCTTTCCCGGCGTGAAGTGAATATCGCGCATGCGCACTATCGATGGCGATACGAACTTCGCATTGTCACCGAGGTGCTCATCAAATACTTTTCTTAGACTTGCAGCTAATGTGCTTTCGGATGTCCCTTCTTCCACTTCCATATAAGAGTATGTAAAGGCATCTCGCCAGGAATTCACGCGGTCTTCATTGTCTCGCTTCCATAAGGGATTCAGTGCCTGATTGCTTGCAATAAACTGAGGATGAAAGTGCGAATTCGATGGGAAGCTTTTCATTACGCCGGCAACGATCAGAGGAAAGTCCATTCCATCCCGACTGTATACAAGTTGAAGCCCCTGAGGATCTGCATCGCCAAAATACTTTTTAGCCATATCTTCGGTGAGAATCACGTTTCCAGGATTGCCAAGGATTTCTCTGATGTTTCCTCCTGAAAACAAACTCACATAGAATATGTCGGTGAACGTGCTGTCTGTCCAGAAGAACTCCGGTTCAACAAACACTTTATTGGACAACTCTTCGCGGACCATACCCGGATAGCCAAACCGTGAGAACCTTGTTACATGCTTGATTCCGGGCAAAAGTTCCTTCATCGCGGGTGCCCAGTATCCTGCCGCCCGCGCATCGGTCTCTTCGACGCCATCACCATATCTTTTGTAAGAATGTCCAATTCGATAAACATTGTCCGCGTTTGGGTGAAACGCATCGAACGACAACTCATCAATGATATAAAGTCCGATAAGTAACACGCTTGCAAGACTCACTGCCAGGCCAGCAATGTTGATTGCAGTGGTCGATTTGTTTCTTGTCATATTGCGAACGGCCAGCGTAAGGAAGTGCCGGAACGCGTCGACAAAGGTTGTGAATGAAACCTGACGAATCGCTGTGTTCCTCGTCGGATATACCCGCACTGCGTGAATGACATCACGAGCATACAGTAGACGTGCACGAGTGAGTCCTTTGCTGATGACACGTTCTTCAAAACATTGATGCAGGTCGCCTTCGACTTCTTCAACGTACTCAACCGGACAAAACCAATGAAGGAGTTTGGTAAATAACCTGGGAGGATCATGGCGCATATAGGTACGGTTATTTCTTTTGCAGTATTACGCTTGGCAGCTGTGACCACATTTGCTTTCGGAGTTCCTGTGACGTATGAAGTGCCCTTATGCCGGCGGCTGTAAGCGTAAAGATGCGCTTCCTCTTTCCGCCACGGACTTCCAGTGCCTCACCAAACTTCGACTTGAGATATCCCTTTTCCTCCAGCCGGTGAAGGGCCGTATGGACTGCACCGATGTTAACGTCTCTCCCGGTCTGATCTTCCAACTCCTGCCGAACAGACACACCATACGCCTCTTCTTTCAAAATGCCGACAGCCAGCAGCACAATCTCTTCAAATTCGCCGAGATAAGTTCCTTTCATCTGTGATGATTATATTTATAAATGTATATAATATAATGATTATGCTCAAGATCCCGCTTGCCTTTCCAACCTGCATTTATACCTTGCCTCCCGACCTGCATTTTATACGCAGTGGTCCTCCAGCTTTCGATTGATACTACATGAAACGGATTTAAAATGTGGGAAAGCAAAGCCGCAGTCTCCCGTTCCTCGGAATTAACCACGCTACTGGCACAGGCCATCTAAAATAAACTTTAGCAAACGTAAAGATCTCCCAAGTCAAACCACCTCCCGAAAACTCTAAAACTCCCTTGCCTCCCGACCCTGGATTTAATACGCGGCGGTCCTGCAGCGTTCGATTGATACAACAGTGAACGAACTCACAAGCTGGGAAAGTAAAGCCGCAGTCTCCCGTTCCTCGGAATTAACCGTTCGCACCCACAGAACTAATACACCAACGATGACTCCGCGTACTTGCGCCGGTACTCCAGCGGATTATACCCCGTAAAATTTCTGAACTGCCTGTTGAAGTTCGACATCGTCTGAAACCCGCTCTCGTCGGAGACCTGCGAAACAGCAATCTTCTTTTCAGCAAGCAGCTTACATGCATGTCCTATTCTGATCTCGCTTACAAATTCGGAGAACGTCTTGTTGGCGTGCACTTTGAAATACCTGCTGAACGAAGTTGGTGTCATGCTGGCTATTGCAGCAGCTTCGTTAAGCGTGATCTTGTCGCGGAAGTTGGCCATAACATAAGCATGAACATCATTCATACGCCGGGTGTCGGCGTCCTTCAATGTGTTCGTATAGCCTGACGTTGCGAGTAGTGAAAACTCGTCTGTGTTCGCAAGTTGATTCAATAGTTGAAACAGCAGAAGCACCCGGTTGAAGTCGCGGGCGTCGAGTAGCGCATACAATGTTCTTTCCACATGATCGGCCGTTGCTCCCGTAAAGGTCATGCCGCGCCGGGCATGTAAGAACAACTGCCGCAGCTTATAAGCTTCGTTCGTTTTAAGAAATGCATCGCCGAGGATGTGTTCATGAAAGTAGATAACAATTCCCTCTGTTGACAGCCCTTCATTGTGCGTGAAGTATTCTTGGTCGCTCCGCCACACATGCGGAAGATTGGGGCCAGTGAATACAACATCTCCTTTTCTGAACGGATGAACGGAGTCACCGATGAATCGCGTTCCGGTTCCTTCAAGGACGATGAACAGTTGAAACTCGGGATGAAAATGCCAGTTTGGATCAAAGTGAGGAGCGATCAGGCGCTTCACCTCTAAGGAGTGATCTGGTGATATGGGTGACTTTTGAAGCGCCTTCATGGTACTTATTTGTCCGGTTGACAGGTTATCCGCTTAAATACATGGTAAAATACAGTCAAAAGTTGACAAAATGCAGGAATCGTTTGCATGATTTTACGCTGAATTTCATCCTTGAAAACCTGTTCCCATGAAGTCATACTGCTGGAGAGCGATAACCTGCCTCATTTTACTTGCAATGTCGATGGCTGCCTGCACCCGTCGCGACGATGGTCCGAGAAAGATCGAAGTGTTGTTCCTGGGTCACAACAGCGAGCATCACAATTCGGCTACATACATGCCCATACTTGCATCGGCCCTGGCTATTGAAGGCGTCAACTTTACTTATGCCAGTGACCCTTCAGTCCTCAATCGCGCCAACCTCGATCAGTACGATGCATTGATGATCTATGCCAACCACGACAGCATCACTTCTGAACAGGAAAAGGCCCTGCTAGACTACGTCGCTTCAGGTAAAGGATTTCTGCCTATTCACTGTGCAAGCTTCTGTTTCAAAAATTCTCCCGAATACATAAAGCTCGTGGGAGGACAATTTCTGAAGCACGACACTGCAGTATTTACTGCGGAGATTATTCAAAAGGAGCATCCCATCACGCAAGGGCTATCTGCTTTTGAAAGCTGGGACGAAACATATGTTCATGATAAGTTGTCGGACGACCGCACAGTATTGATGGAGCGGGTTGAGGGTGATCATCGCGAGCCATGGACCTGGGTGAAGCAACATGGAAAGGGTCGTGTATTTTATACGGCCTCTGGTCATGACGAACGTACATGGTCAAATCCGGGATTTCAGCAGCTTGTGCTTCGCGGTATATCATGGTCGGTGAACGAAGACGTGAGAAAGCAGTGGGAAGCATACCGAACCACGATGCCCAAACTTGTTTACCGCGATGAAGCCGATATTCCTAACTACGAAAAACGCGATCCGGCTCCCCGTTATCAGGAACCCTTATCGCCAGAAGAATCAGCGAAACTCATACAGGTACCTGTAGGATTCGATCTTGAGTTGTTTGCCTCTGAACCAGACATCATAAATCCTATCGCTATGACCTGGGACGAGCGCGGCCGCCTTTGGGTTATTGAAACTGTTGACTACCCAAACAATGTCCTTGAAGATAAATCTACGGGCGACGACCGTATCAAGATTTGTGAAGACACCAACGGCGATGGCAAGGCCGACAAGTTCACGATATTTGCCGACAAGCTCAACATTCCAACGAGTATCGTACTCGCCAACGGCGGGGCTATTGTTTCACAGGCTCCTTATTTCCTTTTCCTCAAAGACACGAACGGCGACGATAAGGCGGATGTTAAAGAAGTCCTTTGTGAAGGATGGGGAACGTTCGACACGCACGCTGGACCATCAACACTGCAATATGGATTCGACAACAAGATCTGGGGTGTTGTAGGCTATTCGGGATTCAAAGGCAAGCTCGCCGGTCAAGACATGCAATTCAGTCAGGGCGTTTATCGCTTTGCACCTGATATGTCAACTTTCGAATTTGTCAGCCCTACGACGAACAACACCTGGGGACTTGGCTTCACAGAAGACAACGACATCTTTGCATCAACCGCCAACAATACGCACAGCGTGTTTGTAGGAATTCCTTTCAAAGGAGCGCAACGCGTAAATGGAATGCCGATCACCGGAAGCGCGAAACTCGATGGCCACTATGCGATGCATCCGATTACCTCAAAGGTCAGACAGGTCGATGTATTTGGTGGGTTTACAGCGGCTTCAGGCCATAGCTTCTACACAGCGCGCGCATATCCATCGGGTTATGTTGGAAATGCGTTCGTGAGCGAGCCTACAGGTCACCTGGTGCACGTGGCAAACATATCAAAGTCCGGTGCAGGCTTTACGGAAAGCGATGGATGGAACCTGTTTGCCGGCGCCGATGAATGGGTTGCTCCTGTGGATGCAAAGGTCGGCCCTGATGGGGCTGTGTGGGTGCTGGATTGGTATAACTTCATCGTTCAGCATAATCCTACTCCAACGCCCGACCGTGGTGGCTACACGGCGCAGACAGGAAAGGGCAATGCCTATGAGAATCCACTGCGTGATAAGTCCCACGGAAGAGTTTGGCGCGTGGTAAGTAAAACCGCCAAACGCTACGATCCTATAACGCTTAGCAGGGAGAATACAGACGGATTGATCGAAGCTCTGTCAAACGACAACCTGTTCTGGCGGCTCACCGCGCAGCGACTGCTGGTGGAACGCGGCAATGCCGATGTAGTGCCAGCCCTGGTTAAGCTTGCTGGCAATGCATCAGACAATAATTACTACGGAAGCCTCCATGCCCTCTGGACGATCGACGGACTTAAGGCTGCCTCATCAGGAGAAGGTAAGGATGCCATGACACGGGCGGTTTCGGGCAACGTTCCGGCTATACGGAAGGCGGCTTTACAGATACTGACGCGAAATGGCTGGACCGGAAACGACATCCTTTCATCAAAATTACTGATGGATGCCGACCCTGGTGTTCGTCTTTCAGCAATCAATTCACTTCAGGATGTCTCATCTTCAGCAGATGTCGGCAAAGCTATCTACGACGCGTCCGTTGATCCGATAGTGTCAAAGGACTACTGGCTCTCGCAGGCTGCCTATGTGTCGGCAGGCATGCATGCGAGTGAGTTCATGTCGGCATTCAAATCTGCGCACCCTGAGTTTGACGATAAGAAGCTATTACACCGCGAGGCAGCAGAGTTCAACGATCAGCAATGGAAGTCAATGGAATTACCTCAGCCAATCGAAAAGGCAGGAGAGGATATTGATGGCGTGATCTGGTTCCGTAGAAAAGTGGATCTTCCATCGGCAAATTCAAAGACATCTCTTAGCCTCGGACAGCTGGATGACGAAGGAGAAGTCTGGTTTAACGGTACCTATATTGGAAAGTCGGAGAGAGGGAATTCACAGAAGTTATACGACGTTCCTCCGCAGGCAGTAAAACGCGGAGCAAACGTAGTCGCCGTTAAGATCGAAGATCGCGGCTGGCGCGGCGGATTTGTAGGAAAGCCGGAGGATTTATTTGCACAGCAGGGCACGAAAAAGATCACCCTCACAGGCCCATGGAAGTATGAAGTGGAACGTGTGTATGGTCAGGGTAACGAAAACATGTTTGCGGGTACCACGATAGCTGAACGCTTTGCCGAGAACTATCTGTCACAAAGCAGCAAGCAGACTACCGAAACCAGTAAGGACGCGTTTGTTATCAAGTTGAGTGTAATCAAGAACCAGATGAAGTACGATAAAACTTCGTTCGAGGTCCCTGCCGGCAAACCTGTGCAGATCGTATTCGAGAATCCGGACTTCATGCAGCATAATCTCGTGATTGGTGCGCAGGGTTCGCTTAAAATAATCGGCAAAGCGGCCGATGCTATCGCCGCCGACGCGAAAGGGGCAGAGATGAACTATGTTCCTCGCATCAGCGAAGTGTTGTTCTCGACACGACTCGTGAATCCACAGGAGACGATAACTTTATCCTTCATCGCGCCGTCAAATCCCGGAGAGTATCCATTTGTTTGTACATTCCCCGGGCACTGGTCGATCATGAACGGGTTGATGAAGGTTGTGTCCAATAAGCCGCTGTAGGTGTTTCAGGTACATGTCGTGATTCTGTTGAATTGCGATCGGAGATTTGCGATCATAGAAGAATTGGATCATGGAGTACTTAGAGTTGAGAGAACAGTGCCTGAAAGAAATTGTGATAAATACTGAAGTGCGAATCAAAATATGAATATAAAACTGGGCGTCAGCACCTGGCTGTGGACGTCTCCGTTTACTACGGAGTCTGTAAATCTGTTTCCTAAAATCAAGTCGATGGGCTACGAGGCGGTAGAGATTCCTATCGAATACCCCGAACTTATCGATGGAAAGCAGGTTCGCGATGCACTGCTTTCGGAAGGACTCGTACCGATATCGTGTGGTGCATTTGGCCCAACCCGCGACCTTACGCACGACGATCCCTCAGTTCATGATGTCTGCTTCGATTATCTCCGTCGTTGCTTTGAGCTCTCTAATGTGATCGGTGCAACGTTCGTGGCAGGCCCTATGTATTCAGCTGTGGGCAAGGTAAGAATGTTGCCTCCGGACGGACGAAAGAGAGATTGGGAGCGAGCTGTTGTGAATCTTGGTAAGGTTTGTCAAATGGCCAGCGATCACGGGATGGCTATTGCTCTCGAGCCACTCAACCGCTTCGAATCAGATATGGTGAATACGGCAGAAGATGTAGTGCGACTTGCAAATGATATCAATCATCCGGCAGCGCGTGTCATGCTCGACAGCTTTCACATGTCCTTAGAGGAGCGCAATCCCGAGGCCGCCATTGTTCATGCTGGTGAAAAATTGATACACATGCAGGTATCCGAAAACTATCGCGGCGTCCCCGGAACAGGTCAGACACCATGGCAACTCATCCGGCGTGGACTTGAAAGAATAAATTACAACGGAGTTGTTTCAATTGAAAGCTTTACGCCCGAGGTGAAGGAACTTGCAGGCGCCGTCTGCATTTGGAAACATCTGGCACCTTCACAGGACGGTTTTGCCAGCGATGGATATAAATTTCTCAGTCAACTCTTCGAAGTACAGAATTCATAACACAACCTATTAAAGTCAGCAGCTATGAGCAACAAGGTAATCAACGTAGCCATCATTGGATTGGGTTTCGGTGCCGAGTTTATACCCATTTATAAGAAGCATCCCAATGCCAATCTGATCGCCATCTGCCAGCGCACACAGTCAAAGCTTGATGAGATCGGAAATGCGTTTGATATCCCTGGCCGGTATACATCATACGACGACCTGCTCAAGGACCCCACCATTGATGCAGTGCATATCAATACACCAATTCCCGATCACGGCATTCAATCGATCAAGGCTCTGAAAGCCGGCAAGCACGTGGCCTGCACGGTTCCCATGGCTACAACAGTCGAAGAATGCCGGGAGATAGTTCGCCTTGCACGCGAAAAAAATCTTACTTATATGATGATGGAGACGGTAGTGTATGCACGTGAGTTTCTGTTCATGAAAGAATTGTATGAAAAGGGTGAGCTCGGTAAAGTTCAATTTATTAAAGCGAGCCATCAGCAGGACATGGATGGCTGGCCGAACTATTGGCCAGGGCTGCCTCCGATGTATTACGCTACACATTGCGTTGGCCCTGCACTGGGATTACTGCGCAGTGAAGCAGAATATGTCTCCTGCTTTGGGTCAGGGGAGATACGCAAGGATTTACAAGAGCACTACAACTCTCCGTATGCAGTCGAAACTACTCACATCAAGTTTAAGAACTCTGATCTCACAGCGCACATATACCGGTCGTTGTTTGATGTAGCGCGTCAGTATCGGGAGAGCTTCGAGGTATATGGCTCTAAGAAGTCAGTTGAGTGGCCATTGATCGAAGGTAAACCATTAGTAGTCCATACAGCCAAGAAGCCTGAGCCGGAAATTCCGGAGGAAGTTCATAGTCCGGATTATGCGAAACTGTTACCTAAGGAAATACAGCCATTCACCACACATGGAGTTTACGATGCGGATGAACATCAGCATCTATCATTCACCCAGGGCGCCGGCCATGGAGGTTCTCACCCTCACCTTGTTCACGAGTTTCTGAGCGCATTGGTAAGCAGACGCGAGCCCTATCCAAACGCTGAGCAATCTGCAAACATTACGTGCGTCGGCATTTTGGCGCACGAGTCAGCAAAGAAGGGTGGCACGATCATACCGTTACCGGATTTCACTTTTATAAAGTGATTTAATATTCCATCGAACCAAAATAGGTGCCCACAGGAAAGCGATATAATGTCACTGCGCATGTGATTGTGCGTCTATAGGCACCGTTGTGATTTAACAAAGGTTCATGAGCTTAGCCTCACGCCCGGGCAGATCAATTTACGGGAAACCGTTTACACATTTGTTGATCGTGCGCCACACTGGTTCGCTGGTAGGTACCGGCTTGGTAAATTCCATCTCTGATCATTATCGTAGTAAGGCGTAAGGTCTGGTTCCAATGTTTTAATGCGGCTCACATTTTGTCTTGTCATCAGTAACAGAATTGTGAACAATGACAAGCGCCGGGGAAAAATCGTTTTGGAAGAAATATGGAATGCTGGTCGTTTCCGTAGTGCTTATCGTCGGATTGGTGATAAGCTATTTCGCGATTCCTGAATTTAAGCAAGGCGTTCACAACGCCTGGGAGGCCATCTCAAGTAATGACCAGGAGCGTATCCGTAGTTGGGTAAAGAGATTCGGTATTCTCGGTCCGATCATCCTCATTCTGGTTATGGCGGTACAAATTTTTCTGCTGTTTATTCCCAACCTGCTGCTTTTTGTAATTGCTGTTATGTGCTACGGACCGATTTGGGGAACGGTGATCAGTCTCATTGGGGTCACGGCTTCATCATCGCTCGGTTATTACATAGGCAACAAACTTGGACCGCGGGCAATAGATCGTTTCGTTTCTGAGAAAGCGCAGGAGAAGGTTGCCTTTTTCGTTCGACGTTATGGTGCCAAAGCGATCTTCGTCTTTCGACTTTCATCCTTATCATCAGATGCGTTGGGATTCGTCGCAGGTATTCTGGAGATGAGTTATAAAAAGTTTGTTCTGGCAACACTTGTCGGAATTACGCCGGTACTTATACTTCTGGCTATCTATGGAAGGAATGGAAGGATCGACAGAGCCCTGATATGGCTGGGCGCATTCGCGGTGGCTGCACTTTTAATCTATGTGTTGTTCGATAGAAAAAATCGTAAGACTGCATTTAAGGAGATCGAAGCACACAACTAGAGTTCCCTTAGATTCGTCCAAATGGTAGCAGATTTTAACAAGGTAGCGGCCACTAAAAGGGAAGCCCGAAGCCAAATACCGGTCCCCACAATGATAGTTGGTTTTGCCAGAGCCATCTCTTACCATCAATGAAAAACGGAGCATAAAGGATCGCTCCGTAGTCAGCGCGGATCACGAGGAACGTAACGTCAAGTCGAAGACCAACGCCAGCCGTTAAGTAGCTATCCTGAGCCAACTTTCCCCAACGAATCTCGCCGTTCGGGCGATAGGGATCAGGTCGCAACAACCATATGTTACCAGCGTCGGTAAAAAGAGCTCCGCTTAATCGCGCATTAAAATTAAATCGATACTCAAGATTAAATTCCAGCTTGATATCGCCAACCTGGTTTACCTCCCCCTGCTGAAGTTCTATGTAACGACCGGGGCCGGCGGTACGGGCGCTGATTGGTCGCAGGCTATTGCTACCTCCAATGAAGAATTGTCTGATATAAGGAAGTTGTGATGAGTTGCCATATGCATATCCAAATCCTGCAACGTGACGAAACGCAAGCACGCTCCTGTTGCTAAGTTTAAAATGTGTTCTGAATTCGTAGCTCAACTCAACGAATTGAGAAAAGTCCAGACCAAAAACGCCATCCCGATCTTTATTGTCTAAAAGGCTGACCAGGTAAAGTGAATTTCCAGCAAATTCAAGTTTGCCTTCGAAATACGTTCCGAGTCTTTTATTTCTTAGAGAAAGATTGTCATACTTGAAAGAATAGTACGAGCCGAGTACGAACTGGTCGACAAGGCTGTTTGCAAGTGATGGATTTTCGGCAACGAGGCTGTCGTACAATGATGTAGTGTTGCTGATGTCCGAGAATGTTACTTCTATTGGAGAAAGTCTATGCGTAACCTTGGGGCCACTTCTCCAGGACATGGAGTAACCTAGGGTAATGCTGTTCATAGTGAAGTAATCCTCTCGCTTGTTGAATTCCGCACCAAGCGTAAAATGTTTCCGTGGTGTGGCATATGTGCTTTTGATAAAGCGGAACGGAGGTCTTAACAACGGCGCCGACAGTGTTGAGCGAAGTGAAAATCCAGACGACGGCGATATCTTTTCTTTTGATACACCGACAGGATAATAGTAGTAGCCGTCCAGATCAGTGGAAAGATTTTCACCACCACCAAACAGGTTAAGTTGCGTGAGGTTTAGCCCCAGGGCAGGACCCAGGTAGCCCGTAGCACGGTACGCACCCTTTGCGTTGAACGTAACCGAAGTCTCTTCCAGCGTATGCATGGAAAGATTTGCATTGAGCACAGTAGAGTCGGTCGATCCAACGGTAAAGGCGTATTGCGGATTGGCAAACAGACCAAGCTCATTGATGTTGCGCATGGTACGGCGCACCTTTGAAAGGGAATAAGATTGTCCAGACTTCACTGTAATCAAACTGTCAAGAATGTGTCGTCTAAGCCTGCCGTTGTACCAATCATAATAAGGAGCTTTACCATCCTGATGGACGGTATCAATGGCGATGGCTGTTTTTCCAATGGACTGTTTCGTGAAGTATGCATCGGGAAGGTCCTGGTCGAGACGAACGCGAATGTCGATTTGTTTGTTACCGACTGTTGTATCGGCCTGCACAAGAATGTGGTCCTTTTGTAAAAAGAAAAAGCCGCTATTTTGAAGGGTATTCCAAAGCTTGGTCTTTTCTGCGCGTATGGAGTCCAGATTAAATTCGTTTCCTGGCTGCAGAACACTACTGTAATGATAGCGTTTCGTCAGTTCTGTCAGAGGCGCGTGCAGCGAGTCCGTGATGTGCTCTACGGTGCGGTAGTTATACGGCTTAGGTATTTTGACGTGATACCTCACCGATGCCTTTTTCCTGTTCCTGTTGTAGGTAACCGTATTGGTTCCTGTGGTTCCAAAGTGACCATAGTTTTCGAAGATGTTTACAATCTTCTCTGTCTTAAGATCAGGGTTAATGGCGCTGAGCAGCACGGGTGGCTCACCGAAGTTGTTCATCATCCAGTGAGAAAAGCCCTTGGGTTTCTCCGTATAGAACCAATTGTATAATATCAGCCTGAACGGTATGAATCTAAATGAGGGAAAGCCTGCAATGTCTCCGTTGGGCAGGTCCCAGATCGCCCAATAGGCACCCGCCTTCTTCAGAAAACTTTGTTTTATCGTCCAGCCATCGGGTGGAGTTTTCTGCAGCGAAATGCCGCGTGTGCCAACGTACAATGACTCTCCCGGTGGAAGATGTTTTGTTCCCGAACACGCGGAAAGAATGAATACAATGATCGCGACCGTCGCTACCCTCATTCCTTCGTGCGTTTTTTATGGGAATTGAAAAGATTGCGGAAGCGCTTGATATACGTGAAGCCGAACGAGGACTCATCAACGTTCCCATCAATAACACCGGTGTACACGTTGGCCTTACCTGCCCGCAACGTAATGGTGGGGTCCTCGCGCAACACGTATTCTACCTTAACGTCCGTCATCGACGGATCTGCCTTCCCTGTAAGGTCGACACTGCCGCCAACAATGATGCGCATTTTCTTATTTGCAAGTCCTTTGGAAATGCTGTATCCTATTTTGTTTGTACTCCCGTCAGGAGAGTTCGGTCCGCGACTCTCATCATAAAAACTGACATCTGCGCTCTTAATGTTGCGGCTTGATATCTCGTTCATCTTTGAGACCATTGCTTCCGTGAGCAGATTAACATCGGCAGTTCCTCCGGTGTTGATTCGCCCCCGCAGTAATAAAGAGACGGCATAGGCTTCTCTCGTCTCGGGAGCAAGACTGCTGATCCAGTCGGATACCTGATTATTGGTACTGGACAGATCAAAGTCCAGTACGAGATCATTCAGTGGCCTGTCGTTCACTTTGGCGATAACAGAAATGGGCCACTTGTCCGTCTTGTTTGTCCACAGCGATGAGATCTCATTCGGTGTTATTCTGAAAGTCTGTGATCCGTTAAAGGAGAGCAGCGGTTTGGCTACTTCGCCAACCCACCTTATACCTGCCTTCGAAATGATCATCCGAAGATCTGACACCATGGGTACATGATAGGAGATATTCCCCGAGTTACTTTCAATGAGACCATAGGCAGTTGGTTCAGCACTGCTGCCCGTTGTAAGGGATACTTTGCCGCTCGCTGTAGTCTTTACGTGGTCCTGGTTTACCGCGCTGAATAATACAGTGACATCGATTTTACCGACGTCGAAGGTCACATCCCACTCCAATGGCTTCTTGTGTCTTCTTCGCTTTGGTCGAACTCTTACAGCCTCTTCCTGTTGGGTAAAACTCACAAATTCCATCTCGCGCTGACGGTCGTCGAGGGTGACTGTACTTTTGTAGAGGTATGTGAGTGCGGCACCATCAAGGGTACCGATTTTACCCGAGACTTTGTAGTCGCCCTTTTGGCCGTGAACCCTGATGTTGGTAGCCAGATCAACTTCACCCGTAAGCGTTGACTTTTTTTGCGTTCTGTCAAGTATGCGGAAACGATCACTCTTGATGGTAATATCGAGGGTCTGCCCGGGAAGATTCGCCGTACCATGTATGGTAAGCGGATTGCCGTATCGGTCGCGGAACACAAACTGGTCCAGCGTGGCCGTTGTGCCGTTCAATAGGAGCGAGTCCTTATCGGATTTTAGATACAAGTCGTACTCAGAAGAGATGATCTCGGTATTCGGGAGTGATACATATCCCCTCATCAATAATTTTTCGCCGTAGCTACCTTTGACGTCCGCGTTCAGGATGCCATTTAAGGTAAGCGTAGACGCAGGGACAGGTATAAGCGACGAGAATTTATGGAGATCAACATTACTCACCTTTATGTCGAATTGTGCCGGCGCTTCTTTTGATTTATTCATCCTTCCAACAACTTCGTAGTCATCGTTTTCAAGTTGTCCGAATAACGACAAAGAATCCTGGGTGACGGATCCGTTGTAGATGAAATTGCCGAATGAAACAGTGTCAACCGAGGTGCCGGTGAGCGACCCATTCCACCGAAAGATCCCCTCCTTGAAATTACTCGACACAGATGCGCTCAACAGTCCATGAATCGGTGGATCGGCAGCGATTGTCTGAGTAATTGGAAATAGATCCAGGTTTTCAAGTTTCCACAGCAGCTCATTCCCCATGCCCTTCAGGATTGCCCGTTGTGATTGGTGATCAATCTCCAACTCTCCCGTGAATTCTTCAAAACTTCTGCTGACAAACAGCGAACCATTTTGATTCGTATGCCATCGGTTCATTCCAAGCAACAGTGCCGTGTCAGCAAACGCTACATTAAAACCATCAGGCAGCGAAGTAATGTTGTATTTAAGGCCAAGCCCTCGGTCTATTTCGGGGAGATAAGTGCTTAAAGATGCCGTGTAAGCGCTATCATGATGAGTGGTTACGGCAAACTTAACACTGTCAAAATAGGTAAAGGGCGTAATTAGCTCTGGTGTTTCAATCTTTGCCGTCAGTGCACCAGGATGATATTCGATATTGCCCACAAGCTGGTGTGTATGGAAGGATTGCCAGTATAGAGTATCGGACGAGAAATTTATCTTTATGTCATCGGGACTCGAGATAATGTTGAGCTCCTCTATTTCTATGCGGGCAGGAATGCCTGCAATAGCCTTTACAAGAGTTGTATCAGCGTGGAGCGACATAGACACATTAGCTGTTGGAAAACGGCTAAGTTTGTCGTCGCTGCCAAGCCAGTCCAATACGTCTGAACCAATCAGCGCATCGAGTGTTGCGTATTCTTCGAGAGTCATCGATGCTGTGAAGGATTGATCCGGCTGACGGGCAACTTTCAGTTTGGCTTTTGTGACGTAAGATCTGTTCTCCGGCGTTACAAACTTCAGGGTGTCAAAAAACAGGTCAGCGGCAGGGTCGCGGGGTTTAACAATTCCATGGAAATAGGTAGACAAATGACCGGCGTAGGCGCTGCCATCTGCCTGCAGTATGCGTAAACCGACATTGCCTGCGCAGTTTATGGGATCACCGGTGAGCACATCGCCGGAAATGTTGATCGACGCTGAATAGTCACCTGACCTGAACCTGGCAACGGTATGGGTATGCGAATAAGTGGCAACAACAGCCGGTGCGTCGTACCAGCGTTGACTCAGGAACACGGAGTCAGTTCTTAACTCGGCATGTAACGACTTAAGGCCGTTTTGGCCGATAATTGTTGACCCCTTCAGAGACAATCCTGTCAGTTTCAAATCGTTCTCAAATTGTGAAATGATCTTTTGAGGCTCCAACGATGGTGACTCTAGACCAAATTCGATGACAGTACCATTCGATGATTGATCCACTTGGGCGCGATAGCGAAGTTGTTCGTTCTGTAGCCGTAGCCGGCCGTCAGATCGTATGTGCGAATAAGTTCCGTCTGCATGGAGTTGACCGTGTATAGGAAAATTCCTTTGGTTTGAAGGAACATCCAACCCTGTCCATTTTGACAATCCATACAAGGAAGATTCTAAGTTGTGGATCGTCAGTTTGAGACTGTCGCCGGCGCTTCCGAACTGCAGGCGCCCGGTGGCGGAAACTGTTCCATCGTTACCCAGGGCAAGCGTTGTATTGTCCAGCAACAACTGGCCGGCGCGGTAATCAACTCCGCCATCTATGTTCGCACGCGTTCCGCCGGGTATCCACTTTCGCAGGGACGGAAAAAGAAAGTTCAATAGGTCAGTGTCGACATACGATGAGTCGAGTTTTGTGGACAGCCCGAAGCCATTGGCTCCTGACAATGTTAGCTGAGGAGCGTCAATGCGGAGCCCCGGAATTTCCAGGAAGATGTTGTTGACTTGTGCCCTGTTCTGATTATCCAGTTTGGCATTGCGCAGTTCTAAATCTACGTCGACTGTATCCTGGTAGCGAAATGCCAGTCGCTGCAGGGTCATGTCCATGATGTCATGATTATTTAGTCCCGAGAACAAGAGATAAAAATTATTCACGGCATAGTGATGCTCGCCATAGTTGACATCGAAGTCGCAGTCGGAAAACTCAAAATGCTGGACCGTAAATTCTGGTATTGATTGTATGGAGAAAGAGGCAGTTGAATCCTGCGAATTGTGGTCCGATTTTGCTGCAGAATATACACCCGTAAATTCGCTGTTCCTGTTAATCAGTGAATCAATGCTGATCTTTCCATTATACAGTAGCCTGGTTGCAACCACGTCTTTCAGCAACACAACGCTCGAATCGTTTCCCGTTTCAAATATCAGGCGCACATTCTCAAGTGTTGCGCGTCGTACATCGATAATCGGCACCTGGGTCGCGGTATCTCCGGTGTCAGTAGATGGCTTTATTCGAACAACTGCATCACGTACAGCCAGGCCGTTGCTCCGGATATCCCCCTTGATCAGGGCACGCCAAGACCAGTTCGCATGGACGAACCCGGCTTTTATGTCTAGCGACGTCTTACTTATGCTAAGACCTTCAACGCCTACAGTTGAAGGGAATTGAAAAGACAATCTTTCGTACGAGATACCATTGCTTTTCAGGATCCGGCCCGCAATAAGAATGAGAACAACGCACAACACTACTAAAGCTGCCACTGTATAAAGCAGCCGTTTTAGCGCGCGACGTATGTTGAACCTGGTTGTCAAGGGGTCGTTGTTAACTCAAAGACCTTATTAGTTGAAGGTCACTGAAATTCCTAAACCGGTGTTTATAAAAGACAGGTCGTAGTAAGAGTGAGTTCTGCCGACGGTGCCAACAAATGAATCCACCTGGCTACGAGCCCCTGAAAAATCCATGTAGGCCATAAGACCTATTACTTTGGTAACTCTGTATTCCCCGTTAATGCCCAATAGGAAAGTGAATGATGGCGAACTCTTAAAGTCGACGTCGTATGTCAGGGGAGTTCCGTTCGGATTTTGATAAACCAGAATCTGAAAGGAATCAATGTTCGTGAGAGCAAAACCAATCCCTGTCTTGATACCAACATCAAGATTTGAAGTTATAGGTATGTCGAAATAGGGGCCGAACGTCAGCAGCAAGGGCCGATATCTTGCCGCTGATATTTCGGTGCGCGTGCTCAGCTGTCTCGAGAACTCATCGGACATTGCTGCATTATCCAATGCATTCTGCTGATAGGAGAGGTGCAGTCCCAGAGAAAAGATTTGTGGCCACGAGCTAAAGCGGGTCTCGTCTTCAAACATAACGCTCCACCCGGTGGTGGCGAAGCCGCCGTCACCCATAGATTTTGACCCAAAGCTCCCCACTGGCCAGGATGCCCCTCCACCAACGGCATACTTGGTCTGTGCACATAATTCAGCACTGGCGATGCATCCAGCCACAATCAATACCGCACACAAATATCGATGGACCATTCAGGGCTTGTTTTATTGGGAAAATTCAGAGACTAATATACTTTATTGTTCATCTGGTATAAACTTTGGTAACTTAAAGTTGACCATATTCGCGATCCTTGTTCACTGGTCAGTGTTTGTTTGGGGGACGGCGTGAGAGATCCTTTCAAGGAAATCCCGGTTGGTAGGTAATATTGTGAAATCGTCGTTACCGGCATGTTTCTGATTGTAAAGCATTATTTAACAATTCAAGCCCGATTGCAGTGGACAATCAGGAGAGTGATCGCCGTCGCTTGCATATTGCTAACGTTAGCGATAGGCGACTTGGGATATGCTCAGGGTTTGTCTTCTGAGGATTTAGTGTTTGAGAGTTTACCTGATCAGCGTTTACCTTCCCTGGTATTGGTTTCATTGAGCAGCGCCCTGACCGAACGAAGGCCCAGCGCGTCGCTCTTATCCGGTGTACAAGGAAGCACAAACATGCAGCCGTTGTCCATGCTTGATCGGAGTGCCATCAGTGCCATCGGTTTGTCTTCAACCGACACATCGGGCACAATGCAGAAGTTGAATGAGGTAAATAGTTTCATGGAGTGGTACATGCTGTACTTTCCTGTTCCCTTTGGTTCCTACAGCAAGGAAACCAGCTGGCTCTTCGGCCTGACGAAGTACAACGCATTCACTATGCGGCGAAAGGGCGAGGAAATTCCCAATACACAGGCTTCCAGCATAACGGCGTTCGGATACTATACATTGAACACGCAATACAAGGCTGTCCTGGAATCCAATCTCATGTTTCCAGGTAACCGTGCGATCTGGAAATCAACACTGGCATACATTTATTACCCACTTCTTTATTATGGTGTAGGCAACAATACGCGCCTGAATCAGGAGCGTACACTCAATACTTTAAATATCCAGTTCAGTACGTCTTATTTGTTTAAAGTCTGGAAGAAATTGTACGTAGGTCCCGCGTATGATTACTTCAATTATTACAAGGTAGAGATCGACGGAGATTCGCCGAGTTACCCTGGTGATAGTCTTAGGTTGGCGAATGCAGAGGGCAGGCAGTCGGGGCTGGGATTGCGCATATCAATGGAAGGCAGGGACAATCGACTCAATGCGAAAAAGGGATACTACCTGGATGCAAGTTATCAATGGTTTGATAAGGCACTCGGAGGCAACTTCAACTATCAGTACTTTCAATTTGACGCACGCTATTACTTTCCTTTGCTTCGAAAGATAACAATTGCAAGCGTGCTGCGTTCAGAGTCACGACAGGGAAATGCGCCTGTTCAATCAATGGCTTTTCTTGGTGGGGATTATTTCATGAGAGGCTCGTATCTGGGGCGATATAGAAGCAACGTTTCACTTATCGCACAAACGGAAGCGCGATTTCCCATCTTTTGGATTCTTGGGGGAACATTATTTGGTGGAGTTGGGCAGGTGGCAACCGATTATGTGAAGATCGACATGGGGTCATTCCATGCTAACTACGGCTTCGGTTTCAGAATAAAAGTTGACAGCGCTCACGATGTGAATCTCAGATTTGACATGGGATTCAGCGACGATCAAACGTTGTTCATCATGAACTTCTCTGAAGCGTTCTGAAATCAGAGTGAGGAACAGTGTGAGAGTGAGGAATCGCTCCCTTCCTCGCTCTCACACTGTTCCTCACTCTGATTTCCTACTGTGATTTGCTGAATTCCAGACTGAACGTTGCCTCTTCTTTCGTATCAAACACAACTTCCAGTCGAAGTTTGTTCTTTGTCGCTGATGTTGCTGGCTTGCCGTCGGGGCCGCAGTTGTCCAGATTGAAAAACAGCAACCTGAGTTCGCCGCTAAGTGATCCCTCGTTGATTTCTTTAATCTTAAAGTTCTTGCCCGACATCCAGTTGATTGATTCCGCTCCTGTTTGTTCGCCCAGCTCAATTTTCCAGGACAACTCTTCCGGCGCAAGCTTACACGTATAATGCTTCATTACGTGTACGACTTTCTTGTCATAGCTGATCGTATATTTATTCACTACGTCTTTTGCCTGAAACACATTAGATAGTTTGTCGCACGCATATTCCTTAACGGGTGCAACGATAACACCGTTTGACTTTCCGGATTGAACACTAACCTTATCCAGCGTCCAGGTGCCTTGTAGTTGCTGTGAAAAGTTTGCAATGTCCTGTTCAGCCGGCGACAACGAGTCATCGCTACAGCCTGAAAACAATGCTGCGAGGAGTGTGAGAGCTAACCAGTAGTGTGATTTCCCAAGAGAACGGACAGATGCAACCTTCATAAGTGTTAACGTGCGTTTAAAAAATTGCTTTTTACCGGCGGACAATCACATGCCCTGGGAGACATGAGAATTTGCCTGGAAGGCCTTGCGTTGCGCCTGAAATCAGTGGTAACCGCGGGGTCAGTCCTGAAATCCTACATAAATGCTGTTTTCAGTACACAGGTAACTGGCTTTGTTGATGAAAATCAAAGTATCCATCAGTCGGCTCCAAATAATGGAAGGTCCTGGATTTGCCTGGAGACCCCGTTTGTCCAGTCGATCTCACAGAAGATATGCGACATCCCATTGGTAACCACGAGGTATCGCGCCCGTAAGGTATGATTGTAAGTTGCCGCCTGTTCTATGGTAGATTGCCTCAGCTTATAGTCCGGTGCCTTGCATTCCACGAGCATCCAGGGCCTACCGTCCCGGGAGAAAATTACTATATCAGACCGTTTGGATAGCGTATTAAATTTAAGGCCACCCTCGATTTTTATCAGGGCTTTTGGATACTGTCTGTCCTTGATCAGGTAGTGAACAAAATGTTGACGCACCCATTCTTCTGGTGTTAACAGGAGATATTTTTTTCGCAGCAGATCAAGGATGAATATCTTTTCACCTTCGCGCTTCAGAGTGTATTGATAAGGAGGAAGGTTAAGAGCAACCATGACCACAAATAAATGATTTTTTGAGTTGCCTTCACAAAACGTTAAAAGCGAACTCGTTTCGTTTCATTATTTTTGAGTATGAAGACCAAAGAAGATATAGTTAATAACTGGCTTCCCCGCTACACGGGCGTACCTCTGAATGAGTTCGGCGAATATGTACTCCTAACTAACTTTGATAACTATGTTAGCCTTTTTGCTGCCTGGCATAACGTCCCGGTTACAGGCGTCGATCGGGCGATGAGAAGCGCAACAGCCGAAGGGATTACAATTATTAACTTCGGCATGGGCAGTCCCAATGCTGCAACAATAATGGACTGTCTAAGCGCCATCAAACCAAAGGCATGTCTCTTTCTGGGCAAATGCGGAGGATTGAAAAAGAATGAGATCGGCGACCTTATTCTCCCGATAGCTGCTATCCGGGGGGAGGGAACCTCGAACGACTATTTCCCGCCAGAGGTGCCGGCACTGCCATCATTCGCTCTTCAAAAAGCAATATCCACAACCATCCGGGATTACAGTCAGGACTATTGGACCGGCACCGTTTATACAACAAACAGAAGAGTGTGGGAATGGGATGAGAACTTCAAGAACTACCTTAGAAAGATCCGGGCTATGGCTATCGACATGGAGACTGCAACGATCTTCACTACAGCATTTGCCAACAAGATCCCAACGGGTGCGCTGCTGCTGATTTCAGATAATCCAATGACACCGGAAGGCGTTAAGACAGAAGTGAGTGATTCGGCTGTGACAAAGAATTATGTGGAGACCCATTTGAGAGTAGGCATAGATTCCCTGAAGCAACTGATCAACAACGGAATGACCGTTAAACACCTGCGCTATTAGCATTAACACATTTTTTTATTGCTTGCCCTACAAAACTATAAATACTAATTACCCACTAACGACTCAGGACTAACGACTCAGGACTACTATGGGCCGGTTATGAATGGCTGGCCACCGTTGGAGCGCGCAGAACACGCGTCTTCACTCCCCAAAGCAAAAGAAGACCCACCACAAAATAAACGGAGAGGAACAACGCGCTGTAGCGCATGTTACCCGTGATGTGATCAATGAAGCCATACGAAAATACGCCTATCACAATTGAAATATTGAAGGCGACATCGTAGAAGCTGAAATATGATGCGTGATCGACCGTATCCGCTGGAATCAGTTTCGAATATGTGGCGCGCGACAGCGATTGAATGCCGCCCATGACCATACCCACAAAAACTGCAAGTACATAAAACTGATTCGCGGTTGTCGTAAAATATGCACCGACGCAGATGCCAATCCAGATTACATTCATGACAATGAGCGTAGAACGGTTGCCCTGCACGCGGGATATTCTGGCAAACATCCAGGCCCCGAATGCGCCCACCAGCTGAATGATCAGAAACACGGCGATAAGTATGTCACTCTTCAGGTGCAGTACATCAGTGCCAAATAAGGCGGCCAGATACATAACTGTCTGCACACCCGAATTGTAGAAAAAGAATGCGATAATGAATTGTCGCAGATCCGGTTGCCCTTTCAATGAGTGCCACACTTTGCTTATTTCCCGATATCCGTTTTTCCAAATATCAGCCGACGGAGGTTTACTGTAAATATTGGAGGGTAGGTACCTGAATGGTATAATGGAGAATCCGACCCACCAAAGTCCTGTAAGCACAAATGATAACCGGGAAGCGTTCAGTTCTGCAGCCGATCCGACACCGAACCCAAGTCGCTCCGCGTTCATGATAATGGCGAGGCAAATTACCATAAGTACTATGCCGCCATAGTAACCCATCGCATATCCGCGCGCACTGGTTGTGTCATACCGGTCTTCAGTTACGATTTCAGGAAGGAAGGCGTCATAAAATACGAGGCTTCCAGAATATCCAACGCTCGCAAGAGTAGCGCATAGTAGCCCCCACGTTAGACTGTCAATTCCCGTGAAGAAGTACAGTCCGCAGCAGGCAGTCGCGCCAAGAAAAACGAAGAACTTCATGAATCGTTTTTTGTCTCCGGTGTAATCGGCAACCCCCGACAATAACGGCAGCATCGCGGCCACCAGGAGAAATGAGAACGAGAGCACGTAGGTATAAAGCACAGAGTTCTGCACTTCGAACCCAAGAAATACTACAGTGTCACGTCCATCCACTGTTGTCACAGCCTTGTAATAGACAGGAAACAGAATGGAAGAGATAACGAGAGCGTATACGGAGTTGGCCCAATCGTACACGTACCAGGCGCGCACGATTGCAGGATTGTTCAGTTGGGGGGAAGACGATTCTTTCATAGCATTCAGGCGTCGAAAGATAGAAGCCTTGCTCAAGCAGAGCAAGCCTCCGATACCATCTTGCTTATGAAACCCCGGTCATTCTTTGATCATTGCCCTGTCTTCGGCTGTTTCCTTCACCACGTAGTAGTGCTTAACGTAAGTGGTATCCATCTCGTCGATGATGTCGACCAGATTCTGATAACGGCTGGTACGCATAGGTTTAATCAGGATGATCAGGTCATTTCGCTTTGCCACGGCATCCTTAATGACGGCCTTGATTCCATCCGGTTCGTAGTCGGTGGTTTTCACTGCATCATCGCCGAGAAAGTAATAAATGATGTCGTTGTCGCCGAGTAGCAGAGTGAGAACTCTTTCTCTTTTAACCATTGGCGGTTCCTTTGTTCCGTCATCCTGCTCGGGCTTAACAATTTCCAGTGCATACTTTTTGTTGATAGTCGTGGTAAGTACGAAGAACGTGAGTAACAGGAAAGCGAGATCGACCATAGGTGTCATGTCGATGTGAAGGGAACGACGACCGCCGCGCCCTTTGGGTGCAGATACTTGTGCCATAGGATCAGGTACGTTTAGCTATATAAGCGTACCGGTGGAAGAAAGTCACGAATCAGCACGTGACTTTTTTATAAGTCAGCGTTCAGATTTTTTGAATGTTGTCCATTTTGAATTTCATGCGTTGCAGCAGTGGCCTTAATCTGGCAACTTCGTCTGCTTCAAAATAATCCTGTTCGACATTCATGTACACCAGTATAGAGTACTTTGTTTCGATGAGTCGGCTGAGCAGTGAAAGGGATTCATCAACCCGGTGGAGACCGAGCAGGATGATGGCCCGGGCATACATTTTATCTTCGTCTGATTTCGGCTCGCTCAGTTCCTGAAGTACTTTTTCGGCGTCGGCAACACGACTAGCTCTTGCGTATATACATCCCAGAATGCCTAACATCACCGGGCGTCGGCCGGTGAGCGCCAGGGCTTTCATCATTTCCTGCTCGGCCTCATTGTATTTCTTCATTTTGAGGTAAGCCATAGAGAGAGAGAAATACGCTTCGCCATAGTTAGGATCAAGTTCAAGGGTATGTCGAAATTGCTCTACCGCCTTTTCCATTTCACCACGGTAGTGATACACGCGACCAAGTCCATTGTTCACCGCGACCGACATTGGATCGAGTTCATGGGCAATGTTCATTTCGCGAAGCGCCTCATCGGAACGTTTATGAACAGCGAGGAAAAGCGCATACCATTCATGAGCGGTCGAGTATCCGGGCTTGAGATCGATCGTGCGACGAAATTCGGCATCTGCCTGGTCCCAGTCCCAATCAAGTCTGAAGTTGATGTATGCCAGCGCGGCATGAGCTTCTGCAAGTGTCTCATCGATCGCCAGCGCCCGTTGAACCGCACTGCGGGCCTTTTGATGAGCAGGTCCGTCTGGCAGCGAACCAAATCCGGCGCCACTGAGCAGGGAATAGCAATAGGCAAGGGTAGCATGCGCCAGTGCAAACTCGGGATCGAAGGCTACGGATTTTTCGAAATGCATAACGGCCTCGTGAATGCTCTTTGATGTGCGGGCGTTCAGATAGTGTTTGCCTAGCAGATATTCTTCGAAGGCTTTCGGATTGCCCGTATAGGTTTTATCCAGCTGCTTCTTTTCGCTCGAGGCAAGAATGACCTGAAGCTTGTTAGCGACGTGTCTGGCGATTTCGGTTTGAATAGAAAGAATGTCCTGCATCTTGCGATCGTACTCCATCGACCAGACGTGCTCCTGTGTATTCACGTCGATTAACTGTACGGCTACCCGCGCGTTGTCATTATACTTTCGAATGGTACCTGCAAGTACAGATCCTACATTAAGCTCGTTGCCAACATCTTTTATTGACTTCGTTGTATTCTTGTATTGCATAGTAGACGAACGGGCGATGACATGCAAGTCGTTGATCTTCGACAAACTTGAAATCATCTCTTCCGTCATACCATCCGCGAAATACTCATCCTCCTGGTCGCTGCCCAGGTTATCAAAGGGAAGCACAGCCAGGCGAAGTGACATTGGATCTTTAGGAACAGGCTTCGTCTGAAGCCAGATGAACGCAGCAATCGAGCATATCATCAGAAGAGATGCAACAATGGCCAGTAATGTTTTCCTTCGCGAAAGAAGACCATTCTTTCTCGGCGCCTTTTCCCAGGGAAGCACCACCGCGTAAACCTCCATGGGCATCGTAATATTCTTAAGCTTGCGCTCGCCTACGCTTACCACGGGAAAGTCTATCTTATTTCGGATCTGGCGGGCTACATCCTCAGAAATAAAAATGCCACCGGGATCTGCCAGTGGCTGGATGCGCGCGGCAATGTTGACACCATCGCCATGAACATGCTGTTCTACTCTCACTACGTCGCCGATATGAAGGCCTATCCGAAGGCGAATCTGATCGTTCTTTGGTTTGCCCTGATTTCGTTCATACAACGCTTGCTGAATTCGTATCGCGCAGCATACACCTTCTACGGCGCTGCTGAATTCTACAAAGAAAAGATCACCGGCTGTTTCAATTTCTCTCCCTTCATATTCCTGGAATATCGGCCTTAGAATAGCCCTGTGAATATCCAAAAGTTGTAAGGCATGCGCCTCATTCTCCTGAGTTAATGCACTATAGCCGACTATGTCAGTAAACATAATGGCCGAGAGGCGTCTCATGGGAAAGGGGGTTGGGCGGAGGTTTAGGTTGTTATAAGTTAATACAATTCCCGTGCATTTTTAATGCACCCCACGAAAATTCGAAAGGTTGATTCAATCAAAGTGCCGCGCAGCGGTCATTTTGGGGCAGGTGCCCGTGTATTTACGGATATGGAACTTCAGCTATCTGCTAAAGGAATTTCATCACATCGGTATATGGCAATGAGAACGCATCAGCAACAGCTTTGTACACTACTTCGCCATTGATGACGTTGAGGCCATCGCGCAGATCTGCGTTCTCCTGCGCGGCGCGCTTCCATCCCATGTTCGCAAGCTTAATGGCATAAGGCAATGTTGCATTTGTGAGCGCCAGCGTTGAAGTGTAAGGAACAGCACCGGGCATATTTGCCACGCAGTAATGAACGATATCGTCTATCACGTACGTTGGGTCTTCGTGCGTAGTGGGACGGCATGTTTCAATACATCCGCCCTGGTCGACAGCAACATCAACCAATACAGTTCCGGGCCTCATCGTTTTCAACATGTCGCGAGTGATAAGCTTGGGAGCCTTTGCTCCGGGAATAAGCACACCACCTATAATCAAATCGGTTTCCTTTATTATTGCACGGATGGCATATTCACTTGATACAAGCGTTCTAACATTCGTAGGCATTACATCATCGAGGTAACGAAGCCTGTCGATGTTTACATCCATGATGGTTACATCTGCGCCCATACCTGCGGCGATCTTCGCTGCATTCGTCCCAACAACACCACCACCGAGGATAAGGACGCGTGCGGGGTGAACTCCGGGAACACCACCTAACAAAATTCCGCGTCCCTTTAACGGCTTCTCAAGGTACTTCGCGCCTTCCTGAATGGACATCCGTCCCGCTACTTCAGACATTGGTATCAGAAGAGGAAGACTTCCGTCAGCACGTTCAACAGTTTCGTACGCAAGGCACACGGCACCACTTGCAATCATTGCCTTTGCCAGTGGCTCATACGAAGCGAAGTGAAAATAGGTGAAGACCAGTTGATCCTTCCGAATCAATTTGTACTCGGGCTCAACAGGTTCCTTAACCTTGATGATCATTTCGGCAGCACCAAAGACTTCCGCGGCATCGGCGGCCAGCTTTGCTCCTGCGCTCACGTACTCCTCATCCGAAAACCCGCTTCCTACTCCGGCTGTTTTCTGCACCAACACCCGGTGTCCACGCTTGATCAGCTCCTGCGTTCCGGCAGGGGTAAGCGCAACACGATTTTCATTATTCTTGATTTCTTTGGGGACACCGATGATCATAGTAATTTGTGTTAATGGCGGCGCAAATATAATAACGGACTTTCAATTTGGTTGCCCGATTAAAACTCTTTAGTATGAGCCAAATGTCTATCAAACCATTAGGGAATTACGCCTTTTATGGAACCCTTCGAATGGGGATGGAAAATCATCAGGTGTTTGCGAAGACACTCGTTTATCTGAAGACCACGACACTTCAGGGATATCGCATGTATTCGCTGGCAGAGTATCCGTACGTCATTCGCACTGGCGTTGAAAGTGACTCGATAGTGGTGGACTTATTTCAAATCACTTCGGGTAATACCGAAGAAATGATATACGAAATGGAGATAGATGCAGGATATGTTCTTTCAACGGTGACGATTGAGGGAATTAAATTTGGCATCTATCTTTTCGAAACAACCATGACCGATGATGAAGTTGTCGAAGGGGGAGACTGGGTGTCCTATACAAAAAGTCAATTCTTTTGAATATATCTGCTATTGTCTATTTTTGGCTAGTAGTGGGCTAAGGCTAAATACAGGCTATTGACATAAACCCGTAAAACTTGGGAGCACTTAAGGAAGTAAGAACGAAATTCTCTCAGGCGAAGGTAAAGGAAATACTTTCCGACTACCGGCTGGCCGTTGAGAGCAGAGAAGCAAGTCTCATCGGGCGGAAGGAGGTTTTCATGGGGAAAGCCAAGTTCGGCATCTTTGGCGATGGAAAGGAAGTTGCACAGATCGCCATGTCAAAGGTTTTTCGCAAGGGAGACTTTCGCGCGGGATACTATCGTGATCAAACATTTATGTTTGCTATCGGCGAGCTGACAGTGCAGCAGTACTTTGCTCAGTTGTATGCGCACACAAGTGTTGAGGCAGATCCTGCATCAGCGGGCCGCCTGATGAATGGCCATTATGCCACCCGCTTCCTCGATGACACGGGCAAGCTCAAAGATCTCACGCAACTAAAGAATAGCAGTGCCGACATTTCGCCCACAGCAGGTCAAATGCCACGCTTGCTCGGACTTGCATATGCATCGAAATTATTTCGTGATAATGCGGGCCTCCATTCGTTGTCAAACTTATCTGAGAACGGGAACGAAATTGCCTTTGGTACTATAGGGAACGCTTCTACTTCTGAGGGCATGTTTCTGGAGGCAATAAACGCAGCCGGTGTGTTGCAGGTTCCCATGCTCACTTCGATATGGGACGATGATTATGGAATCTCCGTTCCCCAGGAGTATCACACTACAAAGGGAAGTATATCAAAGGCTCTGGCAGGTCTGCAACGGACGGCTACTGAAAAGGGCTTTGAAATAATCACGGTAAACGGTTGGGATTATCCTGCGCTCATTGATGCATATATGCGGGCAGAAAAAATTTGCCGCGACGAACACGTACCTGTGTTGTTCCATGTGCGGGAAATGACTCAGCCACAAGGTCACTCAACATCAGGGTCACACGAGCGTTACAAAACTAAAGAACGCCTCGCCTGGGAAGTGGAGTTCGACTGCATCAAGAAGATGCGTGAATGGATCATCAACGATGTGCTGATACTCCCGGAAGAAATTGATGCCATTGAGAAGGAAGCAAAGCAATCAGCGAGACAGGCAAAGGAACGCGCATGGAAAGCTTTCATGGATGATGTAAGAAAGGACCAGCGTCTTGTGGCCAGCATACTTGAAACAGCGAAAGACGAAAGTGCACGGAGCGAAGAGATTTCGCGTATAAGGGGAGCGTTGGTTCGGGCCATAAATCCTACACGACTTGAAACGATGCGGGCCGCAAAGCAGGCTGCGCGCTTGATGGTAGGGGAGTCAACGCCGTCTCGTGAAGCGCTTATTCAATGGTTGAAAGACGCAGAGACTGACAACTTCGATCGGTACAGTTCGCATATGATCAGCGTATCGGAAGAATCCGCACTGAATGTTATTGCCGTAGATCCGATTTACACCGACCAGTCACCTCTCGTCGACGGACGTGAAATATTGCAGGCATGTTTTGATGCAGCATTGTCGCGTGATCCGCGGGTGCTTGCGTTTGGAGAAGATGTTGGAAAGATAGGCGACGTTAATCAGGGCTTCGCTGGCCTGCAGGCAAAGCATGGTGAACTTCGCGTAACAGATACTGGTATTCGCGAATGTACTATCGTAGGACAAGGGATAGGCACCGCGTTGCGCGGGCTGAAACCAATTGCCGAAATCCAGTACCTCGATTATTTCATCTATGCATTGCCGACGTTATCTGACGACCTGGCTTGCCTTTATTACCGAACCAAGGGAGGCCAAAAGGCACCATTGATCGTTCGAACCAGAGGTCACCGTCTCGAAGGCGTGTGGCATGCAGGTTCACAGATCGGCATGCTCCTTCATTCACTGCGTGGAATGTTCATCATTTCGCCCCGGAACATGACACAGGCCGCCGGATTTTATAATACCATGCTGAAGTCAGACGATCCATGCGTCATCATTGAATGTCTCAATGGCTACCGGTTGAAAGAGAGATTACCTGATAACATTGGTGAGTTTACCATTCCTCTGGGAGTGCCGGAAATTCTCAGGGAGGGTACTGACGTCACCATAGTTACCTATGGCTCTATGTGTCGTGTTGTGATGGAAGCGGCTGAAGCTCTCGAAGAAATGAAAATCTCATGCGAGGTCATCGACGTACAAACCTTGTTGCCGTTCGACATCAACAATGTTATTCTCGAGTCGGTGAAGAAAACAAGCCGCGTTGTTTTTGCTGATGAGGATGTGCCCGGAGGTGCAACATCATTCATGATGCAGCAGGTCCTTGAAAATCAGAATGCGTACCCTTATCTCGATTCAAAGCCTGTTACAATAACTGCTAAGGAGCATCGGCCTGCATATGCAAGCGATGGAGACTACTTCTCCAAACCCAATCCCGAAGAAGTATACGAGGCGGTTTACTTCCTGATGTCAGAAGCTAACCCTGAAAGATATCCAAAGTTGTATTGATGAATTCGTCATCGGCTGGATACATGCCGATGATGGATTTGTTATCGGCAATGGTTTTGGGAAGCAACGGTTGCTTACCTGACGCGTTGTGGTTTGCTGTTTGCTTCTTACTTTTTGATCTTATCCAGAGTAAAATCCTCGGTCTGTACATCGTTGCTGACATTAAGCGCGCGATCCCGAATCCGGATCTTTAATCTTAATGACTTTGATCCGAACGTAGCCTTGATTCCCACAGATGTCAACGCATACGTGAGGTTGCCTTCCAATGGGCCTGGCTTTTCTGTTAACACGGGAAAGCGCTGATTGAATGCCGCCTCACAATATTCTTTTTCCCAGTCGAACAACGTGTATTTTCCCGTTCCGTCGTTTTCCCAGAATTCAACTTCAATGTTCCGGTGGTTCGGATTGTTTTGAAAGTAAAACATGTCCTTCACGATATAGATAGGGGGAAATCCATTTTTACTTTTCATCGTATCAATTTCCGCGTAGGATGCATCAATGACTTGCTTGTCTGCATCCATGACGTAAACCGACTGAAGTTTGTAGTCGGTGCAGGAAGAGACGGCGTCGACAAAAGGAGGAAGGTTGTCGGAGTAGGCTGGATCTGCCAGCGTCCTTACCGTTGCAAGTTTCCCTGTCATGCCCGGGGGAACATCAACAAATTGGGGAAGGTCTGTAAACTCAGTCTTCTTGCCTAATTGTATTATCTCGCCGTTACTGGCAAGCCCGTAGAAAATATCATTGTAGGGTTCTTCAATCTGATCGCCGGCCAGGCCAAGATCGCCGTCGCCGTCGCGGAAAGAGATTGTAACGATAAGGGAGTCGGTGGGTGCGTTGACGTTACCCTCCTTGAAGGAAACACTGAGAAAGTCGATTTGCGGAGTGTCTGAAAATTCCGGGGGATCGAAACACGCGGTCACTACCGTCGAAACGGCAAACAAGAACAGGCCTTTTACAACTTTCATCACTTATCTAAATTCTATGTGTACCGACTTTAGTCGGTCTGTTTCCTTTGCTGACCTTTAATCTTTTGCCTTTATCTTTAGACCAAATTTGGACCTGCGCCAGGCCCGGATGCCGCACGGTGCCAGGCGCGGATATCATGGCCTTTGAATCAGACAAGTTAAGTAACGCTTGGAGACTTTTAAAAGTTTTGAATCGCAAATATACAGCGTAAACGCCCATTCCTTCACGGATATTGCGCTGAGAATCTTTCGCTTTCAGGCACAAAACAATCCAGTCTACAAGTCATTTCTCGGGCACCTCCGGACCGACATCTCGCGAATTGGCACCGTCGAGGAGATTCCCTTCATGCCTATTTCATTTTTTAAAGACTATACGATAAAAACGGGCGACTGGATTCCGGAGGTAGTTTTCACAAGCAGTGGTACCACCGGGAACAGCGCGAGTCGCCATCATGTGGCATCACTCGGGTTCTACCTTCAGAATGCCAGGCGCACTTTTGAATATTTCTTTGGTCCGCTCACGAACTATCACTTTCTGGCGTTATTACCATCGTACCTCGAGCGGGAAGGATCTTCATTGATCTCTATGATGGACTATTTTATCAGGGAGAGCCACTCGCACGTTTCAGGATTTTACCTGTATGATGTCGAAAAGTTGAAGCGCGACCTGAGTGAAATCAACGATGGCAGGACAATCATCTTATGGGGAGTTTCATTTGCACTGCTGGACTTTGCCGAGCAACATCCTATGAAGTTAGGAGCGATGTTATTTGAAACTGGTGGAATGAAGGGGAGGAGGAAGGAACTGACCCGTGAAGAATTGCACCAAACCCTTACACGGGCCTTCGACGTGGAGGTAGTCCATTCCGAATATGGAATGACGGAACTGCTATCGCAGGCCTACACTCGCGGAGGTGCGAAGTTTATTCCGCCCCCGTGGATGCGCATTATTGGCCGGGATCTTACAGACCCTCTTACCAAAGGGTTACAAAACGAAACGGTGGGTATAAACGTTGTCGATTTGGCAAACCTGCACTCGATCGCTTTCATCGAAACGCAGGATTTGGGCAAGGTTTTCGGGGACGGAACGTTCGAAATACTGGGAAGGACCGATAACAGCGACGTGAGGGGATGCAACTTATTGGTCAATTAACACCGTTCGTCTACGGAAGCTTGTGGCCAGGGTTCACGCCAATTTGAATTGTGAAATAGGAGTGATATTTTTGTTATAACCAACATTAGAAGAATGAAAAAGCTTGTTGTTTTCGCTGTACTGGCGGCTTTTATATCGGCTTGCAGTCAATATACCTGCCCGACCTATACAAAGAAGGAAGCGCCTAAAAAATCTACTGAGCAGAAGATCTAAGGCGATTTTTTAATCCCGCCTTTTACCCCCGCTTTTTTAGCTAAGTCCACCTTTTTTTGGATGTACTTCTTTTTTAGAAGTTAGACACGGAGATCCCGAACGTCAACGTATTGAAATCGTTGCTTACGTTGTCAGTTTGGATACCTTCACCTTTTCTGAACAAGGGGGAAAGATTGTAATTGCAGAATATGCTGAATCCACCGAAGCCAAGGCGTCCCAGGAGGCCGTAGCGCAGCGCATTGAGGTGGTAATCCTGCTTATCCTTCAGTTTCTTTACTTCGCCATCCTCTTTATACTTTATCTTGTTAAAGGAGTCGTAAAGCCATCCTATGCGGCCGCCTACGCTGATCTTGAAGCTGCGTGACGGATCCTCAGGATTGAGGGTATACCGGAGTTCTACTGGCACCTCTAAGTAATTGGTAACCAGCATGGACTTCTTGATATCAGGGGTCGGCAGCTGCGCTGGCGGCAGCATGGTAACCTCGTCGTGCGAGTCGTTCGTGTAGCCAACAGCATAATTGTCTTTGAACCGATAACGTTCGAGAGAGAACCCAATTCCAGGCACAATGCTTATGGGTGATTTGAACAGCCTGAAATCGTACTGATAGTAAATGTTAACGGTGCGGGAACCCCAGAAGTAGAGGTCAAAGTCCACTGGAGCACTAAGCGCCCGGTTAAAACCGAAGTCGACTGTAAAAACGCCTGGAATATCAGGGCGTACTGATTTTTTCTTGGCGGGCGCCGCCTCCTGGCAAATACCCACGACCGAAATCCCCATTAAAACTAAAATGCCCGCCAGTTGCTTGATCATGCGTTTCGTTGTTCCGTTTTTTTTACGAGCCCAAAAATAGGCTTTTTGACATCGTTGCAAAACTCAATTGATTTTGCAGAGTTAAATAATTCTTTACATTTGCAGTCCAAAATTTGCTGCCCGCAGCGAATTCGCGCTCGTAGCTCAACTGAATAGAGCATCTGACTACGGATCAGAAGGTTTGGGGTTTGAATCCCTACGAGCGCACACTGCTTCCTGCAAGCCGAAAGCCTCTGGATCACATCCAGGGGCTTTATTGTTTCCAACCAGGTCTCGTTCTGCACACCTATGGATGCTCTCCGCGAAAAAAAAGTTTTATCAGAATACTTCGAACAACGGAAATCGATTGCTGTCATCGTCGGCATACTGTAATTGTTGCATAATCCCGGATGGATAGTTTGTACACAAAAGATGTGCACTGTATCTCCAATGGAGTGGAACTGGTGGCCGTTGGTGCTGTGATTACCATCGATGTTGACGCAGACAAATGGCTCGGGTCACCAAGAATAAATTGAAATCCGAAGAGGATGTTATCAGCTTCCTGGATTATCACAACGGTCGTTCATAGGAAATCGAAGGGATCCAATCCAATAAACACTTTGACTCGCGATGATAGGTGAGACTTACCAACTTTTACATTTTACATTTAGAGTTTTACATTTTGCGGTTACGGTTTGAACGTTAGAGAATGCGTTCGACCTTGAAGACCCAAACCGCAAAATGTAAAACTCTAAATGTAAAATAATGTAAAATGTAAAATAGCGTCGGCCATTAATTGTTCACCGCATTAGCAAGCATCCTCACAAACGCGTCCTGTTTCCATGCTTCAGCATTATGACCAATTGAAGTATAGAAAGTCCGTCCCTTACCCGTAGGACGATACCATGCAACCGGGTGGTCTTTGCCCATGCCGAAGTTCTTGTCCTTCATCCAAAGCATGTTGCCGCTCGGGTTGATCGAAGTTCCGTCAATATTGTAGATTATCTGAAAACCTTTTGCACGGGGATTTTCCAGGAACACGTACCATTCGTCGGCATGGGTCCACGTTGAGGGTAGGCCAACCGTTAGAGTGCTGTCGGGTACCGGATTCAAAGTTATCGCCGTGCTCTGCAGCTGAGGATCCAGCGGATGGTGAGAAAAATGTGCACCCATAAGATTCTGCTCATACCAGTCCCAATGGTGCGAATCGTCGCCGGCACCATGAATGCCAATGAGACTACCTCCATTATTGACATAGTCTTCAAGGGCCTTCTGTTGCTCATCGTTCAATAGCCGTCCCGTGCAATTATTGAAAATCACCGTGTGAAACTTCGACAATTGCCCGGCATTAAAGATGCCACCTTCTTCCGTGCTGTAAAGGTACCAGCCGCTGTCAGCAGCCAGCTTCAGGAATGTTTCTTTTCCAGCTTCAATCGATTCTGCATGTCTGAAACCGGTAGTCTTCGAAAACAGCAGCACGTTGTGTTTGTCTGACGGTATGTCAATTGATGGGGCTTCCGTTTCGTAAGAAACCGGGAAACCGTTCTTTACCTTGTACAGGAACACCGTGCCTGCTCCAAAGATCAGGACAACCAGAATCACAATTGACCATAAAACTATTTTAAGGACTCTTTTCATACTGCGTCTTGAATGTAAGTGGCATCTATTTTTTCTTGAACTCCAGTGTCGCGAAGCCGGCAAACATCTTGCTTGGATTCTTGCATTTTACTTTGATAATCAAGTCATGCACGCCGCTCACTTGCTTAAGTGGAACGAGCAGATCCTGAAAACCTAAATCAGTCAGGCCCGGTTCAAAATCGATTGATGCTATAGGCTCCCCGTTGTCACTGTCAACAAACACTTCCAGCTTCCCTCCACTGAAATATGTAGGGGCTACGGCCACGCCGAAACTGATTGCGCCAACGTCGGTCAGATCGACGGCAGCGTATTTCATCATTCCTTCGTGACTTGGAAGAACGATCGTGATATCTTCCTTCAGTCCTTTCCAGATCTCAGGCGTGACCAGGAATATCATCGTCTTCTTTGACTCCGAGAACTTGTTTGCAGAGATCATAGGATAGGAGAGAGCTACAACCTCAGTAGAAGTCAGTGGCTTTCTTCCATTCGCTCCCTTGTCTGCATACGACGCCGTGAATATGTATGTGCCCTCTTTTTCGCCAGCCTTGTGCTTGTTCATTACAAAACTTCCCTTGTAAGGCAATCCAGCACCCTTGCTCTTTCCATTCGTTGAAAGAATGTATCGGATCATTTTTTCAGTATCATCGGGGCTAAGCTGTGGATGTGGCGCCATAACAAGATCACCCCATACTCCCGATCCGCCTTTAATAACTTTCTCAACCAGTCGCCTGATGGCAGATGCGTCGCCTGCATATTTATCTGCAACCAAACTGAACGCAGGTCCAACCGATTTATCTTTCAGCTGATGACAGGATTTGCAATCGGATTTTTCCAGCAAGGCTTTTCCTACAAGATGAGCCGATGCTTCCGCGTTTGCCTGGTGGCCCTGAATCACCTCTGTCACATCTCTTCCTCTTGCCAGATAGTCGGCTGAGAAAGTGATCGACGCGGGGTCGATGCCCTGATTAATCTTTCCATCTTCAGTGTCGGTCACGCTT
The DNA here is from genome assembly GCF_037203685.1 of Chryseolinea sp. T2. Lineage (NCBI taxonomy): Bacteria > Pseudomonadati > Bacteroidota > Cytophagia > Cytophagales > Fulvivirgaceae > Chryseolinea > Chryseolinea sp. T2. The sequence goes on from NZ_JBBCAU010000002.1 coordinate 412,197, forward strand.
ACTTCATACTCAAAAGTCGACTGATCCCAATAGAAAGAACGGTTTCCTTTGAAAGTAATCTTAACTTGTGGCAGATCGTTGCCCGCAACAACCAGTAACTCCTGCGTTGCTTTTTCTCCGGATGGATCTGATACCGTTAGCGCTACCTTATATTCGCCTGGTTTGTCGAACGTAAATGCCGGATTCTTCTCCGAGGACTTGCCCAGCTCGCCAAAAGTCCACTCGTAGACAAGCTCGTCGCGGTCAAAATCCTTAGAGTGCTCGCCCGTGAATTGAATGGTGAGTGGAGTTTTTCCTATTGTCTTGTCAGCTTCGGCCACTGCAAGAGGCACGCGGTTGGCCGACGAGTAGGTAATGTGGATCAGCCTTGCATCCATGTTTTGAGTGAACCAGTTGGTGCCGTATTCAAGAGCGTAGAAGTCTCCTGCCGGACTCAATGCAATATCAACAAGGTTGTTGAACAGCATATTTGGGAGAAACCTTTCCATGCGAACGTAGTCTCCGTTTTCGTTTAGGGTAACAGCCATAACCCAACCTCGCATCCATTCGAAGGCAAAGAACTTCTTATCATAGTATTCGGGAAATCTTCGCTGCGACTCCGGATAGCGATTTGCATAGAACACAGGTCCTGCCATTGCACTGCGACCCCCTTCACCAACAAGCGGAAATTCTTTCGTTGCGGCGTACGGATAGTAAATCAGTGGAGGGGTTGCCTCAGGTAACTCTTTAGCACCAGTGTTGTTTGGAGAGTTGTTGACAGGCTTCTTCGGATCAAACATCGGCCCCGACTTGTTCGTCGCGTAGTCATAATGATTGTAAGGCGAATTGTTGCCGATAAAATACGGCCAGCCAAAGTTGCCGGCTTTGCGTGCCTGGTTGATTTCGTCAAATCCCTTGGAACCAAATCCCAGGCTGTCATTGCCGGCATCAGGTCCAACGTCACCCCAGTATAGATATGCATTCACAGGATCAACAGATATCCTGAATGGATTTCGTACCCCCATTACATATATCTCAGGACGTCCCTGCTTAGCGTCAGTAAAAAGATTGCCTTTGGGAATGGAGTAGGTGCCGTCGTCCTCCGGCTTGATACGAATAATCTTACCCCGGAGATCATTGGTATTTGATGCAGACTTTTGTGCATCCCATGCAGACCGCCCGGGACTCTCGTCCATAGGACCGTATCCGGTGGCGCGCGGACTTGTATTGTCGCCAGCCGACAGATAAAGCAGACGATCAGGTCCGAAAGTAATTGAGCCTCCTGAGTGACAGCATTCCTCTCGTTGCGTTTTCACTGTAAGCAATACCTTTTCAGTTGCCCGCACAAGGGAATCTCCCTCGAAGTTAAATCGCGACAGTCTTTGTATTGCTTCACTGCCGGGAGGTGAATAGTACAGATAGATCCATTTGTTCTTTTCATAGTCAGGGTCGACTGCGAGTCCGAGAAGTCCGTCTTCAAGTTTGCTGAACACCGAAAGAGTAGTGACCAGTCGGGTCTTTGTTTCGCCTTTCTTGAAAAGTTTGATAGCTCCTTTCCGTTCAATGAACAGCACGTCTTCGTTTGGAAATACGTCGAGTTCCATGGGTTCATTGAGATTGAAATCCAGAACAACCTTTTGAAAGCGATTTTCTTCCGGTGCAACCCGAGCGTTATTGTAATTCACGGCAACTCCGGGACCGGCAGCATATTGAATTCCTCCCCACAGCATATCAAGAAAAGCTGGATCTTCATAACTTTCATTGGTATGACCGAGTCCGGTATACCATGTTCTTCCTCCATCAAATTCGCGAGCCCAGGTAATAGGGTGATTATCGCCATTCGTTCCACCTTCATATGACTTCTCATCGAGGTCCAGGAGGACATTGATCTCCGGGCGTATATCCTTATAGTTATACCACTCGTCGTTGCGTTTCCACGTATCAGGCAAATGCTTCGTTGAAATATGTAACTTATCTACGAGCCTGACGACGGCCTCCCGCACATTAGGATTGTTTGGGTGACCGTTAAACCATGCTCCAACAAGTTCACCATACCAGGGCCAGTCGTATTCCGTGTCAGCAGCGGCGTGCACACCGACAAATCCACCACCCGCCTGCACCCAGCGGTTCAACTCCAGTTGCTGCTGATCATTCAGTACGTCTCCTGTGGTATTAAGAAACACAACGACATTGTAGTTCTTAAGATTCTTTTCGTCGAACACTTCTGCGTTTTCAGTTGTGTCAACGGTAAAACCGTGTTTGTTACCAAGAGAAAGTAGCGCAGTCTTTCCGGCAGGAATAGATTCGTGACGGAACGAAGCTGTTTTGGAAAATACGAGGAGCTTAATGTCCCGGGTATCGCGCGTGAGATAGAAGTAGGCGCCGATAGCGATCACAACAAGCACAATAAGAACGATGTAGCGCTTCTTCATATGGTCAAATGGTAATTCAGGAATGTATTTGAGTCAGAATGACTCAAATATACATTAAATTTGTTTTGAAGCAACGATCTGTGCTTCTTGCTTCGGTTTTCAGCGCCCTCCTATGATTCAAAAGCTTCGACACTTCATTCGTTCCCTTGAAAAGACTGCCATACCGCAACTCTCCATAAACTGCGTGATTTTTGGTTTTCACGACCGTAATCTCCAGGTTGTGGTTAATCGGATAGCACTGGAAGGAGCGCGAATCGTAGTTCTGCCTGGTGGATTTGTCGGTCAGAACGAGGATGTTTCTAAAGCCGTCACGAGAATAGTCAAAGAGAGCACGAGTCTGGAGCGAATTATGTTTCAACAGTTTGCTGTATTTGGAGACGCATCACGCACTTTCGGTAAGGAATTCAAGGCGATGGTTGCAAACATGAACACGGAAGAAAGACAGGAATTGGCCTGGATATCGCGACGATTCGTCACCATCTGCTACATGGCGCTGGTGAACTTTGAAAAGATAAAACTGCACCCTACACAATATCTTGAAACAGCAGAATGGATGCCCATTGAAAAGAGTAAAGCCTTATCTCTCGATCACAAAGAGATAGTGGAAAGCGCATTGGCAACGCTACGCAAAGAATTGCCATACGCCCCAATCGCGTCCAATTTATTGCCAGCAAAGTTTACGTTGCCTGACCTGCACGCCCTCACGGAAGCGATACTGGGAAGATCCATTGATCGTCCCAACTTTCGCAGAAAGATCTTGAAGTCCGAACAGATTGTGAAAGTGGGGCAGGACGATTCTGGCCAGCGCAGACCGGCCGACCTTTATGCGTTCAGACACGGCAAGCGGACAAGCCTGATCGATGAATACAAATTTGGATTTTGACCTGCCTGCAATGGTACTTGAGCAGCGTTTCATAGTAAAGTTCGATTGCAAAGAAATGCTCACCAATTGCTGATTGCATTTTTTACTACATTGGGTATTCTATGAAGGTACTTGCATTCGGAGAGATACTTTGGGACATCATTGAACGTGACGAGCATCTTGGAGGAGCGCCTTTCAATTTCATTGCGCACATTGCCCAGTGTGGCGACGACGCATACATAGTGTCGCGCGTGGGTGCTGATTTTCGCGGCATGAAAGCATTGAACCGTTGTAAGGCATACGGCGTGAGCGATCGTTACATTCAACATGACGAGAATCTCCCTACAGGTATCGTTGAAGTTACATTGAATAACGGCCAGCCGGATTATCTGATCGTCGAAAATGTTGCCTGGGATAACATAGCCTTCGAAGACTCACTTAAGAACCTTGAGGATGAACACTTCGACGTTTTCTATTATGGGACGCTTGCGCAACGGGGTGTTCGATCGGCTGAAACGCTGGAAAAGATTTTAACGTCATCCCACTTTGGTCAACGATTCTGTGATATCAACCTTCGCAAAACAGGTTACAACGTCACCGTTATACGGCGGGCGCTTTCGCACGCCACCATGCTCAAACTGAATCATGAAGAGATACCGGTTGTTTCGTCACTCGCCGCAGGTACAACAATGGACATCCCCACTTTCTGTTCCTGGGTAAGCAAGGAGTATTCATCAATCGCCCTGGTGATTGTCACGGCCGCAGAAAAGGGATGCTTCGTATGGCACAATGGCCGTCTGATCACGGTACCCGGCGTTCCTGTTCAGGTCGTTGATGCAGTCGGTGCCGGTGATTCATTCAGTGCCGCTTTCTTACACGTTTTCATGCGCACAGGGAATCCTGAATTAGCCGGACGTGTAGCCAATGGCGTTGGAGCATTTGTAGCAACGCAACGGGGAGCAATTCCTACTTACACACGCGACATCAGACAAATGATTGGCACATCCGCGTAAGCGTAATCGAGGAAACATCCCAGGCACAGTCTTCCGGAAGTTTAAAATGGCATAAATAGGGCTGAAGCACTTAGTGCGCCCGCTCCATATGATGCAATTCTTTTTTGAATTCGTGCTTGTTTGTAGCTGCGCTGGTCTTACAGGAGCTTAAAGTAGGGCATAAGCATAAAATGAGCCCTGCAATAGGCAAGAGTCTGAAGCTTAACTTCATCGTTGTGGGAGTTTGTGGGTTGGGTATGTTTAGGCCAACTGTTTGGCTGTGGGCCTGGTAATTAAGTTAGAGAATTTTAACGACAAATACGCCCGCCGGATTCAACAGACGATTAATTTATTTCATGATTTTATCTCGTCTCTCAAAAGCGCGGAAACTGGTCACTCGCGCTGGATTGTTTAGCGCTCGGACTTCTTAAAACGTCATTCGGTAACGGACTTGCTTTCATTATTGTGATGCCCTTTGCAAATTGATTGTTAAACAGCACCTTTCGGCATGACCATTCAGCAGACGGAAAAACTTTCAACGCGAGTCGCATCAATTGATGTATTGCGTGGCCTAATCATGGTTATTATGGCCCTTGATCACGTTCGCGAGTTTTTCGGAGCGACACCATTTCGTCCAGAAGATGTCACACAAACCAGCGTCGCCCTGTTTTCGTCCAGGTGGATCACTCACCTCTGCGCACCCAACTTCGTTTTCCTTGCCGGCATCAGCATCTATCTTTATCAAAAAAAGAAGGACAACATTCGTGAGACCTCAATCTTCCTGCTAACCCGCGGGCTATGGTTGATCGTTATCGAATTGGTGGTAGTCACGTTCCTTCTCCAATTGTCTTACCAGCTTATTCTGCTTCAGGTCATCTGGGTAATCGGCTGGTCAATGATTTTGTTTTCACTGATCATAAGGCTACCCAGGAAGGTAATCGCCGCTCTCGCGTTCCTGATCATAGCCGGCCACAACCTGGTGCCTAACAGTGCTACCGATAACGCCTTAGGTGTACTGGCGGGTATCTTTATTCACAGTCCCTTCGTGATCATGAATGGCGCGGGTGTTCCCGTCGTGCTGGTGGCGTATACCATTCTTCCGTGGTTTGGCGTTATGATGACCGGATACTGCGTCGGAGAATGGCTGGGGCTTCCATCGGGTGAAGCGTTTCCGAAGCTTTGGAAAACAGGCACTATAATGCTCTTTGCCTTTGTCGTACTGCGTATCATCAACCTGTACGGCGACCCTGCTCCCTGGGCTGTCCAACCCCGTGGCTGGGTGTTTAGTGTGTTGTCGTTCATTAACGTTTCAAAATATCCCCCATCGCTCCAGTTCGTTCTTCTGATGGTAGGGATTGGAATGCTGCTCCTGGCTGCCTTTACAATATTTCAGGGAAAAGTCACGGAATGGCTAAAGGTCTTCGGACAGGTACCTTTCTTTTACTACATCCTGCATCTGGCGTTGATTGCTGCCGGAACATTTGCCTGGACTACGATTTCATTTGGTCGTTATGCTAATCTTGGTTTTAGCAATCCGGCCGATTGGCCAAAGGAGTACGAGCCAAGCCTGCTGCGTGTTGTTGTGGTTTGGTTAATTGTTGTGGTGATACTTTACTTCCCTTGCAGATGGTTTGCAAACTATCGCAAAGAGAGCCAGAGCAAGTGGTTATCTTACTTGTAGCTCAGTGTAATGGAGAACTTTCCCCAGGTGACTATCAGCCGGTAACGGCAGGATGATCTGAACTGTCGCCAGGACGTTGTTTTTGGCGACCGATTTTTTGATGCAAGGCGTACCTTGAGCAATTGTCCCATGAACGGATCGAAGAAGCCTCAAATACACGCGTTTCCCAATGTAGAACGATGTGTCCCTCTATTCGCAGCGTTGTCAAAAAATGAGGCTGCATTCCCGGTATTGGGTGCTTTTCTCATCGTCTCCTAATGCGGCTCGGTTTCCCATTTTCATCGTTTGACGCTCAATTTTGTTAACTCGAAGAAAGGACGATTTGAAATACGTTTACGTGAGTTAGTTTTGTCATGAGGCGTGTGAGTAACTTTTAATCGAAGTGAAGATTCAATGTCCTTATTTTTTAGTCTGGAAGCCTGATATTTTTTGAGCTACAAGTACATTGTGTAGACATTCCGACAAACACTGCGCTCGCGTTACAGAGGACATCGGGCACTCTGATTAACGCAGCCCTTCTGGAAACAGAAGTTGAATTTTTTGATTAAAGGTCAATTGACGAACAGGAGTATTTTTTGGGACTATCATTTTTTCATTCTCGTTGTTGTTGCAATGAGAGTAGTAGGGCCCGTCCAGTTCCTGTTACACCAGTCCGTTGAGAATTCTGCCAGTCTTATATGGCTGCAACGTCCCTGGTAAGGTTGATCGGGAAACATTTGAAGTTTTTAGGTTTAGGTTAGAGTATATTTTGAAGTTGAAGGTTGAGCTAATGCCCGTCCCCCCAGGACGGGCTTAGTTTATTTAGGGATTTGATGATGTGTTGATTTGGCGATTTAAGTCCCCACCGGAAAGCTTCAGCGAAATTCAGAGCCAACCTTGTCATCAGTATTTTCCCTTAGTAGCCCGCTCAAGTGTTGCCAGTAAGAGGGAAATGCATTCCTGAAGAATGGGTAAAATATTAGCCAGATTCTCTTTAATGTCTTTTGAAGTGATACAGTTCGGTTCCACACGAACCAATAAAATTTACCTGACGTGCTGGTTATTGTGAACGCGCTATAAAATGAAGCCGCATGTTCACTTTATAAAACAGGCAGCTCCTGGTTGCACTCAAAAAAAATATTTGATGAAGTGATTCATAAGAAAATCCAATTGTAATCGTGCAAAAGCCTCAATTGAAACCTCAGTGTATTTTACTGATATTAAACTTCATCAGTGTGCGTTGTGATTCAGCTGTCGGCCAGAATGAGCGATTACTTTTTTTGAATACGCGGGTGAATTTGAAACCAACATCCCTCTGGTAGCCAATCCGTATTTTTACATAAACAGGTATGAAGATTGCGTAGTGATACCTGCACTTTTTGATCACTGATATTAAAGCCGAAAGCTATGCGAAAGATTAAGCTTGAAGTACAACTCTCCGTCGATGGTTTCATGGCAGACCAACAGGGTAATACTGATTGGATGGTTTGGAACTGGGGACCCGAATGGACGTGGGATAGTGAGCTTCGACAATACCATACAGATCTCCTGAAAGAAACAGACTGTCTGTTCCTGAGCCGACAGGTTGTCGATGAGGGATTTATTTCTCACTGGAGAAAGATTGCGCAGGATCCTGCTAATCCGCAGTACGAATTTGCCTGCTGCATCGACAAAGCTCATAAAGTGATTTTCAGTAAGACGCTGACGACAGAGGATGAGATTCCTGGAGGATGGGAGAACGTCGAAGTGTCGAAGTGGGATATTCGTCAGCAGATTCATCTGATGAAGCAGCAAGAGGGCAAGGACATCCTGGTGTTCGGCGGAGCATCATTTGTATCTTCTCTTATTCAGGGTGGATATATTGACGAGTTTCATCTGCTGATCAATCCGGTGGTGCTTGGTAAAGGATTGCCAATATTTAACCGCCTTCCGTCTAAGAAATCATTGAGTCTGGGCAACGCTAAAACGTATAGCTGCGGAGTTACATTAATGAAGTATGATCTTGTGCGGGAACAAGTAGCATTGCCTCAGGCAAGCTAAACTACTTGCCTGCCAACCCTGCATTTCATTCGCGGCGGCCCTGCACCCAGTACTCCATGCCTCCCGACCCTGCATTTCATTCGCAGCGGCTATGCACCCAGTCCGACAACAGCAAAGAATTTAAAGGCCGGGAAAGCAAGGTATCGGCAAGATTAACCATGCTCATTCCGGAAATTCCTGAAACGGCCGCACTTCGCGTATAGCCATTCCGATCTTCACCATCGGGCAGCTCGCGGCAATCTTCAAAGCATCATCAAGGTCGTTCGCGTAAATAAGATCGAAACCACTCAGTCCTTCCTTGTCCTGGAGGAAGTGGCCATCTGAAGCTGCCCCGGTCTGCGAAACATAATAGCCTTCGATAGCGAATGGCTGTCCGGTAATATACTTTCCTGCGCTCATTAAGTCGCGAACCCAACTATTCATGTCAGGTGAACCAGAGAATCGTTGCTCCGGTGTAAGCCCTCTCATTTTTGATAAGTCTTCGCGCACGATCAGCATAAATTTTTTCATAGGTATGTAGTATCAATGTGCTGCAAAGTAGGGGAGGCGTTGAACTATTGACAGGGGTGTTTGCGTCAATTTTGAGGCGTCGATTGCACGGTTATCAGATTGAACATCTCCGAGGCGTGAAATCTCAGGAAGGTTCTGTAAAAAATATCCATGTCGCTGTCCATATCCGGAATCCTCAATTGTAATAGGTGTAAATTAAAAGCTATGAGAAAGATTTCGGTTTTCAACTTTATCACCCTTAATGGATTTTATAAGGGGGAACAGGAAGACATCAGCTGGCATCGGCACGGTGGCGAAGAGGCCACCTTTGCAGGAGAAGCAGCTAATCCCGCGCAGCCAAACGCGCTCATGTTTGGCAGGGTAACTTATGAAATGATGGCCAGTTTCTGGCCTACTGAAGCAGGTAAAAGCATGAACCCACAGGTTGCTGAGGGAATGAATCGTTCTGAAAAATATGTTTTCTCGCGAACCCTCAAATCGGCGACGTGGCAAGGAACAAGAATTCTAAAGGGCAATCTTGTTACTGAAACGAAACAACTGAAAGAGTCCGCAGGACCTGATATCACAATCCTGGGAAGTGGCAGCATAGTCTCTCAATTGGCCTCAGTTGGAATGATCGATAGTATCACGTTAATGGTCGATCCGGTTGTACTCGGAAAGGGGACTTCGCTTTTTTCAGATCTACCTGAGAAGCTTGATCTGAAGCTAACAAACTCCCGCATCTTTAAAAGCGGTGTTGTATTGTTGAACTATCAGTTGTGATTGCCTCTATTGCCAATGTGTTCTTACTCTGGATGACCTTATCTTAAATGAGCTTTCTCAAATGCAGGAATTCAACGAATGTTTAGCCACCTTTTGTCAGATTGACAGTAGTTTTGTCCATTGCTCTATGATAAGCCTTAATAGAGCCTCAATAAAAGGTCAATAAAACCTACATAATACTTAGACAGTAAGAACAAACTGAATTGATTTTAGTTGCGAAGGTGTCAAAACTGCCAAAAGGGCATTTGCGAAACGCCTCCGACTTGATCAAAAAAGATCCATTTGATCTACAAACGAATCGAAAGGAGCATCTTTAACAGATAAACCGTAACGACATACACCGAAACGTTTTTTATGGAAGAGTATATCATCTTAATGCGCCTTGATCTCATAACCCGCGATGCGCAACCCTCGCCGGAGCAACTCCAGGTATATATGCAACAGTATCATTCCTGGATAGACGGAATAGTTGCTGCCGGAAAGTTTGTAGGAGGAAAGGGCTTGTCAACCGAAGGTAAAGTGATCCGCTTTGGCAAGGTAATCACCGACGGACCGTTTGCCGAGGTCAAGGAATCTATCGCAGGATTCATTTCTATACGGGCAACAGATTTCGACGACGCCGCTCGTATCGCAGCTGACTGCCCCATTCTCAACGGCAAAGGAAACAGCGTAGAGGTGCGACGCATCGTAGATCGCGAACAACGTTCTTAAGCAGGACATGCCTCTGGATCCAAAGGCAATCAGATGCATAGTTCTTTCATAATGGAATTGGAGAACACATTACCTCACCTCTTCAGAACTGAGTACCGAAAAATCGTGTCAGTGCTTTGTCGTACGTTCGGTTTGAGAGATGTGGAAACGGCCGAGGACATTGCAAGTGAGACCTTTCTTACTGCCGCACAGTCGTGGGGTATCGAAGGAATGCCTCCGAACCCAACGGCATGGTTATACACAGTTGCAAGGAACAAGGCCATTAATCACCTCAAGCGAAGCGGCGTGTTTAAGAGCCAGGTGGTCACCTCGTACCTGGACGGCATGGCTACACAAAGCGAACATCCGTCTGAACTCCCTAATGAAGTTTTTGAAGACAGCCAGTTGCGACTGATGTTCGCTCTTTGTCACCCGGCGATTGCGGTAGAAATGCAGGTCGCACTTTGTCTTCGCCTTCTTTGCGGCTTCGGTGTTGGTGAGATTGCCGAGGCGTTCGTGACGGACAAAGAAAACATTTCCAAGAGACTGCTTCGCGCCAAAGGCCATCTTCGGGATTTAAATGCCACGCTCGACATGCCTCCCGGTTCGCAGATGCATGCACGCATCGGCGCTGTACTGACGACCATCTATTTGGTGTTTAATGAAGGATACTACTCCAATAGTAATGACAGTGTGTTAAGAAAAGATCTGTGTCTCGAAGCCATCAGACTCTGTACGATGTTGATTGAATGCAAGTCCACCAATGTGCCGGAGGCAAGTGCACTAATGGCGCTAATGTGCTTTCACTTTTCACGTTTCGAAAGCAGAATAGGTACCGAAGGCGAATTGATTCCATATGATGAACAGGTCGTGTCATCCTGGAACGTCGATTGGATAACACGCGGTGGATTCTTTCTTCAACGAGCAGGAAGGGGTGAGGATGTAACGGCATTCCACCTGGAAGCAGCGATCGCGTACTACCACGCGGTACCAGCTCCTGAAAAGTGGGAGACGATTCTTAACCTTTACGATAAACTTCTACTGATAAAGCAGTCGCCAATTGTGGCGATGAACAGGGCATACGCATTATACAAGGTCGCAGGTCCAAAAGATGCAATTGCAGCTCTTGAACATGTCGATTTGGATGACAACCATCTCTACCATGCCCTCCTCGGACAACTCTGGTCTGCAATTGAACAGGGCCGTGCCCGGTACCATTTTAACCGGGCAATTGACCTGGCGCAGTCAACGAGTGTGAAGCAAGCCTTAAGAAAGAAGCTGGACGATCTTTAGCGGCGTTATTACTTTACTTTCTTTGACTCAGTCTGTGACAACCCAACTATTGACATAACTAATTCTGCCGAGTTGCGCGCCGCTACTGAATAGAAAGCTTTGACGTCGTGCGATGCATTGCTGCCTGCATTGTCGCTCATGCTTCGAATAATTAAAAATGGAACACGCTGTTGATAGCTGACCTGACCTACAGCAGCACCTTCCATTTCGGTCGCTTCTGCATTCATATTTTGCCGAAGCTCCCTCGTGGCAGGATCGGAGGCCACAAACACGTCGCCGGTCACAATTACACCTGTTCGGATCGCAGGAGTGCGCGAGCCATTGTCGGTAACAACTTTCTGCAGGGCTGTTTGTTGAGACGAACGTATTGCCAATGAAATCCACGATGAGTCGCAGGAAAAGTATAATGGATTTTCGCCATGAGTAACAGGATCGCGTGTAGGCCCCCGTTGTATACCAGAAGGCGTAAGAGTGCCGTAGTCGTGATAGCCGACTTTGGTTCCAATAACAATGTCTCCTGGCATAAGTTGTGGGTTAATTCCGCCGGCAATACCGGTAAACAGCACAACTCTGGGATTGAACTGCCCGATCATCAGCATAGTAGTGGTGGCAGCGTTAACCTTTCCAATGCCGGTCAGTGCGACTACAACCGGCGCCCCGCGCAGGTTCCCCGTTGTAAATGACGTTCGCTGAATGATCGTTTCACGTTTATCCGTAACCTGTGATAGCAGATATTTAACTTCTTCCGGGAATGCACCAAGGATGGCAATCAGGTTGGAATGCGTAGAAGCGTTGGATGCTTTTTCCTTCTGTACTTCAACTATCGACTGAGTCAACCCGCACATGGGTAAGTACAACGACACGACAAGTATTCCTATTTTAAATGCAGCATTCATATCTATTGCAAGTTCTTATGCTAATACAACATTTTATTCTTGTACCACCTTCTTACTCCAATGCAAGCGCCAAGAGCGCCAGCAGATCAATGATCCAAAGGGCTATTGATATTTCACGCAGGCGTCCGCTGACGATTTTCAGGATTGTCCACGAAAGAAATCCCCAGATAATGCCCTGCGTAATCGAATAGCTGAACGGAATAAGCACGATGGCAAGAAAGGCCGGGATCGCTTCATCCATTTCCAGCCAAAGGATTTTCACCACAGGCCGCACCATATATGCGCCGACAATTACCAATGCCGGTGCCGTTGCAATTGCCGGAATAGCAGAAAGCAAAGGAGAGAGGAAGAGGAACGGAAGGAACAATAGCGCCCCCGTTACAGCAGTAAGTCCCGTCTTTCCACCGGCTTCGATGCCCACTGCCGACTCGATGTATGCCGTACCCGGGCTCGAACCAAACAGAGCGGCAAATATCGTAGACGTTGCGTCGGTTTCGAGAGACCGTTTGATGTTCCGGGGTTCTCCGGATTCATCCATCAGGTTGGCAGCTTCAGCAAGGGCCACAAATGTTGACAGTCCGTCAAACATGCCCGTAAAGACGAATGCAAATATGACCGGGACCAATGCCCATTGGAGTGAGTTGATTAAGTCGAGCGCAAGAAAGAGGCTGAAGTCAGGCGCAGCAAAGATGCCTTTCCATACTACAACGGCCTCGTTACCACCCCACCAGCGCCCTATTGTAGTTGCTGCGAGTGTGGATAGCACCATGCCAACAAGCAAAGCCCCTTTCACTTTCCTTACTATCAGTATTGATGTGATGAATATGCCCAGCAGGAAAACTATTGCCGGCGGATGTAAAGGAGCGATGCCCACAACGGTGGCCGGATGATGGATCACAAATCCGGCGTTCACGAAGCCAATCAATGATATAAACAACCCGATCCCAACACTGATAGCATAACGCAACTGAGTGGGTATGGCACGCACAATATGAGTTCGGATATTGAATATGGATAAAAGAAGAAATACAACACCGGCCCAGAACACAGCACCAAGCGCTACTTCCCAGGGAACCTGCATACCCTTAACAACCGAGAATGTGAAGAATGCATTTAGACCCATTCCTGGCGCTACAAGAATGGGATTCCTCGCGTACAATCCCATCATCAGGCTACTAAAGAAGCAGACCATTACAGTAGCTGTAAGAACAGCATTGTAAGGCATGCCGGCCTGGCTCAGTATGGATGGGTTGACAACTACGATGTAGGCGGTTGCCATGAACGACGACGCCCCTGCGATGATTTCAGTTACACGTTCTCTACGTGTGGCAGAATTTGTTGTGTTGAAAGCAGACACTTCATGAAAATAGGGAAGTTTCCGTTCATGAAATCCCGTCGGATCGAATTATAGTGGACAAATTTTAAAATAGTTTTAACAATCGGATGCACTGATAAAACGCACTTCGAATGTGTTTGCTGTGGTCAGGTGGCCAGCGGACGACGACACGGAGGCTGTCGCCGGAGGCGTTTGCTGTTGCATCTTACGATGCTGTTCTTCTTTCCTTACTACGATGAAGAGTACGGCAATGGCGATGATGATGAGCAGATAAATAAGGGCAATCGTCAGTCTCCGCATTCGCAGGTCGCGATGATGCCTCTTCATCAGTAATCCGTAGTTACGATGTCGGGCAATATGACCTTCACTCATATTGCTTCGCCGTAATTTTATCTCATTCCTTCCCATCGTACTTGATCCGTATATTAAAATTCCTCCGCAGTCTGTCAAGCGCGCGGTAGGTTCTCATTTTTGCACCACTCTCCGTGATGTCAAGAATAAAAGCGATCTCCCTGAAATCCTTGTCCTCGTAAAAGCGCAGCTCCAGCACTTCGAGCATTTCAGTGGGAAGATCCTTCAGGTAAGTCATGAGCCGCCCGAGTACATCGTCATCCCACTCCACGTCGGCCTGATCGATAAGCTCCCGTATGCGAATTTCTTCGATACTAAAGACTTTCTCTTTCTTTTGCTTGCGGTAATGCTTGTTTACCTCGTTGGTCGCGATCTTGTACAGCCAGGCAGAGAAGGGGTATCCTCTGAATTCATAGCGGCCGACATTCTTAAGTGCATTTAAAAAGGTTTGCGAGCTGAGGTCCGCAGTAACATCCTCATCGTCGGTCTGCCGGTATATGAAATTAAATATCCGATCGAAGTATTTTTCGTACAGCTCACCAAACGCACGTGGATCCCTTCGAGACTTTTCGAGAATAGTATACTCCCGCCTTATTTCTTCCTCCGACATCCGGGATAGTTTGGAGTTATAATGCGAAGGTAACGACAAAGTCACAGCTAAGGAAAAGTAAATTGGTTCCTCCCGCTTCCAGGTTTTATTCGGAGCGCAGGGTTAAGGACGGATCCAGCAACGAGGCCTGAATTGCCTGATAGCTGGCCGCCCCAAATGCAATCAGCAGGCATAGACCCGATGACACAAGGAGCGGAAACGCCCCAATTTCTGCCCTGTAGGCAAAACCGTCCAGCCACCAATCCATCGACCAAAACGCCAACGGTACACCTATAGCAATCCCAGTCAATACCAGCTTTGCAAATTCTCTGGTAATCAGCACTACAATATTGGACGGCGATGCGCCCATAACCTTTCGTATTCCAATTTCCTTTGTCTTTTGCGCTGCGGCGAAAGCAACGAGCCCCAGCAATCCCAAACATGCAATAACCATAGTCAGTATGGCGAACGTTGTAATGACACGACTAAGCCTTTGTTCGTTGTTATACATTCCGTTGTATTGCTGGTCTAGAAAATTGAATTCGAATGGACGGTGAGGAGCCAGATTTTGCATTACCGCCCTAATGGAATTGACGGCTGTTGTGGGATTGCCGGGTTCAAGGCTAATGAACAGGTAGTTGTAGTTGCCGGTATCATTAAACAATATCAATGGTGCTATCCGTTTTTGAAGAGAGGCAAAATGGAAATCTTTAACTACTCCAATGATCTGCCCCTTTATCCCGTTCATGTTCGCGTTTACGCCAATAGCATTTTCGGGTGTTAGTCCGATTTCACGAAGGGCAGATTCATTAAACACAAAAGCATAAACCGTGTCAGTTGCGGCGCGTTTCATATCGGCTTCGTTAAAATTCCGACCGCTTACTAAGGTCATGCCCAGGGTAGGAATAAAGGTTTCATCCACAGACGTCGCCGTCACAATCATGCCTGCGTTATTACCAGTTCCCTCAGCGACGATGGAATATCCGGCGTTGATTGATGTTGGCGATTCGCCAGCCCTTCCGATGCTAAGGGCAACATTCTTTCGCAACAGTTCAGACTTAATTTGAGCGTAACGCTCAGAAGTCTTGTCATCGAGTGGTATCACCAAAACATTGTCGCGTTTGTATCCCAACTGACGATCCTGTATAAAGGACAGCTGTTTGTGTACCACCAGCGTACCAATGACCAGAACAACGGAAATGCAAAATTGGAAGACCACAAGTGATTTGCGCAGCCATGATCCTCTTCTGCCTGTTCGAAAGTTTCCCTTCAACACTTCTGAGGGATTGAACGAGGTGATGGCAAATGCAGGATAAGCTCCCGCAATCACGGCTACAAGCACAGACGACAGCAGGTAAATTGCAACAGTAGCTGGCGAGAATAATGATGATGAATCAAATGACTTGCCCGTGAGCTGATTGAACGCGGGTATTGCCAGCTTAGCAAAGAACAAGGCCAGGCAAAGGGAAAGCAGAGTGATGATGACAGACTCGCCGATGAATTGCGCAAACAGTTGTTGACGCATCGCACCCACTACCTTCCGGATGCCAACTTCACGAGCGCGATCTGCGGCGCGTGCTGTCGCCAGGTTAATGTAGTTGATACACGCAATCAACAGCACAAGCACAGCAACGGCCCCGAATACATAAACATATTGTATGCTGCCGACAGGCACCGGTTCCCCGACATCAGAACCAAGATATATGCTGCGCATAGGCATAAAGTTGTACTTCACATAATCACCCGGAGATCCGAGCTCACCGCGTACCTCTGACATTACAATCTCCTGCGTTTTGGCCGATAGCATCTTCAGATCTGCCTGTGGCGACGTCACTATATACGTCTGATAATTTGCGCTCCACCAGATTGGGTCCTTCGAGGCTGCCAGCGAAGAAAAGGAAGCGATGAAATCAAACTGAATAATGGAATTGGAGGGCGCATCTTCGACGAGTCCCGTCACGAGATATTCATTGCCATCATTAACTTCAATGGTCTTACCTATAGGATCCTCTTTACCGAAATAGCGCCCGGCCGTTGAACGGGTAAGCAGCACTGAATTAGGAGCAGTCAGGGCTTTATCCGGATCGCCGGAATAGAGATGAAAAGTGAATACTTTGAAAAAAGTACTGTCGGCATATAGAAACTTTTTCTCCTGAAATACCTTTCCATTGTATCTCACGATATAGGGATTGTAGCTCGCAGGATTATAGAACCTGGCTCCAAGCTCCACCTCGGGAAAGGTTTTTTGCAGCATGGGAAGCAGCGCCGTAGGAGAGACTGAGGTCTTTGATCTCTGGCCGCCAAAACTATACTCCAGGGACACCCTTAGCAGCCTGTCAGCCTTATCGTGAAAGTTGTCGTAACTTAGTTCGTGCCTGATCCACACGGACAACAGCAGGCATGCGGCCAGCCCTGTGGTTAGTCCCGCAATATTCAAAACTGTAAAGAACCTGTGTTTTAACAGATTTCGGAGAGCAATTGATAGGTAATTCCTGATCATATCTGAGCTAATACACGTATATACATATAAGGTGTCACACCCTTTATTTTAGGCGTTTTTCAGTGAAACGACGGCCCTGTGATTCATATCACGTAGAGTGTGGTATTACACTTTACGAAGGTATTTGTAATATTTACTGATTGGAGACTATGGTAAGGTATTTTCTACTCGTCCTCGCATTTTTCGCGTCTGTAAGCACCCTGTTCGCGCAAAAAGACTTCTTTTCAATTCGGAACTACACGGCGATTGACGGTCTTCCACAATCACAGGTAAAGGGTATTCTGGAGGACAAGTCCGGCTATCTCTGGATCGGCACCGAGGGCGGGGGATTGGCGCGTTTCGACGGCCGGGAATTTAAGGTATATACTACACTCGACGGGCTTTTTAACAACCAGGTGACAGAGCTTGAACTTGATAGCAAAGACAATCTATGGATTTTGCACAAGAGAGGCGTGTCACGATTTGACGGCCTGAAGTTTAAAACCTTCCAGGCAACGAACCCGGATACAAAGAAAAATTGGTTTCGATGCATGTACACGCTGCACGACACTTTGTTCGTCATTTCGACGACCGGCCTGACAACTAAGATTCATCAGGATTCAATTCATTATTGGGAAAAGGACATCTATGGCACAAGGGTTTTTACGGTACACACTACAAATAATGGCCAGGTTGTAGTGTGGCGTGAGGATGGGACCTTTCTTGTCAGAGGCGAATCTGATTCGTTTATGATCCCAACTGAAGGAAAGTTCAAGAAAGTACTCAGGCTCTTCGACTTTAAGGGAAATGTCATTGTTCAAACAGAGTCTGGAGAATATACGATCGATCTTCATGAGCGAACGCTCATACCAACGCCTAAGAATCTGGACGAAATGGTTTTAAGCTATGATGAGAAAGCTGACGTATTCTGGACCTCTAATGGCAATTCATTATTCAGGGTTAAACTAGGCCAGTCCGCAGCTCGGGACACAGTGCTTACTGACGTTGGCGTGCTGCAGGTACTCAATGATTCGGAGGGAAATACATGGTTTGCATCCGATGGCCGTGGTTTATTTAAATATTATAATCAGGACTTTCTCCGGTGCAGCAGCGACAAGCTGAGAGGTGTTATGGCAATTTACCGTGATCGCGATGGCGCGTCGTGGATCGGAACGATGAACAAAGGGCTCTGGAAGATTTGCAAAGGAAAGATATCGTCCTACCTCAGCAATGAAACGTCGTATCGAAATAGTATTACATGCATCAAAGAGTCGCCGTGGGGCGACTTATGGGTTGGCACTGCCAACGGACTCGCACGATATGATAAGGCTAAAGATTCGTTTGTCTGGTATTCAAGAGAAGACGGACTGCCTAATTGGTTTATATCAGGCATAGAGTTCGACGGGAAAGGTATGTGGGTTGCCACAGGCAGAGGCTTGTCGTATTTCGATGGAAAAAAGTTTAAGACGTTCTCCGGCAATGAGAAACTTGCTCAGGGTGCCGGAGCTTTGCGCTATTTAGGTAAGTACAATACGTTATTCTTCGGTACCGAATTGACAATTGAAGCATTGCACGATGGAGAAGTCACGACGTTAGACATTCCGGAAATACAAAACACCCGAACCTTAAGCATGCAGTCCTACCAGGATTCCTTGTTGCTTGTAGGCACGGGTGGAGCGGGAGTGGTCATGTACAATCCAGCAACGCGTCGTCGTAAGATGATCACAACCAGAGAAGGTCTGGCTTCTGATTTTGTCTACTTCGTTATTGCAGATGAGAAGCAGTATATCTGGATAGGTACTGAAAAAGGCATCAATCGTGTTAAACTAGACAGGCGTGGTGACATCGTGGAGAATCTCCATTTTGATAATGACAACGGCCTGCTTGGAGTAGAGACCAATCAAAACGCTTACTTCATTAGCCCTGATGCGAAGTACTTCGGCCTGGTTGATGGGCTGTATGAATACAATGATCTCGACAAGCATGACATGCGGTCATTTGACATACATCTCACAGACGTGAAGTTGTTGTATGGCGAATACTCGGCACGCGCTTATAGTGACAGTACCTACGGATTTTATCAGATACCGTATCAACCGGTCTTTCCACCCGACAGGAACCATCTCACTTTTCAGTTTAATCGCGTCGACAAAAGGTATTCTAAATCTGTTCGGTACAAATACATTCTTGAGAATTTTGACAAGACCTGGTCATTGCCATCCACGATGGACCAGGTCACCTACAGCAATCTTCCTCCCGGAACGTATACGTTCAGGGTAATGAGCACGAACAACCGTGGAAGCTGGTCAGATACGCGCATAGCCTATACGTTTACCATAAAGTCGCCCTTCTATCAGACTACGGCTTTTATTGTCGGCGCTTTCATATTCGTTGCCGGACTCGTCACCTTGATTTTGTATTTGAGAGTGAAGCAAAAGGTAAACCGGCTCATGATGATGGAGCGCGTTCGGCAACGCGAGCAGGAGCACCTGCGTAAAGAGATCGCCAGGGATTTCCACGACGAGATGGGTAATCAGCTTACGCGCATTATTAACTACGTAAGCCTGCTTCGCCTTAACGAAAACAGCAATGCAGAAGTAGCTGGTGTATCAGCGCACGAACACGGCGCGCGACAGACGGCTAATGGCGCCGTTGCGGGTGCGCGCGTGGCTAATGGTCAGGACCTGTATACGAAGGTTGAAGACTCAGCGAAATATCTGTACACCGGTACCAGAGACTTCATTTGGTCAATTGACCCTGTGAACGACGAGCTGTCAAAATTGTTTATTCACATCAGAGACTTTGGCGAGAAGCTGTTCGAAGAAAAGAACATGAACTTTCGTGCCTTCAATGGAGTAAGAGAAAAGATCCGGCTGCCTTATGGCTTTAGCCGACAGGCCAATCTGATATTTAAAGAGGCAATGACGAATGCTTTTAAATATTCAGAGGCGAATAACATTTCTTTTTCACTGCGAAGAGATTCAGGAGATGGATTTGAGATTTGTCTGGAGGACGATGGAGTTGGATTTTCACCCGATCAGCTACAAAAATCAAATGGATTGCAAAATATTCGGGATAGGGCCAACAGGATCAACGCAGTTTTACGTATACACAGCGAGAAGCATCAGGGAACTAAGATCATACTCAATTTCGCACTAAACAAAACCGTCAAATATGGCATTGCCGTTTAAAAAACGTGTCATGATTGTGGAAGACGATCAGGAGATACGCAATAGCTTCACGTTGATCGTGAACAGTTCGCAAAAGTTTATGGTGGTGAGCGCATATGGCACTGCCGAAGAGGCAATCGCCAGCATCAACAGAGATAAGCCCGAAATTGTATTGATGGATATCGAATTGCCGGGCGTGAATGGGATTCAGGGCACTAAGTCCATCAAAGAAAAAAGCCCGCATACTGACATCATAATGGTTTCTGTGTATGAGGACAGCGAGCTTGTCTTTGAGGCTTTGAAAGCTGGAGCTTCCGGATACATAACGAAAAGCGCTAACTACATGGAGCTGCTGAGCGCGCTTGAAGAGATCGTGAAAGGTGGTGCGCCCATGAGTAGCCGGATTGCGCGTATGGTGATTGACAACTTCCATGTAAATCCGAATTCACCATTGACGAAGCGCGAAACAGAGATACTTCAGCTCATATCGGAGGGCAAAACATACACGCAAATATCGGAAGAGCTGTTTATCTCAAAGGAGACGGCGAAGACGCATATCAAAAATATTTACTCGAAGCTTCAGGTAAACTCCAAATCTGAGGCGATTGCAAAGGCTAATCTGGAAAAGTTAATCTAGTCGTAAAAAAAAGATTGACATGCAGCTGGACCGTTGACACTAGAAAACGGCACGGTTGTAAGGTTTTGCTTTGATCCACAACTTTAATCTGTCATCATCACCGCAACTTGCGATTCGTAATCAGTCTGGGGGGTGCCCAAACCTTCAGATCTGAGGTCACTTTTTAATAGCTGGTTGATGATGAGATTTTTACAGACTGCAAAGTCGGTGGGCGTATTCTTGCTGGTATTGATCGCGGGCCATTCCAATGGCCAGGATGTTCCATTCGCCTACTGGAATTTTAACAATCCCGCCACAATGCTGGTACCTAATGCGGGGCCGGCCGGCACCTCAATTATGTTTGAGGGACCGTCGGGAAGCGAAGCTGTTAGTTCTACCGGACAGGACTTCAATGGACAAAATGCTTTGAATGGCGACCCCGCCGGGGCGCATCTGAGGATCAACTTGCCAATCGGATCCAGATTATATTTCAACGTGCCGACTACTGGTTATTCGTCTTTACGGTTCAAATATGAAACCCGTCGCTCGGGAAGTGGCGCAGGACGGCAACTCATTTCATACTCTATCGACGGCGTGATATTCGTCCCATTTACATCCGTCGCTCCAAAGGATGGCGTACCGGAAATCGTATCGCTGGACTTTACGGACATCAGTGCTGTAAACAACAATCCAAACTTCAGAGTTCTTATCGAGTTTGAGGCCGGTAGCGGTGGATCTGCCGGCAATAACCGTTTTGACAATGTGACCATAGCTGCAGCCGGTGGTGAGGTGCATCCAATCGCAGATGTTAATCTCCTTCGCCCCGGAAACAATGCAACTAATGTCTCACTCACACCAACTCTGCGATGGTCTGGTTCGGGTGGACCGTATACTGTCCAGATTTCTGATGCGGAGACATTTCAAAACATAACTTTTGAATCCGACGGAATAGCCGGGGAAAGCATTGCGATTGAAGAAAAGCTTGACGAGAACAGTTTGTACTACTGGCGTATAGGACAAACGATAGATGATGAACTGGTATTCTCGGCGTTCAACCAATTTACAACGAGAGAAGAAACTGACGAGATTGGGTTAACGACCTTCAGGTTTAACGCCTCAGACAACATCGGCAAGATTCAGGAGTCAATTTCATGCGATATCTACGGCGACAGCCTGGTCATAGGATTAGTACCCGCTGGAATCGATCGAACTAAGCTGATCCCGGAGTTTAATTACGGCGCTGCGGATAGTGTGACCGTTGACGACAAAATTCAGGAGAGCCAATGGTCGGATGTCGACTTTAGTGCACCGGTGGCGTATGTGCTTCATCAGAACGGCCAGGTTGCTAAAACATATCTTGTAAAACTTATTAACACGGGCCTTCCGATCGTTTACGTAAATACTGTAAACAACGCCCCAATCGAAAGCAAGGACATCTACGTCGCCGGAAAAGTAAAGATCATTACGACCGGGGGAGCTGTTGACATTGATGCTAATACAAGCATCAAGGGTCGCGGGAATACGACATGGGGAATGGCCAAAAAACCTTATCGCCTGAAACTAAATAGCAAGGCATCGGTGCTGGGATACCCGGCCGATAAAGATTGGGTATTGTTAGCCAACTATTCAGATAAAACGCTTAGCCGAGCAAGCCTGGGATTTGCCTTAGGTGAGGACTTTGGACTCGAATACAATTGTCGTGCCCAACCAGTCGAGCTTGTGTTAAATGGCGCATATCAGGGAAGTTATCTGTTGGGTGAACATATAAAAGTTTCCAAAGAAAGGGTAAATGTCACTGAATTGTCGAAAGACGACGAAGACGATGACGTTATCTCGGGTGGTTACTTTCTCGAAGTGAACGCTCACTTAGATGAAGTCAATTGGTTTTACTCAACCCATGGGGTTCCAATCACTGTAAAGTCACCCGAAGAAATCACCGGCAAGCAGTTCGATTACATTAAGAACTATGTAAATGAGATGGAGACAACCTTGTTCTCGTCTTCGTTTGACGATCCTTCTAATGGCTATGCTAAATATATAGACACTGAAAGCTTTATTCGCTGGTATTGGGTGAATGAATTATTTAAAAACAATGATGCGATATTCCACTCAAGTGTGTTCATGTATAAGGAACGAAACGAAAAACTTAAGCTTGGTCCGCTATGGGATTTTGACATAAGCGCTGGCAACGTTAATTTCAATGGCAATGAGAATCCGTCCGGCTGGTGGATAAAAATGGGACCCTGGTTTGGGAGGTTGATGCAGGATCCGGCGTTTGAGGAAAAGGTTTATCAGTTTTGGAGAGATCATCGCATCGATCTGGAACAAACAGTAGAGAACTTTATCGACGGACAAGCTTCCAAATTGGCAGTGTCGCAAGAGTTAAACTTTATGAAGTGGCCTATATTGAACACTTTCGTTTGGCCTAATGCTGTTGCACCTGGTTCGTATGCTGGTGAAATTGATTATCTAAAGTCGTGGCTTGACAAGCGTATCAAGTGGATCGATGCTGAGGTCGACCCCAGCCTGCGTAATTTCGACCTGTTGCTACCTGCAACATCTAGTGTGCTCAATGTTGACAATAACTTTGATTCACTTGTTTTTACCTGGAACAGTGCCGCAGAATCTGCGGATTATTCTATGAACGTGGATCTGTTGAAAGGTGGCGTGGCAGTATCATCCTGGACGTCTGGAAACATCGGCAAGGATACAACTCGCGTTCTTAACGCTGACATGATACTTGCCGCGATGAAGACGCTCGGCGTCGAATATGGAGACACATTAAGTATGCGCTGGCGTGTATCCGCAACTCTCGGTAGTGGTAGCAATCAAGTTCACGGCGACGCCAACAGTGCATTTGATTTATTCCTGATAAATAAACGCCTCCCATCTCCTGTAATTTTATCACCTGTAATCGGAAGTCAGGTGTCAGGGTCGGCCAATACGCTGCAATGGGGAAGCAGTCACGATGTGAATGGTTATGTCGTCCAAATCTCAAACTCTCCTGACTTTGATGGAGAAATAGTATCCGAATACACTACCGAAAATTATTATGTCGTGAACAGTCCATTGAAGTCGCTGGCCTGGTACTACTGGCGGGTGATGTCGATAGCCGGCAACGATAGTAGCGCGTGGTCAGTGGGCAGCTTTTCAGTGTCAGCGCCGCCGGCTCCTGACGTTACACTGAGTTGGCAGACCGACGGTAGAAGTGATGCAGTAATCAGGTGGAATCCGGAAGGAAGCCATTCTTATATCATTGAAGTTTCGCTTACGGAGGATTTTAGTGATAATCTCATCCGCGTTGAGAATTGGGATGGAATTGAATATGTCCTTACGGGATTGAATGAGGGACTCACTTATTACGTTCGTGTAAAGGCGGTAGACGCAGATATTGAAGGTGAGTGGTCAGTGACTCGTGCTTTGACAACCGAAATTGTGACAGCCACGGAAGTCAACATGCAAAAAGATGTATCGATATATCCCAATCCGGCAAATGGTGTGGTAACCGTTCGGGTACCTTCCGGATCCGGAATCGACAACATAGAGGTTAAGGACTTGCGTGGTGTTTCGTTGCTATCGCAGACTTTGGATACCATTGATGGCACTCAGGTCGATGTTGGTAATTTGCCTGCAGCCGTTTATATAGTGGTGTTCCGAAGCAAGGGGAGAATTGTGACAGAAAGAAAGCTCGTTCACCAATAGGCATAAAAAAACCCTCCCGTCCGGAGGGTTAATCCTTCTGAGAAGTTCTTATCATTAACCTAAACTTATGAAGAAAAGTCTACTCATTTGGATGAAGGATCTTTCGAACAAATGTCATGTATACGCTTGAATTGTTCATCACCCGAAAGGGATGAATTTGTTAAGAAACGGTCAGATGGTTTGTTCTTACGCCGAACCAGCGTTCGTCCTGGTCGAACGAAGCGGCTTTCGCCATCTGATTCTGAGATTTTTGATCCGATTACTTTAGACGCCCTTCCCGTCCCCCGAATTTCAGGGGATAAAGTTTAAACTGTTATTTCTGGTGAATAGACTTGTAATGAGCCTGATTGTTGGGGAATATATACCTCAATAAGGGTCAATATTATCATGGTCAATCGACCCTCCTGAATTGCTGTATTCTTTTGATCAGACAAAGCCGTGACCTCTTATAGCTTTGCGTTTAGCCAACACGTTGTTTATGTCGTTTCAGATGAAGGCAATGTTTCCTTTTTGTGACCAGCCTACCACTTATTGCGTGATCTGCAACGCTCTAATTTACCCCTATGTTAGTCATTCTTTTGCTTACAGGTTTAAGGTTATTTGAATAGCTAACCTTCCAGGTGTTAGTCACCTGTAAAGGAGGAAATCGAATAACTCAAATTAACCTGAAAGTATGAGGAAATTTTTACTGCTAAGTGGTTTGTTACTGGGCGTGACGATAAGTCACGTGATGGCCCAGGAACGAACGGTAACGGGTGTTATCACATCGTCGGAAGATGGGACAGCGTTACCAGGTGTGAATGTTGTTTTAAAGGGCTCGACCACCGGAACTGTGACGGACACTGAGGGAAAGTATCGCCTCACAGTGCCTGCGACTGGTGGTATCCTGGTCTTCTCGTTTATTGGCCTTGTTACCCAGGAGGCTGATATTGGAGAGCGATCAGTTGTCGACATTCAAATGAAGCCCGATGTCACCCAATTGGGTGAAGTCATTGTTACCGCAGCTGGTATCGAGCGCGAAAGCAAGGCATTGGGGTATGCTGTAGGAAATGTTTCCGGCGATAAAGTCGCTCAGAAGTCGGAACCTGATGTGCTCAGAAGTTTACAGGGGAAAATTCCCGGCGTAAATATCCTGAGCTCTAGCGGTGCTCCCGGTAGCGCTACCCGCATCACGATCAGAGGTAATAAGTCTCTGTTTGGAAACAATCAACCGCTATTTGTCGTCGATGGGATTCCCTTCGACAACTCCTACTCAACTTCATCAAACGAGCTAACAGATGGAGCTGCGTATTCGAGTCGTATCGCTGACATTGACCCAAACAACATTGAGTCAATGAGTATCCTGCCCGGTGGCGCAGCTGCAGCCCTTTATGGCGTTCGCGCGTCTAACGGTGTCGTTGTAATCACTACCAAGTCCGGTAGCAGCAGAGCATCGCGCAAGGGTCTCGAAATCTCATTCAACTCCGGATTCGCGATCGAACAGATCGCCAACCTCCCTGACTATCAGAACAAGTATGGCACAGGTTCGAGAGGTAACTATGCTGAAGCCAACGGATCATGGGGACCTGCATTTGATCGCCCGGACCCAGGCGTTAATTATGTAGGAGGGGTCGCAGTACCAAATGGAAGCGAAGTCGATTCAATTCCATACTGGGGCGCCTACGCAAACGCATTCCCTGACGGACCCACCATGGTTCCATATCGCGCGTACCCCAACAACGCAAAGGACTTTTTCCAGGACGGCAAGGTCTGGGACAATTCTATTACGATCAGTGGTGGAAATGAAAAATCCGTGATGACATTGGTTGCCTCCAATATGAATCAGGAGGGATACATTCCGTATTCAGAGTTTCGCAAAACGAATATCAGTCTTGGCGGAACTACCCAGTTACAGAATGGTTTCCACGTTGGTGGCAATCTTTCTTATATCAATACCGAGCAAAAGGGGCCATTGGCCGGTTATGGTCAGGCAGGCCAGGTGAGTGCTTCGGTATTGTCCCGTATCCTGTTCCCGGGTCGCAACTGGGATATTCAGGGACAGCCTTATGAGACTGAAGACCACGCCAACGTGTTCTTCCTTGGCGCTGCCGCTGACAATCCATATTATTCTTCAAAGTACAACGGTTTACGAAGCCAGGTGAATCGCATTGCTGCATCAATTAACATCGGCTACGATGTTACTGATTGGCTGAGCTTCAATTACAAAGTAGGGGTGAACACTTACAATGACAGACGCAAGGAAGTTACCCGTAGAGGATCCGTTGGCGCGGCAGGTATCGGTCAATTGGTTACCGACGAAATCTACTATCAGGAAATCGAATCAAACCTTCTTGTAACCTTCAACAAGGACCTCGCGCAGGATCTGAGCCTGAAGGTCATCGGCGGTTATAATATCAATCAGCGAACTGGCGAGAACCAGCAGGTGAGAGGAGTGAATTCCATTGCATTTGATATCGATGACCTCGACAATTTTAATTCGGTCACTCCCTTTGGCGGTACGTATTATCGTCGTCGGTTGATGGGATTATTTGGAGACGTGTCACTCGGATACAAGGATTATTTATTCCTTAACCTGACAGGTCGCAATGACTGGTCTTCAACGTTGCCGGCAAGCAAGCGCAGTTTCTTCTACCCGTCGGTGAGCTCTTCATTTATCTTTACTGACGCCCTGGGAATAGAGTCCAATATTCTTACTAGCGGAAAGATTCGTGCTGCCTGGTCGCGCGTAGGTAATGATGCTCCGGTTTATTCACTCTATCCGACTTATAGCCTCAACCTTGGAAACTCAAGTGGCGTGGTTGGTGCTGTTCCTGGCAATGACTTGCCCTTCCTGGGCCAGCCGGGCGCAACGCAGGGTACGACTGTTTACGACCCCAACCTGACTCCCGAGTTTACAACAACAGTTGAGGTAGGGGCAGAGCTTGCTTTCTTCAATAACAGAGCAAGCCTTAAGGCAACGTATTACGATATCCGCACAACCGATCAGATCGCTCCGATTGCGCTCCCCGATGAATCTGGCTTCAACCAATTCATTACCAACTTTGGTGAAGTTTCGAACAAGGGTATAGAGATAGGTGCAGATGTTACCCCGGTGCGTATGGAAAATGGATTTACCTGGAATATCTACGGTACATTTACACGCAACCGTAACATGGTTGAAAGCCTTACTACGGGTATCGATGAGATCGTGCTACGCGCTTTGTATGGCGGACAAGTCACGCCTGTGTTGGCTGTTGGTCAGCCATATGGAACGTTAAAGGGCACGACCAACACCCGCGATGATGAAGGTAACCTGCTCATCGATCCGGCGACAGGGCTGATGATTCAGTCGAATGATCTTACGTACATCGGTAATCCGAATCCTAAATATCTCGCCAGCCTCGGCACCTCACTAAGCTTTAAGGGCATCACTCTTTCCTGCTTGTGGAACTATCGCCATGGCGGCTCACTGTGGTCTGCAACGAACCAGTTCTATCTGGGTCGCGGTGTAACGCGTGATACGGAGAATCGGGAAGGTACCTTTATCGTTCCGGGTGTATGGGGTGATGCAAATACTTTCCAGCCAATCCTCGACGATGGAAAGAAGATTCCAAACACAACTCAGGTGATTCTTAACGACGTTTACTTTCAGACAGCAGGAGGCTCTTTTGCAATCAATTCCGCTGATGAAAACAGTGTGTATGATGCCACAGTCATTCGCCTTAGCGAAGTGGGAGTATCGTACGACTTTCCTAAAACGCTGCTAAGCAAAACTCCGTTTGGAGTTCTTAGTCTGTCATTCACCGGACGCAATCTGTTCTACAATGCACCGAACTTCCCGAAGCATAGCAACTATGATCCGGAAACAAGTTCTTTTGGTGCACAGAACTATACCGGAATTGAATACAATGCGGCGCCTTCTGTGAAGCGATATGGCGTGAACCTCAGAGTAACCTTCTAATTCAAACTTACTGACAATGAAACTGAATAAGCGAATAGGCATACTGTCGTTGGCGGCTACCCTTGCCGTTGCCTCAGGATGCGACAGTTATTTCGATATAAACGTTGACCCTAACAATCCATCGGAGGTTACTCTGGGACAGCTGCTCACACAATCGGAGGTCACCCTTGTTAACTCGCTTGGAATTGGTAACAACGGGATGTCTACACCAACTTCGATTCTGGTGCATCAAACTGTCCAGCGAGGAAGTGTAGATCAATATGTGGTCTCTGGCGATGACTTTCAGATTACAACCTCATGGCAGAACCTTTACTCCGGATCACTCGAGGACTTAAAGACAATCATTGACCAGGGTACTGAAGAGGGAAGTCCCCAATACGTTGGAGTAGCACAAATTCTGACCGCGTATACTTACAGCATGATCGTCGACATGTGGGGAGACGTTCCATTCTCCGCTGCTCTTAATCCTCAGGAGGCATTGTATCCTGAGTACGACGACGATGCGATGATCTATCCTGCTCTTCTTCAACTGCTGGATAATGGAATTGCAAACCTCGCCCAGGCTTCAGAGGATTCTCCTGCTACAGATGATGTAATCTATGGAGGAAATCTGGTGTCCTGGCGCCGTCTTGCAAAGTCACTCAAATTGAAGCTGTATAATCAGACACGACTCGTTGCAGATGTATCGGCACAGGTGAATGCACTAATTGCTGAAGGAGACTTGCTCCGTTCGGGTGCAGACTTCGAACTAGAGTACGGAACATCGGTTGCCCCAGACAACCGGAATCCTGCATTTGTTTATGAGTACACCCTGGGCAACAAAGTAAGCTACATCAGCCCGTATTTCTACGAGATCATGACCAATCAAAGCGAACTTAACGATGTTCTGACTGGAATCAGTGATCCTCGTGTTCCCTACTACTGGTTTAAGCAGCTCACAGATCCGGCCGATGCGCAGAATCCTACTGAATACACTGATGATAACGGCTTCTTATCAATTCACTTTGCCTCAACTGGTGTGAACCAGGGCTGGCAGCAGGATCGTTCACAAACGGTTCTGGGCTTGTACGCAATTGGTGGCCGCTATGATGATGGCAAAGGTGGTGAAGTGAATACTTCCGGCGCAATCACGGGACCCGGTACGGTAGCCCAAAGGTTGTACACGCATTTTGCATCACTCTATACACAGGCCGAGCTGGTCCTTACCGAACCTGGAGTAACAGGCGATCATCGTAAGCTGTTCGAGGACGCCATCCGTGCTTCATTTGCAAAGGTCAATGCTATTGCGGCAGATGCAGGCGCTCCCCTTATTACAGCGGGTGCCATCAATACTTACGTCGCCGCTGTGCTTGCGAAGTATGATGCAGCGAACGCAACCGGCAAACTCGAATTGATTCTAACCGAAAAGTGGATCGCCAGTTTCGGTTTTTCTATCGATGCATATACGGATTATCGCCGCACAGGCTTTCCGGTCATGTATGATCCCAACACAGACGACCTGCCTTATACTGGAACAAGTCGTCAGTACCCGGTTTCGATGGCCTACAATTCACAGTCTCTGACGCTGAATCAAAACGCGCCAACTCAAAAGAACGTCACAACTGATCGTATCTTCTGGGACGCAGAATGATGACTATCTAAAACAAGATGAACGAAGCGACCAGCTTCATCAAACAAAACTGAATAGAGATGAAAAAGATAAAGTACATCCTTCCTGCGTTAATCGCGCTGCTGTTCAGCGTGTCGTGTGAGGACGATGCCAAAAAGCCATTCGACAAATTTCAGAAGGGAGCCATCCCGCTGTTTGCTCAGAGTGACAATGATTCAGGATTTATCGATTTGTACGACTTCAATAGCTCTAAAATGGCATTTGAAGTTAACACCGAAGGAGAAACTGATGTTTCAAGCGTTGATATCATAATCACGTACAATAACGCTGTGACTGGAGAAAGTAATGATGCAACGTTCACAACACTAACGTCTTTCCCAGCAGATGTGTTGATTGGATTCGATCAGCTTGTAAGTGCTTTCCCAAAGGAGGTGCTAACGGCTGATTCACTTGGCCTGGGCGATTCATTTACGATAAATGGCTATGTAACAACTGGCGACGGCCGCTATCTCAATGGCGGATATAGCCCGAGCGTGGTGGCAAACAAACCAGTCTCTCTGAACTACAATGTGGCGTGCGCTTCGGATATCGGTGGAACATATGACTACTCGACAACAGTTTTAACTCTCGGAGATGGTGGCGATGCAGATGCATGTTCTGGTATCAACACAGGCGAAGGTGAGTTGGAAGATCTGGGCGGAGGGGTTTATGCCATCAGCGATGTTACATTCGGCGTTTTTGCGTGTGCTTATGGAGATGACCCGGCAACTGGCGCAACGCTTGAAGATGTTTGTGGCAACATTTCGTTTGGCGGCTCAGATCAATATGGCGATACGTATACCCTTAAGTTCATATCGGTTAATGCGCAGGATCTCGTTTTCGAATGGTCCAATACATACGGTGATATAGCACGTACGACGCTCACCAGAAATGATGGAAAAACCTGGCCGCTTGATTTACACTAAATGAGTAACTTAATACCCTGATCAGACTCCGGAGAAAGGAGACTGGTCAGGGTTTTTAATTCCAACCCACCATGTTGAATCACATTTACAAATTCGGGCTTGCGGTCATAGTGCTCCTACAGGTCGATGTTTGCGTCGGACAGGATTCGGCGATACCATCAAGCATCCGGGCTTCATATACTATGGAAAGCTTATCGGACGGCTCCCAGGTATCCTTAAATGAGGTGCTATATGGAGTGCCGCCACCTCCGGGAAAGGTCATAGGCGACACATACCTCACTCCAAACTGGCTCAAGTCTGCCATTCAATTGTATAAAGATGACCGGGTGATTCAGGGATATTCGGTTCGATACGATATCTATGCGGATGCTCTTAACATCAAAACAGACAATGGTGTGAAGGTCCTCGAAGGTAAACGAATCAAAAGTTTCAGCTGGCAGGATTCGACCCGTGTGGAGCCTGTATTCTTTGTCAACGCACGCGATTATAAATTTGAAAATACTCCGCTCACGGGATTCTTCGAAGTTCTTGTAGATGGCCCGGCCCCTTTGTTTAAACGTACTCAGGTCCGCGTAAAAAAAGCAGACTACAACGTTTCGTTTGACGTTGGTAGTCGCGACGATAAAATTCTCAAGGAGGGAAGCTATTATGTTGGTCAAAGCAAAGCTGTTGTTGAACTCAGCAATACCAAAAAGAAGGTCCTTTCAATTTTTGGGAACAGAGCGGACGAGATGGAAAAATTCATGAGCGACAGCAACCTTTCACTCAAGAATGAGGCCGACCTCGTCAGACTATTTAAACATTATAATACATTGATCGCGCAGTAGATCGCACTTTGCAGGACTGCCTTTAATTAATAGCTTAGTAGTTTAACCTACCTAAAGCTATGAGGTATCCTTCGATAATTACTGCAATCGTTTGGTTTGCTTTTACAACATCTGTTCTCGGGCAGAAGAAAAAATCTGACTCGTCTCCAACCGTCGACCCGATTAGCAGCAAGGTGTCAGGCATGAGGCACTTCCCGGGTTACATTCCATATTATTATGATGAACCGAAGGACAAGCTGTATTTAGTCATCGAAAGATTCAATGAAGAATTCTTATACGTCCGCTCGCTTACAGCGGGTGTTGGCTCCAACGACCTGGGTCTTGACAGAGGACAAATAGGCGGCGTTCATGTGGTAAAGTTTGATCGGCGCGGCGCAAAGGTGCTGCTGACTGAACCGAATTATATGTATCGCGCAATATCAAATGACAAGGACGAGCGCAAGGCAGTGGAGGAAGCCTTTGCACAATCAGTCCTGTGGGGCTTTCCTATTGAAGCTGAAAGCGGCGGAAGAGTCCTTGTCGATGCGACTTCTTTTGTCCTGCGTGATGCCCACGGCGTGGCGCAGCGCCTTCGTGATGAACATCAGGGAGATTATCGCCTTGATGAACAGCGCAGCGCGCTCTTCCGGGAGACAACGAAGAATTTTCCGGAGAATTCCGAGTTTGAAGCCATACTTACTTTCAGTGGCAATCCACAGGGGGATTTTATTAAAAGCGTTGTTCCTTCACCTGGCAGTGTAACAGTTCGGCAGCATCATTCATTCGTCAGGCTGCCGGACAATCAGTATAAACCGCGTCCTTTTGATCCGCGCTCTGGTTACTTTGGCATTTCGTATTTCGACTATGCCACACCTGTAAGCGAGCCTATTGAAAAGCGTTTCATTGCCCGTCATAGACTCGAAAAGAAAGACCCAACGGCAACCCTAAGCGATCCCGTAAAACCTATCATATACTACCTTGATCGTGGTACTCCCGAGCCAATTCGCTCGGCGCTTCTCGATGGAGCGAGATGGTGGAACCAGGCCTTTGAGTCTGCCGGCTATCGTAATGCATTTATTGTTGAGATGATGCCCGAGGATGCCGACCCAATGGACGTCCGTTATAACGTAATTCAATGGGTACACAGATCAACGCGCGGTTGGTCGTATGGCGCAAGCGTTACAGACCCCAGGACCGGTGAAATTATTAAAGGCCATGTTACCCTTGGATCTTTAAGGGTTCGGCAAGACTTCCTGATAGCAGAAGGCCTTCTTGCTCCATATGGCTCCGAACAGGTATCGCCAGAAATGCAGCAGATGGCACTCGCCAGGTTACGACAATTGTCAGCTCATGAGGTCGGTCACACGCTGGGGCTTGCTCACGCTTACAGCGCCAGTTCAGAACAAAATGCATCGGTGATGGATTACCCGCACCCCAATGTCGAAGTTCAGAATGGAAAACTCTCATTGCAGCAGGCGTATGGCGACAGGATCGGTGTCTGGGATAAAGTAGCAATTCAATTTGGTTACCAGGATTTTCCGGATGGGACTAATGAGCGTTCAGCTTTGGACGGAATTATTCAGAAAAGCCTTCGCGACGGCTTGACTTTCTTGTCTGATCAGGATGCACGGCCTCGCGGTGGTGCGCATCCTTTTGCTCACCTATGGGACAATGGGAAGGATGCAACCAATGAGTTGGAACGCGTTCTTGAAATTCGAAAAATTGCCCTCCGTAATTTCGGTGAACGTAACATTAAACCACACGCGCCAATGGCTACCCTCGAGGAAGTTCTGGTGCCAATGTATTTTTTTCATCGTTATCAAACTGAAGCGGCAGCTAAACTGGTTGGAGGTTTAAATTATCGTTACGCACTGCGTGGTGACGGTCAGCTTGTAACAGAGTTCATCGCTCCCGACTTGCAGGAGCATGCGCTCGCCTCTCTTCTGAAGACCATCAGTCCTTCAACGCTGGCGCTACCTGAAAACATTCTGAAGAACATTCCTCCTCGTCCTATGTTTTACGATCATCATCGCGAGTTAGTGAGTGGCCGAACGGACTTGGCATTTGACGGATTAGCTGCCGCTGAAAATGCATCTCAATTAACGATTGGCTTGTTGCTGCATCCCGCGCGTGCCGGAAGATTATATGAGCATCATGCACGCGACTCGAAACAACCTTCATTAGAGTCCATTATTGATAAAATCGCGATGGCGACAACAAAAGCAGCGCCGTTAAAGGGATTTGACGCGGCTGTTCAGGTCACGACAAGTGACGTTTTCATAAGTCAACTTCTCGCCCTTTGTGGCGACGAAAATGCTTCGCAGCAAGTAAGGTCTATTGCTGTGTTGAAGGCAAATCAGTTAAAATCATGGCTTTCAAAACAGGCCGAGTCTGCTTCAGAGGAACAGTGGAAAGCACATTATGCTTCGGCTGCTGACCAGATCCGGAGGACCCTGGAGGGCCCGCCGCACCTGAAAAAGAGCAAAGACATGGCGATCCCCCCGGGACAGCCAATAGGACAGCTTGACGAACGTTTCTGCTCGCAATTCTAAGTTGTAACCCGTAGTCTGCGTGTACGGCAACGAATTGCGGAAACGTTAGAAATACATTTTTCAATCGTTTTTTCCTGCCTTGGCTTCGCGCAACTTAACCTGTGTAGGTTTTGGTCTGGATTCGACGGGAATTAGTTCGGCGACTTTGCGAAGTTTCGAAACCGTTCAGGATCTCTTTACCCTATGTTGTATCGCTCTTTGCTGCTTTGGATCACGTTAGCACTTCAGGCCGTGCCCGCCGTTGCGCAGCGAATTGACCCAGACAGCCTTCTTAATCTGATCAATACCACTCAGTCAGACACGATGCGTGTGTGGCAATTGAATTTGCTTGCCACCACTATCCGCGAACAAGACAGTAAACATGCGCTTAAGTATGCCGAAGAAGCCCGCGATCTCGCATTGCTTTTGAATTACAAAAGGGGCCAATGCAACGCACTTGAAAATATTGGATGGATCTATTACCGGCGTGGCGAATTTTCTGAAGCATTTGAGCTTTCCGCCGACGCTCTGAAGTTAGCCGAAGCTATTGATGATAAAATGCTGGCAGCCAAATGCCACAACACTATCGCTGCCGTTCGTATTGAGCAGAAACAGTATTCAGAGGGTATTGCAGATTTTAAGATAGCATATGAGATAAGCCGGGAGATCAATGATTTACCCGCTATGGCACGCAGCATTAACAATATCGCATTTTGCTTCCTGCAAAATGAACAGATCGACTCTGCTAATTTTTATGCAAAGCAGGCACTTGCGCTGAGCAAACAAGCCAATACGAGATATCTGCTTGGTTTCGCCCTCCGCACTCTCGGAGACATTGATATGGCCGAAGGAAGATATCAGGATGCACTGTTGAAATTTAATGAAGTGATCGGCATTGCAACTGAACTGAGAAACATCTTTCTGCAAGTGTCAACTAATCATCGGATTGGAAAGGCACATTACGTACTGGGAAAATATACACAGGCGCTGAACACCTTAATTGCCAACCTGGATGTCGCCCGGAAATATGGTTTTAAAAGTGAACTCGAACGTTCTTTGAAATTGATCGCCGAGATTCACGCATCTGCTGGCGAATTGCACCGCGCATATGACTATCAGGGACAATATCTGAGCGTCCATGATTCTCTGCAGGAACAGAGGAACAACGAAAAAAACGCTTTGTTGCAAGCAAGGTTTGATTCAGAAATCAAAGAAGCCAGAATTGAACTTTTGACGAAAGAGGCACAGTTGAAACAGGAAGAAATAAATAGTCAGAGGTTGTGGATGTACTTTTCGATCGGCTGCCTGACGCTGATGATGATTCTTGCTTTTGTCTTATTGTACAGTAACAGGCTTAAGAAAAAGGCAAATGATGAACTTGCTTCGAAGAACGAAGAAATCGCCGAGCAGGCCGCTCAATTGAAAAGCATTAACACCACGAAGGATAAACTATTTTCAATCATTAGTCATGACCTGCGCAGTCCATTGGCAAGCTTGCGTGGGTTGGTTACGGTGATGGGATTGGGCGGCTTATCGAAAGACGAGTTTATTGAATCATCCCGGAAGCTTAGAAAAAACCTTGATTCAGTGCAGGGTGACCTTGACAACCTTCTCGTTTGGGCACAATCCCAGCTTAATGGATTGCAGAGTAACCCTGTGGCTATGCGTCTGCGGCCGGTGATAGAAGAGAAGATCGACCTTTTCAGCGAAGTAGCTCATCAAAAGGATATAACTATCCTGAATGAAGTCGATGAGTCTTTGTCTATTGTTGCCGATCGCAATCACATGGGGCTTGTTATAAGAAATCTTCTCGCTAACGCAATTAAGTTCAACAGACCTGGTGGACTCATTCGTATCAGTGAAAAGCGTGTCGGAGACTTTTTTGAGATCTCCGTGACAGATTCAGGAATTGGAATGACCCCTAATGATCTTGGACGCTTGTTCAATGCGGCCACGCACTTTACAAATCCTGGAACACACCAGGAAAAAGGAGCAGGGATCGGCCTGCTCCTTACCAAAGAATTTATCGAAAAAGATGGTGGAATGATTTGGGCTAAGAGTGAATTAGGCAATGGGTCATCATTTACGTTCACTGTAAGACCTGATGTTAAACAGCATCGCTCAATGCCACATGCTGCACACTCTCTTATCCCTTAAGCTTCTTTAACTCGCCCTCGTAATAAGCAAGGTTACTTTTCTGGTCTGACGGAATATTCTTGATGGCGCTTTCCCAATTTTTTATCGCGTTCTTTTTGTCGTCTATCACAGTGTAGGCACGTGCGAGGCCAACGTACGTGGTAAACTTGTCATCAGGGTGAAGCTTTTTGTTAAGCTGAAATATTTCCAGCGCTTTGTCTGTTCGCTTGGCAGCAAGCAAAGATCTGCCATAATCGTGAACTTCCTGCACGGAAACACCGGGTAGCCTGACAGCTTCGGCCATGATTGCATCAGCATCTGTCGCCTTGTTCATGACGTTAAGCACCATTGCCTTCGAAGACAGCGTTTCGAAAGTTTTCTGTCCTACATAAGGCATACTGATGGCAAGGTCGGCCCACTGAAGTCCCTGATCCAAAGCCACCTTATTCTGCGCGCAGAAACGGGCAGCCGCGGCAAAGTTCTTGTAGTCAAATCCAGTTTCAGTTCCATTTAACTCACCCCGGATTTTGTCCACATATAGTTCGAGGACATTCGGTACTTCAACTTTAAAACCTATCCGCTTATTTTCCCAGGCGAGATAAGCGTGGGCAGACTTTGATTGACGGTCATCGAAATTGTAGGTAAGCCATTCGGTGTAAGGCCAGTCTTCCAATGCAGCGTTTACACGCAATGCATCTTCCGACTCGCTATAAAAATAACTGCCCCAGGAGGATGAATTCCTGCTGAAGATCCACTGAGAAGGTCCCTCTTTTGACAGGGCGAGGAATAAGCCATAAGTGCCTGCCTTTAACGGCTTACCTTCAATCAGAACATCATGGGAAAACTTGATCGTTGTATTTTCATTTGCTCCTGCCCGCCAGGGTGCCGACTTGGAAGGTCCGAAGCCCTGATCAACAAACCCGTAGTGGACAAGCTCTCCCCAGATATGACCTTTCCGGTCTTCACCGTTCGAGCCATGCACATCCGGGCTGCTATAAGTTATGGTGGTAGAAACAAGTCCGATCATCTGTGTTACAGAAGACTTTTGATTGTCACCACTTGGTGGAGTAGTGATTTGAGCTGAGGTGACTACCGCTATTGATAGCAGCAGGAGAAGTCCTATGGGAGTTTTCATTGTTTGGTGGTTAGTGAGTGTTTATCGTTCGTTGGTTAATGAGTTTTTATTGTTAAACAAGTCGGCCCCGGATTGGCGCATAAGTGTAATCAAAGATATAACCCCCTTAGCGTAGTTCGCTGTCACCCTGCTAGCGTGATTTGACAAATTTTCTGATGCGAGTTACCTGGCCAGACTGGAAAGGCCAGCTCAGACGACACGCTTTACGTTAGATGGATAAAGTACCTTCAGGGCGCGGGGTTGAAGAACGATGTCAAAGTGGTTTGATGTTCCCGCAGGCTCTCCATCGACATGATACGAGACAGGCTCGCTTGTAGTTAATTGCAGTGCCGCAGTTTCGAGAATCTCGCTATAGGGTGATTGTCCCACTCTTCCCGCGAAGAAGTCGTAAAGGAAGTCCATGCGGTAGAGCGGTATTTTTTTGAGGAGGTTAACGTGAAGTAGTCCGTCGCAGACCGAGGCCGTGGGGGCAATGTATGCGTTGTTGCCATACTGTGAAGAGTTAGC
Source organism: Chryseolinea sp. T2 (assembly GCF_037203685.1). Taxonomy (NCBI): domain Bacteria; kingdom Pseudomonadati; phylum Bacteroidota; class Cytophagia; order Cytophagales; family Fulvivirgaceae; genus Chryseolinea; species Chryseolinea sp. T2. The sequence goes on from NZ_JBBCAU010000002.1 coordinate 450,185, forward strand.
GATCGCTACAATGAACGCGTGCCGGTGTATGGTAAATTCTTTGGATCGGATGTCAACCTCGAACTCGCGAAAAGCGGTGAATTCTCTTATCGTTACCGTTACGTAGCCCATCAGGCCGCGTCCGCTTTTTACACCAAACAAATTTGTAACGTGCCCGTCGAAGCCTATGCCGGAGACATTCAACGATAACTTTCCATTTACTGTGAAGACATCAATAGCCAATTCTTCACTTTTGAATAAAGAAGCCAGCGCCTGGGTGGGATTCAACGGGATGCCTAAATGCCGCGCGAGACCGTTGCCTGAACCTCTTGGGACAATCCCCATCGCGGTATCAGTACCCACTAACCCTCTTGCTACCTCGTTCATAGTTCCGTCACCTCCCACGGCAACTACAATGTCCGAACCGTTTGCAGAGGCTTCACTGGCCAGCAGAGTTGCATGACCTGCCGATTCTGTGTGCCTGATAGCAAGTTCAGCATTGTTGGTGCGGGCATATTGGGCAATGAGTTGCTCCAATGCTGCCGCCTGACCAGCACCTGCTCTGGGGTTGATTATAAAAGTTATCTTCTTGTTTTCGACTGGAGATGGCATCACTCGTGAGTTCGAGAAAAAATTGCCCGTTCCATCAGCAGCGCAAGCGCCTACTTGTTCATTTTATCCTGAATGTATTTGACAGCCTGCCCGAAGGTTTGCAGCTTCTCAGCATCATCGTCGGGAATTCGAATGTCGAATGTCTGCTCAAACTCCATTACAATTTCTGCGTAGTCAAGAGAATCGATGCCCAGGTCCTTTACAAAGTTTGCATCAGATGTGATCTCAGATTCAGCAATGCCCAATTTCTCAGTGAGTATCCTTGTGACTTTTTCGGGTACGTCTTGCATAGCGCTGTTTACAGTTTCGCAAAGGTAAATAATTGACTCAGAATCGCATAAAAAATTCTGTCCCTTTGCCCACCGTTGACTTAACAGTCAGCGTGCCCTGATGCTGGCGCATGATCTGTCTGGAGAGACTTAACCCGATACCGGATCCAGTCTTCTTCGTGGTGAAGAATGGAATGAAGATCTTCTCCATTGCCTCAGGATCGATCCCGCTTCCATTGTCTTTCACCGATATAACCGGTCGTGACTTTTCATTTATAGAAGCTCTGAGCTCTATAGTTTTAATGTCCTGCTCTTCAAATGCCTGGATGGCGTTCCGCAGCAAATTGATGAGCACTTGCTCGATCATGTTCTTGTCTGCCGATATAGTCAGATCTTCAGGATAAACCGTGGTTTTAAGGGTAATGCTTCGATCGGTCAGGTCGCGACGGTGAAGCATCGACAGTTCGTCAAAAAGATTGTGAATGTTTATCTGTACAGGCCTCGGTTTGGGAATACTGGTAAGGCTTCGGAACTCCTTTACGAAATGAATTAGGCCATCACTGCGCTTACTGATTGTCTGCAGGGAGAGATGGATGTCGCTTAACTGATCCTGAGTTAAGGCCGTGCCACCTCCGTTGGTCACAAAAGGTTTCAATTCCTCTTCGACGATTCCAGCTAATGATGAAATCGGAGTAACGGAGTTCATGATTTCGTGCGTAAGTACGCGCACGAGATTTTGCCACGCTTCCATTTCCTTTTCCTCCAATTCACTTTGGATGTTCTGAATTGAAATAAGCTTTACATTCTCACCTCTTAGCGTCAGCTCGATGGCGTATATCGAAAGTTGGACGAACTCTTCGCCTATGCGCAGGCGCACCAGTTCGCGGCCACCGGTCTTCAGTTTTTCAACAACGTTTACCAATGTCTCGCTAACGGCCTTGAGGTCGTTCACATGTTCAGCCCGGTTGATTCGTAAAAGTTTACGAGCCGCACTGTTAAAAATTTCGATGTTGCCATCCTCACGGAAAACGATCAAGCCGATACCCACGTGCATCACAATGTTCTTGAAGAAGAGAAACTCGGAGTCTTTCTCCCTGCGTGACATTCTCAGCTTGGTCATCGCTTCATTCATTTCCTGGTGAAGTCTCTTCACTGCAGGATCGGCGCTTTCCGTCTTGAAAGAATAAGAGAGATCATCGAACTGAATGGAATCCAGGAACGAGGCCAGATTTTCATTGGACCGATCAAGGTATTCGATAAGGAGCTTCACCTGATATGCACTTACAGCCAGGAAGATCAGTGCGTACAACCAGTCTACTCTCGAAAAAGCAAAGAACGAGAACAGAAAAATCGACGCCCCGAGGAATGCGATCCTGGGTAACACAGGTGATTTCCAATTAAAGTGCATATTTCTCCATGCGGCGATAGAGTGACGCACGTGTCAACCCCAACTCGTCGGCGGCTTTCGAGATATTACCATTGTGCATCTGTAAGGCCTTAGCTATAGCAGCGCGCTCCACTTCGTCAAGATTAAGCGTGTTGTTGACCGGACCGGAAGTCAGCGATCGGCTTAACAGAAAATCACTTTCCTGCAGCGACGATGAATCAGTCATGATCACGGCACGCTCGATCGCGTGTTGTAATTCACGGATGTTGCCAGGCCACGCATAGCGCTTCAAACGATCCATCGCGTCCGGAGCTATCGTGGTTACGTTCTTATGATACTTCCGTGCATAGTAGTTCAGGTAATGATCAGCAAGCAGCGGTATGTCTTCAACGCGTTCAGATAAAGGCGGCACCCGGATCTCAACCGTATTTATACGATAGAGGAGATCCTGCCGGAATGTGCCTTCCTGTACCATCTTATGCAGCGGCATATTGGTAGCACAAACTAGTCTTATGTCAACAGGAACAGATTGATTAGATCCAACCCTGGTCACCATGCGCGATTGCAGCGCACTCAACAACTTGCTTTGCAGGCTCAAGTTGAGATTTCCAATTTCATCAAGAAAGAGTGTACCGCCGTTTGCCAGTTCGAAACGACCCGGTCTATCCTCGCGGGCATCAGTGAAGGCTCCCTTCTTATGTCCAAATAGCTCACTTTCGAATAGGGTATCCGTTATCGCCCCCATATCTACGGATACAAAACTGTTATCCTTTCGAAGTGAACGCTGATGAATTGCCCGGGCTATCAATTCCTTGCCGGTTCCATTTTCACCTAGTATAAGTACGTTTGCGTCCGTTCGGGCTACTTTGTCGATGAGGCCAAATACCTCCCGAATTGACCCGCTTTGGCCAATGATCTCACCAAAGGGTTTACTGATCTGCTCTTCGAGCATTTCCTTCGCTTTCTTCAGTTTGTCCACCTGATTGTAGGACTGCTTTAAGCGAATTGCCGTTGAAATCGTAGCGATAAGTTTTTCATTCTGCCAGGGCTTCAATATAAAGTCAGTTGCGCCCTGCTTGAGTGCACGCACCGCCATTTCAACATCGCCGAACGCAGTAATGAGAATCACCACTGCCGACGGATCGTGTTGCAGGATCTGTTCGAGCCAGTAAAAGCCCTCCTTGCCGCTGGTGATGTCCTTGCTGAAGTTCATGTCTAGCAGAATAACATCATACGTATCGTTATTCAATAGAAAAGGAATCTTTTTGGGGTTCTTTTCGATGATCACGTGATGGCTCTGCTTCTTTAGCAGCATCTTCGCTGCCAGCAGAACGTCTTCATCATCGTCGATCATCAGGATTTTGCCGCCTTCCGAAGTCATGTCTGATGATTGTCTGGATTTAGGTGAATTGATTCTTATCAGGGAATATTGTGCCAACCACTAAAACGCCCTTTTTGGCATTTTGGCTGCACCTGCTTGTCCTTGAATGTACAAATATGTTCAAAAGTGAACAGTTTTCCGCGTTCAAAAAGCTTATCGTGGCGCCTGAAATATCTCGACTCTGTTTCCATTAACTGAAAATAGTCGTGTATCGGTAAGAAGTGAAAAGGACGCCTGCCGCATAAGCTTAACCGAACGCGTCTCAGTGTTGAAAAGATTGAAGAATGAGAGTTGTCCTGCGCCTTCAGGATAGTATAACTCCTCGCCAAGGAAGTTGAAATATTGGATGCTGCCTGACCCGATAGTTCGAAGTTCTTTGCCCATGCTGCTGAAGATCACAATGCCACGCGAAGGATGGAGCACGAACAGAAAACCCTGATACTCCCTCATATATTTAATATCGGCCACACCAGGACTAAATTTTATCTCTGCGTCTATACGGGACGTTGCACTGTTGATTTTTCGGATGACGTTGTCGGCAGCATCCGCAATCCAAACGTTGTAGTCGCCGCTTGGACAAATCAGCCAGGGGCTAATCGCAAACGCCGAGTCTACCGGATAGGAGGATAGTTCACGCGAAGAACTGAAATAAACATAGTGCTGTTCTTCCCGGTAATAAGCAAACAAACGCGAGCCGTCGCGGGGATCGAACAGGGTTGGTTTTCCTTTTGCAACGGGTAAAAGCAGGATGTTGCCATCAGTATCAACACGAAACATCTTTCCGTTCCGAAGTGAAGCGTAAAGGTCGCCAGGACGATCAATTGCAACTCCTGTGACTTCGTCCTCCAGCGAAACAGATTTCATTGGCTTTTGAGCGTTTACCGGCATTGATGCCAACAATCCTGCAACGAATAAGAGAGTGATTTGCAAGGACATACGTCTGATAATCAGTTTTTTCAACAGAGCCATGCGTTCAATTCATGTCAGTACTAAACGAGAATGCTATTCAGAGATATATCAATTTGGGTTTCGAAATGATCGGGGATATTCATCGTGAGCCCGTATTAAATTGATCAACCTGTGAACGTCTCCAGTTCGACATCCCTTCCGTCGTATACTCCATACGTATTGAAGTTGACCCATTCTCCGAGATTGATGTATCTGCTTCGGTCTCCAACTTTGATATTGAGGGGAAGATGTCTGTGACCGAAAATATAGTAATCGTGATGCTCCCGCTGTTCAACTTCGCGGCAGTAGACAAGGAGGTACTCATTGTCTTCTCCCTTAAACTCATCCTCACCCTTTTTATTATTGCTTATGCGACTCTTCTGTGACCAGTATTTTGCAATTCCTATTCCAAGATTTGGATGAAGCCGCGCAAACATCCATTGGCAAAACCTGCTGTTGAAGAACCACTTGATAATCTTGTATTGGAAATCGCCTGGCCCCAGCCCATCGCCGTGACCGATCATTAATTTCTGCTGCCCAACAATTAGCTGCTGCGGATCGCGATGCACGGGTATTCCCAATTCCTTTTCGAAATAGTCAAACATCCACATGTCATGGTTGCCGGTGAAAAACATGACGGGAATACCAGCGTCGCGCAGCTCAGCAAGCTTTCCCTGGAGGCGTATAAATCCCTTGGGAATTGCATGCCGGTATTCAAACCAAAAGTCAAATATGTCGCCCAGTAAATAGATGGTGTGAGCATCGCCTTTGATAGCATCGAGCCACCGTACTATCTTCTTTTCACGTTCAAGGCTTGCTTCCGGAGTAGGTACTCCAAGATGAAAGTCCGAGGCGAAGTAGATCTTTTTTCCTTCGAGGCTTGTGAGCTGTTCAGGCATAAAAAAACTCAGGTGGGCAGTCCACCTGAGTTCAAAAGTAATATTATTCGCGACAATTTATCAGCAGACAATTGCACTGCCGGCTTCTGCTGATTGTCTATGCCAGATCTTCCCGTTCACCTTCGAGTGTTGGAGTCGGGTCGACACCAGGTTGCTCATTCTCTTGCTGCTTTTTCTCATACTTACCCGAGCCGTTAGTAAACTGCTGGTAAGTAGTAAGCTTTTCAAAAGGACGTTTTCCAATCAGACGTTCAAGATCCGCCTGGAAAAGAATTTCTTTCTCCAGTAGCTCCTTCGCGATGAGGTCAAGATGCTGACGATGTTGTGTCAATAATCGCTTGGTGCGTTCGTAAGCCTCATCAATAAGGCGTTTCACTTCATTATCAATCTTCTCGGCCGTAGCTTCAGAATATGGTTTCTGGAACGAATATTCAGATTGCTTGGAATCGTAAAAGGAGATGTTCCCTATAATTGGATTCATACCATAGATGGACACAATACTGTAGGCCATTTTGGTAATGCGTTCGAGATCGCTTAGCGCACCCGTTGATATCTTTCCAAATACAATTTCCTCAGCTGCGCGTCCACCAAATGCCATGCACATCTCGTCAAGCATCTGCTCAGTTTGATAAAGGAACTGCTCGCGGGGGAGATATTGGGCGTAGCCCAATGCAGCAACTCCACGGGGTACTATACTCACCTTCACCAGTGGATCTGCGTGCTCCAGGAACCATCCTGCAACGGCGTGTCCTGCTTCATGGAAGGCAACGATCTTTTTCTCCTCTGGAAGTATGATCTTGTTCTTCTTCTCAAGACCGCCAATCACACGGTCGATGGCGTCCTGGAAGTCCTGCATATCTACTGCTTTCTTGTCGCGACGTGCGGCAATAAGAGCAGCCTCATTACATACGTTGGCAATCTCAGCTCCGGCAAAACCGGGAGTTTGGGCAGCAATCTTTTTAACATCTACACCCGCATCAAGCTTAATCGGCTTGAGGTGAACTTTGAAGATGGCCTCACGTCCTACGATGTCCGGTTTATCAATGCTTATCTGACGATCAAAGCGTCCAGGCCTCAGCAATGCAGAGTCAAGTACATCCGGGCGGTTCGTAGCTGCAAGGATGATAACACCCGAGTCAGTAGCGAAGCCGTCCATTTCTACAAGCAACGAGTTCAGCGTGTTCTCACGCTCGTCGTTTGCTCCGGGCAACTGTCCGCGTCCCCTTGAGCGACCAATGGCATCTATTTCATCGATGAACACGATACAGGGAGCCTTTTCTTTTGCCTGCTTGAACAGGTCACGTACACGTGCTGCGCCTACTCCCACGAACATCTCTACAAAGTCAGAACCTGACAGCGAGAAGAAGGGGACGCCAGCTTCGCCGGCAACCGCTTTCGCAAGAAGGGTCTTACCTGTTCCCGGAGGGCCAACGAGGAGTGCGCCTTTCGGAATCTTACCGCCGAGGCGGGTAAACTTGCTTGGAGTCTTAAGGAAGTCTACAATTTCCTTCACTTCCTCTTTGGCTTCATCCAATCCGGCAACATCAGCGAAAGTAATTTTTACCTTGCTTTCTGCATCAAAAAGTGCAGCCTTCGATTTGCCGATATTAAATATCTGCCCGCCAGGACCAGCTCCACCGGTCATTCGACGCATCAACATCCAGAAACCGAACAACAGCAGGAAAAGGAATCCCCACTGGATGAACACCTGGAAGTAGTCCTCCCGATCCTCAGTCTTGTATTCCGGTGACTGTTCAGCAGTCAGTTTATCGCGGAATATCCGGAACTCCTGATCGAAATTTCCTGAGTCCACAACCTTCATGACAAAATGAGGGCCTGCAGCACTGCTCGATCCAAATGTGCCCTGATTCAGGCGGTCCTTATATTTTGCATTCTGCAACGCCTCGTTCTTAAGCGTCACTTCAACAAATTTTCTGTTTTGAACAAGCGTTACACGACGCACGTCGCCTGCCTTCACCATCTGTTTGAAATCATCGTAATCCAGGTCCTGCAAATTGCTGGAATTGCTGAAGTACATGACGCCCAGAATGACGGCGATCGAAGCCAGGATAACCCAGATCTGGTAGTTACCCCGAGGCGGTTTCGTCGGCAGCAGAGGCTTGTTATTATCTTTCTTGTCAGCCATTTCTAATTGTTAATCAATAATTTAGTTCAGTCTATTTAAGTATCTGGTTATTAGTCTTCTTACGAGAATCAGCAGAAGCGCTTATTATTAGTCGATTTCCCGGATGTCCGCATCGCCCCACAATCTCTCCAGTGCATAAAACTCGCGCTTGTCTTTCCGGAATACATGTGCCACAACATCAATATAGTCGAGTAACATCCACTCTTTATTGTTCTTGCCTTCAGTGTGCCACGGATTTTCTTTCAACGCCTTGAAAACCTCGGCATCAATAGAATCGGATATCGCATCAAGCTGCTTGTCCGAATTTCCCGAACATATCACAAAAAAGTCGGCTACTGAATTCTTTATTTTCCGGAGATCCATAACCACAATATCGGTGGCTTTTTTCTCCTGCATTCCTTTTACAATCGCATCACTAAGCTTTTCTGCACTGGCTCCCTTTCTTTTTTTGGCCATTAATCTTTAATGCTTTACGTTTAACCCACAAAATTAATCAAAATACTTTGTATAAAATTCCTGCCAAATCGCTTTTCATGGGTAAGGAGGTGGTTTATATGCCGGAATGTCATTCTACAAACAGCTTCGCACTCGATCGCTGTCAGCAACTTCCGCCACCATCAGAAGGAACGATCATAATTACCAACAATCAATATGCCGGGCGCGGACAGCGCGGAAACGACTGGAAAGCATCACCGGGGGAAAATCTAACATTCTCTATCATTTTGAAACCTGGGTTCCTTGCACTGAGCCAACAGTTCTTACTGAACGTCTGCAGTGCGCTCGCGGTTGCAGATTTTCTTTCGGCCGAAGGGTGCAACGACGTTTCCGTTAAATGGCCCAATGATGTGTATATCGGCAAAAAAAAGGTTTGTGGTATTCTTGTTGAATCGCAGATAAGAGGTAATCAATTGATTTGGTCAATAATGGGTATTGGTCTGAATATCAACCAACAAAGCTTTCCTATCTCATCTGCTACTTCGTTATCATTGGAGACAAATCGCCCCTATATTTTGGATGATTGCCTGAGCAACCTGGTGCCTTTTGTAGAGGCGCGATATCTCCAGGCAAGGCAGGGACACGAAAATACATTGGTCAGCCAATACCAGTCCCGATTGTATTGGGCAAACGAAACTCACCTGTTCGAGTCTGCCGGGCGCGGACTATTCAAAGGAGTAATTTCTGGAGTTGATTCAACAGGGAAATTAAAAATTCAGATAGGGGGAGAGACAGCAGCTTTCGGCACGAAAGAAATTGCATTTGTTGAGTAATATCGGCACCGACGGGATATTGTGGTTGCAGATGATACCAACTCAGCATTTAATACCTTCGAATCTTAATTAGTCAACCGGACTTATCCATCGATGATCCTTACGCCATTCATTACTCGATCCAAAGTAGTTGTCACTTGCAGTAAGCGCCTGGCGCCTTTCCTTGAGTCCGAAATCAGAAATCTCGGTTTTATTCCTGAAAGCGTTTTTCCTACTGGCGTCATTGTTCGCGCAACAATGAACGAGTGTATCAGGCTGAATCTGAATCTGCGGTGCGCGAGTCAGGTTCATTACTCACTTGAATCATTCCGTGCGAATCACCCGGACGATGTTTACAGACATGTCGTCGACATGCCATGGGAAAAGTTACTTGGCCCCGACGACTACTTTTCTATCACCAGTAACGTAGATCATCCGACGATCAATAACAGCATGTTCGCGAATGTTCGGGTGAAGGATGCTGTTGTCGATCGTATGGTACGGGTCAATGGCCGACGCCCCAATTCTGGGTCAGAACTTTCAGGCGCGGTTATATATCTCTTCTGGAAAGGTGAACACGCTGAAATCTTCATCGACACCTCCGGTGACTCACTGGCGAAGCATGGCTACAGAATGATTCCCGGCAAAGCTCCGATGCTTGAGGGCCTCGCATCAGCGACGTTATTAGCTTCGCGATGGGACAAGGTTTCTCCTTTTGTTAATCCTATGTGCGGTTCCGGTACCGTGGCTATCGAAGCCGTGTTACTGGCGACAAACCGAGTCCCTGGACTGTATCGTGAGAATTATTCATTCATGCATTTCTCTGGCTACGAAAAAAAAATCTACGACGACGCTCTTCGCACGATCCGCCGGCAGGTCGTAGATGTGCCAGGGTTGCAGGTAATAGCTTCCGACATTAGCCGTGACGCAATTGACATCGCTCAGAAGAATGCCTCATTCGCAGGCGTTGAAAAACTGATAAACTTCAGATTGTGTGACTTTGCAGAGACACCTGTACCGGAGACCCCTGGCGTCATTTATTTTAATCCGGAGTACGGTGAAAGATTGGGCGCTGAAAGTCAGTTGGAGGAAACGTACGCCCGCATGGGCGACTTCCTCAAGAAGAAATGCCAGGGTTATCTCGGTTACGTTTTTACCGGGAATCTGGATCTCGCAAAGAAGATTGGCCTTCGTGCCTCAAGCCGAATTGAATTTTATTCAGCCAGAATAGACTGCAGACTGCTTGAATACGAGCTGTACGCCGGCAGCAGGCAGTAAGTATTCACTTTACCCAGAGTGTGTAATTTACTCAGCATTTGTGACCATCAGTAACACGGCAGGCAGGCATTACTAAAGTGCCATTTCGCCAGTACACCATAGCAGGCTAGGTAATGGCTTCACCGATACGTGGCACAAATTTTCCTCGGCTTTGACCAGGAGCCTGTTTAATAAGTCAAAGCCATGAAATCAACAACGTCGTACGATAATACTAACGCGCCCTTTTATGCGAGTTGCGAATATCTTTCAAACAAGGCTGGTCGAGTCGTTAAACTGGCATTATGTGTATTGCTAAGTTGCGTACTTATTCAAAGTTATTGTCAGGAGCAAGGCACCAAAGGTCACGGTAATGCAGACACGATAGCATTGCCAAAGCCACACGCGACAAAGTCAAAGATGAACTTTTCTAAAGTTCAGGGTTGGGAGAATGGAAGAAAACCAACGGCACCCAACGGATTTACAGTTGAGCAATTTGCCGGCGGCCTGCAAAATCCCCGAACTACTTATGTTACTCCGAACGGCGACATACTTGTCGTGGAGTCCAACACCCCGCATTCTTTCCTGGAAAAGATTGGAGCAGCAATCATTGGCGCCAACAAATCGAACAGCATGAAAAAAAGCGCTGACAGGATCACACTGCTTCGGGATACTAATGGAGATGGGACGCCTGATGTACGTCAGATTTTTCTCGAAGGACTAAATCTCCCCTTTGGTGTGCTGGTGCTTAAGGATTGGTTATATGTAGCCAACACTGATGCGTTATGGAGATTTCCATATCGTTCGGGCGATCTGAAAATTACCGGGAAAGGAGAGAAGCTCGTTGACTTGCCTGCTGGAAAAAACAATCAGCACTGGACCCGCAATATTATTGCAAACAAGGACGGTTCGAAGATATACATCGCTGTCGGCTCGGGAAGCAATGCGGCCGAAGACGGCTTTGAGGAAGAACTTCTGAAGGCATCAATTCTCGAGGTTAATCCTGACGGCACTGGAATGCGCACGTATGCTTCCGGACTTCGCAACCCTGTCGGTATGGGATGGGCGCCCGGAACAAACACACTATGGACTGTTGTGAATGAAAGGGATTTACTTGGCGATGATCTTGTGCCAGACTACCTCACAAGTGTAAAAGAGGGTGGATTCTATGGATGGCCTTATTCATACTTTGGGACGAACAGGGATGAACGCGTGAAAGATGACCGTCCCGCCTCAGCGTTAAAAGAAACTGTTGTTCCCGATGTAGGCTTGGGTTCGCATACCGCTTCGCTGGGGCTTACCTTTGTTGACAATTCTAAATTTCCCTCGAAGTATCGCGAAGGTGCAATCATTGCCCAGCATGGATCATGGAACCGCTCGACCTTATCTGGCTATAAAGTGATGTTTGTCCCTTTCAGGAACGGCAAACCATCAGGCCCTCCGGAAGATTTTATAACAGGCTTCATGGCCGACATAACAAAAGACAAAGTCTATGGTCGTCCGGTAGGCGTTACGTTGCTTCCTGAGGGAAAAGGATTTCTTATTACAGACGACGTTAACAATGTGATCTGGAAAGTCGGAACGCATGAGAATAGGGTAGTGAAGCGGTAAGCTCTGCGGCTTTGGCTCCTTTGCTCATTTTCCTATTTTGCGTCTTCAACTAAGTCCAGATAGTTATGAACGCCATAGAAATTCCGCAGCGGCCAACCCGCCATTTCCTTGCTGAAGACTTTAAAGTATCCTCCTGGGAACAGATAAAACCACTGTTCGACAACCTGCTTGAGCGCGAGATAGCCAGCGTCGATGACCTCAAAAAATGGTTCCTTGACCGAAGTGAGCTGGAATCTGTACTGTCGGAAGATTTGGCGTGGCGTTATATTAACATGACGTGCTACACTGAGAACGATCAGTACCGGGCACGCTATCAGGACTTCATCGAAAATATTCAACCGCAGATTGCACCGGTCGCTGACCAACTGAATAAGAAAGCGGCTGCGTCGTCTTCCCTCGATACTCTTTCGAAGCAGGAGGGATACGACCTGATGATCCGAAATCTAAAGAAGGAGATTGAAATCTTTCGCGAGCAGAATGTACCTCTCTTTACAGAGATGAGCACCGAGAGTCAGAAGTTTGCTCAGATCAACGGAGCAATGTCGGTTGAAATTGACGGTAAGGAATTGACGCTCCAACAAGCTTCTGTATTACTACAGTCAACTGACCGGAGCAAACGCCAGGATGTTTACAACAAGGTTGTTGATCGGCGATTATCGGACAAGGACAAACTCAATGACCTTTTTTCGAGATTGGTTTCATTGCGCGATCGCGTGGCACGCAATGCCGACTTCAAGAATTACCGCGACTACATGTTCAAAGCACTTGGGAGATTTGATTACACTCCCAAAGACTGCTTTGATTTTCACGACGCAATAGCCCATGAAGTTGTGCCGATTCAGGACATCTTCTCAAACGAACGAAAGTCACAACTGAAAGTAGCCTCTCTGAGACCATGGGATAAAGCTGTCGACCCGGAAGGACGTGAAGCCCTCAAGCCTTTCACAAGTGGCAAAGAACTGACTGAAAAAACTATCGGGGTTTTCAAAAAGCTCGATCCCTTTCTCGGGCAGTGCCTGGAGATCATGCAACAAATGGGGCATTTGGACCTGGAGTCAAGAAAAGGAAAAGCTCCGGGTGGATACAACTATCCGCTGGCTGAAATTGGAGTTCCTTTCATTTTCATGAACGCGACATCTACACTGCGCGACATGGTAACTATTATGCACGAGGGAGGACACGCCGTTCACAATTTTCTTACCCGTGATCTGCCATTGAATGATTTTAAGTCAACCCCATCTGAAGTAGCTGAGCTCGCTTCTATGTCTATGGAACTGATTTCCATGGACCATTGGGATGTATTCTTTCCTTCGCCGGAAGATCTCAGGCGCGCCAAGCGCGAACATTTGGAAGACATTATTGAAACATTGCCCTGGGTAGCCACCATTGATCAGTTCCAGCACTGGATATATGAGAATCCTTCCCACACTCTTGATGAACGAAAGGCTGCATGGAACAGGATCTTCGATCGCTTTGCAGACACAGTTACAGATTGGTCAGAACTTCAGGCAGCCAAGGATTATCTCTGGCAGAAGCAGCTTCACCTCTATGAAGTACCATTCTACTACATTGAATATGGAATGGCACAACTCGGAGCCATTGCCGTTTGGAGGAATTTCAGGCAGGATCCGAAGAAGGGGCTTGCCGGATATCAGGCGGCCTTAAAGCTCGGATATATGCGCACAATCCCGGAAATCTACAAGGCCGCAGGTATTCGTTTCGACTTCAGTCGAAGTTACATCCATGAGCTAATGACGTTCGTCCGGGAAGAACTGGCTAAGATTTGAAAGTCATCCTCTTGACTTGTCAAGAAGATCACTTAGCAAAAGTGCATCGGTTTCGTTGAGATGGAGAATGTTGTCAAGCTTCTGCTGCACTTTGTCCATCTCAGCGAGGAGCTGCAACCCCTCGGCTGTAAGATTAACATCTGCAGCGCGTTTGTCGCTGAAACTGGTTTTCTTGCTGACAAGTCCTTTTGCAATCATTCGGTCCAATAAGCGAGACACGTCGGAGTTCTTATCCAGCATTCGGGCCTTGATTTCAGTAGCGGATATACTCTTGGGATGCTGACCGCGCAGAATGCGCATGATGTTGAATTGCTGGAGCGTAACGTTATAGGATTTAAAAACATCCTTTTGTCTTGCGAGTAGCCAGTTGGTTGTGTACAACAGGTTAATCACAGCCTTTTGATTCGCACTAACGAATCGCTGCTGTTTGATTTCGTCTTCGATCTTCATGGTCTGGGCAAGTGAACCCTCGCTGTGCCGCTCGAATGGCCTGTGGCGAGGGTTCCTAAAATACTATCTGAGTACAAGGTCAGACTTTCTTGTCTGCTTCAATTCTGCATACTATCTGCACCTTGTCGCTAACAACCAACTCTCCTCCAGGTGCCGTCTTCGCCCACGTCAATCCGTAGTCCTTGCGGTCAATTTCACCCGACAATTTAAAGCCTGCTTTCTTGCCGCCTTTGTCGTTCGAGTTCATCGTTCCACCATAAGTAACATCAAACTGCACGGGCTTTGTAACACCGTGTATTGTGAAGTCGCCCTTTAAAACGTACTTCGTGCCACTCTTTGCCAGTGTGCCTTTGAAAGTTATTTCAGGGAACTTTTCAGCGTCAAAGAAATCAGGTGACTTAAGGTGACCATCTCTTCTTTCGTTGTCTGTGTCGACTGAAGCCGTCTTTGCAGTAAATGCGACAGTTGCTCCATCAAAGTCATCACCCTTCGCTGTTACTGTGCCGTCAAAATCTTTAAAGTTTCCTTCTACTTCACTCACGGCCATGTGAGTAACAGTAAAACCAATTTTTGTGTGTGCCTTGTCCAGCGTCCATGTTGCCTGTCCGTAGCTGACGCCTGCAGCAAACAACAACACCAGGGGGCCAATGTGTTTAAGTTTCATAGTTAGCGGTTTAATGTAAAACAAAAATAGGGGAAGTTTTCAAAGTCGGTTGTTCAAACAATTAAGAATTTCCGGAGAATCGGCTCTAATTCGACCCTCGTTCGTCAGATTTTGGAAACGATCCCGCCCTGGGAAGATACAAATCCTGTGTAAGTGCCGAATATTTCGCTGTCCATTCATCGCCTTCAGCATAAAGCAGTATCTCTTCTTCGCGAGGAAAAGATGTCGGCCTGTCTAACAACGATGACTTGCCTTCCGCCCGCATGAAGGTCATCATTACGCGTTCTACCTTCTTACCAGCGCGCGTTCTAAACCGGCAAACACGTGTAGTCTCAAAGCCCTTCGCCTCCATAACTCTCTTGAATTGATCACTCTCGCCCGGAGGCATGATGAAACTCGCGGTTCCCCCTTTCGTCATCAATCGTTCAACAGCTTTGGAGAGTGCTTCATGATCTAGTGTTACCGTATGCCGTGCCGCAGTCCGACCCTCCCTAGGAGGCAGAAGGCTATTGATAAAATATGGCGGGTTACAGAGAATGACATCGTACTGATATGCCGGATGATGGTCCTGTATGGCGCAGCAAATCATTTGAATGCGATGCGACCAGGGAGACGACGCAACATTGGAAGCGGCCTGGTTGCAATCGCCGGACTGGATCTCGATTCCGTCGATGAGGCAACTATCGCTTGTTCTTTGCGCAGCCACCAATGCGATCACGCCAGATCCCGATCCAATATCAAGAATGCGATGCGCACTTTGTACTTCTGCCCAGGCAGCCAGAAGCACAGCATCAGTCCCAACCTTCATGCTGCATTGATCATCCGCGACGGCGAAGCGTTGAAACTGAAAATGCGACCTTGTTTTCATACCTTGCCCGTTGCGAATGCAAAGTATTAAGACACATGCAAAAAATAAGATGGGGAATACTCGGATGCGGCAAGATCGCTAACAAATTTGCCGCCGACCTGAAACTTGTTGATAACGCTGAGCTTGTTGCTGTCGGCGCCCGGGACATCGAACGGGCACGTTCTTTTGCATCAACATACGGAGCATCTCTTGCTTTCGATTCGTACGTCGGACTCGTAACATGCCCGGGCGTTGATGTCATCTATGTTGCCACGCCGCACGGCTATCATCATGAGCATACACTGTTATGCCTTCGTCATGGAAAGGCAGTCCTTTGCGAAAAAGCACTTGCCCTCAACCTTCGCCAGGTGAAAGAAATGATTGAAGAGTCGAAAAGATCCAATGTGTTTTTGATGGAGGCGTTCTGGACAAAGTTCCTGCCGCAGTATCAAAAAATGCAGTCAATAGTAAGTGAGGGAACGATCGGACAAATCAGATTCGTCCAGGCAGATTTTGGATTTAATGGTGGCGACGTACCTGCACAGCGCCTTTATGATCCGGCGCTTGGCGGAGGCTCGTTACTCGATATCGGAATTTATCCTGTGTTTCTGGCGGTTTCCCTGTTGGGCCGCCCGGTGAATGTCAACGCCATCATGGATGCTTATGACACTGGAGTGGATAAGCAGATCGCCATAAATCTACAGTTTGAATCGGGCGCACTGGCAACCCTTTCTTCTTCCTTTGAGGTTGAAACTCCCGTAACTGCAACAATCATGGGAACGAGAGGCTATATCAAAATGAAGAATCGTTTTCACAATGCCACCTGCGAGTTGGAACTGGTGATGGGGCGGGACAATCATCAGGACATAGAGGTTAGTCGTGAGAGTGGGTATGGTTATCAGTTTGAGGCCAGACATGTCTCAGACTGCATGCGCGATGGTTTGAAAGAAAGTCCTGTTATGAGCTTCAATGATTCATTGCTCCTAATGGAAACCCTGGATCGGATCCGGGAGCGTTGTGGGATTCGGTATGCGGTAGACTGAGGGGATTAATTTGTCAGATTTTGTCCTTACATTTCGGGTTCAACTTTATGATCAAACATGGAAAACGAGCTTAAACTGAATGGTTCAAAAGAACAGGTACTTGGTACGGTTGAACAGCACCTTTCTAAACTTGGACTTAAAGTAGCTTCCAAAGACTGGACACGCCCCTGGGGTGGATTTTTTGTGCTGGACGAAAGTCAGGCATCTGCGTTCGCGAAAAGATACTTTCCTGATATTGAAATTGATACCCTGAAAATCAGCGGCAAGCTTAGTCCGAAGATCCTGATGGTTGACGCAAACAAGAGACTGTCATGGCAGTACCATTTCCGCCGGGCCGAGATCTGGAAACTGGTTGCAGGGACTGCGGGTGTTGTTACCAGCGAAACGGACAACGAAGGACCGGTTCACAAACTCTCGATCGGTGAGATTATCCGGCTCAAACAAGGACAGCGTCATCGTCTCGTAGGTCTGGATGGGTGGGGGATGGTTGCCGAAATATGGCAACATACCGATGCAGCTAAACCATCAGATGAGGATGACATCGTCCGACTTCAGGACGACTTCGGCAGGTAGCAGCAGAAGCCGGCAACTATTTCCAGGAAAAGGCCAGGTTCAATACTCCACGACCCATCGTCGTTTCAATTGTTGTGTGGCTTGGCGTACCGGGCACCATCCCGCCGGTTTCCGATGGCATCCAGGTCTCCGTTTCATAGACTGTGATTGCTTTTTGCTGTTTAAATCCTGCAGAAATGGCGATGCGTAAATTATGATACCGCAGTCGATAGCCGGCTAATGCAGCGAACATCGGTCCGCCATGTTGCTCATCAGGCAGCAACGCATTGGTGTACCCCTGAAACCAGGCAAAAGAAAAGCCGTACTGGCCCTGAACAAAAAGGGCGTGGGTATTCCTCGTGCCAACGAGGTCATATCCTACCGACCCGAACATTGGCGCTGCAAGCCAGCCGACGTAGGTATCGAAGCCGACTCCCGCACCAACCCTTAATTTTCTGCCCAGTGTGACGCCATGAATCGTGGAGGTAGAGGAAGTGAATTCAGGACCCGTCCCACAACTGCATCCCGCAAGCATTGCCATTCCTACATCAAAGTAATATCGCGTGAACTGACCAACTTTTGCCGTGTCGCGGAATACAGACACACTTCGCTCCACCGTTGCTGGCGGAGTGCGTGATAAAGGGGTATAATATATAGAGTCGCTATCAAAGTCTGTGTTCTGTGCATCAGTAGCAGTGACAATACAGGTCAAAGCGACAAGCATCAGAGCTGTTACACACAACGGATCGAAACGTTTGACAAGTAACATGGTGAAGGCTGGTAGTCACGGATTGGACACAGTTTGTATGAGGAAAGTTGTAACGCCATCACATGCATCAATGCCCTGGTTAACAGACTTAAGAACATATGCAGCACCTGTCGATGTTTGACATTATTTCGGGCCACCGCCATCGTCCACTGCTTCCATCACTTCTGTGACAAGCCGCTCGATTGCAAAGCCGTGATGTGAGACACCGAGCCGAACAACGACCAGCTTGTGAGAAGGAACTAACACGATCCACTGGTCTTCGAAACCGTCGGCCCAGTAAGCATCCGTAGGCAGGTTGGGAAATTTTCTTTCCGATGGATTATCTGGCGCACCCGCATTCAGATGCCATTGGGCTCCATATTCTCCCCTTAAGGCTGCTGGTGCCGGCGTGCGTGTATACTCAACCCATCCTTTAGGTAAAATCTGCCGACCATTCCAAATCCCATCATTGAGATAAAGCAAACCAAAGCGTGCCCAGTCTCGTCCGGTTGCATAGCTGTAAGACGATCCGACAAATGTACCCGATGCATCAGGCTCAATGAGCGCATGATTCATTCCAATCAGGTAGAACAACGAATCGTATGGAAATCTGTAATACGATTCATCACCCAGCGTCTGGCGTATAAGACGAGCCAGTATGTTTGATGTTCCACTGGAATATTGAAAGCGACTTCCAGGGGCTTCCTTCAGTGGCAGGCTGGCAGCGTAGCCAGCTTTGTCGTCGGTAAGAATGAACATGCGATGGAAGTGAGATGTCGGCACGAAATACGATTCTGTCCACTCCAGGCCGCTGCTTGCCTGCAGCAGTTGGTTTAGCGTGATTGCATTACGCTCATCATCTTTCCATTCTGCAAACGGTAAGGGCTGCTCTAACGTTAACTTACCCGACTTCACAAGAATCCCAATCAGAGCGTTGGTAATACTTTTTGTCATCGACCAACCCATGTGAGGCTTATTAACGTCATTGTCGCTGGCATATCTCTCGGCAACCAGTTGTCCATCGTAAACCACCAGCACTGCATCAGTATTTTTTGGTCCATCCGGTTCATCTTCATTGAATGCCTCGGTTATTGCTGCGTGTAGCTTTACCGTGTCGATCGCAGGTGACACCTGTGACAACCTATCGCCCATGGGCCAGTCTATAGTGTCCTGTCGGCTGATAGGTGGATCTGCAACCGCTATCTTTTGCCCCCGGATGTCGTCTTCGCTTCGTTCTGCCAGAAGGGTACACCCCAGGCCCTTCCTGAAAATTGCTTTGCTGGTTCGCCATAGGACACGAGCTGTTACGGTCTTCTGTTTTTCATCGATATCAATCGACGCGTCCGAAAGTCCTGGAAAGACCTTCAATTCTTTGTCTCGCACGCTTTGTGGAGAACGATCGCTTACAAAAACGCAGGAGCACATGGTTTTGGCAGCCATACCCGCCATGATAGGAGGGGCGGTAATTGCCGCATACGCGATGGCAGCGACCAGAAGTACCAGTACAATAAGGCCCAGTAGCTTGAATAATCTTTTCATACTTCAGTTATCGAAGGCCCGAATCGATCGGGCATTCTCGACACTTTGCCTAATTACATAAAAATCCCCAATCATCAACCAACACATGTGCATCGCTGCGCATGTATATTGGGCCACTTTTGTACCATCGATGAATGCAAAGTCGCTTGCCAGGCTCCTTGAACTAAAGCCGTTTCTCGACGAGAAGGTGGAGCAATTTAACCAGCCTCAGTTTATTGCCTCGGACCCTGTGTCGATACCCCATCGGTTCACCAGGCTGCAGGATATCGAGATTGCAGGTCTGTTCGCTGCCACGCTTGCGTGGGGTCAGCGGGTAACAATCATCAGGAAATGTTTGGAACTGATGGCGATGATGGACAATGCCCCTTATGACTTCATCACCCAGCACAAGACAAGTGACCTTCGCGTCCTTGAAACATTCAAACACCGTACGTTTAATCTTACAGACACGCTCTACTTTGTTGAATTTCTAAAATGGTTCTACAGCCAACACAATTCTCTCGAAGACGCGTTCCTTATCGACCAATCAGCCGACAATGTTCACGATGGGCTGGTGAAGTTTCACCAAATGTTCTTCAGTCTGCCCGATCATCCGGATCGCACAAAAAAGCACGTGGCCACCCCTGAGCGAAAGTCAACGTGCAAAAGGTTAAATATGTATCTCCGCTGGATGGTGCGTAGTGACAACCAGGGCGTTGACTTCGGCCTTTGGCGACGCATTTCGCCTGCGCAGCTGATCTGCCCGTGCGATGTACACGTGGATCGGGTGGGAAGGAAGCTGAAGCTGATCAGACGCGCTCAGACAGACTGGCTAACGGCAGTAGAGCTCACCCACAATCTGAGGGTACTCGACAAGGCCGACCCGGTCAAATATGACTTTGCTTTGTTTGGAATAGGCTCATCCGGGGAGTGAGGGGCACAAGCCCTTCTACGGGTATCAACGAGCCTTCGCCAGCCCTGCCCCGGTGTTCCCCCAGCCGTGCATGGGACTTCTCCAGTCTCTCATCGGTCTTTCCCAAACTTTACCAGCCCTTGCATGTTCTCAGAGAGGTTTATTCAGTTCAAAGTTCGACTTCAAATTAAGCACATTACACAGAGCGGAAGAGGAGCGCGGCGCAGGATTAAAACGCTTAAATGCGCCTACTTACTGACTAGGTATTTGGGACGCTTTTGGCCAGTGTTTCCAGAAGGATTTTCCGACAATAATCAATAGAACTTCAAGTCAAAAAATCCCTCAATCGGTTGTGGGAGACATGTGTTGACAAGCGATCCGATGATCATTCAAAACAGCCGTTAGAAGCTATTTAAAATAATTCTAAATTATTGATAAACATCGCTGATTCACGATTGTGACTTACCTTTCGCCGATTTTGAAATGGGGTCATTTTTACCCACAATTTATTGTGCAACAACCCAAATAAATTTGAAAAAATGGACTCCGATAGTAGATTTGTGCCTCTTGTTTTGAAAACGGACACTGAACCAAACATGAATAGAATTTCGCTCTCCTCCGCTTGCAAGTTCCTCCCTCTCGTCCTCGTTTTCTTCCTTACAATAACAGCTCAAGCCCAGGAAATCTCCAAAGATCCCGCAGCCATTCAGGCGGGACAGGCATTGTTTAATGCCAACTGTAAGACTTGTCATGCTGTAAATAAGAAGGTAGTAGGCCCTGCATTGAAGGGGGTGACAGATCGTGCGCCATCGATCCAATGGATAAAGGACTTCGTGCATAACTCAGCTAAAGTTATAGCGAGTGGCGACGAGTATGCGCAGAAGGTTTTTGCCGACAACAATAAAGTTCAAATGACCGCCTTCACCGGATTAAAGGATGAAGAGATCATGAACGTTCTCGCCTACATCGTAGCGGAAGGAAGTAAAGCGGAACCGGCGACTCCAGCACCCGGTCAGGCTGTTGCAGCTAATCAGGGTGGTGAAGGAGTGCCTTCAACTTATCTGAATATTATTATCGTGGGGATGATTGTCATCCTCGTGCTGTTGGTAGTGATCCTTGCTTTCATGGTGTCATCCATGAAACGCTTCCTGGAGAACAAGGAACTCACTGAAGAAGATCATGAAGTAGTTTTCTCACCGATCAGCTTTGGCTCAGTAGTAAGAAGCGGTGGATTCATCTTCCTCGTGACTTTTATAGTAGCTGCATTAGGATTCAAGGCAGTGATCAACGGCCTTTATGGCATCGGTATTCAGCAGGGCTATGCGCCTAAACAACCCATCGCTTTCTCTCACAAAATTCACGCCGGCCAGTATGAGATAGATTGTAAGTACTGCCACGTAGGTGTGATGAAGGGAAAGAGTGCCACCATTCCTTCAGTTAACATTTGTATGAACTGCCACAACCAGATCCGTTCTGGTACAACTACGGGCGAGGGCGAGATTGCCAAGATCGTTGCGGCGTGGGATAACAAGAAACCTATCGAGTGGGTACGTATCCACAATTTGCCTGACCTGGCATATTTTAACCACGCTCAGCACGTGAACGTTGGTGGCCAGGAGTGTCAGACTTGCCATGGTCCTATTGAGACGATGGACGTAGTGCGTCAGCATTCTCTGTTGACCATGGGATGGTGTATTGATTGTCACCGGAAGACAGACGTAAACAGCAAGGGTAGCGCGTACTATGACAAGTTACTGGAGTACCATGCGAAGGAGAAGGGTAAGACCCCTATGAAGGTTGAGGATATTGGTGGTCTCGAGTGTGCTAAGTGTCACTATTAATATAAGGTAATTACGATCAACGCGTCGCTATAACGATTTATGGAAGAATCAAAAAAGGTATACTGGCAAGGCTTAGAACAACTGGCTAACAGTGCAGAGTTTGTTAAGAATGCCAACAGGGAATTCCCTGAGGCTCCGGAGCAGACCGAGGACCCAGGCCACAGCCGTAGGGACTTCCTCAAGATGATGGGGTTCGGCGTATCGGCCGTAGCGTTAGCAGCCTGCGAAGCACCTGTTCGCAAAGCTATCCCTTATGTAAATAAGCCTCTTGACGTTGATCCCAGCATTGCTAACTATTACGCTTCTACCTATACAAATGGCGGAGACTACGCCAGTATCGTCGTAAAGACCCGTGAAGGTCGTCCTATTAAAATAGACGGTAACTCCCTTTCAGGCGTTACGAAAGGCGGCACCAGCGCGCAGGTTGAGGCTTCGGTTCTTTCACTTTACGATAACTCCCGCCTGAAGGGTCCGGTAGCTTCAAAGAAGAAGATCACCTGGGAAGATCTGGATAAGGAAATCATCTCCAGGCTTTCACAAGTTGAGAGCGAAGGCGGCCAGATCCGCATCGTTAGCAATTCCATTCTAAGCCCCAGCACGAACAAAGCAATAGCGAAGTTTAAAGCTAAATATCCCAGCACTCAGGTCGTTCAATACGATCAGAGCTCTGCCTACGGAATACTGAAGGCAAACCAGGAGTCTATTGGTGCTGCGATCGTTCCGTCATATGATTTCAGCAAAGCAGATGTGATCGTTGGCCTTGCCTGCGACTTCATTGGCAGCTGGATTTCTCCTATCGAATTTACCAAGCAATATGGTTTGACGCGTGAGGTTTCTGCCAACAAGCGGAACATGTCACGTCACTACCAGTTTGAAACCATACTTTCCATCACGGGTGCAAATGCGGATTACCGTTCGCAGATAAAGCCGTCGGAGGAAGGTGCCGTAGCCGTACAGTTGTACAACCTCATTGCCGCTAAAGCCGGTAAAGCGGCGTTGTCTGGCGGCGTTGAGAAACAATACCTCGCAGAGGCAGCAAACGACCTTTGGGCTGCCCGCGGAAAGGCACTCGTCGTAGCAGGATCCAACGATAAGGCTATACAAATTGTCGTTAACGGTATCAACGACATGCTGGGAAGCTATGGAACAACTATACTCCCGGCTTCTCCTGTTAACTACCGTCAGGGTGACGATGCAGCTATGGCGCAGCTTCTTGCTGATGCCGAGGCCGGCGTTGTTGATGCATTGATATTCTTCAACTGTAACCCTGTGTATGATCATCCGCAAGGCGAGCGCCTTGCCGAGATCGTTAAGAAATCTAAACTGTCAATCGCGACAGCATATAAGGAGGAGGAAACCGGAGATCTTTGCCAGTATCTGGCGCCAGATCATCACTTCCTCGAAGCGTGGAATGATGCTGAACCCAAGAGAGGATCTTTCAGCCTTGGTCAGCCCACAATTACACCAATTTATAAGTCACGTCCAGCACAGGAAAGCTTCCTCGTATGGGGTGGTGAAGCCAACGCGGACTACTTTGAATTTGTTAAGGCAAACTGGAAGGAATGGTTTTATAAGGATACGACCAAAACATTCCAGGAGTTCTGGGACCGTTGCCTGTATGATGGTGTGTACGAAGCACCAGTAGTAGCTGCAGCTGCACCAGCGGTAACAACATTCGCCGGCGACGTTAATGCAGCAGCTTCGGCTATCTCTGCAATTGCAGGTGGTGGCATTGAACTCGTTATCTACGAAAGTGGAAACATTGGTAACGGATCTCAGGCAAACAACCCGCTCCTGCAGGAACTTCCTGATCCTATTACCAAAGCGGTTTGGGATCACTATGTGACCATTTCGCCGAAGGATGCAAAAGACATCGATTTCTCTGAAAGCATCACCAAGCTGTATGCGATCACTGTTAATGGCAAGACCATTAAGCTGCCGGGCCTCGTTCAACCTGGACAAACACCTGGCACGATAGGCATACCGTTAGGATACGGACGCAAGAAAGCTGGTAAAGTTGCTAACGGAATAGGCGAGAACGTTTATCCATTCGTTGCAACGGTCAATGGATCCCTCAGCTATTCAGTGGCAAACGTGAAGTTTGAAAAGACTGGCGATACTTACCAGATCGCACAAACTCAGACGCACAACACTTACATGGGTCGTCAGACAGTCATCCAGGAAGTATCTTTGGAAGACTTCAAGGCGCCAGGATGGGAACATCCTTATCAACCTAAGGTTACTACATGGGCTGATCCTGAGCACAAAGTGCCCCCCGGAACAGTTAAAATATGGAAGGGTCACAAGTATCCCAATCACCATTGGGGTATGGCCATCGACCTCAATACCTGTACAGGCTGCGGCGGTTGCGTGGTAGCATGTAACGTGGAGAACAACGTGGCACTGGTAGGACGCCAGGAGGTTATCAACCGTCGGGAGATGCATTGGCTGCGTATCGACAGATACTACAGCAGCTCGGCAGCACCGGATGATCGCAAAGGTCTTGAGACTGCTGCGGATAACCCGGAGGTTGTATTCCAGCCGATGCTTTGTCAGCACTGTAACAACGCTCCATGCGAAACAGTTTGCCCTGTGGCAGCAACTACTCACAGCACCGAAGGTCTTAACCAGATGGTGTACAACCGATGCATCGGTACCCGCTATTGCGCTAACAACTGTCCTTATAAAGTACGTCGCTTTAACTGGTTCAAGTATCATGACAACGATCAGTTCGCGAAAGTGAACCCTGCCATGAATACCGAGATCGGTAAAATGGTACTGAACCCTGATGTTACAGTACGTTCACGCGGCGTAATGGAGAAATGCTCTTTCTGCGTGCAGCGTATACAACAAGGTAAGCTCACTGCTAAAAAGGAAAGACGCCATGTTCAGGATGGAGAAGTCAACACCGCTTGCGCGGCTGCCTGCTCTACCGGTGCGATCGTATTTGGTGATCTGAACGATCCCAACAGCAAGATCTCACAACTCCTTCAGATTACACCAGCAGACGAGAAGAATCCTGAGAAGGTTGACAAGATCGCGCATAACCCGCGCGCTTACCAGGTTCTCGAAGAAGTAGGTGTGAAGCCGAACATCTGGTACCTGACTAAGGTGAGAAACCGCGAAACAACGAAGGCATAAACAACGGTGCCTCTAACATTTGTACAGATAACGACTAAGATCAACGAATAAAATGCAGGTATCTTCAGCAGTACGCGATCCCCTGGTAACCGGTGGCAAAACGGTTAAAGACGTATCGCACGACATCAGCCGACATGTGGAGAGCAAACCCAACCGCGCTTGGTGGATGGCGTTCGCCATATCTTCAGTGTTCTTTGTGTTTGGTTTCTACTGTATATGCGTTCTGTTGTGGAATGGAGTAGGAGTGTGGGGACTGAACAAAACAGTAGGTTGGGCATGGGACATCACCAACTTCGTATGGTGGGTCGGTATCGGTCACGCCGGTACACTGATCTCAGCGATCCTTCTTTTGTTCCGTCAGCGCTGGAGAATGTCAATTAACCGCGCAGCGGAAGCGATGACAATCTTCGCCGTAATCTGCGCCGCTACTTTCCCGCTCATGCACATGGGGCGTCTGTGGCTCGGATTCTACTGGACACTGCCTTTCCCTAACGCATTCGGATCATTGTGGCCAAACTTTAACTCGCCACTCCTTTGGGACGTATTTGCGATCTCAACATACTTTACCGTATCACTTGTATTCTGGTACATCGGTCTTATTCCTGACTTTGCTGTAATCCGCGACCGCGCTGTGGTGCAAGGTCATCCGATCCGCGCTAACATTTATAAC
This sequence comes from Chryseolinea sp. T2, assembly GCF_037203685.1. Taxonomy (NCBI): domain Bacteria; kingdom Pseudomonadati; phylum Bacteroidota; class Cytophagia; order Cytophagales; family Fulvivirgaceae; genus Chryseolinea; species Chryseolinea sp. T2. Next base: position 476,092 of record NZ_JBBCAU010000002.1, read on the forward strand.
GCCCTCAGCTTTGGATGGCAGGGTGGTGCAAAGACCTGGATGCGCTACGAATCTGTAGCCCTGATCCTTGCCGGTCTTTCAACTCCTCTGGTACTTTCCGTTCACACGATCGTATCCATGGACTTTGCCACTTCCGTCGTTCCCGGATGGCACACTACAATCTTCCCTCCATACTTCGTTGCCGGTGCTATCTTCTCCGGATTCGCGATGGTATTGACGCTGCTGCTCATCACACGTGTGGTGTTCAAGCTTGAAGATTACATCACGATCTATCACATCGAGCTGATGAACATTATCATCATTGTAACCGGCTCGATCGTAGGTGTCGCTTACATCACCGAGCTCTTCATCTCCTGGTACTCCGGAGTAGAGTACGAAGGTTATGCGTTCTATAACCGTGTAACTGGTCCTTACGCATGGTCTTACTGGTCTATGATGACCTGTAATGTGATCTCTCCTCAGTTGTTCTGGGTGAAGAAGATCAGAACCAGCATCGTAGCAACTTTCGTTCTGTCGATCATCGTAAACATTGGTATGTGGTTCGAACGTTTCGTGATCATCGTGACTTCGATTCACCGCGACTATATCCCGTCGAGCTGGACAATGTTTCACCCGACTATGTACGATATCGGTGAGTACCTCTTCACCTTTGGATTGTTCTTCTGTGCCTTCCTGCTGTTTGCAAAGTACTTCCCTGTCATTAACATGGCTGAAGTGAAGAGCATTGTGAAGGTGGGTTCGGAAAAAATAACTGACGACAAAGCACATCACTAAGTGATAGGCAACTGATAAACAACTATGCAAGCGGACAAGAACTTTCTCGTAGGAATATTTGATGACGAAGACGTACTCCTCGACGGCGTCACGCAGATTCGCAAGAACGGTGTTAAAATACAGGAGGTATATTCACCATTTCCTGTGCATGGTCTTGATGAGGTGCTGGGCTATCGTCGCAGCCGTCTGCCTAAGGCCGCGTTTTTGTTCGGTCTTACCGGAACATCACTGGCTCTGTTCACACAGATCTGGATGCTTGGATATGACTGGCCTATGATCATCGGTGGTAAGAACTTTGCTTCATTGCCTCCCTTTGTTCCGGTGACCTTCGAGTTTACAGTGTTGTTGTCTGCTCTTGGTATGGTGGCGACATTCATGATCGTGAGTGACCTGAAGCCTTACAAATGGCCACGTCAGTTTGACTTGCGCAGCACTGAAGATAAGCACGTGATGGCTATCGACCTGGCAGCCAACAAAGGCAAGACGAAAGAGGAGATCACCAGCATCCTTAAAGCTGCAGGTGCATCAGAAGTGAATGAAAAGAATTTTGACTAATCTGAGAATATCGAATATGCGAATGCGCAATCTATCGATTTTGGTTTCGGGCTTTGCAGCGGCGGCTATGCTGTCGTCCTGTGGCGCTGGTGGCGACAACCAGGGTTTGGAATATGCTCCTAACATGTATCATTCCGTTGCCTACGAGCCCTACACTCAAATTGTCGATGAAGACGCCGGACGTTGGCTCACTTCGATCGAGTATCCCGATGGTCACGCGGAGTTTTACAACTCCAACAACCTGAATCCATTCCACATGAACATGCGCGAGATACCTGCAAACACGGTGGCGCGTAATAAGAATGGATGGTTGCCTTATCGCTTTGGAAAGGATAGCCTGGCATTTGCAGCAGCGGTTAAGAGCCCACTGGATTCTACCGCCCAGATAATCGCTGAAGGCAAAGTTTTGTTTGATGCATATTGCGAGCATTGCCATGGACCTAAGGGTGCCGGAGATGGCAAAGTAGGAGCTGGTATTGATAATCCAGATGCGCCAGGACAAAAGAAAGGCAACTACAACGGTGTGCCTGACTACAAGTCAGCTGCTTTGAAAGATATCACTGAGGGGCACATTTTCCATGTGATCACCTATGGCAAGAACCTGATGTGGCCCCACGGCTCGCAGATCAGCCCTGAGGATCGCTGGAAGATTGCCAAGTATGTTAAGACGCTTCAGAAGTAACGGACCAACAGATAAAGGATAACAAGAATGGCTCACCATCACGTAGAAGTTAAGGAAGAACTTTATGAATTTAAGCCTGCGACCCGTAGCAAGCTTTATATCCTGTTGGTCGTAGGTATTGTATTCGCTGCGATCGGACTGTTCACAGCGGGCGACGGCAGCCACGAAGAAGGCGGGCATGGCGGTGGTCATTCTGCCGTAGCAACCGAAAAAATGGTGGCTAGTGTAGATCAGGAGCATCCTGCGGAGGTTGCGCAGTCTCACGATTCTACATCTTCAGAGCACGCTGCAACTGAGGCTGAACATGGCGCTTCAGACGAACATGCAGCAGCTCCTGCTCACGGCGCAGAGCACGCAGCTGGTCAGCACGCAGGAGGCGAACATCATGGCAGCCCGCATTGGCTGAAGCGTCTCTTCACAACGCTATGGATGCACAACATTTTGTTCTGCGGCCTTGGATTGATCGGTCTGTTTTTCATAGCCATTCAATATGCCGCGCAAGCAGGCTGGTCGGTAGGTATTAAGCGTGTAGCCCTGGCGATGGGTTCGTGGATTCCTATTGCAGGCATTCTGACACTCGTTCTCTACTTCTTAGTTAATAAGGATATTTTCCACTGGTCACATTCAGATGTTTACGATCCTCATAGTGGCTCGTTCGATCAGATCATCAGCGACAAGGCTCCGTTCTTTTACTGGCCTCTCGCAGGCGGATCATTCCCGTTCTTCTTCATTCTTAGAATGATATTGTTCTTCGGCCTCTGGTACTGGTTCTATACTAAGATCAGAAGAAACATGCTTGCTGAAGACCTCGACAATTCAACTCAGTACTGGTATAATATCCGCGGTACGTCAGCATGGTTCCTCGTATTCTTCGGTGCCAGCTCGTCTATCGCCGCGTGGGATTGGGTGATGAGCATTGACACACACTGGTTCAGCACAATGTTCGGCTGGTACGTTTTCGCCAGCTGGTGGGTAACCGGACTTTCAGTAATTACACTCATCGTAGTGTTCCTCAAAGAGAATGGTTATCTGTCGATTGTGAACTCCAATCATTTGCATGACCTCGGAAAGTTTGTCTGGGCGTTCTGTATATTCTGGACATACATCTGGTTTGGACAGTTCCTCCTGATCTACTATGCACACATTCCTGAAGAAACTGTGTACTTCGTCGAGCGTATGTACAACTCTCCGTATGCATGGATCTTCTACACGAACATCATCCTGAATTTCGTGTTGCCGTTCCTATTGTTGATGACACGCGACGCGAAACGTCAGATGTCAACACTGAAAGTCGTTTGTCCGATCATCATCATCGGCCACTGGTTCGATTTCTACAACATGGTTACACCTGGCGTAATGCAGCACAGCGGGGCCGTTGGATTCCTTGAAATCGGTGTGTTCTTAATTTTTGCTTCGGTATTCCTGTTGTTCGTACTGAACAATCTGTCGAAAGTTCCGCTGTTCGGTAAGAATGACCCGATGCTGGAAGAAAGTCTTCATCACCACATTTAATCTGCAAAAACTGATATGATGAGTTTGATAATTCTAATTGGTGTTGTACTGGTCCTGGTGATCCTGTTCCTGATTTTCAGGATCAGCAGCCTGGTCGGTATTGCTAAGGGAAAGGGACAGGAAGAGGAGAAGGAAAGCGCCTGGAATAAGGTTAACGCCGCGCTCTTTTTAATTACCTCAACTGCAGGTTTGATCTGGTTTTTCTATTATTCGTACGTGCACTTCGACAGCTATACGTTACCGATCGCATCGGTGCACGGTAAGCGCACTGACAATCTGTTCTGGATTACCATGGGCGTAACGGTAGTAGCTTTCGTTATCATCAGCATCGTGATGTTCGCTTTCATCTTCATGTATCAATATGATCCTAAGAGAAAAGCTAAGTTCTTCCCTGATAACCATTATCTCGAATTGACCTGGACGATCATTCCTGCTATCGTACTTTCAGTTTTGATCTTTACCGGTCTCCGTGCGTGGAATGATATCACAGCACCAGCAGGAAAGGACGCCGAAGTAATAGAAATCATTGGACAGCAATTCGCATGGACCTGCCGTTACCCCGGTGTCAAGGACAAGGAATTAGGAAAAGTTCACTATAAACTAATCGACAACGTTGGTAATGAGTTTGGTCTTGATTTGTCAGACAAGAACTCATTCGATGATTTTAAATCCCTTGAATTACACCTTCCTGTTGATAAGGAGATATTGTTGAACATACGTGCTAAGGATGTTCTGCACAGCGTATTCCTTCCGCATTTCCGCGTGAAGATGGATGCAGTGCCAGGTATGCCTACACACTTCAAGTTCAAGGTTACCAAGACCACTCAACAAATGCGCGATGAAACGGGCAACCCGAATTTCAACTACGAGCTTGCTTGTACAGAAATTTGTGGTCAGGGCCACTTCTCGATGCGCATGCCTGTGGTTGTAGAGGATGAAGATTCGTATGAGCGTTGGAAGGCTTCACAGGAAACCTGGTTGAAGCAAAACCCCGACTACCTGAAAAAGGTACCGGCCAATTTGAGAGAAGCCGCAATGATCAAAGCGGGGTTGGAGAAAGATCCGGGCACTTCAGTGGCCGCGGTTAACGAGTAAGGGACCAAAACAGATTTCAAGCACATGGCAACTACCAATATTCACACGCATCAAGAAGTTCATGATCACCACGAGGAGCATGAGCATCATCACGGCAATTTCTGGACGAATTACATATTTAGTGAAGATCATAAGGTAATCGCCAAGCAGTTCCTGATCACTGGTATTTTCTGGGCTTTGCTTGGAGGTACTCTTTCTGTGATCTTCCGTTTGCAGCTTGGTTTCCCCGACATGAGCCTTGAATGGCTCCGTCCTGTACTCGGCGGCTGGATTACTCCCCAGGGTAAACTGAACCCGGAATTCTACCTGGCATTGGTGACCATGCACGGAACTATAATGGTGTTCTTCGTGCTAACGGCCGGTCTAAGCGGTACATTCTCAAACTTCCTTATTCCATTGCAGATCGGTGCGCGCGACATGGCGTCCGGTTTCATGAACATGCTTTCTTACTGGTTCTTCTTCGTATCCAGTGTGCTCATGTTCACGTCATTGTTCCTCTCTACAGGACCTGCTGCCGGTGGATGGACGATCTATCCTCCTTTAAGTGCCTTGCCGCAGGCCATTAGCGGCTCCGGTACTGGTATGACTTTGTGGTTGGTATCCATGGCGATATTTATCGCCAGCTCACTGCTGGGTAGTATTAACTACATCACAACGGTAATCAACCTCCGCACCAGGGGTATGTCGTTTACAAGATTGCCTCTTACTATTTGGGCGTTCTTCTTCACTGCAATTATTGGTATACTTTCATTCCCGGTTCTGTTTGCCGCTGCGTTGTTGCTGATCTTCGATCGCAGTTTCGGAACAAGCTTCTACCTCTCTGATATCTACATAGCAGGGGAGGCACTTGCTCACGACGGCGGAAGCCCGGTCCTGTTCCAGCACTTGTTCTGGTTCCTCGGTCACCCGGAAGTGTATATCGTATTGCTCCCTGCACTCGGCTTGTCATCTGAAATCATTGCAACCAATTCCCGTAAACCGATTTTCGGTTACAAAGCGATGATTGGTTCGATGCTCTTCATTGCTATCCTGTCATTCATCGTGTGGGCTCACCACATGTTCGTAACCGGTATGAATCCGTTCCTCGGTTCGATATTCATGCTGCTTACTTTGATCATCGCGGTTCCGTCTGCTGTGAAGATCTTCAACTATGTTACAACGCTCTGGAAAGGTAATCTCCGGTTTACACCAGGGATGCTCTTCTCGATCGGTCTCGTTTCGTTCTTCCTTACCGGAGGTATTACAGGTATCTTCCTGGGTAACTCTGCAGTTGATATTCAGCTCCACGACACTTACTTCGTAGTAGCTCACTTCCACCTTGTAATGGGTAGCGCTTCGTTCTTCGGAATGATGGCGGGTGTATACCACTGGTTCCCTAAGATGTTCGGTCGCATGCAGAACGCAACACTCGGATACATACACTTCTGGTTGACATTCATCGGTGTATATCTCGTGTTTTTCCCTATGCACTATATCGGTATCAAAGGCTTCCCCAGGAGATATTATACTTGGACGAACTTCGACTTCGCTCAGGGTTTCACCGACCTCAATATGCTCGTAAGCGTGGCTGCGATCGTAACGTTGAGTGCTCAGTTTATCTTCCTCTTCAACTTCTTTTACAGCATGTTCCGCGGCAAGAAAGCGCCGGCAAATCCATGGGAGTCTACAACTCTTGAGTGGACGACACCGCGTGTTCCTGGGCACGGAAACTGGGCTGGCGAAATACCTTCAGTTTACCGCTGGCCTTACGACTACAGCAAGCCCGGAGCAAAGGAGGATTACATCCCTCAGCATATTCCTTATTCTGAAACCCCGGAGTCTAACCTCCCACACGAAAACGACCTGATCAAGCTTGAGACAAGCAATGGTGACGGCGCGATTGTGATTGAGGGTAGCAAACACTAAGTCGGATTGAAAATTGAGAATTTATAAGGGGCCCGGACGGGCCCCTGCCGTAATGGGCTTAGCGCACCTTCCCATTTTGTTTCTCTGTATCAGTTTGAAGTCATCAATTTGAGCGACATGTTCAGAAAGAAATGAGATCATTCCGCCGGTTGACAATTTCCACCCTCATAGCTGTGTACGTGTTGATACTCGTAGGGGGAATTGTACGAAGCAGTGGCTCAGGGATGGGTTGCCCGGACTGGCCCAAATGCTTCGGTAGCTGGGTGCCGCCAGCCAGTTACGACGAGTTGCCCGATAATTATAAGGAGATCTACGCCACCTACAGGCATAAGAAGAACGAGCGCTTCGCTCACTATCTTACCTCGCTCGGGATGGATGAGACTGCCAATGCAATTCTCAACGATCCATCTATACGCATTGAGAACGACTTCAATCCGGTGAAGACCTGGATCGAATACGTTAACCGGGTTGTAGGGGTGATCATCGGTTTTCTGATCTTCGCCGTTTTCGTTTTTTCGTTTCGATTCTGGAAAACGTCCCGCAGGTTTACACTCATCGCCGGCGCTGCATTTTTCCTCGTAGGCTTCCAGGGATGGATTGGTTCATTCGTTGTTTCAACTAATCTGACGCCATGGACGATAACCGTTCACATGTTTCTCGCGCTCGTTATCGTGGCGCTGCTGGTGTGGCTCGTGCACGAAACCGACTTTGGAACAGAAATAACCTCATCAATCGGTTTCTGGTGGCTGCTGGCGTGTATAGCGGTGTTGTTGGTGCAGATACTGCTGGGTACGCAGCTCAGAGAAGCCATCGATCGCGTGGCCGGAGCATTACCCCGCGGCTCCTGGATTGAGAGCATCGGACGACCGTTCATGTTGCATCGGTCCTTCTCGTGGATTGTCGTTATTCTGCATGTCGGATTAATCGTCAAATTGCACAAAACTCGAGCGTCAAAATCTTTCGCCCTTGCCCTAATCGTGCTAATTTTGGGCACGTTACTGACAGGGCTGGGCATGGCTTATTTTGGCGTTCCCCCCGTGCTTCAACCGATACATTTGCTGCTGGCAACAGCTACGTTTGGAATGCAGTTTCTGTTCCTGTTGAAGCTTAACCGGAAGGAAGAGATGGTAACAAGTATTGAGTCCTGAGTCCTTAGTCCTGAGTAGGTTTTGAGTATGAAGAGTTGGATAGTGAATTCATACTTACCACTAAAGGCACTAATGACAACTAAGGACTAAGGACTAAAGACTAAGGACTATATCATGGTAGGACAACTCGACAATTTAACTGGACTAGCACTTGCCGGAGCAAAGGCAAAGGCTTACTGGGAATTGCTGAAGTTCAGATTGTCGTTTCTGGTTTCGTTCTCATGCGCCTTTGGATTCGTCCTTGCATCACCTCACATTGAATACAATACATTGTTCATGTTGTTCATCGGCGGATTCCTGATGTCCGGATCCTCGGTGATAATAAATCAAATCATTGAAAAGGATCTTGACGTTGTGATGAAACGCACGATGAACAGACCCTTGCCGACACAACGAGTGTCGAGAAACGAAGCAACAATTCTTGCCGCAGTATGCCTTGTAGCCGGCGTATCAATTCTCACGGCCTTCACCAACCCTCTGACTACTGGTCTCTCATTGCTTTCCCTGGTGTTGTATGCATTTGTTTACACGCCGCTCAAGCGCGTAGGACCGATCGCGGTATTTGTGGGCGCCATACCTGGTGCACTTCCACCACTTCTCGGCTGGACGGCTGCGACCGGTGTTATTTCTTACGAAGCACTGATCATCTTTGGTATTCAGTTCATATGGCAGTTTCCACATTTCTGGGCCATAGCCTGGGTGGCGGATGAAGACTATAAAAAAGCAGGATTCAAACTCCTGCCTTCAAGCGGACAAAAAGATCTGAACACTGCAATTCAGATCATGATCTACACTTTGTTCCTCATTCCACTGGGACTTCTTCCTGCAACTTTTGGTATCACGGGTATAAACTCAGCCATCGTTGCAACGGTATGTGGAGTATTGTTCTTTGCGCTGACGTTCTCGCTGATGAAAACAGGAGACCGGAAGGCTGCACTTAAGATCATGTTCGCTTCATTTTTATACTTGCCGATCGTGCAGATCGCTTATGTTCTTGACAAACTTTAAGAGACGGAGATAATGGCGACAGATATAAGGATTGTTGAAGAGGCTAGTAAGCCGCGGGCAATGGACCCGAAGAAGTTTGGAATGTGGCTCTTCATCGTCAGCGCGACGATGGTTTTTGCCGCACTCACGAGCGCTTATCTCGTAAGACAGGCTGCCGGTAACTGGCTGGTTTTTGACCTGCCTTCGCTGTTTGGAGTTACAACCACGATCATCATACTCAGCAGTGTAAGCATGCAGTGGGCGTATATCGCTGCTAAAAGGAACAACCTCGAGATGACCAAGGTGGCCATCTGCATTACAGCACTCCTGGGAGGAGCCTTTTTTGTTGGGCAATTTAAGGCCTGGGGCGCGCTGGTTAATCAGAGCGTTTATCTGGTGGGCAATCCGGCCGGATCGTTTGTGTACGTTCTGTCAGGTCTTCACATGCTGCACATCGTTGGCGGCGTGGTGTATCTGATGATTGTACTCGTGGCAACATTTAGATATAAGGTGCATTCAAGACGCCTGGCGCAGATGGAATTGTGCGCTACGTACTGGCATTTTTTGGGCGCGCTTTGGCTATATTTATATGTTTTTCTATTATTGAACCGCTAAAAAAAGGCCGTTGTAGAATGGATGAACGGATGAGCAAAAAGCTCAATTTGAACTGAACCAATAGTATAAAGGAATATATGGCAAGTACACACGCAGTGGCTCCTGGCAGGAGCGAATGGGATGGAGGAGTATCACCGATGGGCGCCAGCTATGGCAAGCTCATGATGTGGTTCTTTCTGTTGTCCGATGCATTTACATTCTCGGCGCTGCTCATCACCTACGGGCTGGTCCGTTCTTCGCATCAGGGCTACACTGGCGCTGTAGAAGCATTTAAGTTTGATCAGGCTTATTGGCCAATCCCTGAAAGAGTATTCGAGTCAGTTCCTTTCCTTCACGGCGTTGCACTGCCTCTCGTGTTTGTGGGTATCATGACTTTTATCCTCATCATGAGTAGCGTTACTATGGTGTTGGCAGTTGAAGCCGGACATCGCATGGACAGAAAAGCTGTTGAGAAATGGATGCTCTGGACTATCCTCGGTGGTATCGCCTTCCTGAGCTGCCAGGCATGGGAGTGGACACACTTTATTCACGGTGTTGAAGTTGACGGCGCATTTATTCATGCAGGCTTGTCACACAATCCTTACGGACCTCCTGACTTTGCCGCGTTCTTTTTCTTCATCACAGGCTTTCATGGCTTCCACGTATTCAGCGGAGTTTGTCTGAACTTCCTGATTTATTACAATACTGTAATGGGCGTGTACGATCGCCGTGGCCACTATGAAATGGTGGAGAAAGTAGGTCTCTACTGGCACTTTGTAGACCTGGTTTGGGTATTCGTATTTACCTTCTTTTATCTGGTATAGTCATTAAGCCACAAAACGTGGAAGACAGCCAAATCAACAAATCAATAAATCAACAGATCAACAAATAATCTCATGGCCCATAGCGAAAACGAAGTACAAGTAAACGTAATCCCCCCCGACAGAGAGAAAATTGCTAAGCTCTGGAAGGTGGCCGGAATTCTGGGTATCGTGACAGCGATCGAGTTCGTCATTGCATTTACAATGCATCACGGTCCGCTGAAGACTTCCATCTTCATCGCACTTACGATCGTGAAGGCTGCCTACATCGTAGGTGAATTCATGCACCTTCGTTACGAGGTGAAACTGCTGTTCTGGTCGATCCTCATCCCTATGATATTTGTGGTTTGGATGCTGGTTGCCTTCATCTACGAAGGCTTAGCTATCGGCAGCGTTCGTTTCTGATATTGACTTGCCAGAATTCAGTTTCCGGCGGTATAAAGGGGAGGCTTGGGGATAACCTTAGGCCTCCTTTTCATTTTGTCGAAATTAAGACGAAGCTGATACACTTGGTTGTTCGTTAGTGAAATAGAAAATGAAACAAAGCTTTAAGATCATCATCCTTACACTCGTATTTATCCTGCCTATTGCAGTATTCGTATTCCTGAAGCTCTTCGGGCGAAACGAGTTTGATGTCGCGCCACTTTATGTGTCTGAGGTACCTTCCTTACGTGCAGAATGTGGGTTCAAACCGGCCGCCCCTTATTTTGTGGAGGACAGTATCCAACGATATTTCAATATCTCCGCCGATAGCCTTACCGTGATCTTCTTTGGTCCGCTGTCTGGTGAAGCGCAGAATCAGTTGGACCGGGTTCGTGAGCAAACGGCTCCGGATCCAGTCCAAATTCTTGACGCTGCAACCATCGGTGTACCACTCCCGGACGTAACCTCAAACGCAACGTTTGGCACCGACACTTCCAGTCACCAGGACGGCTCCATCATTCGCGCCCTCTCGCCGGCCGAAGCCGTGGCATTAAAACATTGTGTGTTCTTCCTCGACAGCGTCAAAGATGTTGTGATGCTGGACCGCCAGGGCGCTATCCGGGGGCAATATGCCGCCGCTGATCGGGACGAAATTGATCGCTTGCTGACCGAGATCACGATCATTTTAAAGAAATACTGATACTCGCCCACATGGTGTATCTTTGTGGCGATTTTCCAGGCAGACATTGCCAGCGCGAACTTACGAAACGAATATCAAGAACTTAGGAGTACAATGACAACAGCACCCATTGAAAAGAGAAGGGATCCATTTCAGTCGCTTATCGTGGCCATCTCGATAGCGATTCCCCTGGTTGTTGGTGTTCTGTTCCGGGTAAAAATTCCCGGTTATGATTTGTCATTCCTGCCACCGATCTACGCCACAATCAACGCGATAACCGCCATTTTGCTTGTCGCGGCCGTGATGTCGATTCGCAACGGCCAGCGTAAACGACACGAGCTTTTGATGAAGGCGTGTATGATACTGTCCGCCGCCTTTCTTGTCCTGTACGTGCTTTATCACATGACCAGTGACTCGACGGCCTACGGCGGAGAAGGCCCATTGAAATACGTCTACTATTTCATCCTGATCACGCACATTTTATTGTCTGTTGGTGTTGTTCCATTAGTATTGTTCACGTTCTCACGAGGGGTAAGAAGCGATTTTACGCGACATCGTAAACTCGCAAAGATTACGTTTCCAATCTGGCTGTATGTAGCAGTAACGGGAGTGATCGTTTATCTGATGATTAGTCCATATTATAAATAATGGTAGTTGGTATGCCTTCTATGAAGAGATTTCTTCTCATATTCTTAGCAAGCTTTCTCACCGTCGTTAACGCATTGGGGCAATGCGCAATGTGTCGTTCAACATTGGAGAACAACTACTCCAGCGGTAACCCTGGTATTGGCGCCGGCATTAATACCGGAATACTCTACCTCTTATCGATGCCGTATCTGGCAGCAATGATCCTCGGTTATCTATGGTTTAAACACAGCCGGAATGCCCAGAAGTTATCTGAACGCGGTACTCAAGGCTAAGTGTCCTAAATGCAGAGACGGCAACATGTTCGTATACTCTGCAGCCAATCTTGCAAAGTTCAGTATTATGAACGAGCGCTGTCCGGTATGCGGTGTGCGCCTCGAACCGGAACCAGGCTTCTATCAGGGTGCAATGTATGTCGGATACGCATTTACCGTAGCACTGATTGCGATAGTCGGGGGCATTCTTTACTTCACCTGGGATCCCTCCGAATGGACCTATAGCGCGATCGTTATCATACTCGCCATTCTCATGGCACCGCTGAACTATCGCTACTCCCGCGTGCTCTATCTTTATATGTTCGGAGGTATTAAGTACAATCCCTCGCATAGCTAGATTCATTTGAAGATTTAGTAATTTGTAGGTTTCCGGGCGTTCTTAAACATCGCGCCGAGGTTGTGGCCAGTATTGGGACTGACGACAATCCTCAAACAACCGAGACCATTAAATTGGCAAATGAATCGTGTTCCCAGAATTTTAATTGCCGCCGTCGGCTTTTTTCTGCTCGGACTAATCCTCCTGGCAATCTTCGATCGACGAAGTGCTTCAGGCACAACCATCGCTGACATCAGCCAGAGTCTTGAGCGCGTTCTCAACGATGTCGATCAGCAGGCTACTGATTATCTCTTGCGCCTGAAGCAACACCCCGATGACATAGTTCTTCAATCTATAGATGGTAACGCTTTCTTTCTATACGACGCTCAGCGCGTTCTGCAGTGGTCAGACAATCGCTTCGTTCCAACACCAGCATCGGTGTCAGGTAACTTTGCACTCAAGTTGCTGAAGGGTGGCAATGGTGATTACCTGGTTAAGAAATGGAACATAGACGATCACCAGTGGTTAGTAGTCGTAATACCCCTGTTTAGGTCGTACACAATACGTAACACTTACCTGAGCACCTGGTGGAACCCTAGACTATTCAGTAACGATCAAATCGTAATCGAAGAACCGGACGCAACGGTGGGGTTGCCGGTTTGCGTCGATAATGTGTGTCCGTTCAGGTTAACGTTTTCACCCCAGTTGAGTGCCACGCAACGTGCCGGCCACATTCTGGGAACTCTGGCGATACTGACTTCAATAATTCTGCTTACTGCCTATGTCTATACGCGCGCGAGAGACAGCAGACGACCTGAAGTGGGATGGCTCATCTTGCTTGCGTATCTGTACGTACTGAGATTAGGTATGGTGTCGGTTGGATTTCCAGGCACTCCATACCCTGCGTGGCTTTTTAATCCTCTGATATTTGCTTCATCCACACTCAATGCGTCGCTGGGAGATTTGCTCCTCAACGTAATAGTCGTGCTGATAGCATGCCTCTATATATTCAGGAACGCGCAGCGTTTTTCGCTCGTGAGATCATTGTTTACGGTTAGCTGGCTCAACTGGCTTCTTTCTGTTGTATGTGGTGTGGCAATACTCTTTACCGTATTGTTTCCATTTGTAGTTATTCAAACCATCTACAACAACTCGACAATCGTTCTGGACATAACAAAATCGCTCACCTTTGGCGGCGTTCGACTCGTAGCTTTTGCAGTCGTGCTGTTGTCAGGAATATGCGCATTTATGTTTGCCCACGCCAACATACGACTTCTGATCGGCGATGGGGGAGGCTTACGCGTTTTGTTTTGCTTCCTGATGTCCGTTGCCTTGTTTTCTGTTATCAATACCATCAGCGGGCAGAACTATATTTCTTCTCTCGCACTGGGTACTTTATATTTTCTGCTCATCTATTATCTCAGGTTGTATTCGAGTTTGAGACATCTGACTTTTGGTACGTTTTCATATCTGTTCATCGCCATCTCAATCCTTTCGGCAAACGGGGCATATGCGATTCGCGAGTACGGCCGCCAGGAGCAAATCGATAATCAGTTTCGCTTTGCTGATAACTTCCTTATCGACCGCGACATATTTGGCGAGTATTTACTTCACGAGACAGGACATAAAATCGCAGAGGACGTATTCATTCAAATGCGCATCAACAACCCGTTCCTAAGCCGTGATGCCATACGTCAGAAGATCAGAAAGGTATTCCTGCCAACATACTTTAATAAATACGATGTCGAGATCTGGTTATTTGCCGCCACGGGAGAGCCACTTGGTAATCGCACGAACCAGTCGCTTTCGGAGTTCGTGGGCATTTATGATCAGGACGCCTATCACACAGCAAACGAAGGTGTTTATTTCGTCCCGGGACCAACACGCAATGTAACTCAGAAATATCTGGTAAAGATCCCGTTAAACAGAAACGGATTCACGAGTGCTTACGTGATCCTTGAACTCTCACTGAAGAAAATTATTCCGGATACCGTCTACCCTGAACTGCTCGTTGACAACACAGTCCAGCAATTTTATCATGCCGATGATATCAGCTACGCAGTCTATGCGGACACGACATTGCTTTTAACTACTGGTAACTTTAATTACGATCGCGCCTTTAGTCGTGAATGGCTGGGCAACCCTGCTCTTTACCACAACGGTTTGGAAGTCGATGGTTACATGCACATTGCTCACGAAGATCAGAACGATCGTGTAGCAATTGTGTCATCGCCGGTCGCATCACGGACTTATACGCTGGCAAGCTTTTCATTTCTGCTGGTTCTTGGCCTTGGCATCATTCTCGTTTTCCTCTTCATCCTTGGAGTTTCCGGTTACTTCAAGAAGGAAAAGATGAACTACTCAGCGCGTATTCAGCTTCTTCTCAACATTGCATTCTTCTTACCGCTCATCCTCGTGAGCGTGACCACGCTCAATCTTACCAGCAGGGCATCCCAGCGACAGCTCAACACCGAATATCTGAAGAGGGCGGAGACGTTTAGCCTTCCTTTATCGGCTCAACTCGATGACTACCTGTCGGGCCGCGATGTCAATGTCGCCGGATTCGAAAACCAGCTCACAGATCTGGCAACACTCACGAACCTTGATGCGAATGTGTACACGGCATCCGGCGAGTTGTTTGTGACGACACAACCTCAGATCTTCGACAATGAGTTGATGTCGAATTACATCAATGCCAATGCCCTGCATAAGATTCGCGGGGGCGAAAACTTCGTTATTGAAACTGAACGCATCGGCAACCTGTCATACTATGTTTCATACGCAGCGCTGAAATCACCAACAACCGGCAGACTGGTCGGCATACTGGCAATTCCGTTCTTTCAGAGTGCGTCCTCGATGGAACGGGCGCAAATCGGAATCATCGCCAACATCCTGAACATCTTCGCCCTTATATTCATTGTGCTCGTTATCCTGGCTTACTTTGTTTCCGAGTGGCTTACTTTCCCCTTAAAATTTATCACCCACTCGCTGCAGCAAACCTCGCTTACGAAGTTGGATCAACCGCTTGCCTGGCGGGCCGACGATGAGATCGGACTGATGGTAAAAGAGTATAATCAGATGCTTTTTAAGCTAAGTGAGAGTAAGGCGGAATTGGAGCAGACCCAGCGTGAACGCACATGGCGTGAAATTGCCCAGCAGGTGGCGCACGAAATCAAAAACCCGCTCACCCCAATGAAGCTCACGCTTCAGCAGCTGCAGCGGGCAATGCAAACAGGAGTCAACTCTTCTGACAAAACAGAGAAAGCAATATCATCTCTTCTTTCGCAGGTTGACACACTCAATGACATTGCCTCGTCATTCAGCACGTTTGCCAAAATGCCTGAGCCGATTATGCAGCGTCTCGAACTTGTTTCGTTGGTAAAGCGGATCATACTTCTGCATAGTCAATCCGGAGAGATAACGTTCTCGACCACGGTAAACGTTGCGTTCGTAGTAGGCGACGAACAGTTGCTGGGCAGAACGTTCTCAAATATAATTCTAAACGCTTTCCAGGCGTCACGACCTGGCTACCCGCAGTTGCTCAAAGTTTCCATCACCGCGGCCGACAATCGCTACGTCATCAGATTCCAGGACAACGGAAAAGGAATTGAACCAGACATTGCAGATCGTATTTTCCTCTCACACTTCAGTACTAAAAAGTCCGGATCGGGCCTTGGACTCGCTATTGCCAAGCAGGCAATTGAGCAAATGCGCGGAAAGATTTGGTTCGAAACAAAAGTCGGACAGGGATCCACGTTCTTCGTGGAGCTGCCAGTCGAAAAAGACTAGCGCTATTTTCTGATTTGACGTGATTCTATTCCTGCCTTAAGCTCTTTACCGGATTGGCCGCAGATACCCGAATAGAATGATAGGCGATTGTAATCAAAGACACAATCAGACAGGCAACAGCCGCAGCCACAATAGTAATGATACCTACGTCGATGTGATAGGCAAACTTTTGTAACCACTGAGTCATGAGGAACCATCCCAACGGGCACCCTATACACGCTGCGACAAGAACCAGCACTGTAAACTCGCGTCCCATCAGTCGGACCAATCCCGGTACGGATGCTCCAAGTGTTTTCCGAATGCCAAGTTCCTTGGTTCGTCGTTCCGCAGAGAATGCAGAGAGCCCGAACAGTCCAAGGCAGCTAATAAAGATGGAGAGAATAGACAATGTATTAAACACTTTCTCCTGTTGTGCTTCGGCACTGTAAAACTCCTCCCAGTCCTGGTCGAAAAAGGTATACTTGAACGGATAACCTGGAGCATATTCTTTCCAGAGCTTTTCAAGCGAGCTTATTGCTTCTGCAGTCTGGCCTTCTTTCGCACGAACGATAACGCAGTTAATATTATCTGGCTTAAGGCGAATAACAAGTGGATCAACCTGACTGTGAAGTGACCCGAAATTGAAATCTTTAATAACACCAACAATCTTGCCCTTGCGGTCCCACATGGTAAGGTCCCGGTCAGCAGTACCACCACTGAAACCGAACTTCTCAGCAGCCTTCTGATTCACCAGATAGTTCGCGGTATCTGTTGTGCTTGTCCGGTCAAAGCTGCGTCCCTCAACCATGGTCATTTTGAGTGTCTTCACAAAATCATAGTCAACATCCAGGTTCGTGAACAGGATCTGACTATCGGGATCTTTACCTTCCCAGCTTAGCCCCATGGTTGAGTTTCCAATGCTGATGGGAACCTGACTGGATCCGGTTACATTCTCAATTCCAGGCTCTGCTGTCAGCCGGTTGCGAAAAGTTTCAAACTTCGAGCCGATATCGGATGCTGTCCATGTATAGAAAACATTCTCACGCGAGAAGCCGATGTCGCGATTCTCCATAAAACGTACCTGCCGGAATACTACTGCTGTGCTAATGATGAGAATGATCGACAGGGAGAACTGAAAAACAACTAGCGTCTGCCGAAACGTCGACGCGCGACTGCCGCTCTTCAACTGACCCTTCATGACCTCAACAGGCTTGAATTCAGCGATGACTATTGATGGATAAATCCCTGCAGCAAACGCGGTGAATACGATCACCGCCAGCACCAGCCACAGCGCATTGATATCAAGTGAAGAAATTGCAAGCTGTTTACCAGAGATGGAATTAAACCAGGGCAATACCAGGAGGGCAAGACCAACAGCAGCGATAGCACTCATAAACACCGAGAGAAAAGATTCACCCATGAATTGCTTGAATACCTGAGCCGGTGCAGCACCGATTACTTTTCTAAGTCCGACTTCTTTTGCGCGCTTCGTTGCCTGTGCAGTAGAAAGGTTCATGAAATTGATCGAAGCGATCGCAAGCACAAATACGGCTACTGCGAAAAAGATGCGGACCGTGTCTATCCTTCCACCTGAAAGCACGCCGTTCTCGAAGTTCCCATGAAGGTATGCATCGCCAAACTTTTGTATGAAGAGTTCGACGTTAGTTTCCTTATTGTGCTCTTTTACTTCGTGCTTGAATTTCTCACCAAACGATTGAGTATTGGTTTCCTTTGCCAGCATGATGAACGTCCTGATGTTGTTGTTTCCCCACTCGTCAAGCCATCCCTTATTTTCATCCCAGAAGAAGGCAAAGGACACGAGAAAGTCGAAACGCAGGAATGAATTGGCAGGAGGGTCCTTAACAACAGCAGACACATTAAATGCATCTTTTGTGTCAAGTAACAACGTCTTGCCTATTGGGTCCTGATCACCAAAGTATTTTATGGCCATCCTCTCAGTGATGACAATGCTGTGTTTGTCATTCAATGCAGTCTTTACATCACCCTTGATCACCGGAAACGTGAACATGGTGAGGAAGTCCGGATCCACATACTTTCCGCTCTCGTAGAACGACTTGTCATCAAGCTGGAATAACCGCGAAACGTCCCAGGTCATCCGTGTGGCCTGCTCAATCTCAGGATACTTCTCTTTGATGAATGGTGCCATGGGCGCTGGAGTGGCAGCAAATGTATAGATGCGTCCGTCGGAGTATCTTTGATTTTCCATCACCCTGTAGATACGATCTCCATTTGTATGAAAATTGTCAAAGCTCAGTTCATCCTTAACCCAAAGAAAGATGAGAAGCGCACTGCAGATGCCAAATACAAGCCCAAGTATATTAACGGTGGACGGTAGCTTGTTCCGGAATATGTTGCGCAATGCGACGAGCAGATAGTTCTTAATCATGATGGAACAAATTATGATTTGACCTTTGTAATAATGTGTTTACCTCAACATTTGTGATGAGTTACAAACTGATCACAAAATATTCTCCCGAATCAGAATCTCAGTGTAAATATGGTTTTTACATCCGGCTCCGACTCTACGTTCAGCGATCCATTATGCATCTGCATAATCTGACGCGAAAGGCTCAGTCCTATGCCTGACCCGGTGCGCTTTGTGGTATAGAACGGCACGAAAATATGTTCCAGTGCCTCTTTAATGATACCCGGTCCGTTGTCAATCACTTCAATCAATACTGATGTCTCGTCGTAGCGGCCAACGAGTTCCAGCTGAGGGTCCTCTGTCTCCGCCATTGCTTCGATGGCATTTTTCAGGAGATTGATCAGCACCTGTTCGATAAGTTCCACGTCGGCCTGGATCGTGAGGTATTCAGAACTGCAGCTGTGCCTGAACTTTACATGGGTCTTTTTGAGTTCAGTGCGCATGAGGTTGGCCACGTGTTCAATGAGATCCATTAGCCGCACCGTTGCAAACTTTGGCTTTGGCAGTGAGGTGTATTCGCGGTAAGCGTCTATAAATTTAATGAGGCCCTTACTGCGGTTCTCTATTGTGGCCAGACCTTCGCGCAGGTCATCAGCACCTTCCTCCTTAAGCTCATAGTTCACTCCCTTCTTTTCCATTTCGTGGTCCAGAATTTCGCGTAGTGTAGAAGTTAGGGACGAGATCGGAGTAATAGAGTTCATGATCTCATGGCGCAGCACGCGGGTTAGGTTCTGCCAGGCCTCCAGCTCCTGCTTCTGCAATTCGGGCTGAATGTTCTGCAGCGTTATCAATTTCACGTCCATGCCGCGAATACGCATCTCTGTAGCCTGCACAGTAAGATAAAGATCGTTAGCGCCCTTATATAATTCGCTCTTGCCCGGCTCTACACTGTTCAGCGCGTGATATAACTTCGGATTGATCGAAATGAGTTCACGGATGTTTTTGATGTTGGTAACATTCATGAAACGCTTAGCGTTCGCGTTGATCAGCTGAACGTTCCCTTCGATATCGAAAGACAGGATACCGGTGCGTACCTGCTGAACGACCGTGTTTAGATATTGACCCTGTTCCTCTTTTTCTGAGCGGGCCCTGCGAAACGCCTCCAATACTTCATTGAATGCGATGTTTAGATCCTTGAACGACTTACCCAGTTTATTATCTGACGTGAATCCTGAAATGAAATCAGAATACTTTACCGACTCCAGGAAGCGTGTAAGCTTACGGTTGGTTTGATTTACGAATCGAAAGATATCGACCAGCTGAAGAACGATGATCACACAAGTGAGCACGGCAGCGAACAACATATTTGGTCGCGTAACCATATAGGTAAGCGCAGCCATGGTTAGACCCAGCAAACATACTCGCAGAATTACGCGCGCCCGAAAGTCAGAAAATATCATAGGTAGTTGGGCGAGTTAGTAAAGGGCGGCCACAATTGAAAGTAATTGATAATTGATAATTGACAATTGATAATTAAGGAGGGCCTTGCCGGCCCTGTTAAAGACTCAGGGCGACGGAAATCACCACTGCGCCTTTTGTTTGCCGAGGAGGCCACAATTATCAATTATCAATTGTCAATTAAAGCCCGTATTTCTCCAGCCTCCGATACAACGACGATCTGGTTAGGCCGAGCTCCGATGCCGCCTGCGTGATGTTTCCGTTGTATTTTTTTAGGACCTTTCGGATCAGCAGTTTTTCAACTTCCTCAAGGTTGTATTGTTCAAGGCTGAGATTGCTGTCTTCCCGGGAAGAAGACGACTGTGCAAAATTAAAGTCCTCTGGCTGAAGCACGGAACTGGTACTGAGAATGATGGCCCGTTCGATGGAGTGTTGCAGTTCCCGGATGTTACCCGGCCATGGGTGTTTGTGCATACGGGCCATTGCAGCCTCGCTGATGCGATTCACCTGTTTATCATATTTCTGTGCATAATGCTTCAGAAAGTGACTCGCTAAGAGAGGAATGTCTTCGAAGCGATCACGCAAAGAGGGGATCTCGATTTCGATCGTATTGATCCGGTATAAGAGATCCTGTCTGAACCGGTTCTCTTTCACCATCTCGTATAATGGCATATTTGTAGCGCAGATCAGCCGTATATCAACTGGGGTATCTTTGTTTGATCCGACGCGACTGACCTTCCGGTTTTGAATTACTGTAAGCAGTTTGGCCTGAAGTTGCAGCGATAGATTTCCAATTTCGTCGAGGAACAACGTTCCTCCGTTAGCCAGCTCAAAACGACCAGCGCGATCTTCCTTTGCATCAGTAAAGGCCCCCTTCTTATGGCCGAAGAGCTCACTTTCGAATAGCGTCTCCGTTATAGAACCGAGATCGACGCTGACAAAATTTTCATTCTTACGTGCGCTGTTCCTGTGTATAGCCCTGGCGATAAGTTCTTTTCCAGTGCCGTTCTCACCAAGTATCAGCACATTTGCATCAGTCTTGGCCACGCGATCGATGGTCTGGAAGATCTTGTGCATGGCTGTACTCTGGCCAATGATTTCCGAATAACGGTCGTTCAATGCCTGATTGATCTCGTGATTTTTATTCTTGAGATTTTCAATCACGTCGCGCGATTCGCGCAAGCGCATTGCTGAGAAAAGCGTGGCCAGCAGTTTTTCGTTTTCCCACGGCTTAAGTACAAAATCGGTTGCTCCGGCCTTGATCGCCCGCACGGCCATCTGTATGTCGCCATAGGCAGTGATCAATACAACAACCGCAGATGGATCCAGTTGGAGAATCCGCTCGAGCCAGTAATAACCTTCGCTGCCGCTGCTGACGTCCTTGGTGAAATTCATATCGAGAAGTATGACGTCATAATCCTCGTTATTCATCAGAGCCGGTATCGCCTCCGGATTCTTTTCTATATCTACCTGCGCGAAGTGGCGCTTAAGATGCATCTTGGCTGCCTTGAGCAGGTCTTCATTGTCGTCTACGATCAGAATCTTGCCTTGTTTTTGTTCCATTCCAGGGGCGATTTAAGGTGGTTAAGACTGTATCAATACCAAACACAGTTGTCCGGTAGTGGGCAAAGTGCATACCATACACCAACTTGGGCTAAAATCGCTTAAAAAGGGCCAGAATGCCTAATTTTTGCGTTCGAAAGCGGACAACGCCGTTCATCTGTGAACGAAGAAACGGACAGTTCTTCCGGGAAACAATGGCAAAACAGGCCCGCGGCCGACGTTTAGCAGGCCCTGCCGGGGTTGGCACACTTGTTGGCAACGGGGGTATAGGAGCGGACACGTACAAACCCCAGGTCTGCCACGATAACTTAGGAAAATGGATAAGCAACTCAAGAAGAAAAAGTGGACGGTAAAGAAGATTGCAACCTATGGTGGTATTGCAGTGTTCGTGACATTCGTGGGCTATCAGTTCATTTTTGCCGATCGGCGCTCAAAGCTCAAGATCGAAAAGGATAAAATTACCATCGCCGAAGTAAAGCGCGGCCAGTTCAAAGAGTATATCCCACAGACCGGTACCGTCGAACCCAGCCACACAGCATACCTGGATGCCGTCGAGGCCGGAACCGTGAAGCGCGTTGTAGCGGAAAGCGGTGCGGTCGTGAAAACCGGAGATGTTATTCTCGAGCTAAGCAACCTTAACCGCGAAATTCAAGTCTTGTCGCAGGAAGCGACACTGAGCGAAAGTATTAACCGTAACCGGGATACCCGTTTGAGCATCACTCAAAACGAACTGACCCAACGGAGTCAGCTGGCGGAAATCGACCAGCAACTCGCGATCCTCGGACCACAATATGTTCGTCAGAAGCAACTTTATGAAAAGAAGCTGATCTCTAAGCAGGAATTCGAGAAAACCGAAGCGGATTACAAATACAACTTGGAACGGAAGAAGTTTACATACACCGCTTACCGCAACGACTCTCTCGATCGTGGCCGTCAGCTGAGCGACCTTGCCGACATGGAGAAAAGGATGACGCTTAACCTTCAGGGTGTGGGCAAGATCCTTGACAACCTCGTAATCCGCGCTCCGATCGACGGACAATTGTCACGTCCTCAGCTTGATCCCGGACAGGCTATCAATCCCGGCCAGCGTATGGGTTGGATTGATGTACAGGGAAGCTATAAAGTGAAGGTACCCATCGACGAATTGTATTTGCCACGCATTACACAAGGTCTGCGTGCAACCACAACGTTCAATAACAAGGACTACGAACTTGAAATTAAGTATGTTTATCCCGGCGTTACGAATGGACGTTTCGACGTAGACATGGAGTTCATTGGTGACGTCCCCCAGGGCATCCGTCGCGGACTTTCCCTGCGACTCCGCATAGAGTTAGGACAGCCTTCTGAAGAGCTCCTGTTGCCTGTAGGCGGCTTCTATAAGGACACCGGTGGAAACTGGGTGTTCGTAGTCGAAGAAGGGGGTAGCCGCGCCGTTAAACGCGATATCAAACTTGGTCGGAAGATGGGTAGTGAGTATTTTGAGGTACTGGAAGGCCTCGAACCGGGCGACAAGGTAATTACCTCCTCTTATGAAAACTTTGGAACCAACGAAGTACTGTTGTTGAATTAAGAATTTAAGAATTGGGAGTTGCTGGAAATTTGATAGTGCAGTACCTGGAAGTAATATAAAACAAGTATAGAAAGCCCCTCGACACTTCATGACTAATAAAAAATTGACTACAGTGACGATGCAATTCACAACATTACTGTAACAATTCAACTCAAAAGTGAGTCGAAGGCCGTAACTATTTCGAAAAAAGCCAGTATTCTCAGAACAAAATAACGACACCAATCATCAAACCGTAAAACGCGCCATGATCAAATTAAAAAATCTAGAAAAGGTTTATACCACAGAAGAGGTAGAAACAACGGCTCTCAACAACATCAACCTCGAAATCAAAGTGGGTGAGTTTGTGGCCATAATGGGTCCTTCGGGATGCGGTAAATCTACGCTCCTTAACATCCTGGGTCTCCTCGATAACCCTTCAGGTGGTGAATATTGGTTCGGAGACCATGAAGTGGCGAAGTATTCGGAGCGCCAGCGCGCTCAACTGCGCAAAGGTTCAATTGGTTTCGTATTCCAAAGCTTTAACCTGATCGACGAGCTCACAGTATTTGAAAACGTTGAATTGCCTTTGTTGTATATGAAGGTACCTGCATCTGAACGCAAGCAGCGCGTCGAAGAAGTGCTGGAGCGCATGAACATCATGCACCGACGCAATCACTTCCCTCAGCAGTTGTCTGGTGGTCAGCAACAGCGTGTCGCTATCTCACGCGCTATCGTTGCAAAACCTAAAGTGATCCTCGCCGATGAACCTACTGGTAACCTTGACTCTGCTAACGGCGAAGAAGTAATGAAGCTCCTTTCTCAACTGAATGAAGAAGGAACAACAATCATCATGGTAACGCACTCGCCATACGACGCGAACTATGCTCACCGTATCGTCAACCTCTTCGACGGAAAGGTAGTGACCGAGAACATCAAGGAGCAGTTCCACATTTAGAGAGCAATTGATAATTGATAATTGACAATTGATAATTAGGGAGGGCCTGCCGGCCCTTTTGAAACAGGAGGCGCGGAGAATGACTCTCAGCGCCTCTTGCATTTCCCTGTTTTCTTATATTTAAAGGGGCGACAGCCCCTCCACAATTATCAATTATCAATTATCAATTGTCAATTCTCCCCCGTTTTCTGCAACCTTTTATAGCTCATTCCAGTCTTTATCTAAAAACCCTCCCTCATGATAAAGAACTTCTTCCTTATTACATTCCGCAATCTGATGAAGAACAAACTGTTCATTTTCATCAATGTATTCGGAATGGCAATCTCTATTGGATGCTGTCTCGTGGCATACTTCAACTGGGAATTCGACGCTCAGTTCGATGCCATACATAAAAACGCAGATCATATTTATCGCGTAAGTTCAGTCCGCAAGTTTGATGGAGCCACAACCTTGTATGGACATGCACCAACACCTCTCGGCCCTGCCGTTCATCAGAACATCAGTGATGTTAACGCTTCATCCCGATTCAGTTGGTCGTACTCTGATTTTAAGATCACCGACAATGTTTTTCGTGCGGAACTTAGCTACGTCGATCCCGATTTCTTCAAGATGTTTTCCTTCGACTTCATAGAAGGAAGTGCGGATGCAATCAACGATAAATCAAAGGCCGTAATCAGCGACGAGATGGCGATAAAGTTGTTCAACTCAACAGACGTCGTCGGGAAACAGATTACGCAAGTGATCGGCGCCATAACCAGAGAGGTCACGATCGGCGGCGTCTATCGCAAGCCGGCAATGAATAACAGCTTCGACCGCATGTCATACATGCATTTTGACAATGCTTTCGATGACGACAAGAACGTCAAAGAAGATGACTGGAAGAATCGCACCACGCTGTTTGTCATGATCAATGATCCGTCGCGGGTCGCTTCTGTCCATAAGCAGCTTCAGGACTACCGAGAAAACAACAACCGCGTACGCGAAGACTTTCAGATCAGCGAGTTCGTGCTCGACCCGTTTGTTGGTATGGGCCACCGCGACCAGAAGAATGATACCTGGAGAATGACCCGCAGCTCTTCGCCACCCGCCGCTGTTGTCAGTCCTATCATCATGGCTGTGCTGGTATTGCTTATCTCCTGTTTTAACATGACGAACACATCTATCGCAATCTCCGCTCGGCGATTGAAGGAGATTGGTATTCGAAAAGTTATGGGCAGCCTTCGTGCACAACTCATCGTACAGTTTATTGGAGAAACCCTTTTTATTTGCTTCCTCGCTCTCGTGCTCGGAATGTTTATCGGCGAAGTACTAATTGCTTCATGGAACATACTGTGGCCAGAAATAAAAATATCATCGCACTACATTGACGCACCCGAGGTACTGATTTTCCTTGCTTCGGTGCTGTTGATAACCGGGCTCGTTGCCGGTAGCTATCCTGCTTTTTACATCAGCAACTTTGAGCCTGTAAGCATACTCAAAGGAAAGATGAAGTTTGGCGGCACAAACTACTTCACACGCACACTACTTATTTTACAGTATGCCTTTTCGTTGGTCGCCGTTGTATTCTCAATTGCTTTCTATCAGAACTCACTGTATCAACGCGATTTTGACCTCGGCTTCGACGACAGAAGCATCATTGTCGCCTACGTGAATTCAAAGAGTGAATTCGAAACGTATAAGAACGCAATATCCCAGGACAAGGAGATTCTTGATATTGCAGGCTCAACACACAGTATTTTTTCTGCGCGATACAACGATCCTATCAAATACGAGTCTCGTGAAATTGAAGTAGACATCATCGACGTTGGCGAAGACTATATCCGCACCATGGGACTTGAACTGGTGGCAGGCCGCGACTTCAAGAAAGACTCAGAAACTGACCGGCGCGAATCCGTGATTGTCACTGAAGGCCTGGTAAAGAAGTTTGGCTGGGACAATGCAGTTGGCAAGGAAGTCACCTGGATGGACACGACGAAGCTCTTCGTTGTGGGCGTTGTTAAGGATGTTTACACGATGGGACTGTGGGATGAAATGGAGCCTATGATGATTCGAAATGTCGGCCCCGAGAAATACACCCACGTCATCGTGCGTGCACCCGTCAAAAACCTGAAAGAAGTCAATACGCGAATGGAGGCAGCCTGGAAACAAGTGTTTCCGACACGCCTTTACAACGGCCGTTACCTTGATGAGATCATGATGGAAGCGATCACCACCAATGATAACATTGTTCAGATATTCGCTTTCCTCGGCATCGTGGCATTGCTGCTGTCAGCAACGGGACTCTATACGCTGGTTTCTCTGAACATCATTAAGCGAATGAAGGAGATCGGAGTAAGGAAAGTACTTGGCGCTTCCATTTCGAACATCACCCGCATCATCAACACAGAGTTCGTGATCATGCTCTTGATTGCCTCTATCATGGGTTGCGCATTAAGCTTCTTTGCCGTCGAAGCGCTGATGAGCAGCATCTGGAAATACTATCTGCCTGCTTCCATTGCCACCCTGACTGCGTCTATTGTGATCCTCTTCGGCGTCTCTGCCGTCGTTGTAGGATACAAAATCTTCTCTGCCGCGAACATGAACCCGGTCAACACGCTGAGGACAGAATAGAATTAAGAATTAAGAATTAAGAGTTAAGAATTAGCAGCCAGCCTGTCGGCTGATTGCCCGTCACGACCGCAGGTCGTGGTGGCTAATTCTTAACTCTTAATTCTTAATTCTTAATTTCTCTGCAACCTGCGGCCTTCTTTTCGCGTCTCACTCCCAAATCCATTTGTCATGTTTAGGAACTACTTCAACGTCGCCATCAGAAACATCCTGAAGCACAAGTTTTTCTCATTCATCAACATCATCGGCATGACCATCGGGATAACGGCGTGCCTTCTGATCGTCATCTATATCAATGATGAGCTCAGCTACGACCGCTTTCACGCGAATGCAGATCGCATTTATCATGTTGCCCTGCACGGCCGCATAGCGGGTCAGGACATCAACACTTCCACCACCTGCCCGCCGATGGCTCAGGCACTCATCGCCGATGTTCCGGAAGTGGAAGCGGCCACGCGACTGCGACAGATGTATGGCGTGGCCGTAAAGAACGAAGACAAGGTGTTTTCGGAAGAGAATGTGTTCCTGGCCGACTCGAATTTCTTCGAGTTCTTCAGTTTCAGGCTTGTGAATGGTAACGCTCACACAGTTCTTCTGGAACCTAATAGCGTTGTGATCACAGAAGAGATGGCAAAGAAATACTTCGCCAGCGAAAATCCTGTTGGAAAGCTGTTGGTGATTGGCAACGACAACAAAACATATAAGGTAACGGGAGTGACAGAGAACCCGCCTTTTAACTCTCACTTTAGATTCAATATGCTGATATCTGCCGTGAGCGATGAGAGCATGCGTTCACAGGTGTGGGTCAATAACTTCATGTATACGTACTACATGCTCAAACCAAATACGACCGCAAAACAGGTGGATGCTAAGTTTGTGGCGTTGGTTGAAAAGTATGTTGGACCTGAAATTGAAAAATTCCTTCAAACGACCATCAGGGAATTGAAAGCCAAAGGTGACGATTACGGCTTTTATTCTACAGCCATTACCGACATACATCTTTACTCGACAACAAACGACAGCATAACACCTCACGGCAACATCGGATATATCTATTTCTTCGCAGCGATAGGCGTATTTATCATTGCCATTGCCTGTATAAACTTCATGAACCTGGCGACGGCCCGTTCTGCAGGACGCGCCAAGGAGGTTGGGCTTCGCAAGACGCTCGGTTCACTTCGTGCTCAAATGATTTTTCAGTTCCTGGCCGAGTCGTGGTTGTATAGCTTCGTTGCAGTGGTCCTGGCCGTGCTGGCGTGTTACTTCCTGCTTCCAAAATTCAACCTGCTGTCGGGCAAGGAACTCACCATGGCTATCGTTGGATCGCCATGGTTTATTGCCGGACTAATCGGATTGATCATCGGAGTCGGGCTTATCGCGGGCAGCTACCCGGCTTTTTATCTTACTTCATTCAATGCGGTTGAAGTATTGAAAGGCAAGGTTCGTGCTGGCATGAAATCGAAAGGTATTCGCAGCACGCTCGTTGTGTTTCAGTTCGGCCTCTCCATCTTCCTGATCATTTTTACGCTGGTCGTTTACCAGCAGATCAATTTCATGCAGGATGCGCGTCTGGGGCTCGACAAGAATAACGTGCTCGTTGTTCAGGGTGCCAACAGGCTGGGAACAAGTAAAGAGAGTTTCCGGAATTCTTTAAGCCAGCTGAAGGGTATTGAAAAGCTCAGCTACACAAACAACGTGTTTCCGGGTGTTAACAATACGACGGTTTTCAGAGCGGCGGGATCCGACCAGGATCACATCATGGGGCTTTACTACGCCGACTACGAACATCAGCAGGTCATTCGTTTTGAAATGAAGGAGGGAAGGTATTTCTCGAATGAGTTTCCTGCAGACACTATGGCCATTGTTCTCAATGAGGCCGCAGTGAAGGAGCTTGGCTTTGCCAATCCAATCGGCGAAGAAGTTGTGTTTTTCGGAGGCGGAAACCTTGAAACTGCACCGAGGCTCAAAGTGGTGGGTGTTATGAAAGACTTCAACTTTGAATCGTTCACCGCGCAGGTGCGACCGCTTGCTCTCAGACTTACAACAAACGACAGAACTTTGCTGGTCCGGTATTCAGGCAATCCAAAGGACGCTGTCGATCACGTTGAAAAGCTGTGGAAGCAACTGGCCCCAAGTGAACCGCTTCAATACAGTTTCCTCGACGATAATTTTGATGAGCTATTTCGGGCAGAACAACGCATGGGTGACATCTTCACAGTGTTCTCCGGCCTTGCCATCTTCATCGCATCGCTCGGGCTATTCGCACTCGCAGCATTTACTTCGGAGCAACGTTCGAAGGAGATTGGCATTCGCAAAGTGATGGGCGCCTCGGTGCTCGGCATTACAATGCTGCTGTCAAAAGAGTTTACCCGCCTGGTGTTGTTTGCCTTTGTACCCGCAGCACTGGCTGGCTGGTACGTTTCCAATCGCTGGCTGGAGGGCTTTGCATACAGGATTGATGTAAATCCATGGACAATATTCTTCAGTGGATTTGCCGCTCTGGTACTGGCCTGGGTAACGGTGAGCTATCAATCCATCCGGGCCGCCGCTGCCAGTCCTTCTGAAACCCTGAGGTCAGAATAGGGCAGAAACCTGAGCTCAGAAAGGGTAGCCGAGAATTGCAATAAACAGCAGGAACGTTGCGAAGTTAAACAGGATTTGAAAGCCACTGGTGGTATCGGTCTGGGTACTAAGATATTGTAAGAGAGTGTTTTAGGCGTTGCGGGATGACGTTAATATTAAGTTTGTGTTACCGCTTCACATTCCCCTAACATTCCTGTATTTTGTACTTTCATCAACCTCGAATAGTGGTATGGAACAACAAAAGACTTCAAAAAAGGCGCTGCGCAACCTGATAGAAGACTCCATGCAGGATGCTCTCAAAGGACTGCAGTTGCCAGAACCAGGCAAAAAGGTCAGGAAGGTCCTTCATCGAAATTCTAAAAAGCTTGCAGCTATTTTTGTCGACGTTATTAAGCGCGAAGACAGGAAGAAAAGAAAGGCTGCCAAATTCATGGAAAGCGCAGTTGGCAAGAGCAAGAAAAAGGACAAGAAGAAAAATGAAGTTCTTGCTGAAGCTGAACTCGCTGCTGTCTAGCGCATCACATTCTTACTTATCATTTTGATGAGCACATTCCGATGGGCTCATTTTTTTTTGCCCATATCTCACTTAAATGCACAAGCGTAATTTCACCCTCCCAAAACCAATTCTTAATTCTTAATTCTTAATTCTTATTTACCTGCTCCTGTAATAGAAATAATCCTCCAACCATTCCCATATAGTAACCGGCATCACCATCAGAAGGAAGACAAAACAGATGTTCTCGAGCGGTATAGTTCCGAGACGAAGATTAAGATTTTGTTCGTCGTTGTAATGAACAATTTCTCCATTGACGAATGCCCCCGTTCGAAATCCGTCGACAATCAATAGCGGGATGAAAAGCAAGGCAAACGTAGAATAGAATCTTCCCATGTAACGCGGCCGGAGCTTCAGCATCTGGAACGTGAGGAAAATAGCGAGGAGAAGAAAAGCTGCGCCTGTATAGACCTTCTCTTTGTAGTAAAGGCCCGCAATAAGCAGTACAATGATCAGTACGCTGCTGATCACTTCCTGGTGGGGGAACAGCCTGTCTTTTTCAGAGATCTGGTTGAGCGCAAAGTAAACGAACATCCCGGTGTAAATGACGATGACCAGGAATAGTACTTCCTCCAGGGGAATCCATCCAACATGAACGCCGATCGTAAATCGTTCATCAAAGCTCCAAATGCCGAGATGAGCAAATAACTCTACCCACAGTATAAAAAAAATGACCGTTGCCAGCAGCCCGGCGCCGGCTTTCTTCCAGTGCTTATAGAATGGAAACTTAGGGTGCAAACTGGCGACTACAACAATGGCAAGTAATACGAAGTCGATCAATAAGGATAGATACTTGTTGTCCAATTTGATTCAGTTGTTTGACCGTTGCTACGCCGGGTTGAATCCGGGTATGCATCGCAAAATAGTCCCCGGTTTAACATCCAAAATAATGGATAATTGGCTTTTCATTGCCAGCAGGCTCGCCAGGCTGCCCAACGAACCGTTTGACTCAAATAAGCGACTACTATCCGCTTTGAGTATTGCGCTATTTATCACTGCAAAGACGCGGACTGCGACACCTGTTCATAGTGGTTTATTTTATACTGTGAACAAGAAGGCCGGCGACTGGACCAATGCAATCTGCATGTCACGGAGAATGCCCGCCTGTAATATTCGTAATCGCTTGAGTCGCAGGATTTTTATATATTTCGAATGACACCTGCATTAGGAAAAAGGGGGACGTCAATCCCCGTCAGGTAAAGTAATGGATCCACGGGACATGATCAGGATGAAGGGGTGGCAGTTTGGTGTGGTTGGTGTTGTATGTATGCTGGCGATATTGACCGGCTGCAAACAGAAAAGCGATCAGTTGGCCGTAAGTGATTCGGTTGATTATAACCTGCACATCAGGCCAATCCTTTCTGATCGATGCTTCAAATGCCATGGGCCTGACGGCAATCAGCGCAAAGCGAAGTTACGTCTCGATACACCTGAGGGGGCATACGCCGCACTGAAAGACGATCCGGAGGGACATGTCATTGTTCCCGGCGATCCGGAGCATTCGGAAGTTTACCTTCGTATAGCCACGGCAGATACCTCACTCATCATGCCGCCGGTGAAGTCGAATCTTAAGTTGAGCGAGCAGGACATTGCCTACATTCGCAAATGGATAGAGCAGGGCGCAAAATACAAACGCCACTGGGCATTTATCCCTCCCCAAAAACACAGTATCCCAACCGTTGAAAATGAAGACTGGCCGGCAAATCCTATCGATAACTTCGTATTGGCAAAAATGGAACAGGCCGGTCTCGAACCGAACGAGGCGGCCGACCGTGAGCGACTGCTGAAGCGCGTGAGCCTCGACCTTACCGGCTTACCTCCTTCGCTGGAGATGCAGCAAAAGTTCCTCGCCGACGAAAGCCCTGATGCATATGAAAAGATGGTTGATGCTCTCTTGTCGATGCCCTCGTACGGCGAAAAGATGGCGACCTATTGGATGGATATTGCACGTTATGCCGACTCACACGGCTATCAGGACGATGGACTTCGTACCATGTGGCCATGGCGCGATTGGGTGATCCATGCATTCAACGAAAATTATTCCTACGACAAGTTCATCACCTGGCAACTGGCAGGCGACCTGATGCCCGATCCAACCAAGGAGCAATTATTGGCCACAGGTTTTAACAGAAACCACAAGATCACCCAGGAAGGTGGTGTAATTGATGAAGAGTATCGTATTGAGTACGTCACCGATCGCACTAATACTTTCGGAAAGGCTTTCCTCGCACTCACTTTTGAATGTGCCAAGTGCCACGATCATAAGTATGATCCCATTATGCAGAAGGATTACTTCAGCGCATTTGCATTTTTTAATCAGGTGCCTGAAAAAGGTCTCGTTGGTGATATCACGCTTGCCTCACTGGCAGATCCTCCGAACATGAAGATCACCACCGAGGATGTAAACAGCATTTTGAAATTTGTCAATAAGCGGGATACTGCTGCGGTGCCGGTAATGATCATGAAGGATCTTCCTGCCCGCCGTCCAACGTACGTGCTTAAGAGAGGCGTGTACGATTCCCCCGGCGACCGCGTTGTGCCAGCGTTGCCATCCGTAATTCTGAAATTCGATACGCTTAAGTACGGTGCCAACAGGCTGGGACTTGCAAAGTGGCTCGTCGACCCATCCAATCCGCTAACGGCACGGGTATTTGTCAATAGAATGTGGCAGGAAGTTTTTGGCCGCGGGCTCGTGAAGACATCCGGCGACTTCGGCATGCAGGGAGAAATGCCTTCGCATCCTGAACTACTCGACTGGCTGGCACTGGACTTCATCGGCAACGGCTGGGATATAAAACGACTAATGAAACAAATGGTCACTTCGGCAACTTATCAGCAGTCGTCAGTTATCCACGAAGACAAGCTGCGTAAAGATCCCGACAACATCCTGCTGGCACGGGGACCGCGCATAAGAATGACGGCAGAAACCATACGTGACCTTGCCTTAAAGAGCAGCGGATTGTTGGTGCCCGAAATAGGAGGGCCGAGCGTCAAGGTATATCAGCCTAAAGGTATTTGGGAGTCATCGACATCGGGGCGCGGAGTTCTGTCCCGCTATGTGCAGGATCATGGTGATAAACTCTATCGCCGCGGACTATACAGTTTTATCAAGCGCACAGTTCCTCCTCCCGGCATGCTCGTGTTCGATGCCAGCAATCGGGATTTGTGTGAGGTAAATCGCATGCGTACAAACACTCCGCTGCAGGCATTGGTCATCATGAACGATCCGATAGTATTGGAGTCGTCGAGGGTCTTTGCAGAGCGGCTTACCAGCGCCGGAGGAGATCCACATGATCATATCACTACGGCATTCAGAACAATCATCTGCCGCAATCCGCGCCAGAATGAGCTGTCAATCCTGACATCTTACTATGACGATGAATTGAAGATCTTCAAGGCAGACCAGAACAAAGCAAATCAGCTTATTCACGTAGGCGAATATAAATGGATCGAAGGAGAGGATGCGCCAACAGTTGCTGCACTGATGCAGGTGATACATACTATGTACAACATGGAGGAGGCAATAACGAAGAATTAAGAATTAAGAGTTAAGAATTAAGAATTAACTATCGGCCTGATGGCCGCCAGTTGGCACGACCAGAGGTCGTGGTAGCTAATTCTTATCTCTTAATTCTTAATTCTTAATTCCTAAACCTGAGTGTATGAAAGAGTTTTTAGAGAACCGGTTTCACATAACGCGCCGTCACTTTCTGGGAAAGATGAGTCTGGGTATCGGGTCCGTCGCATTAGGATCACTCTTAATCCCGGACCTGTTCAAAGGAGATGACGATGGTTTTTCGCAGCTGGCAGGTTTGCCGCACTTCGCTCCCAGGGCGAAGCGAATTATCTATCTTTTTCAGAATGGGGCACCATCACAGCTTGAGAGTTTTGATTACAAGCCATTGCTGAACAAGATGGCAGGGCAGGACCTGCCTGAGTCGGTGCGTCAGGGGCAACGTCTTACAGGAATGACATCAGGTCAGTCGCGTTTCCCTCTGGTAGGTTCACACTTTTCTTTCAAGCAGTACGGCCAGTCTGGTGCCTGGATGAGCGAGCTGTTTCCTGAGATGGCCAAGATTGTCGACGAGATGTGTATCGTCAAGACGATGCATACGGAGGCAATTAACCACGATCCGGCACTTACGTTCATGCAGTCAGGCGCGCAGCAGGGTAATCGTCCCAGCATGGGTGCGTGGCTTAGTTATGGGCTTGGTAGCGAGAACAAAAACCTTCCTGCCTTTTGTGTGCTTCTGTCGAGGGGACGAGGCAATGGACAAGGCGTTTATTCGAAGCTATGGTCGAACGGATTCCTCGATAGCATTCACCAGGGAGTGCAATTCAGCAGCAGTGAAGAACGCGTGCTTTATCTGAAGGATCCTCAGGGACGCAACCGTGAGGATACACGCAAGATGCTGGACCACCTGTCAGAGCTCAATTCAGTTAACTTTAAAGAGTTTGGCGATCCCGAGATTCAAACGAGGATCCAGCAGTATGAAATGGCGTATCGCATGCAAACGGCGGTTCCGGAACTGGCTGATCTTTCCACAGAACCTGACCACATAATCAAGATGTATGGTGCCGATTGCCTGGTGCCTGGAACCTATGCATCGAACTGCTTACTTGCCCGAAAGCTTTCAGAGTCAGGTGTCCGGTTCGTTCAACTTTATCATCAGGGCTGGGACCAGCACGGAAATATGGTAGGCGAAATGCCACTGCAGGCGCAGGATGTGGATCGAGCAACGGCAGGGCTGGTGATGGACCTGAAACAACGCGGCCTGCTGGATGAAACCCTCGTGATCTGGGGCGGCGAATTTGGCCGCACAAACTATTGCCAGGGTACGCTTACCAAAGAGAACTATGGCCGTGATCACCATCCGCGCGCGTATACCATATGGATGGCGGGAGGCGGTGTCAAGCCAGGTATCGTTTATGGCGAGACAGACGAGTTTGGCTATAACATCATACGCGATCCCGTACATGTGAACGACTTCCACGCCACCGTTCTTCACCTGATGGGGCTCGATCACGAGAGGCTTACCTATAAACACTTAGGCCGACGATACAGGCTCACCGACGTCGCAGGCAAAGTCGTTAATGGTCTGCTTGCCTAATAAATCAACGTCAGTAGGGCAGCGCGGTTAATCGCAGCCCATCAAGAACTTATGGAAAGATCTTTTCGTATCGTCTCCAATGTCATCTTTTGCATTCAGGTGTTGATGATTTTCCTCCTGCTGGTGGAGGAGAGAATCGCACTTCCGGCCTGGCTGCAGGTTGCAGGGCGGATGCATCCGCTCATTCTGCACCTCCCCATCGGGATGCTGATACTTGTTGCGGCATTAACGCTGTTTGGTAAACAGTTCGATGTAGCGCATAACCAACCCGTTGTGAGGTTTATCCTGCTGTTCGCTTCTTTGTCTGCTTCTGTTACCGCGCTTTTTGGTTTCTTTCTCAGTCTTCAGGGCGACTATACCGGCAATGCCATGACGCTCCATAAATATGCAGGCGTCGCACTGAGCTGGCTATGCTATGGACTGGTATTGGTTTATCAGCTTCAGTTTAAGCGCGCATTGCTCATGGCTGCGGGGGGATTATCTTTTGCTCTTTTGATCGCGGCAGGGCATACGGGCGCTGTACTTACACATGGTGAGAATTTCCTCCTTGAACCGTTGAAAGGACCGGAAGTAAAGCTCACTGCAGAAAACGCATCGGCGTACGACTACGCCATAAAGCCAATTCTGGAAGCGAAGTGTTTCTCCTGCCATAACGAAACGAAGGCGAAGGGAAAGCTGGTGATGACGGACCGCAACCGGTTCATGGCTGGCGGTGAAAACGGTAGCCCATGGGTTGCCGGCAAGCCCGACGAAAGCAGGATGATCAAGGCCCTCCACCTTCCCCTCGAAAGCGACGAACACATGCCCCCGGACGGAAAGGCGCAGCTCACACCAACAGAGATTGCCGCCCTCATGGCATGGGTCCGCGCCGGCGCCGATTTTGATAAAAAGGTTGCCGACTTTCCAAAACATGATTCCCTGCGAATAGTGGTGGCATCGTTATTTGCCAGCATGCCGGCACAGCCAACGGAACGGGTATATGCATTTACCAGCGCCTCGGAAGCAAACATCGGTAAAGTGAACACTCCCTTCGTTACCGTCGCACCGGTGTATCAGGGAAGTCCCGCCCTTCAGGCTGACTTCTATGTACGAAAAGGGTTCGATATCAAGTCACTCAACGCACTCACTGCCGTTACTGATCAGCTCGTATCATTGAGCTTGTCAAAGATGCCGGTTGCAGATAAGGACCTGAGTGTGGTCAGCAAGTTCGTGAACCTGGAATTGCTGAATCTTAATTTTACAGATGTGAAAGGACCAGGGCTTGCATCTCTTGTCACGCTTAAGCATCTGCAGTCCCTTTCCCTTGCCAGTACCGCCATCAGTGCGCGAGACCTGGACGCAGTTTTAAAACTTCCTGAGTTGCGCCACCTGTTCGTCTGGAATACAAATATCAACGCCGCACAACGAGATTCAATCGTGAAGAAGTATCCGGCGGTAACTGTAGCGCTTACACAGTTTTCCGACGACAGGACAATGCGTTTGAATAGGCCGGCTGTCGACGGCGAAGGCGTACTGGCATCCGGAAGTGAAATTGCTTTCCGTCACCCGATGAATGGAGTGACCATAAGGTACACGACCGACGGAAGCAAGGCCGACTCGGTAACGGGACAGCTATACGACCGGCCGATCACGATAGATAAGACTACATTGATAAAAGCCGTTGCATGCAAGAACGGCTGGTATTGCAGCGACCCTGTAGAACAAATCCTGTTTGTACGCGGCAAGAACGCCAGCGAGGTAACCTTATTGAAGCAGCCAGACCCTCTCTACCCTGGCGAAGGCGCCGCCAGCTTGAGCGACGGACGTAAAGGAATTGCTGACGTGCTGAAGGAACCGTCCTGGCTCGGATACCAGAAGCAACCGTTCGAGGCTTTGTTCCGCTTCGATAAAGCGAATGCGCCCCGTAGCGAAGTTGTTGTGAGCTACGGTCAAAGTATATATTCACACTGTTTCCCCCCTCAGTCGGTTGAGTTGTGGGGAGGCAACGACGCAAATGCGCTGCATCTTATCCGGAAAGTCGAGGTCCAGCAGCCTTCAAACTATGTGCCTGTCAAAGTCGATCGCATAGCAGTCCCGTTGGACGGCAATGAATTCAGCTATTATAAAGTAGTCGCGACGCCAATACCCAAACTGCCCACATGGTTCAGCAAGAAAGGAGAGAAGGGATGGGTTTTTGTGGATGAGGTATTTTTCTACTGAGGAGCGCTGAAAAATTAAGAATTAAGAATTAAGAGTTAAGAATTAGCCATCACGACCTACGGTCGTGCCAGTTGACAGCCGCAGGCTGGCTGCTAATTCTTAACTCTTAATTCTTAATTCTTAATTTTTCCGTATTCGCGCAGCGCTCTTTCTCTCGCAAACTCATGCTGCACGATTGGTTTTGCATAGTCTTCAGATAGAAACTCCGGGACCCATTGCATGATGTATTCCGACGCGGGATCAAACTTCTTTGCCTGCAGCGACGGATTGAAGACGCGAAAATAGGGTGCCGCGTCAGAGCCCGTACCAGCCGCCCATTGCCATCCGCCATTATTGGAAGCGAGGTCATAATCCAGCAGCTTTCTTCCAAAGTAGGCTTCACCCCAGCGCCAGTCAATGAGCAAATGTTTCGTAAGAAAACTGGCGGTCACCATTCTGATTCGGTTGTGCATGAATCCGGTCTCATTGAGTTCGCGCATACCTGCGTCAACCAACGGATACCCTGTACGCCCGTCACACCAGGCAGCAAACTCTTCTTCATTGTTCCTCCATTCAATCTTGTCATATACTGACCTGAATGAATGGTGTTGCACCTGCGGAAAATGGAACATGATCATTTGGTAAAACTCGCGCCAGATGAGTTCGTTTAGCCAAACTTGATTTTCCTTCTGCGCAATGCGCACAAGCTGGCGGATACTGACAGTTCCAAAGCGGAGATGCACACTTAAACGTGTGGTTCCGTGTATGGCCGGAAAGTCGCGGGTCTTGTCGTATTTCGCTATTATCCCGCGCGGAATTACACGCGGAGGAAACGAGCGACCGGTCTCTGTGAAACCGATATCCTTCAGGCTGGGAACAGGAAGATCACCCGGTTTTAAGAGATTGGTGGCATACTTTTCGGTTGGATATGGCCTGATATAAAATGGCGTCAGCTTCGCCCTCCAGACCTTGCTGTAGGGAGTAAACACGGTATAAGGCTTTCCATCGGACTTCACCACTTCGTGGCGATCAAAGATGACCTGATCCTTATATGTTTTCAGCTGGCCACCCCGCGACTCCAGTATCTTAGCAACAGCGTTGTCACGTGAGATCGCATAAGGCTCATAGTCGTGATTGGTGTACACGAGCATGACTTTCATTCTTTCAAACAGCTGCACCGGGTCGCCGTGCAGCACGACGAGCGAGCTTCCAATTTCCCTCAGTTCCTTTTGCAGTGCTTGTACAGATGTAAGAATGAATTCCACCCGCGCATCTGCTTTGTCCTCGAGCTCGTCCAGTATTTGTGTGTCGAAGATGAAAATAGGAACCACGTTACTGTTTTCCTTCAGCGCGTGGTAAAGACCGGCGTTATCCTTCAGTCTGAGATCCCGCCTGAACCAGAATACTGTGACATTTTCATTAAGTACAGAAAGATCATTCTTCCAACTCATAGTCTATGTTAAACAGCTATTCTGTTATTAAGAATTCGCCAGCAGCCATTGACGACTGAACTTAAGCCACGACCGCAGGTCGTGGTAGCGAATTCTTAATTCTTAATTCTTAATTCTTAATTCTTAATTTCTCCAGGATCTTCCCAAACCAAACCGTATATCTCTCCGGATTGTCCTTCACATCATCACGCAGTAACTTCAGGTCGACATACTTCCAGTCTTCAACCTCATCGGGGTTCACATGTGGCGTGCCATCAAATGTCGCGGTGAACACATGATCGAGTTCGTGTTCGATAAGGCCATGGTCGAGTGAGGCCTGATAAATAAACTTGAAAGCAAATACAGGTTCAACATCAACACCCATTTCATATTTCGTTCTTCGTCGCGCCGACTCTATGATATCTTCGGACGGACCCGGATGACTGCAACAGGTATTTGTCCATAAACCGCCGCTGTGATATTTGCCTTGCGCGCGTTTCTGTATCAGCAGCTCTCCCTTTGTATTGAACACAAGCACAGAGAATGCACGATGTAATACTCCCCTTCGGTGTGCCTCCATTTTCTCCATAGCGCCGACGGCCACGTCATTCTCATCAACTAGTATTACTTGTTCCATCAAATCCTGTTCACGTAAAAATCTTTTTTGGATATCGTGCCCGAACGGCCACACTGCAGCGCGTTTATCCGGCACGATTTCATAAGGAAACAAATCAACCTACCACATAGAGATTAAAGTGCATCGCAGCCAAAAGTAATTTGAAAATCGGACTTTTCAGACAAACGAGGAACAACGTCAACGGGTGTGCCGCGATCAGGGCGATTGGACACAACTTAATACTGGCATCCAATGCCTCAAAGCAATGGAACCAACGACGATCGCTGTTGGCCAACACTAAAAAAATACTAACGACTCACTACTAATTACTAATTACTCCGTCTACTTTAGCCGGGATGACGCCGTGGTTGGACATAGGGAAGAAATGGTTTGCTGAACGAAGCTGGACTCCGTTCCCGTTTCAGCTGGAAACGTGGCAGGCATACCTCGACGGGCATCACGGTCTTGTAAACGCGCCGACAGGGAGCGGAAAGACCTACTCATTGATTGTCCCGATCCTTCTCGAGTTCATGCGCAACCATCCCCGCGCATTGAAAGGCGAGGGGCTGCAAGCCATTTGGATTACGCCGATCAGGGCTCTTTCAAAAGAGATCGAGCTGTCGGCAGGCCGCGCCATTGAAGGGCTGGGTTTAAAATGGCGCGTAGGCGTACGTTCCGGCGACACCAAGCTTGCAGAGCGGCAGCGACAGCGCGAGCGACCACCCGAACTGCTGATCACCACACCCGAAAGCATGCACTTGCTGCTCGCCTCCCGTGACTACGCTGACTTCTTCAAAGATGTGAAAGCAGTCGTTGCCGACGAATGGCATGAACTGATGGGCTCAAAACGAGGTGTACAGGTAGAGCTTGCGTTGTCACGCCTCAAAACAATCGCCCCATCAATGAAGGTATGGGGAATATCGGCCACTATCGGTAATATGGACCAGGCACTGGAGGCCCTTCTCGGAAACTATTACCACGACCACAACTTCCGGGTTATACGCGCCGATATCGAAAAGAAAGTTGAAGTCGTCTCCATCCTTCCCGACACCCTCGAACGCATGCCGTGGGCAGGTCACCTCGGCATTCAGCTACTGGATAAAGTCATCGACGTTGTCAAGAAAAGCACGACTACCCTGATCTTCACCAATACCAGATCGTTTGCCGAGATCTGGTATCAGCGGATGCTTGACAAGGCCCCCGACCTGGCTGGCCTGATTGCCATGCATCACGGCTCCATCAGTCAGGAGCTCCGAAGCTGGGTTGAAGAACAACTGCATGAAGGTAAACTGAAGGCTGTTATATGTACCTCCA
Organism: Chryseolinea sp. T2; assembly: GCF_037203685.1. Classification (NCBI taxonomy): domain Bacteria; kingdom Pseudomonadati; phylum Bacteroidota; class Cytophagia; order Cytophagales; family Fulvivirgaceae; genus Chryseolinea; species Chryseolinea sp. T2. Next base: position 516,574 of record NZ_JBBCAU010000002.1, read on the forward strand.
GTCTCGACCTGGGCGTGGACTTCCGCCCTGTAGAGACCGTGATTCAGGTCGGCGGACCTAAGGGCGTAGCGCGCTTCCTCCAACGCGCAGGACGTAGCGGCCACCAGCCCGGCGCCGTCAGCCGTATCTACTTTGTTCCGACCCATTCGCTTGAGCTCATGGAAGCAGCAGCAATCCGTGAAGCAATCAAACAGAAGATTGTCGAGGATCGTTTTCCCTATCTGCGCTCCTTCGACGTGCTCATGCAATATCTCATAACGCTATCGGTATCCGACGGATTTAATCCCGACGAGATCTATGATGAGATCACCACCACGTTCTGTTACGCTTCAGTATCACGTGAAGAGTGGACTTGGCTTCTGAATTTCATCACCACCGGCGGCGATTCGTTGCAGGCGTATGATGAGTATCGCAAAGTGATTATTGTGAACGGCATCTATAAAGTGTTCAACCGAAGCATTGCCATGAAGCACAGGCTTTCGATTGGAACCATCGTCGGAGATGCATCCATGTTCGTGCGCATGCTCTCTGGAAAATATCTGGGCACAATAGAAGAGTACTTCATTTCGCGCCTTAAGCCCGGCGATGTGTTTTGGTTCGCCGGCCGAAATCTTGAGCTCGTACGAATCAAAGACATGGAGGCCCAGGTGCGTAAATCGAATCGCAAGAGCGGCGCCGTTCCATCATGGCAGGGAGGCCGTATGCCATTGTCCTCCCAGATGAGCGAAATGATACGTATCAAACTCGATGAGGCAGTACATGGCCGCGAAACGGATGAGGAGATGAAATTCCTGAAACCATTGTTCGACCTTCAGCGCGAGTTATCAATTCTTCCGGCGAAAGATCAATTTCTCGTGGAGTACTTTCGCAGTACAGAGGGTTATCACGTGGTGATGTATCCTTTCGAAGGACGCTTCGTACACGAAGGACTCGCTGCGCTCATGGCCTATCGCATCGCTCAGATACACCCCATAACATTTTCAATAGCCATGAACGACTACGGCTTCGAGCTGTTGTCTGATCAGCCAATACCCATTGATGAGGCGATCGAAACCAACGTCCTCGGTGTCGACAACCTGTTCCGCGACATACAGGCAAGCATCAATTCAACCGAGATGGCCCGACGCAAGTTCCGTGACATCGCTGCCATCAGCGGACTCGTGTTCAAGGGATACCCGGGCAAACCTGTAAAGGATCGCCACCTCCAGTCGTCATCACAGCTTTTCTTCGAAGTCTTTAACGACTACGATGCGCATAACCTGTTACTGCAGCAGGCCTTCGAAGAGGTAATGGACTTCCAGCTCGAAGAAGTACGCCTTCGCGCCGCCCTCGATCGAATCAATCACCAACGCATCGTTATCACAACACCCGATCGACCAACACCTTTCTCATTCCCAATCATCGTCGACCACATGAGAGAAAAGCTCACAACAGAAAAGCTGGAAGACAGAATAAAGAAGATGGTAATCCAGACGGAGAAAAATTAAGAATTAAGAATTAAGAGTTAAGAATTAGCCACCGGCTAGGCGCCGCCTGGTTCACGACCAAAGGTCGTGGTCTCATCTGCCCGTAAGGGCGGTGGCTAATTCTTAACTCTTAATTCTTAATTCTTAATTCTTAATTCTGCGCTAGCTGATTGTATCGCTTGGCCAACGCTACCAAATCTTTCTCTTTTTTGGTTGAGATCTTTTCTTTCTTGGCAAACTCAGCAATTGCCGACTGATTATCCGGAAGATCAGCAAGCAGTTCTTTCAGGTTGTCGACTTCTTTTGGCGCACCTTCACCAAGTTTGTAATAGTAGTGATCGGGAACAGGTTTGTATTGGGCAGGAAGATCTGAGCCATCGAGCGCGCGACCCTTCATAGCTGCAGTATAAACAATCTCTTTCTTAGCGAGCAACATCATTTCCCCACTGTCGAGGAGAACAAAAAATCCAACCTTCTGTTTTCCTTTTGCATCATAAGGAGAAGTGATATAGATCTCGTCTCCCAGCTTAACACGCGTAATGTTCTTTGCATCCAGCACAAGAGGTTTTCCATTCTGCTGATATTCCATTACATCCTGAAAGGCATTGTAACGCAATGGAGCAGTCATTGATTTGTCGGCATAATAAACCGTGCCTTCTACATACTGTTCGTTTACGTACTGCGAGCCCTTGATAGGGTCGGTCGTCGCCACCTGTGCGAAAGCGGTCGTAAGGGTGATACCTAACATCCCCCATGCAATTGTGATTTTAGTAATCATGGTTATTAATTTTTTGTTGACTTTTCATTGAATCACGGGAGACAGGAGTTGTTGAGAGCGTCTTTGTCTCACGATGGGGCCAGTCACTGCGAAAACTTTGCCAGGCCCGCGAAAGTCTCTTGTGATCAAGGAAAAACTGGCTTTCTCTTTTTAAGCAGTAATAAAATCTTGATGAATAGATTCTTCAGCAAGTCGTATCGAAATGTTCAACTGTACGAATCGTACAATCAATTGACCGGAGGCGTGCACGCGAAAAAAAATGTGCTCAAGAGGTGTAACCTTTTTACATTTTATGAGTGCGCATAGCTACTACGTTATGCACTGGTTGTAAACCTGCTCTATTCCTCACCCATTCAACGTTATATATTGTATTGAACTAATGGCCGGAAACTGTTCAATAGTGTACATAATAACAGATAACACTTTCATTGGTTCCAAAGATCAACCCGTAGTGTAGCAGCTGACTTAGCAAAACCGACGAGGATTTTTGCTATCGTCGCGGTCGGCAAGGGTACAAGGATTGTCGTCTATATTATTCTCAATTCTGAATTCAGTCTCTTAATGAAAGTGGGTTGGTCGGGGTTATAAATTGCGATTCGCTATCATCATTCTGGCTGCCATTGTTTCCATTGGTCGAAGGGCATACCCTCAGGCAGTAAATAACGTTCAACTTTCGCCCTCAACTCATTCAACTTAACCTGAACAAGTATGAAAAAAGTCTGTCTGTTCTTCCTCGGCGCTTTATCACTATTTTCCTGCTCCAACGACGATAAAATGGCCCGGTTAGAGGTGCGCCTCACCGATGCGCCCGGCGATTACGAAGCTGTTAACATTGACATCATAGGAATAGAAATACATACGGAGGGCGCTGGCGACAATGAAGGGTGGCGATCAGTCCCCGTAAATGGTGGAATTTATAATATCCTGGATCTGACGGGCGGGCTTGATACGTTGCTGACGAGTGCGGAAATACCGGCAGGCAACATAAGCCAGATACGCCTGATTCTTGGCGACAACAACAGTGTGGCGATTGATGGAAAGGAGCACGCACTGTCGACACCCAGCGCGCAGCAATCCGGGCTGAAGCTGAATGTACATTCAACGTTGACCGAAGGCATCACTTACAAAATGTTACTGGATTTCGACGCTGCAAGGTCCATTGTACATAAAGGAAATAATACATACAGCTTAAAGCCTGTAATTCGTGTTATCACGGAAGCCACCAGCGGTGCTATTAAAGGATCCGTGACACCCGCGGAAGCAACGCCTGCCATATACGCGATTCTGACAAGTGGCGATACTGTCGCAACAGCTTATGCGAATGAGGACGGAGCGTTCCTTTTGCGTGGTCTCGAAGCCGGCACCTACACCGTGGGCTTCAGCCCTAAGACGGGATATTCGATCTCGCAAAAGACAGGCGTTTCGGTCATCAACGGTCAGGTCACCGACATTGGCGTGGTATCCCTTCAAAATTAAAAATTGCATGTGGCACGGACGCACCGTAGAGACGCAATGCCTTGCGTCTCCGCCCTCCGTCTCCGCCTTGCGTCTCCAACCTTATGCGCCTTACACAAAGAAGATAACAATTCACATTCACCTACGAACGGGCAAATCATAACATCCGCATACAAAACAATCATTCATAATTAATCAATCACAATTCATGTCACGTCTAAAAGTTAGTGGAATCTTCAGTTTAGTGTTCGCCTTTTCATTGAGTTTGTCTCTGCAGTCGTGCGTTGTTCACACGAAAACCACGCCGTCGGCTTCAAAGACACACGTTCCCCCGGGACAGGCTAAGAAAGCAACAGGAAGTCAGTCAGCTAAACAATACGCTCCAGGTCAGCAAAAGAAGAAAAACTAAAATGTAAAAAATGAAGGGAGAAGCATAGTCTCAGTTTCCGGTTTAAGTCGACTTTACGAATGTGAGATACGCTTCTTCCTTCATTGCGTTTTAACTTATCCCTTTGTTCTAATCCGTTTACCTTCCTTCAGGAGTTATCGTTTATTTGTCCTTGTCTTACATCGTCTCACGTCATTCTTTATCCTTGTCTCGTCATCGTTATCTCGTTAACTGCGTTGTCGCCTTATAAGTAATTCGGTACTATTCGTAGGCATGTACCCTTACGATCATGCCACCTCAGGTTTATTGGCTATCTTGCTACAAAGACCCCTCATGAAAACGTACTTCTTTGCCGTACTTCCAGTGTTGAGCTTGCTGATGCTATGGCCAGCTGCTACAATGCAACATCAATCGCATCTTCCTGGGAATACACAGTATTCAAACGACGTGCTATTGAGCGCATCCTCAGTCAATGCCGGGCCGCAGCAGCATCAATACGTATGCTCGCCCTGTGGCAACGACTGCGATAAGCGCGTGTATGACAAGCCTGGCAACTGCTCCGTGTGCGGAATGGCCCTGATTGATAAAGCAACTATCGGCTATAAGGACATCGACTTTGAGGCCGTGTGCGCTCGCGTGAAAGCAAATCCCAAAGTGGTATTGCTCGACGTTCGGTCACCCGCTGAATTTAAGGGTACGAGTACCGACGTGCCGACCTTTGGCCACCTGAAGAACGCTATCAACGTTAACATTGACGAGCTCGAGGCCAGAATAGAAGAGTTGAATAAGTTCAAGGATCAGGAGGTGATCGTCTATTGCAGCCATAGCCATCGCAGCCCCCGCGCGAGCTATTATCTGTCGACCCATGGCTTCAAGAATGTTAAGAATGTTTCCGGAGGGGTGTCGGAGCTGGCCAGCGCTGCGCCGGCATGTCTGAACCAGATTTATGTGAAGCACGCACACTAGCTTTTAGAGTGCTGATCCGGGACTATTGCTGTGGAGACATTCGTGGCCGAAATGAACCTTGATTCACAACAGAGCTGCGGTAAGTCATTAAGGCACTTCTGTTTAAACTTAAGCCGTTTCCCCATCTTCGGATCACTGCGCACAGATAGTCAGATTTAATGCAAAGGATTGCATTCTGATAGTCAGTGAGTTATAAATGGAACTGAATTCTAGCAGGGGATCAAAGTTTTAAGGTTGAACGACATTTATCATCACCCACTTACTGAATCAGGGCTATTTTTGAGCTTGTATTGAATACAGATGTGCCTCAAAATCTTCGGAGCAAAGGAAATTTTCGCCCGAATGCTTACCTGACACATCAGTATCCGATAAAAGAAGGGCTGATGCATTGAAACGTCCAGGTGACGTTCTATAAGTAGAAGCTCAGAATTCAGGAAATCGCCTTTTAAAATTATGAGTACTGTAAAGATTCTTGGAATTGATTTTTTTAACGGGACCGTAAAAGATGTGGTTAAAGCCCTGAAATCGGGTGGATTTATGGTCGTTCCATCGGGACCCGGCCTGAAAACCATAAAGGAGGAACCGGTCTATTATAAGAGCCTTCGTTATGCCGACATCGCGATTGCCGACAGCGGTTATATGGCCCTTATCTGGAACCTTTTCAACACGCAGAAGGTCAACCGTATTTCCGGCCTCGAATTCCTCCGCGAATTCTTCACTGATAAGGACGTGCAAAAGTCGAAATTCGTTTTGGCCGATCCGACTGAAAAGGACTCAGAAATTAATCGTAATTATCTGAACAAGCTTGGATTCAGCATCCGGAAAGAAAATTCACATATCGCGCCGATGTATGACAAAGGCAACATCGCAGACCCCGAGCTGCTGGCAAGAATTGAAGAGCAACGGCCTGACTATGTGTTGCTCAACATCGGCGGTGGAACCCAGGAAATTCTTGGTGCTTACCTGAGAAAAAACCTCAGCTACAAGCCGGCAATTATATGTACTGGCGCTGCGATTGCATTTCTCACTGGTCGCCAGGCAGATGTTCCCGTATGGGCGGACAAGCTTTATATGGGATGGCTTATGCGTTGTATTCATAAGCCGTCGCTCTATATTCCAAGATATTTGGACGCCTTTGCTCTGTTTTTCTTATTGGTTAAATATGGTAAACGTGCGCCGCTTGTAGTTTGACCGGTGGCCGTTAACATGACAATGAAATGAATAAAGACTCTAGAATTTATGTAGCAGGTCACCGTGGCATGGTGGGCAGCGCTATTTATCGTAAACTGGACCGTGACGGATTTACCAATGTGATCGGTGCGTCGTCAAAAGAACTCGATCTTAAAAACACCGTCGCCGTCGATGAGTTCTTCAACCGCGAACGACCGGAATATGTATTCCTCGCTGCTGCAAAGGTGGGTGGAATTCTCTCTAACAATACTTATCCCGCCGACTTCCTGTACGACAACCTCATGATCCAAAACAATGTGATCGAGGCATCGTTCAGATACAACGTTAAGAAACTGTTGTTCCTCGGCTCATCTTGCATTTACCCTAAGTTTGCTCCCCAACCTATTCGTGAGGATAGCTTATTGAGCGGATATCTCGAACCAACGAACGAAGCATACGCCATTGCAAAGATCGCCGGTATCAAATTATGCCAGGCGTATTACAAGCAGTATGGCCGTCACTTCATGTCTGCAATGCCAACCAACATGTATGGCTATGGAGACAACTATCACCCGCAAAATTCTCACGTTCTTCCCGCATTGCTGCGCCGCTTCCATGAAGCAAAGGAAGAAGAAAAGGATGAAGTGATCATCTGGGGCTCTGGCGCTCCTCTCCGCGAATTCATGTTCGCCGACGATCTTGGTGCAGCCTGTGTATTCCTCATGGAAAATTATGATCAGCCGGAAATTGTGAACGTAGGAACAGGCGAAGAGATTTCGATCCTTGACCTCGCTCATCTCATTGCCAAAACAGTAGGCTATAAAGGAACAATAGGTTTCGACAAAACAAAGCCGGATGGCACGCCAAGAAAATTGATGGACTCAACGCGACTGCATAGCCTGGGCTTCCGCCACAAAGTTTCACTGAAAGAAGGAATTCGCCTCACATACGAAGACTTCCTCAGTAAAGTAGGACAGTATAGCGTTGTAAAATAAACTCATACTAAGAAAAACGCGCGCCCCGCCCGCGACCCCAAATCAACAAATCAATAAATCAACATATAATACAATAATGAAGAAGGCGTTTATTACCGGGATTACAGGACAGGACGGCGCTTATCTTGCCGAGTTTCTGCTCGACAAAGGCTATGAAGTTCATGGATTGAAGCGTCGCTCATCGCTGTTCAACACCGCACGCATCGATCATATCTACCAGGATCCGCACGACAAGGGTGCCAGAATGAAACTTCATTTCGGAGACCTCACGGATTCAACGAACCTCATCCGCCTCATTCAGGAAATTCAACCTGACGAAATATATAACCTCGGCGCCATGAGCCACGTTCGCGTGAGCTTTGATATGCCGGAATACGTGGCCAACACCGATGCCATCGGTACACTTCGTATCCTCGAAGCGGTGCGCCTTCTGGGACTTACTGAAAAGACCCGCATCTACCAGGCGTCAACGTCTGAGCTATACGGCAAGGTTCAGGCCGTTCCTCAATCAGAGACAACGCCATTCTATCCACGCTCTCCCTATGCCGTAGCGAAACTTTATGGCTACTGGATAACTGTGAACTACCGCGAAGCGTACGACATGTATGCATGTAATGGTATCCTCTTCAACCACGAATCACCTTTGCGCGGTGAGACATTCGTGTCCCGTAAAGTGACACGTGCCGTAGCGCGAATGGTATTGGGCCTTCAGAAGAAGGTCTACATGGGTAACCTCGATTCAAAACGCGACTGGGGACATGCCCGCGACTATATCGAAGCTATGTACTTAATTCTTCAGCAGGCTAAAGCCGACGACTATGTAATCGCGACCGGCGAAACTACGTCAGTGCGCGAGTTCATGCGCAGATGCTTTGCTCACGTTGGAGCCAACCTCATCTGGAAGGGCGAAGGCATCACCGAAGTGGGTATCATCGACTCTGTTGACAATTCAAAAGTTGAAGGCTGCGCACTCAAAGCCGGCGATGAAGTGGTTTGCATCGATCCAAGATATTTCCGTCCTACCGAAGTTGATCTTTTGCTCGGCGATCCGACAAAATCAAAACAGATCCTGGGATGGAAACCAAAGTACGATGTCGACATGCTCCTTCAGGAAATGGTCGACGCCGACATCGACCTGATGAGAGGCGAAAACGTGCTGAAGCAAGGTGGATTCAGAGTGTACAACTTCCACGAATAAGAGCAACGAACTGCATGTTGAAAATAGAAGGGGCGTAAGCCCCTTTTTTGCATTAAGACCCCATAGGGGTCACAGATCAATCGCAAGGGGTCACAGATCAATGACAAGAGCGCAAATTGTATTCAGACCCCATAGGGGTCATAGATTAATAGCAAAGAAAGTTTAATCAAACGCTCCGCGCGCGACGCATTAATCATTTTTAATTCATTGGATGTCGTCTTGTAGTCGATGCGTACGGCCGCCGCGAATAAAATGCAGGATCGGGAGGAAGGGGAGTTTTAGAGTTTTCGGGAGGTGCGTTGATTTGAACGGGCTTTACGTTTGCTATGGTTTTATTTTGATGGCTCGGTGGTCATAGCTGGGTTAATTCCGAGACAGGGGAGACTGCGGCTTTGCTTTCCCACACTTTAAATTCGATGGATATTTGGGCGTAGTCGGTGTGCGGCGCTATCGCCATGGCGATAAAAATTCATTTCCGGTTGGTCCTGGCTTATTGGAAACGGCATATCGTAAGATGCTGTTTTCTTATTTGGTGAATGACGGCTAGAGTGTGTTAGAAGAAAAACGTTTGTCAATTTATTTTTGATGGCATCACGATCGAGCACGGTATAGTATCGATCTGCTTGTCGACAATAAAGTTGTTGTAGAGGTGAAGAGCGTCGAGACCTGAGGCGAGTTCACTATAACTATCAACTGAACTTAAAGTGTGGGAAAGACGAGCCGCAGTCTCCCCTGTCTCGGAATTAACTCAGCTACGACCACTAAGCCATCAAAATGAAACTGTATCAAACGTAAGGAACTTCCAAATCAAAGTGCCTCCCGAAAACTCTAAAACTCCCCTTCCTCCCGACCCTGCATTTTATTCGCGGCGGCCCTGCACGCTGTACTACTTCAGCACATCCACGTCGGCCCGCACGCTTGTACTACATGAGCATATCAACCGCGACCCCTTTCCTTTCATCGCGCGTAATACAGGAATTAATTATTGAAGAAAGCGCTAATCATCTGTCACCTGCTTCCGACATTCCCTTTTCCACGGCGAACTTATAACGTGTCTCTTACAACCAACACTTGATTTCTCAACTCGCCCTCCTCGTCCTCATCCAGCATCTCCTGGCCCGAGTGCTCACTCTCCGACGTCGGACGAAAACGCGGCTGCAACACGCCGTTCATACGTTGCTCGCGGTTTACACGTCTCTCCCGGACAAGCCGCTTTGCTCGCTCATTTGCCTGCACACTAAAGGTGAGCACAACAATAAGCAATGCGAGGCGGGCGAAGTCAAGAACGGAAATCATAAGCTATAGTCGCCGACGGCTTCAGGTTGAAACAATACTTCCACTACCTCAAACTGGCGCAGGCCAGCCTGTGTGTTCCAGGCGATGATGGTTCCGGTCTTACGTCCCAACAATGCGAGTCCTGCCGGTGAGAATACACTGATACGATTTGAGCGAATATCAACCTGTCCCGGATAAGTAACAGTAACCTCCAGCTCCGAGCCATTTACCCGATCTCTGAGCAATGCCCTGGAATTCATGGTAATTACTTTCTCGTCTATATCTTCTGACGCGAAGATCCGCGCACCATTAAGTTCATATGTAAGTCGCGCGGATATCATCGGCGATATCGTTGATGTTGATGTGTTAATGACGTCCATAAGGCGTCGGTAGTCGGTCAATGTAATCAGTCTTCCCTGCATGTCTTTGTTGTCTTGTTCGTCTCTCGCTAGTAAAGAATCGTGTGCGGTCTGATTGTGATAGACAAATCCGTGCCAGCCGCAAAACATTGCGTTATCAGCCGCACAGGCAACTTAATTTTGGCTAACCGCTGGTTAAAAACTACCCACCGGGTAGAAACGTACCACACGCATGCAAATATTCATTTGGAAGTTGAAAAGAAGGAGCCGTACCTTCGCCACGTTGAATTTAAGTGTGAAGAACAAACTGTTCATTTGATTGTTTGTCTGCGCCAGTGTGAAGGGACTTGATCAGGACGCTGAATCACAATTCTTAATTCTTAATTCTTAATTCTTAATTTCTTTGAGCAGTACCAGCGATTTAAAACTACGCGAGCGCGTTAAGGAGCTAAAGTGTTTATACGCCGTAACCCGCTTTGCCCTCGAGGCCGACAACGATGTTGATGCCTTACTGCACGAGACTGCGCGCCTTTTGCCGGAAGCGATGCAATTTCCCGAGCTGGCAGAAGTGAGCATCACCACGTCAAAGTTTAGTCATGAGACTCCGGGCTTTGCCAAATGCCGAACTTATATATCGTCGCACCTGGAAGCGAAAGGCAAAGGGCCGCATCTGGTTGGGACTATTAAAGTGGGGTACAAGGCGCCCGGGAAGAAGACCGGACACCAGGTAACAAAAAAGAGTGCAACGAAAGGTTCTGTTAAGGACAAGATCCCTACTGCTCCTGCATTTCTTCAGGAGGAGAAAAACCTGCTCAAAGCGATTGCACGCGAAGTTTCACTGTTCATCCATAAAGCTCATATTGCCGAGAGCAACAAAAAGCTGCAGCTTCAGTTACAGCATTCCGACCGCCTTGCGTTTGTCGGAGAGTTGAGTGCCGGCATTGCTCACGAACTTAACGAGCCACTCGGACGCATACTTGGTTTTGCTCAGCTGATTCAGAAGAACGGAGGCCTTACAGGGCAGCCGGCCGACGACATCGAGCGCATCATCAAAGCTTCACTCTACACACGGGAGATTATCAAAAAGCTCATGTTGTTCTCGCGGCAGATGCCCCGCCAGGTGATCTCGGTGAACCTTAATGCTATCATCTCAAACATACTTTACTTCATCGACGTCCGGTTCCAGGATCGCGGCGTTGAAGTGGTTCGCAAGCTGGATGCAAATCTTCCCGAAATACAGGCAGACCCTGTTCAGCTGAGTCAGGTACTCGTGAATCTCATTACGAATGCGGTACACGCAATGCCCAATGGCGGTACCATTCGTGTCATCACTAAGAAGAGCGATGAGTATGTCAAGCTGACGATCGCCGACACGGGCCATGGCATGACACCAGAAGTAAGAAAGAAGATCTTCGAGCCCTTCTTTACCACCAAACCCGTCGGACAAGGAACGGGCCTCGGCCTCTCCGTTGTTCAGGGCATCATTGAAGACCACGAAGGGAAAATTGCAGTTACCAGTGCGGTAGGGAAGGGCACGAGGTTTGAAATACAATTAAGAATTAAGGAGTAAGAATTATGAATTAGCTATCGGCTAAACGCCGCCGGGATCACGACAATAGGTCGTGGCTACGCCTGCCCGCAAGGGCGACGGCTAATTCATAATTCATAATTCTTAATTCTTAATTTTTAACGGACTTAACATGAAAAAACCATCCGCCAAAACAAACGTATCAGGTACCGATTCACTCTCCGTTTTGATTGTCGACGATTCGCCCGAGAGTATTGAGCTCATTCGCCGTAACCTGCAAACGCGCGACTATAAGATATATTCCGCAGACAATGTGCAGTCTGCCCTGAAACTTCTTGCAACGCTGCAGATCGATTTGCTCATTACGGACTTGCGCATGCCGGGACAGAGCGGCATTGAACTCGTTCGCCATGCTGCGGAGAACTATCGCAATATTGGTATACTGGTAGTGACAGGATTTCCCTCGATACAGGGCGCCATAGAATCGATAAAGATTGGTGCTGAGGAATATCTTGTAAAGTCGTTCACCGACGAAGAACTCTTCGCCGCGGTCGACAGAGTGCTGGCAAGGTCAGGGCGCGCCCGGAAACCACAGGCATCAAGTCATCAGTTCGGAATCATCGGCGATTCGGATGGCATGAAGAAGGTGTACAGCCGGATACAGAAGGCGCGATCTACAAATGCGACAGTTCTGATACAGGGAGAGAGCGGCACAGGCAAGGAACTAGTAGCCCGCGCGTTGCACTACGGAGGCGCAAGCTCTAACGCACCGTTCGTGCCGGTCAACTGCGGAGGCATTCCCGACACGCTCCTAGAGAGCGAGCTGTTTGGCTATGTTAAGGGAGCTTTCACGGGCGCATCCGAAACACGCGCCGGATTCTTTCAGACTGCCGATGGCGGAACGATATTTCTCGACGAGATCAGCAACACAAGCCTCGCCATGCAGGCGAAACTCCTGCGCGTATTGCAGGAGAAGGAGTTTTACATGGTGGGCTCAAAGAAAACCCTCAAGGTCAATGTGCGCATCATAGCAGCAACGAATGTCGACCTGATGCAATTGGTGAGGAAAGGACACTTTCGCGAAGACCTGTACTATCGTCTTAATGTTATTTCTGTAGACCTTCCTCCTTTGCGCGAGCGAGGAAACGACATCGACTTGCTGATAGACTTCTTCCTTGCCCGCTATGTACAGGAGTTGGATAAGCCTCCCATGAAGTTTAGTACTAACGCGATGCAGGCGCTGCGCTCATATGCCTGGCAAGGCAACGTGCGCGAACTTCAAAACCTCGTTCATCGCCTGGTCATCATGTGCGACGACACCACGATTGATGTGGTCGACCTCCCTGAATCACTCCATTACTCAGCACGAAGCAAACGTGGACTAGACCGCACGTTAGACGCGATCGAAAGAGAATACGTCGTTGATGTCATGGCCGCGAACGACAACAACCTCACACGTTCAGCAACAGTGCTGGGCATAGACAGGAAGACACTCAGAGATAAACTGAAACGCTGGAAGGACAATTAATTCTTAATTCTTAATTCTTAATTTCTGCCTGGTTCATTTCGCCCCACCGGTACATTTCTACCCGGCAAAATCATTCATGCATCTTCGAAATCAGCGTCCGTTCGCGGTATTTAAAATGGTACGCTTTTAGTATTACTGCTAGCATAGGATTCCATTGGGAATTCGGGGTAGGTTTAGTACGCACGGATTCTTGGGCTCGGGATGTACATCCCTCCGTGCTGCCTTTGCCCCGCAAGGCGACTGCTGAGCGGGGCTTTTTTTCCTTTCCGAATACGAGTAGGGTAATCGCACACATGTAAGAATCCATTGAAGCATGACGCCTTTAGCCGCCTTTGTTTCAAGTTTGATTTTGGTTTCAAATTGACACAAACGTCTATCGGAGAGACTCCTATAAGTCATCAAAATGATGGCGAATTAAGAGTAACAGCTGGAATGTTGAAGCATCGACGCTACGTGCACTCCGTGGATAAAGATCACCCTTGGAATCGTCATTACTTATAATATAAGTGCTGAAACGATGCATCTGAACGACACTATCCGCGAAATGATATACACCGCCTTCGCCGAACACGATGAACACCGCAAACAGGAGCCTACAGTGGGCGCTGCGCTTTCCGCTGCACCACGTAAGGTTGTTGACGCGGAGAACGTCCCAACGGGAAGTCTGTGCCTTTCGTGTGTGAAACGCGCGACCTGTTCGCGCCCGGGCCGTTCAGCGGGGGTGTGGCATTGTGAGGAATATTTTTAATCGCATGAAGAATCCATTTTTTAACCTGCCAGACATTGGCGGCGATTTACTCGACTTCAGGCTTGCGCTGCGACTGATCGTGCGCCAGGCCTTTAAACCTATGCTGGGCCACGTCAACACGACGACCAGGCATGCCGTTGCGCCTGTTTACAAGACGGCATTTATACCGTCGCTGAAACAGACGCTCCGTGACAAGTTCCAATTCATTTCCCAGACTGCCCAACGACTGCACAACATGTTCCCGGCCCAGAAGCCGGCAGCTAAAGTTGTTCCAGGCAAGTCAGTGACAAAGTCTGTGGCAGGCAAATCGTTCGCCGCAAAGCCCATCGCGGGGAAGCAGATCACGAAACGTCAGGCGAAGCCGATGGGCAAGTCGCTGCACAAAGCTGCCGCTAACGGGAAAAGAATAGCAGCAAACACTCAAGGAAATAAAGCCAACGCGCAACGCGTCGCAGGCAACGCGCAACGCGTCGCTGGAAATGTATCGCGCGGCAATGGCAACGTCCAGCGTGCCGTCGTAAATACGCCACGCGTAGTCCATCCTGCTACTGCACCTACTGAAAAAACACGCGACGGCATGTGGGTGGAATATAATAAGCACGCCGTTGTCATTGCCCGCGGAAACTACGACAACAACCTGAAGACGGGTCTCTGGCGCGAGTATTATGATACGGGCGAACTCATGATTGAGGAACATTTCGTTCAGGGCGTCCAGCACGGACGTTTCGCTACGTTCCATCCCAACGGACAATGCTGCAGCGACGGCATGTACGATCAGGGTAGAAGAGAAGGGCAATTCTTCCTCTACGACGAAAGCGGGCGCCACGTAAGATCACTTACCTTCAAGCACGACGTATTGATCGAGGACGTACTCATCGAGGAGCGTCTGGCCATGGCGTAGTACAAGGAATCTATTTAAGATAATTAGAATACGGAGGGTCTGCTAGGCGGGCCCTTTTTTTTGTCCGCAGACTGCGGCTTCGCTTTCTCCACATTTCGAATTCGGTTGATGTCTGTTGTAGTACAGTGTGTAGGGGCGCCACAGAATAAAAATGCAGGGTCGGGAGGAAGGGGAGTTTTAGAGTTTTCGGGAAGTGCGTTGATTTGGAAGTTCAGCGCGTTTGCTACAGTTGTTTTTGGATAGCTCGTGCTTCGTAGTGTGTTTAATTCCGAGACAGGGGAGACTGCGGCTTTGCTTTCCCACATTTTAAGTTCTGTTGATTTCTGAAGTAGCAAATCGTGCAGGACCGCCGCGAATAAAATGCAGGGTCGGGAGGAAGGGGAGTTTTAGAGTTTTCGGGAGGTGCGTTGATTTGAGGATTCTTTACGTTTGCTACAGTTTTATTTTGATGGCTTGGTGCTCATAGCAGGTTTAATTCCGAGACAGGGGAGACTGCGGCTTTGCTTTCCCACATTTTAAATTCGTTAATGTCTGTTGTAGTCGAATGTGCAGAGGTCGACATTGATATTCTGAAATAGTACAGCGTGGGGGGCCGAAGCACGTTAGGTCCGCCGCCGCGAAAACAAAGCCTGACAAAAATCATTTCATCATATGATGTTTGGTTCCTTTCCCATTCTCCAGGGTTCTTAATTTTATTTCTCAAAGGCCCCCAGTTTAGTTTGTTTGATAGTTCCTGTTATTCATTGCCCGAAGAGTAATGAATGTGGACATGGAGAGAAATAACGATGGTTCCCTTTTTAAGAAAGAATGTCTTGTTCATCCTGGGTGCATTGATCGTTCCAATGCTGTTCTTCTACCTGGAAATAAATGCAGCATTAATTATCACTCAGGCCTTGTTGCTGGTATTGATGCTCATCAAAATTTGGATGATTCAGCGTCACGTTGGTCGCCTGCGTCTGGCTACTGGCAGTGAGGGAGCCGGCGCAGACGAAGTACTGGCAGATGCGGGGAGGTGTATAGAACGCTGTAACAGGCAACTCGGTGAGATAGCCCTGGCGTTGCGGGGACTTGGACATGAGGAGAGTTCATTGTCGGGTATGTCTCTCGAGGGAGAAGCAGGAAGCGCAGTTGTAGAACTTCACAATAAGCTGGTGTCCATCCGGGAAGACGAAAGCAGGCAAAACTGGATTGTGAAAGGTATTGCCCTTGTTGGTGAAATACGCAATCACAATTCCGGTAATGAAGATTACGCCGATCACATTCTCAGCACAGTCATAAAATATCTCAGCGCAAACCAGGGTGCATTTTATTTTAAGTCAGGTGACAATGTAGAACTGGTATCGACTTACGCATATGAAAAGAAGCGGTTCGTGTCCGAAAATACTAACAGCGATAAGGGCTGTGGACTGGTAGGGCAGTGCATGGAAGAAAGAGACTTTATTTGTCTCACAGACATTCCCCGTAACTATGTAAAGATTACTTCAGGCCTCGGAGAAGCAACTCCGCGAAACGTCATCATCTTTCCACTCATATTCAGGGAAGAAGTTTATGGTGCCATTGAGCTGGCGTCGTTTCAGATATTTGAACGACACCACCTTGAATTCCTGCGACGCATATCCGTGAGAATTGCGTCAGAGCTGGCGGGCATTCTTCAACAGCAACAGATGTCTCTGTTGTTGCAGCAGGCGAGGGAACGGGCCAGCGAATCTGTATGAAGCAAACTGCGGGAAATTATCTGCAGCTTTCGGCGGATGCAGGCGTATAGCTTTGTGAGTTTCAAACATCCGAATCTCCTGATTCTCCGTCGGAGCCCACGTCAATAATCAGTTCGGTAGGATTGTCGAACCGTCCGCGACCCAGCATCTCGAACAATATCGCTGATAATATTTGCTTGACCGGCTGTGCATCATAAAAGAGACGCACATCAAACTCGCGAACGTAATTCCTCTTTTCTTCTGTCTTCAAAAATCCAAGACTGCGCAAATGCCTCTTATCGAACTTGCCTATGCTTCCTTTACTATACAGAAAGTGGACAAACAGTAAGTTCTCTTTACAATAAAATTGAATGACAATTCCTTCCCTCTTGTTCAAAACAATGCTGAAGCCCTGAATATTCCCCTGTACCAGTTCGAACAGGGCGTCATCAATATATTGTGTCTCCAGCGGAGCGTATTTTCTACTTTCAAGCTTATCGAGTTCGTCGTTGATCTCTTTTAATTGCTGCTTGCACTGGGCGGCATACTGAGGGAGGTGTGAATTCTCCTGCAACTTTTCTTCTAAGCGCACCAAACGCCTATAAAGGCTTGCACGCCGGTCAAACGTGGGATCACTCAAATCTCTGAGGAGTCTCAGCTTTGATTCATGACGAAAGAATTCGTTGTCAAACGCGCGGGCTTCTTCAAATTCATGATCATCCGTCGCTTGCTTCACCCGAACCTTCATGCGCTCCATTTCGCGCTGATGATAGCGGATCAGGTCATCAATTCCGCCTACTGCATCGTCTTCAAATTCGCCATCGTACATACCAGCCAACTGTTGTTGCCCTTAAAATGGTCGATCTGGCGATAAGGACAAAGAAATTTAATTACGAATTAAGAGTTAAGAATTAGCCACTGGCCAGACGCCGCCAGGTTCACGACCAAAGGTCGTGGCTACGCCTGCCCGCTAGGGCGGTGGCTAATTCTTAACTCTTAATTCTTAATTCTTCGTAACTTCTCACCCCCATCGAAGTACTAAGCCTATGTTCCGAAGCTACTTTAAGATCGCCTGGCGCAACCTGTTGAAAAACAGACTGTATTCCATTATCAACATCGGCGGACTTGCCGTCGGCATGGGAGTCGCCATCCTCATCGGGCTCTGGGTCTACGATGAGGTGAACTACGACACCTACCACGACAACTATACACGCATCGCCCAGGTGATGCAACATCAGACGTTCAATGGAAGAATAGGAACCCAGGAGGCCAACCCCGCACAAATGGCCGAGGAGATCCGCCGCGTTTACGGCGACGACTTCACCTACGTTCTGCAGGCATCCTGGAACTTCGACCATACGCTCACGTATGGAGACAAAATGTTTCTCAAGCCCGGCAGCTTCTTCGAACCCGAAGTGGCCGAAATGCTTACCCTGAAAATGAAATATGGCACCCGTGATGGGTTGAAGGACATGAATTCGATCCTGCTATCGGAGTCGGTCGCTAAATCTTACTTTGGAGATGACGACCCTGTCGGGAAAATTATCAGAGTCGACAACCGCGAAGATGTCACTGTTAAAGGAGTTTATGAAGACATCCCTTCCAACTCTTCGTTCTATGACCTTAAGATGATCATGCCCTGGTCGCTGTATCTGTCTCAGAACACGTGGATCCAGAAGATGGAAAATCCCTGGGGCAGCAATTATACCCGCACATTCGCCATGGTCGCGCCTACCGCTAACATGGAGCAGGTCTCTGCCAAAATCAAAGACGTGAAGCTTAACAAACTTCCCCTCGACGATCGGAGGATGAATCCCGTCGTATTTCTTCATCCTATGCCCCGGTGGCATTTGTATTCAGACTTCAAGGATGGTGTCAACGTCGGCGGAAGGATCTCCAACGTATGGCTCTTCGGAACGATTGGTGCCTTTGTACTCGTCCTGGCCTGTATCAACTTCATGAACCTGAGCACTGCCCGCTCCGAGAAGCGCGCCAAGGAAGTGGGCATTCGTAAAACAATTGGATCACAACGGCGTCAACTGATCACGCAGTTCTTCAGCGAGTCGGTGCTCATATCAGTGCTGGCGTTTGTAATTGCTGTGCTGCTCGTCCTGCTTATACTTCCATCATTTAACAATGTTGCCGACAAGCACATAGCCCTCCCGTGGTCGCAGCCACTGTTTTGGACGGCCGGCGCCTGCTTCATCCTGATGACCGGCCTGCTGGCAGGACTATATCCAGCATTGTTCCTCTCCTCATTTCAACCCGTGAAAACATTGAAGGGTACGTTCCGCGTAGGACGATACGCCTCCCTTCCCCGCAAGGTGCTTGTCGTTCTGCAGTTCACCATTTCAACGATACTCATCATCGGTACAATCGTTGTGTACCGTCAGATTGAATTCGCACAAAACCGGCCCATGGGATACAGTAAAGACGGCCTTGTGAACATCTCCGCGTCGAAAGAGGTGCACGATCACTTTGATGCCGTACGATCAGAACTTGTTCAGTTAGGCGCCATAGTTGAAATGGCGGAATCGGGAAGTCCGACGACAGCAGTGTATAATACCAACGGAGGCTTCGACTGGGAAGGTAAAGATCCGAACCAATCGGTCGACTTTCCCAACAACGCAGTCTCGCACGACTATGGAAAGGTAATCCAATGGAAACTCAAGGAAGGTCGAGACTTTTCACGCGACTTTGCATCCGATACTTCCGCATTTATCCTGAATGAAGCGGCAGTAAAGTTCATCGGATTAAAAGATCCTGTAGTGGGAAAAGTTATCCGATGGGAGGGAAAGGCCTTCACTGTGATTGGCGTCGTGAATGACCTGCTGGTGCAATCTCCTTACGCACCTGTGCGACCTTCGATGTGGCACCTGTCGAACGACAACGAGAACGTATTCATCCTGAAGCTCAATCCCAATGCTGCTCCAGCCGAAGCGTTGTCGAAGATCGAGACGGTATTCAAGCGCGTGAATCCGGGGTCGCCTATTGCACCTTCATTTGTCGACGAGGAATACGCGCAGAAGTTCGGCAATGAACGACGCGTAGGAACGTTGTCGACATTCTTTGCCATACTCGCTGTGTTCATTTCGTGCCTGGGCCTCTTCGCGCTGGCATCGTTCGTGGCGGAGCAACGCACCAAAGAGATCGGCATTCGCAAGGTATTGGGAGCGTCAGTCTCAAACTTGTGGCGCATGTTGTCGCAGGACTTTGTGTTGCTTGTGCTGGTTTCAAGCTTGCTGGCAGTGCCCCTCGCCTGGCTGGTGATCACCAACTGGCTGAGTACTTATGAGTATCGTACGGATATTTCCTGGTGGATCTTTGCTGCGTCTGTATTCGGTGCTGTAGCCATCACGTTGCTGACGGTAAGTTATCAGGCCATCAGGGCATCGGTTATGAACCCGACGAAGAGCTTGCGGTCGGAGTGAGATAGCTCAGCGTGCAGGGGCGCCGTTGATATTCTGAAGTAGTACAGTGTGCAGGGCCGCCACGGAATAAAATGCAGGGTCGGGAGGAAGGGGAGTTTTAGAGTTTTCGGGAGGTGCTTTGATTTGAAAGGGCTTTACGTTTGCTACAGTTGCTTTTTGATGGCTTTGTCGTCGTAGCCGGGTTAATTCCGAGACAGCGCGGAGCGCCGCAGGCAGGGGAGACTGCGGCTTTGCTTTCCCACATTTTAAATTCGTTGGATGTCGTCTTGTAGTCGATGTGTAGGGCCGCCGCGAATAAAATGCAGGATCGGGAGGAAGGGGAGTTTTAGAGTTTTCGGAAGGTGCTTTGATTTGAAAGTTCGGAACTCTTGCTATGGTTTTATTTTGATGGTTTAGTGCTCATAGTAGGGTTAATTCCGAGACAGGAGAGACTGCTGCTTTGCTTTCCCACATTTTAAGTTCGTTGGAGCAAGCGGCGGTAAGCTAGATTTACGCAACAAACGTCAGGTATTCCGGTGGATCAATTCTTTAGCCTGCGACAAATTATTCCAACCTTCGGTTGATGAAAGACCAGGACATAACTGAAAGAATAATTGCCATGGCGATAAAAATTCATTCCCGGTTTGGTCCTGGCCTGTTGGAAACGGCATATCGTAAGATGTTGTTTTCTTTATTGGTGAATGACGGTTGGATTGTTGAAGAAGAAAAAAACTTATCAATTCAATTTGATGGCATCTTGATCGAGCAGGGTTACCGTATCGATCTGCTCGTAGATAATAAAGTCGTTGTAGAGGTGAAGAGCGTCGAAGACCTGAGACGAGTTCATTATAACCAGATCATGACTTATCTCCGTGTTGGCAATTACAGGACCGGACTGCTAATAAATTTCAACGTCTTAAGTTTAAAGCACGGACTTCGTCGCGTCTCCAACGATAGAATGCTGGAAAACAAAAATAAAATATGAACTCAATTCGCTATAAGGATTTAAAGTTTGGGAAAGACAAGAAGCAGTCTCCCCTGTCTCGGAATTAACCCAGCTATGACCACAAAGCCATCAAAATAAAACCATAGCAAGCGTTCCGAACTCTCAAATCAACGCACCTCCCGAAAACTCTAAAACTCCCTTGCCTCCCGACCCTGCATTTTATTCGCGGCGGCCCTGCACATTAGCTTCATACAGTCAGCAAAAGAATTTAAAGTGTGGGAAAGCAAAGCCGCAGTCTCCCCTGCCTGCGGCGCTCCGCGCTGTCTCGGAATTAAACAGTCTACGAAGCGCGAGCTGTCCAAAAACAACTATAGCAACCGTACAGACCTCTCAAATCAACGCACCTCCCGAAAACTCTAAAACTCCCTTGCCTCCCGACCCTGCATTTTATTCGCGGCGGCCCTACTCATTAAGTTCAACATTCTCTACGCTGCAGATTTGTTGTAGCCGCTCGACCTATCGCCATCTGCCTTTGTGATCTTGTTCCCTTCATCAGTTTCATCAGACGCTGTCATCAGGTGCCCGAGCCCCATCGATCCGATCCATTGGTCGAGCTTTATCCTTTGATTCTGATTTAACCACTTTATTGCTTTGAAGTATTCTTTGGTAAATAGTCTGCGATCGAAGCTTACCTTTTGAAGGATCAGCTGGTAGTATTCGAGATAAGAGTTTCTCATAGAATTCAAACGTTCTATTCTTCTTATTGATGATGCCATTAATCGGTTCGACGCAGGCAAACAGTGTGCAAATCCTGGCAAGACGTTCCCGCTGGAAAATTCAGGGCAGGCTGACCGGAAGTGTGAAAAAAAATCAGCAAGAGTGTTACCTGAACGATGACTGGAAGCATAAGGACCAGACGAGAATTAAGAATTAAGAGTTAAAAAATATGAATTACCTGGCGGCTGTCCGCCGTAATACAAACCAGGACCTTTGGCCCTGGAAACGGCGGCCGAAAGGCCGGCACGTAATCATAATTCTTAACTCTTAATTCTTAATTTTTCGTTCCGGGATAATTTCTTAAGCTCGTATTCGTTTGTTTTATTGCCTGAACCATCGTTGTATGCACTTACATACTTTCCACCCTGCCTCTTTCCCGAGTAGCACTGAACATTTTACGCGAAACATTCAATACCAAGGATCATCATCAGGTAGCAGCAACCGACGGCTGACGGTCTTTTGTTCAGCGCCCGCGGTCAGGCGACTGTTGCTGATCGTATTTCTGCTGGCGGCTGGTCATTATGCTTCATCACAGGCGATGCCTGAGATCTTTGCTGTGACGGCCAATGGCGGAAAGCTCAATGGCGGAACGGTGCTTCGTATAGGTCCTGCGGCTAACCCGAACGTTACGGCAAGCTCGAACTTTGGAGTACCGCTAAATACACCACGGCAGCGTAACGTGCTGGCGCCGAATGGTTACCTGTACAACTTCGCCGACTGGGGGAACCAGGGTGGCCTCTTTCGGATCAGGCCCGATGGAAGTGACTATGAACAGCTGCACGGCTTTGGAAGTGGAAACGGCAGCACGGCGGATCAGGACGGTTTCACCAATACGTGTTTAACAATAGATGCGGACAACGTCATTTATGGTTCCACCTTTTTGGGTGGAGGCAATGGATCTGGTGTGATCTACCGGATCAACGGTGACGGTACCCACTATAGGAAGCTGTTAGATTTTCCCTCTGCCTCCACATACTTCCCTGATGGAATGTCATTGATTCTTGGCTCCGACGGTTTTCTTTACGGAACCCAGGTGATAGGGGAGAACTCCCTTGGGAGCATTTATAAGGTGGCGACTAACGGAACAGGATTCAAGGAGATCTTTAGTCTGCACGATGAAAATCTTGCAAATCCAATACATCTGCACCGAGGCACCGACGACCTGCTTTACTCTATTGCACGCATCGAGAATTCCAGCAATTACATGTTGTTCCGCATCAACGCCGATGGCACCGGCTACCAGTCCCTCCATGAACTTGATAATTTTATTCAAGGAGACCTCATCGAAGCATCCGACGGGTATCTCTATGGAACCAGCCTGGATGCAAGTACCTCAAATAGCGGCTATGCGTACCGTTGCGCGACTGATGGCTCTGAGTTCGAAATCATTCACCATTTTGATAGCAAAACAGGGATGCCTCTCCATGGAGTTCGTGAAGGACCGGACCTATTGTTGTATGGCGCCACAAGTGAGGGCGGTGCGTTTAACACAGGCGTAGTTTTTAAAATGAACCATGACGGCACCGGCTTCGACATTGTTTACGACCTTCCGTACCCCAGCGTCGGTGAACTCTCATTTATCGGTGATGCAAGCAACCTGGATATTCTCCTGTTCTCTATGGGAGGTGCAACCCAGGCAGGAAACTTATATCGCATTCATAACGGTCAGGGTGACGCGGTTTACAATTTTAATGACGATAAATCCCTCGCCGTTTCTCCCACTGTGCTCTCCAAAATCGATGAATACCGGATGCACATGCTTGCCAACCAAAGGAACGAGTTTGACAAAGCTTCGCTCGTCAAGGTTTCTGCCGTTGACGGCTCGGTCGAATTTGTCACGGAGAAGATTGCCGCCGGGTCCAACGGTCCCATTTCCCAAATGGTACGGGGAGACGATGGGTACTGGTATTGGATCGGCCATCCTTCGGTGCAACTGCAACTTGCTTGTATCCTTCGCGGCGCGTCTGATGGAACCGCAGCGCAGATAATCCGTGGGTTTAGCGTAATGGACGGTGCGATGCCATTCGAAGATATAACTGTAAATAACGGCTGGGTGTATGGAAGTTGCCGAAGCGGCGGCACTGCGAACCGCGGACTAATCTACAGAGCAAAAATTGACGGCGGCTATGAGGTTCTTCATAGGAACCAGGCCGTAGCCTACATGCCAACAATGACGATCGGACCCGACGACCGAATCTATGCCGCTGACAATGGCGTATTCTCGATGAAGCTCGACGGGTCAGACAAGCGTATGCTTCATGAGATGCCTTCGGACCTCGCGGTTTCCGCGCCCCTTACGGTTCTGGGCGATCAGATCTTTGGTGTCATGGTGACGACATCGTCATCGTCGGACTTTGCCGGCGCCCTGTTCACCATGAACATCGATGGCTCGGGCTACCGCGTTTTGCATACTTTTACTGGTGCCGACGGAGCTTTTCCCTTCACGGCACTGTATCCGTTCCAGGGCCGGCTTTTCGGCGCCACGAACCGTTTAGGCGATAACGGATGGGGTACCTTGTTCTCCCTCAACCTCGCCACCGGCAACCTTAATACGTTCAAACACCTCGACCACGAGACCGGTTATCAGGTTGGGCTGAGGCTCGTTGGAACGTGTCACGGCCAGCAAACGCCCTCTATAACCGTAGAAGGCAATACGCTCACCTCCAACTCACAGTTTGGCAATCAATGGTATCGCAACGGTGTCGCTATGCCCGGCGCCCTGGGTGCCACGCTGGAGGTCACCGAATCCGGCGACTACCAGGTACAGACCTTGTTTGCTGACTGCCGCTCAGAACTTTCAACCGCGACGACCATGAGCGTTATGGGCATAGAGGAGGAACAGTCAGGTATTGGGTTTTACCCGAACCCGACGACCGGGAAGGTGGTGTTGACCACAGGGACGTCGGAGAGCGAGACGGTAAACATACTGGTCCGGAACGCGACGGGTCACACCATCGCGGAATATGAGGGCCATGGCGGCGACCTTGAGTTTGATTTTACGAACGTCCCGCCGGGCTTGTACCTGGCGACGATATCCAGTGGCGATCGAAAGGTGCACCACCGCAAGCTGGTAAAGCGTTAGAGACCAAACTCTGTTCCTAGTTCGCTCTCACACTCCACACTCACTCTGATTCATGTAGTGTTTCAGGCCGATTGAGAAGCTATTCGCCATTCTCAGATCGGGAATTGTTGCGCAAACGAAGGCGGGTATTTAGTCCGTATTTCTTTTTTACACTGACAATCAGAAGATTAACCCTGGGGTTATTAGCTTGCATAAAATGCGGCAATCTGCGTGGTACGCTCCGGTCGTACATGTCAGTTAATTACTATATTTGCCACCTTTGGAAAATTGACTTACTGATCTTTTGATGGCCCGTCTGGTTCTTTTTCTTGGTTTATGTGTTTGGTTACTTGGGGCGTGTGTGCCAGCGAAGAAGTTGGTTTATTATCAGAATGGGGACGAGTTGAAGCATCGAGATAAAGTGCCCAAAGATTCTATTTTGCGATCTCATGCACTTAAGATTCGTGAATATCGAATTCAACCGTTGGATCTACTTAGTGTGCAATTTGAAACACTAACGGATGAAAATGACCTTTTTGACTTCTTGTCAAAAATTAGCCCGCAGTCTAGGACTGGCAATGCAAGTGCCGCTGCCGCAAACGGTATTCTGGTAAATAAGGATGGCGAAGTTGAATATCCTGTATTGGGTAAAATTAAGGTTGGCGGGTTGACATTGTTTGAGGCTGAAGACAGTCTTCAGCGCGTTGCATCTACATTTATTTCTAACGTTACGGTTAGGGTCCGAATGCTCAATTTTCGCTTTACTGTTCTAGGTGAAGTTAATGGTGAGCAAACAGTGATCGCTACTAATACTCGGCTGACGATGTCAGAGGCTATTGGCCTGGCTGGGGGACTTGGAGAATTGGCTGATCGAACTCATGTAAAGGTGATCCGCCAGAACGAAGAAAAAGTGGATATATACTATATTAATTTGCTAGAAGAAAAATTTCTGGAGTCTGAGTATTACTATGTCCAACAGAATGACGTGATAGTTGTACCTCCTCTTAAACAGCGTACATTCAGGAAGTATTTTGTTGGTAATCTCGGAATCATTACCACAACGATTTCATTTGTTCTATTGATCATTACGCTTGCAGAAAGATGATGACAAACGAGTTATCTGGTCCAGAGCTGCAAGGGTCCAACGCCAGTCAGGGGCCGCAGGTTAACTTCAAGCGCGTTTTAGATCGTATCATAAGATACTGGTACGTCGTTCTGCTGTCATTATTTGCTTGTCTTACGATTGCATTCTTGATCGTCCGGTATACGGTTAGGATTTATCCGGTACAAGCTTCAATTATTATTAAGGAAAGCGAGGAAAACGCAGGGGCTAAGTTCTTATACGATAATACGCTGATAAACCCGTATAGGAATTTTTATAACGAGATATACATAATGAAGTCGTATCCTCTATTGAAACAGGTCGTAGAGGATCTGGGCTTTAATGTTTCAATGTTTCGTGAGGGTGATATTGTCAATACGGAGTATTATGACTCCAAGCTCCCGATTAAATTTCATGTGCTGCCTAGTCAAAAGTCCCCTTATGGACTTTCGATGTATTTTCGAGTTATAGATAAAACGTCATTTTCCCTTCAATACATTTCGGAGGGTCAAAGCCAACGCGGTGATGATGTTGAATTTCCGGACTTGGATTTTAATGACACCTTGAAGGTCAATGGTTTTCGTCTATTTGTTCAGGCAGACTCGAGTAGGCTGGCCAGCCTGGTGGGTAAGGAATTCATTCTGAAATTTAATAATCCATTGTCCCTTGCAATTCAATATTCAAAAAGGATAAATGCGAATTGGGCATCGGTCGGTGCGTCAGTTGTTAATCTCGATATAAGCGGCCCAACGCCGCAAAAGGAGATTGATTTTTTGAACAGTTTTATTGAACAATACCAGGCATACGATATCGATAAAAAAAATAAGGTTGCAACGATGGCCATGAAGTTTTTGGACCAACAACTGGTTGTGACTGGAGATTCCCTTGAACTTTTTGAAGACAAGGTTGAAAATTTCAAAGACCGCAATGTCATTACTGGACTGGACGCAGAGACCAATCGATTGTATCTGAAGATACAAGGTTTTGAAGACAAGAAATTTCAGTATCGGCTGAATGAAAATTATTATAAATACATAACTGAATTACTAAACAATGATCAGTACGAGGGGATTTTTACACCCTCAAGTGTTGGAATTGCAGATAACATAGTCGCTCAGCTAATAACTCAGATAATTGAGCTGCAGAGCCAAATGGCGGTGTATCGAACCAATAAGGAAATATCACGTCCAGAGGAAAACCCCCTGATGCAAAATGTTCAAAGACGTTATGCATTTCTCAAGGAGGAGTTGTTAAAGGCGATAGAAAATAGTAGACGCACCGAAAAAATTAACATCGACTATATCTCCGACCAGATCGAAGTTGTGGATCGCCAGTTACGAAAATTACCACGATCAGAACGCGAGCTCGTAACGATTCAGCGCAACTACAGTCTAAAAGAAAATCTCTACGTTTTCTTATTGCAAAAAAGAACCGAAGCTGGGCTTTCAAAAGCGTCGACGACGTCAGACATCGTAGTGGTAAATCCGCCGCTTGCTGGATCTTATGTTTCACCAAAGACAGGGCAAATTTATGGTATATTCGCAGGGATTGGAGTTTTGTTGCCTGGGTTAATATTTCTCTTGTTAGAAGTGCTGAATGGAAAGATTCAATCTACAGACGACATTACGAGAATAACAACAGCACCACTAATAGGTGCTGTTGGTCATAATGATAGCCAAGACCCATTAATTGTTGTTTCTAAACCACGATCAGCGCTAGCTGAGTCGTTCAGGGCACTGAGATCTAATCTCCACTACTTTACGGGCGCAAACAAAAGTTTGGTCTTTCTAGTAACGTCGTCTATTCCCGGCGAAGGCAAATCATTTACAACTTTGAATTTGGCATCAATTCTTGCGATTGGAGGCAAGAGGACTTTGGTATTAGGTGCCGATCTTAGACGCCCCAAACTCTCCGAGGATCTGAAATTGAAGAATGATAGAGGCCTTAGTCAGTATTTGTCCGGAATGGCTACCGTAGACGAGATCGTACAGCAATCGGCTATTGAAAACCTATCTTTGATCTCTGGTGGTCCGATTCCACCTAATCCAAGCGAATTATTGCTTCGTCCTGCGATGGATGAGCTAATGAATGAGCTTAAGCTGCGATTTGATTGTATTGTCATAGATACGCCACCTTTAGCATTTGTGGCAGATGCGTTTGTGATCTCAAAATATTCCGATCATACGATTTTTTTGGTGCGACAGAATTTTACGCCGATTTCGATATTGAAATCTGTTGAAGAGCATTATTCCTCTGGGAAACTGTCCAAAGTAAGCATCCTCTTTAACGACCTGCGTAAGTCTGGAATGGGGTATGGATATGGGTATGAGTATGGATACGGCTACGGATATGGTTACGGATATGGGTTAAAGAATAAAAACCTCGGAGGAGGATATTACGCTGATTAAAAAGGTGACTTAAAAGCAGATGGGGAATAAGCCAACAATCAATCAGTCCTGGGATACGATTTTAGTGTCAAAAACGCCATTGCTAAATTTCCCCGTGAGGGAGGTTTGGCGCTATCGTGATTTATTAATGATGTTTGTTAAGAGGGATGTTGTTACCTTATACAAACAGACGATTTTAGGACCAGTTTGGTTTTTTATCCAACCTATACTCACAACAATCGTATACATCGTCATTTTTGGTGGAATCGCTGGTATATCCACCGATGGTGTTCCGCGAGTCTTATTTTACAGTGCCGGTATAGTGCTTTGGAATTACTTCTCCGAGGTGTTTTCTACTACATCACGAACTTTTAAAGAAAGTGCAGGATTATTTGGGAAGGTTTATTTTCCGCGAATAATAGTACCTGTGTCCAAGGTTTTATCTGGGCTCTTAAAGTTTTTCGTGCAAATGCTTTTCTTCTTGTGCGTATTCTTTTTCTTTTCGTTCAAAGATTCGACAATCACGCCAAACTCGTACATCTGGCTAGTCCCTTTACTTGTGCTGTTAATGGCCGGTCTGAGCTTAGCTCTCGGAATTATATTCACTTCGCTAACTAGCAAGTATCGCGACTTAACTTTTTTAATTCAATTCGGCGTTCAGCTGCTTATGTATGCGACGCCAGTCATATATCCAATGTCGGCTATTCCTGAAAAGTATCGAATTTATATCGAATTGAATCCGATCACACCAATAGTCGAAGCGTTTCGTCATGCATTTCTTGGTACTGGTGAATGGTCGTGGATTGGACTTGGATATTCACTGATTGTCTCTTTGGTTTTAGGCTTTATTGGTGTAGTTCTATTTAATCGTGTAGAACGGACATTCATGGACACCGTGTAGAAATGCTATGGGAAAAGCAATTGAAGTTGAAAGTGTTAGCAAACTGTATAGGCTTGGAACAGTTGGTACGGGGACGCTAATGCATGATTTGAATCGTTGGTGGGCGGGTGTTCGCGGTCTAGACGATCCTTATGTCAAGATTGCAAGTGTAAACAACCGAAAAGAGAACGCTAAGAATGGTGAGGTTGTGTGGGCCTTGCAAGACATCAATTTTAGTATTGATCAGGGCGAGGTAATTGGGATAGTTGGTAAAAATGGAGCTGGAAAATCCACATTGCTAAAAATCTTGTCGCGAATTACTGCACCTACGTTGGGTGAAGTAAGAATTCGCGGACGGATAAGCTCTTTGCTTGAAGTTGGCACTGGTTTTCATCCTGAAATGACAGGTCGCGAAAATGTTTACATGAATGGAACAATTCTCGGCATGCGCCGCGTTGAGATTGACAGGAAGTTTAAAGAAATCGTTGAATTTTCAGGAGTAGCGAAATATATCGATACGCCCGTAAAGAGGTATTCGTCAGGTATGATGGTACGTCTCGGGTTTGCTGTCGCTGCATTCTTAGAACCTGAAATTCTCATTGTTGATGAAGTACTGGCTGTCGGTGACGCGGAGTTTCAGAAAAAAGCAATGGGCAAAATGCAAAGTGTTAGCGAGGGTAGCGGTAGAACAGTGCTTTTTGTTAGTCACAATCTCGCGGCAATTGAAAACCTGTGTCCTAGGAGTATTCTTATGAGCAATGGGAGAATAACACGGTTCGGAAAAACACAGGAAATTCTTGAGGAATATCTCAACGATTCAACTTCGGCATCGACTATTGGCATTGCTGACCTTGAGGATCGTAGAGGTGTTGGAGGTTTAAGATTTGTCGAAATATCCTTTCTTGATGAAAGCGGCAAATCGTTAAAATCATTTAGATCGGGTATGACAGCGGTAATCAGGCTTCATTACAAGGCCAATGATCCAAACACGACGTTCACAAATTGCAGGATAAGCATTGCTATTAAAAAAGATCTGAACCCCTTAATTGTTTTTTCAAGTGAACTTGCTGTCAAATCTAATATTAAATTAAAAGACCAAGGCCACATTGATTTCACAGTGTTTGAACTTCCGTTATCAGAAGGACAATACGATCTAAATCTGTTTATCGAGGGAAGCGGTGAGATCCAGGATTGGCTAACATTGGGGAGACATTTGGACGTTGTCAACGGCGATTTTTATGGCACTGGCGTAAATTATCCAATTGGTTGGCAGGGTAAGACAGTATTAGTAAGGCATAAACTGGAGATCTCTTAAATGTCAGGAATCAAGAATCTAATTCGAAGGATCCTTCGTGCAACTTTTAGCAAAGAATCCGTGATTCACTTTTTAAAAAGAGTCGCGCACCTATTTTCTATCGACCTTTTGCCGGTAGCTTTGAATCAAAGGGGCATCCTGAACTATTCTACTCCGGCGATTTCAGGAGAATTGTATTTTGTAAATAGTTTCTTACCAAGTCTTTTTCCTGAAGCAAATCGCAAACTCGTTTTTTTAGATGTAGGTGCAAACCAAGGAAACTACTCGATTCTGCTGAGTTCACAGTTCCCTGAAGCCCGCATCTTTGCGTTTGAGCCGAATCCTACTGCTTATCAAAAACTAGTTGAAAGTTTTAAGGGTGCTGAAAACGATAGAGCCAATATATATCCAGTGCCTCTTGGACTTGGATCTACACCTGAGTCGAAAACTATGTTTTCATATTCAGATGATCCGAGTTCTGAGCATGCATCCGTTCACAAAGGCGTTTTTTCGGATTCGAATAAGTTGAAAAGTGTTGTTGCAATCGACACGGAGTTCACGACTTTGGACAGTTTTTGTGAAATGAAACAATTTGATTGTATTGATCTGTTGAAGATTGACACAGAAGGGCATGAGTATGAAGTCTTGAAAGGGAGCGCTAGAATGTTAAACAACGGGTCGATTCGAGTTATTCAATTTGAATTTGGTGAGTGCAATGTTTATTCTAGAGTCTTTCTTAAGGACTTTTATGATTTACTACAGGGGTATGAGTTTTACCGTTTAGGCTCAAATCGATTGATACCATTGCGGACACACTCGGCGATTAACGAAATATTTCAGTTTCAAAATATTGTCGCAGTCAATGCAAAATGGAGTCACTTGGTATAGATGGAACATTAATTCAACTGTAGATTTTCTTTGAATTACCTTGGCGTTGTCGGTTTGTTTGCAAGAATGATCTTGCGTGGGGCATTCTTATAAAAATGATATGATTGGAGCGTTCGAGACACCGATTCTATTCGTAGTGTTTAATCGGCCTGAGAAGACGTCCAAAGTCTTTGAGATCTTAAGACAACTCAGACCGGCTAAACTATATATTGCCGCCGATGGTCCACGTGAGGGCAATTTGGACGATATAGAGAAATGCGCCAATGTTAAAAAAATCGTTTCCGAAGTCAGCTGGGATTGTAAAGTGCATACTCTTTTTCGACCTGCAAATTTGGGTTGCAAAATGGCGGTTAGCGGTGCTATCTCATGGTTCTTCGACAACGTTACTGAGGGCATAATACTCGAGGACGATACTGTGCCCCGTTTGAGTTTTTTTGAATTTTGTTCGGAGAGGTTGGCTGCATACAGGAACAACGAGGCAGTAATGCACATTTCTGGACATAATTTGTTGGGTAAGTGGAAGGAGAATAAACAGCGGGGGCACTTTAGTTATTTCGGGACGATTTGGGGATGGGCAACCTGGAGGAGATGCTGGAAGAACTATGATGAGACAATTAGTGCCTGGTCGGACTTACAGGTGCGCGAAAGAGTTTTACAGTTTTTTCCAAAAGAACATCGAAAGGATCGCGAGATTCTTTATGATAAACTCTATAAGGGGGAAATTGACACTTGGGATTACCAGTGGACCTTCGCACGCCTAATACGAAATGGGGTGTGTCTTATCCCGTCTGTAAATTTGGTAACTAATATTGGCTTTGATGCGGCAGGGACCCATCATGAGACAGTGCCAAAATGGTTTAAAGGTGAGACTTATAACTTGCCAGAGAACGGAGAGTATCCTAGAGACACGAAAGTGGATAAGGATTTTGATAAGGCGTACCTGCATGCCGTTTCGGGAATAGAAACTAGTCGACAACCGAAGGGATTGTACGGACAGCTTCGGAGTTGGTTTAGTCAAAAGTAACGCCGAGAAGGTGTATCGAAATAGAAACTGGCCAGGTTGCCTATAACTTAGCGTGTGGAATGAAAAAACAGACACGAAAATTGACGGAGCGGATAGAAAAACGGCTAACATCGTTGATTTTGGGCCAGCATCCGCATAACACAATATTCTCGTTCAATTATCACAATGTTGTGCACATTAACGCATTTCTACGTGAACAAGCGAAGCGAATAGGCAAGGTTGATACTGTGACTGATGTGGGAGCTGGTCGAAGCCCTTATTATCCGATCTTCGGGCATCTTTCTGAAAATTACATAGCTGTTGACCTAAAGGAAAGTTTACCGCATAAAGAGCATAGAAAGATAAAACAATTATATGGCCTTGCTGAAGACCTTCCAATGCAGTCGCAATCTTCTGACGTCGTTTTAAGCAACCAGGTTTTGGAACATGTTATAAATCCAGAAAAGGCAGTCAATGAAGTATTTCGAGTATTGAGACCTGGTGGATTTATTGTCGGCTCTGTTCCCCACATAAGTCCGGTCCACCTTGAGCCATACGACTTTAGAAGATTTACCGATTTAGGGGTTCAGAAATTAATGATGGATGCCGGCTTCTCAGAGATCGAGGTTTTCGGTAATGGCAGCATTTATCGGGCGTTTGCATTTTCCATGGCTATGGACTGGATGTTATCAAGTCGAAGACCCGGAAAAGCTCAATACTTCAGTGTACGTCGTGCCTTACTGTTATCGCCACTTGTTGGCATGCTAAACCTTGCGGCTATTGTATTTGAGTTTATAACCAGGAATAAGAATAGAAGCGCGGCCAACCTTTGCTGGATTGCCCGGAAACCCTTGGTTTAATGAGTGATGAGGTAAAGGCAAAAGCGATGAAGAGGATTTCAAAACTTGTAAAGGCATTTAAGTCCCGCATGATGTCCAGCAAACCGGGACAAAATGTGAAATTTTGGCGTGACTATAAACGGTTCAATAAATCAGGACCTTTTTTACGCGCAAATCGAATTCAGGATAAACCTTCTGTGATCAATCTTAATGCAAATGACATCTGCAATTCGAAGTGCGTGATGTGCAACATATGGCAACAGAAGCAGGACTATGAGATAACACCAAAGGACCTTTATAACATTCTAAGCAATGATCTGTTCAGTGAGGTGAGAGCGATTGGAATCACGGGTGGTGAACCGACATTGCGAGCTGATATCCACGAACTTTACGCAGCCGCTATTGACGCACTTCCTAAACTTGAGGGCTTAAGCATAATTACGAATGCCATTAAATCAGATGATGTTATAGAACGAATCGATAGGATACATCGCCTTTGCCTTGATCGATCCATATCATTTTCAATGATGGTCTCGGTTGACGGTGTAGGTACTGTACATGATTCAGTTAGACGGCGGGAGGGTAATTTTGAGTCGGCCATTCGTGTTCTGGAATACTTTAACAAGAAGATTGATACTACAATTGGATGCACAATATCAACTGTAAATGTTTGGGACGTTGACGAACTCCTTTTCTTTGTGCAGAAGAGAGGGTACAAAGCAAGATTTCGAATTGCAGAGTTCATTAAGAGACTTTACAATGAGGACTTGACGGTCATTCGAAACTTTGACGCAGACGAGACTTACCACTTGTTACTGTTCTTTCATAAACTCATGTTTAACTATGAAAAGAATCCTCTTTATTTAAGGACCTACAAAAGTATAATTAACCAGCTGATGGGAGGGAAGCGTTTAATAGAATGCCCCTATCAGAAAGGTGGTATGGTGTTAAATTCCAGAGGCGAAATTGCCTACTGTGCTCCGAAGTCTAAAATTATCGGAAGTGGCCTTTTAGGTGACAGCAGTCAGGTTTACTATGACAATCTTGATGAGAAACGTACGATTCTAAAAAACTATTGCGACTCCTGCATACATGATTATCACGATCAGTTTACATCAGAAGGCAAGTTTTTAATAAAGAAAGATACGTTTTGGAAACGCCATTTATCACTCGATTCTAAGACTTTTAATTGGATCAACACTTGTATTGTTGGTGAGAAATCCAAATCGAAAACCAGGCCAAAAGTATTAATACTGGGGTGGTATGGTACAGAAACAGTAGGAGATAAAGCCATTCTTGGTGGAATTGTTGAAGAGCTAAGGGAGACTCACTACAGATTTTTTGATCTTGAGGTTGCGAGCATATTCCCATTTATTACTGAAAGAACCCTTCAAGAGTTGCAAATTGAGGGAACCGTGGTCGCTGCTTACAGCAGGGATTTCGTTGTTGCCTGCAGTCAGGCTGATGTTATAGTAATGGGAGGCGGACCACTTATGGATCTTGAAGAATTAAGTATTCCTTTGAGAGGGTTTGAGATTGGGAAAAAATATGGAGCTCTGACGATTGTATACGGCTGCGGCCTGGGACCGTTGAGCTTTGAAAAATATAGGAAGGTTGTTAAGCGAATACTTAGACTTTCTGATGTTATCAAGCTAAGAGATAAGGCAAGTGCGAACTACGCAAAGGACACGCTTCGCATAGGCAAGGAGATTCAGGTTGTTAGTGATCCGGCAAAGCGTTTTGTTAATGCTCGCCGGATCGATGTGAAACAGGACAACATACTTCGTTGCTATCTGCGTGAGTGGACATACGAGTACAATGCACATCTATCAAAACAAGAATTTGCCGAGCAGAAGGAGAAATTTGAGCTCGCTCTTGCAAACTACGTAAAACGTAAGGCGAAGGAGTTGAACGTTGATGAAATATATTTTGAGCATATGCACAACTTCGCTGTGGGCAACGACGACCGAGACTTTTCACGGGTGTTTCTTGATAGGTACTTTTCTGACTTTAAAGATGTACCCGTTTCTTACAACAAACGCCTATCAACCGTGGATTCAATTGTTGCTTCAATGATGAGGTCGCGCTTCAACATCTGTATGCGTTTTCACGCAGTATTGTTCGCTCATACATTGAAGACCTCGTTTGCGGCAATTGACTATACGAACGGGGGTAAAATTCTTAATTATTTAAAGGACGCGGATTCGCTGGATCACCTGGTTTCTGTTAATACACTGCTTAAGAATTATGGTTCATAATGTAGTAGCATGTTGAAAGTCGTGCATGTAAGTACATTGGACAGCGGAGGTGCAGGCATCGCTTGCCTGCGGCTTCATGACGCGCTAAGACGACTAGCATTGATTGAATCTTCAGTTATTGTTAAGAACATCACCTCTTTTCATGAGGGAGTTCATAGGGTGAAAAGAGAGGAAGAGTCATCAATATCTACTATTCTTGACAAGATCGCTTTTAGGGCGGGTTTTCGAAGGATCAAAATTAGCGGAAGTGCTGAATTGAAGAGGTTAGATATATTGAAGCATTCCTTTTCAGACGTCGAATATTTCAGTTTACCAAGTGCAGACATAGACATAACACAGACGGATCAGTATAAGGCTGCCGATATTGTTCATTTGCATTGGGTTGCCGACTTCTTAGATTATGCAAGTTTCTTTGCAGCGAATAGAAAGCCTGTTGTTTGGACTTTGCATGATATCGCTCCGTTTTCTGGGGGGCTGCACTATGAAGGACTTTTTATCGGCGCCGACGACAATGGTCACGCGAGAACAAGAACCTTGACCAAGCTTGAAAATGAGATTCTAAATAGAAACCTTCAAGTTAAGGTGAATGCTTTGCGATCTACTTCGAATATCCACGTAGTAGCTCTAAACGAGTGGATGAGAGAAAAGGTAGCAAGTAGCGCTGCCCTAGGTCGATTTCCACATTACATTATTCCTAATGGTATTAGTCCAAAAATTTTTAATGAAAAGGATAAGCTTTCCGCTAGGAAAGTGTTTGGGCTGCCGACTGACAAAGTTGTAGCGGTGTTTGTGGCTGAATCGTTAGCTATTAAAAGAAAGGGATTTGAATTGTTAGTGGCAGCGTTGGAGGGCGGTGGAGTTGATGATTTATTCCTATGCACAGTCGGTGGACTTGAGAATCAATTGTCGGTCGATTTGCCGCATTTGTCTTTGGGAAAAATAACAGATGAGCGATTAATGAGCCTTGTTTACGCCGCGGCTGATGTTTTTATTATACCATCACTGGAGGACAACCTGCCTAACACAATGCTAGAGGCGTTGATGACTGGAACACCGGTGGTTGGATACGCCGTCGGGGGGATTTCAGAGTCGATTGCGGACGGAGTTAATGGCGTCCTTAGCAAGGAATTGTCTATAGATGGTTTACGAAAAGCAATAAAACGTTTTTTTACTTTATACGAGAAATTTGATCGCAGTGCTATTGCGGCAGATGCTGTTAGAAAATACAATAGCCAGAAACAAGCGGACAACTTTAGTCAACTGTATGAGAAAATATTAAGTGGTGAGAACCCTTGATGACTGAAACACTGAATAGACGATGGTAAGCATTATTCTTCCCAACTTAAATACAGATCACCGTTTTCTTATTGAAAGGTTGGCGAGCATCATAAATCAGACTGACAAAGAATGGGAGTGTATTGTGATTGACGGCCATTCTGAGAATGGCTCTTGGGAAATCCTTCAGGATTATGCATCCCGGGATCACAGATTCATTGTTTCGCAACGCGTTAGGAAGGGAATTTACAATGCATGGAATGAGGGCATAAAGCAAGCAAAAGGAGATTTTGTATACATTGCGCCAAGTGATGACACAATGATGCCTGAGTTATTGTTACGATTAAGAAAATCCCTTGAAAGGTATCCCGATTGTCAACTGGCGCACTGCAACCTCAGAATTATCAACGATCGAGGACTGGCGGTTACCAACTACGATTGGAGCATGTTTCCTGCTGCCAAGTTTTTCGACGACAACATAGGCAGGATGCATATTAGATACGCTCCTCATGACGGTATTCTGCATGCCTTTATACGCACCGTATATACTTCTATGACGCAGCTTTTAATAAGAAAAAGTGTTTTTGATGATATCGGACTATTCCTGGAAGATCACGGCAGCATAGCTGACTTTGAATGGGCTATGCGTGCAAGTATGCGGTACAATGTTTTGCACGTACCAGAGTATCTTGCATATTGGAGGATCCATGACTCCCAAGCGACTCAAACGAGCAC
Organism: Chryseolinea sp. T2; assembly: GCF_037203685.1. Taxonomy (NCBI): domain Bacteria; kingdom Pseudomonadati; phylum Bacteroidota; class Cytophagia; order Cytophagales; family Fulvivirgaceae; genus Chryseolinea; species Chryseolinea sp. T2. Next base: position 553,878 of record NZ_JBBCAU010000002.1, read on the forward strand.
AGAATTGAATCCACGGACTTATAAGACTCTACTCAAATGGTTACATAGCAACTTGACGTACTTGAAGACGTCTTCACATCACGAAATTGGCAAGGAGCAACTTGTGGCATTGTCACGAGTTTACAGACAGAATGCTTTTAGTTACTCCCTGCCGGGTTTTATCGCGCGCATACCGTTCGCGGATGCTGTTATTAGCAAATTGACCGGATTTAAATTGCGACCGACGACGGGGCTGCGTGAAGCGAGGCAATACTTTGCTAAAAACGGACTAAATACATTGGTAACTTGCGTTGAGAATACAAATTCATGATTGGAAAGTTAGTTAAATTGATTAAAGCGAATTTGCCGGTCTACAAAGCAAACACCAAACTTCGTAGCGAGTTGGGGGTGTGGAAAAAGGGCCTATATGAGCCGGGTCATTTCTATTCTCCAGTGGTAAATAAAGAGAGCATTGAAACAAATGCTTCCTTTGACTACAGTGATGTTGTCGGCGGAATAGAACTAAATGTCGAACAACAATTCGACCTTCTTAAGCGAATCGCGCCTTTGTATTCAGACTCTCTCTTTCCCGTGGATGGTACTTCTACATTCAGGTACCGTTACAACAATGATTACTTTAGTTTTTCTGATGGTATTTTTTTGAGCATGGTGATGCGCCATTTTCGTCCTTCAAAAATGATTGAAGTGGGTTCAGGCTTCTCATCTGCAGCAATGCTCGATACTAACGAAAAGTTTTTAGATGGTTCGGTGGATTTGACCTTCATTGAACCATATCCGGAAAATCGATTAAATAACCTCATTTCACCCAAAGACAAGTGTTCGGTAATTGTGAACACTGTTCAGTCCGTGGAACTTTCGCGTTTTGAAGCGCTTAATGCAGGTGATATTTTGTTCATCGATTCATCGCATGTCGCCAAGTATCAAAGCGATGTCAACTTTGTTTTCTTTAAAGTTTTACCGGTCTTGAAATCTGGTGTGATTATACATTTTCATGATGTCTTCTTTCCATTTGAATATCCAATTGAGTGGCTGAAACAGGGGCGGTCCTGGAATGAAGCATATTTGCTTAGGGCGTTTCTTATGTATAATTCAAATTTTGAAATAATGTTGTTTCCCTCATTGTTGGAAATGCACTATAGCCAATGGTTTCAAAAGCATATGCCAATGTGCCTGATCAAACACGAACGAGTTCGGATTAACAAAGAGATAATAGAAACTGAAATACGGGGCCAGTCCATTTACTTGGTTAAAAGGTAACAGTCATCTTTCAACAACTATCATGGTTCAACTTGGAGACGTTTTGGGTTTTAGCGTTTTTGATGCTCGTTCCGATGGACATGGTGGAGAAAAAAGGACAGCACAGTTAAAGGCAGCTCTTTCTTCCAAATGGAATTACCGTTTAATAAAATGCTCTTTCGACAATGTGTTCAATAAACCAATTGGCTGGGGTAATGCGCTGGCGGGAATTGGTTGCCTTCCTGAGCTTTCTGAGAATTTCAATGGACTTGCAGCTTCCACGTTTCGTGATAGAATATTTGAAGCAACACGATACAGATCTTTGCTAGCGTTAACGAGTAGCTTAACTGCTGAAATAGAAAGTGCTCGATTTTGCATGTGGGAATCAAATCTTCCGGGCTACTTATTGACCCCTTATGTTCTGAAAAAAAAGTTCGCTAAAAGGGTAATTGCGTGTCCCCATAATATTGAATCTCTTGTTCCTTTTCAGAAATTTAAGTGGCACAGTAAGGAACCTACAGCAAGGCTAAGAACAGAGATTGAGTCTTTGAGTTACTGCGACGATGTGTTTGTTATTTCTGAAGAGGAGCAATGGCTACTTAATTTATTCGATATTCCGGCGAAACTGCTGCCATTCTTTCCTAGTGATTCTGAGGTTGAAATGTTAACCAAAATTCGAGAGCAGAGGGAGCAGCGGCGGAGCACGCATTTTTTGATCGTTGGGTCAGCAATAAATCCTCCAACAAGAGAGCGAATGAAATCATTATTAACAATGATTTCCGTTTTGCAATCGAAGCTTCTTACCAAAGCGCAATTCAAGGTAATCGGATTTGGAACTGAAGCTTTTTCTAATTTCACGTCTAGCGGAATTATTATATTGGGTGGCGTTTCGAATGATGTTCTTTTCGATGAGATGATGAACTGCAGAGCTGCAGTTATCAGCCAAGGATTTAGCACAGGCTCCCTTACCAAATTTCCTGAATTATTGATAGCGGGCATTCCGATAATATCCGACGAGGGTAGCGCCAGGTCTTTTCACCGTACTGATGGAGTTAATATTTATCGTAATGAATCTGAATTTGTTGAGTTATTAAATGAAAACCTCGATCCGCCACGCATTCCGTCTAGGCCTCAGAAGGAAATAGATGAGTTTTTGAAAATTTGTATGTATTGATTTTGATAGTAAGAGTTTGATGGCGAAACCGAAGATTTCAATTGTTACCCCTAGTTTCAATCAAGGCAAGTTTCTTGAAAGATCAATACTGTCAGTCATAGATCAAGGATATTCGGAACTCGAGTATATTGTGATAGATGGAGGCAGTCTAGATGAGAGTGTCGTGGTTTTGCGTAAATATGAAAAATATCTTGCTTATTGGGTTAGTGAAAGTGACAGAGGACAATCGCATGCACTTAATAAAGGCCTTGCAATGGCGACTGGCGATATTGTAAGTTGGCTTGGTGCCGATGATTGGTATGAACCAGGTTGTTTTGAGAACATAGCAAAGGCTTACGCACAGGGGACCACAGATATATTAGTTGGTGATTGCGTCGTACACTATGCTAATACTAGCAAGGAAGTATTGCTCTCTCCAGACTGCCCCACATTCTCAAGCCTTCTTCGCTATTGGAGGCCGCAGTTTTGTCCTCCACAACCGTCGATTTTCTTTCCGCGTTCGGAACTAGATAAGGTCGGGTTGTTGGACGAAACCCTGCATTATGGAATGGACCTGGATCTTTGGCTGAGGCTGAGTTTGTCTTCCAGATTTCGACATGTTTCGTCTGTTTTGTCTCATTATTTGATCCACGAAGACTCGAAGAGCGGATCCGGTTTTAATAAGTTTAGAACCGAATGGCGGATGATTACTAGAAAATACCTCAGTACAACATCATCAATGACCAGAGCTGGCTACTATTTCGATTTCTATTTGGATAGGCTGAAACGAAAATTTCGATCTAAAAAGTAGTAAAATGTCGCCGTTGATATCCATCGTTATGCCTGCCTTTAATGCAGCGAAGTACATAGAAGCTTCGATGTCATCGGTGATGTCACAGTCATGTAAGGACTGGGAACTGGTCGTTGTTAACGATGGATCGACTGACTCTACGCAGGAGATTGTAGAGAGGTACGTCAAACTTGATTCTCGAATTAAGCTGGTAAATCAGACTAATAGGAAGCAGGCTGCTGCCAGAAACACTGGGATACAAAACGCGACCGGGAACTGGGTGGCGTTTTTAGATGCGGATGACACATGGCCCCCTAACAAGTTGACTGAGCAGCTTGAGGTTTCGCATCTTGGAGATGTACTATACACCAGCGGAGTCACATATTTCGAGGAAACTTCTTTGCAGGAACATTACCAAATACATGCAGGTCCTGTGAGTGGTCACGAGATGTTTATTATGTTATACGACTGGAATCCTATTCCCAATTTGTCAGTGATGGTAAAAAGGGAGTGGATTGAAAGGGTTGGATTCCAGAATGAGCACGCGCTGGTCGTAGGCTGTGAGGACTGGGAATATTGGATTAGGCTGGCAAAAAACGGAGCAAGTTTTTATGGCCTTGATAGAGAGCTGTTCATTTATAGAGTTCATGCTGGAGGTACCTCCAGAAACAGACTAAGAATGAAGATAGCAAAAGTGTATGCGAAGGCATGCAACTTAAACGCTGCAATTGACGATCCAAGAGCAACATCAATGTTTGTCATAGAGGTCGACCAACTTCTGCGGACACTACTTTGGGAAAATCGGACTGAAGATGCGACGCGGATAATCGAACAAAGCAGGAAGGCAGAGTCTTTGAGATATCCTCTGGAATACTTTCTCCTTACTTCTTGGTTTGCGCTTCCTGGGAAATTGATATTAGCTTGCACAAAACCTTTGTCTTTCATCAAGAGAATTGTTGTTAAATTTATCAACTGAGTATACAACGGACTTCCATGCACTTTATCAGACTTTGGATTTCTAAATTGTTTCGCCTGGTACTTCGGCAATTGCAGAAAAATGAAATGAATATCCTAAGGTCTAAGCCAAACGTTTTCATTCATCATTCTTTCAGGGCAGGCGATCATTTCAAGTTTGTCACAAAAGGGAAGGTCGCGGCGATTCAATTGGCTCAAAAAGTTACTTGTCGCAGATTTTGTACTTTTTTAGTATACAAGAATGCATCCCTCAAAGTAGGTCCGGGAGTGTTTTTTAACAATGGATGTTCAATCAATTGCTTACATCTGATTGAGATTGGTGATCAATCTATCTTTGGAGAGAATGTTCGCATTTACGATCATAATCATGCCTATAATACGTCAAATGGCCTGAAAGTGGAGGGCGACAAGTACACTACTGCTCCCGTCCAGATTGGTAAGAACTGTTGGATTGGCAGCAACGTGATTATACTTAAGGGTGTGACCATTGGAGATAATGTGATTGTAGGAGCAAATTGCCTGATACATGATTCTATCGCGTCAAACAGTATTGTCATGCATGAGGAACGTTTAATAATCAGAAGCTTGTAATCTTAATTGGTGATGAAAGACCAGGCCTTGCTGAATACTTCAAATGATTCTCGCATATTAATTTTGAATGGATCTTTTTTTGAAAGAAGTGAGACTTTCATTTATCGTCAGGTGGTTGGCCTCGGCAAGAAATTCAACTTAGTTCTTGCGGCATTCAAGTTCGTAAATAGCAATGGATTTCCATTGGAGAATATTGATAGGGCAACTATTCCAGCCAGATCCATATTGATGAATAGAGTGCTTTCAAGATCTTTTAGGTTTTTCCTTCGGATACGGCTACCCTTTGGCGCATATGGAGAAGTATTTCTTCGTCGCCTTTTGAGGAACAAGATTAGCCTAATACATGCGCACTATGGATGGACGGCAGTAAATGTGTTGTCACTGGCGCAACGAGGCAACGTACCCTTAGTTGTTTCGTTTCATGGTAAAGACGCCTCAGCCGCTCTCGAAGCGCGAGCATATCGGGATAAGTTGCCAGAACTATTTGATTATGCAAGTGCAATTATTCTTTGCAGCAATCACATGATCGAAACCCTTGCGCTCCAAAGGTGGCTGGGTAAAGTTCACGTCGTTCCATATGGTATTGACACGGATGAATTTCAAGAGAGGGCGGAAACGGCCGTTTATTCGAAGGTGCGAATTCTTCACTCGGGTCGGTTAGTAGCCAAGAAGGGAGTGCCTGATCTAATTCGTGTTTTCTTGAAATTGGTGGAGCAGAATCCTAGCATTGAACTCCATATCATAGGCGAGGGACCAGAAGAAAGCGAATGCAGGGCTCTTGTTCCTGACACTCTCTTCGCTTCAGTTTTTTTTTATGGCTCTCTTCCGATCAGGGAAGTTCGGAGTTTCATGCAGAAATCCGACGTTTTTGTATTGAATAGCAGGACTGACGATTCAGGTAACATGGAAGGTCTTCCTAACGCATTACTCGAAGCGATGAGCTGCGGGCTGTCTGTGGTTTCTACCAGGCACGCTGGAATACCAATGGCGGTTGTTGATGGAGTAACGGGGTTACTTGTTGCCGAACGCGACAATGATGAGCTCTACAACGCACTTGAGATGCTGTGTAGTAATATAGCGTTCAGACGACAATTGGGGAAGAATGCCAGGGCTAAGGTTATGTCTGAATTCTCGATAGCGAAAATGGAGTTGGGACTTCAGGACGTGTTCGAAAGCGTTTTAAATAAACAAGCGTCGCAAAGTACGGGGCAATTTTTAAGATTTGGGAAACGTGCCACATAGCTATTGATGCACTTCTAATGGTACACTGCATGTTATTTGAAGACTTAGATTTTATAACAACCTTATGCTCTTCAACTCAATAGAGTTCACAATCTTTTTGCCGATAGTCTTTTTTTTGTATTGGTTCATTACGAACAACAATCTTAGACTACAGAACCTTCTCGTTGTTGTAAGTAGTTTCATTTTTTATGGATGGTGGGACTGGCGTTTCTTATTTTTGCTGATCTTTAGTGCAGGGATCGATTTTGCTGTGGCAAGGTCATTGGGCTTTGAATCGGATGCCCGTAAAAGAAAGTGGTTACTACTAATTAGTATAATTATGAACCTCGGCCTTCTGGGGTTCTTCAAATATTATAACTTTTTTGCTGACTCGCTTGTATCGGCCTATACGTTATTCGGCAAGAGATTGGAGATTAGCTCGCTCCGCGTACTGCTCCCCGTAGGTATTAGTTTTTATACCTTTCAGGCACTTAGTTACACCATCGACGTTTACCGTCGAAAGCTGGAACCGGTAACAGACTTGATAGGCTATTTCGCGTTCATCAGTTTTTTTCCGCAGCTGGTTGCCGGACCGATTGAACGGGCAACACATATGTTGCCTCAGTTCCTTGTAAAGAGGCAATTCAACTATGCTGAGGCCTCAGATGGAATGCGTCTAATCTTATGGGGTTTGTTCAAGAAACTTGTCGTTGCCGACAACTGCGCAATTTTTGTCAACGCGGTATTTCGGAATCAGGATCAGGCAAGCGGTGCCGAACTGATCCTCGGTGTTTTCTTTTTTGCTTTTCAGATATATGGCGATTTCTCTGGCTATTCCGACATCGCTATTGGCACTGCACGTTTATTCGGATTCCGTCTGATGGTTAACTTCCGCACGCCGTATTTTGCGAGGGACATTGCAGAATTTTGGCGGCGATGGCATATTTCTCTTACAACGTGGTTCAGGGACTACGTCTATATTCCACTGGGAGGTTCGAGAAATGGACGCTGGTCCGCTGTTAAAAATACCTTTGTTGTATTCCTGCTTAGTGGCTTCTGGCATGGTGCCAATTGGACATTCATTGTTTGGGGTGGATTGAATGCCCTCTATTTCCTTCCATTATTGTTGACAGATCGCAACCGGCGAAATATGGATACAGTTGCTAACGGCCGGTATTTTCCCTCACTCAAGGAATTGTTCCAAATCGTACTCACGTTCGCACAGGTCTGTTTTGCGTGGATATTTTTTCGTGCGGCCAATGTTTCTTCAGCGTGGTCATACATTAAATTGATTTTTTCTCCTGGAGGTGGCATTAATGAGACGGGTATTGGTGTTGGTCTGCTCTTCATGGGAATAATTGTCCTGATCATTTTTGAATGGTTGTTCAGGGAAAGTGAAGTCCCATTTGCTCGTTGGTCAAATAGCCGTTTTACCAGGTACACGGTATATTCGGCAATAGTTATCCTGATACTATTTTTTGGTGCATATGTGAATCCTCAGTCATTCATTTATTTCCAGTTTTAAACGATGAGCATTGAAGCATTTTATTAGAAACATTGCAATAGGAGTTGGCATATTGATAGCCTTTATATTTTGCTGGGGACGGTTCTGCGACTGGTATTTCGCGGAAACAAAATATTTTGACGATAAGACCAACAAGCGTGCCTGGGCACTGAAGCTCGAGGACAGAAAGTATGACTATGGCGTTCTTGGTTCAAGCAGGGCGTACTCATCGTTCGACATGGTAAGCCTGAATAGTCTTCTTGGATTGAAAGGAGTTAACCTTGGAGCAAACGGATCAGGTTATGTGGATAATTTTCTTGTTTTGTATTTGTTTCTTGCAAATGGGAATGTGATAGATACCTTATTTCTCCAGGTAGACATATATTCTCTGGATTCAAAGGCAAACTTCAGTAATGCCTTCCATACTTACCAGTTCCTTCCATACTGGCGCGACAGCATTGTCGCGAACAGTCTTTACCCCTATCTCGATGCAAAAGAGAGACTCTTATGGGAGTACCTTCCAGACATCAGATATTTCAAATTCAATAAGTACTTCTCACCGAAGGAAGTGGTCAGGCGATACCAGTTTAGTAAGCAGCACGTGTCTGGTTTTGACAAGACATTTGGCGGACCTCCCGGGGAGTCTTTTGAAGAAGGAGGGAATAAAATGTCTGCTGATAGAGAAGCAAAAGAGCGATCATTTGACGATTTAGATGTCGCTTACCTGTTGAAGATTATTCAGCTGTGTAAAGCGAACTATATCTATCTCGTTGCGTATAAGGCTCCCGAACTCAGCATTAGTCTGAAGAACACGTCGAATTATTCAGCCCTTCAGGCAGAAATCGACGAAATGTTGACACAGCGAAATGTGCCTTACATCGAATTTAATGAGGTCAGTGCTGGCGATGCTGACAGTTTTTCTGATCCTACTCATTTGAACTCAAGGGGGCGAGAGGCGTTTACAAAAAGTTTTTCAACTGAATTTCTTCGATTGAAATCAGAGAGTTTCTGAAACTCAGGTGGAGAAGGTTGTTCGTTTCGAGCCTACGGATTGTACAGAGATGCTAGTCAAGTATATTGTTGACGTACCCTTCGCTCCCTGACATATTAATAACTTTTGCAGGATTACCCATTACGAGGGCGTGTGGAGGGACATCAAAATTAACGAAACTCAGGGGCGCGATTAAAGCATCATTGCCAATGGTGATGTTTCCGACAATTACAGAATTGGCTCCAATCCAGACCCGGTCGCCAATTACAGGAGTTCCTTTCTTTTTCCCCCTGCTCGTCGAACCTATTGTGACTCCCTGAGCAATGTTGCAATTCTTTCCGATCTGCACACCCATATTGACTACAATGTTGCCGTAGTGACCGATGTAGAGACCAGGTGCAATTCTTACCCTATGAGGTATCTGAAGTCCAAACCGAATGCTTGTGCATTTATACATAAGCCTCGCTACAATTCCAATCGGATTCAACGCACTGGTATGCTCGCAGATCCTTTTTGTGAAAATCAGCCTGAAGCCTGGTATCGAGAGGAATGCCTTCACAAAAGCTCCAAGACCAGCGCCTGCCTTATAACGGAACAGGTCTTTTTTAATCTTATGTATGATCACCTTCATTGCAGTCGCTGACTATCAAACCAACTAACGGTCGGGTTATTTTTTTGCGCTCGAAGGAATAACCCGTTTTCCCATTCTTCCAGTAGCGCCATCGATAAGCGCTTTAATTTTCATTCGAAGTCTAAGTCGCTTATTGTCCTGTGTAAATACTATACTTGCTATCTTCTTTGCCTCCAGAAGTGCAAAGCTGGAAACAGCCGAAAAGGATTTTCGCTTCAAAGCAAAGTAAAGTTGGTTCCTCGTTACATAGTACATTCTCCACGCTGGAACGCCTTTAGCACTGCCCATTTTAGGATCTTCAATCAATCCTGCCGGTAACGTATAGATTTCATAGCCAGCGTCGAGTGCACGGAGACAAAAGTCAAATTCATATACTCCCATGAAGAATCTTGCGTCACATGTTCCTATCTGCCTGATCACACCAACATTGATAATACACCCATCAAAGGTGATCAAGTCTGTTTTTATCGGAATATTGCTCTTCTCAACCCACTTTGTGATGCGTTTTCCTCTCCAATATGAAGCTTCAGACTTGCCGTTTCTCAGCATGCCCATTTTCAGCATGCCAATTTTTTCGGACTTTGATTCAAGGTCTTGAAGCGCAGTGGCCATCAATTCTTTAGCACCGGATTTGGGATGGCTGTCATCGTTATATAACCATATGTAGTCGTATTGATGTTCGAGTGCATATTGCATAGCTACCGCAAATCCTCCGGCTGACCCAATGTTCTCTGGATTTTGGACGAGTCGTATTTTGGGAAACTGAAGTTTCAGTTGTTCCTGCGTTCCATCATCACTATTGTTGTCAACGACGAGAATATTGGATTCATCAATATGTGAATTGACATGTTCTTTGATGCTGTTTAACAAGGTGGCACATCGGTTAAATGTTACAATGCCGACGAGCAATTTCATTTTAAAGGACTTGTTAGTTTAATAATGATGATAAAATGGCTTAGGATCCAATTCGTATGGTCTTCAGGTTCAGGACATACCGGGCGAGTCGGGCCAGATTCTTAAAACTCCGCTCGGTGGCATAGGCTTTTCGTGCAAATGCAATTGCCTCCCTACGCTTTCCAATCATGAATGCGTTGAACGCAATATTCCCCTCCATGGTGCTTCTGATCTTTTGTTCCTTAAAGCTCCCGTTATAGTGTTTGCTATAGCAGTAAAGATACCCTTCATACTTGGCAGCAAAATCAGTCCTGATACGATGACCTGGATGGATATGTACCTTTAATAGTGGCGTCTTAAGGATATGCGTCTTTATGCCGTTTTCCTGAAAGTAAGGCTTGAGCCTGTAAGATAATTCAGTTTGTTGGTTAGCTCTTAAGACTGGATCAAATCCCCCCACCGCATCAAAAATCTTCTTTTGGATAATATAAGTTCCGCTCATGTATTGTCCTCCTGTAAACGCATCGTTTTGTCGGGGAATGATTACTCTGTTAAGCGAGCCGTCAGGATTGTAATATTCTACGCCGCAGGAAACCATCAGATGCCCTTCCCGAATCGAAGCAGAAAGTACTTCCAGCCATTCGGGTTTTACCTCGTCGTCACTGTCCAGGAAGGTGATCCAGTCATATCGGGAATTAGCTACGCCGACGTTTCTGGTATGGGCTGCTCCTGAATTTTCTTTAGGAATATACTTTACCCGGAGGTCACTCAGGAAAGGTTTGACAGCCTCAGATGTATTATCTTTTGATCCATCATCGACAATGACTAATTCCCATTCCTTAAAAGTTTGGTTGGTAACACTTTGAATAGCTCGAACCACCAGTTGAGCGCGATTGTGGGTAGGTAAGATGATAGAAATCATTGAACAAACATAACCAGTTTACCGGTTTGAAACCTGAGTCAAACCGAGTGGTAAATATACACAAATTGGCACCTCTGGAATGCCGGAATTACTTTTGAAAGGGCCGGGAAATCCCTTCGGACGGCGTCGATTTATTGCTTTGAGATTCAAATGATTAAGGTGCCTGTCTCGATATTAGGATTAAAATTATTGACTTGCTGAATGTATCCGCACTCGTACTATTGAGCCTGGCGCTGCAATATCAATTTGTCAGTTCGGTTTGTTGGGTGTAAATTGAACCCTCTCTTATATAGTAACGACAGTAGTACATTGATCTTCGATCGGTTTCGACGTGAGCCTGAGACTAGGTATTTTACTTGATTCTTGGAACGTACGTAGTTGGCAGGCCAGCATTATAGATTATGTTGTCGCTCATCCACACTGTGAAGTGGTGTTTGTGGTACTAAACAAACGTGTGGGGCACAACTCCCGACGTCGTGACAAAATTTTATATGCACTCGGTAGACGGCTGGACAGGAAATTTTTTCGCGCTAAAGCTGACTGTTTTGAAACAAGCAATGTTGAAAAGTTACTTTCAGGATCACCGTCCTTTTCGGTTGAACCTATCGGTCGGCGCTTTACCGACTCTTTCTCAGACGAAGACATCGTTCGCATTCGTGATACAGAACCAGACATAATAATCCGTTTTGGATTTCGAATACTCACTGGAGACATCCTGAAGGTCTCCAAAATGGGAGTTTGGTCATTGCACCATGGTGACACTTCCGTAAACCGCGGAGGGCCGCCAGGATTTTGGGAGGTCGTGAACGGTGATGAGGTTACTGGAGTAACTCTGCAAGTTCTCAGCGACGAATTAGACGGTGGCCAGGTTATCGACAAGGCTTTCTCGAGAACTAATCGAACCTCTTTTAACCGAAACCAAAACGATCTGTTTTGGGCAGGAGTTGAACTGTTCTGCAGTGCGATAGACCGACAATCCCGTAATCCTGGATTTTACCTTAACAACCGCTGGACTCAGAAATTTTATTCATTTACTCTTTATCGTGACCCTTCCAATCTACAATCGCTAAACATTTTTGCACGCTTTTGGTTAAGACGCTTGAGAGAGGCGGTCAACTCAAGGTCGAAGCGATGGAGGCTTTACCTGAAGTTCGGAAATGGCGACCCGAATACAACGCTTTATAAGTTTAGGCCGTTGGAGCAACCTGCAGACGTTGATTGGGCGGACCCATTCGTAATCACTAAAGAGGGCAATTACTATTTATTCTTTGAAGAACTAAGGATCGGTTCCCGCAAAGCAAATATTGCAATGCTTCAATTCGATAAGTCGGGGAACAGCACTTCTGACAAACCATTGCGTGTCCTTGAAGAAGAATTTCATCTCTCATATCCATTTGTTTTTGAACACGACGGTGTATACTATATGACGCCGGAGTGTGGAGGTGATAACAATGTTTGGCTTTATCGTTCGGATAATTTCCCGAACGGCTGGACAAAGGTTCGACGACTTATTGACCGCGAATTGTATGACCCAACATTGTTTCGGCATAACGGAGTTTGGTACCTGTTTGCTACGGAAAGGCCGTTCGAAGGAAATTCTCCCGACCAGTATCTTGTAATTTATTATTCGGAAGATTTGCTTAAGGGGGACTGGACGAGGCATCCCATGTCACCTTGTGTGCGAGACGTACGCGCAGCGCGTCCCGCAGGTAGGATTATAGAATCGAATGGTCTTTTGTTTCGGCCTGCTCAGATTGGCGCACCAAACTATGGATATGGTATCGTTTTCATGCAGATCACCGTACTCACAAAAACTAGCTACGAAGAAGTTTACCATGACGCAATACTACCTACGTGGCACAAGGGCATAAGAGGCGTTCACACATTTAACCATGTAGAGGGATTGACTGTTGTCGATGCCCAGGTACATATTTGATTAAAATGAAAATTCTCCTCGTAGTTAATTCCCTATATACCGGAGGGGCAGAGTTTTCAACCCTTTCTCTTTATCAATGGATGATAGCAAAGGGCCACCAGGTAAAGCTGCTGCTTCTGAAAAACGCCTCGCCATCTTTTAACCCGGCAGACTTTGGTATTTCAGACTTTTCAACTCTCGAAAAGACTTCTTTCTTTAAGAAAGTCAGGGCCATTTCCGAAACCGTTTCCCAATTTCAACCTGATGTGGTTCACTCCGTGTTGTTTGATGCAAATATGGTAGTCCGGGCCAGTCGAATAACGGCAAAGGGATTTCTCCATATGGAAAGTTTGGTGAATGAAGTATATTCGGATTTTCGTTTATCCGATCCCAAAGTCTCGAAACTAAAGCTTAATCTTTATAGAATTATTGATGGAGTGACGAGCCGTTTCGGTACGGATTTTTTTCACGCAAATGGAGTGGCGGTAGCAAATCACTACATTGCGAAAGTTGGTGTTGACCCGCGTAAGATTAAAGTAATACCAAGAGGCAGGAAGCCAAATCCCTTTGTTAAGAATGAAACGTCGAGGAATGAACTTAGACAATCGCTTGGACTGGATGAACGCATTGTCCTGGTTAACGTTGCCCGACATGAATTTCAGAAGGCCCAGGATACTTTACTGGAAGCTATAGCCAAACTTAAAGGCAACCTTAAGTTTAAGCTGTTGCTCGTTGGGCGTGAAGGAAACTTTACAGGCAAAATTAACAACCTGATAGAAAAGCTTGGATTGAAAGAGGTGGTAACTATCCTTGGGCATCGTGATGATGTGACACGGATACTTGCTGCTGCAGATATATTTGTTTTTCCTTCCCGATTCGAAGGGCTTCCCGGCGCCTTAATCGAAGCCGAAGCAGCAGCTCTTCCGGTAGTATGTTCAGATATTCCAAATAATCTGGAGGTGGTAGATCCAGCCCGGAACGCTATTGTTTTTCCGGTGAACAATAGTGAGCTACTTAGTAACGCATTAAGGGAATTGATCAATAATAAAAAGAGACGGGAGGAAATGTCGGGGGAAAGCGCGATGATCTACCATGAACGATTTGACATCGATTCAGTGCATCAGCAGATGTATGACATGATAGAAAAATTGGTAGTGAGATCATGAGAGTTCTACAGCTTGTAACCGCATTTCAATATCGTGGTGCCGAAATTGCAGCTCTGCAATTCTCGAGGGAGCTCGTGACTCATGGCCATATTGTATTGTACGCTTCGCTTTATAGCTCGACGGATGATTTTGTGATATATCCGGGAATTGAATCGAAATGTCTAAATGGAAGGAAGCACCCTCTGTTGGATACATCTTTGCTTAAGGCACTAGCGCAGCTGATTAAGGATTTTAGGCCCGATATTGTTCAGGCAAACGCAGGCGATACACTTAAGTACGCAGCAATTGCTAGCTTTCTTCAATCAAAACATTATAAACTCGTATTTCGAAACGCTAGCACGGTGAGCCGTTACATGCGATCATCCGCTCAAAGGCTTTTCAATAGGTTCTTGTATTCAAGAGTCGACAAAATTCTTTCGGTGAGCCAGGAGTCGAAACGGGATTTGTTAGCGGTCTTTCCCCAGTTGACAGACAGAGTAAAGGTTGTTCCTAATGGAATAAATATTGCAACTGTGACACGACCTACGCCCCACGGTTCCGTTGTTTCCCTTGTGCACGTCGGCGGATTTTCTTTTGAAAAGAACCACCTGGGGCTAATAAGAATTTTTCAAAGGGTGCTAGTGGAGGTGCCTGAGGCGAAGTTGAACCTGGTAGGGCAAGGTTCCCTGATGTCACAGATTCGCGAAAAAGTATCAGAACAGGGCCTTAAGGACAGCGTTCATTTTCATGGCGCTACAAAAGAAGCACTTAAGTTCATTGCCGCTGCTGATGTTTTGGTTCTTCCGAGTGTTATTGAGGGCCTGCCGGGTGTCGTTCTTGAGGCCTTTCTTTGCATGACTCCAGTAGTCGCCTACGATGTGGGGGGCATTTCAGAGGTGCTGATTAATAACGAGACCGGGTGGCTTATTAAGCCAGGGGATGAGATTGGATTTAGTAACGCCATTGTCGAAGCGATCAAAAGCAACGATCAGCGGAAGTTGATTGCTGCGCGTAGGCTCGTAGTTGATAAGTACGATGTCGCAAAACTTGCTGTGCAGGTTATTGACGAATATAATTTTCTGAACCGATAAGCCGAGCACAGACATTAACTGTCAAGTGGTGTTCTACTTAGGATTCTGAATGATTTAATTTGACGATACAAGGTGAAGAAGCTAAGAATATTACACGTAATTAAGTCCTTGGGAAGGGGGGGAGCAGAAACGCTTTTGGTAGAGACACTTAAGCAACACGACAAACAGTTATTTGAGTTTCACTATGTCTATTTTCTTCCCTGGAAGAATCAGTTGGTAAAGGATTTGGAAGCCGAGGGAGTCCGTGTCACGTGTCTTAACGCTAACAACAACATTGCACTGCTGGCAAGAACTCAAAAGCTTGCAGGTTATCTGCGCGATAATAAAATTGATCTGATGCATGCGCATTTGCCGTGGGCAGGCGTGGTGGCGCGGATAGCGAGTAAATGGACAAAAATTCCGTTAGTGTATTCAGAGCATAATAAGCAGGAACGTTATCACCTGTTGACCAGGCTTATGAATCTATCTACAGTGGGTTTAACAACGAAAATTGTGGCCGTCTCTGAGGATGTTGCCCAATCGATCATCAGGCATAAGCCCTCGGCCGCGAAGAAGGTGATAACGCTTCGAAATGGTGTTAACGTTAATCACTTCTCACGTAAACTTGTGGACAGAACTTCAGTGAAGCGCGGCCTGGCAATTCCAGAAGATGATTTTGTGATCGGAACTGTTGCGGTTTTCAGAACCCAAAAACGCCTTGATGTTTGGCTTGATATTGCCTCAAAGCTTGCTGCTGCGCACAGCAACATACACTTCTTAATAGTAGGAGATGGTCCACTGAAGGAAATGCTACAGGAGCGAATTAATGCACTGGGGCTTAAGCAACGAGTTCATTTGCCGGGTCTTCAATCGGATGTTCGTCCATATTTGGCTGCAATGGACCTCTACTTGATGAGTTCTCAGTTTGAAGGACTGCCTATAGCTTTGCTTGAAGCTATGGCGATGGAATGCCCGGTTGTTGCCACTAATGCGGGTGGAATCGGGGAGGTGGTGCGCAATGAGATCGATGGGCTTCTGACAAGCGTAGACGAGCCAGAGTTGTTATTTGAACTCTCAAAACGGGTGCTCGCCGATGCAGCATTGCGGAAGCGTCTGTCAGTGGCATCCAGAGACCGAATTGTTGATCGATTTACTATGCGCGAGATGGTCGCCCAACTGGAGGACCTGTATACTGGCCTGACAGAGTGATTTAAATGTGGTTGGTTGTCTTGTGTGACAACTATATATTTGAGTTTATCGTGACGATAGAGATTGAATGCATGTAGCTATTGGACGTCCGGAGGATACTGAGGCTATTGTTGAGCTTCTGAAGAATAGCCTGGGAGAATCCCTGATGCCTAAATCTTCCAATTATTGGAACTGGAAACATATAAATAATCCTTTCGGCAAATCGCCGGTTTTGTTGAGTTGGGATGGAACGAAATTAGTTGGCGTCAGGGCCTTTATGAGATGGAACTGGCAGCTGGCAGACAAGATCTATACATCCGTTAGAGCCGTTGACACTGCTACTCATCCGAACTATCAGGGGAAGGGGATTTTTAAGAAGCTTACCCTGGCACTTGTGGATGAATGCACCGCAGCAGGTGTCGATTTCGTCTTCAACACCCCAAACGGTCAGAGCAAGCCCGGCTATTTGAAAATGGGCTGGAAGGAAGCCGGAAATTTGCCGATAATTGTGGGTTTACCGGCTTTAATTCCTGAATTGAGCCGGAGTGGAGGAAATGTGAGTGATGTCAAGAGACTACTCAGTCATCCTGGGCTGGAGAAGTTGATCGAAATACACGTAAAGAAGGCAGACAAAATTATAACCTCTTTGTCACCCCAATATCTTCGATGGCGCTATTTGGATGTGCCCGTCGCCTCCTATCATGCCATTGGGGTGGAGGAGAATGAAAACCTTGTCGCGTTGGCGCTATTTCGCTTGAAGGCAGGACGATTTGGAAACGAGCTTAGAATCACTGATTCGTTTACAATGGATCGCCGTGCGGCGAACAAGCTCGGGCGTGAGTTAAAGAAATTTGAAAGAAATTTGAAAGCACGCTTTATTACACAATCTGGATTAAAGGCGAGCGACGGTCATCAGTTGAGGCGCATTCTGGATATTGAAATCCCGCGAGGACCAAGCGTAACGGTACGAAGTTTGGCCCTCTCTGATTTGAGCGATCTTGTCAATTTTAATAACTGGAGCCCGTCATTGGGTGACCTGGAACTCTTTTAGCATGCTCGGAGGAATTGGCGTACTAGTTCTGACCTCGATTCTGGCTTTTGTGATCGTTGATTCACTGAAGCGCAAGTATCGTTATGTCGACAGTGCATTGCTTAAGCAGTTATATCTCTACCATGTTGCGCTGGCTTTTGCTTACTATTTGTATGCATTGTTTAATCCTTCTGATTCGATTCAATATTATGCCCAGATTGAAGCAAACTTTAGGGGGGAAACCTGGTTTGATCACTATGGGACAAGTACAATTTTTATACAGTTCATAGGATATCCCTTCATAAAGTTCTTTGGCTTCAGCTATGAGGCGATGATGGCACTATTTGCCTTCTTTGGATATTTAGGGTTCTGCTATTTTCATATTTTCTTTAAAGAACAAATTCGTTTCCGACATAATTTTTTCGGTTACGATCTGGTGACACTCATTTTCTTTTTGCCTAATCTTCACTTCTGGTCCTCATCATTTGGAAAAGGATCTGTAATATTCCTTGGCATAGGCCTATTCTTTTTTGGCATAGGAAACGTTCGTAGAAGATGGATCACCCTACTAATCGCAAGCATATTAATTTATCATATCCGGCCACACATTATGCTTGTGCTGTTAGCATCCGCGGCAATCGGATTCACTTTTTCTTCAAAAGGTATTTCCACCTCTTTGAGAATTGTCCTGCTTCTGGGGGCTGTAGTTGCCCTCACATTCATATATCGCGACGTGTTCAAGATGGTGGGCGTCAATGAGGACAATTTTGTGTCTGAAGGACTAGATCTTAGTCACCGTGCGAGCGAGTTAAGCAAAGCGACATCCGGCGTAAATATTTCAAATTACAGTTTGCCAATGCAGGTATTTACATTCCTGTACCGCCCGTTATTTATAGATGCGCCAGGGGCATTAGGACTATTTGTGTCCTTTGAAAATGTCTTCTACGTTTTAATCACATTGAAGTTGTTTAATCTCAGGGCGATCAGGTTTTTGATTTCGTCCAGCTTTCTTGTAAAAACCGCCTTTGTGAGTTTTTTAACTGTTGCTATTGCGCTGGCGCAGGTTTCTGGTAACCTGGGTCTGGCGATGAGGCAAAAGAGCCAGGTCATGATTCTTCTCATGTTTGTTATCATTGCGTTTATGGACTTTGAAAAAACTAAAATTTATCAACGCGCCATGAAGGACAAGCAGCGTAAGGCCAGTCGAGAAAAATTGAATGCGCAAATAAGAGTGGCCGACAACCCTATAAAATAATTTAGATTTGACCCTTTGGCTTAAGCAGTCAAAACTTGAGCGCGCGTAATTTGAAGTAGAGCCATCGAACGAACTTTGGTGAATTGGACCAACGATGTAGTGCAGTGAAGCTCTCTTGAAATAGTCTCTTATAGGCATCAAAAATTGCTGCATTATCGTACTCTGCTATCAGGCGCTGATTGCTCATCACCTTTTTAAATTCCTGCGTTGCATTTTCCTTAACAGATTTAATGACGGTTACTAGTTCCTCCACGCTGTCCGCAATAGGAAAGTCGACCCTTTTGACATTTTTAAGATAGAGATGAGAACTTTCGCTGCTCGCAACTACGGGTACTCCGGCAAACAGCGCATTCGTAATTTTTAGGAAGGGCTTGTTATAGTAGGGACGCTTGTCAAACGACCGCATGGCCAAAATCAAATCCATCTGGGAAAAGTCTGCCCACTTTGAAGCTTCGCTTACTATCTGAAAATTCACTTTAAGCTCTTCACATCGGCTTTGCCAGGCGCTTGTCCTTAGTTCTATTGGAAGATTTTGGGCGTGGCCAACAAAACCAACATTTTTAATTTCATAGCCCCTTTCTGGCAATCTCGGAATGAGTCCGGGTTGTGGCCAGCTCGGAATGAAGGTTTCTTTTGCAAAAGGGAAGAGCTTGTCCAGGAACGATTTAGCACTCACCTTGAAGTTGTTGACACTTGTTGGATTATGAACAACCTGTATTTGTGAAAACCGGTGACGGCCGTAGTCCACAAGCAGGCAGACAAAGAGCTGCCTGTCGTTGGGTTTCAATTCACCCTCAACCCATCCCCGGTGAAAAACTATAACACCTTCATCGGGCATTTCACCCGTGATTACAACCTCGAACGGATGGTCCAGATCAATGTACTTGAAATAACAAAAAGTGAAGTGGAGCCAGTGATGGAGACCCGAGGAATAATATATTGGATTTGTAGCGTCTGCGTTGTTCCTGGGGATGTCGCGCGCCTCCGGACTATAAAAATGAATTACCAATTTTTCTCGTGACATGGACACCGAATTTTAGCTGAGACGTTTGGAATGCTTCATTCAATCGCCCACTTATTTGCCAAGGCGTTTTTTAAGCGTCTCAAAGTCGATCAAGTTTAGATATTCTTTTCGATTTTCGTCCAGCAAAGCAAATTCAAAAAAAGGATTAACTGCCGTTATGGGATTCCCAATTTTTTGCGCCTTGGATATGATCCCCACGCCCCAATCGGTATCAATGCAACATGAGTTAAGACTCGAGTTGGATCTCCATTTTAAAAATGCTTTCCAGGTTGTTCCATTCCAGGATCTGTTCGCGGGCGTGTTCGCGTAATCGAAATTCTCGCGGGCATGCCATTCAGTTGGGGGATTGCAGTCGTGAAGAACTATGAAGCCATCCTCTTTAATGTAATTTAATGCGTTGGCAATGTCTTTGTCTACTTGCTGAGCCAGGTGAAGTCCGTCAATAAAGATAACATCAAATTTGACGTCATTTGATAAGATTTCGTTGGTGGATAATCTTTGAAAGAACTCATCACTGGTCATTTTGAAGTCGACGGGATTACCTTCAAATGCGAGACCTGGATCTACGCTGTATTTTCGGGTTGACTTTATCTTATTAAAGTTATGATTGGGATTACGAACACCGATTTCTAAATATTGGGTGTCTGTTTGTCTCATTGATAAGAGAAAATTGATGATTTCTGTTCTGTATGGACGCTTGGATTTTTCACTACGGGTTCTACTTTGAACATCTTTGTAATGTTCATTGTTAAAAAAATACTTTCCAGATACATAGTATTTAATTGGTTTTACTTTCAATAGCAATTTCTTGAGTTTCATATTTGCAATGTTTCCTTTGAATGGCACACTAAGGCGCTCATTCAAATCTTTGAAGAGTTAGAACTGATTAAAGATAGATATTTATCGATTATGCCGATTGAGACATCTTTCCCCTAGTTTGAGAAAATATTAAATACTGATTTAAATAGGCGTGATTCATAGTTCTAGGGCATGTTTCGCAGAAGGTTTAAATTTGCCCATCAACTATATTTGCGTTTGAATAATTCGATTTTCACCATCTCGCTCGACTTCGAACTCCACTGGGGCGGCTTCGAAAAATGGCCCGTCGCGAATTACCAACAATACTTCGCGAATACCCGTGCCGTGATCCCGCGCATGCTTGACCGGTTCGCCAAACACGACGTACACGTCACTTGGGCAACGGTGGGCATGCTGTTCCACGAGGACTGCCTGCAACTCCAGTCAAACTTCCCGAAGATGCAGCCATCCTATCAGCAGCAGGAGTTATCAGCATACAGCTACATAACTTCACAAGGGATCGGTAAGACTGAGCTATCAGATCCACTCCATTACGCCGACTCTCTCATTCGGCTGATACTCGACACGCCCAATCAGGAGCTGGCTTCTCACACCTTCGCGCACTACTACTGCAACGAGCCGGGGCAAACACTTGACCAGTTCCGCGATGACCTCCGCGCCGCTCAGCGTGCTGCAGCACGCTACAACAGGCAACTGAAATCATTGGTGTTTCCCAGAAATCAATTTAATGAAGACTATCTCCTGGTTTGTTTTGAAGAGGGCTTTACTTCCGTCCGCGACAATCCCCGCGACTGGTTCTGGAATATACGCAGCACGCAAAACGAATCGTATTGGAAGCGCCTCAACCGTGGACTAGACGCTTACTTTCCGATAGGGAAGGAGAGTACCTACAAACTGGAAAGCATTGAGAAACGTCCAGGCATGCCGTTGTGTATTCCTGCTAGTCGGCTGTTAAGGCCATACAATCCAAAAGAGCTATTTCTAAACAACCTGAAGATTTCACGCATCTGCGCCGAGATGGACCGCGCAGCCGCCAATGGTGAAGTATACCACCTGTGGTGGCACCCGCATAACTTCGGATGGTATCCTGAACAAAGCATCCAAGGTCTGACGCGTATACTAACCCACTACAGCGACCTGAACAGTCGAGGTCAGATGCAAAGCCTCTCAATGTCTGAAATCACCCAACGCCGTAACTCGATAAAATGATTACGGGTTGCTGCGACATACGGGTAGCCGCACTCTTGACTTTTGCCTTATAATTGGCTATCATGTAATGCAGTAGTTTTTAGCCGGCTAGTTGGTCTAGCTGCTAATTCAAAGACACTTCCATCTTTCCCTTGTGATATATTGAACTCTCCCGTTGTAACTTGATAGCGTCACCCCCGAATGATCAACATCGATTTTGATGTCCCCGCGACCGGATGGTATCTCTTCGCGGCCATCGTTCTCCTGAGCCTCATTGTTGGCTTCTCCGGCCGCCGCCCTATACTAAGCGTCGTATTCCGGAGAGTACTGGCCGCACTTTTTGCGGGCGCATGGGTTGCCATCGCATATGCCCTTATCGTGACACCATTTACAGCTACCGACTTATCTCTTCAACTGGTAATGGTGACGATTCCTGCCTGGATCGTCAAGTCCGTTTGGCTTTTCTTCGATGCCGTATTGTTGTATTTCGCCGTATGGGAACTTGTGAAATTCATCAGGCAGAAACGGGCTTCCCGTCGGCCACCAAATTAAAAGTGGCCGGTGATCGTATTCTAATGAAAGCTTGGATGCCAGGTAACAACAGAGGCAGATCTAAAAACTCAGTCCTCATCGTCGATCGTTGTTTCCGGATCATATATGCTTCTAACTCCCTCACTCACTGCCTTTCGATGCAAATTTCGGTGGAACACTGCCTGCTCCTTACACCCAAGATAGTTATAGCATTCACTCAACAGAAAGTTGCTGTCTGCAACAATGGAATGTGCCTGATGTTCCTCCCCGCAGCACAAACATGACGAGTAGTTGTAAATGGCCTCGACTCCTGCATCTATCACTATTTGGAAAAGACTGGCAGCCTTTGTCCACTCACCTTTTTGCAGAAACAAATGCCCCGACAAATACGGAACCATGATACAATCGTCATGAAGTATCATGGCGTCGCGCAGGGCTTTGTGTGTCTTTTGATAATCCTGCTTGAATAGGTAGGCGAGGGCCAGCTGCATCATAAGCCAGTGGTCGTCCCGTGTTTTTTTCTGTGCTTGTTTGATGTAGTCAATCAATGCATCGAAGGCTTCCATGCTTATAAGTTCAAGGATCCTCTTCTGATATTTCAGGTAGATTTCGCCGAATAGTTCTATGGCGTCGGAACCATCACCAGGCGTTGAATTGTTAATCATAAGTTTATTTTTTTGTTGATAAATGAATTTTATTTTTTGCCTTTAGCATCACCTTTCGTGCTCAATCTATTGACATCGTCGGCGTCGAAGTCGGTGTATGTCCCGTTGCTGACGTTTTGGTGGTAAGCTTCACGAAAGAATTGGTGTAATGCGTCGTAATTCAATTTCCCATAGCAGTATCCGAGCAAAAGTCTCGCATCGTTGATTAGCGATTTAGCACGCACTGCGTGCAGGTTGCAGTCACTGCCATGTCCACAGTAACCGGCCCCAATGGCAACGGGATTCTCGGACACCAACCTTTCCAGTAAATCAATAGCCTCATGGAACTGTCTGTGGCACATAAGAATGTATGCATGTGTCCATCGTACCAGAGGACACGCACGCTCGATGCGTAGCGCAGCGGCTGAATACTTTAGCGCGAGATCAAACTGTTCTTTCGCTTCGTAACCCGAAGCCAGTCCGATCATTAACCAGTGATCTGCTTGATCTTTCTTAACCAGAGATTTCAGGATGGAAACAAGTCCCTCCCAGTCTTCCCTGCTGGTAAGATCACTAATTATTTTTTTAAGCGTCCCTAGACTTATAGCGCGCTTAATTCTGTTTTTGCTGCCTTTGCTTTTAACCGGCTTCAATTTATTTGATGACTTTTTCATGTTTTTTTTTCTTGTTGTTGGGTTGGATCATTCTATCCCCGTCAGGTCAAGTGGATCGCATGGACTCTCTATCCCTCGCTCGAGATCTTTGATAAATTCTCGCTTGAAATGAATGGCAAGAGCAGGGTAGCCGGAGAGCCAGTACGTTATACTGAGACCAAACTTGCTGTTGCAAATGATGTGACGGGCAAACGGTATACTGCGTACATTACACATTTTGCAGCTGTGATACGCCAGCCTCCTGATCGGAGTACACAGCAGTTCAGTCCATACCTGTATTGCTTCTGCATATTGTCCGCGACTGCAAAGGACCACTGCCAGGACTTCACGACCGCGCGGGCAATCGTGCGAGATCCTTAGGGCCTGGCTAATCACTCTGAAGGCGCCATCAAGATGATTCTCCTGGCAAAGCAGGTCCGCAACAAGTATAAGGGTCCAGTGTTTGTCCTCGTCGTCGATGTCATGCGGCGCTACACACGTCACAAGGCCTTCAATATTGGGCTCGTCTCCGTCGTACAGGAATGCCTCCACTGCCTCACGGTAAATAGCTACCGTGGTGGCATCGACCTCAAAGCTGGTTTTCTGTGGTTGAAGTCCGTGCAACTTTTTCTTTTTATTCGATTTACGTTTTGTCATCGATGATTAATTTTGGCTTCAAGTTCATGCGCGTTTTTTGGTTGTTGTGAGTAGCCAGACCTTATGGCATGATCTGGCTACAAACAACACAGTTGGAAACAGGTAAAAACCAACTGCGACATCATTAAGCTTCGGTGTTGCCCGAGATTTCATTTCTTCGGTTGCCTGGTTCGGGTTAAAGTGCACGGGATACCTTTCCTTCGTCAACGATCGCCGTCTCTGAAGTACATTGATAAACACCTGCCTGGGCTTCTTCGATCAGTACATGTGCTCTTTCCGGATTGATATTGCAATCACTCCCTGTTCCACATTTCCCATGGACAAGTTGGTGCGTCCCTCTCCGAATGAGCGCCTCATAGAATTCAAGGGCATCTTGTCTTTGCCCCAGTGCTGCCATTGCATTGGCAAAGATCACCTGAGCAAGAGGACAGCTGAATTCAATGGTGAGAGCGTCGGCGGCATAGACGAGCGCTCCGCTGTAATCTTTCTTTAGAAGAAAAGCCAGCGCTATTTGAGTGAGTAACCAGTGATCACGCGGCCTTGCTGTAAGCATGGATTGTATGTATGCAACGATCTCGTCCCATTCTTCGTTTTCAGCAAAGTCGTTCAATCGCCGGCGAATTTCATAAATCCCCACTGGCCTCTTTAACCGTGACCTGTTCTTAGGAAACGGTTTCTTGTCGACGGCTTCCATATTTGTGTTGCCTTTTTTCATTTTCTATATCTTATCTGATGTTTTCGGTCTGAAAAAATCTTCTGGCTCCCTTAGCGCGAATTGATCGTTTAGTATAATGTGAGCGTTTGTAAGGTGATGTTACCGGCTACGTCATGAGCGGACGCAACGATCGTACAATCTCTGAGGCATTCGTTCCAGGAAGTGATCCTGTAGGCCCATTGGTCCTGAGATATTTGAGGAACAGCGGCCCCTCGTTCTATCACTTCGCCTTTGGAATCTGTTATAAGTACGCCAACGGTAATGACCATGAAGTCATCTACTGCCCGTATCCTGATAGTTTCGCCGACAACGCCTGTGTATTTGGTTGCGTCGATCTTTTTGATCGTGGGTGCGATCAGGTAATCGAACATGGCGAGTGAACGGGCAGTTCTTCCCTTAACGAATGCATGCGACTCATACAAGGCCCTCGCTTCAGGATCCGCCATTTGGGCGCGCGCGTATTGCATGGCCTCAATAACGTTGGGATCACTCGCCGTTTGCCTTGACCTCTGAGCGCGTCTGCCTTTGCTTGAAGCTGCAGACTGACCGCGATGAACTGAGAAAGCATGTTGTATATATTGCTCGCTCATGTCGAATTGAATTTGTTTTGACATTTTGTTCGAGTTATTTGTTGAAACTAGGCGGCTGTTACTTTAGGCCGCCGAAATAGAAAATGATCTCCGCGGCTGCTGCCGAAGTAGTAACCATAGATGTCCTTTGCAATAGCGGCGGCCATGCCGGTCAGGTTTCCAATAATGAAACTTTCGTCTGACTCAAGCGTGCCTATGCCATGGGCGAGGATATAACCAGTCATAGCGAAGAAAGCAACGATGGCCATATACGCCAGCATATTCTGCGTAAGATTGAGAGAACCAGACTTGAGCGCGTCAACTTCTCTTTGACGTGCCGACACAGCATCGCTAACCTGCGACGTAGTCATGACCTGTTCGTGATGCATCTCAAGTTCACGCAATCGGACGAATAGCGTTTCGCGCTCTTCTTTCGTTGTGACGATTTCATCTATGAGTTCTTTGACCTTGCCGAACAGCTTGCCGGATAGAAGGTCTGTTAATAATTCTTTCATTCGATTTTCGATGATGTTTGGATTAAAGAGCAGCCCCGCACCGACGCGTCAGGGTCGGGGCTGCATTGTTTAACCTAAGGGTTTAAAAAGTCAGCGTTCGCAGGGTTGCATTTCCTGGTATGTCCTTCGCCGTTGCCGAAACAACGGTACCGGCAAACGCAGAAACCGAAGCTGTGGTCGTGTAGATCCAAACGTCGCGCAAGTCGGTAGATAATACTGCCTCACCACGCTCGATTTCCTCACCGGCGGCGCTTGTAATCACCACCGCCACTGAGGCGACCCTGAAGTCGTCGCTTGCATATACATAAATCGTCTTACCTGGGTCACCACGATAAGCATCTGCTTCGATCTGCTTGATCTTTGGTGCGCCGAGATAGTCCGACACAGCTACCTGGTATGCAGAGGGTTTTTTCTTGCTTATCCCGGTTGCATACATCGCCTTCACGTCATCTTTAAGCATCTGACGATTGGCATATTGGACAGCGTCCAGGAAGCGCTCGCGAACAACGATCTGTTTTTCATGAACAGATGTAGCCTTCTTCGGTACGTTGGCCATGATAGGTCCGGTTGGACCCTGACGAAACACAATGGTATTGCCGAGCTTACCACTGACTTTTTGGAGAATTGGATTGTTTCCGATTTTTGACATAAATAAAAACTGTTTGTGTTTAAGTGTCGTAGCAACACCGATGTCGATTCGGCGCCGTTGATCAAAGCATCAGCTGCTACTTGAACGCAAACATGCAACGGTTGGAAAAATCACTTTTCCCATTTTTTCCGGTTTGGCGCGTTTGTTACAAACTCTCGTCGTTCTTTTAAAACTCTCTTGCTATTTTTCAATCAGTCGGGTGTGTTCCAGGCAAAAAGACAAGTCAAAAGCGCGGATTTCTCACATGGCACTTTTGTCAGGACACTAACACTTAACCTTTGGTACGGATGTTTGTACTGCCCAATTCCGTGATAACGTCATCGGCCTGTGATCGGAGTGTCATCGGTCTTCCATCGGTCTTCCATCGGACTTTCATCGCAGTGTCATCGGACTTTCATCGGAGTGGCATCGGTCTCGTCCAGACTTTGTCCGAGTTCTCCGTCTCGGTAGACAGTACCTGGTCGGCTACTATCAATAACGAGTGCCCTGGACTTTTAAGTCGGCGTATAGATATCACGTTGTAATTGATCATTGAAAATATGCAACGCGATGTCATGAATGAATATAAAGGTGGGGGTCGGATAAATCTTATCAAACGCTGAGTCGGCCTAACACTCATTCGTCATTGTGAAAAAATATTTCTTAAAAAAATTGTAACTCGCCTCACCCAGGATGCGTTACTTTCGATGAGTGCCCCCTGATTGGTTGTTCGAATAGTTGAAGCTCCGCACTCATCTCCCTGTGTCTTTGTAATGTTGCTGCTTGCGGGAATTGTCGTCGCTGGCGAATTGTAGTTGGCTGAGGTAAATGGAATTCTCCAGAAAGGTTAGTCTCACTTTAACTATTATATTTTATGACTCTATTCCGAAGAAAGAAGCGGGCGACCAGGTCGTCCGAAGCAACCGATTTGCCGAAACCGGCAGAATCAAATGGACTGCCTGCGCAGCCAAACGAATTGGTAATTATGCCTTACACGATGGGCGAGCTGGCAGAAATTTACAATGTAAGCCGACCCACCATGCGAAGATGGCTCTACCCGTTCCTGGCCGAGATCGGAGGCCTTATTGGGCGCTACTTTACTTGCCTGCAGGTTGAAACGATTTTTAGGCGTTTGGGCTTCCCGGGCAAAAGAATTCAACTGTCAGGATCGTAGCCCGTCTGCTTAGTAAATCCAGTACCTCGTTGGAGTCATCGATCACACGATCGCTCAAGCCTCTTAATCTGATATTCAGTTTATATCGAAAATCTTTGAAGAGAGTTTATCAATGTTTGTAACGCGCGCACTTGATTGGAAAAGAACGGTTAATAATGAAAAACCATATTTTTTCATTCCTGCATCTTCGCGCCATGCAATACAACTATCATTCCCATGACAGCGCAGGCAATTGGATTGCCTTCCTGTTCGGCGCGACATTCAACATTGTTACGCACGTTATCGATTCCGGTCCTGCCAGCTATTTAGTTCACGCTATCGCTGGAGGTATCATCTGTCTGATCTTTAAAATGATCGGCGATTTGTTCGCACCTGTAGTACGACGCCTTGGCGTCCGCTTCTCACAATGGCTCGAAAGCCTCGTGAATCAATGGTGAAACTTCGTCTAACGCAAACTTCAGACAAATGACACGTAACGAATACATCATCAAGTATGCGCCTTTTGTATTAGGGGCGCTGAAAGGCACCAAACTCTTTCCGTCAGTTATGATGGCGCAAGCCCTCATCGAAAGTTCAAACAAAGCCGGTATCCCGGGTGAAAGCCTCCTGGCATCGAAGTATAACAATCACTTCGGCATCAAGGCTGACTCGTCATGGGTGGGTGAAAAGATTGATCTGAAAACTACGGAGTATGTGAAAGGCGTCGTCAAGACCGTAAAAGCCTGGTTCAGGATATATGAACATGCACACCATTCTTTCGAGGATAGAATTTCTTTCCTCACCGCGAATCCGCGCTATCAAAAGGGCGGTGTGTTTAACGCTCTTGATGCTTCCCAGCAAACTCTCGCATTACAACGATCAGGCTACGCCACCGACCCGACATACGCTTCGAAGCTGATGTCCCTCATCAAGCGACTTGGACTGGAAGAACTGGACAGAATTGGGGCTGACGTGCTGGATTTGGTGAGGTTCATTAACCGAAGGGGAGGGTAAGAATTAACAATTAAGAGTTAAGAATTAGCTGGCGGCTGTCCGCCATCTACAACACGACCTTTGGTCGTGTCAGGCAACCGGCCCAAAGGGCCGACGGCTAATTCTTAACTCTTAATTCTTAATTCTTAATTCCTGTCCATTTAAACACACAACATCATGTTAATTTCAGAATACATAAATAGATTCCGAAGCTTTATCAAGCTTCGCCTACGGAACAGTGGACTGCTTCCTTCCATCGTTATGGCCCATGCCATCTTAGAGTCAGCCGACGAGCAGCAACGTGTAGGACAAAGCGTTCATGCCATCGAATACAACAACGATGTCCGCATCCGTGCCGACAGGTCTTGGAAAGGTCCGAAGGTTCGATTACCTATTCGTACCTCCAGTCCGTTTGCCAAAGGCCGGAAAGCATGGTACCGAATTTATCTGTCGGGTGAACAGGCAATCGGCGACCGCATAGATATGCTGACGAAGAAGCTTCCTCTGTGGCCGTCAGGCTTGTTTTATAACGACACCTTGAAGATGCAGGCAGTCATGTTGCAAGCTTCTGGTGTAACGAACGATCCGGGGTACAGCGAACACATCGTTCAACTTGTAAACAAGCACAAGCTCTACTGGATGGATACACGCTGGATCATTCAGTATGTATTCACAACTGTTCTAACGATCAGCCTCGTCCGCTTCGGCATCTATTTGCTCTCCACCTACTGGGACGTCATCGTGCCCTGGAGATGAATGCAAATTGAGAGTTGAGAATTTCAAAGCCTCCCTTTTCAGGGGGGCTT
Source organism: Chryseolinea sp. T2 (assembly GCF_037203685.1). Taxonomy (NCBI): domain Bacteria; kingdom Pseudomonadati; phylum Bacteroidota; class Cytophagia; order Cytophagales; family Fulvivirgaceae; genus Chryseolinea; species Chryseolinea sp. T2. The sequence continues at coordinate 583,284 of NZ_JBBCAU010000002.1, forward strand.
TTTTGATATGGAGCGATACCAGCAATTGTCTTCCTGCTTGAATTACTTCTAATCAGAGCTCAGCATGTTGCACACCTTTGGCACCGGTAATGCAGCGACTTTTAGTCTTTGTCCGGATGAATCAATACGTTTTAAGTATCGTGTCGACCGAACCCTTACTCCGATAGTATCCGCTGCAATTCAAGGTTCTGGTAATAATGATTCCCTTGCAGCACTCTCAGTTCAAGAATACCCATCGACACCAGCTGGTTCAGATTCTTTCTCGCCGTGTTCTCTGCGTATAGCCTGCCTTCCGTGAGATGCTTCACCCGAGTGAAAGGCTGCATGAATAGCATCGTGATCAGCTGCTCCTGTTTGGTGATCGTAGTCTTGCCTAAAGCTTCCCGCACACCGTCAATGGCGTCGACTATTTCATTGATCTTCGAATACGTTACGCGCGAGGTGATCTCGATCGCCTGCAGCATGTACAGGATCCAGCTTTGCCAGTCGCCGCGTTGCGTGACGCCCGCCAGGTGATGATAATATTCGTCTTTGGTATCTATGATATGACGACTCAGAAAAAGGATCGGATAGTCCAGCTGACCTTGTTGTGTGAGGAAATTGATGTTGAGAATGCGTCCAGTCCGTCCGTTACCATCTCGAAAGGGGTGGATGGCTTCGAACTGCAGATGGGCGATGGCCATCTTGATTAATGGATCTGGCCCGCCGTCGGCATTCAGGAAGGCGATCAGGTTGTCCAGCTTTTGTTCAATGATTCCTTCCCCTCTGGGCGGAGTATAGACGGGCTGTCCTGCATTCGGTCCGCTGCCGCCCTGCCGGATGGTAATTCTTGCAGCGGGGGGGCGGACGCTGTCATTGGTTTGTTTGATCTGACGGTAGATCGATATGAAATAGTCGCGGTCGAAGGAGGGGTGGCTTTTGAGATAGGTGTGTCCCGCCCAGAGTGCTTCGCGATAGCGTAGTACTTCTTTGGCGGCGCCGTCAAGCTGTTCGTTATGCACTTCGCTATACGCCTTGTAGAGTTCGTCGTCTGTGGTGAGGATGTTCTCGATAGCGCTCGACGCCTTTGCCTCCTGCAGGCTAATGGTATTGACCAGCAGGCCCTGGTTGGGTACGGCGATACTGCGGCCCTGCAGTTGTCCTAGTGCGCCTTTTGCCTTTCCGAGTTGTTCAAGGATCTCGATGGTCCGGTAGTGCGCCGCGTCCAGGGGCAACGAGGGCAGTCCGTTCCAGGGAGTGTTCCGGTCTGGATTCAAGGCGTAGGGCATGCGACAAAGATAAATTCTTCAAATTAAACATCAAAACAAGGTGCATTTTAATGTTTACTTCTGTTTTGACCTCAACCCGGCGCGTTGGCAAATCCTAATCCCTCAAAAAGCCTGTGAAATTAATGTTTTAACCGGTTTTGACCTTCCCCAATTAGCCACCCACCTCCCTCGCGATCTTCTGGATCATGTGAGAAAATTCGACTTGTTGATACAATGTTTTGATCCGTTCTTGATTGGCTTCACACTTCAAATCAAATGGATCAAAGCCAAGGAACGCCATCCAGGCAATGTATTCAACCCCATGCATGTCGTCCCGAAGAAACGAATGGGTGATCGCTTCAAGCAGTTCGTTTCCATGAGGAAATGCCCGACCCATGCCGCGCATTCTGAAAGGACCTTCAGCCTCATATCCCAGGAAGTTGACAAATGCGAATCGTTGCTGGGCCGTCATTTCCATTTCCCCGTTAAGTAAGGTCAGCGCCAGGTTCTCAAATTCTTCGAATGACATCATTTGGTGATCTATTTGCATTCCCTTCAACAGGAGTCGGTGACAGGACGTAATACTTAGTTCCGTGATTCGCAAAAAGTAATCAGCGGATAGTGAATTTCTCTCACGGCCCATCAATGCACAGAAAGCATCATCAGTGCCACTAATTCTGCTCCGGCACCCCCGACCCTGCATTTTATTCGCCCGGCGGCCCTGCACATTAGCTTCATACAACCAGCAAAAGAATTTAAAGTGTGGGAAAGCAAAGCTGCAGTCTCCCATTCCTGCGGCGCTCCGCGCTGCCTGCGGCGCTCCGCGCTGCCT
>NZ_JBBCAU010000002.1:585411-614583 GCF_037203685.1 Chryseolinea sp. T2
CAGCTACGTAGCACGAGCCATCCAAAAGAAACCATAGTAAACGTACCAACCTTCCAAATCAAAGTGCCTCCCGAAAACTCTAAAAACTCCTTTACCTCCCGACCCTGCATTTTATTCGCGTGGCGGCCCTCACATTAGCTACATACAGCCAGCAAAAGAACTTAAAGTGTGGGAAAGCAAAGCTGCAGTCTCCCATTCCTGCGGCGCTCCGCGCTGCCTGCGGCGCTCCGCGCTGCCTGCGGCGCTCCGCGCTGCCTCGGAATTAACGCAGCTACGTAGCACGAGCCATCCAAAAGAAACCATAGTAAACGTACCAACCTTCCAAATCAAAGTGCCTCCCGAAAACTCTAAAACTCCTTTACCTCCCGACCCTGCATTTTATTCGCGTGGCGGTCTTCACATCAGCTTCATACAACCAGCAAAAGAATTTAAAGTGTGTTAAAGCAAAGCCGCAGTCTCCCGTTCCTGCGACGCTCCGCGCTGCCACGCTATCCTTCAACGCACAACCGGAAATTGAGCAATCCTCAACGTTGAACATCCATAGGGAATAAGCACAATCTCTTCCGCAGTTGACTTAGTTGGCGTAAACACATTAGGCAACGGACCTGCCATATTGTTATAGATTTTCCACTCGGACAGTTTCTTTCCTTTTGTCTTCAATTGGATCGGGACATTTTTTGAATTCCACGGATACGCGCCCTTCGGTTCATTTCGAACCACTTCGAAGTTTGAAACCGGGTCGTTGATTACACTTTCGGGAATACCGTAGTTCCAGTCGGAGCGGGGATACACTTCGAGGTACGATCCGTAATGATCGCTCCCTGCCACAGTCTTCCATTCTTCTTCAATTTTTAATGCATACACCAATGGTCCCCGCTCGATCGCTGCAGAAGACTCGGCCCAGCGGCTCACCGAAACTTTCATCGGAAGGTTGAGCTCCGTGCGATCGCCATTTTTCCACTCCCGGTCTATACGCACGATGGTGCCGGCCTTCACTTCGCCCGTCCACGGCGCGCTATTCACCGTAATGGTCGCGCCGGTCGCCCATGCGGGGATCCGGACCTGAAAATCAAACCTGACATTCTTCTTCATGGTCATTTTGAATAAGACCTTCTCATCAAATGGATAGTTAGTCTCTTCAGTGATCCGAACCGGTTCACCATGACCTACCGTTGCTTCCACGGAACTGGGTGCATACACAAGTGCGGCCAGCCCGTTGTCCGGGGTTCGGTACCACGTATTCTGAATAAATTTTGGCCATCCCTGGTGCATGTTCGACGTACAACACGGATAGCCGGTGAGCAAACCGAAACATTGATCCGTGCCTCCATGATTGCCGTCTTCGAAAAAGTTTCGCTGGCCGCGCGTGATCAGTACCTGGTTGGCGCATTGAAAGTATTGCCGGTTCATAAAATCATCCGTGGCCTGCGTAGGCAGTGCGTTGTAGGCGATCTTCTCGAGTCTGTCGGCAAAGGCAACGTCTCCTGTGATAGCGAGCATGCTCTCCAGCGAGAACATCATTTCCACGATAGAACAAAATTCAACGCCCTGGGTAGGCGCATTTCCATGGAGGGGCTCATCGCCTCCGTACATTCCCTGCGCCTGCCCGTGGAACAGATCGATGTCATTCAATGCCTTCTTTACCGCGCTCACATATTTCGGATTGGGATCGCGTTGATAGTAGATCACCGGAGTCTTCAACCCTTGTGCAAGGTTCACGCAGTGGAAACTTTGCAGCTGTCCGACGTGAAGTTTTTGAATAAGCTCTTGTTTGAAGGGATAGGTATTGCCCACGTTGTATGGATACAAATGGGAGACGCCATTTTCTTTTTCAGGATGGTCGTGGAGGAAAACGTCCGTGAATGGAAATGTTTGCTGGTACAGAAGGTCGCCGAGTTCGATGAGGAACTCATCACCGGTAATGTTGTACAGCCAATACACCACCATGAGGTTATCGGCACCACGCCTGTTTCCCCAAAAGCTCCAGCGGTCGAGCGGGTTCGTTGGAAGATTGCTGAGTTGATACCTGAAGTATCGGGTGAGCACGTCAATCACTCGCTTGTCCTGGGTGGCCTCGTAGTGCTGCTGAAGGATCTTGAGCATGACCATGCGCGGCCACCAATCCTCTCTGGGTCCCTTTTGAATGCCTGGCTCATCTGTTGGTTTGTTTTTCAAAACGTCAGGACCGATATATCCATCGGGTCGTTGATGCGTAAGTGTCCATTCTACCCACGGCTTCACCTTTGCTATGAGCGCCTGATCGTGAAGAATGTAGGCCAGGGGAAGTAGTCCGTCGATCCAGTATGGACCACGTTCCCAGGCGTCGCCGTCGCCCCCGAGCCAGGCGTTTCGTTTGCCGGCCACCTGACTATAATATTCATCCAGATGGCCCGTAAGTCCGGTCTTCATGGCATTCAGCTGCAACGTCATCCAGCCACCAGGGGTGATGCTGCCCAACGGCAGCATGGCAAATTCACTGGCGTGAAGTGGCGGGCGATTTACGGCATGCGTTGTTGGTTGGGCGTTAGAGGAAGAGACAAGGAGGATCAGTACAAGAGCAGGTGCAACGCGAACATTCATAGCATGTCTTTGGCTTCGAATGTAGTACATCTGTTCAATATACGAATCGTGTGCTGTGACGGCAGCCAATTCAATGCAGCGCTCGCGCTGGCGTATTCGCGAGTGCACGAAGCGGCTACGTGGTTAAAAAAAAAGGGAATGTGAGCAATACGCGCGATTGCATCGACGACAACGCATTATAATGGTTATGAAAAGAGCCAACGTTAGGTGAGTTGTTGGACATGGGTTGAGTGGCCTTATTTTACGGATAGATTCAGGCAAACTTTATTAACAGATGAATTGAAGAAGAGAGCATTCACGTTCGATCGCACTGCCGGGTAAAATCCAGTCGCTCAACCCGTGTCCAACAACTCATCTAATTGGATTCATCTTCGCCGAGCGGATGGAGTGGAAGCCTACGTTGTGAGCTTTCGGATGCAATTCCTGCGCTGGTTTAACTTGAGCCGGATTCAAAGCGAATTAGCGATAACCACAAGAACTGGTTTTACTGCGAATGCTGAAGCCCAAATAAGGCAAATAGGTTTTCTGGGGCCATTAGTTATCTTAGCATATGTCCTTCAAAAGAAATTCATAGATAATTATCATTTCGAATACTGAATTCTTTAAACCGCCAGGATGAAAAATTCGCCGTTGCTATTTATCTCAATGTTCCTTTTGATTGCTTGTAACCAAAGCAATCGCGAATCGACGGGGAGCAATGAAAATACTAAAGACTCAAGTGGGGCTGTGCTTCCTTTTCCGGAGCCACCTTCAGCAAGTATTTATGGAGAATCCATTTTGGACAGTAAGCAAATAAGGAGGAAGCATCCCAGTCATCTTCCTGCGGATGCGCCTAATATCGTTATTGTGTTAATGGATGATGTTGGGTTTGGGCTTCCCTCTACCTTTGGAGGCGAAATCAATACACCGACGTTAACGAGGGTTTGGAACGCTGGCATAGCGTATAACGAATTTCATACTACATCTATCTGCTCACCTACGCGCGCATCATTGTTAACCGGAAGAAATCACACCAGAGTGGGCAGTGGCACCATTGCCGAGCGGGCCGTAGATTGGGATGGCTATACAGGAATCATTCCAATGGAAGCAGCGACCGTTGCTGAAGTGCTGAAAGATTATGGCTATAGTACTTCGGCATTTGGTAAATGGCATAATACACCGGCGAATCAAACGACAGCGGCGGGCCCATTTACGTATTGGCCCAATAGTTATGGCTTTGAACATTTTTACGGATTCCTCGCAGGTGAATCTTCTCAGTATGAACCACCATTGGTTGAGAATTACAACCAGGTGCAATTGCCCCGAGACGAAAAGTATCATTTGTCGGAAGATCTTGCCGATAAGTCAATTGCCTGGTTGAAGGAGCATCGTGCTTACGCAGCGGACAAACCGTTCTTCCTTTATTTTGCTCCGGGTGCAGGTCACGGCCCTCATCAAATATTCAAAGAATGGGCTGACAGATACAAGGGAAAATTTGACGATGGCTGGGACGCATACAGAGAAAGGGTTTTCAAGCGTCAGGTGGAAACGGGATGGATACCCGCCCACGCGCAACTTACTTCAAGGGATTCCACCATGGCATCATGGGAAAGTATACCGGAAATTGAAAGACCATTTCAACGCAGGCTAATGGAAGTATTTGCCGGTTTTGTTGAACATGCAGATGCACAGGTAGGAAGATTGTATGATGCGATTGATGAAATTGGGGAAAAGGACAATACTATCTTCATTTATATATGGGGCGACAACGGTAGCAGCGCGGAAGGACAGAATGGATCCATCAGTGAGCTACTGGCGCAGAATAATATTCCCAATACTATTAAGCAGCAAATTGCAGCCCTTGATAAAATCGGCGGATTAAAAGCGCTCGGTACTTCCCTTACTGACAATATGTATCATGCGGGTTGGGCATGGGCGGGAAATACACCATTTCGACACACCAAACTGGTGGCTTCACACTTTGGAGGTACGCGCAATGAACTTGTCATCAGTTGGCCAAAAAAAATCAAACCCGATAAGACACCGCGTTCACAGTTTCATCATGTGAACGATATCGTTCCTACCATTTATGAAATATTAGGCATCAATCCTCCTAAGGTTGTCAATGGTTTTACGCAGATACCACTGGATGGCGTTAGCATGAGTTACAGCTTTAATGATGCCCGTGCCGCGACCGTCAAGAAAACGCAATTCTTCGATAATAATGGCAGCCGCGGAATTTACAACGATGGATGGTATGCATGTGCATTTGGGCCCCTTTACCCATGGATACCGGCACAAAAGGGTTTGGATGGATGGGATCCAAACCGTGACAAATGGGAGCTGTATAAACTGGATGAAGACTATTCACAGTTTAATGATATCGCACTAAAAGAGCCAGGGAAGCTGGAAGAAATGAAAAGATTGTTCTTGCAACAGGCGAAAGACAACAAAGATTTACCAATCGGTGCAGGTATTTGGCTGCGGCTACATCCTGAGGATGTGCTGACCTCGCCTTATAGAAGCTGGATATTTGACGAGCATGTGAAACGCATGCCTGAGTTTGCAGCGCCCGGTTTGGGCAAGAAAAGTAATAAGGTGGTAATTGACGTTGATGTTCCAGCGAATGCGAATGGCGTGTTGTATGCACTTGGTGGGACAGGAGCGGGTCTTACGTTATTTATGGAGAATGGAAAACTGGTGTATGAATACAACATGATGATTATAGAGCGATACACGGTGGAGTCAAGGGAGAAGATCTCACCTGGACGGCATCTTATTGAAGTAAGTTCCGTGATACCAAAACCGATGGGTCCAGGTGAGATTACAATAAAGATTGATGGTAGAGAAATTGCAAAGGGCTCCGTTTCAAAGACAGTTCCGGTTGCCTTTAGCGCCAGTGAATCATTTGATGTTGGTGCGGATATGGGATCGCCTGTTTCGATGCGATACCATTTCAAGGCGCCATTTGCATTTAACGGTGAAATTCACACCGTTAAGGTAGATCTCTTGTAATGCTGTCAATAACTTGTTTTTTACTTTCAGCTACGATATAAAGCTTACGATATAAAGCTATGACATAGATGATAAGACCCGGTGTGAGTAGTCAGACGGACAGACCGATGTCAATGAAGCGTTAGTAAATACGCTACAGTTGTTGAACAAGAAAAAACGCAAGAACATGAAGCGCTTATCTTCCTTTATATTTTTCTCGTATTTATTGTCCCTTTCAGTTATTGAGGCACAACAGGTATTACCTTTTCCACCCACGCCCTCAGCATCTAAACCAGGTGTAACGATGGAAACATCCACCTATAAAAAAAGGACTGAGGAGAGACACTTACCTAAGGATGCTCCAAATATCTTAATTATTCTGATTGACGATGCGGGCGCCGGCGCACCATCCGCATATGGCGGCGAAGTGAATACTCCGACGTTGAGCAGGGTTGCTAACCAGGGTATCTCTTATAACCGATTTCACTCTACTGCCATGTGTTCTCCCACGCGGGCAGCATTACTTACCGGACGCAACCATACTCGCGTCGGCAATGGCCAGATAGCAGCTATCGCCAACGATTTTGACGGATTCAGTGGTATCATTCCTAAGTCATGCGCTACAATGGCGGAAGTGCTGAAAGACTATGGTTATAATACAGCTGCATTTGGAAAATGGCATAACACACCGGAGGATCAAATCACTTCGAAAGGCCCATTCGACTTTTGGCCTACAGGTTATGGGTTTGAATATTTTTATGGATTCCTCGCTGGCGAGGCTTCACAATGGGAACCTACGCTCGTTCGCAATAACAACTATGTGGAACACCCTAAGTCTGCTGGTGGCCATACGTACTATCACCTGACGGAGGACATAGCTGACGACGCAATTCGCTGGTTGCGTGAACAAAAAGCATATGCTCCCGATAAGCCATTCTTCCTGTATTGGGCACCCGGGGCGGCACATGGACCTCATCAGGTTCCAAAAGAATGGGCAGATAAATACAAAGGCAAATTTGATGATGGCTGGGACAAATACAGGGAAAGAGTATTTGCACGCGAAAAAAAAATGGGATGGATCCCGCAAAACACGCAACTCACACCAAGGCCAGCTTCGATGGCATCGTGGGAATCAATTCCAGAATCTGAAAAACCTTTTCAGCGCCGACTAATGGAGATATGGGCCGGCTTTGCTGAGCATGCAGACTACAACGCTGGCAGGGTCATCGACGAAATTGAAAAAATGGGTAAGCTTGATAATACGCTTGTCTTTTATATCTGGGGTGACAATGGTTCGTCGTCAGAAGGTTTGCATGGTACGATTAGCGAACAGTTGGCACAAAATGGTATTCCTACTACGATCGGGGATCATATAAAAGCACTTAATGAACTTGGTGGACTGGATATTTTAGGAGGTCCCAAAACTGACAACATGTTTCATGCGGGATGGGCATGGGCTTGTAGTACTCCTTATCAGGGAACCAAATTGCAGGGCGCTTACTTTGGAGGTACACGTCAGCCAATGGCGATTATGTGGCCAAAAGGAATTAAACATGATGCTACGGCAAGGTCACAGTTTCATCACGTTGTGGATATCTTGCCAACTGTTTATGAAATAAATGGCATTCCAAATCCGGAAATTGTAAATGGGTTCGCCCAGGATGAAATTGATGGCGTAAGTATGGTTTATTCGTTTGATAGCGCTTCGGCCGCTGGCAGACGACACATACAATTTTTTGATATTATGGCGAGCAGGGGTATTTACCAGGATGGTTGGTTTGCAAGCGCCCGTGGACCCAGAGAACCTTGGGTAGGTGGAATACCAAAGGGAATAAGAGAATGGAATCCGTTAACGGATGAATGGCAGTTGTATCACATTGATGAAGATTGGAGCCAGGCAAATGATCTTGCTGCTAAAGAACCCAGGAAGCTCGGGGAGTTGAAAGCTTTATTCCTTACAGAGTCAGCCAGGAATAAAAACCTTCCGATAGGCGGTGGCTTATGGTCTACGCCTTTCTACCATCCGGAAGATGCCCCTGCATCCCCCTTTACAGAATGGTCCTTTGATCATCCAATTGTTGGAATGCCTGAATCTACTGCGCCTAAGTTAGGAAAGAACAGCAGTTCGGTAAAAATGAATGTTAAAGTTCCAGCTCGTGCAAACGGAGTGCTTTATGCACTCGCAGGTTTTTCTGGCGGTATTACTTGTTTTGTGAAGGACGGATACCTGAACTATGAATTCAATTTATTTGAAGTGGAGCGCACAAAAATAAAATCGAAGGAAAAGTTACCGGTTGGTGAAGTCACGATTGAAGTAGAATCCCGGTTAGTAGATAAGATCGGCGGAGCAATGAATGTTATCCTGCGCGTCAATGGCAAAACTGTTCAGGAAGGACTGGTGCCAAGAGCCATGTCGCTTCATTTCACTTCGAACGCTACTTTTGATATCGGAACTGATCTCGATTCACCTGTTTCGCTGGACTACTTTGATAAAGCACCATTTACATTCAATGGTACCATTGGCAAAACAGAAATTAGGTACCTGAGATAGCCATGCCCTTAGAATATTTCGTTACCTGGAAAGACTGCGTTTCATATGGCATAATAATATGCACTGAATTGTTTTGAAAAATTTACAATAGGTAGCCTGTCCGTTGTTTAGTCCAATTGACGCGATACTGTTAGAAGAAACTTTGATGATCTGTTACGTGAACAGTAAACAATGCTGTTTGGTTAATCGATATTCCTTCACCTTGGCAATAAATTCCTGCGTTGAATATTTTTTATTTCCTTTTTTGTCGGTTTCGCAGCCAGATCGGTGACACCATTTTCATCACTGATTTCCTTCATGGGATTTTAATTAATTGAGTTGTTAGGTTATCTTTTTATCTGTTTGTTATTGACATCGTCAGGATCTTAGAATTCAGGATCTGTTTGTGGAACACTGTTCCGATCCCCTTCGCTACACGCCGTTTATATTCATGTGTGTTAAAAACGGACTCGTACTTACCATTGAATGTCATCGTTGGTTCGGATGGGAGCGACCGTTTGCCGAAATGTTGCTGTCGCACCGGACCGGAGATTAATGATGGCAAATACTTTCATTTAACGGTGAAACACTTGCCTTTCGCAGACCCTCCGGCTAGCTTTCAATGATCGCGTGATGGACGTTCAGGCAGTTGTCGTGATAATTATTTCTATGAACCTGATCATCTATGATGTTTGGCCAGCAGTCGTTTGTGTTTAGTACCGGCATCTGTAAAGCACATCGCGATTGATTCTTGTCCGTTATTGATTCATGTTAAACACCTTTGTTCGGACCTAACCGTCTGTTGATAGTAGCATACCCTCCATGGCAAAAATTATCTTAATTGTCGACGATGATCCAGACGACCTCTCAGCATTCTGCGAAGCCGCTGGCGATAGTGGATTGCCTGTCAAATGCATCGAGTGCTCCGATCCCATCCTCGCCCGGCAAATTCTATTGATGACAGTGCCCGATGTCGTGTTCATAGACATCAACATGCCTGCTTATAATGGCTACGAATTACTGAAGGACATCCGTAGCGACGAGAAACTGGCAGATTTACCGGTGGCGATGCTGTCAACAGCAATGGACGACAAAACCTCAGACCTGTTAAAAACAATGGGCGCGCGTTTCACCTTACGCAAACCAACAACCTACCGGGGATATATTGAATTGCTGCATCATGTGTTCAAGGATATTTAACCATCTTTGAAGAGCAGGGGTGTAATCTCATTCCCATGCAACGCGAAATCGCAGCGCGGGCATGGGAGGGTGCGAATGGCTGCAGGGGATGCTTACGAAAAATCTGATCGATTTCATTTTAAAATTCGTAGCTTCCAATATGTATACTTATCAAAATGCCTATCTCACTGCGCTTGACATGATATCATCCGGCAGAGCGTCGAGGGAAGTGCTTTCTTACCTGGCACTTTCCGCAGAACGTTCTGCGGAAAGTGAGTCTGTATCGTCTATTCTTGTTCTTGACGAATCGGGAGTGCTGAGAAACGGCGCGTCCCCGCGGTTACCGGGTGATTATTTAAAAGCAATCGATGGTCTCGTGCCCAATCCTGAGGTAGGGACATGTGCAGCCGCCGCCGCGACGGGCCGTATTGTCATCACGGAAAACTTTTTTGAAGATTCAAAATGGGCCGAGCTGCGGCACTTGCCGTTGGCCCTTGGATTTAAGGGAGCATGGAGTTTCCCAATTAAAAATCCCGAGGGCAAAGTTATTGGGACTTTTGGGACTTATTTCAAATCCACAAGGCAGCCAACTAAACGCGAGATAGATGGTACTCAAATGCTCGCAAAGGCTGCGGCCGTCGCTATTAATCGCTGATGCCATTAGCAGCGACGTTGTAAGCTACATTCCAATACCATCCTCCTGCAATTTCTTACTCCGAATGACTCGCCAGTATTGCAAGAGCCATCGCGTCCGGGATGGTGAACATGGCGCAGACAAAAGTCAGTCAGATGCTGCCGAATACACCGGCAATGATACCTCGTCCAGGAAAGGTTACGAGAAGTAAATCAAGACGTTCATAAGACAGGATCGACGGCAGCACGTCGATGCGGATTAACAATGAGCTCTGAGTAACGGAGTATACGTCATCACAGGCTACAATTGAAACGAATCGGCATGGTTATGGCAAGAATGTGATCTATGAACGAGCCACTAAGGGCATTGACAGGTTTTTAATAAACGAATCAATTTCTTATTGCCGGTTTTATCGAGGTAAATCCTGTGATAGATGTCATAAATCTGTGATAAAACTAACTGTAGTATTTTAACAAAGTAAACTATGAAAACCCTATACATTCCACTATTGTTGATTGTTTTCCTCACTGCTTCCTGCAACAAAAAGGATTCTCCTGACAGTACAGACATGGCAAATGAGGAGAATAAGGAAAAACTTGGAAAGAGCGACGCAGGTGATGACGCCGACTTTGCTGTAGCTGCCGCCGACGGCGGGATGCTGGAAGTTCAGCTGGGACAACTGGCTTTGAAGAATGCATCCTCACAACAGGTGAAACAATTTGCCCAGCAGATGGTCGACGACCACGGCAAGGGCGGTGTACAGTTGAAAGCATTGGCCGAAGGAAAAGGCATCAGTCTTCCAACAGTACTAAGCGATAAGAACCAAAAGATCGTGGATGATTTGTCCCTGAAGACGGGTGTTGAGTTCGACAAAGAATATGCTAAGCTCATGGTCGATGATCACAGGAAAGATGTCGATGCTTTCCGAAAGGAGTCAGAGAAAGGCAATGATCCTGAATTGAAAGCATGGGCGGGAGAAACGTTGCCGATGCTGGAACATCATCTTCAAATGGCAGAAAGCAATCACAAATCACTGCAATAAGGTAGCTGGTTATCTGAAAGTAAGCGATGGACGCTACTCCGATTTCCATCCGCAGAATCATAGTTGCTCTTCAAAAATGTTTCCTTCCTGTTCCACTACATTTACTAACATCCATTTTTGTGAGCAAGATTGAATCAAATCAGCAGGACCTTCTTGAAAGACTGAGATCTGGTGATAAAAAAGCAATCTCATGGTTGTATGATCAATATTCAGCTGCTCTTTATGGTGTTATATACCGGATGGTGAGATCACATTCGAAAGCTGAATCAATCCTTGAGGAAACGTTCGTACAATGCCTTGCAGATATTCAATTACGGGAGCAGCAATTAAATCTATTTACCTGTATGGTGCGGACCGCACAGGCGATCGTACGAAATCAGCTTGCAACGGAAACCGACGGATCAGAACAACCCGGATCAGAACCACTGAAGAACGATCCGCAGCTGTTCGCCGGGAATGGTTATCTGTCACTCGTTGAAGGACTGGACACTTCAAAAAGTGAAGTAGTGAAACTCGTGTACATTGACGGCATGTCTCTGGATGAGGTCGCCCATTTATTGAATCTTTCGTTGGAGGAGGTCCGTGCTCAGCTGCGGTGCGCTCTCGTTCAAATACATGCTAATCTCCAGAAGCAGTCAAAAATTGCCTGAATTGATGTATATCGTTATGTTGACTTTCCAACGTTATAAGCATGAGCTTTGATGAGATAATCAAAAGTGGCCTGTTACATCAATATGTTGCCGGAATAGTTCCTGGCGATATATCGGAAATGATTGAGGCAGCGCTGATGAGAGACCCTGCGCTTCGTCAGGAACTCAGGCGAATAGAATTGGGACTATTTGCTGAAGCACAGGCTTCTGCAATAGAACCCAGTCCTACCATAAAACCATTGCTGATGGCCAGGATAGACTATTTGAACCGGCTAAAGAATGGTGAAGTACCGGAGACTGTTCCCGTTTTGAGTTCGCAATCGCAGATTGGTGATTACGAGCGTTGGCTCCGTCGCAGTGATATGCAATTGAATCACGACTTTGATCAGGGTCAGGTAAATATTATTTCGATTGAGCCAGACAAGATGACGGCCATCGTATGGCTGAGCGTCGGCGCACCTCCTGAAATACATGAGGCGGAATATGAGAAATTCCTAATCATCGAAGGTTCATGTCGCCTTACGATCGGAACGGCTACATATGATCTCATGCCCGGTGACTATAGCACCGTTCCACTTTTTGAACGGCATAGCGTAAAGGTGACCTCAGCAGCACCTTGCAAATTCATTCTGCAGCGGGTGAAGGTGTGACTATCTTACGCTGCGCTGTGACGAATGCACTACCGTTCACTCGCGAAAAGGCCAACGTTAGCAGCGTTCGGGACATGAGATGAGCGACCTTATTTTACGGATAGAAGCTTTGTTCGTACTTCCCCTTCGCAGCGTTTACGCTGGCTCGCCTGCGCGAATGCAACGAAGCGGCTATGTGGTTTGAAGTCAGGAATGCACGAATGCACTACTATTCACTCGCGAATAGGCCAACGTTAGCAGCGTTCGGGACATGAGGTGAGCGACCTTATTTTACGAATAAACGCAGCTGCATTTCATTTACTGATGATATATAGAGACGAGCACTCCTGTTCGGCTTGTTTGTACTTCCCCTTCGCAGCGTTTACGCTGGCTTGCCCGCGCGAGTGCAACGAAGCGGCTACGTGGTTTGAAGCCAGGAATGCACGAATGCACTACGATTCACTCGCGAATATGGCCAACGTTAGCAGCGTTCGGGACATGAGATAAGCGACCTTATTTTACGAATAAACTTTGCTGCTTTCATTTACTGGCTCGCCTGCGCGAGTGCAACGAAGCGGCTACGTGGTTTGAAGCCAGGAATGCACGAATGCACTACGATTCACTCGCGAATATGGCCAACGTTAGCAGCGTTCAGGACATGAGATGAGCGACCTTATTTTACGAATAAACTCAGCTGCATTTCATTTACTGATGATATATAGAGACGAGCACTCCTGTTCGGCTCCACTGCCGAGTAAAATCCAGTCGCTCATCTCATGTCCTGAACGCTGCTAACGTTGGCCACCCTCATACGCTGATTTTATGTGCATTAGGGCATCCCATGCCCGGTTGGGGTGATGGCTACTCAAATGGCATATAATACTCTACGTAGCACAATGTAAACGCAAGATGATTTGCTCCTGCTAATGCCAGCAGACGATCGGCAGCATGATCGTGGCAGGCGGATATGCTTAATATTTGCGGCATGGTTTAAGTAGTCATCGGGTAATCCACACCACATAAAACACAAGGACCTTACAGACGATTCAGCAATATCAGAACGCAGGCTCCAGGAAATGCACAAAATGGTCGAAGGAAGGTATAACCAACGGAAATCAAACATGGAAAAAGCAACAAAGAAAAACACCCAGGAAAAAGGTGGCAATGCAACAAAGTCTAAGGCGGGCGTGCCGGAGGAAGCAAGGTCATTGCTATTGAAATTTTTTACCGATGAGATTAAGGACATCTATTGGGCAGAGAAGCACCTTACAAAGGCACTCCCTAAGATGAAAACCGCTGCCACATCAGAAGAATTGCAGCTGGCTTTTCAAACTCATCTTGAGCAAACAGGGCAACATGTGCAGCGACTCGAAAAGATATTCGGGTTACTGGACCAAAAGGCACAGGCAAAGAAATGTGATGCGATGGAGGGACTTATCAAGGAAGGGGAGAGCATAGTCGATGACACGGATGAAGGTACGGCGACACGCGATGTCGGACTGATCTTTGCGGCTCAAAAGGTCGAGCACTATGAGATTGCCACTTACGGCGGACTGTCTCAGCTTGCCACAACGCTAGGCCTGGATGAAATCGCCGGAATTCTGGGCGAAACGCTGGCCGAAGAAAAAGAAACGGACGAATTGTTGTCCGAAATCGCAGAGTCTAACATCAACTATGAGGCGGCTGAAGAAGAGGAGAAGACTAAGTAACACAGTTTAATTTACCATACCCGGCGGAAGTGCAGTGACCTGATTAATACGCAGTAAGTCATTCGCTTTCCCGGGTTTTTTTGTGCATTTAAGAAACGATGAAGATTGCATGTATCAATAGTGCCATGCTAGATAGTACACCTGGCCTTCGACTGACAGTAGATTGTAATTATAACCGCTGATATTAAATATCGAGTAATGGATTTCCCGCAAGTCAAGCTGCCAACTTACCTCAAGCTGGCTCAAATCATCGTCGGACTGATTGGTTTTTTTTATATCCTGTATATCGGACAGGATATTTTCATTCCGTTAACTTTTGCCGTGATCATCGGGATTTTGTTAAATCCAATTGTGAACTTCCTTGTAAGGAAAGGCCTTAACCGCGTACTCGCTATTTCTATGGCTATCCTTGGTGTTAGCGTTGTGGCAGTTGGAATTGGATTGTTTATAGGCTCACAGCTGGCGCACTTCTCCGACACGTTTCCTCAATTCAAAGAGAAATTCGGAATACTTCAAAAGGATGCAATTGATTGGACCGCACAAACCTTTAATATCAGCAAGGTCCGGATCAACGCATGGATTGCAGAGACGAAAGGTGGCCTGGTCAATTCGTCGGTTATCAAAAAGACACTGGGCGCGCTGACGAGCTTGCTGGTTCTGGTGATCCTGCCCGTTTACATTTTCCTTGTATTGTACTATAAAAACCGGTTACTCGAATTCATTGAACGGTTGTTTGAGAAGAATGAACATAATGTCGTGGCGGAAGTATTGACCGAAACGAAGGCCCTCATTCAAGGTTACCTTGTCGGGTTGAGCCTCGAAGCCGTAGTTGTTGCCGTTTTGAACTCAGTTGCTTTGCTGATCATTGGTGTCGAATATGCTGTGCTATTGGGTATAATCGGCGCATTGCTGAATCTCATTCCGTACCTGGGTGGTCTCATAGCCATAGCGTTGCCGATGCTGGTGGCCATGGCAACGGGGTCGCCATTGGATGTGCTGTGGGTAGTAATTGCCTACGTTGTTGTTCAGTTTCTTGATAACAATTTTCTGGTCCCCAGAATTGTGGCTTCAAAAGTGAGATTAAATGCGTTGATCTCTATTATTATTGTCCTGATCGGAAACGCGCTTTGGGGTATCTCCGGAATGTTCCTCTCCATTCCGCTGACTGCGATTCTGAAAGTTATCTTTGACCGGATTGATTCACTGAAACCGTTCGGCTTTTTGCTCGGTGATGAGGAATCAAAAAAGAGACCCTTCGCCATTAGAAAGACATAGCATGGTGCGGGAAATTGCAGCAATTAATTATCAACAAAAAAGCCCGGAATTACCGGGCCCCGTTACTCCATCTCCACTACTACCACAATTACATCAGTGCTGAGTTTTTGAACCTTATTGATCTTCGAATGAAGCTAAGAAGGTAAGTCATTTAACTGGTCGTGCCCTTTCACCTTTACCAGTTTGTTGTAAAGTCCCATGAGAAGTACAGGTGCTACCCATTGACCAATGAACAGTGCGGGATGATCTTTCTTAAGCACCTTCAGGGTAAGGGATGCAGCCATAATGCCGGTAGCCAGCCATAAGAATGCGTCGGACGGTAGTTTTGATGTTTGCGCCTCAATAGCTTTCGCAACTTTACCTTCTTCCCGATACGGATTAATGTTCTCGATTTTCGATTGAATGTCGTTTGATATTTTCTCGGTGTTCATAAGCATTTTATTATTTTGATTTACACATGGAAACAACATGCCAGTTTCTTTTTGCCAGAAAAAATATTGAGTGATTTCTAAAAGCTTAACTCTGGCTGCGTTCAAACTACCATTTATCCTTGTGTTTATCTTTTACGGTGCGCCTAACTACTTTATCCATTGTCGTGGGGGACACCCGGCAGATAATGACAAACAGTATCATTTGGGGAAAATATGCGGATAATGGGGAATGTAATAACTGTGAATAAAGATCGCCATCCTTGCCGCGCCTTTCAGTCGTAGTGGCGCTGCCTCGTGGACCGCTTAAACAGCACATTTCTCGTGTAAATATCAGCGATACTCCGATTGAATATTGGCTGGTTATTTGACTTAATATACCTACACAAACATTTTATAAACATTATGAAAAAAACAACATTGTTGATGGCGGGTATGCTCTTCGTTGGCGTTTCTGTTTCTTTTGCGCAGCAGGATACGACTTCTTCGCAGAGCCAGAGGAGGCCGGCGCAAGTGACTCAGCCTGCTCCAGCTTCTCCATCTGATTCCCGGCTGAGGGATGCAAATCAAAATTATACCAGGGATATGATGAAAATTCAGCAATCTGAAATTCCTGACAACCTTAAGGCTACTCTTCAGGATGCCCAATATAAAGGCTGGGAAAACGGAGTAATGTACCGTACAAAGACTGGTGATGGTTATCTTATAGAAATGAAAGATGGAAGTAGTACTCAGGTCCATCGCTTCGATGCAAACGGCAAGCCGCTGAAGCAATAACAACATCTGATTAAGCAATGATAACTTTATAACATGGAACTCTTCGGAGTTCCTTTGCTTTTGATCAGGTAAAGAATCTAACCTTCCCATAAAATTATTAAACGTTATATTATTAATGATACGGCAATCTTATTGCAGCATTCGATGTTGTATTGGTGTGCTGCTCTAATGTGGCACAAACAGCAAATGAAAGTAGGCGCATGGATGACCGTTCTGGCTTTAAGTGGACTCGTTTTCTCAGCCGGTGAAATTTCAGCACAGAACAACTCTCCCGGGATGAGGGAGAACAGGCGACTGGATAGTCTGGAAACTGTCAAAAGGGAACAACCACTTCAGGCAACCACGGACGCAGATATATTGTCAGACTTGAAATCGAAGAAACAAGACGCAAAGCACGATTCCAAAGAGGCGCAGCGTGTTGAAGATGATGCGTCGAATTCGGCTAAGGCGTCCAGGCGCGCTTACAAGAATGAGAGAAAAGCTCAAAAGTCGCGCAGGCATGCGGACGCAGATGCAAAGAAGGCTGCGGAAGCAAAGTTTAAAGCAGATGGAAATCACTAAGTATTAATCGTCTCACTCACCGGTATTTTTGGCGGCATTATGTGTCGTTGAATGATCATTAACCATAGCCCTGTGCTATGGTTAAATTTTCTAATGTATTCTGCATGAGCACGCCCGCTCAAATTTGTGATTGCCTGGCGGATGTTAACTCTTAAACCATTCAACTCCAATAAAACAATGTCTTCTGTACTTCCATTTTCAAAGGCGCAACTGCTTTTCAAACTAGCAAAGCGTAAGCAGTTTGCTATACCGGCAATCAATGTAGTTAATACAAACACAATCAACGCATGTCTCCGGGCCGCCCGCAAAGCGGATGCACCTGTAATTGTACAATTGTCTTATGGAGGTTCAGCTTTTTTCATAGGTAACCCATCTGGGAAAAGTCACCGTGATTCAATAGCCGGCGCAATTGCCGCGGCTAAATACGTACATGAGATAAGTGAACTCTACGGTGTTCCCGTAATGATTAATACTGATCACTGCTCGTCGGCACTATTGCCATGGGTGGATGCATTGTTGATCGAGGGTCAACAGTTTTACGAACGTGAGGGTAGTCCGCTATTTACTTCGCACATGCTTGATTTATCGGAGCTTCCCCTGCATGAAAATATTGAGATCTGTAAACGCTACCTTGAACGCGTTTCATCACTTGACATGTATCTTGAAATAGAACTTGGTGTGACCGGTGGCGAGGAGGATGGAGTGGATAACCATCACATCGAATCAAGTCGGTTGTATACACAACCGGAGGATGTCGCATATGCCTATGAGGAACTCTCGAAAGTCAGTAATAATTTTGTGATCGCCGCATCTTTCGGCAATGTTCATGGTGTTTACAGACCGGGTAATGTGAAGCTTGAACCGGGTATCCTACGGAACTCACAGGAGCTGATTGGATCCAGATTTAAGGCCGGACACAATCCGGTTGGCTTTGTGTTCCATGGTGGGTCAGGGTCTGAACTTGATGACATCAGAGAGACGCTTGACTATGGGGTGGTCAAAATGAACATCGACACAGACATGCAGTGGGCCTTTTGGTCTGGTGTAAAAGAATATTATAAAAAGAACGAGCAGTATCTTCAGAGTCAGTTAGGCAGCACGGCGGCATCTGATTCACCTAACAAAAAATATTACGATCCCAGGAAATGGCTACTGGATGCAGAGCAGTCGTTTGTGCAGCGACTATTGCAGGCTTACCATGACCTGAACGCAACCGGCGTATTAAAGCTATCCGGGCGAAATTACGCTTATTCACCGGGAGGTAATTAAGGTGTTCCGACAAGCCAGTAGTCCACGACACGACTTTGATGTTTGTGGTTATCTGGCGCTACGTTTTCCGTCTTCCTGCCGCGGGTCTAGCGCTGAATCAACTGTTTGATGGAGTCCGCCAAAGAAGATAGACTGCTGGTCTTTGATAGATATTTGAGTCCGAGTGCACCAAAATCTATTTGATCGCGCGGACTGAAAGTAGAACTTAATATAACGATTTGGGTGCTTTTGAGTGTGGGTAAATTGATAAGTTCCTGGACGCATTCATAGCCATTCATTCGGGGCATGTTGATGTCCATGAATATGAATTCAGGCACATACTTACCATTCGCAAGAAGTTTTATTGCCAGTTCTCCGCTTTCGACTTGTACACAATCTATTCTCCTGTCAATCATCTCGATTGCCATACAGAACATGTCCCTGTCGTCAATGTCGTCGTCGATATTAAGGATCTGCATGATTTATATTTGTGACGATTTCTATCCACGATAACGGGTATACCTCACAGTTTGCCCCAACTTTTTGTCTGGTACAGTAGCACTGTCCACCAGTTCGAATTTTTAGTGATTGTTTCTCACTAGTGGCTTACACATTTGCCAATGTCGCGTCGATTTACATAGATGTCACCACAATATTGGTCTGCCAAAAGCAATCCACTTTTGATCATTTGTTTGAAAAGTATGGCGAATAGGCTGTAGCGCCCACGCAACCTTCACTAATGCGCCAATGCGGGATAATTGCTGTGCACAATTGATACCTGAATTCTTCTAAAACTTATCAGGATTAATCCGTTCTCACATTGCTTGTTATACAATGTAGCCAGAGTGAGAAGAGATCGAGCAACAAACTCTACACTGTGCTGTTTGTAGGAAGCGCGGCAGTCGCAGGAAGAAATTTGTTCTTGCGATAACCGTCGGAATTCTTCTCGGGAAAGGCACAATAACCGGGGTGCTATTCGCCGTCAAAAGGTGGCTTGTATATTGACCACTTACCACAAAACGTACAAGTTTTTTATATTAATATCCGATTATGATGACCGCGAGAAGCAGAGTGTTGTTGGACGACAGGATTAAAGCCTATGTCATCGAACAGTTAAAAACGGAATTTCAGGACGATTATAGATTGATAGCTGACAAGGTTGAGTCGCTCATCCAGGCTCATACTTTTAAGGATCTGCGCTATCTTCTTCGAAAGGAATTGTTAAACGTAAGGTCTCTCGACTTTGACAGGACTCACCGGGCAGATTGAAAAGGTGGGAAAGATTTTGAATTCACATTGACAGAGATAATGATCACTGCAAAACAACCATAGAAGGAATCCAACGTTAGCGCATTTCGTGGGGCAGGGTTTGAGCGATCTTATTTTGCGGATAGATCCATCTGCATTTCATTTACTGATCGAATATAGAGACGAGCAGTCCTGTTCGGATTTACAGTCGGGTAAAATCCAATCACTCAAACCTTTTCCACGAAACGCGCTAATGTTGGACCACTCCGCCAGCTGATGTCGCCGATTTTATCCGCCGGAAGTTCGTCTGCTGACCAGCAAACCGTTCTAATCCCTTTGAATTCTGTCCTGAAATGTGTAATTTATTTAAAGAAGTTACAGATCGTGCGCTTTCTTATTTTCTCCAGGTTAGCGATCTGGCTCCTGACTGCCGCGTTCTTGCTGGCCCTCGTGACGTTGTCTGTAACTCATATTCGAAATGGACGCAGTCGCAATATGGAGCTATGGATCGAACACACCTACGACGTTATTCAAACGTCCCAGTTTCTATTGGCCCAGATCAGTACTGCCGACGCATTTCAACACAAAGTTCTAAATGAAGATTTTTCTGCAGGATCGATGAATGCTTATCGTGTTGCATTGAAGCTTGTCGACTCCACTCACCTGGTTCTTGCGCAACTGATAAGGGATAACAGGTCTCAGTCGAAGATCTTGAGCCGTAAAATTACGCCGCTGATTAACACACAGGTAAGGAGATGGCAATCCGAACTAGCGGGTAAAACAAATAACTCTCGGATAAATGGTAACGCATTAAGTGGTGAGGCCGGCGATAGCATAACAGATAGCATTCACCAGCTCACGTGGGAACTCATTCGCAATGAAAAGGCGCTGTTGGCGGCGCGAAAGAATAATTTGCGGGAAACTTATTTGGTAAATGACTTGATCAGATATGTATGCCTGACTTCTATCGCTGCCATCAGTCTCGGTGCGATTGGTGTGGTGTATAACCAGCAGCGCTTAAACAATAACCTGTTGGCTGATTTGACCAGTTCGAACAATGATTTGGAGGATAAGGTTGCGAAACGAACCCGTGAGCTGGAAATCAGGAACAAGTCTCTCAGTGATAGCCTTGAGGAGATCGTAGTATTGAATCAGAGCATCGAACGAACTAACTCAATCTTGTCAGAATCGTTGCAGGAAGTACAGTTTCTGTACGAGTACGCGCCATGTGGATACCATACCGTCGATCGTCACGGAAACATTACTAAAATTAATAAAACCGAACTCGAATGGTTGGGATATACGGAAGAGGAAGTGATAGGAAAAAAGACTGTTGCCGATGTACTCACACCTGCGTCATTAAAGGCGAGGACAGCTCTTATCGAGGAGTTAAAGAAACTGGGGCGATTGGAAGGGCTGGAGTTTGACCTGATTAGAAAAGACGGATCCACGCTGCCGGTCCTGCTGAACACAATTGCCTATTTCGATGAGAATGGAGAGTATGTCAGGAACCGTTCTGCGATGTTCAACATCAGCGAGAGAAAATTACTCGAACAAAACCTGGGAACTGCAAATCAACGCCTGAAAATACTGAATGAACAGAAAGATAGTTTCCTGGGTATGGCTAGTCACGATCTGAAAAATCCATTACACTCTATAGCAGGATTGCTGATGCTTCTTCGGAAATCAGAAGGAAATGCAGAAGACCAACACCTGTACATCGATATGATGGAAACATCACTCCGGAAAATGGAAAACTTAATTGGAAAGCTGCTGGATTTAAATAAGATTGAAAGAATGGAAATCGAGATCACCAGGTCGCCGGTTGACATTCAAAACTTAATTCACGCTGTCGTTGACATGCACAAAATTGACGCGAAACAAAAAGATATCAGGTTAGTTGCCGAGGTGTCGACCGGTAGGAGGTTAATAACGGATGGTGTATTGGTTAATCAGATGCTTGACAATTTGATTTCAAATGCTATTAAATTTTCTTCTCCGGGAACTTCGGTTTTTATTCGCGCCGTTGACGCTGATTTCGACAAAGTTCGCGTTGAAGTGCAGGATGAAGGTCCTGGTATCCTGCCGGAAGAAATGGGAAAATTGTTCGGAGCTTTCCAGCGGCTCAGTGCCCATCCAACAGCCGGAGAGCCTTCCTCTGGCCTTGGACTATCGATCGTCAAAGCCCTGGCTGAGTTATTACATTGCAAATTAGAAGTGTCTTCTCTTCCGGGAACAGGGAGCACATTTTCAATTGTGGTTTCAAACCTCCGTTGATTCTGAAAATCTTTATCCTGCTTTTTAGTACCTTGCTCTAAATTATCACCTGCCTTGAAAACGATCTTTGTAGTCGACGATGATCCTGATGATCTTGACATCTTCTCTCAGGCTGTTCGCGAGATTGATGCTTCTATCATTTGTATTGAATGTGCCGATTCAATGATTGCCGGTCATTTATTGAAGACAATGATCTTGCCCGACATAGCAGTGCTTGATATTAATATGCCGTTGTGTAACGGTTACGAATTGTTGAAAGATATCCGATCCGACAGCCGTTTGAACGACCTCCCTGTGGTTATGTTGTCTACGACTATGGACGATCGCTCCAGGAACCAGTTGCAGGATATGGGAGCTCAATACATGTTGACGAAGCCAGCTACCTTCGGGGAGTACGTGGAGATGGTTAGGTCAATCGTAAAAGGGCAGCGCTCATCGTCGTGTTAAAGGATCTCCCACTGAATTTTCTTCTCGCGTTTGGGCGTTTCTATCAATGCCACTATTTGCACTTTTACATTTTACATTTAGTATTTTACATTTTGCGGTTTTCGTCGCCACCAATTGAGACAACCTCAACTCCCATGGCTCATCAAAAATGGAATTGATCATTGAATCAGTTCTTTTATTAATTTGTCAATTAATCACTACTCCGGTTATTTCTGAGATACAATGCCACCGTTAACCACGTTCAAGCAATGAGAATTTATCAGACTAACATTGAAAAATACAAGGACGCTGCCTCGAGATTAAAACGGAAATCCGACCTGCTTTCCATGTATAGGCTGTGCGTCTTCGTTCTCTCAGGATTGGCAATTTTTATTCTACGTGATCAGAGCTTTCTACTGCTATTCCTCGTTATAGCTCCTTTATGTGTGTTTGGTTTTGGTTTCCTGGTGAGGCGCCATACAAACGTTGATAACCTCGCCCAGTATACGTCTTCTTTACGGGAAATAAACGAACACGAGATGCTGCGACATGAAAACAAGTTAACAGGTTTCGCGTCAGGTGACAAATTCATCGACAGCAATCATCCGTATGCATCGGATCTTGATATTTTTGGTAATCACTCGATTTTTCAACTTATAAATCGCACGACTACTGAGCAGGGTGAACGGCAACTTGCTGATTGGCTTTCAACAGCGGCCCCGAACATTGTTATCCTTAAAAGGCAGGAAGCGGTCAAAGAACTTTCTCCAATGTTAGAATGGAGGCAACACTTCCATGCAGCCGGTATGCAATTCAGACATACAAAGGACGAGTTCGATCAACTTCTGAGTTTGGTAGAGAAGCCAGTTCGCCTGCTGACGAAAAAGGCGAAATACATTACTGTGTGTGTACTGTTATCCTTGCTGTCCACCAGTGCGGCAGCATACTTTCTACGCCATGCCTTTGCTCTAAATACCGCGGAGGATCTTATTAAATATTCGGTTCCATTAATAATTATGCTATTGATTAACTCGATGGTTCTCCGAAAGTTTAGGTACCTCACAGACGAATTCATAAAAAATATACATCGCGATATAAAATTACTACAGACCTACCAGTCACTCTCCGCTAAGATCGAATCAGCGAAGTTCCAATCCGAACTGCTCCGGAAACTTCAGTCTTCTTTATGCACCAGCAACACCGCTAAGGAAATCAAACGCTTAGTTAGAATGTTGGAAGTACTGAAACTCAAGGGCGGCAAACGACAGTTTAATAATTTCTTTTACTCAGCCGCCAATGCGCTTTGGTTTATGGATGTTTATTTAATCATTGCTGTTGAACAATGGAAGGCACAGAATTCTTCGATACTTAGAACATGCGTTGATGCTGTTAGTGATTTTGAAGTACTGAGCAGTTTGGCGGGATTTCACTGTTCAAATCCATCCTTTGCGTTTCCCGAAATTGTGGATGAACAATACCATTTTGATTTTAATAGTGTCGGACACCCTTTGATAAACAGAGAGAAAAGAGTTTACAACGACTTCTGCCTGAGCGACCGGGGGAATATCGGGGTAGTTACCGGTTCAAATATGTCAGGGAAAAGCACCTTTTTGAGAGCGCTTGGCATGAACGCGGCATTGGCGTTGATGGGAGCGCCATGTTGCGCCCAATCAGGTCGCATATCAAACATCAGGATATTTTCCAGCATGCGGACAATGGATAGCCTGGAAGAAGGTGTGTCGTCGTTTTATGCAGAACTCAAAAGAATAGCGGGCCTGCTGAATTTGCTAAAGCACGGGCATGCTGTATTCTTCGTGTTGGACGAGGTGTTTAAAGGAACCAATTCAAAGGATAGATGTCAGGGGGGCTATTCATTGATTAAACAACTTAGTAAACTCAATTCCATCGGTCTGATTTCGACCCATGATCTCGAGTTGGCGGCCATGGCAGAGAAGCGTGCCGGAGCAATAAACTATAGCTTTAATAGTACGCTGCAGAACAATGAGTTGATCTTTGATTTTGCACTCACTAAAGGCGTATGCCGCGACGCTAACGCAATCGAGTTAATGAGAAGGAGCGGTATAGAGATTCTTTAATTTTGTGCAGCCTGTCAGTAGTATCAATCTGTAGCAGATAGTTTTCTTTTGTGCAAGAGTATCAATTGATAAAACAATTCAGCGGATGAAAGCAATAGGGATTAAGTTGTTACTGGTTTTGGCAATAGCCATGAGCCACGTGTACGCACAGAACTCGCCGGAACTCGTTGGTGCATGGGAAACTGGTTCCGACGTGAAGAAGACAAAAATCTACAGTGAACAATTCTTTGCGGTCAGCGTGTACAGTACGGAAACCAAAAAGTTCGTCTCTACCACTGGCGGACGCTGGCGGAAAAATGAAAATGAAATCATTGAGACCATCGAGTTCGATTCGGAAAGTCCACAGAACGTTGGAACAGAGCGGAAGGTAGGTTATACGTTGCAGGCAGGTAAATTAACGCTTACCGTGAATGGAAAAAGTGAGCAGTGGGCGCGAGTTGACGACGGCACTCCAGGCAAGCTACCAGGCGCATGGATAATCACCGGACGTATGAACGATGGAAAGATGACGCAGATGAATCCCGGAGCGCGGCGTACGATGAAGATACTTTCAGGGACACGATTCCAATGGATCGCCTACAACGTGGAGACAAAGGAATTCTCCGGAACAGGTGGAGGCACATCCACAACGGAGAACGGAAAATACAGGGAACATATCCTCTTCTTTTCGCGCGACGATAACCGCGTCGGTTCGGATCTTCAGTTTGACTTTTCAATGGAGAACGGTGACTGGCGCCACAGGGGACTGAGCAGCAAAGGCGATCCCATTGATGAAGTATGGAGCAAACGCGAGAAGGTTGGGCTTTGATTGGCGGAGCGACCTTATATACGCAGTCCTTCGCTCTCACACTGTTCCTCCCTCTGAAATTCTCCAAGATGTACCACGCCACAATCACCCACGACCGTGAGAAGTCGCTCCACCCATGTCCACGAACACAATTAACGTTGGACCGCCCCTGTGCCACACATGAGTATGAATTTCCTCAATGGTAAATGCAATTAGATTCCATTTGCCTGATTTTGTAGACGTTTTTCCACCCAGCGAAGCAACGTGCGAGTGGCCTGCGCTTTGTCAATGCCTTTGCGGCTCCTTAACCCGCCGCGCCGCCGGTCGCTAACCGGAACAATGTGGCAACTGTAAAGCATCAGATCACTCTCGCGCTCCTCGTCATACCGTTCCTGGTAGGAGCAACGTATTGCAGCTTTCGCATTTACAATCTTGCTCACGAGCGGGCGGCCATCAAGGCTGACTATAGTAGCATTAATAACATCACCTATGGCCTGTTGTCTGTCGATGCCTGGAAAGATCACCTCGTTCGCATAGTGTCCAACAGGATCGACGAGTTTGAGCTGAGTGCTGAGCAGGAGAAAGTAATACAGTTGCAGGTTGAATCAGTATTGCATGCCGTGATCGATAAGGCCGATACCATCATGCATCAGAAGAGAAAATCACTGAAGGGAATTGTGCGTAAGGCTGTGATCAACGCCCTGGTAAGCGAACGAAAGATCCACGCGAAGGTCCCCGAATTCGCGACGACCATCGTAAGGGAGATTAAGAAAGATGAGAACAAGAAGAAGATGAAGGAGCTTGTCTTATCAAAGATCAAAGAATACGGTGCGATTACCTACGACAGTTCTAACGACGTTGCCCGATTGGAAATGCTTCTGTCGAAATACGGCGCGACCGATGTGCCTACCTTCAATGCGAATATCGAAGAACGTTCTGATGTGCTCGGTGCAGAACTATATAAGCTTGCCCTAATTGAAATAGGGATCGTTGTTTTGTTCATGAGCTTGTGGATGTTTTTTATGAAGTATCGGCATGTGCATAATCTTTTATTCTCTGCGTCCGTCGCACTTGCGCTCATTGTGCTGGTGGCAGGCCTCACAGCACCAATGATCGAAATAGATGCCCGCATAAAGGAAATGAGTTTCTTTCTTCTGGGGGAGAAACTGATATTCAACGATCAGATCATCTTCTTCCAAAGTAAAAGCATTGTTGATGTGGTGCATGTCCTGATCACCAACGGGCATTGGGACTCGATGGTAGTCGGCATGCTGATTCTCATCTTTAGCATACTGTTTCCCCTGGCGAAACTGATAGGAAGTCGTTTCTATCTAGTGGGAAATTCGGGATGGCGAACGTCAAAGGTTGTGCGCTTCTTCGCCCTGAAGTCAGGCAAATGGTCGATGGCTGATGTTTATGTCGTCGCCATTTTCATGGCGTACATTGGATTCAAGAGTATCCTTGACAATCAACTGGCCAACCTCAATTTTAAGACGCAGTCACTTGCGAGTATATCCACTAACGAAACGACCCTTCAGCCTGGATTCATGCTGTTCATTTGTTATGTGATTTATAGCCTGGTGTTATCTACGTTGCTGGAAAAGATTAAAGGATCGGCAACCGATAAGTTCCGTCTTTTCTCTCCCGTTTTCAGAATGCTTGGATCTGTCAAACGGCCAGGGCATGCTCACGACGTGGCAGCGAAGACCGTCAGCCATCACTGAGCCGGTGGAATGAGACGAACACACTCGGATTGAAAGCAGGCAAAACATAAGCTGAGAACATCCAACGTTAGCTGCGTTTGTGGACATGAGTTGAGCGACCTTATTTTACCGATAGAATCAGATGATCATCGCTTGCAGCGTTCACGCTGGCAAGCCGGCGCGAGTGCAACGAAGCGGCCAGGTGGTGTTAAGAGAGGAATGAGACGAACGCACTCGGATTGAAAGCAGGCATAACATCAGATGAGAGCGTCCAACGTTAGCTGTGTTCGGGGGACATGGGTTGAGCGACCTTATTTTGCGGATAGAATCAGATGATAATTGCTTGCAGCGTTCAAGCTGGCAAGCCGGCGCGAGTGCAACGAAGCGGCCAGGTGGTGTTAAGAGAGGAATGAGACGAACGCACTCGGATTGAAAGCAGGCATAACATCAGATGAGAGCGTCCAACGTTAGCTGTGTTCGGGACATGGGTTGAGCGACCTTATTTTACGGATAGATCCAGCTGCCTTTCATTTACTGAAGATCTATAGAGACGAGCAGTCCCGTTAAGTCCCACTGCCGAGTAAAATCCAGTCGCTCAACCCATGTCCCGAACACAGCTAACGTTGGACCTATCCTCATCGTGATTCCTGACCAGAAGAATTAGTCTTGATTTTAATTCCATACCACGTTATATTCAATCATTCCATTCCTTTCCTATGTCAACGTTTAGCATTTTTGACCGAATGCTTGAAGGCGTACAGGTGATTGATCATCAGTATCGATACCTCTATGTCAACGACGCTGCTATGGTTCAGGGAAAGAAACATTCAAGGGATGAACTTATCGGCAGGACGATGATGGAATGTTATCCGGGTATTGATCAAACGCCGCTTTTCGAGAGGATCAAAACCTGTCTTCAAAGTGGAGTCTCGCAGGAATGGATAAATGAATTTGAGTTTCCTGATGCCACAAAAGGTTTCTTTCAGCTTAAGATTATTTCAATCCACGAGGGTGCGTTGATCATGTCTTTTGATGTGACAGACCAGAAGAAGGCGGAAGCCATCATAAAAGATAATAACGAGTATCTGGAGCTGATGGTCAGCATGAGGACGGCTGAATTAAAGGCGCAGCAAATAATTATTGAAGATCAGCTTCGGTTTGTTTCTGGTATAAATGAAACGCGGGAGCGATTATTTGCAGTAGTGGCCCATGACCTGGTGGCACCACTTCAGTCAGTACAAGGATTGATTAATCTTTTGCTTGGAGACACGACTGCATTCAAACAGGATGGTATTCGTAGTATCATTGAACAGCTGCACCTCAGTGTACAGAATACGATAAGTCTTGCTGAGAAGCTGATCTTGTGGGCGAGGACGCAAACCTCCATTCACAGTCGGCCTCAATTGGAGCAGGTGCGGGTTGCCGGCCTGGTCGATGACGTTGTTAGGCTGTATCAGGCGCTGGCGGAGAAGAAGAAGATAAAGTTGGTTGCTAATGTCGCGCCGAACATTTGCGTTAATGCCGACGAACATCAACTGTCATTTATCATTCGGAACCTTGTCAACAATGCAATTAAGTTTACCGGCAACGGCGGTGAAGTACGCATCGAAGTGCATGAGCGGGAATCGAAAGTTGAGATTTGTGTTTCTGATACGGGCATTGGTATATCGAAAAGTCTTATCGAAAAAATTCAGCGGGCACAGGTTGACCGCAGCGTCGCAGGAACGATAGGAGAGAAGGGAACAGGCCTGGGTCTGATGTTGTGTTACGAGTTCATTGCCCAGAATAAATGGCACATCGACGTTGAAAGTGTTCCAGGTATAGGATCGGCTTTCAAGGTACACATCCAATCGGATAACAAGGAAGAGGACTAGCGATCCTGCCAAATTACCCGACCCACTTCCGCACGATGAACTTTCTCTACAATGGGCTTAGGCCCGTACATCCTTCCGACGTTACCGCTGTGTGATTGAAAATCGATTCGTTCGATAGATCAATCGTTCTACGGGACCACTGATGCCTCCCTGCATTTTATTCGCGGCGACCCCTACACACGGTACTACACAGACATCAACCTATTTTAAAGTGTGGGAAAGCAAAGCCGCAGTCTCCCTTGTCTCGGAATTAAACAAACTACGAAGCGCGCGCTCTCCAAAAACAACTTTAGCAAACGCACTGAGCTTCCAAATCAACGCACCTCCCGAAAACTCTAAAACTCCCTTGCCTCCCGACCCTGCATTTTATTCGCGGCGACCCTACACACGGTACTACAACAGACATCAACCTATTTTAAAGTGTGGGAAAGCAAAGCCGCAGTCTCCCGTGCCTGCGGCGCCCCGCGCCGTCTCGGAATTAAACAAACTACGAAGCGCGCGCTCTCCAAAAACAACTTTAGCAAACGCACTGAGCTTCCAAATCAA
>NZ_JBBCAU010000002.1:614636-1229650 GCF_037203685.1 Chryseolinea sp. T2
CGCGGCGACCCTACACACGGTACTACAACAGACATCAACCTATTTTAAAGTGTGGGAAAGCAAAGCCGCAGTCTCCCTTGTCTCGGAATTAAACAAACTACGAAGCGCGCGCTCTCCAAAAACAACTTTAGCAAACGCACTGAGCTTCCAAATCAACGCACCTCCCGAAAACTCTAAAACTCCCTTGCCTCCCGACCCTGCATTTTATTCGCGGCGACCCTACACACCGCACTACAACAGACATCAATCGATTTCCGACTGACGATTATTTCGATGTTTACAAAAGAATTGTGTATTTTGGAGGACGTGCTCATGAGTTGAGTTCCCACAAGCTCAATCTATCCGGCGCACGATCAGCTTTTATTTTCGAAATACGCTTGCCAGACAAGATTGAGATCAAGAGCAGGTCCAGGACCGGCTTTATTGTGGTGGTCATTGCTTCAACCTTTGCGTTGTGGTTGTACCTTGGGCAAAGCCATGGTTCTCTTGCAAATATCATGGCTTCATATCTTTGCCTCGGCGTCGTTTGTTATTCAGCGGTCCAGCATCATAGAAGAATAAACGACAGTTCAGTCAGGATCGAATTTTCTGAATTCGGAATAGTCATTGTTGATGAAGGTGCTCGTATAACATGGAATTCCGTTTCGCAGGTGAGGGTAGGGCATGGAAACATCCGAATTCAGGATCCCAGAAATGTTTATCTTATCATAACAATAGAAACCAGTCATAAACGATACATGAAGATCATTGATATTATGGACTGCGATGTTGATGCGAGGCAGGTTAATGAATTCTGTTGTCTGAGAATTCGGCAACACTTTGTATCTCCTGATTCGCTTTGATTAAAGGCTGCCTACTTCGACTAAGGCGTAGAAAGCAAAGCCCAGTCTCCAGTGCCTGCGGCGCTTCGCGCTGCCGTGCAATCGCGAGTGCAACGAAGCGGCTAGATGGTTTTAAGGTACGGCGTGAAAAGGGAACGCAACGCTCATCGGGCACGGTTGGAGCAGGACTTGCTTTCGGCTAGTACATCAGGAAGGATTAGGAATGCTTGTGATGGAAGTACGCATGAGTGGAACGGCAACGCAATCCCAATGGCAATGAACAGGATCCAACGTTGGCGGCGTTCGGGTACATGGGTTGAGCGACCTTATTTTACGGATAGAATCAGGCTAACTTTTTAACTGATGATTCAAAAAGGCGAGCAGTCCCGATAAGTCATGCCGTCGAGTAAAATCCAGTCGCTCAACCCATGTACCCGAACGCCGCCAACGTTGGCCCTGCTCCCCCGTGCCACGGCGATTATTTTACGGATAGAACTAGTCTAACTTTTAACTGATGATTCAAAAAAGCGAGCAGTCCGGTTAAGTCATGCCGTCGAGTAAAATCCAGTCGCTCAACCCATGTACCCGAACGCCGCCAACGTTGGCCCCACTCACCCGTGCCACGGCGATTACGATTTGCCAGACCGTCTCTTCCCGATGTGTGCTATTTCCGTATCTTTAAAAATTCCTGAACATAATCATGGACGAATCCCTCGTAGACGTTTTGCTCACCGTGCCCGAGTTTAAAGCCGTACCACGCGAGCACCTGGAATGGCTTGCCTCCAAAGGCGAGGTCATTGAGATGAAGGATGGCGAACACGCCTTTAAACCAGGCGACCCTATTGATGGCATGCGCATCGTCCTGCAGGGACAAATCAAGATCTACATGGAGCAGGGGGGAAGTCTTCGCTTCTTTGACGCCGTCGAAACACTCGAGATCACAGGACTGCTCCCATACTCCCGAATGAAAGGCGCCAGCGTTTACGGTATTGTCGCCGGCGACATGAAGGCGTTCACGTTGCATAAACGGTTTTTCCCCGAGATGATCCGCGACCATCACGAGCTGACGGAAGCACTCGTGCACTCGATGACAGACCGCGTGCGCTATGGGATGAAGCAACAGCAGATTAACGACAAGCTGGTATCTCTGGGAAAGTTGTCTGCAGGCATAGCCCATGAGTTGAACAATCCTTCCGCGGCTGTTGTGCGTGGTGCGCATGAATTGAAGAAACACCTGCGCAACGTACCCGATCGTTTTAAAGCAGTGATTCGGATCAAGGCTTCCGACAAGGAAGTGGATCAGGTTAACGATTTGCTTTTTCAGAAGATAGCCGCGAGCACATCGGCAAAGAAATTATCGCTGCAGGAGAAAATGTCGCGGGAGGATGAGTTGGCAGGTTGGATGGACGAGCGGGGCATGCCCGAAGCGTATGCCATGGCTGAAACACTGGCCGACTATAATTTCGACACCAGCGATCTTGAGTTTCTTTCTGCACTGGCGCGCAGCGAGGACCTGCCAGCGATCGTGATGTGGATCTGCCAGATGCTCACCACGGAGAGGCTGGTGAACGACATCGAAGAAGCATCGGGCAGAATCAATGCCCTGGTGTCTTCGATTAAGACTTATACGCATATGGATCGCGGTGTCGAAAAAGAGCGTGCCGATCTGCTGGCCGGGATCCGTAATACAATAACCTTATTAAGTCACAAGCTGAAGAGCGCAAACATTCACGTGACCGAAGACTTTCAGCAGGATCTGCCGCAACCACTCATCTACATAAGTATGATGAACCAGGTGTGGACGAACATTATAGATAACGCTATCGACGCGATGGAAGGCCGCACCGGAAATATGCTCGGGATTCATGCGCATCGTGATCGTGAATTTATCGCTGTCAGCATTATCGACAACGGACCGGGTATACCTAACGAAATACAGGATAAAATATTTGACTCATTCTTTACGACCAAACCGGTAGGGAAAGGCACGGGTCTTGGGCTGGAAATGGTTCGGCAGATTGTCCATCAGCAGCATCACGGCAAGGTGGAAGTACATTCACAGCCGGGACGTACTGAGTTTAAAGTTTGTATCCCTATTGATTAGGCTGAGTTGCATGCGCGATCATATTGTGTGACGGATAAGAGAGTGAGAGGAATAGTGAGTAACAGTGATAAGAGAAATTGACAGATGAAGAAACCGATATTGTTTGCTATTGACGACGACATACAGGTATTACGGGCCATCGTGCGCGACCTGCGTTCGGCGTATGGCAACGACTATAGAATTGTAAGCACAACGTCAGCGAACGAGGCATTAGAGGTGCTTAAAGACCTTAAGAACAAAGGTGAAGCCGTTGCGTTGTTTCTTGCAGATCAACGCATGCCTGAGATGCTTGGCGTTGACTTTCTATGTCAGGCGCGCACGTTCTTTCCCGATGCGCGACGCATGCTGATCACCGCGTACTCAGATACCGAAGCAGCCATTCGCGCGATCAACGAAGTTCAGCTTGACTATTATCTGACCAAGCCCTGGGATCCACCCGAAGAAAAACTTTTTCCTGTTCTGAACGATCAGCTGGATGAATGGCATAGCCATTATGTTCCGCTGTTCCAGGGCATTCGGATAGTGGGCTATCAATGGTCGCCGCGTTCGCACGAGATCAAGGACTTCCTCAGTGGCAACATGATCCCTTATCAATGGCTGGACGTTGAGTCAAACGAAGAGGCAAAGGAACAACTGAAGGTAAACAGGATCGACGAGAAGGACCTGCCTGTGGTGTTCTTCGAAGATGGATCATTCTTGTGCAACCCGGATATCCGTACCGTTGGTGAGAAGACGGGTATGCGATCGAAGGCATCGAAAACGATGTACGATGTCACCATCATCGGTGCAGGTCCGTCGGGTCTTGCTGCCGCGGTATATGGTGGATCCGAAGGACTTTCCACGGCACTGGTTGAAAAGCGCGCTCCCGGAGGACAGGCGGGCACGAGTTCACGCATTGAAAACTATCTTGGCTTCCCGAACGGTCTCAGTGGTTCTGAGCTGTCGCGTCGTGCGATCACGCAGGCGTCGCGATTTGGGGTTGAGTTCTTATCACCGCAGGAGGTAGTCAGCATTGAGCTCAGGAACAACTACAAGATCATTCAACTCTCCGACGGCAGCACGATTAATTCCCGGAGCGTGGTTATATCAACAGGGGTCGACTATAGAACACTGGAAGCCGAGAACGTTGAGCAGTTTACGGGCGCAGGTGTTTATTATGGCGCGGCCATGACGGAAGCTCAGTCCTGTTCTTCCAAAGACGTTTACGTGGTAGGAGGTGGAAACTCTGCAGGTCAGGGAGCTATGTATCTTTCACACTACGCCAGTAAAGTAAACATCGTTATACGAAAGGAAGACCTTAGCTCAACGATGTCGCAGTACCTGATCGATCAGATCAAAAAGACGCCTAACATAGAAATCATTTCCAACAGTGCGGTGACCAGAACTTTTGGCAACGGTAAACTGGAGGCCATAGAAATACTGGACCTCAACAGCAACACAACGCGGAAGGCTGAGACACCATCGCTGTTTATATTTATTGGCGCACGCCCTGTTACGAACTGGATCGGCCTGGATATCATCAAGGATGAGAAGGGGTTTGTCGAGACCGGTCGCGACTTGATCAAGTACGAATCCTTTCACAAGACCTGGAAGCTGAAGCGTGAGCCTTTCTTGCTGGAGACTTGTTGCCCGGGAGTATTTGCCGCCGGCGACGTACGTTCAGGTGCCATGAATCGCGTGGCATCGGCAGTGGGTGAGGGAGCCATGGCCATTAAGTTTGTACACGAATACCTCGCAGAGAACTAAGATCAACCGAACAAAAAATCAGCCGAACAAAGATCAACTCAAGATGGAATTCAAAGGAGAAGCTTGCCAGCATATTGTTTCATTGAACACACTGCTTCAACCGAAAGCACATCAATGTGAAGAATGTGTGAAGACGAAGAGCCGTTGGGTTCATCTGCGCACCTGTCAGACCTGCGGCGTTACTTTATGCTGCGATTCGTCGCCGAACAAGCACGCCACAAAGCACTTCCATGAAACAGGGCATCCGGTGATCATGTCGGCCGAGAAGGGTGAGTACTGGTTGTGGTGCTATCCTGACGAAAACTTCGTGGAGTATTGATTATTCCTTCACTCTCACACTGTTCCTCACGCTGCTCTTCACACTGTTCCTAATACTTCACTCTCACACTGTTCCTCACCCTGATTTCTCGAGCACAGTTGAGCGCTCTATTGCCGGTCGTCCATATACCTCGGTATCAGTACCCGCTGCACTAACTCAAATGCCAGCTCAACGAAAATGGCCAGCAAGGCCGCAGGTATCGCGCCCGTGAGGATCAGCTCATAGTTGTTCAATGCAAGTCCCGTTACAATATACTCGCCGAGACCGCCTGCGCCGATGAAGGCAGCAAGCGTGGCTGTTCCGATATTGATCACGGCAGCAGTTCTGATGCCGGCCAGTATCGCAGGCGTTGCCAATGGCAGCTCCAGGTACCGGAGCTTCTGCGCGGCACTCATGCCCAGTCCTTCCGCCACTTTCTTTAACGCGGGATCAATCGTCCGAAGCCCTGTTACGGTACTTCGAAGAATAGGTAGAAGTCCGTACAGGAACAGCGCAATGATCGCAGGTAATACGCCGATGCCGGTGATGGGAATAAGTACGGCCAGCAGGGCAATCGACGGAATGGTCTGAAGTAGTCCTGCCGTATAGAGCACCGTTGCAGACAACCGCTCATTCCAGTAAACAAAAACAGACAACGGCAAGGCTACCAGCACCGACAGTACAAGCGCAATAAGCGTCAGCTTAAGGTGGGTGAGGACCTTTGAAAGCACGTCAGCAGCCGACGTTCCTTCAGTTGCTTTTCGTTTACTGCGAATAAGCCCCTTGCGCGCAAGAAATGAAGCGGCGACGGTACCATACGAACGCTTACCAAACAATACTTCAGAATTCAACGATTGCATTTCGGTCTCGCTGATGCTTCCCACGAGTTTATTCACGGCACGGATGGCAGCGGGAGGTAATGAATGGCGATAGAGCGATACGGCACGATAGTCGGGAAAGTATTGGAGATCATCATCCAGTACGATCAGATCGTAGTAGTTGATTTCCCCATCGGTAGAATACGCGTCGGTTACATCCATTTTATCGGCACGCAGGGCTGAATACGCGAGCCCGTGCTCCATGCCGAACGCATTTTGCTCCAGCCCATAGGTTGCAGCAAGATTTTCCCAGCCATCCTGACGTTTCAGGAATTCATAGCTCACACCAATGCGAAGCGACTGTGCCCTCAGATCGCTGATATTTTCAATGCGCAGCGACGTCGCCTTTACACGCGACATAACAAGTGCATACTTATTCTCAAAACCGTATGGCCCAGACACGCCGAGCTGCTGTTTTTCAAGTAAACTTTTCAGCGTGTCAAGAGGCACCTGCCTGTTCAACTTGAGGATCTCAGCAGACAAAGTGCCGGTATACTCTGGATAAATATCAATCTCGTCGTGCTGAAGTGCACTGAAACAAACCATAGTACCGCCGAGGTTGAATTTCCTCTCTACGGTGAAGCCTTCGTCCTCAAGAATCAAGGCGATCATTTCACTCAGCAGGTAACCTTCCGTAAAATGTTTGGCACCTACTCTTATTGCCTGACCATGCAGTCTGCAAACATTCAGCACGGACAGCATCACTACGAGGAGAATGACGGGTAACCTGCTCATGCGTTTCCGGGCTTGAGATGTTGATACGCCGAATACCGGAAAAGTTTCTGCACGAGTTCACTGCTCGATTGCTGAACTTCCACTGCGGTACCCATAGCTTCCACGTTGCCATGGCTGAGTACAAGCAGTTGATCTCCCAGCCGAAGAGCTTCCGTCATGTCATGCGTAATGAGCACCGTGGTGTAATGGGCTTCAGCCTGCAGGGTGAGAAGTTGTTGCTGGATCTCGATACGGGTGATGGCATCTAACGACCCCAGGGACTCGTCCATGAGCAGTATCGATGGTGAGCCATAGAGCACCATGCAAATGGCCGCCCGTTGTTGTTCGCCACCAGAAAGCTGACGAGGGTGGCGTTGCCGGTAGCTGAGCGGCAGTCCCATGCGCGACATTAGTTCATCTATGCGTTTCGACTCGGTTACTTCTCCGCGAATGCGTGCCGTTAATGCTATGTTCTGCTCGATGGTCAGGTGTGGAAAGAGACTCGTGCCCTGAACCAGGTAGCCGATACGCCGGCGGAGAGTCTGAAGCGCCTGGTAGTCGATCGGTTTCCCGAAGACACTAACGGTACCGCTATTGGGCCGCAGCAGCCCATTGATGAGCTGTAGCATCGTCGACTTGCCGCTTCCGCTCGGCCCGACAATCGTGGTCACCTTGCCTTCAGGCAGCGACAGATCCAGATCGACCGACGGCGACTGCGCGCCGTGCCGGAAGGTAACCCGTTCGAATACTATGGGGGAGCTCATGGTTGCAAAGTGAGCAAATTAACAATTCTGCGCCATCCATGCTGCGATGAAGATGCCTTCATATGGGCCGATGTTTCCTCTCATGGCAGATGCCAGCTCTTTCCGGGCATATATCTGCTTTGAGATTTCTGGCAATCGATGTAAGTTTAGTAAACCTTACACCTTCATTCTAACTGAACGACTTGTGCGTTCTATAACGATTACGTTTCTGCTAACACTGACTCTTGCGACCGCGAATGCGCAGGAAAAAGCGGATTCTGCTAAAACGTCGCTTACCGCGAAAGCCTTCCGTGCCGGATTGAAACTCGTGTCAACCAATCCAACAGACACCATCGTCAACGTAAAAAGTACGGACAACTTTGCTCAGTATACTGGCAAGATCATCCGCAAGATCTTTATTGAACGTTTTGGATTTGAGAAGTCTATTTATGATACCACCAAAAAGGTGACAACCACGATCACCAAACTCGCTAATGCATTGCATAGCGACACCCGTGAAAGAACGATCCGTCAACATATACTCTTTGAAAAATATCAGCGCCTTAATCCTTACGAGCTTGCCGACAACGAACGATTTATTCGTGACAAAGACTTTATTCTTGATTGTCGTATAGTGGTGATCCCTGTTGAAGGCACTGACTCGGTGGATATAAGCGTGATCACGCGCGACGTATTTAGCCTCGGTGCTACTATCGGCGGCAGCTTTCCTACGGCTCCGAAGATTGGCCTGTACGATGCGAATATCTTTGGAAAAGGGCAACGTCTCGAGTTTACGGCACTACTGGATCAGGACAGGTCGCCAAAATTCGGTTACGCGGTTTCGTATAAGAAGAGCAGCCTGCTTGGAACTCTCACCAACATCGAGCTGCAATACACGCAAATCAATACGGGCATAAGCGTTGGTGACGAATCCGAGTTTGCCTTTCTCGGGCGTCTAAACCGACCGTTGGTTTCGCCCTACCTGAGGCTGGCGGGAGGACTCGAGGTTAGTCGCAACTGGTCGTCAAATGTATACAACGAACCGGATAGCACATTCCTCGACTATGAATACAAGATTTTCAACAGCTGGATCGGCTATAACATCGGAATAAAGA
This sequence comes from Chryseolinea sp. T2, assembly GCF_037203685.1. Classification (NCBI taxonomy): domain Bacteria; kingdom Pseudomonadati; phylum Bacteroidota; class Cytophagia; order Cytophagales; family Fulvivirgaceae; genus Chryseolinea; species Chryseolinea sp. T2. The sequence goes on from NZ_JBBCAU010000002.1 coordinate 623,056, forward strand.
AGGCCTCCGCTTCGCGCGGGCGACAGTTTCTTGCGGTCCGTTATTTTGATGGCTATTACCTGGACGCACCAGACCTGTCAGAGGACCAGCGTGAGCCAAGGTACAGCAGTGGTTATGGATATCTCGCTGAATTTAGTTTCTATAAGCAGAACTATTACAAGACGCGATATGTCTTCGGATTCGGTCGTACTGAGGATATCCCTTATGGAATTTCAATAGGTATCACCGGCGGTTATGTTCGCGAGGTTGAGGTAGAAAGGCCATACGGAGCGTTCAAAATTCGATTCGCCGATGCAAGCAAGAAGGGAAATTTCTATCGCTTAAGTTTTCAAAGCGGAGGCTATTTCCGCGATGGCGGTCTGGAGGACTTCATTATCCAGGGTACGTCTTCATACTTTACACGCGCGCTTAATGTAAGTCGTTCCAAGTTCAGAGCTGTACTGGGTGCGGATTACACACAACTCTTGAACCGGAACGTTTCCGATTGGCTTAAGATGAGCAACAATTACATACCCGGTTTCAGCGCCGATAGTGTCATCGCCGACAAGCGACTCACGCTAAACTTCCAATCAGTTCTTTATACGCCGCTTGCCATCCTGGGATTTCGCATGGCGCCGTTTACCGAAATCGATATGGTGATGGTGAATTGCAAAGAGTGCCGGTATCAACGCAACAGCTACTGGGGTTTGAGTGCAGGATTAAGGACGCGAAATGAAAACCTCATCTTTGGAACCATCGAAGTCAAGGCAACATACATTCCGCAGGATGAATACGGCAAAAGTAAGTTCGTCTTCGGCTTCAGACAAAATCTTAGAGTGAAGAACACCGGAACGTTTGCCAGCGAACCAACTTTGATAAGATACAATCAGTGACGATGCAAGTTGCTGGCAGCGGGTAACTATCAATTGATGTTTACAGCAAAATGTGTGATCAGTATCGTCAGCATGTTGCACACTCCAAGGTGATTGTAAGGCTTAAGATACAGTGCATGCGCGCCCATCCTGAGTAATTCCGCTTGCATATGAGATACGGGTTGAGGGGAGTGCACGATCACCGGTATGTTCTTTACAAGCTGGCGGGCTTTGGCAATCTTTAAAAAATCCAGCGCATCGACTCCTGGCATATTGTATTCGATAATTACGTAGTCAGGTACGATGTCGGAATGAACCAGCAGGTCTATTGCTTCGTCAGACGCGGTGGCAAGCATAAAGAACGTCTCCGGAGCTACTGCTTCCATGGCCTTGATAAAGATGGCCTGCTCTTCATTGTCACTGTTGATTAAAAGACACGTCTTGATCGTTGGTAGCCTCACACGTATTAAATTTTTATTACTTCATGCCCCTGTCGTTACAGAATCACTCCGATCACCATGTGTCAATAAACGAATTATAGAAATGCCAAATCAAAAGTAGTCCATTAAAAGAGGATTAATCTATATGACCGGAAAGTCGTTGGCGTTTTAATGTGCTTTTAACTTAATTTTAATCAATGCCTTCGCAGGTAATCTGAAGCAGCGATTAACTTTGATAGAGATTTCCGAAAGCGACGTAAATGTTTAGTTCCGGGAATGCCCACTTTTGCCGGTGGGTTTTCCCTTTTTTTCATCTCCTGATATAAGTGCAATTTCTAATGCTTATATCCGACAATTCTAAGCCAGTCTTGAAGTCTTGATATTTTGTGGAGCCTTCGGATTGTATTTCAATAATCAATACGACAAGTGAACAAGCCATATATCGTTTTAGTCGACAATGATCCTTCGAACCTTGAGTTCCTGGAGAACTTGATTTATGAGATTCGGCCAAAATCTCAATGTGTCAGTTTTATTTTCGGTGATGAGGCCATTGACGCTCTCTGTCATCAGTTCAGACAGGTTCCTGAGTTTGTCTTCATTAATGCAAATTTGAAACGGACGTCCGGTAGCCGGTGTCTTTCGATGCTTCGCAGTGATGGCCGATTCAATGATTGCTGTATTGGTATCTTCTCATTGTGCATGCCCGAAGCGTTAGCAGACACTTATAAGTTAATGGGTGCAGACTTTGCGTTCCAGCGCCCGATATCGCTGCCGGAAGGACAGGTAATTCTGGAAGATATTTTCACGACGGCACGAAAACATAAGAGCGGTCATAGAGTTGCATAGCCAGCGGCTTACGGCCGAGTAAAATCCATACGATCAAGTCCTGTATGTATCACAAGCTGCATAAGTACAACGGATCATTTGTCCATTACAGCGCTTGCGGCGTGCTATCGCGAGTGCAACTAAGCGGCCATGTGGTTTAAAAATCGGTGGGGAAACTGCAACGCACACATGCTCAGATAACAGCATCGCGCAACGCTGACGAGAAGAAAATGTTCAACGACACTGTTCCTCAAAGAATAACGATAAAACACGCACGACAATGCTGATTCCAACCTATATCGGGAGCATCCAACGTTAGGCGCGTTCGTGGGCAGGGTTTGAGCGACCTTATTTTACGAATAAACCCAGGAGCATTTTATTTACCTACAACTGACGGAGACGAGCAGTCCCCTTCGATCGCAGAGTCGGGTAAAATCCAGTCGCTCAAACCCTGTAACCTCAAATCTGCATGCTGATCGCAAAAATGTGTAAGTGCAAGGATTACATGCACAATATATCGCTTGCGGCGTGCTATCGCGAGTGCAACGAAGCGGCCATGTGGTTTAAAAATCGGTGGGGAAACTGCAACGCACATGCTCAGATAACAGCATCGCGCAACGCTGACGAGAAGAAAATGTTCAACGACACTGTTCCTCAAAGAATAACGATAAAACACGCACGACAATGCTGATTCCAACCTATATCGGGAGCATCCAACGTTAGGCGCGTTCGTGGGCAGGGTTTGAGCGACCTTATTTTACGAATAAACCCAGGAGCATTTTATTTACCTACAACTGACTGAGACGAGCAGTCCCCTTCGATCGCAGAGTCGAGTAAAATCCAGTCGCTCAAACCCTGTCCACGAACGCGCCTAACGTTGGACACCCTCCACTCATACTGTTGGAATTTCCCAACCGTTGTGATACGTTGGCGTTAAGAACTTATTCGCTTCAGCGTTGTCTTTAAAACGCATCGCTGCCTTATCCCAGAAGAGCTTGTTGCCCGTCCGATACGCAATGTTTCCCATCTGCGCATTGATTGCCGCTACGCTTCCCGAGCGCAACGGCGTATTGAGCATCGACTGATCATTCTTCTTCACCGCATCAATAAAGTTCTTTGCATGCAGGTCGAGATAGCTTACACCTTCCGGTGTTTTTGCCGCCTCGATGATCTCCATCTTTCCCTTGCCGCGATTACTGTATCCATCTGCTTCCCGCTCAATTAGCACTTCATAGCCGCCGCGGTTGACTACAAGCGTGCCGTTGTTGCCAATGAATGCGATGCCTTCCGTGCGATTATAGGGACCGTTGTCGATTCCCGTGGCGTGCTCCCAAAGCATGTTGAACTTGTCGTATTGAAAGATAGCCTGGAGCGTGTCTGGCGTTTCAGCAGGATCATCGGGATAGGCAAGCTTGCCACCGCTCGCGACGACGGAAATAGGAGCCAGTGCCTGCATCGCATAGAGGGCGATGTCTATTTCGTGAACACCCCAGTCGGTCATCAATCCTCCGGCGTAATCCCAGAACCAGCGGAAGTTGAAATGAAAGCGGTTGGGGTTGAACTTCCTTTTTGGTGCAGGACCAAGCCAAAAGTCATAGTCGACGCCGGCGGGTACGGCGGAGTCGGGCATTGGGTTCATGGGTTTCATCCATCCCTGGTAGGCCCAGACTTTCACCACGCGGATGTTGCCAAGCACACCTGACTGAACAATCTCTACGGCCTTTTTGTAGTGAGGCCCGCTGCGCTGCCATTGTCCCGCCTGAACGACTTTGCCGGTCTTCTCCTGTGCCTTTACCATCAGGTTACATTCTTCGATGCTGTTGCCGACGGGTTTCTCCACGTATACATGTTTGCCCGCTGTAACGGCGTCAACCATGATCTTGCAATGCCAGTGGTCGGGTGTACCGATGACGACGGCATCGATCGACTTATTGCGCAGCAGCTCGCGATAGTCGCTGTAGGTGGTAGGTACGTTCTTGCGCATCGACGCATATTCGCTCTTGCGTTTAGCCACTACGTTACTATCGACATCGCAGATAGCGACCAGGTCGACGTCCTCCTGTTTCATCAGCGCCTTCACGTTCGACCAGCCCATTCCGTTGCAGCCGATAACGCCGATGTTCACTTTGTCGTTCGCCGACGTGCGTCTGTTCTTCGAAAACAGTTCATTGGGGAGACCCAAGCCCGCGGCCATGGCCATAGTTGTTCCCTGGATAAATTTCCTGCGTTGCATAGTGCTTCTGGTTGTATTATTAAAAGTATCGAATATTGATGACTTGCAGATCATCTCGTAGAAAACCTTTTACAGAATGCACGACGTTATAGCCGGAGACGCCCATTAATAAGCTATCGTCCAGGACTGCCTATCAGGCACAGCGCGTGGTATTCAACCTCTATTTCTCAGATTTGATTACACAGTTCCACTTTTTTCTGCAGCACTTTTGGCCGCCCTCGAATCATTAATGAACTGTATGGCGTTGGAAACTATTGGACCAACTAATGGACCTATCCTCGAAAGCCAGCCACGGCTTTTAGACTTTAGACGCGTCTGCAATTGCGGACCGCTTTCATGGGCGAATAGTATACCTATTGCGGCGCCAGCCGCTGCGGCAGCGGCAATGGCGAGGAGACATTTGTTACTGGAGTTCATAAACTGTCAGAGTTTAAATTGTTTTCTGTTTACGGCATCAACTTTTGAGCCATGCCGAGCCTTAAGATTCCGACTTCCATTTCATTTGCGCGACGGCCCTGCACCTTGGCTCGCGAAAGCTCTGCGGTTTGTTGCAATGATTACGTCACTCGTTTTGTCTGCATCGATCGCGTCCACTTTTTCCCTTCACACACCGGACAAGTATAACTTCCGGATTCAATTCTCCTTAGCTCACCACACCGACAGCAGCAATAACTACCCGGTTCAACGACTTCCGACAACTGGCAGCTAAACAACTCTGGAAGTATCGGCAGTCCGGCCCTCACTTCTTCATCGGCGTAAAAGTAAATGCTGATATCGCCCGATGTTTCGAGGTACGCCTTTCTGACCTGCCCCAGATGTTCAACGCCTTTTAGCCGCAGTTCTGTGAAGAACTCGTCCTGGGCGAGACTTTCTCTCTCAAACTTTTGAATGGAGAATTTTCCTTCGTCTACCAGGCACTCTGTCCTTCCTTCAAAGAATTTTTCAACCGTATGACTTTTGCCTGTGAGCCACGTGATGAAGCGGTATAATGTCAGAACGATGACGAAAACAATAAATGCATGAAGGATCCCAACATCTTCATAAAACATCGGATCGCCCGCTGCCGAGCCGAGTGAAATGATGATAACCATTTCAAACACCGACAGCTGCTTCACCCCACGCTTGCCAGCGAGCTTTAGCACGACGAGCAACGTTAGGAACATGATAGCCGTTCGCATGACGATCTCGAGAAGGAACTCCATAGGAGCCTCATTTACGAGAATTCTTTCCCAATCAAACATAGATCGATATGTTAGATAACTTGATTGCTAATGGCCATTCAATATTGTGCCACTAGTGGCTCCGCGGTTTCCTTGCTACGCGAACATTGAGTGACTGGGGGAGGACCGGTAATTTATTGTAATCTTGCAGTGCCTTGTTGGCCTGGAGGAACTTATTAATTCCTGAGACTGCAATCTGCCTTGCTCCCCGGGTAACAATTTGCGCATCGATGAAAAAAATTACACGCTGGTTTTTGGGGAGGAACAGTGGAGCTCTGCCCGGAACATAGGCTAATCGCTGTGTGTTTGTCTGCAGTATTCAGCGTGCTTGGACCTACTCTAAATCTCCCTTTCCTCCCGACCCTGCATTTTATTCGCGGCGGCCCTACACATTTACTACACGCAGCCACCAACCGAAATTAAAGTGTGGGAAAGCAAAGCCGCAGTCTCCCGTGCCTGCGGCGCTCCGCGCTGCCTCGGAATTAACCCAGCTATAGTCACCAAGTCATCAAAATGAAACCATAGCAAACGTAGACACCTTTCAAATCAAAGCACCTCCCGAAAACTCTAAATCTCCCTTTCCTCCCGACCCTGCATTTTATTCGCGGCGGCCCTACACATTTACTACACGCAGCCACCAACCGAAATTAAAGTGTGGGAAAGCAAAGCCGCAGTCTCCCGTGCCTGCGGCGCTCCGCGCTGCCTCGGAATTAACCCAGCTATAGTCACCAAGTCATCAAAATGAAACCATAGCAAACGTAGACACCTTTCAAATCAAAGCACCTCCCGAAAACTCTAAAACTCCCAAGCCTCCCGACCCTGCATTTAATTCGCGTGGCGGCCCTACACACCATCCTACAATGCACTTAAAAAAATCCTCCTCCCACCCGGGAAAACCTTCCGCAAATCTTCTCTCTACCACGATAGCACCGAAATGCGCATACACCTATCGTTAACTTTAAAGCTTGTAGTCTACCTTTTAATGTTCTTCACCGGGTGCGTGGAGCACCAGGACCGCCACTTGTTCTCCAGTATCTCTTCCTCTCGCAGCTCCGTAACCTTCAACAACATCATTCACGAGTCTGACAGCCTCAATATTCTCACCTTTGAATACATCTACAACGGTGGGGGTGTCGGCATCGGCGATGTCAATAACGACGGTCTCCAGGACATCCTGTTCACTGGTAACATGGTCTCCAGCAGGCTATATATTAATCGTGGAGACTTTCACTTTGAAGACGTCACCGAAAAGTCAGGTGTGTCTACCGCCTCCTGGTGCACCGGAGTTTCCATAATCGACATCAACCAGGACGGACTTCTTGATATCTACATCAGCACGGCGAATCCTTTGAAGCCAGATGTGTCGCCGAATCTTCTGTTCGTCAATCAGGGTGTTGACGACGATGGTGTTCCTCTTTTCAAAGAAGAGGCCGATTCCATGGGACTTGCCGATAAATCGTATTGTGTGCAGTCTGCCTTTCTCGACTACGACCTTGACGGCGACCTCGATGTATATCTGTTGACGAACTACATTGAAAAGTACAATCGGAACACACCGTATGGACAGCGGCATGATGGTACTGGCAACAGCGTCGACAAGCTGCTGAGGAATGAAGGAATCGTGGATGGCAAACCACATTACAGCGATGTTTCAGCTGAGTCCGGCATTCTGTCAGATGGATGGGGACTCGGCATCGTCGTCAATGATATTAACCGGGATGGCTATCCGGACATTTACGTCGCGAACGACTTCATGGCCAACGATCATCTGTACATCAATAATGGAGATGGTTCATTTTCAAATTCCATTGATCAATATCTGCGACATCAGGAGCACGATGGCATGGGAGTTGATATCGCAGACATGAACAACGACGGACTTAACGACATCATCGCTCTCGACATGATGCCTGAAGACAACCGCAGGCAGAAGGCCATGTTCTCCAACAACCCTTACGATCGCTTTCAACTAAATCTTAAGAAAGGTTATCAGCCGCAGTACGTTCGAAACGTGCTTCAACTTAATAACGGCAACAACACCTTCAGCGACATTGGATACCTCTCTGGCGTGTATGCCACAGACTGGAGCTGGTCTGCTTTGTTTGCCGACGTAGATAATGATTCGTACAGAGACATTTTTATTACGAACGGGTTCAGGAAGGATATCACCGACCTTGACTTTGTTGCCTATAGCAACGATGCGAAGAGGTTTGGTACGTCGGGTGAAAAGCTAATGCGATCCAGGGAGGCCGTTGAACATCTTGAGGGAGTACTGAAACCCAACTGCCTGTTTCAGAACAATGGTGATCTCACTTTCAGCGACCAGGCATCGGCGTGGGGATTGAACGAAAAGACTTATTCAACTGGTGCGGCATACGCCGATCTTGATAATGACGGTGACCTCGACCTCGTCGTCAATAATATCAACCAGGAAGCGTCGATATATGAGAACCACAGTGAGCGCGACCCTGAGCAAGCACATTATCTTCGGATCGGCCTCATGGGCAAAAAGGGTAATCGGGCAGGAGTAGGGGCAAAGCTTTGGGTGTACAGCGGCGGTGCCATGCAATACGCAGAACATCAACTGCAGCGTGGGTATCAATCGACGGTGGATGCAGTCGAACATATTGGGCTGGGCGCTTCATTGACTATCGACTCAATACGCATCACATGGCCGGGAGGAGCGACAGAAGTTAAAAAGGCTGTTTCGGTCGATCGTCAAATCACCTTTTATGAAGATAGCGCGATGTTTGACTCAGGTAGCAAAGAACGACGTAACGTTCGGAGCACGTCTTTCAGAGAGGCACATGCAGAACACCGTATTCACTATCGTCACGATGAAGACGATTTTGTTGATTATAAGCAGGGACAACCTCTTCTGCTGCACAAGTATTCACAGGACGGACCCTGTGTAACCGTTGGCGATATCAACGGCGATGGTCTTGACGACTTTGTTATTGGTGGTGCTGTTGGCAGGCCGGCTCAAATTTTTGCCCAGCGTGCTGATGGCACATTCGAACAGGATTCTCTTCCCGCGAAATTGTCGGAAGATCAGGGCCTGCTACTGTTCGATGCCGATGGCGACCATGATCTCGACCTGTACTGCGTGAGCGGCAGCGTGGAGCACGATTTTGCCTCCAGTGCCTACCAGGACCGGCTCTACATCAACAACGGACGTGGCAAGTTTGCATTGAATCCTAACTCCCTTCCCGACACTGGCAGCAGCGGAAGTTGTGTCATAGCGGCCGACTTTGATCACGACAACGACCTGGACCTTTTCGTCGGAGGAAGGGTAGTTCCCGGCCGCATTCCCGAACAGGCAGAAAGTTATCTGCTTCGCAATGACGGCGGTCGCTTTACCAATGTGATATTGCGAGTAGCCACTGAGTTGGCGAGCGCAGGAATGGTTACTTCTGCCTTATGGACAGACGTCGACAACGATGGCTGGGCTGACCTTGTTATCGCGGGTGAGTGGATGCCGGTGAGCATTTATAGAAACAACCATGGAAAGGCCTTTGAGGAAATCTACGCCGGTCCATCGGGGTGGTGGAATAGCATCTCCGGCGGCGATATCGATAATGACGGCGACACAGACTATGTGCTGGGCAACCATGGATTGAACTCGGTGTTCAAGGCTTCAGAGAGCGAGCCCATCACGCTTTACGCAAAAGACTTCGACGACAACGGTTCAATAGATCCGATCGTGACACGCTACATTCAGGGCAGGGAGTTTCCCGCGCATTACCGCGAATCAATGACCGAACAGATGGTAACCTTACGCCGCAAGCTGCAAACTTATGCGGCCTACGGACAGATGACGCTAACGGACGTGCTACCTGCAGGAGCTTTGAATGATGCGCGGGTTTTAACGGTTACTTGCCTCGCGTCGTCGTTGCTGATCAACCAGGGCGATGGAAAGTTTGACTTGCGTCCGTTGCCATCGCAGGCACAATTTGCTCCGCTCAATGGAACTGCAATAACCGATGTCAACGGCGATGGAAGCCCGGACATCATTGGCGTCGGAAACAATTATGCGTGGGAAACTTTATCCGGGCGGCACGACGCAGGAATTGGAATATGTATGCTGGGGGATGGTCGTGGCAATTTTGTATCTGTCCCTCCAGTGACGAGCGGCTTTTTTGCGAACAAGGACGCAAGAGCGCTGGCAGGATTAAAGCTTGCATCGGGAGATCGCTTGTGGATAGTGACCAACAATCGCGACAGTATACAGGCATTTCGATCCCGTTAGGGATCATCGATCAATAGCAACGAATGTATTCGATGCCGTGGGCATCTCAGATCAATAGCAACGAATGTATTCGATGCCGTAGGCATCTCAGATCAATAGCAACGAATGAAGAAGAGCAGAAATCGTGCGACAGATAATTTTATGTCGAAGGGCAAATCAATCATCGCACGAAATGCACGAACGAAATTCTTTCCCGACGAGATCCAATTTCCAATCCAATCTCTTTAAAGAAAGCTGAACAAAACCGATGGAGCAATCCTTCCCTTGTTCTGCCGAAGGTTAGCGATGGCAAGGTGGACAAGATTATAAACCGTCTTCACTTTGAGGTCCATGATCGTTGCCGCTTCTTCGTAAGATAACTCCTCATAGTAGATAAGGAAAATCGCTTCCTTTTGCTTGGGCGAGAGCGTATCAATAAACTGACGGATCTTTTCGCTCACGTCTGCATTCTCCCGCTGCGTAATGTAGTGTGCCGTATGGGATAGAGAGAAACTGAAACTCTCGATGTCTTTCATCGGGGTTCGCGATAGCAGCGAAAGTTTATAAATGATCTTTGTTCTCAGCGATTTAAAAAGATACGACTTGACGTTGGTAACATCTCCAAGTCTTTCATGTGAGTTCCAGATGCCTGCGAAGAGATCCTGAATACAATCTTCGATAAGTGCTGAATCACGACGCACTTTCATTCCATAATTGTAGAGCACTTTCAGATACCTCGTGTAAAAAAAGGAAAAGGCATTCTTGTTCCCCGCCTTAAGATCCTTCCAGACTTCAGCTTCGTGCAGATGGGAAAAGTCCTGGTTGGGTTGAGGTATGTCGAGAGATTGACTCAATGCTAAGAGATGTGATCGTTTTCAAATATTAGAAATAGCTTTCGATTTCGCAAACGCTTGCATTCAAATAGTGTGAATGGTGTCTGTTTATAAGACATAATAAAATATTTGTGTATCGGCCGGGAAAAATGGACGAAGATGTGCTCTTATCATTATTCACGCACTCATTATATCGTTTTGACAACGGATTATTCAAAATATCAGGTAGAGGATTTTGTTGCCGATCCCTACTTCATCAAGTGGGTTAAGTCGCCGGAGCCGCAACATATTGCCTTTTGGACGGCATTCCTTTCCAGGCACCCTGCGTGTACTGCACGGGTTGACGAAGCAAGGCAGATTGTGTTGCAGCTGGACTTCAGTGAAGACGAGCTTCCGGAGGGAAAGGTTGTCGAACTTTGGGACCGTATAAATCAGGCCGCTGGGAAGGCCGATCTTCCTATGGCTGAAAGCAAGTTTAGCTTTCGTATATACTACAGGATTGCCGCTGCTTTATTGCTGTTGGCATTGACCTTCGTTGGCTATTACCGCTACATCCATACGATCACCATCAGAACGACATTTGGCGAGTCACGTGCGCTCTTTCTTCCCGACAGCACGAAGGTGACTCTTAATTCCAACTCAGAGCTGCGCTACCGTGCGGGCGACTTCCTAAGGCATAGGAGGACCGTTGCACTGAAAGGAGAGGGGTTCTTTGCTGTAACGCATCAGTCCGACGAAAGCAACTTCGTCGTGCACACGGAGGAGCTGGATGTTGAGGTGCTCGGTACAAAGTTTAATGTCAACAGCAGACGCGGCAAAACGCAGGTGGTGCTGCAGGAAGGGAAAGTAAAACTTGATATGAATGGAGCACCGGTTGTTATGAAGCCGGGAGAGCTGGTTGAATTCTCAGGTACACACGAGGCGGCAATAAAGAGAAACGTGGATACGGATAATTACTCCGCATGGCGCAACAATCGCCTCGTGTTTTCGCGCAAGTCATTGAAGGAAATCGCACAGCTGCTCGAAGATAACTACGGTTACAAGGTTGTACTCGACGACGCGGCATTGAATCAACGGAATTTTACGGGAACGTGCTCCAGCGAGAACGTTGAAGAGTTGTTTGAAAAGCTTTCAATCGTATTTGATCTGGACGTCAGCAGGTCCGGCAACGTCGTCACTATCCAAAGCAAAAAAGAAAAACCCAAACAGCCTTCACTGCAATGAAGATGCCGTCTGGGCCTTGTTTAATTAAAATACCTGTTTCAAAAGTATGAAAAAGTTTTTACAAAAAGGTACGCGATGGCTGTTCGTGATAACGCTGCTGGCGGCCTTCTGGCCACACCGGAGTAACGGTCAGTTCGCCAGTGCCAGATCCGCACCCGCCCATACGTCCGCGACAGAAGCGGTGGGTACCGCCCTCAAGGAAGTTCTCACTTCCCTGGAGAAATCCTATCACGTTAGCTTCAATTACGACGATGACGCTCTGTACGGGGTTTATGTGAAGGACAAATTCACCTGGAGCAAAACGGAGAAACTGGAAAAGGTTTTGGCGCGGCTGCTGACCAACTTCCAGATGACGTTTCAGAAGATAGACTCGTTCAACTATCTCATCCTTGCCAAAGGCAGGTCGGGCAATTCCGAAAGCGCCTCACTAGGTCTGCCGCCTGCGATGGTGGGTGGTATGAGTAACGGTTATGATACCCGCACTTCGGGATTGCCCGTTGCCATGCGTTCATCCGCAGATGTTATCGTATCGGGGACAGTCACTGCCGACGATGGTGTGGCACTCCCGGGCGTAAACGTGCTTCTGAAAGGCACAACGACTGGCACAACTACCGACAGCAATGGAAAGTATACATTAAGTCTTCCTGAGGGACAACATATCCTTGTGTTCTCGTTTATCGGATACAATACCGTGGAGGTTGCCCTGGAGAATAAGACGACGGTGAACGTGGTGATGAACGCGGACATTATGACGCTGAACGAAGTTGTCGTCGTTGGTTATGGCGTGCAGGAACACAAGGACGTAACTGGTGCAGTAGGATCCATAAAAGGGGAGAAGCTCGTGGAGTCTGCCGTACCGAGTGTAGACCAGGCGTTGCAGGGACGGATGTCGGGAGTATACGTTACTTCTAATTCGGGCGAGCCGGGAGGAGGATTATCTATGCGTGTTCGCGGTATCGGCGGACTTGGCGTAAGCGAACCGTTATATGTTATCGATGGAGTGATCATCACCTATAACGCGTCGTCGAGCTATGGCTACCGGGAGTCTGCAAACAACCCGCTGGCTACACTCAATATGTCTGACATTGAATCCATCAGCGTGCTGAAGGATGCTTCAGCATCGGCTATCTATGGTGCACGCGCCGGCAATGGTGTCGTAATTATTACCACCAAACGCGGAAAGACCGGAGCGCCAAGGCTGACCTTCGATACCTACTACGGCGTACAACATGTCGCGAAGAAGCTCGATGTTATGGATGCATCTGAATATGCCTCCTACAGCAACGATGCCCGCGCCGCTGCAGGACTGGCACAGAACCCTAAGTTCTCGGATCCTGCCTCACTGGGCAAAGGTACCGACTGGCAGGATGCCATCTTTCGCACTGCACCGATGCAGAACTATCAGCTCTCGTTGTCTGGCGGAAGCGAAAACAACCAGTATTACATTTCTGCCGGTTACATGAAGCAGGACGGTATTATCATCGGTTCAACCTTCGATCGCTATTCACTTAAACTGAACCTCGACAATAAGGTCACGAAATGGCTTAAACTGAAAAACAGTCTTGCGCTCAGTCGGTCGTACAACCAATCCCTTACGAATAACAACGGCGATCGTTACGCGGGTATTGTCGCGCAGGCGCTGCGCCGGTCTCCAACACTCGGCATATACAATGATGATGGTAGCTGGGCAGGACCTGATGCGTCGGATACCCCATTCGTTGGTCTCATTAATAACCCGGTTATGCTGGCGACGCTGAACTACGAGCCCAATGAACGCATCCGCGCTCTTGAGAACCTCAGTGCAGAAGTATCGCTTCACAAGACGCTTACCTTTCAGACAAGTCTCGGCGTTGATTATATCCTGACCAACTTCGACAGGTTCCGGTCTACTTACGTGGAAGGCGCTCTCAGCAACGCCAAGGCTGAGGCGACTTCAACAAAGAGCACGCTTGCAAACCTGCTCGCAGAGAACACGCTTACTTATAAGAATACTTTTGGCCATCATATGGTCGAAGTGTTGGCGGGATATACGGCGCAACTCTCTTCGAGCGAGTATGTGTCGGCAACGTCCTTTTTTCACCTTACCAATGAATTGAAAACTGTTGATGCGGGTCAGCCTGATCCGAACCGTCTTGCCGGCGGTGGAACAAGTCAGACGAGCTATACTTCATTCCTCGGTCGCGTGAACTACTCTTTCAAAGACAAGTACCTGCTTACGGCTAACGTAAGACGTGATGGGTCGTCTGTATTCACGTCTGAAAACAAGTATGCCGTCTTTCCTTCCTTCTCAGCCGGCTGGCGCATATCGGAAGAAAACTTTCTTAAGGCCAGCAATGTAATCGACGACCTGAAGCTGCGCGCAAGCTGGGGCCAGGTGGGAATCGATGGTAGTTTGGGTATAGGTTCTGAGTATGCCACCATAGCGTCGGGGTACAAGTACAACTTTGGTCATAAGGTGGTGAATGGCATGATGGGCAACCGCGTTCCGAACTCAAGCCTGAAGTGGGAGACGGTAACACAAACAGATATAGGCATCGATCTTGGCTTGTTTAACAATCGATTGAATGTGACAGCGGATTACTTCGTGAAGCGTTACGAGAACATGATCACGCAGAAGCTCATTCCGATCTATGCAGGTATGGTGAGTGATGCGTATTACGAAAATAGCACAAGTCAGCCGGTCAATAGCGCAACCGTTGAAAACAAAGGCTTCGAGTTCGCTCTGGGATACCAGAACAGAACCGACAACGGATTTGCCTACAGCATTGGCGCGAACATGACGACCTTCCGTAATCGCGTCATAAAACTGGATGAAGATATTGTCGGAGGCGGTGTAGGCAATACGGACCCTGGCAACCTCACACGAACAAGGGAGGGTCACTCGATCGGCGAGTTCTATGGTTACGTAACCGACGGCATCTTCCATAACCAGGCAGAAGTGGATGCAGCCAATGCACTCACGCCCGAAGCCAATGTGTTCTATCAGAGCGGAGGCACTGCACCTGGCGACATCAGATACAAGGACCTCGACGGCAACAATATCATCACTGATGCCGACCGCACATTTCTGGGTAGTCCGCTGCCCGACTTTTCATATGGCTTCAGCGGCAACTTCGAGTATAAGGGCTTCAATCTTGATGTGTTGTTCCAGGGCGTTCATGGGAACATGATCATGAACGTGAACCGCTACATTCTTGAGTCCAGTACAGACGGAGAGAATAAAGCAGCAGCTATGGTAAATCGCTGGACAGAATCAAATCCGGATAACAATTACCCTCGCGCAATTGCCACCGATCCCAACAACAACGACCGCGCATCAGACAGATATCTTGAAGATGGTGCATATCTCCGTCTAAAGAACATACAGCTGGGTTACACGCTACCCCGGCCGTTGAGTCAGCGGTTAAAGCTTTCAAACGTAAAGGTTTACATCGCGGCTCAGAATCTCTGGACGATCACCGGCTATTCTGGTTACAATCCCGACATCGGTACAGCGACACAAAACAACACAAGCTATGGTATCGACAATACGATTTATCCGAACAGCATTACGTTCCTGGGAGGGCTGAACATTGGTTTGTAATCCAGCGCAATAAATGTTTGTAACCGAAACGCCATACATATTCGCAGTCAATTGCAATACCATACTTGTAATCAATCGCGATCACATGCTTGTGACGAAACTCAATAACATGCTTGTAATAGAAACGATATAACATGATGAAGCCGCCTGTACAATCGTCAGAGACGAAGATGTGCAGGAGATTTCTGCTGCTTAAATTATAATACACATCACATGAAAAGAATATTTCTGATCGCATCGGTCTTCCTCTTCGTCACCATCAGGTGCAGCGATGAGTTCCTGGTTCGTCCGCCACAGAACCAGATCACGACCGAAAGTTTCTGGAAGACCGACCAGGACGCTATCCTTGCAGTCAACTCAATATACGACGCCTTGCAAACGGACATGGGATACCGCCTCGGTGGCCTCATGTTTGGCGACATCGCAGGCGATGACATGACCTGCTTCGACGGCGAGTGGTTCGTGCCCCACGATAATTTTACTGTCAATGCATCCAACACTCAGGTGAAGCGCGCCTGGCGTGCGTGGTGGGCAGGCGTTGCGCGTGCCAACGCCGTACTCGATCATGTGCCTTCCATCAACATGGATGAAACGCTTAAACAACGCCTGCTGAACGAAGCAAAATTTCTTCGCGGTGTATCGTACTTTAACATCGTTACGATTTGGGGAGATGCGCCACTGATGATACACGAAGTCGACAACGCCGACATCTTTACCGTTACACGTCAACCTCAGTCGGAGATCTGGGCGCAGATCGAACAGGATTTTCACGATGCAGAGGCCTTGCCGGTTTCAATTCCGGGCGAAGAAGGACGTGCAACTAAAGGTGCAGCAAAGGCTTTCCTCAGTCGTACGTATCTGTACCAGTCGAAATTTCAGCAGGCTGCAGACAAGGCAAAAGAGGTGATCGACCTTGGCGTTTACAAGTTGCATGATGACTACATCAGGAACTATCAAACGCAGTACGAGAATGGTGTGGAGTCAGTGTTTGAAGTGCAGTTCGTCGCGGGCACCGGTGGCTGGGGCAACAACGAGGGTAACTGGGTTCCGTCATACAGCGGACCGTCAGGTAGCTCATACGTTGCGTCTGGCGCCTGGGGTATCGTTGTGCCGGCCGCCAACTCAAAAAATATTTACGAAGCAAATGACAAGAGGAGGGCTGTAAACCTGTTCGAAGCAGGATCGGTCTACAACAAGATTGCCTACGACCCGAAATGGAGTCAGACGGGACTGAGTCTTGCTAAATACATTGTCGGTGATCCGCCAGTATCTACTGAAGGCCCCGTCGATGCCGAGCGCAACATGCCAATTATCCGTTACGCCGAAGTATTGCTGATCTACGCTGAAGCGCTGAACGAGTTGAATCATACAGCAACCGCAGAACCGTTCCTCAACCAGGTACGCCATCGCGCCGGCCTTGACGATATTTCAGGACTCACCCAACAATCATTTCGTGACGCAATCATGCAGGAACGCAGAGTTGAATTCTTTGGTGAGGGCCATCGCTTCTTCGACCTTCGGCGCTGGGGTAAGGTCAAAGAATATGTTCACGACCTCGCAGGCAAGGAGAATTATATCGAGCCAAAGAATCTTTACTTCCCTATTCCCCAGGATGAACGCGACCTGAATCCGGGGCTGGAACAAAATACAGGCTATTAGTTTGGGTTCCGACAGATGAGTGCCGCGACTGGAGATCTTGTCCTCCGTCGCGCACTCTTATTTGGATTGTTCAGAGGCCAGCTCGTCCTGTGAATTTAAAGTGTGGGAAAGCAAAGCCGCAGTCTCCCGTTCCTGCGGCGCTCCGCGCTGCCTCGGAATTAACGCGGCTATTAATGCCAAGCCATCAAAATAAAACCATAGCAAAACGTAAGGCCCTTTCAAATCAACGCACCTCCCAAAAACTCTAAAACTCCCATTCCTCCCGACCCTGCATTGTATTCGGCCCCCACACACTGTGCTAGCATATTGCATACCCTTTGAAGGCGATGTCCTCACCAATAGAGGGTATATTTCAAGGAATTCTCCTTAAACAAAGTCCAACCACTACATTCCGCCTCCATATTTGCGCAACGTATGCGCCACATGCACTCCACGGATGCTCAGCCAGAACTGCGTTTCATCAAGGACCGCATTAGGAGTTACGTCCGCGTTTCAGGCGAAAAAGTATACACACTATCGGAGATCCCTTTCGTCGCTAAGGCGTTCTTTACACTCATTGTTGTTTTATTGCCGGTCATCAGTTCGTTCTGCCAGGCTACAACGGTAGAGCAATCCACAAACGTGCACGCCGGCCTGATTAACACTAAGTTTCGATTGTTGGATCAACCTTTCTATTGTAGGCTGTTCGATGTACTCACGCCCCGCGATGTCGTAAGCGATGAAATGAACAGCAATGGATTGATCATCGCCTTCTGGTCGTCCGATAACCAGGAAAGCATTGACGAGTACAAGAAGCTTCTGGACATGCTGTCTGACCTGGAAAAAAGTCACATCCTGCTCATCGGCGTATCGTTCGATGAATGCAGAGAAACCTGGCAGCAGACAATCGAAAAGGAAAGTCTGCACAACAGATGGAACTGCCTGTACGATCAGCAAATGCTTAAAACACAGCACAAGGATTCAGCTTTGTTGCTGCATTATCGTCAGACGTCCCTGCCGTTCAGCATCTCGGTGCGAAACGGTATCATCGTTGGAGCTTCGCGTGCTGTTCGATTCGAAGTAATGAGGTGAGCCTCTCCGAAATCAGGCCATCCCATCCGAAAGCTCAACGTCGCAGCCTTTCTCGTAAACCTTATAAACAGCTCACAGCACGTTCAACTGCTAAAATCCAGGTTCTCCGTTACTCTCGTCCCATCCTTCTTAAACCGATCCATAAACATGCTGATTCTTCTCGATGCTATTGTGACGTCGTTGACATTGAGACAAATATTCAGCAAGTCAATAAACCACGGTGCCTTCACGGGATCAAGCACATAAGTTTGAGCAATCTCCCTGGAGATAGGTAATGTCGTCGTCTTCGATCCATCATGCACGTCTTTGCTCTTTGCATCGAGAAGCTTCTTATATTCTTCCCGGAGTAATTTCCTGAACAGCACTGCATCGAAGAGATCGCCGGACCTAACTCCACTCTCCACATCGTCGTCAGTGAGCCTGGCACCTTTGTGCACCCACTCCCAAAGAATGCTCAACCGGATTTCACCCGTGGCCATGTCTTCCATCAGGTATAAGATATCGTCGTTGCCAAAAAAGTCTGCAGGCTTTAATGCGGCAGCCTGCATGCCCTGAAGAAAAGCGTTGCCATATTGCAGGGCAACGCTTAACAGATTGCGCGCACCACGAATGGTAATTGGTGCCGGCTCCAGCAATAGCAACCCATCAGCGTCTTGAGTTGAATATGTTAGTGGAGGAAACTTTCTTCCCAGCTGGTTCGGCTCACCAGCCTTTTCCCAAACAGGTCTTACAATGTTGACCATCTTCCAGTGCGCTACCCATTTGCCGCTTGCTCCGTCGCGTTGTTCGCGTTCAGCGCCGGCCACAGCTTTTGCCATGCTCGCAGAAACACCCTCCTTTGATCCAACAGGTATATTCGGTTCCATGCCGCCTTGCCACAGCGCATAGTTGCCATTGATGTCAGGCGTATTCACGGCGCGCCTCACGCGATCCTCATAGTTGCGCATGTAACCATAGGTCATCAAAATACTTTCGATATTAGGATTGATGAACGTCTTGTCCCACGACAACGCATCGGCTACACTATTAATATAGTCCCATCGCCCTGTATTGAATCCAACGAAGTGTTTTCCGAGGGCAGCACGAATTTCAATCAGCTGAAATGTCTCTTCAAGTTGCTCTACAAGCACATAAACTTTGATAGTACCGCGCTCCAGTCCCAGATGATTTTCAAGTGCGCTTAGCATGTCATTCCAAAGTGCGGCTTCTCCCGCGGTCTGGATCTTAGGCAGATACAGAACAACGGATGAACCCGCCTGTTGAAGTGCCCGATAGTTGTTTACCACATACAACGTCATATCGACGATAGACGCGGCCATGGCCACACCGTGTTGATCGCGAATATGACGATCGTCGAGGTGCAGTCCGCGTGCACGAAATATTTTCGTCGTAAAGTTGAGTTGCTCTTTCCAGTCGGATATGATCTCGCGGCCCAGGAACTCCTTGGCCCAGGCGTTCATCTCACCCGCCACCTTTTCGGCCGCTTTCATAAACCCAGGATCTTTATGAATGGCGAGTTTGAGATTGCGCTGATTGTCGAGCGACATAGAATCTATTTGTCCGAGTGCGTCCTCTCCATCGAACATCCATCCGTCGGCGCCCGAGAGCAACGCATAGGCTACGTTACGGATAGAACTATCCAGTGCAGCGTTGGGCTTTGCAGCCGGGCCGGTTCCCTGTATCCACTGTCGTTGCAGGTCTTTCGGAATTTCCGAGCCCTCGAACTTGCCCTCCCTTGCATCTTTTACCTTGATATTGGTACGCGGGATTATAGTTTCCGGGTCTGGAAAAGTGATACGCTGCTTTTGTTGTTGCCGCTCTGCTCTTCGCTTGTATCGCGCCGCCATCGCCGACTTGATTTCGTCATTGAAATGAACGAGTGCCGTCAGTGCAGCCAGGGCCTCAGTTGTATAGATGTCTTTGTAGGTTTCTTTCAGGTTGTCGCGAATGGCAATAAGTGAACTCATAGTTAAATTTAGTCCTGGTTTACCTGTCCAACTTTCAGACGGAAGCTACACTTACGGTCAGACAGAAGTTACTTTTACATTTTACATTCAGAGTTTAACATTTCGCGGTTCCGTATCCACAGCATCTACCCATCACTAAACGCACATCGCCGCAGCCCGTACACCACCTGCAACGCGCGTATCCTTATCGTAGCCCCGCACATAACAACGTAAGCAAAGCATTCTTCATATCTATTGATGCCACTCTCTCATACTCCGGAATAATCCACGTCACCACATACGCCTGCGCGCACGTGATAAGGCATATCGCAATCAACATCACAAAGCTGTGCTTCAGCGTGAACCTGAACAGGTCCGATTCCTTTCCCACGAGTCCCACTGCCGCCGCACCTATCGCGATCGACTGAGGTGAAATCATCTTCCCCGTCACACCACCCGATGCGTTCGCGCTTACGGTGACTACAGGATCAACGCCAAGAGTTTCAGCTGACGTAGCCTGAAGCTTACAGAACAGTGCGTTCGACGAAGTATCGGATCCCGTCAGAAATACACCAAGCCATCCAAGGATAGGGGAGAAGAAGGGAAACAAAACTCCCGTGCCCGCAAGCGCTACTGCCATCGTGATGGACATGCCCGAGTTGTTGGCGACAAAAGCAAAGCCCACCACCGACACAATTGTGATGATAGGAAACTTCAACTGCTTAAGCGTCGACCAGTAAGTTCTAACGCCTTCGCTATACGACATTCCCACGAGGGGTATGGAGATGAGCGTGGCAATCAGCAAAGCGGTGCCTGGTGCTGAAAGATAATTGAACTCAAACGGTTTGATCACAAGCGGACTTCCATCTGACTTGATGATTGAGTTGTTGAGTCCCGGGATGTCGAACTTGAGAATGCCGATCGCATTCAACGCATCTTTCACGGGCTGAAATCCCCAGGCAATGATGAATGCGGTCATGATAATGAATGGCGACCAGGCACGAAGTATCTGCGCGTTTGAATACACTACTCCCGTGTCGATGGTTTGAGCCGGCTCCTCAGTGAAGCGCCAGATGGATTTTGGCTTCCAGTATTTTAGCAACACCATCATGCAAAGTATGGAGGCAAGTCCCGCCAGAACGTCTGGTAGCATTGGACCCATATAGTTGGATGAAAGCCATTGGAAGAATGCAAAGGATACGCCTGAGACAATAATGGCCGGCAGCACCTCCATGGACTTCTTAAAGCCGGCCATGAGCACCACAAGGTAACAAGGCACCATGAGCGACAATATAGGAAGTGTGCGGCCAACCATCTGTGAGATGGCCATCTCCGGAATATCCGAAATCCGGGAGGCTATGATGATGGGCGTTCCGACAGATCCGAATGCAACGGGCGCGGTATTCGCAATGAGGCAGATGCCCGCGGCGTAAAGCGGATTGAACCCCAGCCCCACAAGCATGGCCGCCGATATAGCCACAGGAGCACCAAACCCCGCAGCCCCTTCAAGAAAGGCACCGAATGAAAAGGCAATGAGCAAGGCCTGTAATCTCCGGTCCGGAGTGATCGACGCCATAAACGTTTTGATAATCTCGAACTGGCCGCTCCTGACAGTGACGTTAAAAAGAAACACCGCGCCGATAATTACCCAGCATATTGGAAACAATCCATACAATGCGCCATGCAACGCGGATAACAACGCAAGTTTCAGGGGCATACCGTAAACGACGAAGGTCAGCAGGATGGCGAGTGACATGGTGAGCAATCCTGCGATGTAGCCTTTCACCTTTCTGATCAGTAACCAGAAAATGAGGACCACAGGCAAGGCCGCGACCAATGCAGACAGCGCCAGGTTGTTCAGCGGATCTATACTTTGCGCCCAGTTCATGCCCGTGGTTTAGCGCTCACTACTTCCACCCAGTGCCTGGGCTTTACTCCTGTGAAGTGCGTGATCTGATGACGACAACTGAATCCATTGGCCACTAACGTGGTTCCGTCCTTCATGGACTTCACCGCAGGGAATAATACGTTCTCTCCAATCTTCTGAGACAACGCGTAGTGTTCTTTTTCGTATCCGAATGATCCTGCCATGCCACAGCATCCGGAAGGAATCTCGGCAACGGTCTGGCTACCCTTACTAAACGATGACTTCATGGACTGCGTGCCATACAGCGCCTTCTGATGACAATGTCCATGAATCAGAATGTCGCCAGCCACTGATACAAGGTTAATATTTATTCTTCCTGCGGCTATCTCACGCTCGATGAACTTGTCGATCATCATCACGTTTTCTTTGAGCTTTACGCCAAGCGGTTCGTCTTCGATAAGATCGGGAAGATCATCGTTCAACGCTGAGGCACAACTGGGTTCACATACAACAATGGTGAGACCCTGATCAATGTACTTCCGCAAACCAGCTACAGTCTTCGTGCCCTCTTCTTTGGCTTCCCTGAGGAAACCGTGTGAGATCTTTGGCCGCTGACAACAACCTACGTTCGCAAGTATAACTTCATAGCCACACTCGTTCAGTAATCGCATTGCGCTGATGCCAATATTCGGTTCGTGAAAATTCAGATATGTATCGGCGAACAGCACTACCTTCCGCTCTGCATTCCTGTATCTATTGTTTCCCTTCCTTTCAAACCATTTGTAAAACGGTTCTCCTGCATATTCGGGCAGCGTTCTGCGACGATCAAAGCCGGCAAGCTTCTCCATCGCATAGCGGAACAGTGAGGTTTTCTGGACAAGATTCACAACACCCGACAACGCTCCGGATAGGCGCGCGGCCGCTTCGGATGAATCACGGATCAGCCGGTCTCGCAAGGTTGTGCCGTGCTTGTCATAATAAATCTGCGATACGTCGGCTTTCATTTTCGCCATGTCCACGTTGCTGGGACATTCCGACTTACAGGCCTTACACGATAAGCAGAGATCCATTACCTGGTGCAATCGTTCGCTGGTTAAACCCTGTTTATCGAGTTGTCCAGAGAGTGCCATACGCAATGCATTGGCCCTTCCGCGCGTAGAATGTTCTTCATCACGCGTGGCCTTGAAACTCGGACACATCGTTCCTCCAAGCATCTTTCTGCATTCACCAACACTCGTACACATGTGAACGTGTTCTTTGAAGCTGTTCTCGGTCCGGTACTTGTAAGTTGTTTGGACTTCATCGTCGTGGTAAGCAGTGCCGTAGCGAAGATTGTGTTCGATCGTTTGGGCCTCAACGATCTTTCCCGGATTCATGATATTCTGAGGGTCGAACAACTTCTTTACATCTATGAAAGCCTGATACAACTGGTCTCCAAAGAAGCGTTTGTTGTATGCGCTTCTCACGAGGCCATCACCATGTTCGCCGCTCCACGATCCTCCGTATTTCATCACAAGTTCAAACGTCTCGTCGGTGATGTTCTTCAGGTTGGTGATATCCTGTTTCTGCCGCAGGTCGAGCAACGGCTGAACGTGTATCACGCCCACGCTCGCATGCGCATACATTGCCACTTCAGTGTTGTGCTTAGCGCAGATCTTCAGAACCTGGTCGATATACTCGGGCAATACTTTCGTCGGTATGGCCGAATCTTCTATGAAGCTCAGCGCCTTCTTATCACCCTTGATACCCAGCATTAACCCGAATCCTTTCTTGCGAAGTGCCCACACATCTTCGTACTCTTTGCCTCCGGGAAAGAGGGGATAGGCGTAGCCCATCCGTTGGCTTTGCAGTGTTTTGATCATCTCCTTCGGACGATCAATAACCGAGTTGTACGTATCGCCATAAAACTCGACAATCAATATGGCGGCCGGATCACCATCAATGAAATAGCAAAGGTGTTTGGTAGTGAGGTTCTCGGCACTCTGTTGCAACACCGTTCTGTCGAGGATCTCAATGGCTGAAGGCTTATAAGGAAGCATCGGCTCAACGGCCCTGATAGCTTCCAATAGTTCAGCAAAGTGTACGACAACCACCGATTTGAATTTCGGCAGCGGCTCAAGATTGATTTTTAAACTCAAGCTAACCGCCAGCGTCCCTTCACTGCCAGTGATCAGCTTGGACAGGTTCCAGCGATCGGTATAAACAAACTCATCAAGGTTATAACCACCGACGCGCCTCATCACTTTCGGGAAGCGTTGTTTGATCCCTTCACGGTTTTGTTCAATGATACCTTTTACTCCACTGTAGATTGTGCCCTCTCGGTTCTGTTGGTGAGCCTTTTGATTGAATTCCTGCTGTGAAAGTTCTTTGAGCTGAAGTTCTGTTCCATCCGCCAACAACACGTTGGCCTCAAGGATATGATCGACAGTCTTACCATACAGTATACTCTTCGTCCCAGACGAATTATTTCCTACCATCCCACCAACGTTGGCCCTGCTGGACGTAGCCGGATCCGGCGCGAAATGCAAACCATACTTTGCCATCTCCTCGTTCAGCTCATCGCGCACAATACCTGGCTGTACACTTACCCACCGTTCCTTTTCATTGAACTCTAGTATCTGGTTCATATATTTCGAGAAGTCGATGACGATCGCTTCACCAACAGTTTGCCCTGCTAGACTGGTACCGGCTCCGCGCGGTAGTATCTTCACCTTGTTCTTATGGGCAACCCAAACGGCCAGTCTCACGTCGTCTTCATCGTGAGGTATGACGACGACCAACGGCTTGATCTGATAAAAGCTTGCATCGGTGGAGTACATCCCGAGTGAGTAGTCGTCGGAGAGTACGTCGCCTTTAATGTTTTTCAACTCATGGGCTAGAGTAGGAGTACCGGTGACAGGTTGCATGAAAGAAAGGATAGATAATGAAATGTAACAAAAAAGAACTGTTGTGCCAAGGTCAGGTTCGGGCGAGGCAATAGGGTGTGCGGCTGGATTTTGCCACGGCGTACAGGCTTAACTGGCGTGCTCGCAAATAGATATTATCTTTCAAGACAAGTCGTGCGTATCTGAGGCAAAATAAGGCCGCACACCCTATCTGCCTCGCCCGAACCTGACCTTGGATTTAAAGTTGGGAAACCAGGTAGCCGCTTCGTTGCATTCGCGATTGCTGCTATAGGTTTTGCCACGTCGTAACGCAATAATCGTTTGCCCGGCTCGTATTTGCTTGTAGTTATGATCAACAAAACCCTCAAATGGTCCGCATTTGCTATTTCCGTTGTTGGACTGGTTGGCGTTGTCTTGGTACTTCAGGAGTTCTGGCCTGTTGATTCAACTGGTTTGTCGATTGAACACGTCCGACAGAAAGAGTTGGTTGCCGACTTCATCTATCCTTCCTCAAACAATGCTTTGCCTGTTATTGTATTCCTGGGTGGTTCAGGCGGCGGACTTAAATACGAAGAAGAACTAAAGGCCCTTGCGTTAAATGGCTATGCTGTCCTTTCCCTGGCATTTTTCAAAGAAGCCGGACTACCTGATAAGCTGGAGAACATTCCGCTCGAATACTTTGAGCACGCATTCGAATGGCTGAAGACAAAAAGGCAATTGGATACAAATAGACTTTTCTTAATGGGCGTTTCGAGAGGAGCCGAACTGGCTTTACTTCTTGGTAGTACATACCCACTGGTAAAGGGTGTGATTGCCTATGCGCCGGGTTGTTTTGTCCTGCCTAATGCAACGGAAATTGACGAAGATACTTTGGTGGCTTCATGGACATTGAATTCCAGGCCTGTTCCATTCGCACACATTCAAAGGTTTGAAGAGAATAGCGATGCAAGCATTGATTACATTAAGTATATAGATCCCTTACTGAAAGGCAGAAACGATGAAGAAGAGTACGTGATAAAGGTTGAGAGAATTAATGGACCGATCCTTCTCATTTCAGGAGCGCACGACCTGGTATGGCCATCAGCTGCGATGGCCAATCGAATAGAAGAGCGATTAAAGCAACGGGGATTCCAGCACGAAGTGAATAACATCATTTTTGAGAATGGAGGTCACGACTTGCTCATGTTCAAAAGATGTTATCCGGTTGTTTCCAGCATCGCTTTCCGAAAGTTCAGCCTGACTATCCGCGGCCGGAAGTATGAGTTCAATCTCGGAGGTACAGCTGCCGGCGTGATTCATTCTAAAGTGAAATCACGTGAGCTGACGCTTCAATTCATAGATAAATACAGAGGCGGACTCAATTGATATTGCCTGGCCACCAACGGCCATCGAATCCTATTCTATCTACCATTTCGGAATACAGTGCTGAAGCCTTAGCGCAGCCCCAAACGGAATGCAATGAACGGCATCGCGCGTTACCTGTAACGCCCAGCCTTCGCGAACGCAGTGAAGCGGCTACTTGGTTCCTAAAATCTGATGAGAGAAAGAATCCAGGTCTTGCAGCGGGCGGAGTTTAGATTGAGCGACCTTATTTTACCTCAGATACGCAAGTCCTGCTTTAACAGTTAATCTTTATCTATGAGCACGCCATTGAAGCATGTACGCCGTGGTAAAATCCAGTCGCTCAATCTAAACTCCGCCCGCTGCAAGACCTGGCCTCTTAATCCTTCACGACGATCACAGACGACGATGAAATTATTTTATTTCTCTTTATGGAATCGGCCTTTCACCAGCATCTATAGGTAAAAACATCTAAACCTATGAAAAACAGTATCCACCTATCAATTGAAAATCCCTGCAAAGAAAATTGGGAAGCATTCGCGCCACAGACAAATGGACGCTACTGCTCCAGCTGCGAGAAAACGATCATTGACTTTACAAAGCTCAGTGATCAGGCAGTCCTGGAATTCTTCGCCAGCAAGTCTGCAAAAACCTGTGGACGATTCCGTGCAGATCAGCTCAAGTCTTATTCGTTTAACAACCTTGTAACTGCTTCTCCCGGGCTTGCCTTGCTGAAGGCCGGATTCTTAAGTCTGATCTTCATGCTTACAATCAACCAGACTTATGCACAGACAGATGCTATCAGGGCGACGTCCGAAGTTAGGTCTGGCGTCGAAGCTTCAAAAGGCCGGAGGGTTAATAGTGAATCGAATACACACTTTGGCGGAATTGTAAAAGATGAAGACGGTAATGCGATGGTGGCAGTAAATGTCTTATTAAAAGGAACAAGCACGGGAACTACCACCGACGACGACGGTCGGTTTTCTTTTCCTGTGCAGCTGAAAGCCGGCGATGTATTGCTGTTTTCATTTGTCGGGTTTGAGACTGTTGAGTATACCGTTGCATCCAACGAGGACACAATCATCGAAATGAAGATGGAATATGAGATTACGTTGGGAGCTGTTGATGTGACGGGATGTTACCAGGAAAAGCAAACGCTGTGGTCTAAGATAAAGAACATCTTTTGATGCTGTATACCTTAAGCAGATATACTCTTAGTTTGATTATAGTACTTCTGTCATTTGTTTCGGCGAGTGGGCAGGTGAGTGATTTCGTCAACCTGGACCTTCATAGTGCCGACAGCGTTGCAAACTGTTATAAAGGTCATCCATTGGATAATTTTGTAACGCTGTCGCACAAATTAACCAGGCCGTTTTCAACTGATGTGGAAAAGTTCAGGGCGATCTATACATGGGTCTGCGAAAATATTGAAGGCGATCCGGTTTTGTTTGAACAGAATCAGCGTCAACGGAAGAAGCTTCACGCACGTCCCGAGGAATTGAAAGAGTGGTCGGTAGAGTTTTCACGCAAGGCGTTCAAAATTCTGATGAAGGACAAAAGGGCTGTTTGCACTGGATATGCTTACGTCATTCGTGAGCTTTCCCTGCATGCGGGTCTTTCGTGTAAGACTGTTGATGGTTATGGCCGGACAGTAGCCTCCAACATTGGAGGTTCAGGCGTGATAAATCACTCCTGGAACATGGTGCAACTAAATGGCAAATGGTACCTCTGCGATGCAACGTGGTCGAGCGGAGCAACTGATAGTCAATCGAAGCAGTTCATAAGAAGGTACGATCCTTCATACTTTCTTGCTCAGCCCGACTTGTTCATCAGGAATCACTATCCTCAGGACTCCACCCTGACGCTACTGAGTAATCCACCAACTTTGCACGAGTTCCTGAATGGTCCGATCATTTACGTGACTGCATTTCGATTCGACATGCGTCCAAAGTTCGGAGTGAGTATGGACACCACCGTTTCCAAAGGAGAAGATGTTACCTTTGAATTTGCGGGCTCCGGATTGCTCTCTTGTGAGAAAATGGCGCTGAAGGTTGATAACAGTAGTATTGCTTCCCGCACAACTACGTTCGCGTGTGGCAGCGAAACTCTTTACTCTACTGTAGTCCGTTTTACATCAAAGGGAATACATTATGTGCATTTTTTAGGCGACGCCGGACCTCTATACACGTATAGAGTAACCGTTAAATAACGACATCGTAAGATGATCCTCTCGTCGAAGGCGTGCCCCGAGGTTGATGACGATCTCTTCCGCGGACGTTAAGTCGACTAGGATTTGATACCGCGACATTAATACGACGAAAGCATTTGTCCATTCCACCTTAACACGTACCGTGCGTTACCCCTAGACGCCCAGCCTTCGCGAACGAAGTGAAGTGGCTACGTGGTTTTGGCCATTGTGATTGAAGAAAATTGTCAGGGTTTGCGGCAGGCAGGCTTGGTTTGAGCGACCTTATTTTACCTCAGATACGCAGGTCTAGCCTTAACAGATGAATCCAATATACGAGCACAAGAATGAAGCATGTATGCTGTGGTAAAATCCAGTCGCTCAAACCAAGCCTGCCTGCTGCAAACCCTGACCTCTTAATCATTTCTACAGAATCTTTAAATTTGTTATATTCAATAACAACCGTTGTGTTATGAAGCATTATGTTATCTCTCTGATCATCCTTCTGCTCGTCAATTGCAAGCCCTCCGATCGTTTTGACTACGATATCATCGTTTCGGAGATACCCACCAATATCTATGCGATGAACTCCGAATATGATGACTACAATTCCGACCTTGGATATCCGTCTGAGGGCCCCGACTTTTACTTCTCGTCCAACAGGAATAGCGCCGGTAAAGATTACGATATCGTATCCGGTGCCCTTGCGTTTTCATATCATCGAACCGATAGAGTTCTTAACCTGGCTGTCCCCAGACCGGCAGATGTCGGCGAGGCGGCTGGTAGTCCGGTGCTTGAGGTGATCAATTCTCCCAATGATGAATTTGGCCCATATTCGTATGTCTTAGACCAGGACTTGCTTTTCTTTTATGCTACCAATCCGGGTGATACGTTCGATATAAAATTTGTGCAGCTGGCAAACTGGCGTAATGTGAATCAGACGGTTTCTGAGCCGTACTCTTTAACCAGGATTAATAGTGTTGGTGATAATTTGTATCCGTCAATTGATACAGAACATAACAGGATTTATTTCTGCAGCAACAGGGGAGATACCAGTTTTAATATTTACACTGCCCGGTATAGTGCAAAGATCACGATGGATGCGCTGGTGAATGATCGTATTCTGGATATCAAAAAGGAAGCTGGGTTGTCAAGTTTCTATGACGAGAAGTGCCCCTTTGTGAAGGACAATTTCATGGTGTTTACATCGAACAGAGATGGTGATTATGATCTTTGGTATTCAAAGTTTGAAAATGAAACATGGTCTCCTCCCTCAAAAATTCGGTGATGAGATTAACTCTGAGTATGGAGAATTCAGGCCCATTGTAGTTAAGACCCTTGGATTTTATGTTATGATATTTTCGTCCAACAGGCCGGGTGGGAGAGGTCGTTATGACCTGTACGTCGTGAAGATAGATAACTATGTAAAGTAAGCATGCAGGAGTGCAGCACAATGCAGCGTTCAATAGGCCTATCGACTATAGGAATAATTTTTATCTGCTTCACTGCATTCCACAAACTTATCTTGACGAAAGCCGGTTCGAAGATGGCGGTGACAAAATGCGTCGGCAGGTTGACCAGAGAAAATGGAGAATGGCCGAGAAGTACATTATTAAGTCATGGAAATTGGACGATGACAACGCCGAGACTCTGTATGCGATGGGGCAAATACGAAAATTAAGCCACCAGGA
Organism: Chryseolinea sp. T2; assembly: GCF_037203685.1. Taxonomy (NCBI): domain Bacteria; kingdom Pseudomonadati; phylum Bacteroidota; class Cytophagia; order Cytophagales; family Fulvivirgaceae; genus Chryseolinea; species Chryseolinea sp. T2. Next base: position 653,138 of record NZ_JBBCAU010000002.1, read on the forward strand.
CGATATAGCAATCTATTGTTTCAAAAGAATCATAAAGCTAGGCGTCAGCGCAATTTCAAAACAACAATATTCACGTGGCGTGATTTCGCGAGGATACTGATCAACGATGCAAGGTTTGAGCTATACAGATTGTACTTTTATTCGGATCACAACAAGGCGAAGAAATATTTGGATACGTATAAAGCGCAACTGAAGAAAGGGGTGGATACTATATATTATCCATTAAAAAGATTTCTGTTATGAATTAGGTGCTTGGATTGCCCATCCGATCGTTACCTCGTAACGAGCAGCCTTCGCGAACGCAGTGAAGTGGCTACGTGGTCATTAAGTTTGTTGATGAGAAGCATCCAGGGTTTGCAAGGGGTCGTGGACCAAGGTTTGAGCGACCTTATTTTGCCTCAGATACGAAAGCCCTGTTCTTAGAAGATAATCTTCATTTGCGAGCACACCATTGAAGCCTGTACGCCGTGGTAAAATCCAGTCGCTCAAACCTGGTCCACGACCCCTTGCAAACCCTGGGCCCTGATCAGAAGAGATCTAAATCAATTCCCGACCGATAAATGCATCAGTAAGAGACGTACCTTTATCACAAGTTGCGACCACTATGACGCTCACGAACCGGGCTCCATTCTCGCCGACAAAATACTTGCTTATGCAGGTCGGCTTTTTTATGCTGTTTCGGCTAGGCAGCTATGTGTCGTTGCTGACCATGCACAGCGAAAGTGTCTCGGATTATTATCTTCCTACTTGTATCGCCCTCGTGCTGACATATTGGACATCTCCAAAGCACGTATTGCCGGCAATGTATCTTAATGCAGTAACCACCTCTTATCTGTGGGGCACGCCTGCTGAACAATGGAAGCTTTGGTTCTTGTTTGGTGTTCCTGAGACAATTTTTCCGCTACTGTCGTGGCTGCTGTTCCGATATTTTCAAGGTAAGTATTGGGTGCCAGACATTCGCAACCTGGTCTTATTCATGGGTGTGGGAATTTTTATACCCGTGGTCATTGAAGTGATGATATTGCAAAGTTTCATGGTCATTACAGGCGCTCAGAAAGCTTCGACTTTCTGGCCCTACAGCGGCAGCAATATACTCGGTGAATTCACTACCAATTTTTTAATAACAATACCGGCGTTACACTACTTGACTCCATTGCTGCAGAAGCGCGGGTGGACACACGATGAATTTGTAATCCACGATACCATTCCCATTCAGCGCCATCAAATAGTGGAGATTGCCTTCGTCTTCCTCGTTATGCTCGTGATGTCATTCTTCCTTCAGTTCAGCCGCTTCTGGTATTTGTATGGACTATTTTCTTTGTATGTAGCGATACGTTTTGGTTTTGGTGCTGCGATACTGACAAACTTTTACGTGATCGTAATTGCTTACGTGATGCCCATATTGACGAGCGTCTCCGAGCAAAGCCCTTTGTTAACACGAGGTGAGACCTTCGATGTATTTGTCGGGGCTAACTTTCTTTTTGCCTTTGCAGTGGTAACTGGTCGTGTGATGTCGGACATGCGTTCAGTAGAACGGAAACTAATTATCCAAAATGAGCTGCTTGAGAAAACTAACGCTGATATGGCCAATGCGAATGCAAGACTTGAGGTTGCAAACCGCGAGCTCGATCGTTTTGCGTATAGCGTTTCGCACGATCTTAGCGCGCCGTTAAAAACGATACAGGGGATCGTTAATATCAGCAGATTTAACAGTGGCAATCAGCAGCAGTATTTTGAAAAGATAGGAACCAGCGCGCAGAAGTTACTGACATTTATTGCGGAAGTATTAGATTATTCGAGAAACAAGCGACAGGACATCGAGTTAGAACGGATTGACCTGAAAGCGATGTGTACCGGGATAATAGAAAACATTGCACAACTTCATGGTGAGCGAATGCCCGATATTATTTTCGATCTCCATGTGAATGTGATACAACAGGACAAGAACAGGATCAGAGTCATTTTGAGCAACATTATTTCTAATGCTGTACTGTTCCAGCGTCAAAGTCCTGAGGAGACGCCGGTGGTGAAGATTGCATCGTACCTCGACGGAAACCAGATGATTATCGAAATTGAAGACAACGGAGAGGGTATACGATCTGAAGTTAAGCCAAGGGTCTTCGAAATGTTTTACCGGGGAAACGAGCGATCCCAGGGCTCTGGCCTTGGACTTTACATCACCCAGGACGTTGTGACCAGAATGGGTGGCAGCATTTGTTTCCAGTCAACGTACGGCCAGGGATCGACGTTTACTATAACGCTGCCGGTCTCTAACAGCGCGTCTGAACAGTCAATGCAACCTCTTCAGCAGTAGGTACGCCGCATTTACGGCCTTAACTGCTGCGTACCATTGCTTGAATGAGGGGAGCTTCCAGAGTTCGCAAGGTCCGAAGATATGGTTTGAGCGAACTTAGCTTACCTCAAATACTTTCGCTTTGCTTTGACGGATGAAAATGTTTTTTGCGAGCAGGCCAGTAAAGCCTGTATGCCGTGGTTAAATCCAGTCGCTCAAGCATATCTTTGGACCTTTCGAACCCTGCGCAAATGCCCTCTACTTCAACGACACTGTGGTGTTTTTTCCACATTTTCTGAAAATATGCTATCACTCACTCCATAGTCCTCTTTGGCATAAATTTCATAGTCCTATTCGCTGAACGCATCACAAACATCTGGCTGATCGCATTCAATTCTGCACCCTTTCTCTCAGAAACGTTCAGAGTTATGCGGGCCATATTTATTGTTAATGTAAATGTCGTATGGCTAATAAGAGTAGGGCGTCTGTATCTCGAAGTCGCAAACTAAAAAAGTGTCAAACTGGTATCGTCGGTCTTGACGAAATCACTTTCGGGGGGCTCCCTAAAGGCAGGCCGACGTTGGTCTGTGGAGGGCCTGGTTCCGGCAAAACATTGTTGGGAATCGAGTTTATCGTTAATGGTGCTCGGAAATATGATGAGCCGGGCGTTATAATGACTTTCGAGGAGAAGGGAGCGGAGCTTGAAGTTAACGTTGCTTCGCTTGGATTTGATCTTGAAAGACTTCAGGCCGATAAGAAAGTCAAGATAGATTATGTTCATGTGGATAAGGCTGAAATCGAAGAGACTGGTGAGTATGATCTTTCGGGTTTATTCGTGCGACTTGAACACGCGATCTCGAGTGTAAAGGCTAAGCGTGTAGTTCTTGATACGATTGAGAATCTTTTTGGCGGCCTTTCAAATGAAGGGATACTTCGGTCTGAAATCAGGAGACTTTTTCAATGGTTGAAGGACAAGGGAGTTACGACTATTATTACGGGTGAACGGGGCACGGAGACGCTTACGCGTCAGGGGTTGGAAGAATACGTCTCGGACTGCGTCATTTTGCTTGAGCATCGCGTAAAGAATCAGGTGTCGACAAGGCTCCTTAGGGTGATTAAGTATCGTGGTACTGTTCACGGCACTAACGAATATCCGTTCCTTATTGACAAGGAAGGTATCTCCGTCTTGCCGATAACTTCACTAGAACTCAATTATGAAGTTTCATCGGATAAAATATCTTCCGGAATTCCGACCCTTGACGAGATGCTTGGCGAAGGAGATGGATTTTTCAGAGGATCTAGCATTCTGGTGTCGGGAACTGCCGGAACAGGAAAGACGAGTGTTGCTGCTTCATTTGCCAATGCAGCCTGCCTGAGGAAAGAACGGGTACTGTTCTTTGCATTTGAGGAGTCACCACAGCAAATTATCAGGAACATGTCTTCAATAGGCATGAACCTTCAACAACATATTGATCGGAAGTTGCTGCGTTTTCATTCTTCACGTCCAACTATACACGGACTCGAGATGCATTTAGTTGACATCTACAATAAAATAACCGCCTTCAAACCACAAGTGATCATTATTGATCCGATAACTAATCTTGTAACCATAGGGTCTGTAAGTGAGGTGAAATCTATGCTGATTCGACTAATAGATCACCTTCAGAGGAATCAGATATCGGTGCTGTTTACTGCATTAAATTATAGCAATAGCAACAGCGAGCAAACTGATGAGGGAGTCTCGTCCCTTGTTGACGCGTGGATCTCGGTTCGTGATTTGGAATCGAATGGCGAGAGGAACAGAGGACTTTATATTATGAAATCCCGGGGCATGAAACACTCGAATCAGGTACGTGAATTTATTATTACGGACCAGGGTCTTGAGCTTGTCGACGTATATCTCGGTCCGAATGGTGTACTCATTGGTTCAGCGCGGGAAGAACAGCAGCTTCAGGAAGCGGCCGGGCAGGAGATCAAGACTTTTGCAGGCACGCGACGCGAACGGGAGATTCAGCGGAAGAAGACGGTTCTTGAAGCGAAGATTGCAAGTTTGAATGACGAATTTGAATCTGTGAAAGATGAGCTCAATCGTACATTTCAGGAGGAGGAGCTGAGGAGGAAAGTATTGGAACAGAATCGAGACCAATTAACAAAGAATCGATATTTGAATGACAACGCACCAAAATCAAAGAAGCGTAATGGCAAAGGGAACCAATAAATATGAGCTTCGTTTGTATATCGCTGGGAACACACCTAAATCTGCCCTTGCTTTAAAAAATCTGAAGAGGTATTGTGAGGAACACCTGAAAGGTATATATGAGATAGAGGTCATTGATCTCTTAGTCAATCCTCAGCTGGCGGAAGGTGATCAGATCCTTGCTATTCCCACGCTGGTGAAGAAAGTGCCGGAGCCGGTAAGAAAAATTATCGGTGATCTTTCAAATGAGGAAAAGGTGCTGGTGGGTCTCGATCTGCGGGCAGCAAAATAAATAGCTACATGAAGCCACTCGATCCGAATATTGTTCGTGAGTATGATCTTAAGTTATTTGTGTCCGGTGCTTCACCAAATTCATTGAAGGCGATTAATAATATACGGCGCATTTTAGAAGCTCACGTTTCCGGAAAGTACGATTTGCAGATAATTGATGTCTATCAGGAAAAGTCCATAGCGCAGCGTGAACAGATTGTGGCGTTGCCAATGCTGGTGAGAAAGCATCCATTGCCGGAGCGAAGGCTGATAGGGGACATGTCGAATGAATTGAAGGTGATCGAGGGATTGGGACTTAATCACGACGCATGAAAGAGCTGTCATGGGATGACCAGGAAATTGAAATCAGCAAACTCCGTAAGGAGCTTGCTGAGGCTAATGATACCCTGGAGGCTATACGCACAGGGCAAATAGACGCTCTTGTCGTCAGCGACGATTCTGGCCACTCGCTGTTTACACTGAAGTCCGCCGATCGTGCCTATAGACTGTTTATTGAACAGATGACGGAAGGGGCGGTGACGTTAAACCATGATGGACTGATTACCTATTGCAACTCACAATTCTCTCAATTGGTTGAGTATTCTTTGTCCAACGTGATGGGTAACTACTTTTCAGATTTTATCTTTAATGATGATCTGCCATTGTACCAGGAACTGTTGTCAAAGGGCTGGACTAATAATGTGAAAGCCGAGATGCGTTTGCGTGGTGCAACCAGGAGTATCGATGTGCAGTTGTCTTTGAACGCGCTTGAAATGGATGGCGATACATCGCTGAGCGTTATCGTGACAGATCTTACACAACAGAAGGAAATAGAGCGTGAGTTGAAAGCGAAGAACGATCAGCTTCGCGAGTTGAACGACGCGCTTGTTGCCAGCAACCACGATCTTCAACAGTTTGCTTCCGTTGCGTCGCACGATCTTCAGGAGCCGCTGCGAAAGATTCAGGTGTTCACAAAACTTTTAAAAGATAACTCATTTCATCAGCTGCCGGATACTTCCAGAAATTTTATCGAGAAGATTTTTAATGCATCTCAGAGGATGAAGGTTCTTATTGTAGATATCCTGACCTATTCAAAACTTTCAGCGAAAGATATTCTCACAGAAAAGGTAGATCTGAAGCAGATTGTCACCGAAATAATCGAAGATTTTGATTTACGTATTGCAGAAAAAAATGCGAGGGTGAATGTTGCCGACCTTTGTGAAGTGGAGGGAAACAGAGGCCAGCTTCGGCAGGTATTTCACAATCTGATCAGCAACGCCTTGAAGTTCGTTTCTCCCGACAGACATCCGATCATTGAAATTAGGATGAAAAAATTAGATCCGGTTGAGTTGGGTCTGTCGATTGATGATCACTCACGGTATTGTCGGTTTACGGTAAGCGACAATGGAATAGGCTTCGATGAAACATATACGTCGTCGATATTTAATCTGTTCGAAACGCTCAATCCGAAAACGGCCTATGAAGGTTCCGGAATTGGATTAGCGATTGCCAAGAAAATCATTGAGAAACATAATGGAATGATCGTAGCCAAAAGTAGTATTGGTGAAGGCTCCGAATTCAACGTAATTTTGCCGTTAAAGCAACCAGTTGCCGACAATGAGTAAAAAGGTAATTCTTGTTGAGGACGATTTGGATGACCGCGAGCTGTTTTTCACATTCTTCTCGCAGCGGAAAGATATTGTCTTGTTGCCTCCGGCCTCAAATGGTGTTGAGTTAATTGAATTTTTGAATGGAGTCGTGTCAGATGAAGAGTTGCCCGATTTGATTATTCTGGATCAGAACATGCCAAAGATGAACGGGAAGCGCGCGCTTTCGTACCTGAAGTCAGAAAAGCGTTTTGCGAATATCCCCGTAGTTGTTTATTCTACCTATACCGACTCTTCGCTCATCATTGATTGCAAGAATCTTGGAGCAGGAATGGTCGCCGTTAAGCCTATTGATTTCCAGGGCTATCAAAAAATGATGGATGACTTTTTACAGATCTTCGACGAGATCAGGAGATAATCTCTTGGACGTATTCAGTAGCACTGAGCAAACTTATTTTTGCCTCACATACCACGAACCTGCCGACCTCGGCATTATCGTTACTGCAGCATTGCTAATACTCAAACTGCCGATCGTTACGTCGTAACGAGCAGCCTTCGCGAACGCAGTGAAGCGGCTACGTGGTTATTAAATATGCTGACAAGGAAGCATCCAGGGTTTGCAAGAAAAGGAACGAGGCTGAGCGACCTTATTTTACCTCAGATACCCTCAACATGTATTAACAGATGAAATGTCTTTGCGAGCAGGCCGGTAAAGCCCGTACGCCGTGGTAAAATCCAGTCGCTCAGCCTCGTTCCTTTTCTTGCAAACCCTGGAGCCTGGTTCTACTTCAGCTTCATTGTATTAGGATCCCAGCTGATTATCTTCTTCGTCAAATAGCTCTCATTACATGCCAACGCCGGCGCAGCAGCTCTGAATCCAAACTCTGCATCTTCAACAACAGCCTTTCCTGTTCTTATCGCATCGAAGAAGTTTGTGAAGTGATCGAGATGATCGCTGTATCCATCAGGAGCTTTGAAAACAATGTCTTCTTTTGTTGGTCTCTTCCTCTGTGCTTCGGACCATTTTGCGTCATATTCTTTTTGCATTTCATCCTGCATCTTTTTTGAAAAGGTGAAGAGTGAATCATAGCCGCCGAAGCCGGGAGCTTCGGGCATGAGGCTGTGTTTGATGGTGATGCTGTTACCTTTTGTTTCGATCACACCCTCGGAGCCTATGAGGCGAATCACTTCCTGTCCGCCAGTTCCGCTGATGAAGTTCACTTGCAATGTTAGCTGGAAGGCATTGTGTTCTTTCGAGTCTGGATATTGCATCACACCCGACATCACATCCGGGAGATTGCGTCCATCTTTCCAGTAGCTAAGTTGTCCAGTGCTGTAGATGGTTTCTGGTCCTTTCGAGTTTGTGATAAAGTGAGTGCCGCTGAGCAGGTGGATGAAGAGGTCTCCTGCTACGCCAGTGCCAACTTCCTTGAAGGCGCGCCACCAGAAGAACTTCTTCGAATCATACGCCATCTTTTCAGTGACCTCGATGAATTTGTCCCAGTTGGTCGTCATGGCGTTGGCATCTTTGGGAATAGTATATTCCCAGGCGCCGATTGAGCCTTGTCTGTCGTACACGGCGTTCACCATGTTGAGTTTGCCGATTTCACCGGCGGCAAGGAGCTCTTTGGCTTTTGCATAGCCGATGCTGCTCACGCGCTGACTTCCCACCTGAAACACTTTGCCTGACTTCTTTGCCGCTTCCATCACTGGATAGCCTTCGCTGATCTTGTAGACCATTGGCTTTTCGCAGTATACATGCTTGCCTTTCGCAAGCGCATCCAGGGCGATGCGTGCGTGCCATACGTCTGTTGTGCAGAGAAGAATCGCGTCGATGTCTTTTCTGTCGAGGAGGTCTTTGTAGTTAATGGTGGTGTACAGATCTTTGCCGTGCAGTTCCTTAGCGTTTTCAAGTCTTCCGGTATAGAGGTCGCATATGCCGGCCAGCTCTACGCCAGGCACTTTGAGTGCAGTGTTCAGGTCGTAGTGACCCTGAACGCCATAGCCGATTACACCGATGCGAACTTTGTCGGCGGGTGCTGTCTTCTTTTCGTATCGAAGTATTCGTTCTTCGGCTTTTTCTTTTGCACTAAGTGATGACAGTGGCGCCGCACCTAACGCTAAACCTGTTGCGCCTACCTGCTGTAAGAATTTTCTTCTTGAGCTGAATGTGTCATTTTTCATGGAGACCTGTTTTTATGCTTGAGTGTTTGATGGAGTATCTACGATTGTTTATTTAGTTGACCATCACTACATGATGGATCGCAACCTGCGCCCTACCGGCCGTTAATGACATAACTTGTCAGTCGTTCGTTGGCGGTGCTTTAATTCACAAACCGAATCTTAGCTCTTTTTTTCAATTATACAGTTGAATTTTTCATCAGCGGTATGACGCCCATAGAGGCTGCGTCATGCCATGACCGGCCCTATGGGCGCATTTATATCATGGAACCGGGCTAGCGGTATTTGATCAAACTGGACGCCGGGGGTTTCAGAAGAACTTTGCAGAGATTGTATATGCTGGATGGCACTTTCCATTAACCTGACCGGCCTTGGCCAAGCCTGAACAAGTATGATGTGGTTGTTCAAGAATGACATAAAAATGGACATAAATGCTCTATTTGTCCAGTTTTGTAGTAAAAATGAACATATAGTCTTATGATGTTCACTTTCTGATGCTACATTTGTATCATGTCCAGAAAATGACCAGAAATGGACATCATAATGTCGAAATACGATCGAAATAAGCCCTTTAACGGCCTTCCCGCGCTTCCCCCCTCCGGTAGCATCGAGGAGGAAGCGGCACTCCTGAAGAAGCTTGTAACAGCTTCCAGGGCACTGGCGACAGTCAATGCGAATGTTCAGTGCCTGCCCAATCCGGATATGCTGGTCAACACTATCGCACTCCAGGAAGCCAAAACGTCTACCGAAATAGAGAACATCTTTACCACCGAAGATGAGCTTTATAAAGCCGTATCCGACACAGCCAGGGAAGAGCGGGCCAATCCGGCAACAAAGGAAGTGCTGAAATATCGGGAGGCGTTATGGACAGGCTATCGTCAGCTCGCCGACAGCTCCTCCATTACACTCGACCTGGTTGTCGGTATCTTCCAGCAAATCAAGGAAAGCAGGTCCGGCATCCGTCCCCCGCAGTCGCAGGTGGTGATCCGTCAGGGTGACAGCGAGTTTCGTACGGGAGAGATTGTTTACACGCCACCGCGTGGCGAGGGCGTTGTTGAAGGATTGATGAATAACATGCTGGAATATCTCGATGATGATCAAAAGTACCCAGCCGATCCGTTGTTGAAAATGTGTATTGCTCATTATCAGTTCGAAGCTATTCACCCTTTTCAGGACGGTAACGGAAGGACTGGACGCATCCTGAATTTGCTTTACCTGGTCCACAAAGGACTGCTCGCCCGACCGGTACTTTATTTATCAAAGTATATTATCGTAAACAAGACCGACTATTACTACAACCTTGGGGCGGTGACTCAGCGGGGTTCATGGAAAGAATGGGTGCTTTATATGCTGGACGCGGTTGAACGCACTTCCATATTTACAAATCAGCTGATTAACGAAATTGCAGATCAGATGAAGGCAACACTTGATCATGGCAAGAAGCACATCAAATGGTACACTAAGGAGGTGAACGATGTTTTGTTCTATCAGCCTTACATCAGGGCGAAGACGATCGGCGACGCGGCTGGAGTAACATCCAGAACAACCCTGACCAAATACATGGATGAGCTTGGCCAGGCAAAGATCCTCACTCCCCGGAGAGAGGGCGCGGAAGTATACTACGTCAATGACGAGCTGATACGGATTCTTGCAAGGTGATGTGGACAATCTGTTATTCAGCAGGCGGAACATCCGACAGTGTAATGCGTGCCGCCAGTATATACATCGACTTGTTCCACTCCGCAAGGCTGCTCCTGCGGTAGTAGCATGAATACGTTTTGATCGACCAGGGATTTCTCGATACCCCAAACAGAACCCCGCGATGAAAGTTGTTCTCAATTGAACTCACCTCTTTCCCGTCAACAACTCTCTTGACTTCGACAAAATCCTCCGGATGCTGCTTTGCATATACATCGAAATCCCTGGCGAGAATTCGCCTTGCTTTGTCATCCATGATCCATTCGTACACGAGAAAGAAAGGTTGTTCTGGTTTCAAATGATATTCGGATAAGTCAGTTTCAATCCAGCGGTTGTCTGTTTTAGAGGTAATGACTACACTTTCGTTTAGCAGGTCTTCATCGGGGAGTCCAGTGACAGTATTCACGGATAATAATCTGAGGCGAATCTTAAACTCGCCAAGCGTATTGAGTTGAATACGGATACGGGATTTTATCACGTAGGCAGGAGTGAAGTCGGGGTTAATCAGTATGGCCATAGCCGCTCCGGCATAAAGCGTGTCGAGGAACTGAACGCCATTCGGACCTTCCCAGTACCGATTGCCGAACTCGACAGACTTTGGCTTTGCACTCTTAGCAGTAACGGTCACCTCTTTTAAAAGAACTGTCTTTTCCCTTAATATTATCTGGCTTAAGTTCCCGGCAGGAAGAACCACTGTCTCATATCCGATGGCAGAAAACATAATGCTATCTCCCTGGTACTGCACCGGAACATGCAGTGAGAAGCTGCCATCTTCATTGCTGATGGTACCGATACCCTTTTTGAAGATCCCGATGTTTACATAGGGGATAGGTTTGCTTTGTGTGTCAGTCACGCGGCCACTGATCTTAACCTGGGCAAAGCACTCCTCCGACGATATAAGACAAACGATCAACAACGCAAATAGCAAACGACAAGCTGGCGTTATGATATTCAATGGGCGCACGTTGTTTGTTAGATTGAACATACTCCGAACTTTTGAGGTGCACACGGCTTGTACTTCCAATGCACGCGTTCCTCTGCGCGCACTCCATTCTCCAGGACAGCAAGGACCTGTCCTGTTTGGAAATATTCTAAGCTCCAAATCATCGCAACGGTACGTGACATCGATCGGATATGCAATGAAAAATAGGAAACTTTTGTATGAAACATGACGATGGGACTGGATGTTGACGTGCTTTTGATCGACTTGCAACCGGCGGCCTATCGTGGTGCCCCAAATTCATAATTCATAATTCTTCATTCTTAATTTTTTTATATCTTAAGTGTCATAACCCACAATCTTGAAGACTGTCATTTTAATCGACGACGATCCCGATGAGCTGGAGCTGATGCAGCAGGCCATCAACGATTACTATGGCCCTGTTCAATGCGCAGCATATTCAGACCCTGAAGAAGCTTTGAAGGCGATTTTGTCAAATACGGACGCGCCGCCGGACGCCGTATTTATCGATATCAATATGCCGAAGCTCACAGGCGACATGTGCCTGCAGGTACTTAGAAAGGAGCTGTCGTTGAATAATGTAGTGATCGCGATGATATCCACCTACATGGATTCAGAGAACCAGGTGTTCCTGGTGAGAAATGGAGCTGACTTTGCGTTTAAGAAGCCTTACAAGATTGAGGAGTACCGACAGGTTGTTCTTCAGGTATTGCATTTTGATAAATCAAGGAACCCGGACACGCCGGGTTCTTTTTTTTAAGCTGAGTTGTTCTCGAAAACGTTCCTAACCTCAGGATCTGGTCTTTCCTCTCACTCTCACTCTCACTCTCTGCCCTCACTCTCACTCTCACTCTCTGCTCTCACTCTGTCTGTTGCTCCCCTTAGCCATACCGTGGAAATTCCCCAGCAATTGCGAATCCCGTTTCCGGCTATTCAACATACGGTAGTAGGCTGGGACGGTTTTTGATGCCGCAATTGAAAGATCGGACCAATGTTGAACATCGTAATCATCGACGACGACTGTGAGGAAATTGAGTTTATGAAAGACGCAATTAACACAGCGTTTCCTGGATCAAAATGCGAAGCCTTTGAAGACTGTGAGAAGGCCCTGGTTGCGCTGATCAACAGTTCTCCGCCTCCGGATTACATTTTCGTCGACGTAAACATGGTAAAGATGAGTGGGGAGGAGTGCGTTATGGCAATTCGCGGGATTGATCATTTAAGGAATACAAAAATTGTATTGATGTCGTCATCGATGCACATTTACGAGAGCAAACAAAAGCGATTCATCGACCTTGGCGCTTCAGGTATCACCGAAAAGCCGGACAGCATGGATGAGTATGGAACGATGTTCATAGATGCAATACGTTCCGTTAAGGAACAGTTGGAATAGACTGCGTTCCCTGGGCGGCATATTGTTGCATTCTTATCTACTCATGGCGTCCTTTTTGCGTGGTGCTATTTATATCCCGGGTAATGACACGGTTAAAGAAATTTTGGCAGCTACTGCGTAATACATTTTCCAAACTGATGGAGCGGAGTCCATTCAACAATAGTATTGTCATCGCATACTATACAATTTTCTCGCTGCCAGGGTTGTTCGTTATTGCGATCAATGTGGCAGGAGTAATGTTTGAAACGGAAGCAATTACTCATCAGATCAGTTCGCAGATTAGTGGACTAATAGGTCAGGACGCAGCCAAAGATGTTGAGTACATGATTACCCAGGGCACTCAACTCGAGGGCACAGTGCTTTCTACTGTACTCAGCACGGCCATACTCTTATTCGGTGCGACCGGTGTCTTTTATCAACTGCAACAGATATTAAATGAAATGTGGGGCGTCAAACCAAAGCCAAAAGGTAAGGTATTGAAACTTATCAAGGATCGTTTGTTTTCATTCGGTCTTGTGTTAATTGTGGGATTCCTGTTACTGGTGTCACTGCTTTTGTCGGCCGCGCTTGCGGCGATTGGTTCATGGATAGGCGGACATATTTCGGAATCACTGGTGGCATTGGTAAGTATAGCGGACTTCTTTGCTTCGCTCGCTGTCACAGCCCTGCTATTTGCCGCGATCTTCAAATTCTTACCCGACGCAAAAATTCAGTGGAGAGATGTGCTCCCTGGCGCCCTTCTTACAGCGGTTCTCTTCGTTGTGGCCAAACTTGCGTTGGGTTTATATTTTGGAACAAGCAACCCTGCATCCGCGTACGGTGCTGCAGGGACAATCGTATTGATTATGCTGTGGGTTTCTTATGCAGGACTTATTGTCTTATTCGGAGGCGAGTTTACTAAGGAATACGCTGACAAATTTGGAAAGCACATAGAGCCCGTGGAAGGAGCAGTTAAGGTTTAGACCGCCATGGCAAATCCCCGGTGTTAGGGTAGTTAAGTCTATTCCGCAGGTTCCCCGGCAGCTTCAATGTTGATCGCCGTTTCCGCAATTTCGGTTAAAATCGAGTCAGCATTCTTCTCTTCTTCAAGGGTCGTGGAAAGAATAGCTGCAGCATCTTGCAATCCTAGTGTCAGAGCAAACGCGTTGAGCGTCCCGTAAGAAGCAATTTCGTAGTGCTCTACTTTTTGAGCCGCTGCTATGATGGTTGCATCCATCATCACACCATCTTCCGCACCTTCCATTAATTCTTCTGCTACTTTAATCAGGCCGTCCATGGCCTCGCATTTCTTCGCCGTCGCTTTCTTCCAAGCATTTCGAAAACCTTCGCTGCTCTCACTACGTGTTCTTCAGTCTCGTTCAAGTGCCTTCTCAGAGCATTTATAAGCTCCTGTGAACTTGAGTTCCTGATCATCTTCGGAATGGCTTTCGTTAAAGCCTTTTCTGCCCAATAGATATCCTTCAGTTCGTCTTCAAATAGTTTTCCCAGCTTCGAGGACAGATCCTGGCTGGAGTTACTTTTACTCGTCTTCATAACGTTGTCCATAATGTTTATAAATGATTGTGCCCCTTGCCCGGTCCGGAACAATAGGTTTCGTATCAGTAGAAGGGCGTACATATTCGTTGTCTCTCGGCCAGGGCCAAAAGTGTTTATTTCCATGATGTAAGGCAACAACCGTACCTGCACATCTGGATGCAGATCGCTACCGATAGCCAGCGATTTGTAGAATTTCCTCCTTATTCCACTGCGAATCTTGTCGGGGTGTTTGCATCAACGGCACCCCTGGAACTACGGGTTCACAAGGACTCCTTGTATCACAAGCGACCTTGATGCTGGCCGCGGCTGCTATCTATGAAAGTTTATAGGAAGCCCGGATGATTAATCAACAAGAAAGTGAACAGGATGTTCATTTAGTGGATCAATGTCCTTGATATTCGAAAGCCAATCTCTTAAATTATTAACAGTTAGCAAGATTATGCGAATGGTGATCACTACCAGGTTGGCGATTTGGCTGCTGGCTTCGGCCTTGTTTCTGGTTATTGTAACCTTGTCAATAACTCAATTCAGGAACGTCCGCAGCCGATCGATGGAGCACCTGATAGAGCATACATACAATGTAATCGAAGCATCCCAGTACCTTCTTGCAAATGTCCACACCGCCGAAGCATCGCATCGAAACATACTGCTGGCCGAGGATGATCGTACATCACATGAACGTGAATATAGTGAAGCAATAGTTGATCTCGATTCCACTGTGGCTGTTCTGCTGTCGCTCGTTCAGGATAATCTGGCGCAACAGCAGGTACTGACGGATCAGATCGTTCCCCTTATAGAAAGTCAGAAAGATAAATGGGACCGTGAGATAGCAGAGAGAACTTTTGCTAGTGTAGACATGCTAAAACAGGCCGGGCGTAATAGGCTTTTAAGCAGCGTACACGCCAGAACGCGGCAGTTCATCAAAACGGAACAGAGCATCCTTGCATCGAGGCAGGAAGCATTAAACGACCAGTATCTTGTGAGTGATGCCATTCGCTGGTTCTGCCTTTTCGGTATCGGCGTGGTGTGTATTGCGTCGATCGGGGTCATTCGCTATCAACGGGACGCCAACAATAATTTACTCTCAGAGCTTGCAGGTGCCAATTCAGGATTGGAAAGGAAAGTGCAGGAGCGAACAGCAGAGTTAACACAGAGGAATCAGATGCTGAGCGACAGTCTCGATCAGATTGTGTCGTTGACAAAGTACATCGAACAAAGCAATACAAGGCTCGCTGAATCTCTTCAGGAACTACAGTTTCTGTATGAGCACGCTCCATGCGGTTATCACACGGTTGACAAAAACGATCTGATAGTGAAGATTAACAGGACGGAACTTGACTGGCTGGGTTACACGGAAGAAGAGGTACTGGGTAAGATGACAGTTACTCAACTAATGACTCCTGAGTCGGTTGAAATACGACGTCTTGCTATAGAAGAACTCAAAAAGCATGGCCGTCTCGAAGGTCTTGAGTTTGAGTTAAAGCGAAAGGATGGAACGACATTTTCGGTGCTTTTGAATACCATAGCATATTTTGACGAGGACGGAAATTTCATTAAGAACAGATCGACGCTGTTCAATATAAGTGAGAGGAAATTCCTCGAGCAAAGTCTCAGAAAAGCCGTGTATGATCTGCAGGAATTGAATGATCAGAGGAGCAGATTTCTGGGTATGGCTACGCACGACCTTAGAAATCCCATTAGCTCAGTCACCGGACTCATGGGGCTAATAAGGATGTCCGGAAATTTGAACGATGATCAGTTCACATATCTGACGATGGCTGAAGCATCACTTCGAAGGATGCAGGATCTGGTTACACGTCTGCTCGACTTGAACAGCTTTGAACGTGCTGAAATCAAAGTTCATTTCGAACGCGTTGACGTTCGAAAGATTATCGCCGCCGTCGCTGAAAATTATAATGCGTCAGCGCAAAAGAAAGATATCGAGTTGCTAACAAACATCGATGGTGCAGTGACGAACTTCATGACCGATGGTACGCTCCTCCGTCAGATACTGGACAACCTTGTGTCGAACGCGATCAAGTTTTCAAATGCCGGCAACAAGGTGCATGTCCGGGCCTTCCGTGTGGAGCCTGTGGGGATCCAGTTTGAAGTGCAGGACGAAGGGCCGGGACTCACAGAGGAAGACATCGGCAAACTATTTGGTGCGTTTCAACGATTGAGTGCGAGACCCACAGGCGGCGAATCTTCCACCGGCCTCGGGCTATCAATTGTAAAAGCACTGTCAGAGATTTTGAATACTTCAGTCGAAGTGACCAGTACTCCAGGGGTTGGTACAAAATTTTGGTTCGTCATTCCTGATGGCGTTCAGACGGTACAAAAGGCTGAGCGCCTGAAGAGCCAGTAGTATTCCAATTCACAGCTTTTAAGTGGCCTCTTTGAAAGAGCTATTGAGGAATTTGATTTCTACTTTTTTAGGGCCGCAGCTAAATCATTTATGAGGTCAACGGCATCTTCAAGGCCAACACTAAGCCGGATTAAATTATCTGGAGTCGGCGAGTCGGGACCCTCGACGGTTTTTCTGTGCTCGAGGAGACTTTCCGTCCCCCCAAGACTTGTGGCATTCGTAAACAGCTTAACGCTTTTCGCGACACGTATGGCGTCGTCTTTGCCACCCTTTACGAGAAATGAAAGCATTGCTCCCGGCGCGCGCATTTGTTTATTCGCAATTTCATATCCAGGATGCGTGCTTAGACCGGGATAGAGAACGCGTTCTACTGACGGATTACTGTTCAAAAATTCGGCAACAGCCCTGGCGTTTTCAACATGCAGCTTCATGCGTGGCGCAAGCGATCTTATGCCACGTGTAAGCAACCAGCAATCAAAAGGACTCGGAACCGAACCGCAGATGTGCTGGATATGTCTGATTTTCTCCCACCATTCATTCTTCTCCTTCGTAATCAATGCACCTCCGGTCAGATCGCTATGTCCGCCGAGGTATTTGGTGGTGCTATGCATAACGATGTCGGCTCCAATCAGCAATGGGTTCTGTAAGAACGGAGTAGCGAAGGTGTTATCGATCACCGTTCTGATCCTGCGTTTCGCGCAGGAATCGACAAGAGCATAGAGATCGATAATGTTTAACTGTGGATTGGTTGGTGACTCACACCACACAAGCGCAGTGTTTGTTTTGATTGATGACTGCAAGTTCGCGCGGTCAGTCAGATCAACGAATGAAACTTCAAGTCCCCAGGGAATAAAAACATCTTTAAGCATTAGCCGTGTGCCGGCATATGCATCGTTATTGATGATAACATGATCACCAGGACTAAGACTCAGAAAGACAGCGTGTGCTGCAGCACTTCCGCTGCTGAAGGCGGCAGCATCCGTTCCATGTTCCAGCTGCGCTAGTAGCCCTTCAACATGTTTTCGATTGGGATTGTTCTCGCGGCTGTATAGCCATCCGGTTGGTGGCTCGCCAGTTGCATCATAGTGGAATGTTGTTGAGAGGTGTATTGATGAAGTGACGTCCGGATCGTTGGTTGCTGCGGCGTGACCTGCCTGAGCACATATTGTATTGAAGTTCTGACTCATGTAGATTGAATAAGGCGCTAAAAATACACCAATATTTTGAGTCTGTACGCGACGGCCGTGTCAGCTTTCCCGCTTATACATTTTACACCTGAAGTTTTACATGTTGCGTTTGCGCGTCCTGAAGACTAACAAAGTGCAGCTCTGTACATCGGAGAATTTCAGATCACAAACTGATTAATCGGCGGATAGTACTGGGTTCTCTTCCAGTCAATCGTCAGGATGTTCCTGATTAAGGCAGTCAACTCGTCGAATGAGCTCGGCTTAAGTGCGTAGAGATTTGCTCCTTCTCGAAAGCAGTAGTCGATGTCCTGATCGTGCCTGAGGGCCGTGTACATGATGATTGGAAGCAGGTCAAATTTCTTGTTTGATCTGATTTCTTTCAGGCATTGTCTTCCGTCGCGGCAGGGCATGGAGATGTCAAGAAAGAGAAGATCGGGCGAATTCTCATCCAGTATCTTGATCAGCACATCGCCGTTCTCGGCGCGTGAAATCTTAATAGTGAGGCGATTGTGCAGGATTGCTTCCCTGATGAAAGCATAGTCATCATCGTCGTCTTCCGCTATCAATACGCTTTTAATTGAATCCTGGATGTCGTCATCGGTCATGCTGTAAAGCTACAAACTATCCGGATATAATTTGCCCCGCCTGTTGCTGCGTTGTTCCGGCTACCCCAATGCTATAATTGATTTCGCGTGTGTTAAAGTACGGATGAAATTATTTCTATCTTGGGACGAATCCCCAAAGTCATTTTTTACGGGGCCAGTCCTATGCGCCTGACAATCGTTTTGATTGATGATGATTCTGACGATATTGAGTTAATGCAGGAAGCGATCGCTGAGGTTGACCCTGAGGCCATTTGCATGCCCTTTACTAATCCGGGCGAGGCCATCAAATCTCTTCTTGATACCAGACTCGATTTTGTCCCGAATCATATTTTCATTGACCATAACATGCCCGAGATGACTGGCCTGGAATGTGTCAAGGTCTTGCGAAGCATGAAAGAATTCGATACGAGCAGCATCACTGTAATTTCAACTAGCATGGATGCAATGGATTCTAAACTATTCTCTTCAATGGGGGCGAACTTTACATTTCAAAAGCCCGTTAGTCTTTCGGGCTATTTCAATTTGCTCCGCATCGTGTTTGAGCTCGATGCGGTGTAAGTTAAATCACGTTTTATATTTTACATTTAGAGTTTGCATTTTGCGGTTATGAATTGAACAACGCAGTTGTCAATGTGAAATGTGCAATTCTTTATTTCATATAATGTTACTTTCTACTTTTAACTTGATGCATCGAACTTTAACCGCAAAATCTAAAACTCTGAACGTAAAGATGTAAAAGTTTGTACTTTACGGTATGAAGAAGATAGGCTTTTTATCGTTTGGCCACTGGGCCAACCATCAGGGCTACGCGACCCGTACAGCAGCCGATACGCTGCTTCAGTCCATTGACCTGGCTGTCGCTTGTGAAGAAATGGGATTGGATGGCGCGTATTTTCGGGTGCATCATTTTGCAGCGCAGCTAGGCTCACCGTTTCCTTTGCTGTCAGCTATCGGCGCGAAAACAAAGAAGATAGAGATTGGTACCGGCGTAATCGATATGCGCTATGAAAATCCTATGTATATGGTCGAGGATGCCGGCGCGGCCGATCTCATATCCGGAGGGAGACTTCAACTGGGTATCAGCAGGGGCTCACCGGAACAAGTCATCGATGGTTGGCGATATTTTGGTTATGAGCCTGCGAACGGGGAAACTGATGCAGAGATGGGACGTCGTAAAGCGTTGGAGTTTCTTGATAAGTTGAAGGGTGTTGGATTTGCGAAACCCAATCCTAATCCAATGTTTCCGAATTCTCCTGGTTTGCTAAGGATAGAGCCGCATTCTGAAGGTCTGCGTGATCGGATCTGGTGGGGCGCTGCTTCCAATGCTACTGCAGTATGGGCGGCAGAAAAGGGAATGCACTTGCAAAGCTCTACATTGAAATTTGACGAAAGTGGCAAGCCTTTTCATATACAACAGGCAGAGCAAATCAGACTGTATAAGGAAGCCTGGAAAAAGGCCGGTCATAAGCGCGAGCCAAGAGTTTCAGTCAGCCGGTCCATATTTGCGTTGGTCACTGACCAGGATAAGTACTACTTCGGACAGGAGACCAGGCGAAGCGATCAGATCGGTTACATCGAACCTGACAAGCGCGCGATCTTTGGAAGAAGCTACGCCGCAGAACCTGACCAGCTGATCAAGGAACTGGCAGCAGACGAAGCCATACAGGAAGCGGACACTTTGCTCCTTACCATACCCAATACGTTGGGTGTCGAGTATAATATTCACGTGCTGTCTTCTATCCTTAGGCATGTTGCACCTGGCCTTGGCTGGCGCTAGCCACAGGTAAGACCTATACTTTTACATTTCACATTCAGAGTTTTACATTCTGCGGTTAAAATTTGAAAAGCCAGGTTGTCAAAACAAAGGGCGCATCTCAATAACAGTACTTTTTATACTCAACTTCTACCTTGTATCGCGGAGCATAACCGCAAAATCTAAAACTCTAAATGTAAAATGTAGAAGTTCTGTATTGATAGATGAACAACAACTCGATTCCCACCAGGCCGCACTACCTCATACTCGATGCACTCCGTGGCGTAGCAGCCGTTATCGTCATTGCCTTCCATCTTTGTGAACCGCACGCAACGAGTCATATAACACAACTGGTTAATCACGGCTATCTGGCAGTAGATTTCTTTTTTCTTCTGTCGGGATACGTCATTGGTTACGCATATGACGACCGTTGGACAACCCTTACCCTTGGTGGTTTCCTTCGTCGTCGCATAGAGCGACTTCAGCCGCTTGTTGTTTTGGGGATGACCCTGGGTGCGATAGGTTTTTATTTTACTGACTCGGCCATCTGGCCCTTGATACATACCGTGCCGCTGTGGAAGCTATTGGTGGTGATGCTGATAGGGTACACGCTGTTACCCATACCGTTGTCGATGGATATCCGGGGATGGCAGGAAATGCATCCGCTTAATAGTGTAGGCTGGTCGTTGTTCTTCGAATACGTCGCAAACATATTGTATGCTGTAGGTGTCAGAAGGCTGTCGAATAAAGCATTGTCCGTGTTTGTGGTACTTGCGGCGGCAGTACTTGTTCATTTTGCAGTCACAAATCCAAACGGCGATGTTACCGGAGGATGGACTCTCACCCCCGAACAGGTGCGCGTCGGTCTTACGCGTACTATTTTTCCATTCTTTGCAGGATTGTTGCTCTCGCGTGTAGCCAGGCCGACGTATATCAGAAATGCTTTTCTATGGAGCAGTCTTTTGCTGTCCGTCGTACTGTTTATGCCAAGAATAGGAGGGAGCGACCACTTGTGGATGAATGGACTTTATGAGTCTTTTTGCATCATCATTGTTTTTCCTTCCATCGTCTACATTGGCGCCAGTGGTTCCGTAAAGGGCGAGGGTGAGAAAAGGATTTGCAGGCTTTTGGGTGATCTGTCGTATCCTTTGTACATAACTCATTATACGCTTGTGTACTTTTATGTCGCATGGGTAAGCGATCGCAAGGGTGTTTTGCTTTCGGAGTCCTGGCCCTATGCGCTGCTTACTTTTGCCGGGTCCATAGTTCTGGCTTATGCGAGCTTGAAGTTGTATGATGAGCCCGTCCGAACCTGGCTCCGGCAGAAGTTGAACTAACTATTTACTTTTAGATTTGTATTTAGAGTTTTATATTTTGCGGTTAAACTCCTGCAACTTCATAATGTAGTGTTGCGCTCTATAATCCATCACTTCATTATCCGCACCAAAATATCATCAGCAAACTCCGGGAGCGGCACAACTATTCCATCTGCTTGCTGAGTTATCGATTGAGAACTGATTTCCTTTCCATCGATAGGATCAATAATCTTCACCTTGTACTGTCCGGGAGGAAGCTCAACCTCAAGTTTCTCAAACGGCACTACATGCTGCTTGACACAATATATCAGATAGTCTTTCGCAGTCACGCCAATACCATAGGCAAGCACTCCATCCTTTAGTTTTATCTTACTCGTAACAGGACTCGATTTCACAAAGTCGAAGGAGTTTAGCGTTTTCAATAGCACATTTAACTGGGATCGTACTTCCTGACCACTCTCGCGTTTACCGCTGGGATTGCGTCCAAGTCCCGTAACGTCGTCGTTGCTGAAGGACCAGTCAAGGTTGCTGTACACTGCTCCGCCTGCCAGCATAAACGCCCAGGCCTCGATACGCCTGTCGGGAGCATTACATCCATCGCCCGTTTCATCAAAGGAGATTGGTTTTGAAAGAGAATAGTTCTCAGTTACAGCGCGAGGCGGAAACGAGTAATGGAAGTTTACGATAGAGACTGATGGATTCAGTTCATCAACTTTCTTATAGTTGTTCGCAATGTTCTGGGCGATCAAATGCTTTTTAGGCAGCGTGCTTTCCGTTTTTGTTATCGTTGCTGCTACGTCGCGTTGCCACTCTTCGAATTCGGGCAGGAAGAGTTGCTCTTTGATCGTTGGTTCTTCTTCCGGAATGCCTTTAAGCCAGTAAGGTTCGTTGCAGATCTCGAAATAAATGTTGTCAAATTCATTCACTTCCTTTACGATCTTTTCAACCATGGCGAGCTGTCTCGACCGGAGTAGTTTATGTTCGGGACTGTGAAATTCAATATACGATACCTCTGTTCCAGTGGCTCCGTTGTTATTCTTAGGATTTAGCGGCGACGTTGACCAGTAGGTCTTCGTGTATATTGCTGTAAACAGCACGACCTCAACAATGACGTCGTGCTTAGCGGCTTCAGTCAGATAGTCTTTCAGTCTCTTGAAGTATTCGGGATTCCATTGATTAAGATTGTACACCGCGTTCTTCTCATTTGTTGATGGCTGAACTTCAACCCAGGGCGTTATAAACTTGCCGGGTCGTGGAGCCAGAGTGTTCTGCATGTGTTCCCACTCGAAGGGCTTTTCAGTTTGCTGATTGTATGGTTTGCCCTCGCGATAGAAACCCGAGAACATTCTGGTTTGATTGAATCCATGTTGCTTGAGAATGGCGAAGTATGTGCGATAGTCGAACGCAGTATTAAGAACCGCTCCATAGTGCTCGGCTGACGATACCAGTACCGTTGGTTTTCCCTTGTACAGGAAGTAGTGTGGATTATCCGGGTGCAGCGCTATTGGCTTCTGAGCATTTACAGTCTGGATGGCTATGGCGCTCAAAAAGAAGAAGCCCATTGCCCTGATCGTTGTTATTCGCATGAAACAGGATGTCGTTGTATCTGGTTAATGTTCGGATAAGTTACTTAAAACTGATCAACCGCCGCCCCCTCATTTTTACATTTTACATCTAGAGTTTTACATTTTGCGGTTAACCCCTGGTACGAATGCCGGTAACTAGCAGCCCTGCCATCGATCGCCACTGCTCCAACCGGTGATCGAATTTCATGCCCGATATAATTTATACAATGGATTGATGAATCGATCAATTTATTGGTCCTTCTCCCTGATTTAGTTTTGGCCATCAATTCACAACAAAACTATTTCTACATGAAAACCAATCTCAGACTTGTGTTCGCTGCATGTTTCTTGTTCGTGTCAGTCACACTCTTCGCGCAGCGTCCTTCTCCTGCGCTGCTTACCCCAACTAATCACACTTTGGTGCTGACCGACAACGAAAGTCAGATGGCCTTTGCAGTTGCCAACATCCCTGTGTATGCGCTGCGAAACAACACGGCAATGGTTGCGGGAGCATCAAAACTTTTTAGTGTTCCTACTGTCGTTACTACTGTGGCAGAAAAGTCCTTTAGCGGGCCAGTGTTTCCTGAGGTTGAAGAGTTTTACCCTAAAGCGACGTCGAACTACTTTCCGACGTGCTTAATACAGCGTCACGCATCCAAAGCAAATGCAACGAGTACCATGTGAAAATCCTCACCTCCGATGAGCTCCTTCAGGTGCTTCCTTATGCGAACGATTTCAATCGTATTTCCATTGGAGATATCGCATTAAGGGGGAGGGAGCACCCAATCTCGCTGAGTACATTAGAATTGAAGGTTCAGTGATCAGTCAGTTCTACTGTTTCAAAGCTGGTATACCGACTATCAAGCACTGTGCTGGAGGATAGCTCATATTGTTTTCATTTTTGCGAACTTTAGTAGGTCCATTTTGTTCATCCGATAGGCCGCTTTAGCCCACAGAGGTGGCCTGCATTATATACATCACAAAAGCAAGACTTAAATGCTGTCCCGTTTGTCGTTACATATTCTGCCCGCATGTTCCGCGCGGAGCACGTTATTGATTTTGGCAATTGTACTCCTTGCTCCCTACTGTTCCGCTTCAGATGTTAAAGTCATTCTCACAGGTAACACAGCCGACTTAAAAAACGAGGATACTCTGTTTGAAGTGATTGATAAATACTGCTCCGAAGTAGCATCGCCGGTATTGTGGGTCCTTAATGGCGACATCTTTTCGGAAAAGGCGAGCAACGACCAGGTGACGCAATGGCAATCAAAGGCCTTTGCGCTGCTCGACCGGTTTCCCAAACTGCAAATCCTGATCAATCAGGGTGACCGCGACTGGGACGACTCGGGTAAGAATGGATGGAAGAAGGTACAATCACTCGAAAAACTACTGCAGCAGAAGAAGCACGAACGCTTTCAGTTATTTATTGAACGGGGATGTCCCGGTCCATGGACGTTCTCGTTTTCCCCATTGCTCGAGGTGGTGGTGATTAACTCACAGTGGTGGAATCATCCTTATGATAAGCCAACGCCATTTACGAATACCTGCCAGATTGCTGACACTGGCATCTTCATTGAAGAACTCGAGGGTATACTGGATGAGGCCAGAGATAAAAACATAATGGTTCTGTCCCACTATCCGCTTGAGTCGTTAGGCAGCTACGGCGGCCGGTTTCCAGCCTCCACACATCTTCTTCCTCCAATCATTGGAAGTGCGATGGTTGGATTCCACCAGAACGTAGGATCTGGAAAGGACATTGGCAATTCCGAATTCGAGCCGTTCCGTCATAAGCTCGATGGAGTAATGCATAACTATGCTTCGTTGGTGTTTGCATCCGCCCACGAACTGAATCATTCAATCTTAAAAGCCGGCGACAATTTTTATGTCAACAGTGGCGCACTGGATGACGGACGATTTGTCGCTTCAAACAGCAGGGCGCTGTTTACATCATCACAGCCGGGATTCATCGAAATCACTTACGGAGAGGAGGGAGATGTAAAGTATCAGTTCTTTACCGGCGCAAGTTTAATGAACAAAGGAAAGGGTGGTATACTGATGCACTCTCCATGCCAGGAGAATGCACGGCCCGGTAATACGTCTTACAATCCCTGCTCTACAGTAAATGCCGCACAGGGAAGCACAAATGTTAGCCTTCCCAATCCCGCAACTGCCGTCGCGGGCAGCCATTACGCGAGCAGCAATTTCAAACAACGTTGGTTGGGAAAGCACTATCGCGCGTCGTGGACTGTGCCGGTTAAGGTCCCTTACCTCGACATGGACACGGCCTTCGGCGGATTAATCGTCAACGGTAAGGGTGGGGGACGACAAACGACCTCTCTTAAACTTACAGGCAATGACGGTAGAGAATATGTCTTTCGATCTGTCGACAAGGATCCTTCAAAGGCGTTGCCAGTCGAACTGCGCGGAACGATAATATCAGAAGTACTAAGAGATCAGACCAGCACGCAGCAGCCTTACAGCGCGATGGCTGTCGCTTACTGGCTGGAGCAACTCAATATCCTCCACGCCACGCCAGCCCTGTACGTACTACCGGACGATGATGCATTAGGTATGTTCAGGAAGGACTACGCAAATCTTTTCGGCATGCTCGAAATAAGGCCTACTGATAAAATTCAAAAAGACAAGATATTTGGTCACGCCAGAGACATCGAGAAGAGCTTCAAAATGTTTGACAGACTGTATAGCGACCACGACAATCGCGTAGAAAAATCGGAGTTCGTGCGTGCGCGCATGTTCGACCTTTGGATTGGTGACTGGAGCAAGCACGAAGACAACTGGAAGTGGGCTGGCTACAAAGACAAGCACGGCGAGGTTTATCGCCCGATTCCCCGAGATCGCGATCATGCCTTCTCACGATGGGATGGGATCATTCCATGGCTGGGCGACAGGGAGTGGGCCATGCCAAACGGCGAGAACTTCGATTACAAAATCAAAGGACTCAGAAGTCTCATGTGGCAGGCTCGCCACCTCGATCGCTTCGTGACAAGCGACGTAACCAAAGACCAATGGATCAATGCAGCGGAAGAAATTCAACGCTCCATCGACGATAAAGACATTGAAGAAGGCGTGCGTAAGATGCCCGCCGAAATCTACCATCCTGACGGAAGCGAAATTGAAACGAAGCTAAAAGCCAGGATCAAAGACCTGCCGGTTTACGCGGAACATTACTACAACATGCTTTCAAGAGAGGTTGATGTGGTAGGATCAAACAAGAAGGAGTATTTCCATGCCGTGAGAAATGCGGACGGCACCATACGAGTGGCCGTTTATGATATCGATAACAACGGACTTCCCGATTCATCGAGAGTGTACTTCCAACGTACATTCTATCCGCACGAAACCAACGAGGTCCGATTGTTCGGCCTTCAGGGCGACGACGTGTTTGTGATCGAAGGTGATGCACACAAATCCATTCTTATTCGGGTGGTCGGGGATGATGGACACGATTCCATCACTGATCGTTCCATAGTTAAGAAAGGGAATGCAAATACGCTTGTCTATGAAAGGGGAGACGATTCGACAATTCAATTGGGCACAGAAGGAAAGAGAATCAACCCCGGGGAAGAGGAGTTCTACCATTACGACCGCACCGCATTCAAGTACAACACCTACCTTCCCCTGGCTCTGGTATCTTACAACCCATTTACAGGGTTCGCCATTCAGGGAGGAGTTACGTTCACGCAGCAGCGTTTTGCCAAACCGGACTTCAGTGCAAAGCACAGAATCAAGGCTTCGGTCAGTACGTCGGGCAACTATGAAGTGAGTTATGCAAATCAATTCAGATATCTGTTGGGAAAATGGGACGGGATCTCCGAGATAGTGGTATCGCGTCCTCTCAACTACAACTACTTCTTTGGGATAGGCAATAACACCGAAAACGACCAGGAACGATCAAGTAACTACTATCGGGCACAATACAATATGGCTTCGGTCTCGGCAGGCCTTACCCGATCATTCTGGGGACAAAGCAGAGTAGCAATAGTGGCGAGCTATGAGATGGACGAGGCCATCAAACGTGAGAATAGTTTCCTCTACGACAATCCTGATGTTTTTGGTATAGACAAACTCAATCTAGTCTTCCTGAAAGGTACCCTCGATCTCGACTTCCGCGACCGCACTGCGTTGCCAGAACATGGCTTCAGACTTTTCTTCAACGGTTATGCCGGGCACGTGTCGAAGACAAGTGAGAAACTCGCTTCCGTCACGGAGTTGCATCTGGAGAACTACGTTTCAACCTGGTCAAAAAATCCGTTTACACTAGGGCTTGAGTTGGGAGGTGGAATCACCGACGGTCAGCTGCCCTTCTACAAACTCTTTTCGATTGGACAGACAAACAACCTCAATGGTTTCAAACGCAACAGGTTCACGGGAGAATCAAAGGCGTTCCTGAATACAGAGGTCAGATGGCAGCTTACCGAGACGCGCAATACCTTCATTCCATTGAAAGTTGGACTCCGAGCCTTCTATGACATCGCCCGCGTATGGGCCGACTCAGACGACAGCTCTGCAGACATCTGGCACTACGGTTATGGCGGCGGGTTTTATATAACGCCATTCCGGGAGCAGCTTTCGTCAATGTAACTGCCGGACATTCAAAAGAGGAGTCACTACTGATCGCGATCTCCGTCGGCAGTTTTTTCAGATAAACAACAACCCTTTGCATCAAGAATGCCAGAATCTAATTATTTGCAGCGGGCCTGGGAAGGATCTCTCTCACCTCAACTGATCCTCCATACGGAAGAACAGGAAATGTCTTTGCAAGTTCTATGGCCTGCTCAAAATTTTCAGCTCGAAGAAATATATTGCTTACAACTCTTAAGTTAGCGGAAAGTACACTTTCTTTTTTAACAGTGTTGTCTGGTCCTGATACGACATATCCTTCGACGGGAAATGCAAAGCTCGTGATATAAATGCCTGCCGCTTTCCATTTATCCAGCAAAGAGTTCCACAATACGTTTGCTGCTTGCGACTGGTCCTTCGAATAGGTGACGGGTACCCGCACGATTAAACTAAACTCTTTCATTTGATCTTTGGTTCGTTAGAATCGATAACGAAATCCAGGGAAAAGAAGTTTCGGATAGCCGGTCCGGGTTGACCAACCTGGCGGATAGCCGTACCGATAAGGTCACAGTCTGCGATGCTGGGCAAAGAAATCAGGAATTGTCGACTGGGCATCACTTCAAAAGCAGTAGCTTAGTTGAAATTCATGTAAAGACAGGCGCGTCGTTCACGAGCGCGCACATTTAACTTCGTTGACGAACGATGAAATCACTCATTACCGGATTGGTTATTCTATTATTGGGCGCGTTCACTCTTCTGGCTCAGCCGAGACGTCATCCAAATGTCATATTCATTCTTACCGACGATATGGGATACGGTGACCTGAGTTGCCTGGGAGGAAAGTATAAAACACCAAACATTGATCGCCTCGCTACACAGGGCCGGACCTTTCAAAACTATTATAGTGCTGCGCCGATTTGCTCACCATCAAGGGTAGGAGTGATGACAGGCATGTCACCCGCACGATGGAATATCACCAGCTTCCTGCAAAAGAAGGCCGACAACAAGCTATGTGAACAAGCAGACTTTCTTTCCACGGATGCCCCCTTTCTCGCGCGAGCACTCAAGGCTGGAGGTTACGCTACGGGACACTTCGGCAAATGGCATATGGGTGGTGGACGCGATGTAGACGACGCGCCTTCAATCACTCACTATGGCTTCGATGAATACAAGAGCACCTGGGAAAGTCCCGATCCTGATCCTGTGATTACAAGTACAGACTGGATCTGGGCAGATAGCGACAGCGTTAAGAGATGGAGCAGGACTGCCTACTTTGTCGATCAGACATTAAAGTTTCTGGATACCCATAAAGGTAAGCCCTGCTTCATCAATTTGTGGCCGGACGATGTGCATACACCTTGGGTAGGCGGTGATGATGAACACGGCAAGTATCCGGGCGGTCCCAACGACGAAGTTAGTTTCGTATTTGTTCTCACGGAATTCGACAAGCAGATCGGCAGATTGATTGATGGTTTGGAGGCACGTGGATTAGACAACAATACCATCGTTATATTCACCAGCGACAACGGACCTATGCCTGATTTTGATCATGCACGATCAGCCGGTTTCAGAGGCAGCAAGTTGTCGCTTTATGAAGGCGGCATAAGGATGCCGTTCATTATCCGTTGGTCAGGCACTATCCCATCCGGAACGGTCGATTCTACATCCGTCATTTCGGCCGTTGACCTGTTTCGAAGTATTTGTGCATTGTCCGGCGGCACCTACCCCAGACGTTATACGTCAGATGGCGAAGACGTCAGCAAGGTTTTACTCGGAAAGCCGGCGTCAAGAAATACAGCACTTTACTGGGAGTATGGACGAAACGAGCAAAGCTTTCGCTATCCTTCAGGACGCGACAGAAGTCCCTCGCTGGCAATCCGCCGGGATAAATGGAAACTGTTGTCAGACAGAGATGGAGCTCACGTTGAGCTCTATGACATGCATGCTGATAAGTGGGAGACTACAAACCTGGCGGAAAAGAATCCGGCCATTACCAGGGAGCTCAGGGAAAAATTGTTAAACTGGGCGCAAATAGTATATGCACATTGATCCGGAAGAAATCCACATGCCGTTCTGAACGGACCCATAGGAATTAGACCAGGGGCAAAAATACCAAAAGGCAGAGCCAATCAATCTTTATGACAATTAAATTAGGCAACAACCATCCGGACAAGAATAGAGTCGAAGCATTTTTACGCGCATTGAACCTAAAACTCGAACAGTTGCCGTTCGATTGGAAATCACTGAAGGAGTCCAGAAGAATTGAGGACGCGGTAAAACTAGCCAGCGTCGATAGATCGATAACTATTACGATATTCTTTGTAAACGGTTATTCTGACGCAGACATGATAGCAAAAAGTAATTTTGTAAGCGCAGCCATTCGATGGGGTCAAAACGGCTTATTCATGTATGTGGTAGAATCTGCTGACGAGGAGAAAGTTTCCGAAGTTGTTGGCGTGTTCGCAGGTAAAGAGTGATATCTTTAATCCGTTGTTTGAATAGCCGCCGACAGCAATCATCAGTCGTCTGCACTCTGCAAACTTCGTTCCCTGATATGATTTCACTAATTATAAAAGTTCTGATAACACTCGCAGGGCTACTGTCCGCCGGCTTCTTTTTCGTCATTGGACTCACGAATCGCAGCAAGTCATATGTCCGGACCGCCGGGCTAATCTGTCTGGCAACTTTTGGGATAGTAGGAGGGATAGCGATAATTGAATATTTATTAGCGGATTGAGGTAATTCCTTTTCCCTGAAGTGGCACTCTTGTAACCTTCTGCTAATATGAAGGTAATCAAATACCACGCCTAAATACGGATTAAATGAACATGATCTCTTTTCATCGCACAGGTATTGCAGCCTTAAAAGGACTGCTATGTTGTATTTTCCTGGTTTTGTTATGCAATACATCGATACATGCTCAGGCAATTGATAGCAATCAAAAGGGACTAACTGTTTTGATTGCAAAGGCAGTGATAGACGTTCAAAACGGCCAGACAATTAACAATCCTGTAATATTCATCCGGGATGGGAAGATTGAAAAGATCGGCAGCGGCCTGAAGATTCCAAGCAACTCGCAGCTTATAGATCTTTCAGGTATGTACATCCTTCCTGGTTTAGTTGATGCACACTCTCACCTGTGCCACGAATACCGATCCGGGCTCGATGCAGTAAATGGTGCAAATACTATCGCTGAAACAGTCATTTTAACTGAAGCCGACAGAGCATTACTTGGTGCCAGACACGCAAGAGAAATGTTGCTGGCAGGTTACACAACAGCCAGAGATTTGGGAAACTCAGGAGTAAGTGCCGCTGTGGCTTTGCGTGACGCAATTAACAACGGTTGGGTTACAGGTCCTCGTCTGTTTGTTTCTAACAGGGCCATTTCTCCTATTGGAGGCCAGTTCGTAAAGATCAGCCCTGAAGTCAAGGATTCAATAATTCCTAAGGAGTATGTGGAAGTCAACAGCGCGGGTGAAGCGCGTGAGGCAGTTAGGCAATCAATTTATGATGGCGCTGATTGCATTAAAATTATCGTTAATAATAACCGGCTTGTTTTAAGCCTGGATGAATTAACTGCTATTGTTGAAGAGGCAAAGAGAGCAGGTCTGAAGGTAGCCGCCCACGCTACAAATGGCGATGAACCTTCACTGCTCGCAATTAAAGCAGGCGTTAATTCTATCGAACACGGATATACTATTTCTGAGGAAGTGTTAAAGCTGATGGCTGAAAAGGACATATACCTGGTGCCAACAGATAGGGCTGGAGTTGAGCGGTATCAGAAAAGAATTAAGAGAGCATTGGATGCGAAAGTCAAGATAGCCTTCGGTTCAGATATGTATTACTACGACGATCAACGCAACCGCGGACAGGTAACAGTGAGTACTTACGGAGCTTACAAGCAGTCAGGAATGACAAATCTCCAGATTTTGCAGTCGGCCACGATGCATCCGGGGAATCTCGTTGCGGGAGAAGGAAAGATCGGACTACTTGAAAATGGATACTTTGCCGATATTATTGCTGTGACAGATAATCCTTTGGATAATATACAAACTCTTGAAAAAGTGGTTTTTGTAATGAAGCAGGGTGAGGTGTTCAAAAAGATTGATTCATTAAGGAAGTAAGTGGTGGCCTGTCCTCTGCTGTATTGGTTCGCGCGAGCATAACGAAGTGTGCTGTCATTTTTGCTATCTTCGCCATTCACTCACAAATCGGATGAAGGTTATTATCACGCTGGCAATTTCATTGTCATTACTGGTCTCCTGTACTAATCGTTCAAAAGAAATCGCGCAGCAACAGGTTATCGCAGGCGAATTACCAGATCCTTCAATCATCAAAGTAAACGACACCTATTACGCTGCCGGATCCTCTAACGACTGGGGGCCTGTCTATCCTGTTTATAAGTCTTCAAATCTTACCGACTGGTCGTTTGTAAATTTTGTCTTTAGCGAACCTCCATCGTGGACCGTAGGAAGTTATTGGGCGCCTGAGCTGTTCTATCGTGAGGGTACCTTCTATTGCTATTACACAGCACGAAGAAAAGATGGTATCTCCTGTATCGGCGTTGCTACTACAAAAAATATCGAAGAAGGCTTTCAGGACCGGGGAATGATACTGGAATGGGGCAACGAAGCTATCGATGCTTTTGTGTTCGATGAAGACAGCACATTGTATATCACGTGGAAGGCCAATGGACTTACGCACGGCAAAACGATAGAGATCATGGGTGCGGCACTTACTTCTGATGGCCTTGCTGTTCAGGGGGAACCTTTTGTCATGCTGACTGCCGGGAAAGACTCCTGGGAAAATGGCGGCATGGAGGGGCAATGCATTGTAAAAAAAGACAACTATCTGTATATGCTTTATTCGGGTAACTCGTGCTGCGGAGGATCATGCAATTACCAGGTAGGAGTAGCCCGTTCCAGGACAATGAGGGGACCATGGCAGAAATATGATGGTAATCCTCTGATTAAAGGCAACGCAGATTGGAAATGTCCGGGGCATGGAACGGCACTCAGCACGGGTGATCAATGGTATTACCTCTACCATGCGTACAATAAGTCTGGCTTTCCCTATCTCGGACGTACAACTCTGCTCAGTGAGATGTTCTGGGATGGTGATTCGGGATGGCCGCGCTTTAATACTGAAGCACGTGATTCATCCAGTGCAGTTCTTAAAGATAACGTTATGGATTCGTTCGATTCAGTAGCAATCTCTCCCCGATGGCGATTTAACATACCAGCTTATACAATCAAAACAGCCATCAACAACGGCAAACTCACCATTGCTGAAGTTCTACGCAAAGGCCCGGCCGGTTCAGCAATTTGTATAAGTCCTGATGATGCTGACTTCACCATGACAACAAAAATTACGGAGCACAATGGTGCTTTGAAAGGGATTGTCCTTTACGCCACTGCCGACAACGCCCTGGGTATGGGCGTGAAAGGTGACTCACTGGTACTTTGGAAAGTACGTGATCGCCAATTCGTTCTTCTCAATAAGTTGAGTGTCGACAGCGCGAAGGATGTCTTCCTGAAAGCAGACATCGAACAGGCGCACATAGGCACGTTTTCCTACAGTCAGGATGGTAAAAACTGGAGCCCGGTTTCGAACACCCAGACCGGAGATAAATCAATAATAGGCGATAACCTTGCCTGGTGGTCGTGGGGCGTGAAGGCTGGATTGATGGTGGGTACGGATTCAATTAGTGGCGATAATACAGCTACTTTTGACGACTTTACGCTGGTCTATAAATAGAGTCACTCCATGTGCGTTGGCGGTAATCATGTTCATAATGGAATCATACAAACACGAAGACTGGTTTAAGAAAGAGTTACAGAAGTACATCGACAAATATTCCCTGGTTCCTCCGCCCTGGGTGTTCGACCCTGAATCACATCCTTACAGTATTCGATGGAGAATGGGTGGCGGCGAAACATTCATTATGGTTCTGGGTGGATGGGCTGAGGATGTATTGAAGACTGAATCCGTAAAAATAGAATACCTGAAAAAGTATCCTCCTCCTCCGAGATGGATGGCCTGGGCTGCTGATTTTATATGGGACCTTGATCCGTGGGAAACTGATGACTTCGACTATACACCTTACTTTGAAAAATTAAAGAGCATCGGGTTCAAGGGGACGTCGGAATATCTATCAGACTTAGATGATGAAAAATGGAGGGATTAAATTGTAAACAGCACTAACACCAATTGCAAAGGGTGAGATAACCTTAGTGTTGAAAACACAATGCCTGCTACCTGGAGATTCTGAACAGACACGCCATACTAGCTTCAGTTTGATAAAGCGATATTTTCCCCGAAGTGGTATCCCAGTTCGTATGATAAAAGTCATATGTACCGTCGATCACAGAGGAGAAATGCCTGGAAACCTCAAACGCCAGGGATACACGCGGACTAACAGGCAACTGCGCCACGATTTTTGCAAACGCATTGAACTTGTTTACAGGATTGATCTTCGCATAAAAGGTAGTAGCGAATGAACCGTCAGAACCCGCTGCTGCCACGCCATAACTGGCCGGACTAATGGAGTAGGAATAGACTCCGCCTCCGCCGATTCCGACAAGCAATTTTCGGATTCCAATCGTGATATCTTTTCCGATTACAACGTTGAGTCCGCCGTAGAATGTGCTGTATTCGGAGAAGCGGTTTTTATTATCATAAGAATTCGCACTTAGCGTGTCCTCCGGAGTAACAACCATGGAATAGCCAATAATGCCAGCACTTGCGCCAAATACAATTGCCCAATCATTTTGTAGATTTTTTCTGACGTTGACTACAATACTTCCCGACGGCATCGGCGGCGTCCCCAGTCCCGGCGACACTGGAGTATACTTTAGCAGATTGCCAAGATTTAAGGATGGACCTATATATGTCTGCGAAACCGCGCTTACAGTACTTATCGTAAGCACTAACAGGATAAGGGATATTCGCCGGCCACCTTTCTTCACGAAAGGAAATCGCTTGTTCTTAAAGACTGCAATTTCGATGAGTAACATACGGGGTGACATTCAAACAACTGGTGTTATCATTCATGTTAATGAACGCATTTGATTCCGATGTATGCACATTATAAGATTACGTCTCTGAGAATGTGACCGTTCGGCGTTTATGAAGATACGCATTTCCTGCTTGCATTTTATCAGAAGCGACAAAGATCAGAAGCGAAAAATACCGCGCTTACGCTGGTTCACTTCGCCTGCGCTGCCGCCGGCGCCTGCGCCGTCCCGCGCGAGTGCAACGAAGCGGCTACGTGGTTTTGAAAAATGTGCGAGAAGCGCCAGCGCACGACGAGACAATTACTTCTTGCTGTAAACGAGAATTACTTTTTGTTTGTAATTGAAGAGAGCTGCAAATCCTTCTGCCGGGGCACCTTGGGGTAAGATTAAAGTCAACGTTAGCTGCATTTGGGACAGGGGGCTGAGCGACCTTATTTTACGGATAGAATGACACACCCTCTGTTACAGATAATTTGTATATACGAGCAGAACTGTTTCGACCCCACTGCCGAGTAAAATCCAGTCGCTCAGCCCCCTGTCCCAAATGCAGCTAACGTTGGCCACGCGTCGTCCGGCATGGTTTGTGGTTCTGCGTATATTGGCCCACAGCTTTCGCTGCAGAATATCAACTATGGCATCTGGAATCCTCTCACTCTTCGACGACGTCGCCGCACTAATGGATGATGTTGCATCCGCCAGCAAGATCGCCACTCGCAAGGCCGCGGGCATCCTTGGCGACGACCTCGCCGTCAACGCGGAGAAGGCTACAGGTTTTCTCGCCAACCGTGAGCTGCCAGTTCTCTGGGCGATCACCAAGGGTTCGCTGATCAATAAGCTGATTATCGTACCTATCGCATTAACATTGTCGGCAATATGGCCTGTTGCTATTACGGTCATCCTCGTGGCCGGCGGTTGCTACCTGGCTTATGAGGGCGTGGAGAGCATTGTAGAATTGATTGCTCACAGGATTGGTAAAAAGGAAGGTGAGGCCACGCGAGAGGCCGAGACATTGCCACCAGATGAAAAGGCGAAGGTTAGGTCGGCCATAGTGACGGACTTCGTGCTGTCTGCAGAGATTGTCATCATCGCGTTATATGCGGTGATCGAACAAAGTCTGACGGTCAGAATACTGACGGTGTCCGTTGTGTCGCTGCTTGCAACGGTTGGGGTATATGGTTTGGTTACGCTGATCGTGAGAATGGACGACATCGGATACAAACTTGTTAAACGGGCAGGAGGGAAGGGACCTCTCGATTTGATGGGCAAGGGCTTGTTGTGGCTGATGCCGCTGATCATAAAACTTCTTCGCCTGGTGGGAACGCTGGCGCTGCTTTTTGTTGCCGGCGGTATTTTCGTTCACAACATTAAATATCTGGAACACCTGTTTCCATCTATGCCCGGCATCCTAAAGGAGTTTCTGGCAGGCCTCGTCTGCGGACTAATCGTTGTTGCAGTAGTGAAGGGTGTTGGCTTGATTGGGAGGAGGATCAGGATTTCTGCTGATTAAAAGAAGAGCAGTTTATAAAAAAACGGATCGCTAAGAGATCGATGGCGTGCAACAGGTTCCGCATTTATACGAGCCTATTGTTTTCCCAGAATTTCTTTTCGAAAGTGGTAGCCCCAATTCAGTAATTCGTCAAGCATCTTTTTCATTGAGCGTCCCAATGGTGTCAATGAATACTCTACTGTGACGGGCATGCTATCATAAAGTGTACGAGTGATAATCTTGTTTTCCTCGAGTGCCTTGAGTTCCTGCGAAAGCATCTTTGGTGAAATGTCTACGATATCGCGTTGAATCTCACCGAATCGCTTATCACCAAACGTTAGCGCCAGAACGATTGGCAATCTCCATTTGCCCTGAATTACTTCCAGCGCATCGCGCGAAACCATAAGCTTTTGCTGACACACCTGATCCTTCTGATTCATATCGGTTGCATTGATTGCTTACCTCCGGGTAACTACTTACCTATGGGTAACTACTATACTTTGGATAGTAAAGAACGGTAGTTTTGTTGTGTAATCAAAATGAAGAGCAACATGAAGAATTTAACAACGTGGGTAATTGACCCAATGCATTCAGAAGTGCTATTTAAAATCAAGCACCTGGTGATTTCAACCGTTACCGGTTCATTCAGAAAATTTGAAGGACAAGCCATTACAAATGGTGCAGGTTTCGATAATGCTAAAGTACATTTCGAAATAGATGTCAAAAGCATTGACACCAATCAACCTCAGCGCGATGAACACCTCCAGGCCGGCGATTTCTTTTCCGCCGACGCTTATCCGAAAATCGTTTTCGATTCAACTTCTTTCGTAAAGAAAAGTGGCAGTGACTATAAAATGACTGGCGACCTTACTTTAAAGGGAGTCACCAAACCTGTCGAATTGAACGTTGAATACGGAGGCTCTGAAAATAACGGACACGGTGTGGTCAAACATGGCTTTGAAATTACCGGTACTATTAATCGTATGGAGTTTGGAATGACGTGGAACAAGCTAACCGACACTGGCGGCCTGGGCCTGGGCGAAGACATTAAGCTTATCGCCAATATCCAGGTTGCTGAATTGGTCGAGGCCGTTGCACACTAGTGTCATATAACAAGTCAGTCTTTATTGTTACTGTCCCAGTGAGTAGTGTTATTTGGCGCGATTGGCTATTGCGAAATAACCTTCAGTTATTCCGGAAGAGAAGCAGCCTCGTTGTCAAATGACGAGGTTTGCTTTTTTTCCAATACGCCCAATTCAGGTGTTCCATCATTTTTCAAACTCCTCATACTTCATCCAATCCACCTCGAGCTCAAATGGCTTCTTTGGCTTCTCCAGTGCATTAGGATTAGTAACCACCGACCAATCCTTGGTATGCCAGAAGTTGAGCCGGTACTTCGATTTGTTTTGTGGTATCCCACGTTCCGATCCACGGTAGTCCCATAGTACAACGGTATCGGCACTGATCGGATGCAACATCCACCAGCGCAGACGATCCGGATGCCAGTCAAAACCATAAGTGTAGAATCGGGATGACGCATCATAACCCTCGATAGCTTTTATTTTTTCGGGCAGGTTCTGAAATCCCGAAAGTGGATATCGTGCGCCCTGGTGGCCTTCACGATAAGTCGTCTCATAGATCATTCCATTTGCCAGGTTGACCGTACGTCCAATTCGCTTAAGCGCACCTTGCGGCCCCGTCCAGGTTCCAACATAGATTACGGTTGGATCGGCAATAAGCCATTCAAAGTCGATTTCGCTAAGGCCTGGGATGGAGTCCATATGGTAAGTAAAGTAACCCACAACGGCACCAACGTTAGGTTGTTCCTTACGCACATCAGGTACCTTGATTCGCGCCGAGTACCGTCCGTAATGAGTGAAGTCGTTTGAAATAATTTCAGGTCCCCTTCCCGCACCGGCCGGATCATTTGGATCAATCTTGAACGATAGGACTTTTGTAGCAGACTCTATTGATGAACGCACACCAAACGCTCGTGTAAAATCTGCGCGGTTGCCCGTCGACGCATAAGTGAAATACTTCGGAGAGTTGCTGTCAAAGTCTTCACGGAACGATTGATGAGCGGTTTCTTTTGTAGCTGCAGTAAAACACAGGAACAACGCTATGGCTATTGGTATTTGTGATTTCATGATTTCCTGGCGATGTAGGAGTTCTTATTCAATATATAGGATCCCGCACCGATTCAAAAACTAAATTATACGACGCGCTACTCGAGGAAGAAATCAAAGACATTAATCAACGAGACACTAATGAATCAAGACATCAACGAGATACTAATGAATCAAGACATCAATAGTAGGACACGCCAACATGTGCTACCAATGAAAACCAAATAATTGCAAATTACTTGAGAGCCCGCACGAAGCAGTCCTGCAAACCCAAAAGACCACGACCGCAGGTCGTGGCTGCAAATCTTAATTCTTAATTCTTAATTCTTAATTTTAACCGTCCGCTTCCGGTCATCCCTTCCCACTTTCGTACGGCCTTAAAAACTGTAATCATTTGATAATTAAATGCTTATTGTTTGGCTGCGTTTTAGATATGTACAGTGCATCACCAAATCACCAGGCAATGTTCAAAAACTATCTCCTCGTCGCCTTCAGAAACCTTTTGAAGCATAGGAACTACGTTATCATCAACGTCCTGGGGTTGGGAGTATCAATCGCCTGTTGCATCTCCGCCTATCTCTTCATCGCCTTCAACATCGAGTTCGATAACTTCCACAGCGATGCTAAAGTACAAAACATCTTTGCCGTGCACACATTGTCGAAGGACCTCGACGGTAAGCCTATGCGCGACTTCCAGGCGCCCACAATCATGGCGCCAATCGCTGCCGAGGACATCGCCGGCATTGAAAATTATACGCGCTTTATTTCGGGAGGCGGCGCGCTCCGCTATGAAGACAAAGCTTTCAGCGAGTACATCTGCTTCTCAGACAGCACTTTCTTCGATCTGTTCGAATTCCCTTTTGTGACCGGAAGTTCAAAGTCATTCAAGGAGAAGAATACGATCATCCTCTCAGAGAAGCTGGCCAAAAAGTATTTCGGCGACAACGACCCGGTCGGCAAAATGATGACTTTCAAAGGCCCAAATGAATCGGAGTTCAGGTTGTTTGTTGGCGGAGTGGTAAAGAAGATTCCTATCAATAGCACCCTGCCGTTCGATGCCATGATGAGGTTCGAGCACTTTATGGCAATGAACAAGATCAGCAACGACGACTGGACCGACTGGCGTAATCCCTCCACGTTCTTCCAGGTTGCTTCCGCCAGGAGTGCGGCTGGCGTGTCAAAGGCAATGGACAAATACATTCCCGTCAGGAATAAAGCGCGCACAGATATGGTTATCGACAATTTCGCGCTTGTTCCTTTTAAGGAGCCTCATGTCTATGGCGACAACGATCTGCGGTATGGCTGGACACAATCCAGACTGAACGTGGCACCGATCCTCGTCTTCTGCGGACTTGCCGCCATGATATTGCTGATTGCCTGCTTCAACCTGACCAATACTTCAATTGCCATGACCACTAAACGACTCAAGGAAGTTGGCATACGAAAGGCTATCGGTGCGGCTAGACGCAATATCATCCAGCAATTCCTGCTCGAAACGTTTATCATGATCTGCCTGTCAGTAGTCGTGGCAGTCGCCATCGCACAGCTGATCGTACCTGTTTTTTCTGCGATGTGGCTCGGCGAATATGGCATGAACCAGCTGAGCGGCATGAATTCGTTGATAGCATTGTTGCTGCTTGTGTTCGTTACTTCGCTGATTGCCGGAATCTACCCGGCTTTGTCCGGAAGTGGTTTTAAGCCAACAGCATTGCTGAAGGGCACGGTGAAGACAGACGGCGCCAGCTGGCTTAGTCATTCGTTAGTGGCCTTTCAGTTCGCATTGTCGGTATTAGTTCTGATCGGTGGAGTTACTTTCATTCGCAATGCACGCTACCAGGAGAAGATTCAATTTGGATATGACCGGGATCAGATCATCACCATTCACACCTCCGGCGAACGCGAGTATGAGGCTATGAAGACGGCCATCGCCTCCAACCGGAAGATTCTGAGCGTTGGCGTTTGTGATGGCACACTGGGCAATAGTTATCAGACGCCGGTTCGAATGGATACGTTCAACTATGAGGTGCGTGCGCTGGGCATCGGCAAAAACTACTTTGAAACCATGGGTATCAAATTAGTCGAGGGCCGCTACTTCAATCTTGAGAATGAGTCGGATCAGAAGGAGGGAGTCATAGTAAACAGGGCCTATCTTACAAAATTCGGGTTAACGTCGCCACTGGAGGCCGTTCTTTACCTGCACAATGAGAAGCGCGTCATCCTTGGCGTTGTTGAAAACCACGTCGACGCATTGCATCGCTCGAAAGATCCGGAGCCATTCGTTTTCTATCCTGCCGGCAAAAATCAATATGTAACGATGGTCGTGAAGACTGAAGTTGCCGACCTCACCGAAACCCGCGAGTACCTTGAAACCAAATGGAAGGAAGTATTCCCAACAGAACCGTTCGAGTGTTATTATCAGACGGAAATTGTGATGGGCAACGCGCGGCAAACAAACGGCAATCTTCAAAAAGTATTCCTGTTCATCACCGTCCTCGCAGGTCTTCTTTCAGGATCAGGCATCTTTGCCCTCGCATCACTCAATGTTGCGAAGCGTACCAAAGAAATTGGGGTGCGTAAAACATTAGGTGCTTCTGTAAATAACATCGTTGGACTGCTGAACCGTGAGTTCCGGATTGTGTTGTTCATTTCCGCGGCGGTAGGATCCACCGCAGGTTACTACGCGATGGAGTGGCTTCTGGCGGAGATCTATGCGTTCCGGATAGGTGTGGGTATTGTACCAGTAGCGCTGTGCGCGCTGGCTATTTTCGCGATTGGTATTGGCACTACCAGTATCACGATCGTGAAGGCGGCCAGGCTTAATCCGGTTAAGACACTGAGGACAGAGTAGAACCTCGTCGCGCCAGGCCAGGAGTTAGAAGTCATACCCTGCTTTCGATAAGATTCACTGGCGAACATTTACACTATATCGTTTTGAGGTTTTAAGTTCATTACTACCCGGCTAAAAAAGTTGTCAAAGCCAAATCAAGAATTCACGTTAGTAAATGAAACATCGTAAACTTTTTCCCGTATATTTAGATAGTTGTCTAAATATCTAATTTTGAATCTGGTATTTAAAGCGCTTAACGATCCTATCCGAAGGAAAATCCTCGAGTTGTTGAAGAAGAAAGGGGACATGTCTGCCGGCGAAATAGCCGACCAGTTCAATGTTACCAAGCCCAGTATCTCTCACCATCTTGACCTTTTAAAACAGGCTGGACTTGTGGAAGTGATGCGTGAAGGACAATTCCTGTATTACTCTCTTAATACTACTATAGTTGACGAACTGCTTCAATGGACAATAAAACTCTCCTCTAAGAAATAGTACCATTTAAATTCAGAGTGTATGGGACGTATAAAGCTTATCGACATCCTGGCAATAGTTGTTTCCCTGATACCCTTCGCTGTATACGCTATCGTTCGGCCATCTCTTCCCGATAGAATTCCGATACATTGGAATGTTTCCGGCGATGTTGATGGGTGGACCTCCAGGGATCAGCTTCCAATGTTTCTGGGCACTATGGCGGCATTGGGTTTCGCGTTATATCTGCTCACCCGATTTATGAAGAAGTTAGATCCGAAGCGATCTGCTCGAGTCAGCGAGACAACTGCTGCCAGGATCGGCTTTGGAATAGTTGTATTCATGTGTGCCATCAATTGCCTTATACTGGCACCGGGCCTGGGTAAGTTTAACATGACAACCACTTTAGTGGTTATGGTTAGCCTCCTCTATACTTTTCTTGGGAACCTGATGTATAATATTAAACCCAACTATTTTATCGGCATTCGCCTGCCATGGACCCTCGAAAGTGATGACAACTGGAGACGCACGCATCGGCTGGCGGGTGCAGTATGGTTCGTGGGTGGGTTAGTTTCTGCAACACTGGCGATGTTTATAGAGCCAAAGATTATGTTTATTGTCTTCATGAGTATCACGGCAACTTTGGTTCTGGTGCCGGGTATTTATTCATTTGTTATATTCAGGCAGTCGACCAGTGGAAGTCATTCTGACTGAAACTGGAAATCCTCAAACCGTGCTCACCAATGAAATGCTTATTGATACTTGTTACCATAATTGCAGGAACAACTGCAACCCGCGGACAACTCACTGAATACAGTTCATCCAATAAAGGGTGGATACCGTACAGTGAGTTGAGTTCCTTGGGCTTCTCGAAGGCTAGTTTGCAGTACGTTGCCAATGAAAGTGACAGTACATTTCTCCTGATGATGTGGGACCAGCGTCCCGAAATAAAAAGCTACTTCTCCATTAAGTTCAGCAGCGAGGGCAACACGCTCCACAGCCTTTACGGAATTTTGTTATCGTTCTTTGAGAAAGAGAACTGGAAGAACAAGGACTACATCCGGGTGTTCCGCCTTGGCGAGGAAAAAGTTTCCGTTTACAAATCGGCAATGATAGAATCAAAGGCTATCGTCTTCTCCACCGACAAAGGTGGAAGAATCCAATTTACAAAGAGGGAAGTAGAGAAGCTGTTTGGCAGTAAGTGATTTGTTAACGGCACGCATTAACTGGTTGCGCAGATACTATTACTCGTACTTCAACGCTTTCACCGGACTTTCCAACGCACGCTTAACACTCAGCGCGGACACCACCAGTACGGTGATCATGAAAAGAATGATCACGGGCAGCGCGACCACCTGCCACTCCACACCAACGGAACTCGTAAACTGCGTAAGCCACCGACGCCCGCCGAGAATAATCAACGGTATGGCCAGTACATAGGACGCAACAAGAATTCTAACCAGGTCACGGGAAAACAAGTATAGAATCTGTATTGTGGACGAACCAAGCACTTTCCTTATCCCCATTTCTTTCATTCTTTGGGAGACCGTGAAGACGGTGAGTCCGACGAGTCCCAGGCAGGTAATGATGATGGCCAGTACAGTGAACACGCGAACAAGCAAACCAAGTTTTTTATCGACGTCGTACTGTTCATCATAATAGTCGTCCAGTTGAAAGGTGACAAAGGGATTATCCGTAAAAACGTTTTTGAATACCTCTTCAATTGCTTCGATCTTCTGTTGACGTCGGTCCGCACTCATGCGAATGGAAAAATATTTCCAGGTCGACCACTGCGGTTGCATGTAAACGATCGCCTCGTAAGGATCTTTGAGTGACTGCTGATGATGGTCGGCAACTACTCCCACAATTTCACCATCGCGCTGGTCAGGGCCCCACCAGAAAGAGATTTTTTGGTTTAGCGCCGTCTGTGGAGTTAGTCCGAGCCGATTGACAAATTCATGGTTCGCCACCAGCCGGATATTTTCGGCAGCATCTTTCTTTCTGCGAAAGTCCATCGACTCATTTTCATTAAATCGTCTTCCTTCCGTTATCCTGATTCCATACGTATTGAAGAAGCTGGTATCCGTACCAAGTACCGCTGCACCCATAGCGTCGTCCCAGTTGCCACCTTCCTTGATGAACCCACTCCCTTCGGTAATTGATTGTCCGGGCACGTTAGCTGATGCGGTCATGCCGGTTACACCGGGAATCTCCGAAAGCGATTTACGGAAGAGATTCACTTTGGTGTTGGTCATTGAATCGTAAACTGCGGGACCTTCAATCACCACGATCTGATCCTTGACATATCCCGTATCCTGCGACAACAGGTGCGACAATTGACGCGACGAGAGTAGCGTCCCCGCGATCAACAGCAATGCGACGAAATATTGAAATGAGATCATTAGTTTTCTTGCCGATGCTCCCCGACTCGACTTTAAGAATTTTCCTTTGAGGACCTGCGCCGGATTAAACGACGACAGCATCATTGCCGGATAACTTCCTATCACAAGAACACCTACCAATAGGAATATGCCCGCCACGCCCCATGTTGCTGGCGATGTAAAGAAAGCAAGTTGAATATCTTTGCCAACTAGTTGCTTGAAGAACGGCCATAACAATCCCGCCAAAGCAATGGCCGTGAGTACCGCAGACAGATTAACCACAAACGCGTCGGTAAGGAATTGGATCACGAGCTGACCACGGGACGCTCCAACGACCTTGCGCAAACCAACCTCCTTAGATCTCTCAAGACCCTTCGCCGTGGAAAGATTGATGTAGTTGATCCAGGCGATGAATAGGATCAACACTGACAGCAGTGAAAGGAAATAAATGGTTCGCGAATCGCCTGCCGGAGATTGTTCATTCCAAAAACGTGAGTTCAGGTGAATGTCGGCTACGGGCTGGAAGAATACCCTCCTGTGATAATCCAGATAGTCTGAAAAATCTGGCGCGCGCTTTTTTACATACTCATTAATCTTCGACTCGAGCGCGCCAATGTCGCTCCCGGGAACGAGCTGCACGTAGGTATAGAAGACTGTCCATCCCCAGAAGTCATCGCCGTCGTATGTCCGCATAATGGTTGGGTACGAAATAAGGATGTCAAAGCGCAGGTGTGAGTTTTCAGGAATGTCCTTCAACACACCGGTAACAGTCAGCGACAACTCGCGGTTAAGTAGCAATGTCTTGCCGAGTGCCGGCTCTGAACCAAAATACTTCTTTGCCATCGATTCGGTAATGACAACGGTGTAGGGCTCAGCCAGAGCTTTTTGTGGATCACCTGCCAGTAGGGGGAACGAGAACATCGTGAGGAAAGGCGCATCGGCGAAGTATACACCTTCTTCATTGAAGGCGACCAGC
This sequence comes from Chryseolinea sp. T2, assembly GCF_037203685.1. NCBI lineage: Bacteria > Pseudomonadati > Bacteroidota > Cytophagia > Cytophagales > Fulvivirgaceae > Chryseolinea > Chryseolinea sp. T2. The sequence goes on from NZ_JBBCAU010000002.1 coordinate 697,929, forward strand.
GTGTGGTCTGCGTCATGCGAGAACTCGAGTGCGTTGGTGACTGCCTTCGTTAAGGAAGAAGTGAACAGAGAGGTTTTTACCAGTCTCGTAAAATTTACGACTTCAGGAAGCTCTCGCTTGAGCGCCGGACCCATGGCCGAAGTATTGGCGGCTAATCCTCCATCCAAAGAATTACCTTGAAATTGCTTCAGCGCAACACGATAGATGTGTTCGCTTTGAAAACGGTCGTATCCAGATTCGAACAACACATACTGATACAGCAGGAACGACGCAGTGATAGCAATCGACAGTCCGCACACTGTAATAATTGAAAATACCTTGTTTCGAAGCATCGAACGCAAGGTGACGAGGAAGTAGTTCCGGATCATAGGTGATGGCAGGAAGGAGCCCAGCTAAATTCGTCAATAATCACCTGATTTCTTAACCTGGTTCAAGGCGCCTGATCACGCAGGTGCCTAGTTTTGATTCATCATTAAACATTTAGCACAATGGAAACAGCAACAAAAACGACCACAAAATGGAACCTGGATACCGCGCACAGCGAGGTGACTTTCAAAGTAAAACACATGATGATCAGCAATGTGTCAGGATCCTTTCAGAAATTCTCCGCTGATGTTGAAACAGAAGGCGAAGATTTTACCAAATCTGAAATTTCATTTACTGCCGATATCAATTCAATAAATACCGGCAACACCGATCGCGACAACCACCTGAAGTCGGCAGACTTCTTTAACGGTGAAGCGAATCCCCAGGTAAAGTTCATCTCCCGTAAGCTTGAGCTTAAAGACGAAAATGAATATATACTCACCGGAGATCTTACTTTCGCTGGGGTAACTAAGCCCGTTAAGTTTGATGTTGAATTTGGAGGTATTGGTAAGGATCCCTGGGGAAATAAAAAGGCTGGTTTTACAGTAAGCGGTAAAATCAAACGAACCGACTTTGGACTTAACTGGAATGCTGCACTAGAAACCGGTGGGGTATTGGTTGGTGAAGAAGTTAAGCTGCTTGCTGAAATACAATTGATCCGCGCATAGTGCGTAGGATCATTTGGGTCATTCATAATTATCGAATAAGATGAAGAGTGTTGTAATCACACCGGAGCAACGGGGAGTTAAGGATCAGGGATGGTTGAAAAGCAATTTCACGTTCAGCTTCTCTAACTATTATAATCCGGTTCAGAATGGATTTGGTCTCCTGCATACTTTTAACGACGACTTCGTTGAACCCAAAAATGGTTTTGGTCTACATCCTCACAGCAACATGGAGATCATTTCTATTATGCTGGCCGGAACAATGAATCACATCGATTCAATGGGTCATAGAGAAGTCGTTACAAAAGATTGGGTGCAGATCATGAGCGCAGGAAGTGGACTGCGACATGAAGAGCACAATGTAGGTGAGGATCAGGTGAATTTTCTGCAGATATGGATCGAACCTAAACTACAGAATATTACGCCCCGATATCAAAGACGGTTCTTTCCGGAGGAGAAAAGAAAGAACAGTCTCGCAACAGTAGTGAGCAATGAAGAAGGACAGGCACATTGCTGGATAAATCAGAACGCAAGAATAAGTCTTGGATCTTATGATGGTGGCCAGTCTCTTACGTACGCACTCAATCCGCTTAACAAATGTGTTTTCATTTTTGTAATGACCGGAAGTCTGGAAATTGATGGGAAACGAATCGGCCAGCGAACCAGCATCGGAATTTGGGATGAAGGTGCAATTGAAATCAAGACACTTGAGACTTCGCGGTTTGTGGTGATCGAAGCACCGATCAATCATTAAGCGGCCTTTCGACGCAGATAAGATCGTGGGCGCTTCGTTCTTAGCTACCCTGCCAGCGTTTTTCCAACGAGAAAATTGCCCAGCATTTCTCTTTGTTTGCTCGCTTGCATAGGATGGAATTCACCGGCCAGCAAGTCTCGATAAAGGCGCTCAATACCCGCTTTGTGATAATAGGAATAGCCGCCTAAAGCCTCCATCGCCGACTGCGCACACTGCCGACCGTGCTCGGTGATAATGGATTTTGACTGAAGTGCGACGGACGCCGAATGGCTGTTCGGTTTTAAGACTAAGTTCTTCGCATTGTCTATTAGCGTATCAAGGGCCATACGCGTGATCTGGTAGTGGTTATGCATGTCACCCAGACTTGACAGGATATAGGGATCATGTTTACCTCTATTGGTAACGATCGCTATGGTCTTTTTTGCAATTGCTTCAACGATGCCTGCATACGGAGATATGAAAACCGGAAAGGCCAACGTGGCAACTACATCCCACACAGGATGCCACTTCCCTCTCTCACGGATGAGCGTGATCTTTTCGTCCGGAATAAATACATCTGAAAATCGAACCGAATTGGATCCGGTGCCTCTCATGCCCATCGCATTCCAATCGTTGATGATCTCGATGCCTTCAGAATTCATGGGAGCAGAAAAATGGATAACATGTTCTTTCGTTCCATCATCGTAAGCGCAGCTCATCACTGCAACGTTGGCGATAGGCGATCCACTGCAAAAGGGTTTCACGCAGGTAATGCGATAACCGCCATCGACTTTTCGCGCTGATCCATTGGATGAAACCCAGTCACCGCCGCCGGTGCTTAAGAGGACAAGATTCTTTTCTACCACGGCCTGTAGCGTCTTCGTTGCAGCCGCATCACCGTTCATATGTTTGAATACCAGCACCGAAATCAGGTGCATATGCATCGACAGGGCCAACGATGTAGAGGGACAATATTGAGCCAGGTCTCTCAGGAAATGACAAAGTTCAGAATAAGGTACACCGCCTCCTCCGAGTTCGGTAGGGATCAGGGCCTTGTATATGCCTTTTGACTTCAGGAGGCTAAAGTTTTTTTCGGCAAACTTGTTCTCTGCATCACAGACTAAACCCTCCTTTTCAATTTCAGGACCGATCTCCGCGAGGATCTTATTTAAATTCATTTTTTCAGTTGCCATGTCAGCTAACTCAGACACGTTGTGTTGGAGATTCATATTGTTCGTCATGATTGAGTGAATTTACGGTTATTGAATCTGAGGCATCCGGCCATGACGTTCTCACATCGGTTAGGGGCCGTTTGGATTAAACAAACTTAGAACATCTCCATATGGTTGTCGTTCACTTTTGATTCAAATGTTAGTACAAATGAGCCATGGGCGAGGTGACATCAGTATCTACGCCGGACTTAGGACAAATTCGCTGGGTGAGAGCCCGAATCGTTTCTTAAACGCGCGGGAGAAATAGGTGGGGCTCGTGAACCCCGACTCATATGCGATTTCTGAAATGGTCTGATTGTTTAATTTGATCGAAACCAGTGCCTTTTGAAGTCTGATCTCCTGAATGAATTGATTTGGCGACTTATCAGTTAACGATTTTAATTTCCGGTTCGCTTGGGATTTGCTCAAACCTAATTCCGCACTCAACTTTTCGACACTCAGCGAAGGATTGTTCCATTCTTTCTCAAAATAATCCATCAATAATTTGAGAAACTTTTCACTGTTTAAATCAAGCACAACGATGGACTTATCAATAGTTCTATTAAAGTTTTCACCCTCAAAAATGTCTTTCACCTCCGATGTCACCGTGATGTTTCCCCGACCGATCTCACTCAGGTACCTCGACATCTTTATCGTGTCCTCAAAGAGGTTCTTTTTATCAGTAACCGGTACACCGGCGCTCAATCCCATCTTCATTTTTAGATGGCGGCCCTGCGACGTAGTGTCCGGTATCGCCTGACTTTCGAGGGTACATAACACCGCGTTGGTTACCGATTCAAATGAAGCTAAAATACAATCGTCCTTATGGGAGACGATCCGACCCTGAAACTTGGTAATCGTTTGTTCAAGTGATCGATTGGTCTGTTTAATCGCTTCGGCCAGTACTTCCTTGTCTGTCTTTTTCGATGGTGTCTTTTCTATTGTGATTGCCATCAGCGTTCTGAAGGCCGGATCGTCGATAATGTTGAGTTCTGTGTTTTTGGTGTTGACCGGGTCTTCGATCCTGCCCAGGAACGTCTCGACAATGGAGGCATCGACTTCGATGATTTTGTGCGGATAGCCGCCATGCGCGTGAATGTGCATGTCTTCGAGGGCCTTGCTGTTTGGCGCCTCCACCAGGCAGAAGGCGAGCTTTCTCTTTTCATCGCACCAGTAGGTCATCCCGCGGCAACCGTACAGGTGCTCGATTTTGAGATCTGCCTGATGCATCCGCGCCAGGTGTTCTGCGGTGATCTCGTCGGAGATGTCATGGCGATCCATGTAAATGGGCATGCGGCGTGGGTATTGTATCCGGTAATCTAAAGTTTTTTGCGGTGGGCGTCAAGGCACGGCCGGGAAATAGCTATGATCTTGAATTACGCCGATTGGGAAGTGTTGAATGCTCGCCTTTTGAAATTAGATTTGGTATCTTAGTACTCCTGGGTAATCCTGTGAAGTTAATCCGGTTGCCACGATGACCTCCGTTAGTCATGATCACTTTGAAACACCTCAGTCGAACTTGCCTTTTTATACTGGTGATCTCTGCAGGTTGTAACGATCGCGACGAAGATTTCCTTCGTCAGGACGGTTTCTTTGTATTTGGCAGTCACGACCTTTCATCCGTGTATTGGAAAGACGGAAAGATGCACGACGTTGAAGGCTACCTGATGTACTTTACTGATGGCGCAGCTTCGGGAGGGGATGCGTATACCGTCGGATATTTCAACGACGACAAAACTTATCGCGGTCCTGTCTATTGGAAGAATGGCAGGATGTTCAAATTGTCAAACATCAGCGCAAATCAGACGCCAACAGCCATTGCATTTGCCGGCAACGATATGTACATCGCCGGATTTGAAGATGTGGGTGAAAAGTCGTTTCCGATTTATTGGAAGAATGGAGAGCTGCACTCCCTGCCAGGGAAAGAACCTTATTCCCGTCCCACAGCAATAGCTGTTTCTGGCTCAGACGTCCACATTGTAGGACGAGCGCTGAATAAAATTTTTGATAATGATACGATTCTGATCACGCACTGGAAGAACGGAGAACGGATAAAGCATATCCCTGAGGATGCCAATGAAATGGCGGAAGACATTGCAGTGTCGGGGAACGATGTTTACTTCGCCGGATATAAATTCGATAGTGATCGTCGTGCTCACGCGAAAGTTTGGAAGAACGGCGTGGGTACAGTACTGACGCGCGGTAGCGTCGCCTCTGTTGCAACAGAAGTGGAAGTAGTTGGAAGCGACATCTATCTGGCAGGGCAGAACGGCACACAAGCCGTTTATTGGAAGAACGGCGACATAACTCCTTTGGAGACGGGTGCGGTATCCAGATCGGACGTTAGTGGAATGGTTATCATTAACAGCGAAGTGATCATCAGCGGAAGGAACTACAGTGATCACTACGATGGAAGTTTTCTATGGAAAGAGGGTCGCCTGCAAGAACCGTTCAAAGGAATTGGCAATGGTTTCCATATTGACTGCATAGCGCCCGCACAATGACAACCTTATCGCCATACGCGATAAGCTCACTGGTCCCATTCAGGGAAATTCAAGCTATGATTGTGGGAATCAAAAGTACTGCAACGCGACGTATCGTTTAATACGCGCGATGGCAGACTTGTTGTTGGTGAATACGGATTTTGCAGTGTAAACTTGCCTGTAATCACGTTGTGATGAAAAACTCCCTCTTTCTCCTCCTGCTATTTGTTAGCTGTTACGTTCATGCCCAATGCTGGCAAAGCGTCTCCGCCGGTGTTAGCCACACCGTTGCACTAAGGCCCGATGGCTCCCTGTGGGGCTGGGGTTTTAATGGAAGCTCTCAGCTGGGCGATGGCTCTATCACCTATTCGCAGGCTGCCATTCGAATAGGCACTGCTTCCGACTGGAAGTTGATCGACGCCGGCGGAAATCATACGCTTGCCATCAAGACCGATGGAACCTTATGGTCGTGGGGCGAAAACCAATGGGGACAGATCGGCACTGGAACTGTATCATCGAAAGTAATCATACCGTCGCGCCGGGGAACCGAGACGAACTGGAAGCTTGTTACCGCCGGACGCACGTTCTCTTTGGCAATTAAGACTGATGGAAGTTTGTGGGCCTGGGGTGACAACTTTTACGGTCAGCTTGGATTTGCAGGAACAGCATTTGTTCCAACCCGTGTTGGCGCAGCCTCGGACTGGAAACTGGTATCTGGCGGTGGAAATCACACCCTGGCTATACGCACCGACGGTTCTCTCTGGGCATGGGGTTCCAACCTTTATGGCGAGCTGGGCGACGGCACGATCGACAATAAAAGTACGCCGGCAAGGATAGGTACTGATACCAATTGGGCACTCGTGTATGCAGGCTACGATTTTTCTGCGGCCATCAAGACAGACGGAACCCTGTGGGTATGGGGTAACAATCAGATGGGTCAACTCGGTCTCGGCGACTATAACGAACGCCATATACCTACGCAGGTCGGCACGGGAAACAACTGGAAGTCTGTCGACACTGGTATCGACAACATGGTGGCCATAAAATCCGACAACACCATGTGGGCCTGGGGTTGGATTATCGGAAAATTCGGCTTCGGTCCCAGTGACAATAGCCGCTCTCTTCCCACGCGTATCGGGCTCGCGTCAGACTGGACAAGTGTTGCTTCTGGAGAACGCCACTCCTTTGCTTTCAAAACAGACGGGACCCTATGGGGCTTCGGAGACAATAACTGGGGTGAGGTGGGCAATGGCGAGCTGGGCGCAATAGACGTTCCGAAGAGTGTGACGACGGTTGCGCCCGCAGGCGCTTCGGACCAGTCATTTTGCAGTACCGCTACCGTTGCTAACCTTGATGTAACCGGCACATCAGTCCAATGGTATCTTACCCCATCAGGCGGCACACCCGTTCCCCAAAATATGGCATTGACCAACGGAACACATTATTACGCCAGCCAGACAATCGCAGGATGCGAGTCTTTCGTAAGGCTCGATGTCAACGTTTCAATTAATACCACCATTACGCCTGCACCTTTAGGCGATGCAGTGCAGACGCTGTGCGCAGGCAGCAAGCTTAGCGCGTTGATCGTGGATGGCACAGACATCAAATGGTACAGCGCGGCCGTTGGCGGCGCGCTGTTGAACCCGAACGTGGTGCTTGTCGACGGCATGCATTATTACGCGTCACAGACTGCAAGTTCGTGTGAGTCTTCAGATCGGTTGAAGGTGACCTTTTCACAAATTGTAATACCCGCTCCGGCACTCAATGATTTTCCCGTTTGTGAGGGAACCCCCATTGGCTATCTGGTGGCCAACGTCAATTGGTATTCAGCTCCCAGCGGAGGTACGAAGCTACCTCTCAATACAACGATCATCAGTGGCACTACTTACTATGCGTCCCAGCTCGCTGCATGTGGGGAATCTACGGTTCGTACGCCAGTGGTACTCACCGTTAAAACTACGCCTGCGCCGGTTCCGCTGCTTGGTGAATCCTGGCTGTCCGCGAGCGCGGGAAGTGGCAACACCATGGCTATACGCTCAGACGGAACACTCTGGGTGTGGGGCGACGAGTACGTCAATCCTTCGAGTCCTACATATCGCTACGTGCCCCGGCGTACCGAGATCGCCGACGACTGGCTTACAGTTGTAACCGGAGGTGAGTGGAGTATGGGTTTGCAGCGCGACGGTGAAATGTACTACTGGAACACGGGGCAATTGCCTGCCGTAAAAATTGGTACGGCTCAGGATTGGGCGTCGATCACGACCTACGGTTATGCAGCAACGTACCACTCGGGAGCAATCAAAAATGATGGCACACTTTGGATGTGGGGATCCGATAACAGTGTAGGCCAGCAAGGTAACGGTACGTTCACGGCGATGTCTGCACCCACTCGCGTGGGTACGGATTCGGACTGGAAATCCGTTTCGAACGGGTATCGTTTTACAATAGCTATCAAGACCGATGGTTCGCTGTGGGCCTGGGGTCTGAATGATAAGGGGCAGTTGGGAAATGGCACTAACAACAATACGCGCGTTCCGACGCGGGTCGGGTCTGACACAGACTGGGCCTTCGTTTCTTCGGGGGGTTCAAGTTCTGTCGCTATTAAGAACGATGGCTCGCTGTGGACCTGGGGTGATAACGCCTTTGGACAATTGGGTGACGGTACCACTATTTCAAAAAACCGGCCTGTAAAGATTGGTACATCATTGTGGCAGACAGCGGCCGTAGGAGGAATGCACACCCTGGCGATCCGGCAGGATGGTACTCTTTGGGGCTGGGGCTATGACGCAACGGGTGCCACAGGCGCCGGACGTTATATTGGCGGTAATATTTTAACACCCAAACAGGCAGGCTCTGCAGCCAACTGGAAGAGCGTTCATGGAGGAGGAGGTCACAGCGTCGCGCTGGCGCAGGACGGAAGGTTATGGCTCTGGGGTTCCAACGACCGGGGCGAGTTAGGCATCAACAAAATACTGCCCATCGAGTATGATCCGCTTCCGCTTCCCGCAAAGCAATTCACATGCGGCCGAAAGTTGACGTTGGCTGAATTGCCTATGCAAGGCATAAACATCAAATGGTACAGCTGGACTACGGGTGAACAGGTACCTTCGTCGTATCTGTTGAACGACGGTTCACGCTTTTATGCTACACAGACGATCAATGGTGTGGAGTCGTGTAAGAGAGCCGAAGTCGTGGGTGAATCAGGGTCGGCGACGATGGCAGGAAGTCAACAGCAAACATTTTGTATCGGTGCAACGGTTGAAGACCTGAAACCATCATTTGATGGAGTGTCCTGGTATGAGTCTTCTTCCGGTGGAGCACCTTTAAATATCAGCGATCGCCTGATCGACGGCAAGCAATACTTTGCTTCGTTGTTGGTGGGAGATTGCGAATCCACCAGCTTAAGCGTAGTTGTTAACTTAACCGATCCGGGACCACCGGCGGGCGATGCCTTGCAGATACTTGCAACTGGAGCTAAGGTCGAAGATCTGGTTCCGTCAGGTCCTGGAATTTCCTGGTTTGAAGAAGATAATGGCGGATTGCCTCTGCCTGTAGGCCACGAGTTGGTCGATGGCAAGATTTACTATGCCACTCAGACAGTGGGAGCGTGCGTGTCAGGTAGTCGGCTGGCTGTTATGGTAGAGCTGACCACTCCGGATGTCGAAGAACCCGTATTGATATCAACAGTTCCCGCGAATGGAGCATCGGAAGTCAGCACCGGAACAACATTCGGCTTTGTTTTTTCAGAGGCTGTACTGCTGAATACCGGTACTTTTCGAATCTTTAATGCCACGACAGACGCAGAAATTACCTCGCTACAACTCACCGCCGACAACACCTCGGTAACTGACGCACCGGTAACGATCACGCTGCCCTCAGCATTACCACCCAATACTTCTTTGTACGTACAACTCGATAATGGAACGTTTGTGGACCTTTCCGGTAACGCTGTTCCAGGCATCTCCGACAAAAGCTGGTTGTTCTCGACAAGGCCCGCCGTTGTGATCTGTGCAACTGAGCCACCAACAGGAAATGCAACGCAACAGCTACCCGTCGGTGCCACCGTGGCAAGCCTTAAGGCCACCGGAAATCAAATTGTCTGGTACGATGCAGCTACAGAGGGCTCGGTACTAGTGACATCGGCAGTGCTCATCAATGGTGCTCATTACTTTGCAACTCAGGCTGTGGATGGATGCGAGTCGACAGCCAGGTTGGACGTTACCGTTGAACTTGTAAAGTCAGCGCAAACAATAACCTTCGAAAACCTTCCTTCGAAAATGGTAGGCGATCCTTCATTTCAACTGAATGCGTCAGCCAGTTCAGGATTGCCCGTTGTATTTACGAGCAGTAATGAAGATGTTGCTGAAGTTGATGGCTCCCGGGTGATCATCGTTGGAGCAGGAACGACAACCATCACTGCCGCGCAGAATGGGAATTCAACGTACAGCGCTGCGTTGCCAGTAAGCCGTACGTTAGAAATCGGTTCCATAACGGCCATTGGTGACGAAAGCGAGCACGCCCTGAAGCTTTATCCGAATCCGGCGAAAGAGAACTTCATGCTTAAATTGCCTCCTGACTTTTCCGATGGCGCCGATATCAAAATCATCGCACAGGATGGACGGATTATCTATCAGGAGTACACGCACTCGTCTGAGATGTCGATAACCACCAGTAATTTTAACAATGGCGTGTACATGCTAGTTGTTTCGGGAACAGGTAAGACCTCGGGTTTGAGGATTGTGATCAACAACTAGCGGATATCCTTTGTCCGTTACTTAGGTCAGTCATCGATTTGTCCAGCTAAAAGCGCGAGGTGCCAGCTATCTTGCAGAGTATTATGGTCTTTGTAACCAGAAGTGAGGAACACAGATCAGGCACTCTCTGGGAACATCGATATTAACAATTCATAGTAACGATCCATGAGGCTACAACAGAATCTTCCGGCGCCGTTGTTCAACCTGCCTGACATCTATGGCCGGACAATCGACCTGGAGCAGTATCGGAACAACAAAATCCTGATTGGTTTCTTTCGGCATGCTGGGTGTCCTTTTTGCAACTTGAGGGTACACGCACTCACTAAGGTCCACGCTGAGATGCTCGGCAAAGGATTGAAGATGATATTCTTCTTTGAATCGAAGAGCAGTCAGCTATTGAGAAGCACCTTCCATCAGGAGGTGTCGCCAATCCCATTAATTGCCGATCCGGAGAAGAAATGGTATAAAACGTACGGGTTAGAGCCGTCAATAGGAAAATCGGCTCTAAGTCATTTGACTACTTTCGTGCAGACAGCGATGAAGGCATCATCGGCGGGCGTGCCGATACACATGATGAAGTCGGGAGAATCATTCAGCACGATGCCGGCAGAGTTTCTCATCCGTGAAGGACTGATAATCGATAGTGTTCACTATTCTGAACGCCTGAACGACAGGTTAAGTGTCGAGGCGATACGATCGTTTGCCGATACGCGTGATTGAAATCCAGGTGTGGATGATGCAGTCGCCCTGTAGAACAATACCGGCACCATAGTTTGTTAATTCCCCAATTCTACCACGACATTTGGCTTAGCATGTTAATTTATCCTTGCATTACGACCCATGCCTAATGGCAAGGCCTTTGAAATCCAGGGCATACCTTTTGGTTAGTTGTATAAAAAGACTAACCATGGAATTCAAACATCTATTCACGGCAGCACTTATAGTAAGTGCTTCTGCCGCTGCTTTCGCTCAGCAGGATACAACGAGCACAAAACAACAACCTCAATCACAGAGCCAGCAGCCTCAATCTCCGAATCAGCAACCCAGCGATCAGTTCAATGTAAAAGACTATTCGCAGGTGCAGTCATCAGATCTTCCTGCATCGCTTCGGACCACGCTCCAGGGCGACCAATACAAAGGTTGGGAAAATGGCAAACTCTATCGCCAGAACAATGGCAACGGTTATTACCTGAGTACCGGTACTGGTACGTCGACTAAGAATTACTATTTCGATAAAGATGGTAAAGCAATGAAGGATCCTCATGGCGGCACCAATCCGCGCGACAATAGATAATGTAAGAATACAACACCTGGGCGTGAGGGAAAGGGACCGAAATGGTCCCTTTTTCAGTTTTCATTCTCCCCAATCATGACCTCTATATGATGGTCCGTCACATTGACTTAAAATGCCGGTGACCAACGTGACCTGGCGTCCACGCGGTGCCTGGCTGACCTGTTTAAGGTTCTGTGTTTTCAAAGGTGCTTTCATACAACACTTTTCCGTCGTGGCCTGCCAATTCCGTGGCGTCTACTTCTACTAAGCCATTTGAAATATAGCCGAGACCGGTAAGATACCTTGTGTCGGTTGTGAAGTGCGTCGAATACGCGATCTTGTCATTTATCTTGATAGTTACTACTTTATTGTTCACCAATATTTCTATGTCCGTCCATTGACTCACGTCAAACGCTATAGGCACCAGATCAGTATCCTTTCCCCGAACCACCTGCTCGCCAAACGTCATGAATGCCTCGTGCGCACACCCCTTTGTCGTGCTCCTCAAAACCATAAACGACCTCTGACAGAAGAGTTCCAGTTCTATGTATGGACAAGTCGTTGGTCTCACGTCCCGCATACGAACTCTGGTCTTGAAACTGAAATTATCGCTTGGTATATCAACGTGACTGGGGAAGTAGACGTAATGGTACCGTTTGTCTTTGGTGATATCAATTTTGTTCTCCAGCAGCTGGCTGATCTCAAGACCAAGGGTGCCATGATCTGCAAAACGTTCTGTCCTGACATACTCGGGTGTATACTTTGCCACGTTATCTATTGCATAAAGAAACCAGCGATCCGTCGGAATACTGACATCGACTTCCCGTATAGCCGAGTCGTTAGCAATAAGTTTTGCAACGTGATAACCTGGTTCGTAGTAGATATCGGTGATCGTGTATTTGTTTTTGTAAATTCGTACCCTGCGATTTATATCCCATGATTGCTGAATAAAAAAGCTGTCGGCCTTAACCGAATCAATGTTATATGTGAATACTACTGAATTGGGAATATCGTTCGAGGTGTTCTTCTTAAACGAAAATGTCGCCTTCTCAGCATGCTCAACAGGTGCTTTCGTGGCCCCGAAAAAATAAAGGCCGGCAATGACGATGACAGAAAGAAAGGCCGGCAAATATTTTAAAAACATTAAGGCCCTTGCCTTGCCCGCCTTGTTTCTCGTTATACTTTGTCGACTTGTGCTGACGGCCTCCGCTGGTTCATCTACCGCCTCCCTTGCAGGCGTGTTCACCTGCTCATTTCTGATTTTGTCTGACTTATAATCCTGCCAGGTCTTGTAATCAAAGTAGCTCGCGATCGCATTGAGAGTAGCTATTTGTGGCAACCTGCTGAACTCTCCGTAGGCGAGTCGCTTGATGGTCGTTCCACTGATCAGGATCCCCGATTTCTGCCTCAGCTGCTCGCTGATGTGATCGAAATCCCGTTGCGTCATGGTGGTAACATCCGCGAATCCGTTGTCGCCGAAAATCTCGAGGATCCCTGCCTTTATTAAACCCTGCTCGTCCATAGTTACCATTAAAACTAATCAGCGACTTCGTACAAAAGAAAGTTACGTCAACCTTTTCCATAGACAGTGAAAGACGCGCGAAGGATGCACACTTGCTGGACTTTGTTGGCTTTTGCCTGGCTTTTGTCCGTGCATTCCAGCCTCGCCACAACTTCTTTACGAATGTTAAATCACAATCACATGAATACATACCTTACCATCGGTCGCGTTTTTTTCGGAGTCGGCATAGCGGGACTCGGAATCATGCACTTCTTTTTCCCCGGAATCCGCCCAATTATTCTTCCCGAACTAACAGACATTCCGCCAGGCCTTTCATTTATCGGATACGCAACCGGTCTGATGCTGACAGCGTCGGGTGTGCTGATAACAATCGGAAGGAAGTTTAATACCCTGTCGCTGGTGATGGGAGTGGTGTTTGCCGGACTATTCGTCTTCGGGCATTTGCCGTGGTCTTTAACTAGTGGCTCTTTCAATAATTACTGGGTCGACACCAATAAAATGATCGCCCTGGCTGGCGGGTTCCTGGTGATCTCCACAATCAATTCACCACCATACAATAACAATAACAGGCTGATGCAATGGCTGGAAAGGCTGGCCCCGCTTGGCAAATATCTTTTCGCAATCATGCTATACAATTTCGCGATCGGTCATTACAACAACCTGCAAGGGATCAGCAACATCGTTCCAAAGTATATTCCGTTTCCGCAATTCTGGACCTATATCGGCGGCGTTGCACTGATGGGTTCCGCGATCAGTATTTTCAGCGGATTCAAAGTAAGGACGATCATGCTGCTGCTATCCTTAAATCTTTTCATCTGGTTGCTGATGCTTCACCTGTATTACACGATCCTCTATCCGGAATGGAACGAGGGTGGAAACTTCGTTGGCTCGCTCACTTGTATGTGTTTCTGTGGGACAGCTTTGGCTATTTCTCAGGAGAAGACAAAAACATAACTGTCCACCAACGGCCGCTTATGTTCAAATGTGGGATGGGCTTCTTACACAATGCCGTAAAATTGCTCATTACGAAGCGTTATCTTGGAACGATATTTTCATTGTCCCTGCCAACATGATTCGAAGCTACTTCCTCGTTGCCTGGCGATCCATTGTGCGCCATAGATTGTTCTCATTTATCAACGTGTTTGGTCTGAGTCTGAGCATTGCCCTGGGACTTGTGATTATGCGACATGTTATTGGCGTCTTGCGCTTTGAAACATTCAATCCCAACCGGCATGACATTTACAGGTTACTATCACACATACAATCCGGCGAAAAGGGCAACTGGACACTGGCGAGCACTCCGCTACCTCTTAAAGAATCACTCGAGGGCCAGTTAGGCATTGAAAGAGTTGTTCGCCTGTACCCTTCAGTAACAGAGGAGGCCTCAGCAGCGGGGAAAAGAATAACCGTATCCACTGCCTTTACAGGCCCTTCATTTCTGTCGACAATGGGGTTGTCTTTACAATCTGGTGTTAATGAAGCAGCGCTCTCTGAAGCGAGGTCAGCCATTATTTCCGGCGAAACGGCAAAGAAGTTTTTTGGCGACATCGATCCGGTAGGCCAGACGTTAACCTTCGAAACATTGGGATCTTTTATCGTATCGGGTGTAATCAAACAGCCGGACTACGGTACGCATATTCGATTTGACGTTTTCCTGTCAGAAGCCACAATTGCAATGCTGGAGAACGTCCATTTGCTACCGCAAAATCTTACTAGCTGGAACACATTTCAATCGGCGTACACTTACGTATTGCTCGGCCCGAACGCACATATCTCGCAGCTGAACTCAGTCCTGGAATCCATTGGCAAGAAAATCAATAGCTCTTCAAACAACGGAACACTATCATTTGAGACTCAGCCGCTGACATCGGTCTCTCCTGGTTCGGATGAAATTGGGAACGATATAGGATCTCCAACCACCTGGGGAAAACTGATGGCGGAAATTGCAGTCGGACTGGTTATCGTAGTTGCAGCCTGCTTTAACTATACAAACCTTACGCTGGCACGGTCACTATCACGAACCAAAGAAATTGGCGTCCGGAAAATTAATGGCGCAAGCCGAAAGCAGGTATTTACACAACAAATAGCCGAAGCACTTTTGGTTTCATACCTGGCGCTGGGATTTGCACTGATCATTGAAAGCCTGTTATACGACGCTGCCATCTTTAGCTCACCTGAAGATCCGTTGGATGTGACCGAAATTATTTTTGTTGTAACGTTTACAACCTTCGTGGGAGTCCTGGGTGGATTACTGCCGGCACTGATACTCTCATCATTTAAGGCAATAGAAATGTTGCGTAAGCTGACGACTGAGAAAATCATGGGTTCCATGTCGTTGAGGAAAGGCTTGATCGTTTTCCAGTTCTGCATCTCGCTGATCGTACTGATTTTTATGATGGTCTTTCACTCGCAGTTTTCATTTATGGAAAGCGTTGACCCGGGCTTCAGGATGGACGACGTGCTCAGCGTAGCGACAAACAGAAAAGATTATGTTGCTCTGAAGTCGGAATTTGTGAGGATTAATGGAGTAAAGGCTGTCGCCGCCGCGTCTGATAACTTTGGAGGTCACGCAACGGGTAGGGTACAGGTAAACGTCAGAGAAAAATCTCCGTTTACTATAAATTACTTCTTCGTCGACGAAGGTATTGTCGAAGTTTCGAATTTGAAGATCTTATCCGGAAGAAATTTCGACGTCATCGAACCCGTTGCTGAACGTGAAATAATTGTGAACGAGGCAGCCGTTAATCTTTTTGGAATAAGGGATATTCAGCAGGCTGTCGGCGAGCGGGTCGTGCTCGACGATTCGATAAAGGTTACGATCTCGGCCGTGATAAAGAATTTTTACAGTGAAGGCGTGGGAATTTCCTATCGGCCACTCGTGCTGAGACATCGGATGAATTCAAATAGAGTCGTCAACCTTGTGGTCGACAAACAGGCGCGGGCAAACACAGAGACCAGTGTCAGGCAAATACTTAAACGTATTTCACCAGAAGCGGTACCGGATATCTTTTGGTTAAAGGAACGACATCAGCAACGATACGGAGAGATGGGATCGGTCAGCATGCTTGGCGTGATTACTTTTATGGCCATTTCAATTACTTGTCTGGGACTGCTGGGTCTGGTGGTTTATAACGTAGAGACCAGACGAAAGGAAATCAGTATCAGAAAAGTAATCGGAGCTAGTGTTCGTCATCTGTTATATATTTTGTCAAAGGGATTTGCATCGTTGCTCATCATTGCCGGAGGAATTGCTATTCCTATCGCCTGGATAGGATCGGAGCTGTTCCTGATGAACTTTGCCAATCGCATTCAGCTCGGCGTGCTGATTCCATTGCTGTCCTTCGCCGGACTTTTTCTGCTCGGGTTATCGATTATTATGTCTCAGGTCTTGAGAACGGCCCTGGAAAACCCGGTAGAGAATCTTGCTAACGAGTAATTGATCCGGTAGTAATTGATCCCGTAGCAATTGATCCCGTAGGGATCACAGATCATTAGCACAGATTGTTTTCGATATTCCCGCGCTTCGCGCTGACGTCAACGATGAAACACAATTCATCCCCGACGCGCAAAGCACGCAACGAGATCGATCGATATTTATTCCCCCGCGCAGCACGGATCAGGACAGTTTTGCTCATGCAGTTCGGAATCTTGTTCATGGAATCGGAAGTAAAACTCTTCCGAAACCATTAGACACAAAGGGCACTTACTCACAACCATTTCATAAATGAGCCTCCCGCTTCGACCAACACCTCTTCGGTATCTGCTATGTATTTATGCGATCTTTCTCTTTGCTGACGCGCATAGTCAGACCGTAAATCAACAGTCATTGATCGATGGATTTGTCAGTCCGCCATCCACGGCGAGACCTCGCGTATGGTGGCATTGGATGAATGGCAACATCACGAAGGATGGTATCAGAAAAGATCTCTCCTGGTTGAAGCAGATCGGCGTGGCAGGAGCACAGAATTTTGATGCAAGCCTCGCCACACCTCAGATTGTTAAAGACAGGCTCACATTCATGACGCCGGCCTGGAAAGACGCATTTCGTTACGCCGTTAAAGTTGCCGATTCGCTCCAGCTGGAATTGGCGATTGCCGGATCGCCTGGATGGAGCGTGACGGGCGGACCCTGGGTCAAGCCGGCGGACGGCATGAAGAAGTACGTGTGGACGGAAACCTACGTACACGGTGGTAAAACATTCAATAATAAATTGCCGGAGCCATCACACACGACCGGCAAAATTCAAAATTATGAAGCTACTGCTTCTACTATCCTCGGTGGATCAGGTGGACCACTTCCAACGTTTTATGAAGATGCTGCAGTGATCGCGTTCAAACTAACAGCCAATGACAAACTCATAACCAGTTTGAATCCGAAGATCACTTCGAGTGGTGGCTCGTTTTCTTTGCAGGATCTCACTGATGGCAATCTGATAAATAGTCACGAGCTGCCGCCGGGTAAGGACGGCGAGGAAATCTGGATTCAATACACGTTTGATACGCCACAAACCGTGAAGGCATTTACGGTGTCAGGTGCTTATCACATGCCTCTCGAAGATTTCCGTGGCGGACCTTTAAACCGCTCACTTCAGGCAAGTGATGATGGCGTTAATTTCAAAGAAGTGGCTAAGGTGTCTGGGAGCATCGTCTCACAAAATACGGTGAGCATCCAGCCGACAACGTCAAAGTATTTTCGGTTGGTGTATAAAACGCTGATGAGCGCTCCCAACCCGTTTGCTGCCATGATGGGTGGCACAACAACTCCTCCGAAACCGGAAGGGGTACAGGTTTCTGAATTTGTTATATATCTGACAGACCGGATTGATCAGTTCGAAGACAAAGCAGGTTTTTCCCCCTGGAAGGAAAATGGTATGATCAATACCGCTAACTATTCCGACAAAGAGAACATCATGGTAGTAACTGATCTTACGGGCAAAATGAAAAGCGATGGTACACTGACGTGGGACGCTCCTCCGGGCAACTGGTGTATACTGAGATTCGGATACTCGTTGACCGGCCGCCAAAATCATCCGGCCTCACCTGAGGCAACGGGACTGGAGGTTGACAAGCTGGATAAGCCAGCGGTGACACGTTACATGGAGACGTATCTGGACATGTACAAGGACGCTTCCGGCGGCATGATGGGAACGAAAGGACTAACCCATATGGTGCTCGATAGTTATGAAGCGGGTCACATGACCTGGACTAAAACATTACCAGAGGAATTCAAAAAGAGACGCGGCTATGATATCACGACATGGCTACCGGTCTTAACAGGCAGAGTAGTGAAGAGCGGTGCTGAGAGCGAAAAGTTTCTTTGGGATTTTAGAAAAACCATCGGTGAATTAATTGCTCAAAATCATTACGATGCCATAGGAGACATACTTCATAGTCGCGGCATGAAACGGTATACGGAGTCACACGAAGACAAACGTATTTACCTCGCCGATGGGATGGACGTAAAACGCAATGCCGATATTCCTATGTCGGCTATGTGGACACCGGGAAGTCTCGCAGAAGGTCCCGATGAAGAGGTGAGAAGTCGTGCTGACATTCGGGAATCAGCATCGGTCGCGCACATCTACGGACAAAATATTGTAGCAGCGGAGTCTCTAACGGCAATCAGGAACACATTTGGCTATTCACCCGAACAATTGAAGCGGACCGCCGACATGGAGCTGGCGTCAGGCGTCAATCGCTTCATCATACACACTTCGGTGCATCAACCGCTGGATGATAAACAACCGGGACTAGGGCTCGGTCCCTTCGGACAATGGTTCACACGCCATGAGACCTGGGCCGGACAAGCGAAGCCATGGATCGACTACCTGTCGCGAAGTTCGCAGATGCTGCAGCAGGGCAAATGCGTTGCCGATATACTTTACTACTATGGCGAGAATAACAACATCACGCAGCTTTGCAGCGAAAAGTTACCCGTTATCCCGCGTGGGTATGAGTTTGATTTTGTAAACGCCACGGCGCTCAAAGAAGTTATTGTTGTTAAGGAAGGAAAACTGGTGACCCCGTCGGGAATGACTTACAACGTGCTGGCCCTCGACCCGAGCGCCAGGCTGATGACGCTTCCCATATTAAAGAAGGTCCGCGACCTGGCTAGGGCCGGCGTGAGCGTGATAGGAGCGAAGCCGGTTGGCTCGCCCAGCCTGTCCGATAGCGATGCCGATTTTCAGTCGATGGCTGCGGAGGTGTGGTCTCTTCCCAATGTTTCGTCCGGGCCCATAGAGCAGACGTTGCAGCGGTTAAAAATTCCCCAGGATGTAATTGTTGATGGGGCATCATCAGAAGTTTTGTACGTCCACCGGCGCACGGCCGACCAGGAAATCTATTGGCTCAATAGCCGGAGCGCACAACCCACCACTGCAACCCTCAGCTTTCGGGTTACAGGAAAAGAACCTGAACTGTGGAATCCAATGACGGGAGAAACTTCCAAAGTTTCCTATGAGATCAAAGACGGACGTACAGTGGTACCGTTGAGGTTTGAGTCATGGGATGCGATGTTTATTGTCTTCGGTGCACCAACTACCAGCCTGTCTTACAAAAAGCCGGAAGTAAAGGAACGTCACAGCATCGAAGTCAATGGAAGCTGGCAGGTCAGCTTCCCAGCCGGCAAAGGAGCACCTGCAAAGGCCGAGTTAAAGGACCTGAAGTCACTTACAGATAATAATGATCCCGGAATCAAATATTTCTCAGGCACTGCAACCTACAAGACCACCTTTGTTTCTCCTGAGGCTGGTGGCGGATACATCGATCTTGGTGATGTAAAGAATATAGCAGAAGTGTTGGTGAACGGTAAGTCGCAGGGGATCGCGTGGAAGACGCCCTTTTCTTTACGAATTAAGGATCTTAAGAAGGGTGAAAACACGCTCGAGATCCGGGTAACCAATCTATGGGTTAACCGTTTGATCGGTGACGCACAGCCCGGCGCCACAAAGACTACCTACACAACGATGCCGTTCTATCGTCCGGACAGTCCGTTGTTACCTTCTGGTCTGTTGGGTCCGGTGAGGGTGAGGCTCTTTTAAAATTGAGCTTAATGTCGTATATTCATCTTTGCCGTTTTGCCTATGAACAATACCTCAAAATCTATTGCGCGAACAAACTATTTCGAGCAGACAAAAACATGGACATTTCGATGTCTTCAGTTTTCGATAGCGGTATTTGTATTGTACCTCGTTGATTTGCACGAAATGCAAAACGGGTTTAACCTTTTACTTGTATGTATCATTCCACTTCTACTTTTCTTCATCGGCTTGCCAGTTGACGATCTTGCCCTGGATCAAAGTGGAATGCATTTCATAAAGCGGTCATTGTTCTCAATTCTCAATAGCACGAAAACTTATCCAATCAACTCAATCAAGCGTGTCGGATTCTCGTCTCTATCCCGTGCACCAAGCGTTTTTGGTTTATTGGTGCCTGCCCCAGGCATCTACCGGCTTGAATTCACTTTTCAGGACAACTCGTCGAAGAGTGAAGATGTATTCATTGTTAAGAAAGACCTGCTGGAGATCATTGCTCAGTTCCGTAGCCTCCAAACGTCGATGAATTAAAGTCGCGGATGGTCACGCGCTAATCATTCCTTCACGAAGGTAGTGAGCTGACCGACCGCGCCTGTTTACCGAGTCGTTCCCAACTTATAACTGGCTGAAGATTTCCGCAGCTCAGATTTCTTTAACCCGGTAAAATTCAATCATTAGCTCGTTATCTGGAAAGTTTGTGAATGCTTGCAACCTGAATTTTCCAGGTTGAATAGGTATGCAAAGCTTCAGCGTTTCATCAAAAAATACATAAACAGCAGAGTTTAGTTTTTCTATAACGATCCGACGGCCACAACCTGTTCTTTGATACTCGTCCTTCGTAAAGGTATTATGTTCTGGAGTTTTAAATTGGTTTAGCATTATAGTCTCATGCCTTGTTGCGGGATGGCCGGGCCACGCATGGATGTAGGAGAACTCAAGAGAGTACTCGTTGATTTGCAAGGAGAGGTAGCCATTGGGCCCGATATCTGGCAAATCAAGGACGGCCCTCCAGGTCGACGTTTGCAAAAACATTAAGCTATCTGGCAAGTGAACTCTATTGCCTTTCAACGGAACGGACGACAGCAATTCACAGGCAGCAGCTGGCGGATGGTCAGGATTGAACCAGGCCGGGACATTCTTCGATTTTGAAAACAACTCATTCAGATAGTAGTCTCGCCAATCCCGGTTGACCACATTTATCATGCACACCTTATCGCTTTCTCGCATCCAACTCTTGCACTCACCAGTTGACAGGCGCTCGTTATCATGATGCCGTCCAATGAGACAATGAGCAAGCTCATGAAAGAGTAGCATTTCCTTTGCCTGAATTGAAACAAGCTTCCATGCCAAAGCGTCTAGTGTAACAAGTTTCGGGCGGTCATTTGGCCTGCAACTTCCTCCTTTGGTACCTAACTCTCCAAAGACGACCTTCAGCTCTTCGCGGGAAGTATTTAAAACTATTCCGCGCTTAAGCGCCTCCAGCTTGAAGACATTAATTAACGAGTCAACCTGATATGGAATTTCTTGCTCCGAAGCAATTGGACTGCTGCACCGAGAGGAAGGCAGAAGACTTATGCACAACAGCAGTTTAAAGGTCATCCCAGCCAAATGACTCCTCAGGGGATTTCCTTTAAAAGGGCTTTGATTACTCTTCTTCATCTAAGATTGATTGGCTTCCTGGCGAATCATGCTGCCCATGAGCACATTCTCAGTATCATACTCATGCTTTTTTGTGGAAGTATCTCAAGCTATCCTGGTACTTCAGTGCCCGAATCATACTGACAAGTTGCCAAGTATTAACAGAACAATTCTTACCCCCAATAGTCCACTATTCATAACCTAAATACCTCAACAGTCTTTTGTAAAACATGTTCAGACTTAAAGATAGCAATTGCCTTCAACGGTAAAAACTTTCTACATGCACATACAGTGGCTTGAAAAGACTGGTATTGGCCAGGGTAAAGAATCTTCAGAAGGAGAGTAAGCTACTTCCCGGAGTCGTAAACTGATGACGATAACGACGGGCACATGGCGTTTAAGATTTTGTGAAAGCGCACCGCTGCCAGCCCCCAATCTTTTTACAAATCGTTAACATCGTTTTACAATCGTATTACAAAACTGATCCGATGCACCGATATTTTTGTTCTGCCGGCTCACCAAAAGCTGAAAACTATGCATCTACATCATCTGACATTTCTACCTTTTTTGCTGATCTTCTTTTCAGGTGAACCCACCCCGGAAAATTCGCGGGTAACACCGGCAAAGGATGTAAAATCAAGCACAGCAAGCCATTCGGATAAACCTAATGCCACGCCCGCAGCAACGAACCTTATGTACCAATCTATGGACGGAGGAAAGACGTGGCAGGACATCAGTTATACTTTGCCTGAAAATGAAGAGCCGGCACTTTTCGCCGGCGAGTCTGGTCTCTATCTCCGTTATAACGATAAGCTGTATTACAGCAAAAGCAATCTTAAAACTCCTGTTTGGGAAAAAGAGAACGATGTTGATCCGCAATACACCGGAGATCATCCCTTTGATGGTTCAGTTGCCTTCAATCCTTCTGGCGTCACTGCGTTCGGTTGGAATGTGCAGGTTTATCAAAAGATGAACCCTGCAGAGGGAGAAGTGTGGTCGCCGGTATATCCAGGTTTTCGGGAGGTAATGAGTGAGAGTAGACGCAACTGGATCGGAACCGTTTTTGAAACATCTGATGGTACAATACTCGTGGGTGGCGGAGGCGGACTTTACAAATCAGCCGACAAAGGAAAAGGCTGGAAACATGTTATGGAGCACGGCTGGGTTTCAAATTTGGTGGAATCGGAAGGCGTGCTTATAGCAACAAGTTCAGGTGGCATTATTCGTTCCACCGACAACGGTGAACATTGGTATTGGGCGATCAGAGAAGGTGGTGTTGGTATCGCAGTAGAACGTATCGATGGTGGGTTTGCCACTATATCCTACAACACAAAAACCAAATCGAGAAGTATACATGTCTCGTTTGACACCGGGAAGACATGGAACCGCATTGATGCGGGTCTTCTACCTTCGCCCAACATTTCATCCATCAAACAAATTGGAAACTATCTAATAGTTGGTCATCCGGATGGCATATTCAGGTCATCTGACATGGGTAGAACGTGGGTTAAGGTTCACGGCAGCGTTGACAATTCAATGACAGCATCGATTATGCCTTTGACTATTGGCTCTTCAAATCAAAATCCGAGAGTGTTTGCTATCTATGTTTCCGGAAATGTAGTTTACGCTGTTGCGAGACGTGCCGGATGCTGATTACGGGTCGGCTTTTTATTAACTGTTATTTCAGCTGACTTTTTTCACCTGTTTGAAAACGGACGTTCCTGTTCGTAATCGAAAGACCACTCATTAAGAAAGGAAGAACAAAAGCCCCAATTTCAGGCGAATTAGGGCTTTTTAAGAGTGGCAAGCCATTTGTCATACAGAAACGGAAGTAATACTGTCATCCCACAATTAGTTCCGTTAAACCTATGAGAAGAAGCGACCTTGGAGAGTTTGAAGAAGTGGTGCTGCTTGCCGTTGCCGTGCTCACCCCGCAGGCATACAGTGTAGTCATCGCCGAAGAACTCGAACAACAAACGGGTAAGACCATCACCACCGGAGCAGTTCATGCTGCCCTGCAACGACTCGAACAGAAAGGGCTCGTCTCCTCACAGATGGGCGACGCTACCGCCGAGCGTGGCGGGCGGCGAAAACGAATCTTCACCGTGACGATTGCCGGTAGTCGTGTTCTGCGTGAAGCCCGCGACGTGAGGAATAACTTATGGGACCGCATCGCTCCTCATTCATTGCCCAACGTAAACATCGCATAGCTATGTCGTTGAATACGCCAGGCCCTCAGCCTCCCCGTTGGTTGGATCGTTTGATCACGAAGTACTGTCCGCCGCACTTGCTGGAAGAAGTCCTCGGTGATCTGCATGAACGATACAGTATGCGCGTTCAACGAGACGGCGAACCAAAAGCCAGGAGACAGTATAGCTGGGAGGTGCTTCGGTATCTCCGGACGGTAGTGTTTCAACGGCAACCTTCTCCATTCACCCAACCAGCCCTTACCGACATGCTACGCAACAATTTCAAAATCGCAAGACGAAGTCTCTATCGGAACAAAACATATTCATTAATAAACGTTACGGGACTGGGGCTGGGTCTGGCTTGTGCTATCCTCATTTTCGCCATCGTGAAGCATCATTTGAGCTTTGACACGTTCCATACGAAGAAGGACCGTATCTATCGCATCACTACGGAGTTTCATCAGGATGGAGTGACTGTTGAAGCCAACGTGCCACAACCCATGGGCAAGGCGTTCAGCAACGACTACACGTTTGCCGAGAAGGTAGCGATGGTGTTTAGTGATGACGAAACGCTCGTTTCTATCCCGTCATCCGAAGACAACCGACGATTTGAAGAGCATGTCGCTTATGCAGAAGGAGCTTTCTTTGATATCATGGACTTTCCATTGGTCGAGGGCAGCAAAGATTCTCTGCTTGCACAACCCAATACTGCCATCATCACTCAGCGCGTAGCCCGGAAGTTTTTTGGAGAGGAGAATCCTATCAATCAGGTGGTTCGCGTTAGTAACAAGTGGGACTATAAAGTAGTCGGTGTCCTCAAGGATATGCCTGTCAATACGGACCGCACCGATGAGATCTATCTTTCGTATAGAAACCTTAAAGATTACAGCAACTGGCTGGCTGGCGACAGCTGGACCGGACTTGCCGGAGGAATGAACTGTTTTATTCTGTTGAAGCCAAACATCACAGCGTCCGACGTCGATAAAGTGTTTCCCGCACTATCGGAAAAGTATTATGATGAACGCGACGCAAAGATGTTCCAGTTTAAACTTCAGCATCTTTCCGACTTCCATTTCAATACGGAGATGGGAGGCTATATATCAAAGGGAAATCTGTGGGCGCTGGCATTGATTGGCCTCTTCCTGATTGTTACCGCGTGTGTGAACTTTACAAATTTGGCGACTGCTCAGGCGCTTAAGAGGTCCAAAGAGATCGGAGTGCGAAAGGTATTGGGAAGTCAGCGCAGCCAGGTCTTCTGGCAGTTCATGACGGAGACGATTACGATTACAGCCATGGCGCTCGTGACGGGTTATGCGATTGCTCAACTCGCCATACCCTACGTGATCAGCCTGCTCAAACTTCCTCCTGGATTCGATAACATTCTTCAAGACACTGAGCTGCTGATCTTTCTGCCTGTTCTGCTCCTGGTCGTGACGTTCTTCGCGGGTTTCTATCCTGCGCTAGTGCTGGCAGGATTTCAACCCGTGCTCGCCTTAAAAGGGAAACTGTCGCAAAAACACACAGGTGGCTTTACAATGAGAAGAGGATTGGTCGTCGGGCAGTTCGCCATCTCTCAGTTGCTGATCATCGGAACTATCGTAATTGCAAGTCAGATGCGTTATGCCAGGCAAGCTGACATGGGATTCACGAAAGATGCCATAGTGATGTTTCCTGTACCTGAACGCGAGACGGCAGTCATCAATTCACTTCGTAATGAACTATCGCGCATTGCGGGTATAGAGGCCGTTACGTTTTGCAGTCGTGCCCCGGCGTCGGTCAACTGGGCCAGCGTAAGTTTCGGTTTCGATTCACGGCCTGAGAAGGAGACTTTCGATATTGTTGTGAAGGCCGCAGACGATCAGTACGTACCAACGTTCAACCTGCAGGTCATCGCGGGACGCAACATCGACCATTCTGATACCGTGCGCGATTTTCTCATCAACGAAACAGCAGTAACGAAGCTCGGTTTAAAGACTCCTGACGACGCCCTCGGAAAGAAGATTGAGATTGGCCTCAATAATCGCAAGGGAATTGTCGTAGGAGTAGTTAAAGATTTTCACAACCAGTCGTTTCATGAGGCAATTGAGCCGCTTTGTATCGTGTCGTCGAATGAATGGTATTCCGATTTCGCAGTTAAGTTAAATGCGGCAAGGTTGCCGTCTTCTATAGAGGCAATCGGCGACTTATGGAAGAGAACTTTCCCGGAGCAGGTATATGAATACGAGTTCCTTGATGATCAGATCGGCAGGTTTTATGAAATGGATAGCATGATCCTGCGTCTCATACAGGTGTCTGCTGCCATTGCCATTTTCATTTGCTGCCTCGGTCTGTACGGACTCGTGTCGTTCATGGCCGCGCAAAAAACAAAGGAAGTAGGTGTGCGCAAGGTGCTAGGGGCAAGCGCACAGAGTATCCTGTGGCTGTTTGGTCGTGAATTTACGCGGTTGATCATCGTGGCTTTCATGTTAGCCGCCCCGTTGGCCTGGTGGCTGATGAACAATTGGCTGGCAAACTTCCAGTATCGGATTGAGATCGGAACGGAAATTTTCGCCACGGCTATTGTGACGACCTTTGCCGTTGCCATGATCACAGTCGGCTACCAGACAATCAAAGCTGCGTTGGCCAATCCGGTGGATAGTTTGAGGAACGAGTAGGTGCTGGCATTTGGCATTCGATCCCGTTAATTGAGCATTTGATCCCGTTAGGGATCATTGATTAATAGCACTGAGCGATGTTTTATCGCTGTGCGCGACGCGTAGGATCTTCAATGAAATGCATTTTCTCGCCGCGCGCAACGCACGCAATCCCATCGATCGAATTGTTCTGATATTCTGCAGACTAATGATATCAGCTTTCGACCACAAAACCTCATAGTTCTTGCCCCCAATGCTAAGCGATTAATCCCTATCTTTAGTCGTGATGACTTTTTATAACAACCTTTTAGTCTCAATCCTAATCAACATTTCAGCATTGCAATTCGAACTTATCCGTTCTCATTCCTTCCCTGATTTTTCATCCGCTTCTTCGATTCTCTTTGATAACAATAAGCTCTATCTTGTGGGAGACGATGCCAGCGACATTCTGGTGCTGGATAAGGAGTATCGTGAGATTGATCGGATAAAAATGTTTGACTATCCCGGCGATCGGATTCCTAAGAGCGAAAAGACCGATCTGGAGGCCTCAGTCATGATGAATATCAATAATGAAACTCATTTGATGGCCTTTGGATCAGCTTCCGACGTGAAACGGAAGGTCATCATCACATTGCCTGCAGATGGATCCAAAAGACCGACGATCATTGACTATAGTGTTTTTGTTCGACGCCTCCGGGAAAGGGGAATAGAACAAGTCAATATAGAGGGAGCCACGCTGATTGGAGATCGTTTGTCGCTCATTAACCGTGGAAATAATTCGTACAGGAAGAATCACCTGATCACAACCACTAAGGATTTTTGGAAGAACCAGGAAGAATGTTCAATAGTGGTTGCGGAAATAGTACTTCCAAACAATGAAGAGCTCTTTAAAGGCGCTTCTGAGATCCATTTTGTTCCTTCAGAAGATCTGTTGCTGTTTACCTTCACAACCGAAGCGACATCCAACCCGATTGATGATGGTACGATTGGTGACAGTTACATCGGCTGGATTATATCGCCATCAAACAATCCAATGAACAAGTTAACTACCATGGTGAATTTGTCCGACGTTCATCCTGACTTTAAAGGTCAGAAGATAGAAGGTGTCTGCGCAGAGGCGTCGGAAGACGACAAACTGCTGCTGCATCTGGTTGCAGACAACGATTCCGGCGGAACTAAGATTTTTAAGGTTGTCGTGAAATCGAAGTGACAGGGCAGGGCAGGGATTACGCCCGGGCTATCTGGTGGTAACGCTAACATTACGGTTATGATCTACAATGTTTTGAATGGTGACTCGCTCGCTTACAGTTTCCCGGAAGCGGAGATTGAAGGTGAATTAATCGTTATAAGAGAAGCGCTAATTGATGGAGATTTGTCTGGCGACGAACTGCGGGACTTCTGGCATTCCAGAGCTAAGTATTTGAAAGTAACTGACAATGAGTATAAGGATAAGATTGTAGATGAATTCAATAAGATAATAAATTCGCCCGACGACTCTGTATTCAATCTTTGGTTTGAGTATGACTTGTTCTGTCAGGTAAACATGTGGTTTGTTATTTCAATCATCAAAAGTGTGCCGGCCAGGAAGAAAGTTTATGTGGTTTATTCTTCCTACCTGAACAGGGATAGCAAACACTTCTGGAATGGTTTCGGACCAGCGAACTCAGATCAGCTTAAGGTCAGTTATGCTGATAGAATTATTCTAAGTGATGCTGACTTACAATTGGCGCAGGAACTATGGGCTGCCTATAAAGATAACAAGACTGATGCATTAATCCGGCTTGCAAAAAATCAATCTGTTGCATTCCCGTATCTGCGGGAAGTCGTAAAGGCACATGTTGACCGTTTCCCAAAAGACGGCACAAAAGGAAGGCCTGAAAAAGTTATTGAGGACATCACAGTTAATATCTCTACGGATTTTAATAAGGTGTTCAGAGAATTCTGGAGTCGTGAAAGCATTTATGGTTTCGGCGACACACAATTAAAAAGCCTGTATGATAAAGTGATGCGAGAGCGCTAGGAGGCTCCTCAAATCCGGGTTTCGGCTACGAAAAGCCTTCATTTGCCTACATCCCAATAATCTCATCCATAGACCTTTGTTCTGTTAACAAACAATAACAGAACAATGGCACATCAAAAAGAAACCAATAAGGTATGGTTTATCACGGGCACTTCGAGAGGATTCGGACGCGTATGGACCGAGGCCGTACTTAAGCGCGGAGATAAAGTTGCTGCTACGGCACGCAATCCCGAAAGCCTTGCAGAGCTCAGGGAACAGTATAAAGATAATCTGCTGACACTTCAACTCGACGTCACGAAACTGGACCAGGTTAAAAATGCAGTGGCCCAGGCACATGCCTACTTTGGAAGACTCGACATCGTTATTAACAATGCCGCCTATTCACTGGTTGGCACGATCGAAGAATCGACGGCCGATGATGTTCGCGCAATGTATGAAACGAATATTTTCGGGACACTCGCGGTTATTCAGGCTGTATTACCCATCATGCGCAAACAGGGCAATGGGCATATTCTGGGTGTATCAAGTAATCTTGGCCATGTAACATTGCCTGTCATCGGGTATTACAGTTCGTCCAAGTGGGCATTCGAAGCTATTCATGAAAGTCTTGCACTGGAGGTAAAGCAGTTTGGTATTAAGGTGACGATCATAGAACCAGGTGCATACGCAACAGAGTTTGGTAGTGCGCAGTCATTGAAGTTTGCAGCCGGAATGGAGATCTACAACGATTATAAGGCTGAATTCTTTGACACCTTAAAGAACCTTGAACGCGGCGATCCGAAGGCGACACCACAGTCACTCTTTAAAGTTGTCGATGCGGAGAATCCTCCGCTGCGATTCTTCCTGGGAAGTCATTCACTCCCGGGCGTTCGCTCGGCGTATGCTGAACGCCTGGCAACTTGGGAAGCCTGGGAATCAGCCTCGAATGCTGCACAGGGAACTGTTGCCGAACGTTATCATTGAGAATGCTGTTTTGGTAAAACAAAAGGACGAATAACCATTATCACAACCGGATGAAAAAGGAAGAAAATCCTCCGCTCAAATTTGAATCGATATCTGATGCTCACGAGGTCTTTGGCTTGCCAAAACCGAAGCATCCGCTGATCACGGTTATCAATGGTGCGCATAACCAGGTCGATATGCATGGATTTCGCCAGAACCATGTGTTAAGCTTTTATAAGATCTCATATAAGCCGAAACTTAGTGGCAAACTAAAATACGGCCAAAGCTATTACGACTTTGATGGCGGCGGTTTGTTATTCGCCGCACCTGGACAGATTATCGGAAGCAATGACAACGACGGCAGTGTTTGCTCCGCATATACCCTGTTGATTCATCCGGACTTCCTGTTAGGCTCTCCGTTGTCCAAGGAAATCAGAAAATATGGCTTCTTCTCATACTCTGCCAATGAAACATTGCATTTGTCGGATGACGAAAGAGATACGGTTATCTCTATCTTCAGAATGATCGAAACCGAACTAAACAGTCGTATCGATGAATTCAGTCAGCATGTAGTGATCGCGCAACTTGAGCTCCTGTTAAATTATTCCAACCGCTTTTATAAACGACAATTCATTACACGGAAAGCTGTTAACAATGAATTGCTCGGGAAACTGGAGTTGTTGTTGGATGACTATTTCAGCAATGAGGCCGCCGTCGACGGTGGCCTGCCAACCGTAGGATATCTTGCGGACCAACTGAATCTCACACCGGGCTATTTGAGCGACATGCTTCGTTCCCTTACCGGACAAAGCGCGCAGCAACATATCCACGACAAGCTGATCGAAAAGGCAAAGGAAAAATTATCAACTACCAGCTTGTCGGTAAGTGAAGTCGCCTACGGACTGGGCTTTGAACACGCGCAGTCTTTCAGCAAGTTATTCAAAACAAAAACGAATCTGTCACCACTGGAATTCCGAAGAAGCTTCAATTAATTATGGCGAGACATCCTTTTACATTTTACATTCAGAGTTTTACATTTTGCGGTTAATTCACCACCTCAACTACGCACAAACAGTCCTTACCTACGGATCAAGCGGATCATAGGGGTCCATATGCAAACTCTCCATCATAGGATAGAACTCAATCACATGATTGCTTAATTGCTTCTTGCGCGTATACGGCACATATCCGAGCTCGCGCTTGTTGCGGGCATCAAACGCATCCGCAGCTGAGTATTTCGTCTGCGACATCGACGTAACGAACAGCGAGGGCCCGTCGATAGGAATGCCATATCTCACCATCAATCTAATGCTGTTACGGATATTGGTCGTCGTATGTCTTGCCTGTGGTTCTACGATGATCGCGCTGGCGGGAATGTCATACTTCTCCATCAGGTACTTCTTCATTTCAACAGCCTCGTTATATGGTCCCTGAAACGGATAGCAATATCCTCCCGTCGGAATGATAAACGGTGCATCGCCTGCCAGGTACCGGCGCGCGGCTACATCGCAGTGTATTTTTCCATCAGGACTTACGGGAGTTGTTGATAACGAAGGTCCCGCTCCGGGTAGCACAATGACTGCGTAGCGGTATTTCTTCCAGTCGGTTTTCTTAATCTGATCAAAGGCCATTTTGTTGATGCCCTTCTCCAAAGGCTCGAGACGTGCAGGCTCATCGCGATCATTCGCCTGCATGAGCTGCATGGCCACGGCCAGCGACGGTTTATAGAATACATCGAAACCCGCATTGACCTCGTCCAGCGAAGCCATAATATCTTTCAAAACTATCCGATAAACGCGAGAGGTCACCACATAGCTAACGGAGTCGATATGCGGATAGCGCATTCTCTTTCCTAAACCATATTGGTTAACGATATAGTCCATGCCATAGAAACACTGGTTCCACGCCTTAGCAAGCAGCACACTATTGGACATCCCTGCAAAGCGCTGATAATAGCCGGATGGCCGTAGATGACCGTCAATTACTTTATCGAATGCCTTCTTGTTGGCGAGATACACCTGACCCAATTCTTTTGCCAGCGCGGCAGTGTCATCCTTCCAGATGAAGTCACTCACGAGAGTGACAGGCAATGAGCAGGTATCCGTAACATGTGCTTTCAGGATGTTCAATTTCTTCTGCAGGAAACCTTTAAGCAACGCATTGTCAGAGAGTATCGACTTTACCTCAGGCGCCTTATCAATCACCGCAAGAAGGTAGAAGTTCTTGTCAACGGTAAGGTCACCTGACGAGACACGTTGATAGTTTTTGTCGTATCCCTGTCCTGCAAGGTGAAAGAACACGAATACGGAAAAGGCGATGGTGTATAAATATTTCAAGATTGGATATTAAAAGACCAGATGTAATGGGTGATACTATTCTGAAAGCATCAGCACTAATGCTGACGTGTTATAACGTTTATGAAGATCAGAGGGCACAGATAGATCCATCCCTCTGATCATTCAATGTCTGTTATCGACTTGCAATTGCGTGCCTTATAGACGTGCTAGTATCCGGGGTTCTGATACATCTTCTCGGGATCAAGCTTATATTCATCAAACGGTATCGGATAATAGATATCCTTCGTGCCTACATTGTGCAGATCTGAGATTCCGTAGTCAGCCTGCTTCTTGCTGGTGATATAGTTGACGAACTCCTGGGGATTGGAACCGAAGGTGCGCAGCAAATCAAACAGGCGGTGATTTTCAAAAGCAAGCTCAACTCTGCGCTCATGAAGTATGGCCGCACGCAGGGTGTTGTACTTGTCATGATAAGCGGCATTTGCGTTCGAGGTGGCATAGTCAGGGAGTCCCGCGCGCTTGCGGGCCTGATCGAGATAGCCAATAGCCTCGGCTTGATTGCCTATCCTTTCGTTTACTTCGGCAAGCAACAGGATGATGTCTGCAAAGCGCATCAGGATAAAATCGTTTCCTCCCCAGCCGTTGGTTCCCGCAGTGCTGCTGGCATCACGGTACTTGGTGATAAACCATGCCTGTGCTTTGGCGTTGTTTGCAAACTTGATGGAAAGGTCTTTGCGGATGTCGCCGGTCTCGTAGTCATTCACGAGATCAGGATTAACATAGGTACCCTGACCAGCAGCCGGCTTCAGCGAGTTGATCGTTTCACCGATGGATTGATTCCGTGCAGCGACGTTTGAAAAGTAGTTCTGATCGCCTTGTTTGTAAACAATCTGAAAGATGATCTCGGGACACGTATTCTTTTTCGTAACATCGAATACATCTGCGTATGGTACATCCGATAGTTGTCCGAATGTACGCATTGCATATGCGGCTTCCAGATAAGTCTTTGCACTGGCCAGGTTATCTGAGTTGCCGCTCGACAGTACTTCAGCCATCGTAAGATATACCTGTCCGAGCAGGCCGTTGATGGCCGCCTTGCACGCACGCCCTTTACCAGATGCCGCCTGCAGGTTGGGAATTGTAGAGTTTAGTGCTTCCTTAAGATCGGCAACGATCTGGTTATACACCTGTTCCTTCGGCGAACGGTAAGTACTCTCGACAATTTGATCGTAAGAGACGAGGTTTTCAGTTACCAATGGAACATCACCCCATTTACGCACCAGGTGAAAGTAGGTGAGGGCCCGAAGGAACAACGCTTCAGACTTATAGATAGCGCGGTTTGCTTCGTTCGAAAACTTGATCGCGGGATCGTCGATGTACGACAACACATAGTTGGCGCGTGACACTGAAACGTACAACGCACTCCAGTGAGTCTTCAGATAAGTGTTGCTTGGCAGCAGTGAGAAGTTCGTGAACTGGAACGGCTCGCCGGCGTTCGATTGATTGTCGAGACGACCTGCATTGTCAGAGCGCTCTTCACTGAAAAGATCACTCGTCTCACCGAGACAGTTGTTGCTTCTGATGGCATTGTAAATGCCCGCCACCGCATTGTTTACATCCGTCTCGGAGGCGAAGTAGCTGTCGCTGGGTATGGCATTCGGGTTGGGGACATCCAGGTAATCACTGCAGGAGGAAACCAGCAACGCCAGGGCTATAAGTTGTATTGCTATCTTTTTCATTGCTTCAGACTGTTTTAGAATTGAACTCTTACACCTGCGTTAAAAGACCTCATCAGCGGATACTTCCCGTAGTCCACACCGGGTGTAAGGTTCGCGCCATTGTTATAATCGACTTCCGGATTATATCCTCTGTACTTCTGGAAGGTGTAGAGGTTATCAGTGGATACATAGAAACGGATGTTTGCTATTGTGTTATTGGTAATCGCGGCCGTATTCCAGTTGTAGCCAAGAGTTACATTGGTAATTCTGAGGAACGATCCGTCGTTCAGATAGAAAGTTGAAAGACGCGTGCTGTTACTTTGAGTACCTCCGCGCGCGGCGCGGTAGATGTCTCCGTTGCCCGGATCGTCGGGAGTGCGGAACCGTTCGTCTACTACAGCATACTGGTTTCCTGAACCTTCCATGTTCAGGTTGTAATAGTTTTGCCCGTCGAGTACTTTGTTTCCCTGCACGCCATTGGCAGAAGCAGAGATGTCGAAGTTCTTGTAACGCGCAGAAAGATTAAGCGCATAGATAAATTTCGGATATGGGTTGCCGATCACCGTCTTGTCATTGTCGTTAACAATGCCATTGCCATCGGTATCTTCGAAGTAAAGGTCACCGGGTTGAACCTTGGTGCTCTGAGCAGCCGAAGGCGCATGACCGGTACCAGCATTCATAGCGTCGGCCTCCTCTTGCGTCTGCACCATGCCTGCAACCTTAAATCCATAGAACATACCGATAGGTTGTCCCTCTTGCGTAATGTGCGTCAGGTAAGAACGCTCGGCACCGTTGGTGATAATGGTCGATGCTCCGCCGAGATCAAGTACTTCATTTCGGTTTACCGAGAAGTTTCCACTGGCTTTAACCTCGTAGTCTTTCGCTGAAGCGATCACACCGTCCAACTGGATATCAAAACCACGGTTGTTGATTCGTGAATCAGGCAGGTTAGTCAGCATGGTTGTAGAGCCTGACACCGCGGTAATCGGCCTCGAGAACAGCAGGTTGAACGTATAGCTGTCGTACCAGTTCGCGATCAGTGACAAACGACCATCGAAAAGGCCGAGGTCAATACCGACGTTCGTCTGTGATGTTGATTCCCATCCAAGGGTATTGTCGCGAAAGGCACCGGGATAAGTTGCCGTAACAACACTATTGCCGATCACGACGCCGGTCTTACCCATAACCTGCTGATAGTTGTAGGCACCAATTCCGTTGTTCCCGCTCCGGCCCCAGCTCGCACGTAGCTTCAGTGTGCTACGCTCGCCAAACAGACTCTTGTAGAACTGTTCATCGGATGCAGTCCATCCGCCTGATACTGATGGAAAGTATGCCCAGCGGTTTTCAGGTCCGAACAGCGAGCTGCCATCACCGCGGAACGTTGCCGTGATGTGGTAGCGATCCAGATAGCTTACGTTAACACGACCGAAAGCTGATGCCATGGCATACTCGGTAATTCCGGTACCATTGGTGCTGCTCACATAAGGATTACGTGTGAAGTTGCTGGGGTCAGCACCGCCACCGAATACATAAGGCACTTTGTCATCGGTGAATCCATTCGCCGTTACATCCATCACATCTATCTTATGTGATTGCGTCGATGCACCGATAACTCCGCTGAGACCGAACGCATTGATCTTTTTGTTGTAGTTCAGCGTAAACTCCGTGAGGTAATCCCTTTCATCCGTTCTCACGTTACGCGCATTCGCTGCGGTGATGGCCTGCGGTGAATAAGGCGCAAATGTACCTGAGGTAATGCTCGTTGGACGATAATACTCCCAGTTATCAGTGTAGTTGTAAGTACCAAAAGATAGTTTGGCTACCAATGGATCAATGATTTTGTACTGGCCATAAACATTATAGGTCGCACGCGTGGTCTCGCGGTAGTTCTTTACCTGCTGCACGTACGCTACGGGATTTTCGATGTCGCTTTGGAAAGCGTAATCTGCCGATTGCGACGACATTCCATATTGTGTTGGAGTGCCATCATCGTTGTATGCTCTCAGGAACGGAAGATAAATCATCGCCGCCATAACAGGACTCTGCTGAAAGCGTCCTTCCGTAACCTCCCTGGATTCAGTATCGGTATACGCAAGACTTGCACCAACCGCGATTTTCTTAGATAAGTCGATGTCGACATTCGAACGAAGGTTATATTTTTTCAACCCAGTGTTCCGCACAATTCCCTGCTGGTCCTGAAATCCTCCCGATACCGCATAGCGCACACCATCACGGCCACCAATCACACTAAGATTGTGACGATTGTTGATACCGTTGCGATACAGCTCGTCCTGCCAGTCGGTGTCGAACTCAGGTTCCTTGATAGTGCCTGAAGCAAAATCGTACATGTACTCGGGGATCCTGATGGTGTTGGCGTTGGTGTTATTCGTATACGCTGTTCGGGTAGCGTTATCGTCATGCACCATGTTGTCGTTCCACGGTTTGCCCTGTGAGGTAACAAGGTCTTTATAGGTTTTGTTGTGTGCATCCACAAACAGGTTATAAAACTGGTGTGCGTTCAGCAGATCAACTTTGCGCGACAGCTGGTTCACACCAAACTGGTAATCATAGGTAACGGTGGGCTTGCCTTCTTTTCCTCTCTTCGTAGTGATGAGAATAACACCGCCCGATGCGCGTGACCCGTAGATGGCCGCCGATGCCGCATCCTTTAATACCTCGATAGACTCAACATCTTCCATGTTAATAAAGAGGTCACCATTCTGCGGATAGCCGTCGATCACGTATAGAGGATCGGAGCTCGCATTGATAGAACTGGTACCACGCACCCGGATCTTGGTACTCTTATAGGGAGCACCCGTTACCTGTGAGATCTGTACACCGGCAACCTTACCGACGAGTGCCTGCCCAACGGTCGGGGTAGTGCGGTTGAGTTCGCTCGCCTTTACGCTGGCGATCGCTCCGGTGACGTCGCTTTTGCGCATCGTCTGGTATCCCACGACCACAACTTCTTCGAGTGACGTTGCATCGTTTTCAAGTGCCACATTGAAAGTCGTATTGGCGCCAATCGCCAGCTCAACTGTCTTATAGCCAAGAAAAGAGACCACAAGCGTCGTAGCGTTGTCCGCAACGGTCAGGCTGAACGCGCCTTCCGCATCGGTAATCGTTCCCAACGTTGTTCCTTTGATTTGTACCGTAGCGCCCGGCAGCGGTTCGCCGGTCGATGCCTCAGTGATTTTACCGGATACTTCCTTCTGTTGCTGATTAAAGTCAGGAGAACCAGCAACAGCCACGTTGGCCGACAGGCAACACCATACGCCCAGGAACAGGCATAGGGTAGCGTTAATAAATTTGCGAGTAGATGTTTTATTCATGCCCAGAGTTTGTTTGTAGATTCATTCAATAGCGCTTAGATGTTTTGTATTTCGGGGCGAAATTGAAAAAATCACGGCACGGGTACCTGCACGGCTCTGTTAAGTGTTGGTTAAAAATGACAGTGCCGTTTATAGACTTTGCAACAACCCCACGTCACGCATCTCGCTTTTTGACCACTCAACACAATTCATATTCGCTGTAAAGCCATTGATTCAACAGCACTCAATGTTTGTTTCATAGCCTGTAAAACGTTAGCGGAACGTACATTACTCGGAGTGATGACATGTTCTTCACAATTGGTTAACATGCGTGAATTGCTGCTTACAATTTTAATTGGAGCAGGAGAGTGGTTCGGGATCCGCTGTTTGCGTTAGATGCTTTTTATCAGATGAAAACACATTTTGAGAAGCAAATCTATTAACGGAATGGCTGGAGTATAAGTGACAATCTGCCATTTCGGGAACATTTTAAATCGATTATTCCAAATAAAGTCTGCATATGATACGTATCCTGAGTATAGCCACCTTTATTCTTTCCTCCCTGTACGTGGCTTCGGTTAAGGACATTCAAATCACCAAATCGTTTACGCTCGACTCACTGGGTGCCTGTCAGGGCATCTCCCTGATCGACGGCAGGCACTACGCATACGGGGATGCAGAGACTGGTGTCGTGCGTGAGTATTCGTGGAATAAGGGTTCGCTGAATTATCAGAACAGACAGTGGAAGCTTTCCATTAATAACAAGGATGTTATTAACCATCCCACCGGGTTTGCCCATCAGAAAGGATTACCGTTTTTCATGGGAAACAGCGTACGCCTTAATCCGGAAGGCACGCAATGGAAGGCTGTGATCTATTGTATCGACTGGAAGGGACTGCTTAATAGTAGAACACTTGATGGGAATCTTATTAAAACAATAGACGATGACGCCGCCGTTCAGGGAACGCGTCCTGAGTATGTCAGGTACAAGGGCAAGTGGTATGTAGCTACCGCTGACTATGGTGGCGTGCGCAACGAAGTACGACTTTATGAACCGCAGAAGCTTGCCACTGCCAACCGGACATCCGATGAAGGTGTTCTCGTTTATAAGTTCAACTGTGGGCCGTGGGTGCAAAACCTCTGCTGGCATAACAAGTCAGGCATGCTGGTGCTCGTTCAGAATCAAATCGAAGGCCGTCGATGGAGACTCAGTTTTATTGACCTGGAAAATTCGGTCGAGACGGGCACTTCCGTTGTACGTTACACTAAGGATTTCGACAAGTCCGATGAACTCGAGGGTTTTTCATTTACTGAAAATGATGAACAGGCCATTGCCGTGACTTCATCACGTACCTCGAACGGGCATCTGCTTAAGATTGACTGGTAGAGTTTAGATGCCGTCTACCTTCATTCCGCCGGGTCAGTTCATAACACAACCATAATTTTCAACGACCTTTGAGTTCACTTCTGTTGTGAACTTTGCCGGGTCCGTTCAGATTAAGCCCTGTCTTTATGATCCCACGCCTTTTCCTCACGTTTTGTTTTTTAGTAACGACGTTTTCACTACTAGCACAGGAGTTCTGGTTTTGGCCTAAGTATACTCTGGGACAAAAGGCAGCAAATTATCCCGGCCCCCGTATCGACGCACCAACAGCGCCGGCCGCTGATTTTAAGTCGCAAAGCACACCAATCCTGTTTCATGGTGAGGATCCCACACAACGCATCACCGACTTCGTTCCAGCTGATAAGTTGCCATCGAAGACCTTCAGCGCCGAACTATGGATCGTCAACCATGTTAACCAGCCCGTAGGAGCGCTTGTTACAGTGAAAAAAAAATTCGGTGGATCTGAGCCGCTGTGGCTTCTAGGGGTTTATCAACGCAATGTGATTTTCAGCATGAAACCTCAGGACGTCAGCTTTTCAAAATTGCTGTCGCACGACCTGACAAAGCGTGGCTGGAGGAACTACTGGTTGCACATTGTTGCCGTAACAGACGATCAATCGATGAAACTTTATATTAATGGACAGAAGGTTGGTGAGCGGTCTGCGTCTCCTATGGAACTTAGTCAGCCTTCAGCGATCGAAATCGAGGCGGCAGCATATACGTCAAAGGAGCCGTATATGGTATTGGGCAACCTGGTGAAGATGTTTCATTTGTATGACCACTCACTGGATGAACGGTCGGTGCAGCGCAGGTTTCAGGAACTACAGTCCATGGTTGAGGAAGGAAAGCTTTTTCCGGATCTGTTTCATTTCAACGCAGGTCCTTACCTGAACAATGCTACTCGAAATAGTGTCGACATTGTGTGGGAGACTGATCAGAAGGCGGATTTTGTCATCGAGTACGGAACGTCCGTGCCATTGACTGAGAAGCAGGATTTGATTACACAGGAAGTAACCAGTGAGTCAGGCAGCAAACAGACGCACATCTATAAGACCACCTTGCGCGACCTCAATCCCGAAACTCCATACTTCTACAACATTAAAGCAATTGCCCGTGACGGCAAATCTATTGAAACGGGTGTGCTTACATTTAGCACTGCCGTTAAAGATTCAAGTTCGTATAGCTTTGCCGTTATGGGTGATACCGAAGCAAGGCCGCATATCAATGACCGGATCTCGAAACTGATTTGGGATGAGCGCCCCAATATTGTGTTGAATGTCGGTGACCTTACCGATGGAGGTATGAAAGACCATAAGTTCGAATGGAATTATGAATATTTTCAGGGCGTGAATCAATTGGCCAGCAGGGTGGCAGTATTTCCTGTTCCGGGCAATGGGGAGGAGGATCTCTTCTGGTATAACCAATACCATACCTATCCATCAAAAGGATACTATAATTTCAAATATGGGAATGCGGAATTTTTCATGTTGAACAGCAACAAGGCGGAAGACTTTGCCGAAGGGGGAGCACAGTATGTGTGGCTTGAAGAGCAATTGAAGAAGTCGACTGCAAAATGGAAGTTTGTTGCTCATCACCACGCGCCGTATTCTGCCGACGAGGATGACTACGGCGATTCATGGAAAGGCCAGGGTGATCTGGGCGATCTGCGAATTAGAAAGATTGTTCATCTGTATGAGAAGTATCATGTAGATATGGTATTCTTTGGTCACCTCCATACTTATCAACGCACGCTGCCCATTGCCAACAATAAAGTGGTTAAGCAGGGAGGTGTTATCTATGTACAGGGCGGTGGCGGTGGAGGGAACCTTGAAGACTTCGCACCTTCTCGCGCCTGGTTTAGCGCAAAGACTTATCGGGGGCACCATTATTTCGTTGTCACCATCCACTATCAATCACTCAATTTTAAAATGTATGATACGGAAGGGCGACTGAAGGATTATCTGGATCTCACTAAATAGTTGAGTTGAAATTCAACGCGGAGTATGACTGGAAAGCACTTTCGATAGCGTACTGACAATGAAATCGCAATCATCTTTTGTGATCACGAGCGAAGGTCGGATGGTGAGGATATTGCCTTCGATAGTTTTCAACGCTACGCCTTGCTTCATGCACGCATACATTACTTGCTCAGCGTATTGAACGGCACGCTGTTTCGTTGTTGGATCAAGTACCAGATCGATCCCAAGGTGAAGTCCTTTACCAGCCACGTTGCCAATTACAGGAAATTGTTCTTTCAACGTAGACAATTGGTCTGCCAGATATTTGCCTAATACTTCCGAGTTTTGAACCAATCCGTTTTTTTCGATGTAGTTTATTGCTGCAAGACCTGCCGCAGCACTCATGGGATTTTTCTCATGAGTAAAGTGACCGATCGACCGATGTTGCAGGACGTTATATTTTTCGTGGGTAACAATGCCTGCCGCGGGAAGAATACCGCCGCCAAGTGACTTACCCAGCACCAACACATCTGGTGTCACGAAATGCTCAGTGGCGAACCACTTTCCTGTTCGGCCAAACCCTTCAATGATCTCGTCGAAAATGAGAAATATTCCATGCTTATCGCAAGTGTATCGGATTTGCTCCCAGTAGGTCCTGGACGGTATCACAGGTGTCGCGGATATGGGCTCGGCGACAATGGCCGCGATATCCGGGTTTCGTTGAAGAATCAGATCCAGCTGTCGTAAATACAAATGGTCAATCTCTTCTTCGTTGGTCAATCGCCACGGGTTCCTGTAATAGTTTGGAAATTCAATATGAAAGGCGCCGGGCATCATCGGACCAAGTCCTGTAGAGAAATGTTCTTCACCTCCAAGAGATGAAGATTGAAAGCCATTGCCGTGATAAGAGTCCCAATAGGATATTGTCTTCCAATTTCCGGTAATATGTTTTGCCAGGGACACTGCCATTTCTATAGCCTCGGATCCACCAGGGCAAAACAAAACGCGCGTCAGATCTTTTGGTGTAATCTGCACTAGTTTCCTGGCAAGTTCTATCGTTGGAATATTTGTATAGCGCCGTGGCGTAAATGCCAGACCTGCCTGAAGCTGGGCAATGACAGCCTGAATAACTTCCGGGTTTGAGAATCCAGCATTGTGGACACCGTTGCCATGCAGATCAATATACCGATTTCCATCAAAATCCTCGATCCATGCACCTTCTGTTTTCCGTAGCGCATTCATCACAGGTGTTGACAATGCCTGGTGAAGAAAATAGCGCGCGTCTTCTTCAATAAGATCTCTTGTCTCCGGTCCAAGTGCATTGATGAAAGCTGTCCTTTGTTCGCTTATGTTTACGTCCCCCTGTTCCAGGGAGACGTTGTTTTGATTTCGTTCCATGAATATGATAATGTTCTATGTGGCACCAGCGGCCCGATGTTCATAAAGGTGATACACGGATGTGAATTGTGAAAATTGTTTTCCTCATTTTTATGAAGATCAGGACCTCTGGTAGATGAACTTAGATTTAACCACCATACTTACTTATTATATATTTGATCAATGAAAGTTTTTCTGATATTTCCGTTTATCCTTTTGATCGGCAATTCCTGTAATAAAATACCAGAACAATGGAATGGTAAACGGCTCAGCAGGAAGCGTGATCAGATAACCGTTGCACAGTTACAAACTGATAATACACTTGCCTTAGTGGATTTGAGTTACTATGCCAGACCCGATTGGGCAGGCAACGCAGGCTATCATTTTTCCGGTTCAATTGTCGTTGGTGATACCCAACTGAACTATCCCAGGGGAGGTGAACCATATGATGGGGAGGATACTTTTCCAGCAATAACCATGGACTTCATTGCCGATGGAACACAACTAATACCAGTTCAAAAAGGTTTGGTCGTTGCCACAAAACATACCAATAGCTTTTGGGATGTGATTATAGGCACGGGAGCCGTTTGGAACGAAGACGGAGATAATGGATGGAGTCGTGCATCCTTTCCCCTGACGCTGACAGACAGGTATGTTGGACAAGCCAGAAATTGTGTAGCTACCTTTGTCTACAATTCCATCACAGTGAGTAATGTTTGTGTTCAGTGTAGTCAGGAGACCGCCAGCCTGGAGGATCATCGTGTAGGCGATATACGGGTGATGTTAAAAGCCAACTACCAACCCAAACGTTATGTTGACTCAGCTCAGGTAATACAACAACATCATCAATCCGGGGAACGGAGACTTCCGGTTTATCCGTTACGTGACATTGACGCCCACCAGGAGGTTGCCGAATATTTCGATAGAACCATGTCAACTAATTCTCCAACGAGTATCGGCGCGGTATTGGCAGGTGGCAAACTGTATTTGCATCCACCGAAGACGCGTCATGGTCTGTATCCCTATCCTGCTGACATGCGTCATGGAGTATATTCGGTAACAAAAAGTATGGCAGGCGCGCTGGCTCTGATGTACTTTGCGCAGCGGTATAGCCCGGATATCTTTGATGAACTTATCACAGACCATGTACCCGCTTTAGCCAACCATGCAGGCTGGAAAGGTGTAACATTTTCTCATGCACTCAACATGGTTACTGGTACGGTGGGAAGCGAGGACATGGAGCACATCCTTGATTTTATTAAGGCACGAACAGCGGAAGAATCAATCAATGTTATTGCTAAGCTGGGTGATGCGCCAAGTCTACCCGGACAGGAATTCAACTACGCGTCCACAAATTTTTTCGTTTTATCATACGCATTGCAGAACTATGTGAACGGTAAGGAGGGTACCAAAGCTGACTATTGGGATCTGGTCCGCGAAAATGTATTGGTGCCAATCGGTGCCGAAGACCTTACACTGCGACGGACTGTCGAAGAAGACAATTCATTAGGTATTCCTGTGCTGGCATATGGCGCCTTTCCGACCCTGGATGAGGCGGCGAAGATTGCCATGTTGTTTTACAGCGAAGGAAATTACAACGGGCAGCAATTGCTTCACAGGCAAAAAACACGGGAAGCGCTGGGAAGAACACAATGGGTTGGCCACTCTACCGGCAATGATTCGGGAGAAAACTATCGACACTCATTTTGGTCGACCACGGTTCACAATGGCAATTGCACTGTAAATGCAACCTATATGTGGGGCTATGGCGGAAACTATATAATTTTTTTACCAAATGATGTTATTGCGTTCAGATTTATGGATGAGTATGATCTGAATGTTCACGAGCTTGTTCGTAAAGTGGAGCAGCACCGGGCTTGTCCCTGATTCTACTTACCCCGTTATATACTCCACTTGCAAAATCTTTTTCTACTTTGGCCCTTATAGATGAAAAACAACTCAGCCTGGCTTTTCGACATGTTTGGCAGATTCTTTTTTGGTTATTCGTCTTGACTGGCAGTGATACGTTAGTATTTGTATGACCAATGATTTTCACTGTCGCTTGCTGTTGTCCTTAACGTTGGCATTTTCTCCATGCAGCGTCCTTTAACCACAATAGTTCGACAATATCCAGTCAATATCCTGCGTTTAGTTAGATAGTCATGAGTAGCGTAAGGCTTCAGAGAAGCAGAATATGCCAAAACGACGCTGCCCTGCTAATATTCTAAGTACAGTCTTGAAACGTTGTTAACACCCGCTCCACACTTTTATGCTTAATCCATCACACTTGGCGTACACTTGCTGTACACTTGGCTTACTGCTCCACATTTCACAACCAATTCCTAACGACAAAGGTGCAACGGGGTAAATGATCACTTTTCTGTTTGTTTGCGAATGTTCACAATCGTTGCAAACTCGCGTTGCTATTATTAATTACTGTCAAATTCTGTTAAATCGCTACAGCAGGTTCGCCCCGAACAAGGAAAGAGACCTGGCCACACGTCAGCGCGACGCGCTATGACCCATTTACTTTATAAAATTGGGTGCTTCAGTGCTGGGCATTCATTAGATGTTCTGCCACTCGCTCATTACAAGTGCTCGACTTACCAGAGACTTACCAGGGACTTACCAGAGGTAAGACTTATTACGCAGTGCCAACGCTGTTGCAACGCTCTCGCTCCGCACTCTTGTCGCTCTTTCAACGCTCTCGCTACGCTCTTTCAACGCTCTCTTGCCGCACTTCTCCCAGTCTTTCCCACACTTGCGCTTAGCCGACTACTCGTTTGTTAAAAAGCAGCATCTAGCTTAGCCGTGTGGATGGAAAGTGAGAACCCCAGAGAATGGAGCCTTTTTTGGAATATTCAGTGCCTTCGGGCGCGGCTGATTTTAAAAGGCAGCAAACGACCGATCAGTTTAAGCGATGGGTCATTCTGTAATTGAGCACTGTTTTAAGATGCGCATTGCTCACAATCTTATAATCCCCTGTCGTATCTGAAAACACAGGAGGTTCCATGCCTAAGGCGATCGCTGCCTTAGTGTAA
Source organism: Chryseolinea sp. T2 (assembly GCF_037203685.1). Classification (NCBI taxonomy): domain Bacteria; kingdom Pseudomonadati; phylum Bacteroidota; class Cytophagia; order Cytophagales; family Fulvivirgaceae; genus Chryseolinea; species Chryseolinea sp. T2. The sequence goes on from NZ_JBBCAU010000002.1 coordinate 742,477, forward strand.
AAGTCTTTTCTTGTAGGATGTTCATCCGCACACGCGTTCAGCACATGGCCCCACGCATTGCCTTCAATAATACGCTTCACGATACCGATGCAGTCATCGGCATGTATAAGGTTCACGGGTGCCATCGCTCCGGGCACATCCTTCTTAGCCGCCAGGAATCTGCCAGGCTCTCGTCCTGGGCCAAACAATCCCGCGAAGCGCACGATGGTGGACTCAATTCCCGATAGCTGTACAATTCGCTCTGCGCGCACTACAGAATGAACAGCATCCGCGTCGTCCTCGGTGACAACGCGATTAAGATCGGGATAGACTGACGTTGTGCTGAATAGGATTATTTTTCCGACGTTGCCGCTACGTGCAGCACTCACGACATCGCTGACCTGCATAACATACTCTTCGCCCTTCTGAGCCCGTATTCGTTGGGGCAGACTGATGATGAGTACATCGGCATGGAAGAACGCTCGCGCTTCATCCGGAACATTCCCTGCGCTGAAAACGAACGGGATGATTCCGGTGCTTTTGAGTCCGTCCACGTTCTCAACCTTAGTCGTCGATCCGAGCACCGTATAACCTTCATTTACCAGTGATGCGCCCAATTGTTTTCCCAGCCACCCGCACCCCAAAATGCTGATCGTTCGATTTACCATTAGATACGTTTGCGTGTTGCTTCGCCGCGACAAGTTTCAGTGCCAATTTACTCCAACGAAGCGAACCGCTGCACGAATATTTCAAGATCATTTGGATCACCGTAAACAATTAGAAAAGTTCAACGCGTTTTACTTACCCATAAATTGGTGAGCGTGCTAAATACTTTTCGCTGATCCGGACTATCTGACGATCATGAGTTTCCAGGTTCTCAACCCATTTGATTTTGCTCCAAAGGGTGATCGTTGGGAGGGGTTGGGGGGAAAGATATTTCGCCTGCCGGGCAATTAGACCGGACTCAGAAAGGTGTCCCCATGTCTTTTAGCAACTTTTCCGACCTTCCCGAAACTCCTGTCTAAGCGTTTTTGTATTGATCACTAATAATTGTAGCGGATACACGTGTTAAATCGTGCTCGGGTTCTCCTATAGAAGGACTATAGTAGCACTATAGTAGCCCTATACTTTTAGACGATCGGTTGACGACTTTTCCATACTCGTCCCATACTTTTTCTATATCCGCTCTATACTTTTCCTATACCCGTCCTATACTTTTCCTATATCCGTCCTATATTTTTCCACACTTTCTGATGAATGTGTGTCACTGTCCGATCCGGATTTAACTATACAGTCTTTTTGAATTTGGACTGGGCACAATTCTTAATTCTTATTCTTAATTCTCCTCAAAGCAGCCGCTCAAAATGAATCGGCAGATCATTCACTCTCTTGCCCGTCGCGTGAAAGATCGCATTGGATATCGCGGCAGGCATGGCAATCATTCCGATTTCTCCCACGCCCTTCACTCCAAGTTCGTTGATCAGGGCATCTTCTTCTTCCACAAAGATGACATCGAGATCATGAATGTCGGCGTGGACTGGTATATGATATTCGGCGAGGTTCGGATTGATGTATTTGCCGAATCGTTCATCGATAATGGCCTCTTCCCGCAGCGCCTTGCTGATGCTCCACACCATGGAGCCCAGGATCTGGCTGCGGGCCGTCTTGGGATTTATGATGCGGCCTGCGGCTACTGCAGTCACGGCATGGACAACGTTGATGGTGCGTAGGGAGACATCGACTTCGACCTTCACAAACGCGGCACTATGCGTGGCCTTCGCGTACTTGCGCAGCTTGATGGCCTTGGGCTTCGCGAGGTTGGTGGTTTTGATGGCGCGACCCTTGTTGGCAGCAACAATGTCTTTTAAGGGAATACTTATCGAAGGATTGTCCTTCATTGTCATTAAGCCATCGCGGAAAATAATGTTGGTTTCATCTGCGTCCGTCAGGACTGACCCTTTCATGGCTTTCGCTGCTTTAATCAGTTTTTGTTTTAATGCATTCACTGCCGTAACGATCGCTACGCCCGTAGATGCGGTCGTCGACGATCCGCCCTGGAACATGGAAAACGGTTTCTTACTGTCACCGTAGCTGAAGTTCACTTCTTCGAGCCGCAGGCCAAGCGTGTCAGCAGCGATCTGCGTCATCACGGTAAGGGTACCGGTCCCAATATCTGTAGTGGCGTTGTTCACGTGGAGCTTGCCTTCTTTGTCGATATATGCCTCGACACGCGAGGGAAACTGGTACGCGTCCCAGATGCCGGTAGCCATACCGTAGCCAATGAGCTTGTTGCCAGTCTTCATGCTGCCGGGCTGTGGATTCCGCTGATCCCATCCGATCTTCGCGGCTGCCTGTTCGTAACAAGCTTTGAGCGCTTTGCTGGTAAATGGCTTCTGCTCGGATGGGTCATTGTCGGAGTAGTTCAGGAGCCGGAACTCGAGCGGATCAATGCCCAGCGCATAGGCGAGCTGGTCCATGGTGCATTCAATGGCGTGCATGCCGGTACTGCCTCCGGGCGCACGCATGTCGATTGGCGAGTGAACATCCAGCGGCACGACCTGATATTCAAATAGCGTGTTAGGCGATGGATATAAGCGGTGACTCCAGTTCGATACGGTCTCTGTGTAGTCCTCATACGTTGAGGTCTCCGACACTGCGGAATGATTGAGTCCGGTGATATGTCCGTCTGTTTCGGCGCAAAACCTGGTGGTCTGAATGGTTTGTGGACGATGACAAAAGGAGAACATTTGTTTTCGTTCCAAAGTCACACGTACATTGCGCTTGAGCTCCAGCGCGGCCATTACGCAGAGGAATAGCTGATACTGCGGACGCAATCCTGATCCAAACGCGCCGCCTACAAACGGTGCCACTACACGCACGTTCCTGTATTTAAGTCCGAAGACGTTGGCAACATACAGTTGGTTGTTAACTGTTCCCTGTGTCTTGTCGTAGATGGTGAGCTTGCCGTCACCTTCATAAACCGTCGTGGTGGCAAACAACTCGATGGGATTGTGATGCTCAGTTCCATGTTTAAACGTTCCCGATGTCTTTGCAGACGCTCTGTCGTAAGCGCTTTCAAAGTCGCCGGTCGGTTTCGGTGGCGGTGGCCTGAGGATGGTCGCCATTCCTTTCTTTGGGTCGCGCGCATCCCCCAGATTGGATTCAAGTGTGGTCTTTGACGGTTCTTCTTCGTATTCCACGTACACAAGCGTAGATGCGTATCTCGCCGTTTCAAAATCGTCAGCCACCACCAGCGCTATTGGCTCGCCGTTGAACTTAACTTCTGCATGGTGCAAAGGCTTGTAGACGGAACCAGGGGGCGCATCCATGTCAGCGTATTGCATATCAAACCACGCCAGGCGTGGACGATTCTCATAAGTGAAAACCTGTTTCACCCCGGGAAACGCCATTGCATCACTGACATCAAGTCTGCGGATCCTTCCTTTTGTAATGGTGCTGCCCACGACATAACCATACAACAAATCGGGCACGTTGTACTCCCCGGCATACTTTGCCGCACCGGTCACCTTCTCTTTTCCTTCCAGACGACTTATGGGTTGTCCCTTTTTGTCGGTGTTTACAGGTAGTCTGCCCGTTGGTTCTTTAGTCATGATTCAATTGGTTTATGATCACGCGTTATCACGTATGTATTATACCTACACCGAGGGTTGTGCTCCGGGCAACTGCGATGATGGTTGCAACGCCATCAGTCCATTGCGTACGATAGCCCGATGGGCCAGTTCTATTTTGAAACCGTTATGCTTAAAGGCTCTTGCGCCTTCCAGCAGAATGGTGGCCGCTTTCCGAAAGTTGTCTTCATCCGGCGTTTTACCCAGCAGAAATTGTTCGGCATCCACTTTTCGCCACGGCTTGTGCGCCACGCCTCCTAAGGCGATTCGCGCGGAGGTTACAACGCCATCCCTAAGCGTCAATCCTGTTGCGACCGAAAGAAGCGCAAAGGCATATGAATTCCGGTCCCGGATCTTCAAGTACGAATAGTTTGCAGCGAACCCTTCACTGGGCAGATCGATCGAGGTGATGATCTCGCCAGCCTGTAAATCGTTCTCAATATGCGGTGTATTTCCAGGCAGTCGGTGAAACTGTTCAAAGGCAATGCTTCGTTCACCGTTTGGCCCAGTCACATTTACCCACGCCTCGAGTGCCGCCAGCGCGACACTCATATCCGATGGATACACGGCGATGCAATCATCACTGGTGCCAAGAATGGCGTGCATGCGATTATATCCTTCGATAGCCGGGCATCCCGAACCGGGATTGCGTTTATTGCAGGGGAGATCGTGATCATAGAAATAGTAGCATCTTGTCCGCTGCAGCAGGTTTCCTCCGTTGGTGGCCATGTTCCTGATCTGTCCTGAAGCGCCGGCAAGTATTGCTCTTGACAGTAAAGGATAACGCTGCTCAATCAATGGATGATAAGCAGTGTCGGCATTTGTGACAAATGCACCGATTCTTAAACCTCCGTCATCGCGTTCGCGAACGTCATGCCCGACATCGATATGGGTGAGATCGATAAGCGAAGTCGGATGAATGAGATTGTACTTCCAGAGGTCGATGAGATTGGTGCCTCCTCCTACGTACTGACTACCGGGCGTATTCATGCAACACGCAGTAGCTTCCGCGATATTATGCACTTTCTGGTAGATGAAGTTATTCATAAGATTTCGTCGTGTGAGACTTTGTCGTCTGAGTCGTACTGCCCTTTACGTCCATGATGGCATCAATAATCCCCACATTCGCGCCGCACCTGCAGAGGTTTCCGCTCATCAGTTCCTTAACTTCATCACGGGTGTTTGCCTTTCCTTCTTCAAGCATTCCTATTACGCTGCATATCTGTCCTGGCGTACAATAGCCGCATTGAAACGCATCGTGTTCAATGAACGCTGTTTGAATAGGATGCAGATTTCCCTCGCTGCCAATACCCTCGATAGTCGTAACAGATGATCCATCTTTCATTACAGCCAGCGCAAGGCAACTGAGTATGCGCTTGCCATCGCAGAGCACTGTACAGGCGCCACATTGTCCATGGTCACAACCCTTTTTTGTTCCGGTGAGTTGAAGTCTGTCACGAAGTGCATCCAGCAGCGACACCCACGGCATCACTTCCAGCGTGCGTCGTTCTTCATTTACGATTAGATTGATAAGCATAAGGCTAGTATTTTTTGGGCTCTTGCAATGAGTTCAAAAAATCATGCCATGCGATTAATGACCTTGTAGCCCGGTATTGCCGACTATTGTCCACAGTAATTCCGCATTAACTATTCTGTGGTGGGGAATTGAGTGCAAATCAGAAATGAGGAATTAAGAGTTAAGAAATAAGAATTGAATGCAACCATTAAAAAAGTGCCCACTCATTAATTGCCAATTCCACGACCGCAGGTCGTGACAGCCAATTCATAATTCTTAACTCTTAATTCTTAATTTCAATCTGACCGACTATCTTTCATTAAATCCCTCTCCCTATGATTATCCGCCCCTTTCAACTCGCTGTCATCCTGTCGGTAGTTTTCATCACCGGTTGCCAGACAGCCAACCAATCAAAGACCGAAGTAAAGGAGATTGCCCCGGGACTTCTTCAGGGTTACTTGTCGAAGGATGAGATTCCCAATAGCCTTACCCTTGTGCCACCACCGCCGGAGGAAGGAACACCTGGCTATGCGCTCGATCAGGACTTCGCCTCAAAGGCCGTAGCATCCAGAACTACAGACACCACCCGACTGAGCCTCGCCACGCGCGATGCTTATCTGTACTTCCCGGAAGCAGCGTCGTCGTTTCAGTCGACGGTAGGAGTGGAGATAAGCGAGACAAAGACGCCGCATCTGTACATGCTCATGCGTCGCGTATTGACCGACGCCGCGCTCTCCACTTCTGCAGCCAAGCACCACTATAAGCGTAAGCGTCCCTTCATGGTGAACAACACGCCCACGTGTACTCCCGCTGATGAGGAAGTGTTACGAAAGGATGGTTCCTATCCGTCGGGTCACACTGCCATCGGCTGGGCGTGGTCACTGGTGTTCACGGAATTGTTTCCTGCAAAGACGAATGATATTCTGAAGCGCGGATACGAGTTTGGTGAAAGCCGCGTCATCTGTAATGTCCACTGGCATAGCGACGTTGAAGCGGGTAGGGTAGTCGGAGCTGCAACGGTTGCACGCCTTCACGCTAATAAGGACTTCCAGCGCGACATGGAGGCAGTGAGAAAGGAAATCGTCAAGATAAATAGTGAGCACGCTGCAGGCCAGTAGAGAAATTAAGAATTAAGAGTTATGAATTAAGAATGTTAATCACGACCGTAGGTCGTGACTGCCAATTCTTAATTCTTAATTCTTAATTCTTAATTCTTAATTCTTAATTCTTAATTCTTAATTCTTAATTCTTAATTCATAATTTTTTAACCGACTTTCTATAGGTCAGCTCCGGCCTGAGCAGTACCTGCTTAGACTTAATCTCCTTGTTCCCCAGCATAAAGAATAAATGCTTCACTGCCAGCTGGCAGATCTCACGGGTGGGCTGGGTAACGCACGTCAACGGGGTGGATAGATACTCCAGGTAAGGGTGATCATCAAAAGTCACCAGCGACATGTCGTCAGGTATGCTAACGTTATCCTCCCGCAATGCCTTCATGCTTCCCATCGCTATCGTATTGCTGAGGGTGAATAGAGCCGTCGGTCGCTGCTTCGACTGGAGGAGTAGCTTTGTTTCTTTATAACCATTCCTAATGCTGAACTCATCACCAACAATCACATACTTGTTGAGTCCTGCAGCGATCATAGCATCTTTGTAACCTTGTATCCGGAGTTTGTTCGGAACAGACTCATGCACACCCTGTATGCAGGCAATGTGTTTATGACCATTGTCGATAAGGTGGCGTGTAGCCATCACAGCGCCTTCGTAGTTGTCGGTTGAAACGTATGGGATATCTGCATCTTCGAAGTATCTGTCGATGCAGACAATTGGTCGTCCCTGGTCGTACATCTTCTTGATCGATGCCCAGTCCTGGGTACAAGGCACGATGATAAGTCCTTCAATGTTGCGCGACACCATCTGCCGCAGCTCTTCATTTTCGATGTCTATCTTCTCGTCGCTATCGCCGATGATGGTCGCATACCCGCGGTTGCGCACCTCGACGTTGATCTCGCTGGCGATGTCGGCAAAGAAGGGGTTGCTTAAGGATGGTATGATGAGCGCGATAGTGTTGGTCTTTCCGGATTTGAGCGAGGCAGCAAACTGGTTAGGAACATAGTTCAGCTTGCGCGCCGTCTCCCGGATCTTTTGCTGTGCCTTTTCGCTGATCCGGTACTCCTCGCCTTTGCCATTTAGCACGCGCGAGACAGTGGTAATGGAGACACCTGCCTTTTCGGCGATATCTACGATGCTCACTTTGTGGTTGGTGGCCATTGGGGGTAGAACAAACGTTTATCTTAAAGATACTCAAAAATAGTTCATGCTTGTATCACGTGCGAGTCACACATGTAATAAATCAGATACTTTTGATGGATTGCGCAAACGTTTATTTAAACGGTTTGCGCTTTTTTCGCCGCTCAACGACAAACGAACACAGTTAAGTGATTAATAATCAGTATAGTAACTTATTGAAATGTCCTCTTCTATGATTTATAGGACAAACGTTTGTTCATCATTGACCCTTTTGCCTAGTATTGCACGAACAACTTTACAACAAGATTTCCCCATGAAAGGACATTTACTAATCAAACGCATTGTCCCGCCAGTATCCCAGGGGTTGCCTCTATTATTGGCGGCACTCCTTATACTGTCCGGAACTGTGAGCCTCGCTGCCACGGCCGCGCCGCTTCAGTCAATCGTTGTCTCCGGTACTATTACGTCTGAGGAAGAACAAGGTGGACTTCCCGGCGTGAGCATCCTGGTAAAAGGAACCAGTATGGGTACCGTTACAGACTACAACGGCAAGTACACTCTCGAAGTACCCGGCCCTGAGTCTGTCCTCGTTTTCACATCCATTGGATACGAAACCCAGGAGGTTATCGTCGGTGGCCAGACAAGCATAGACCTGGTGCTGAAATCCAGCCTAACCTCCCTGCAGGAGGTTGTCGTCGTAGGTTATGGCACCCAGCAAAAGGTGAGCGTAACAAGCGCGGTAGGGCAGGTGCGTCCTGAAGAACTCACGCGTCGCCCAGTCACTACGTTGCAGCAGGCAATGCAGGGAACGGTACCGGGACTCACGGTATTGGATGCGGGTGGTAGCCCCGGCTCACCTAACCAGCAAATGGTGATTCGTGGTGCAAATACTCTTTATACTCCTCCCGGCCAGCAGTCAGTCGGTGTTTCCGATATCGGCAACAACCAGCCCCTGGTCATCGTGGATGGTATCGAGCAGCCACTCAATACGATCAATCCCACAGACATCGAATCGATCTCCGTCTTAAAGGACGCGAGCTCTTCTGCTATTTATGGTTCACGCGCCAACAACGGCGTTATTCTCATCACCACAAAGCGTGCTAAAGAAGGACGTGTCGCGGTGAACTATAGCGGCTACTATGCTATCCAGCAGGCAACAAATCAGCCTGAGCATATGGACCTCAGAAGTTATATGGAGCTGCAGAACATCGCACGCACCAACATGGGAACTGCCCCTTTATACACGCAGCAACAGATCGACACTTATGTGGAAGGTTCAAAGACTAACCCACTGAAGTATCCACTGCCTTTCGACTGGCACAATGCGATGTTTAAGAACGCACCGATGTTTAACAACACCTTGTCGGTAAGCGGTGGTTCTGAAAACTTTAAGGCCCGCATGAGCTACCGCAACCAGAACCAGGACGGTATCATCGCCAATACAAATTCAGTGTTGAACGATTTCAGGATCAACACCGACTTCAAAGCATCGAAGAAGATCGGCTTTGCCGCCGACCTGAACTATCGCAACCAGAACACCACCGAACCAACGGGTACGGTACAGGCGCCTTTCTCTACGAACGGCATCAACGAGATCTTCAGACAGCTGATGCAGAACTCCATCTGGGCTGTGCCTAAATATCCCAACGGTGACTATGGAGGAGGTACACAGGGTAACAACCCCCTTCTCCTCGCAGAGAAAGGAGGAATCAACCGTGTGATCAGCAATTACCTGACGGGTAGCCTTACCGGTTCATGGGAAATTGTGAAGGACCTTAAGTTCAGCACGCAGGTAGCGTTCCGTACCAACGATGTGGTTGGTAAGAATTTCGTTAATACATGGGAGGCGCGCGACTCAACGGTCGTGAAGAAGTCGAACCTCATCAACAAGGACACCGAAACACGTTCGTCCCTTCGCGAAGTAACTGTCAACAGCTTATTGAACTACTCAAAGACGTTCGGCGATCATAGCCTGAAGGCTTTGCTTGGATATTCGCAGATCGCTAACCAGTACTCTACGCTTTGGGCTTCAAGACAGGGCTTCTACAACAACGATGTTACGTCGATCGGTCAGGGGCAGAACGATGCCACAAAAGACAACGGCGGTAGTGATTCTGAATGGGGACTTCGTTCGTATTTCGCAAGAGTGGGATACTCGTTTAAAGACAAGTATATGTTCGAAGCCAACGGGCGCTTTGATGGCTCTTCACGCTTTACCGGTGATAATCAATACAGCTTCTTCCCTTCGTTCTCTGCCGGATGGCGTTTGTCCGAGGAATCGTTCTTCACCAATGCAAAGAACATCGTATCTGATTTGAAACTTCGTGGTTCATGGGGCCGTACAGGTAACAACACGAACGTAGGACTCTACAGCTTCTATCCTCAGCTGAATCCTGTGACTTACGTGTTTGGCTCTACCGTAGTACAGGGATATGAACAGCAAAAGATTGCCGATCCAAACATTACGTGGGAGACAGCAACACAAACAGACATCGGTCTTGATGCAGAATTCTTCGAAGGAAGATTCACTTTCACGATGGACTATTACGACAAGACGAACCGCGACATTCTTCTCGCGCTTCCGGTACCCGGTGCGTTAGGTCTTCAGGCCGGAACACAGAACGCCGGCGTAGTTCAGAACAAAGGATGGGAATTCGCAGTAGGAAACAATCATACCTGGAACGCTTTCACACTTCGCACGAACCTCAACTTCGCACTGAACAACAACAAGGTGGTCGACCTTGCGGGCACCGGACCATTTATTACCGGTAACGACATCGACCCCCGCTTCATCATCCAGGAGGGTCTTCCTATGAACGGCTACTGGGGATACAAGACCGATGGTCTCTATCAAACCAACGACGAGGCTTCTGCTGATCCTATATTCATGAGAGCAGCGAAGGCCGGCGACGTACGCATGGTAGACCGCGATGGCGACGGCGACATTGATCCAAACGACATGACCTTCCTCGGCAATTCTCTGCCGAAGTATACTTACGGTGGTTCAATCAACCTCGGATACAAGGCGTTCTCATTGAACATCATGTTGCAGGGCGCTGCCGACTACTACATGCGAATAGCCAGAGCGTTAGGCGAGCAGGGCAACTACGAAGGTTTTACTCCGGACATCTATACGAACAACTACTGGACTCCTGAGCATACCGATGCGCGTTTTCCCCGTCCTACAAAGCAGGACCTGCGCAACCAGGCATCAACGGACCGTATGCTGGTCGACGCTTCTTACCTGCGGGTGAAGAACATTCAGCTTTCTTATCAGATTCCGACTGCGCTTACACAAAAGGCGTTCATCCAGCACGCAAGTGTTTATGTGTCGGGAACAAACCTGCTGACGTTCTCTAAACTGAATGAGTGGCATCTCGATCCTGAATCTACTTCAGGATGGCAGAACTACTATCCGCAAACGTCCATGTACACACTTGGCGTGAACCTGCAATTCTGATGATGTTTGAAATTAACGACGCAACAAAATGAAAATAATATATAAACCCCTTCTGCTGATCGTGCTGGGACTGACCTTTGGAGCTTGTGAAGATCTCCTGGACACAACCCCAACCGACCGCATATCGACCGAGATTTTCTGGAAGACGGAAAAGGATGCGCAGCTTGCTGCGAATGCTGTGTACACGCACCTGACTGAAACGGCTACGCACTACGCGAGCTGGGATGGCATGACCGACATCGGTTATACGAACCTTCCTCAATCGCCGGAGTCGTTCATTCTCCAGGGAACGTTTGATCAGCTGAACAGTCGCGTAGCCAGCGACTGGAAAGGTTATTACTCGGGTATTCGCTCTGCGAATGCCTTCCTCGACAACGTCGACAAAGTACAAACCAGCAACACCGCGCTGATCAATCGCCTCAAGGGTGAGGTGCGTACACTGCGCGCGAACTATTACATCTCGCTGGCTTTCCTTTATGGTGATGTTCCGCTGTTAACAAGCGAAGTTACGCTGGAAGAAAGCAAGGTGCTTACCCGTACTCCTGTTTCTCAGGTTTGGGATTTCATTTCTTCAGAACTTACTGAGGCGGCAACATTGTTGCCCAATACGCAAACGGAGAAGGGACGCATAACTAAAGGAACGGCCCTCGCACTGAAGGCACGCGCCGCGCTTTATGCGAAGCGTTACCAGGAGGCTGCTGATGCAGCCAAAGCGGTGATGGACCTCAACGTGTACTCGATCATTCCTTCGTACAAAGACCTCTTCACCTATAATGGAGAAAACAATGCTGAAGTCATTCTCGACATTCAATTCATAAAGGGTACTTTACCTAACGACGTGTTCAGCGTGCTGGCGCAGCGCAGCGTAAATGGTAAAAACCTTTTCGTGCCTACAAAAGTTCTGGTTGACTCATACGAGATGACCAACGGTCTGCCTATTGGCGATGCCGCCAGCGGATTCGACCCGATGAACCCCTATGCAGGCCGCGATCCGCGATTGAAGTACTCGGTGTATGTCGAGGGCGATATCCTGCCGAACGGCAAGGTGTTCGATCCGAAACCTTCGAGTACGACGGGCGATGCAGTCGGCTCAACGTTTCTCGTTTCTCCTACAGGATACAACGTGAAGAAGTATATCAGCGCAGAAGATCTTGCAGCGCCTACCAACGCAGGTATCAACTTTATCCTCTTGCGTTATGCCGAGGTGAAGCTGATCTATGCTGAGGCAAAGATCGCGCAGAATCAGATCGACCAGTCAGTGTATGATGCCATCAACTCAGTACGTCAGCGCACCGATGTGAACATGCCAGCGATTGCTTCTGGCAAATCACAGGAGGAGATGACGGCCATCGTTCGTCACGAACGCATGGTTGAACTGGCCTTCGAAGGTCAGCGCTTCTTCGATATCCGCCGCTGGGAGATTGCCGGTGACGTGATGCCGGGCAAAGTGTACGGTATGACTTACAAGAATGCTCAGGGCAACCTTCAGACTGTAGAGGTGCCTGCCTGGACGAACACATGGAACGATCGTAACTATCTGTGGCCCGTGCCGCAGCAGGAGCGCGATCTCAACGATCAACTTGGACAGAATCCCAACTGGTAATAACTCCTTTGGTAAACTGGCAGGATCACATAGCCAAGCCAGCCTGGAAATGTTCGATGGGAGCATTCCAGGCTGGAATAGCCAAACCTGATACCTGACCTGGCCGTCAAGTAATCAATTAATTCAACCTGATATAACCTTTCTTCCTTCAGCTGTAATGTTTATAACAAAGACCGACTCAAAGTTTACCCTATCAGAAAGCGCTTTCAGGCTGACGGCACTTGCATTTGCAACGGCCCTGATGATGAGTGCCACGGCAAGTGGCCAGTCAGTTAAGAGTTCATCAACTCCTGCGTCTGCAGTGACTTCTTCATCAGCATCTCCTTCATCGGGCTCGACTTCATCAGCATCCTCATCAGTCACAAAGGTACCGACATCTACGACCTGGCTGGAGCCCGGAGAAATTACAGTAGGGGGCACGTTGGGGCAATTCATCACCTCAGATCGCGCCGGCCGCATCACTGAGCTTCCGAAGTGGAGGAATGGCCAGCTCATCACCATGTTTGGCAAGGAAGCCAAAGACCACCACGACAAGATGGACTGGTACGGTGAACACGGTGGCAAATGGCTGTACATGGCATCTCATGCGGCAAAGCACAGCGGCAACAAAGAGCTGGAAGCGGAAGTGCTGCGGATAGCTAACTACTTCGTTCAGCAGCAGGACGCCGATGGTTATCTCGGCAACTACGGTCCGACCGTAAGGATCACCAACGACGCCATCAATCACAAGCGCTCATGGGACACCTGGAACCTGAGCTACATGGTACTCGGTCTCTTGCAAACCAACAAGTACTATCCTGAACCTGCCTACCTGAAGGCAGCAAAGTCGATCGGTGACCTGTTCGTGAAACAGTTTGGCGATGGACAAAGAAACATCATCGATTACGGCACAAGGCGAGGCACGTCGGCAACGGTGATCCTCGATCCGCTGGTGGAATTGTATAAGGCAACGGCCGACACACGGTATCTTCAGCTGGCGGAGCGCGTCATCAAAGAAGCTGAAGCGAATCCCGATCACCGGATAATAACGGCCGGGTTGAACAACGTCGACATGGAGTTTGTGGGCGACGGCAAGATCTATCAGATCATCTGGAACGTAACGGGCGTAGTAAAGCTGTACGAAGTTACGGGCAACGCCAGTTATCTGAAGGCGGCCACGAACATCTGGCAGAACATCGTCGAGCAGCACCTGAACATCACGGGCGGGCCATGGGGCGGCGTAGGCAAGCATATGGAGTGTTTCAACCGCAAGAACTATTGGAGCCCCTATGGCATGGTGGAGACCTGCAGCACGATGTCGTGGATCCAGCTGAACAAAGAGCTGCTTCGTCTCACGGGCGAAGCAAAGTACGCACAGGAGCTGGAGCGCTCGGCATACAACGCACTGCCTGGAGCAAGGTTCTCTAACGGGGTCGACTGGTCATATCACTCCTTTAACAACGGCAACTGGTCCGTTGCCAACTTTAACGACTGTTGCCCGTCGAGCGGTGCGATGGCGCTGGAAGAATTGCCGGACATCATGTACAGCAAGCGCAACAATGGAATCGCGCTCAACCTCTTTGGTGAAAGCGAAGCGACGATCAAACGCGGCAAGAACACGGTGAAGGTAGCGCAGAAGACTCAGTATCCATTCGATGGCAACGTGCATGTTACTGTTGCCTCTTCGAAGAAGGAAGCCTTTCCGCTTATGATCCGGATTCCCGAGTGGGCCACGGGTGCAACCATCAGCGTGAATGGTCAGAAAATTCAACAGGTACTGACGGCCGGAACGTATACCACCATCGATCGTATGTGGACCAGTAAGGATGTGGTGGAGATCTCATTTCCTGTGGAGTTGCGCGTAGCCACAAGGTTGGAAGAGCTCGATGGTCCTCAGAACGCGGGTGAGATCTATCACGCGGGCTGGTTTGCCCTGACTCGCGGCCCTCTGGTGTACGCAGTAGATGGACTTATCGACGGAACCCAACGTGAGGTAAACCTCAACACTACACTTAAGGACGTAACACAACTTGGCGTATTGCCATCATCGCCTGTTCCCGGAGCTCCCGCCTACGTGTGGAAACCGGACGGAAAGCGGGAATTGAAATTTGTTCCGTATTACGCAGCTGGAGGAATGACGAAGGGTGGGTGGAGATTGACGTGGTTGATGGGAACAATAAGTAATTAAGAGTTAAGAATTAAGAATTATGAATTGGGTGAGTGCGGTTGAATATGGTTTACAGGTTTGTTCATTGTATTTCCAGTTTAACCTAACCTAATACTCAATGAGCCAATCGATGAAAGTGATTCAATGGTTAGCGGGTCGGCAATTCAATGACCCGGAGGCTAAATGACTCAATGATTTGTCGATTGATGAGCAGAATGAAGTATAAGATAAAACGGAGCGCAGGAATTGAATGAGTAAAATTCTGGTAATAGGAAGTTCAAATACAGATCTGATCACCAAGGTGAAGCGGTTTCCTTTGGCGGGAGAAACAATAACGGGTCAGCTTTATACACAGGCAATGGGAGGGAAGGGAGCTAATCAGGCCCTCGCTGCACGCCGGTCGGGAGGCGACGTTAGTTTTGTAACCTGTTTGGGTAGTGACGCAAATGGACGCAGTGCTTTGCAATATTATGCACAGGAGGGCCTTGATATATCCCGCGCGTTGCAGGTGGATCACGCCCCTACAGGCACTGCCGTGATCCTCGTGAACGAAGAAGGGGAGAACATCATCGTACTGAACCCAGGCGCAAACCATCAGCTTCATCCGGCCGACGTTTCCCGCCTGTCGGAAACGATTCGTGACGCATCTATCGTGATGCTTCAGATGGAGATCCCGCTGGAGACGGTTATACGCATATGCGAGCTGGCCAATGAACACAACGTACCCGTTATGCTCAACGTGGCGCCTGCACGCGAGATCAGTGAATCTCTCGTAAGCAGGATCAGCTACATCGTCGTGAACGAAACGGAAATTGAATCCATCACTAAGCTTTCACTCGACAAACACGCAGAAGATGAAGTTATCGATCACCTCCTGAGTATGGGCGCGAAAACGGTCATCCTCACGCTTGGGAGTCGCGGATGCATCGTGAAGAGCAGCACCTTCCGTCACGAGATTCATGCCTTCCAGGTGGAAACAGTTGACACTACTGCGGCCGGTGATACATTTTGTGGTGCGCTGGTGGCACAACTCAGCAAAGGCGAGACACTGGAGAACGCCATTCGTTTTGCGACAGCCGCGGCAGCGATTTGTGTAACGAGACTAGGGGCTCAGCCATCCATTCCTTTCGAAAACGAGGTAAAGGAATTCTTGCAGGCCGAAAGCAATGGCATGCCTGCGCTGAAGCGAAAGTCCGGTTCACGTTCCATCTTTTGATTTGTGATTTCAACTATAGCTAACAACGAAGTCCGGAACAAAACAACGAAGTCCGGAGCGCGGGTGAAGATTAGTGGGAGTATCGGACGAGGCAAGCTCATGCGCCCGGCTAAAGTGGGGTGCATCAATAATTAAAAAACATTATCAGTTCAGACCTTGAAGCACACTGTTTACATCCTCAACGCCTTTCACGTTACAGCATCGCTGTTACTATTTTCCTGCAGCTCACCTTCAACTCCTGTTTCTGAACAAAGGCTGCAGGATACAGTTGTGATGAAACAAACTACACTCCGCGACAAGATCAAAGGAGCCTGGGCTGCACAAACGATCGGCGTCACGTTCGGCGGACCGATCGAGTTTCAGTACAACTCAACCATGGTGCAGGACAACCAGGTGATCGAATGGTCAGACTCAACACTCTCCAGCGCATTTGCCCACAAGCCCGGACTCTACGACGACATTTACATGGACCTCACGTTCATGCAGGTGATCGAAGACAACGGCATTGACGCAACGTCCGCGCAATACGCCGCGGCAATCGGTCGCTCCAAATACAAACTCTGGTTTGCCAATCAGATGGCCCGGTACAACGTACAGAACGGCCTCGAGCCGCCAGCCTCAGGTCACTGGCTGAACAATCCCTGCGCCGACGACATCGACTTTCAGATCGAAGCCGACTTCGCCGGGTTGATGTCACCGGGTATGCCCAATGCAGCAATTGAGATCTGTGATCGCGTAGGTCACATCATGAACTACGGCGATGGTTATTACGGTGGAGTGTTCGTTGCTGCCATGTACGCAGAAGCGCTTGTGTCAAAATCATCAGCCGAACTCCCCGCGATCATTGAACGAGCCCTTAAAGCTATACCTGCAGAGAGCCGTTTCTCGCAATGTATTTCGGACGTTATTGCCTGGCACAAGGAAGCCCCGGACGACTGGAAGTCGACGTGGTATAGAGTCAATCGCAAGTGGAGCACCGATACCGGTTCACCACTCGGAATCTTCAAGCCATTCAACATCGACGCGAAGATCAACTCAGCCTGGGTAGTACTTGGCCTGCTGTATGGCAACGGTGACTTTACACGCACCTTCGAGATCACCACGCGCTGCGGCGACGATGCAGACTGCAACCCTGCCTCTGCGGGTGGCATCCTCGCGGCAATCGTCGGATTTGATGCAATCCCCGACTTCTGGAAGAAGGGGCTTGACAAAGTGTCCGATATCAGCTTCATGGGCACCTCCATCTCACTCAATCAGGCATACGACATCTCATTTAAGCACGCAGAGAAAATAATAACTAAGAACGGAGGGGAACTCAAGGGTGACAACGTTGTGATCAAACGCCAGGCGGTTACCACGGTGCCACTGGAGGTAAGCTTCCAGGGACATTACCCCGTTCAGCGAATTAACCCCGTGGTTACACGCAATACGATCACCTTCTCATTTGAAGGAATAGGTTTTGCGCTGGTAAGTCCTCCGAACCTGAAAGACCTTGGTGACAGGAGCCACGTGTTCGACACCGAAGTCTATATCGATGGGAAACTTACTGATAAGGTAAAGCTCCCCACAACCGAAAACGGTCGCCGCTTCACGCCCTTCTGGAAGTATCAGCTTCCCAAAGGAAAGCACAGCGTCGAGATCCGTATACTGAATCCGGTAGACTTTGCGCAACCGGAGATCAACTATGGAATTGTTTACAACGACACACCCTCTACAGTATCATTTTAATCAGCCGCAGACATGACCATTAAAAGAATCCTATCAACGCTCCTGGCAGTGGCCGTCACTGCAACAGTGAGCATCGCCCAGGTAAAGAAGCCGACGGCCAGCAAGCCGCCAAACATCGTATTCTTTCTGGTAGACGATCTCGGCTGGCGCGACGTCGGTTGCTTCGGAAGTGAATTCTACGAAACCCCCAACATCGACAAGCTTGCTAAAAATGGCGTGAAGTTCACAAACTCTTATTCCGCCTGTCACGTCTGCTCGCCTACACGGGCAAGCCTCCTGAGCGGAAAGTATCCTGCTCGTATCAATCTAACGGATTGGCTACCGGGCAGAAATGACTTCGCTTATCAGAAGCTTCAGAATGTAGAAGTGAATCAGCAGATCCCGTATGAGGAAACTACTCTTGCCGAAGCGCTGAAGGCGAAAGGCTACAGCACGGCAATCGTCGGCAAGTGGCACCTCGGTGAAGCACCTTCTGATCCAACGAAGCACGGCTTCGACATGCACATTCCAGCCGGCTGGTCCAAAGGCTGGCCACTCGCTTATGATGCTCCTTTTAAGCTTCCAAACTACGACGGCAAGCCGGGCGAGTACCTTACTGATCGTCTTACAACGGATGCGCTGCAGTACATCGAAGATCACCGCGATCAGCCGTTCTTTCTTTACTTCTCTCACTTTGCCGTACATGATCCTATTGAAGGCCGCAAGGACCTCGTCGAAAAGTATAAGAAGAAGCTTGCTGCCAAATCGGCCGACAAGCGGCCTCCCTACATCCTGGAAGGAAATCCCGATAGCGATCCCCTTACAATCGAAGAACGGGTTACCCTGTTAACAGACAGCGCCTACAAAGGCTTCAGTCAGCTGCCACGCGGCACCGTGAAAGTGAAGCAGCGCCAGGACAATGTTCAATTCGCCGCCATGGTTGAAGCGATGGATGAAAGCCTCGGTCGCGTCATGGAAAAACTAAAGCAGCTGGGAATTGAAGAGAACACTATCGTGGTCTTCGTCTCCGACAACGGAGGCATGTCTGCCGGAAACTTTGGAAGACCGAGTAAGGTACTCGATCCTCGCACACCCGATAAACATTTCTCGACTTCCAACCTGCCATTGCGCGGAGCAAAGGGCTGGATGTATGAAGGAGGAATCCGGGTTCCGATGATCGTGAAGTGGTCAGGAGTGAAGTCGCCGGGATCAACTTGTACCGTTCCCGTCGTATCGATGGACTTTTTTCCATCGCTGCTCGACATGGCCGGATTGCCGCTGCTTCCGCAGCAGCACGTCGATGGCGTGAGCATCAAGCCATTGCTGCAGGGCAAAAAGAAGCTTGAGAGAGAGGCGATCTACTGGCACTTCCCGCATTACTCAAATCACGGCATGCAGAGTCCCGGTGGCGCAGTGCGCGCCGGCAAATACAAGCTGATCGAATACTATGAGAACGGAACGGTACAGCTGTACGATCTCGAAAAGGACCTCGGTGAGTTGAATGATATCTCGAAGCAGAATCCCGCGAAGACGAAAGAGCTAACGGCAATGCTACACGCCTGGAGACAAAGTGTTGGTGCTAAAATGATGGCACCTAACCCTGACTACGTTGCCGGCCGCGAACCCTGGAAAGGTTTCAAGTACGACATCCCCGCCGGCGCAAAAAGCGGCAACCACTAGTAACTTTATTATCACACTAACCACTCTGATTGCCCTGAGTACTCAAAATTCTTAATTCTTAATTCTTAATTCATAATTATCGTGTATATCGTAGGGAGTTATTCCGCCGCTGTTTTCTTTTGCATCATCACCATGATCTGCTGGGGCTCCTGGGGCAACACCCAGAAGCTTGCAGGCAAGACCTGGCGCTATGAGTTGTTTTACTGGGACTATGTCATCGGCATTCTCCTGCTCTCACTGATATTTGCGTTTACGCTGGGGAGCTTCGGAGAAAACGGGCGACCTTTCCTCAACGATCTGGCTCAGGCCGAAGGGGCCAATATCATCAGTGCGTTTATAGGGGGCGTTGTATTTAACGCCGCGAACATTTTGCTCTCTACAGCAATTGCTATTGCAGGCATGTCAGTGGCCTTTCCCGTTGGCATTGGTATCGCGCTGGTGCTTGGTGTGATCATCAACTATGCGGCTTCGCAGAAAGGCGATCCTACTTGGTTGTTTGTGGGTGTAGGCCTGATCACCATTGCCATCATCGTGAACTCTATCGCCTACAAGCGACTCGCTACAGGTACCAATCAGAAGGTCTCTACCAAAGGACTTGTCGTGTCGATTCTTGCCGGCGTGCTGATGTCGTTCTTCTACCGGTTCATTGCCTCCAGCATGGATCTCGAAAACTTCCAGGACCCGGCGCCTGGTCTGATGACACCGTATACCGCCGTCGTTGTATTCTCGCTAGGGATCTTTATAAGCAACTTTATATTCAACACGATCCTGCTCCGTCGACCAATCAGCGGTGAGCCCACGAGCTATAAAGAATACTTCAAAGGAAGCTTTAGCACACACCTGGTTGGTGTGTTCGGTGGAATCGTCTGGGGTGTTGGGAATTCATTGAATCTTATCGCAGCAGGAAAAGCAGGAGCGGCAGTGTCTTACGGTCTGGGACAGGGCGCTACACTCGTCGCAGCACTTTGGGGCGTATTTATCTGGAAGGAATTTAAGAACGCGCCGCAAGGTGTGTCGAAACTGATTAGCATTATGCTGCTGTTGTTCCTTGCAGGGATTGTTTCAATCATCTATGCAGGATTGTAGAAGCAAAGCAACACGAGTCCTGATATAAAATTATCCCAAGGCGATGGAAGTAGGGAAAGCACAGTATGGGTGTTGTTATCCAATACCCTCCGTCGTCATAATGACGCGCTGAATCGTACCGTCGTTGTTGTAGAAGAGTCTGTCAGCACAAATAGATCGTCTGTGACTGCCGCCCTCGGGAAGACAGCCATTGTGATAAAAGAAGTAAGATGAACCATTGAAGTCGACAATAGCGCCACGGTTGGTTTCGCAGTTGCCGGGAACTTCATTCAGGATGCCTTTAAAGTCCCAGGGCCCGTGAATGCTTTTGCTCATGGCGTACGCAAACTTTTCCGGAAAGTCATAGCCGAATGACAAATAGTACCAGTCATTGCGTTTGTGCAGATGAACGCCTTCCTGAAAGTCGGGGAGAGCAACAGGTCTGATGCTGCCGTCTGTTTCGATCATGTTCTCCTTTAGCTTCACGTAATAGCACGTACTCTTCCCCCAGAACAGATACGATTGTCCGTCATCATCAATCAAAACCGATGGATCGAAGTTGCGCCCGCCTTTGGTAAGGTCGCGGCTGGTAATGAGTGCCGATCCGCTCGCATCAGAGAATGGACCAGTTGGAGAATCAGAAACGGCAACGCCGATCGCCTCACCGTCAATGGAGCTATGAGTTGTTGAAAAGTAGAAGTAGAACTTTCCATTTCGCGCAATCATTTTCGAGGCATACGCATCCTTGTGAGCCCAGGCGAAGTCCGTCGGCTTAAGATTGACATTGTGCTCCTGCCAGTTGATGAGATCGTCAGATGAAAAGCATAGCCACTCCGTTAGTACATATCCGGGATAGTGCCTCGGAGCCTCATCGTGCCCGGTATAGACGTACACTCTTCCGTTGTAAGAGATGGCCGTCGGATCAGATGTGAACTTGTGTCGTATGATTGGGTTGCCCATGCGTCGTGCCTTTTTCGTTTCGCTACTTTTACATTTTACATTCAGAGTTTTACATTTTGCGGTTAACTCCCATAACACACAAACATAACCGCATTCTTGTCATCTGTCTTTCATCCTGCAGTAGATTCAGCATTCCAGTTCGTAACCGTAAAATGTAAAACTCTGAATGTAAAATGTAGAACTAAACGGGGTAGATCCCACTTAGCACTTTGTTTCTGTGCTCAAATATTCCCTCGAGCTTCGGCCCCACAAAAAGCCGATTCACCAGTCGTCCCAGAGGACCGAACGGCACTTCATAGTTCACTTCATCCGTCATTTCAATGCCGCCATCGATCTCGCGGAATAGGTGCTGATGATGCCAGAAGGCATAGGGACCCCGGCGTTGTTCATCTACAAAGAAGTAAGGTTTCCGGACGTGCGTAATCTCCGTTATCCATTGGACAGTTATCGTGGGTGCTACGGTCACCTTATAACGGATGATCTGTCCTGCATACATTTCTCCCTCATGCGGCGGTGACGTGATCCTGAAGTTCATCGACGCAGGAGTAATGGTCGCAAGGTTCGTTGGGTCGGAAAAGAATCGCCACGCACCCGCAAGATCAGTCTTCAATATTTGCTTCCGCTTGAGTGAATGCATGTTCAGAATGATTTGAAGTTTGATCACAATATCTCCATCGAAATATCATGCCAGAGGAAGATAACAATTAATTCCATCGTTTTTGCTTCTCACGCACGATGAATCTCAGGCACGAAACTGGCGAGGATAGCTGCTAGTGATTCCTTAATGCATAATCCGTGGATTGCCAGATATTCAACAGAAACGTTACCGTCGATGGTATTGATATATTCTACCGGGAGGCCAGAGACAGATCAAATCCCTCATTACTGCTGTTGCATGGATTCCCCACATCGTCGGTGATGTTCAGGAGCCTGATGATTTCTCTCTCCGACAGTATCCACGTCGTTGCGCCGGATTATCCGGGTTTCGGCTTCAGCTCGTTTCCATCAATAAATACTTTTGACTATTCGTTTGAAAACTTGTCGGTCTGTATGAATCGGTTTACAGAGGCAATCGGTTTGAAAACTTTCAGTGTTTATCTCCACGACTACGGTTGCCCTATTGGACTTCGCATGGCGGTGAGGAACCCGGAGCGGATTGAGCGTTTGATCATTCAGAATGGCAATGCATACATCGAGGGCATCGGACCACAGTGGGACGAAACGCGCGACTACTGGGAGCGCCCCACCGACGAGAAAAAGATAAAGGTTGCTGCTTTCTTAAGTGCCGATGGCGTCGCAGCACAGTACACGGAAGGCCTGCCGAGAGAAATGCTTGATCGCATCAGCCCGGAGTTGCGTATCCTCGACTGGGAGCGTATGAGTCGTCCCGGCAACGTCGACATGCAATTCGCTCTGAACTGTACGTTCAAAAGCAATCTGGAAATGTATCCAGCCTTCCAGGAGTACTTTCGAAGGCATCAGCGTCCGGCGCTGATCATCTGGGGCCGGCACGATGCATTCTTCGACGTGGCCGAAGCTTATTGCTATCAACGTGACTTGCCGAACGCGGGAGTTCATATACTGGAAGGCGGGCATATGGCGCTCGAGACTAACTTTAGCGAAGTGCTGGAACTCGTCAGGGGGTTCATGTTACGGCTTCCGACATAAATATCAATCACCTGATTACTTATTCTCAAACTATTTTATAAATTCATCATCCCACTACCCGCACCACCATGTTCTGCCCCCATACCGCTCGTTGTGTTGAGCTCCCTTCGCGCTCCAGGCTTGCACGTATTGCTGCTTTGATTGTTGTCGTCTGGGTTTTAGCGCCTGTCAACTCCATCGCTCAACAGAACCGCCACCTGAGCGACGCCAGACTGCTTAAAATGCTCGACTCCCTCGACCGCCTCCTCGTCGCCAACACACGTGCTTCAGCAACGCTTGTGAAATTGGGACAGGTTGAATTGTACAGTTCCAATAGTTTTCAGTCCACCGACTTCCAGTTCGACAAAGACGGCAACAGCGCCAACTACCAGGGTAGGGCACACATATTCAATTCATTCCTTCAGGTGAATATCGGCGTCTCGAAGAAGCGAAGGGTGAACGTTGGTCTCGAAGGAATGTATCGCCGCTATCGCTACGACTTCCAGGGTGATAAAGACATGTTCTCTATCCTGCAAAACGACACAACAACTTTGCAGAACTTCACGTACGCTGGTGCACGGGTGCGCGTTCAGCCGTTTCGGCAATTGTATAATTTCACCTGGCATTCCTTCCTGTGGGCGCCGTTGGGCAGCAAGGACAAGCAACAGCAGCTAAGGACGACGAAATATGTGTGGGGCAACACACTGTTCTGGTACAAGTATTTTAATCCAAGCGTTGGCATCATGGCGAATGCAAGCGGCATGGTAATGATGCCGTCTGCTTCAACACCTGCTGAAGATAATGACACGGAGTTCCTGTACAATTTTGGCGTGACCCTGAGCGTCATTCCTATCCGGAAGAACATCCTCTTTGGAATAGTTTCCTATAGCAGATCAAACAAGGATATCGGAACTCTATTTGAAGGAGCTGACACAGACTTTCTGGAAGTGGGGGGCGGTTATCAGCGAACGTTCAGTAAGCGTTTCTTCGCTAATGTGAGCTACACAACGGTAGCGCTGGCACACAATTTCTCGAAATGGAACCAGCTTAATGTAGGGGTCAGGTATTTATTCTAAGCTCCTTCACTCTCACACCGTTCTTCACTCTCACACTGTTCCTCACTCTGATTCTTGTTCCTCACTCTGAACTCACTCTCAATTCAGCGTAAAATAAAAATCTCCCACCAGCGCCGTATTCTCCCAGGGAACCTGTTGGTTCTTCGACTCCTCCATCACTTCGCGCCTCACATTCTTCAGCACCTGTTCTATCGACAGTCCGGGCACATTCATGTATTTGATGAGCTTTGCCGTGTAAATGCCGTTTCTTCCCGTGCCGTCAGAAGCGGTACGGCCGGGCGCCGTTGAGAAGGCAATGATCGACCCCGTCGGTGCGTCTTCCCTTGCCATGCCCTTTTCTCCCGATCGCGTAAAGGCTTTGAACGGATTGCTTCGGCAGGCATCAAGGATCAATATGTTAAGACGGTTCTTCGATGCCTCCATATAGTTGAGCACAGCGCTCACTCTTACACAGCGGCTGGCAACATCACTTTTCTCCTCCAGCACTGCATCGATCGGGATCATGTAATTGTCACCGTCAACCTGTACGCCGTGGCCGCTATAGTAGAAGAGACCGACGCCACCGTCCTTTATCTTTTCTGCAAAGCGCTTTACCGCATCGCGCATCTCGAGGTACGTTCCATTCACAACCGTTTCAACATCGAACCCCGTGCGGCGCAAAACATCGCTCATGTCGCTCGCGTCGTGCTCCGGATTTGTGAGAGGAGAAATTGCGTAGTTCTTATTGCCGATCACCAGCGCCACGCGCTTTTCTGATGAATACTCCCTAAGGCTGTCGGCCTTTCCCGGGCGGATCTCGTAACGGACGATTTCACTCGTGGCAGTAAGCTTCTGTTGTGCCTTCGCCTGAAACAAACATAGGATGAGAGTTATGACCAACGCGCTTTTCATGCGGGGGATATTTACCTAAATTACGTGAATAACTCCCATGCATGAAAAATGTTTTTGCAGCCACGGCACTCCTGTTAGCGATTCAGTTGGGCTGCGCTCATTATATGTCGGCGCAAATTATCGGTGAAGTACGGCACGAACCATTTTATCAGAAGATCATCGTGAACTACGATGTGCAGGGACTCGCCTCCAACCAACGGCTGGAAGTGGCTCTGTTCTGCTCCGACGACGGGTTCAAGAAATCTCTGACTGCAGTCTCGGGCAACGGTGTAGGCCCCGACATTGCCGGCAATGGCGAAAAGACGATTGTCTGGGACGTTCTCAGAGACCGCAAGGAGTTGGTGGGCAACGTTTCGTTTACGGTGAAGGCAATATTGTCGGAGGCTCCTGCCAATTCTGTCGGAAGGACGGCTGTCGTCGCTCAAACGCCTGAAGAGAAGAAGGCGATTGTTTATCATGACTTCTCCACGACAATGAATGATTATATCAATGAAGGGCGTAATCTCGTTCGTGCATTCAGCCAGGCACGCGAGCAGATATTCGACGACCCTGCCACGGCAAAGAGAGTTACAGAGTCAGTATATCGCTACAACAACGTCTATGAGCGACTAAATACCAACCGGACTTCAATAGAGAAGCAGGTGCTGACTCTTTGGGGATCTGAGGCACATACTGCCGTGCAGGGAATTGATGATTACGCCCTCGGCGACCTGCACAGTGTAAATGTGCTGGCGTTGAACGAAGCACTCATGTTAGTGAGAGATCTGGGAACCGGTAACATCAACGGTCGTAAGAATGAAAAAGAGGCACGCGACAAAGTTCTTCGGACAGTTGAATACAATACGTCGGAACTCGACAAGCGACTGATAGAACTTCAGCGTCGGTATGCTCGAATAGCCACAATGCTGGAAAAGTAAGACACAGAGTACAATCATGAAGCGCAAGTGGCTAGTATATGTTGTTTGCCTGGGCCATGCGCTCTTCATGCTGCTGCTGTCGTGGTGGTGGCTAAGTCTCAATTACAATCTCGAGCTTGAAGACAATCTCGTTCGATGGACATCACTGGTAAAAAGAATACTTCCTTTCACCTCAACACATGATCCCGGGAGGTTATCGGCCTATACCTTTGTCGACATCAGCGGTGCCAGGATGCTTGCCGATCAACCGGCCGGACTTGGTAAGGACGCCATCACGGATCGCCGTCAACTGGACTCTTTGCTGCAGATCATCAGCCGTGCAACGCCAGGCCCGGACGCCGTAATCTGCGACGTATTCTTCGACCGCGCTACTGATCAGGACTTGCAACTGCAGAAGTCCATCAACAGGATTCCGGGTATCGTATTCCCCTACAGTTTCGGTGGCGACAGCGTCGTGCTTCCTGCAGTACCGGGTATCCCGTCCGCCTATTCTGCATACTACTCTTCGTCGGGCGTGGGACTAAAAGATTCATTTCTGAAATTTCACCTGATCGAGGGCGATACAATGAAGTCTATTCCTCTTCGCACTTATGAATGGATCAGCCATAAACAATTAAGGAAGCGCGCGGGGCTGTTATGGGGAGGAGGGAGGCCGATGTCGAATACTGTCATCCCTGACATCAAGATCCTTCCTGTAGAACTGTCGGACGAGCAGTTTAGTCGTATCATTCCACTTGAAGACTTACTCGTGCTGAACAACGATGAGGCTGCTGGCAAATTCTTTTCAAATAAGATCGTGGTCATAGGGGATTTTCAAACAGAGATGCACACGTCGATTTACGATCAGATACCCGGAGCCTTGATTATTGTGAATGTACTGGAGTCGCTCATCGCCGGCGAAGTAAACTTCAGCTATCTGATGCTATTTTATCTGCTGGCATGTTACGGCGTGCTGAGCTATCTCGTTCTGTATTATGAGGGCGGTCCCGGATCACTTGAGGAGCGGATCACGCGAATATCCTACCCGTTGGTCGGAAGCGTTGGTTCGCGCATGCTGGGGTTTTCACTCGGCCTGTACATTGTCTCGATTATTTGTTATTTTGTATTTAACGTTCATACCGACATTCTTCCAATGGCAACCTACCTAAGCATGGTATCCCTGATCCGTCGTAAAGGTCAGGCGCCGCTCAGGAAGATCGTACGCAAAAGGCGTAAAGTTGTGGGAGAGGCAGTAAATCAATGACCAGGTACAAGCAATCTTACACCACCGTGATCAATACGAACAAAGTAAGCAAACGCAGCTCATTGATAACAATGATTAAATGGCTGATGCCTGCGTGCCTGGTAGCAATGAACATTGCCGCCTTTGCACAGGACTTGTACATCTGTAAGGTACAGGGCCTCGTCAACCTCGATAAGGTTCCACTTAAAGTCGGCGACAAGGTGCCGCTCAAAGATGCCACCGCTTTTGAGTTTGCCTCTGAAAAGGACTACGTCGTATTGATCAGTGCCGAGAAGGGGCGCTGTGTTGTTTCGCCCTCGCAGGGAAGCGCCACGGCAAGAAAATCCAGCACTGACAATCATCTTTGGCTATTCGTCAAGGACAACCTCGTTCCCTGTCCCAAAGTAAATTCTCTTTTTAGTCGCGGAATAGAAGAAGACGTTCGTGACTACCTGCGCGACGGCAGATGGGTCATGCTGGACTCGCTCGTGGTACCGCTGTCGGCTGCCTACATGAACGATGATCAGACATTCAGGATCTCTTACCACGCAGGCAACCGCGATGTAGCAAAAGACTATATTCCAAGACGATCATATCCATTCCTCGTATTTAATCGCGAAACCTTTACCGTAGATAAAACATACTGGGACCCGTCGCACTTACGAGACATCTCAATCGCCCTTCATGACACGCAGTTTGACATGACCAGAACACTGATCAATCTTTCAATCACATCTCTTGGCAGTCCGGCAATACTTGAGGAATTGCGCGCACTTCGTTACGGCCTCGTCGAATACACCAAAGGAGACGGCGACAGAATGAAAAATGAAATGAGGTCTCACGTTGAGCAATACTACGGGAACATCGATGGTGATACTTTGACTCGCCTGATGGAGAAATTGAGGATTGAGAATTGAATTTCCCGGCACCCCTACACGCAGAATTAACCTCAGAATGCAAACGAGCTTAAAGTGTGGGAAAGCAAAGCCGCAGTCTCCCGTTCCTGTGGCGCTCCGCGCTGCCTCGGAATTAACCCGGCTACAACCACTGAGTGTTCAAAATGAAACCATAGTAAACGAACGAACCTTCCAAATCAACGCACGTCCCGAAAACTCTAAAACTCCCATTCCTCCCGACCCTGCATTTTATTCGCGGCGGTCCTACACACTGTAACGCATCAGAATATCAACGGCGCCACTGCACATTGACTGGAAAAAGACATCGAACGAATTTAAAGCGTGGGAAAGCAAAGGCGCAGTCTCCCTTGTCTCGGAATTAACCCGGCAACAACCACTGAGCGTTCAAAATGAAACCATAGTAAACGAACGAACCTTCCAAATCAACGCACCTCCCGAAAACTCTAAAACTCCCATTCCTCCCGATCCTGCATTTTCCCTGGCAGCCCTGCGAGCTGCACTACTTGAGAATCCCACGCGACTATAAAACGTCCCGGCACCCCTACACGCAGAATTAATCTCAGAATGCAAACGAGCTTAAAGTGTGGGAAAGCAAAGCTGCAGTCTCCCGTTCCTGCGGCGCTCCGCGCTGCCTCGGAATTAACCCGGCTACAACCACTGAGCGTTCAAAATGAAACCATAGTAAACGAACGAACCTTCCAAATCAACGCACCTCCCGAAAACTCTAAAACTCCCATTCCTCCCGACCCTGCATTTTATTCGCGGCGGTC
Source organism: Chryseolinea sp. T2 (assembly GCF_037203685.1). Lineage (NCBI taxonomy): Bacteria > Pseudomonadati > Bacteroidota > Cytophagia > Cytophagales > Fulvivirgaceae > Chryseolinea > Chryseolinea sp. T2. The sequence goes on from NZ_JBBCAU010000002.1 coordinate 771,128, forward strand.
CTACACACTGTAACGCATCAGAATATCAACGGCGCCACTGCACATTGACTGGAAAAAGACATCGAACGAATTTAAAGCGTGGGAAAGCAAAGGCGCAGTCTCCCTTGTCTCGGAATTAACCCGGCAACAACCACTGAGCGTTCAAAATGAAACCATAGTAAACGAACGAACCTTCCAAATCAACGCACCTCCCGAAAACTCTAAAACTCCCATTCCTCCCGATCCTGCATTTTCCCCGGCAGCCCTGCGAGCTGCACTACTTGAGAATCCCAACCGACTTTACGCGTGGGAAGCAAAAGCCGCCGTTACCCGATCAGCGGTAGAAACAACCGTACGTGCATAGAAAATGCCTCAAACCGGGCATTTGGCGCTCTTTTATGTCGAAGTGCTGAACCAAAATGCCTGCTGCGTTCTGATTTAAAACATTAAACAGAGATAATTAGGTTGCCCCGGAATTAGGCGCTACCTTTGTACCATTGCAGAAGAGGGCCAATTGCATCGCGCCCACTTCTTTCTATAATTCTCACCTGTACAGTTTCCTTTTTTCGTTTACGAATTCCAGGGCGCCGCAGTAGTTAAGAATAGGCATTTTATCAGCCGATGCGCTTTTATCACATATTATCATGGAAGGAACAGTAAAATTCTTCAACGAGGCCAAAGGTTTTGGCTTCATCAAGCCCGCTAACCCCAACGAACAAGAGATTTTTGTTCACGTTAGTGGTCTTACAGACGAGATTCGCGAAAACGACGAAGTCGAATATGAAGTCCAGAAAGGCAAAAAAGGCCTTAACGCGGTGAACGTTCGACTATTGAACTAATCATCACCCGGTGCAAGAGGCCACTTAGAAAGAGTGGCCTTTTTTATTTGTTAGCCTCGGAGTTTTTTGAAGCAGACAATAAATCTCTCGATCACTAAATGGCACCGCTTTGGCCGGTCGTTATTTATAAAACTCATTTTCACTTTTAAACTCTGATCGGCGTTATGCTCAAGTACAAGTTCGATAATAGTCACCAGCAGCTGTTTCCACCCCTCAAAAAAAAGGTCGACGAGTACTTCAGCGGCGTACGACATCCGGCAGGCAATCAGAAGCTTTATGTAAAAGCGTCGCTGCAGGTAGGGATGGCCATTTCTTTGTATGTGCTGCTTGTCTTTTTTACGCCGCCGGCATGGATATCGGTGGGCCTATGCGTTGTACTCGGAATCCTACTTTCCCTCATTGGTTTTAACGTAATGCATGAAGGCGGACACCAAAGCTTTTCCAGGCACGCCTGGCTCAATAAACTTTCGTCATACTTTCTCAACATACTCGGCGGCAACCAATATTATTGGAAAATTAAGCACAATCAGAACCATCATACTTATACCAATATCGAGGGGATGGATTCAGACATTGACGTCAAACCGCTGATGCGTTTGCACGAAGGCCAGCCGCACCGTTGGTATCATCGTTTCCAACACATATACTGGGTCTTTCTCTATGGTATCTCATATCTCGTGTGGGTCTTTTATGAAGACTTTCAGAAATACGTGAGCGGGAAGATAAACTCAAACAGTGAGGCTAAGAAGATGGCGCCGCGCGAGCATGTCATCTTTTGGTTTACAAAGCTGATGTATATCTTCTGTTATATCGTTGTGCCAATAATCTTCGTAGGATGGGCGTCATGGTTGGTTGGTTTTCTGATCGTCACTTTCGTTTGTGGTCTGGCTATAAGCATTGTATTTCAGCTGGCGCACGTGGTAGGCGGCACGTCATTTCATTCAGCAGAAGGTGGTACCAGTGATTGTGAGTGGGCTGTGCATCAGCTTGCTTCCACTTCTAACTTTGGGACTTCCAGTAGATTACTTCACTGGTTCCTCGGTGGACTCAACTTTCAAATCGAGCATCACCTGTTTCCCCGTGTCAGTCACATTCATTATCCCGCGATCAGCGTATTCGTGAGGGAGGCGTGTAAGAAGGCGGGAATCGCATATCACGAACACCGCACCATGATGGGCGCTATCGTCTCGCATGTTATGCTGCTGCACAAGCTGGGGAGAGGATAAACTCCAGGTCACAACGTGACGCTACACGAAGCTTGGTCGTCATCATTATCACAATCGTTTTTATTTGTTGTTCCTACTGATAAGCAAGCTTCGGTGGACGCGGTTTTTATTTCTTATTCAGAATACGATTTTTGCCTATCTTGAAAAGAAAAACACCATGAAACTGACCCTCATCATCTTCATGTGCGCTATTGCTATCTCCGCTCAGGCACAAACGGCAAACGAACTTATCGGTAAATGGAAGCTGGTTAAGCAGACCAAAAAGGGAGTGGTAAAAGAACCCGAAAATACTTACCAGATTTTCAGAGAAGGCGGTCAGTTCGAAGGTATCGCTGAGGGTAAAACAGGAAAGGGCAAGTGGACGCTTTCAGAGGACAACAAAGAACTTAAAGTTAAGATCGGTATTGCCACTGCAAAGTTCAAGGTAGAATACTTTGATGCGCAAAAACGAGTGATCAGCAACGATCAGCTCGGCACGCTGGAGTATGAAAAAGTACCCGAATGACCTCGGAGTATGTTAAGCCCGTCTATCATTTGTTATTTACGATCTGTCGCTTTAGGCCTTTTGCTGCCACTAACGGTCTACTCGCAGGCTAATCCGTCGTCCAAACCAGGTGATAGTAGTTATGTTTCACGGGTGCTCAGGGAGGCTGAGCTGCATTCCCGGAGGAACGTTGACGAGTTTATTCGCGAGCGCCTGCTTCTCAGACAGCAGCGACACTTTGAAAGGATACGGCACACCCTTGAGGATACAAGAAGTTTTCTTCGAGAAGGTGTTGATACAGTTTCAATTCGCGTCAGGCTTGAGCAGTATGAATCATGGGACTCATTGCTTGAGGCAGAGATGCCGGGTAGCCCACCCGGTAGTAAGACCTTCCGAAATCTGGTCACGCTCTCGAGGGTGTGGGAAGGTTTAAATGAACGCGTTGCTGTTACAGGAGAAACAGTACGCCGTCTTAATGAAGAGATCGATGGAATGAAATATCACCTCGATTCACTGAGGAGTGATTCAATCCTGTTGACTTTTCCGACAGGTGACTCCGCGGCGGTTGCTGCCCATGCAGGAAAATTAGAACTCCTTGCTGCAACTGTCTTGCCCGTGGATTCAGCGCTTTCACAAGTATCGCTTCGTGTACAGGAACTACGTAACCGGACTAATCTCCTGCAGGCTGCGGTTTCGTCTCATCTGATTCGCGTGCTGAACAGAGAAGAGTTATTATCAGGTGAGACTTGGACAAAGGAAGTCCCATTTCTTTGGGAGACTTTCGGAGATCATCACCCATCGCATAACACGTTCGCTTACTCATCGGCACGCGCCGTGCTGGCATTGAAATTCTATCTGCGTAACCATGCGGGAGCGCTGGCGATATTGTTTGCGGCCATCGTGATATCGTCTGTCTTCCTCCGTGCGTTAAGAAGAATACTCGAAGAAGAGCATCTCTTGCATGAACCATTGACCGGACAGCTTGTGCTTCGTTATCCGGTCCTGTCTGCAGTAATATTGTCGGTCAGCGTATTACAGTTTATTTTTCCCGATCCGCCGATGGTGTTCACACTTCTCTGCAACACAATCAGTGCACTCGCACTGACCGCGATATTCCGGCACCTGATCCATCCTAAGTGGATGCGAAACTGGATCCTGTTTCTATTGTTGTTTCTCATTTCCAGTGCAATAAATCTTACGCTTGTCGGTTCGCTGTTTGAGCGTTGGATAATGTTGTTTCTGGCTGTGGCGGGCATCGTCGTGGCAATTAACTCGATCTTCAGTGATCGAAGTCATTTAACGGAAAAACGCCTGATGTATTTTGTGGTCCTGGTGATGATCATGGAGTTGCTCTCCGTTGGAACTAATGCGCTGGGCAGATATAACCTGTCTAAAAACCTGCTGACAACAGGTTACCTGAGTTTAGTAGTTGCTGTCGTATTCTTATGGGTCGTGAGATTTATCAACGAAGGTTTAGAGCTGTCATTTCATGTGTACACGCTGAAAGACAGACAACTTTTTAGCATCAACTTTGAAAAGGTGGGAACGCGTGCTCCCCTGTGGCTTTATGTACTTCTCATTGCAGGATGGCTCATTATGGTGTTTCGGAATTTTTATATCTATCGACTGTTATCCGAACCGTTGGGCGATTTTATACTACAACCGCGCGTAATAGGCGACTACACATTTAGTATCGGAAGTATCCTGACGTTTGTGCTGATCATGTTTGCGGCAGCAGTGATTTCGCGCGTTGTTTCATTCTTTGCTTCGGACCGACCTCAGAGCAAGTCGGAAGGCTCTGGCCTGGGTAGTTTGTTGTTGCTGGTACGCATTGGCATCTTCAGCATCGGGCTTTTCCTTGCCTTTGCCGCCGCTGGAATACCTGTCGATAAAATGACGATCATTCTGGGCGCACTAAGCGTTGGAATAGGTTTCGGATTGCAAACTCTTGTTAATAATCTTGTCAGCGGTCTCATCATCGCTTTTGAACGACCGGTAAACGTCGGCGACATTGTCGAGATCGACGGACAGGAGGGTGTGATGAAAGCAATTGGATTTCGAAGCAGCCGTATATCTACATGGGAAGGTGCCGACGTCATCATGCCCAATGGTGATTTGTTGTCGGGTAAGCTCGTCAACTGGACCGGCGGTGATACGCGACGTCGAATGGATCTTTCTTTGACTGTCGCTTACGGATCCGAACTCACGAAAGTTGAAAGGGTGATTAGGGAGGTGCTGAAAAACGACACTGGTGTTATTGCCTATCCTGAACCTGTGGTGCAGTTCAAGGGCTTTAATGATAATGGTATTGCCGTGCTGATATTGTTCTGGGTAAGCCATTTCAGAGAAAGAGGAGGGACGAGCAGCCGTGTAATTGTAGCGCTGGATGCCGCTTTCCGGTCGAACGGAATTGTTATCCCCGTCCCGCGGCGTGACGTTCGTGTTAAAAATGATGATGCACCGGATCAGTATAACCTTCTCTAGAGGTTAAGGTATACGCTGTGATTGCACCTGGCCATACGATGATTGGCAGACGATAATTAGTGAAGTTTGAAATGCTTTGTAAACGTACCCATTGTTATCTTCTGATCCTCGTCCTTGTGTTGTCATGTGCAGGGCAAAGGTCATTGCTTGCGCAGCATAGGCCGAAAGTAGGTTTGGTGCTAAGTGGGGGAGGTGCTAAAGGCATTGCACACATCGGTATCTTAAAAGCCCTGGAAGAGGCAGGTCTCACGCCAGATTACATCGCAGGTACCAGCATGGGAAGCATCATCGGTGGCATGTACGCCGCTGGCTATAAGGCGGATGAATTACACGACATCATTGCCGACGTGGATTGGGACGCATTGTTGTCGAACAAAGTGCCGATGAATGAAGTGGTGTTTGAAGAAAAGCATTTTGCTAACCGTTATCTGCTGGACTTCTACTTTCAAAAAAACAAGCTGATCATTCCTAAAGGTATTATCGAAGGCGAACGTTTGATTCGCCTCTTCTCCGAACTCACCCGTGGTGTTCATGGGCTGGATTTCGATCAGCTCCCAATTCCATTTGCCTGCGTCGCCACCGATATTGTAAACGGAAAATCGGTCGTGCTGAGAAAGGGATCGCTTGCCATGGCGATGCGCGCAAGCATGTCGATACCTTCGATCTTCACACCTGTCACTATCGACGGAAAACTACTCGTTGATGGTGGCGTTCTGGAAAATCTGCCTGTTAGTACCGTGCTCGAAATGGGTGCCGACATTGTTATTGCCGTAAATGTAAGCCTTGGTCTCGAAGCCGAGGATCAGCTTAATACACCGATATCGATCATCACCCAAACGGCATTTATTACCGCGGCACACGAAGCCGAGCTGGAAGCGAAGAAGGCCAATATACTCATTCAACCCGACCTCACAGGATTCTCTACCGGAAGCTTTAATATGGCAGCTGAAATCCTGGATCGGGGTGACGACGCAGGCAGGAAATACGTTCAACAATTCAAAAGACTTGCTGATTCACTTAACCGTTTTGGTCCTTCCCGTGAGATGGTCCATCCGAAAAGTGAACCAACTTATCAGTTTGCCGAAGTACAGGTCGATGGTGTTGACGATGTCCAGCAAAAGAATTTCATTGCCGGCAAACTGAATATCTCCCCTCAGCGCGCCATCAGCATTACGGAGCTCGAACATCGCTTCGCCACACTGTATGCCACCCGTTACTACCAACGGATCTGGTACGAGATCCTGGGAACTGCAGACCACCGGATACTGCTCGTGCACGCAACAGAAAATCCGCAGACACAATTCAGATTCAGTTATCACTATGATTCTGAAAATAAAGGTGGCATTGTGCTTAACGCCACGATACGCAACAAGCTCCTTCAGCGAAGTCGCCTGATTGCCGAGGCTGATCTTGCAACGTTCCCTCGTGTCATGCTGGACTATTTCAAGTATTTGGGAAAGCGGCAAAACTTAGCGGCGCAGATCACGGGTTTTTTTAATGTGAACGAGTTGCCCATCCTCACCGAAAGAGGCGATGAACTTGGTAGTTTTAGCTCGCGATACTACTCGGCAACGGCCAGATTACAGACAGCAACATTTCTAAATGGCACTTTTGGCATTGAAGGCATGCTGACACACCTTTATCTGAAACCAAAGGTAGCTGATGTACCTTATCGCGATATCAATTGGATAAACTATAACCATCTGACGTTTGCTCTGTACTACAAATTTGATAACACCAACGATCGCTATTTTCCCGTGAAGGGCATGCGTGTTGATATTCGCGCGGCGGCCACACCTCGAGCCTATGGCTCGTTTCAATTTGCCGATAGCATTCATGCGGAATTAAAAGATCTCGGCGACGCTTTTTACTCCGATGACATATATTCTGCAGCAGCGACCATTGAACCATTCATTCCATTATCACATCGCTTTACAATCCTGTCAAAATTGAGATACAGAATTTCGTCGCTGCCAGACGACGCCATCAATTTCGACAATAAGGATTATATCGGAGGGTTCATTCCTAACCTTATAAACTCGCAGGAGTATTACGGCGCCAAACCGAAGGAGTTTATCGCTGCATCTTATCTGTATGGACGCGTTGGATTGCACTATCAGATATTGAGTAAGTTATTTGCCGGGCTGCATTATAATTTTCTTTCCGCCAATCCAAAAGATGACGAGCCTGTGTTCTCGGGTAAGAATTTTCGCCAGGCCTTTGCCGCGTCTTTAGGATACGCCTCGCCGATCGGGCCTCTGAAGGTGTACCTGGCGAAAGACCCTGACCGAAACTCCTGGGAGGCATCATTGGCGATCGGTTTCTACTATTAACGGACCTTGCCCAAACCGGGAGTTCGGTCATCATAGGTTTGAAAGTGGATCGGCCTAATGCTCTGTTATTCCTGAGTCCGCCGGGCAAGAATCAGGGTCTGCTGGTGCCGCAGTTAACGACCGCTCAACGCTGGCTATGCCGCAGTCGCCTCAGGAAGATGGTCTTTTCTTATTCGATACAACAGATGGTTTCTTTTACTTGCCCCAACTATCCAGGTGTCGTTGCATACACCATTGGCCAGGCAGCGAAGTTGTCGACAATAACGCCTATTCTTATCGAATCGTTATCAAGCTGGACCAGACTAAGGTCGTTGCTGATTCAAATGACGCAACCCACAGGGTCTATGCAGTGAAGGTGAAGTACCTGAAATTGCCCTGAATAGTGTAACACCTAAGATCTGCTGAGTTAACGAATTCGTTGCTATATAAGCAGCGCAGTAATTCTATTTGCATTTAATGATCACCGGTTCGCATTGATGATCACAAATCATGCCGATGACAGGGATTCTTCCAACGCGCCTGTTTTCGATAAAAAAGTTTGAGTAATTCGTAAGGAATTGATTTCGCCTCCGTCTCTAAAGGAAAAATGAAACGAATACTTCCCCTGATATTTCTTCTGATGTGTGAGACATCCTACTCGCAGTCCAAATCTCAAACAGCTCAATGGAACGTCGATCCCAAAAGCCACCTGGCACTGTCGGGCTATGATCCGGTGGCTTATTTTAAAGACGCCAAAGCGGTGAAAGGCCAGGCCTCCATTGCAGCGGAGTATGAAGGAGTACGATATCAGTTTGCCTCGGCGGCACACAAAGAACTGTTTCAAAAGTCTCCGGCACTGTTCGAACCTCAATATGGCGGATGGTGTGCTTATGCCATGGGTGCAAAAGGAGAGAAGGTTGAAATCGACCCTGAAACTTTCAAAATACTGGACGGCAAACTGTACCTTTTTTACAACAGGTTCTTCAACAATACGCTTGACACGTGGAATAAGAATGAAGCGGAACTCAAAGCAAATGCCGACAAAAACTGGGTTAAATTAACCAATCAGTGATTCTTGTTTCTGACAGCACCAATCGATATCTTATTCGTTCAATGAGTTCGATGTTGTCAAACGCCGAAAAGGAGGATCAGTTCAGGACCTGGGTAAGAGACTATTCGGACATGTTGTTCAGTCATGCAGTGATACGCGGGTTTGATCGCAGTAGTGCAAGAGATCTGGTACAGGATACGTTCTTTTCAGCCTGGAAAAACATGGATGGATTTGAGGGCAAAGCATCCGCTAAGAACTGGTTGTTTGTGATCCTCAAGAACAAGATAACAGATTCGTACCGTAGGGCAGCCGCTCATGTCAATACATTCATTTCTGAGTACGATACGCATTTCGACGATGCTGACCATTGGGCAAAGGGGGCTTATCCTAAAGAGCTAACGATCGATCCCGCGGATTCGTCGGACGCGGTGGAGCTAAACAAAGTTCTGGAGGGATGTTCGGCAAAGTTGAACAGGGTTCAAAAGGCAGTGTTCTTCATGAAATATATGGACGATCTGGAGAGCGACGATATCTGCATGCAATTGTCTATCACTTCCAATAACTACTGGACGATACTTCATCGTGCCAAGGTTCAGCTGAGGGCATGCCTGGAAAAGCATTGGTATATCTTGAAAGGCGTATGAAGCGCATATCGTGCAAAGAAGCAGTTGAGTTGATTCTGAAGAAAGAGGAGGGTAGGATAACATTCTTTCAGCGGATCAGTTTGTCTCGTCACCTGCTGATCTGCAGTCTCTGTCGTATCTTTTCATTACAGAATAGTCACATAAATAGTGCGATGAGCAGGAAGGGTGCTGACCAACTCACATTATCCGCTGAAGACAAGGAGAAGATCATTCGAAAGGTGCTGGACGACGATGGCGTAAAATGAAGATAGGGAAGAGATGAGGCGTAAGGCGAAATATTATTGAATGAAGCTGTAAGGTCATGTCCCTTTGTTCGTCATAAGGGCAAACACAATTCAATATGTCAAACATCAAAGTAATCCTTAGTTGGCTGCTGCGTCTGACGGCGGCATTTATTATGGTTCAAAGTCTGTTCTTCAAATTCTCCGGAGCCGAGGAGTCGGTCTACATATTTTCAAAGCTTGGAATGGAGCCCTGGGGAAGAATTGGGACGGGAGTAGCTGAGTTAATTGCTTCTGTATTGCTGATCATACCGCGTACCACATGGCTCGGTGCAGCTCTTGGGCTCGGAACGATAAGTGGTGCAATCTTCTTCCACCTCACCAGCCTTGGGATCGAAGTGATGAATGATGGAGGGCAACTGTTTATCTATGCGCTGATCACAGCGGCCTGCTGCCTCATCTTATTGCTGATGGAGCGGGAGAAAGTTCAGACCGTTATTCATTCAACATTTTCAAGATGAATTTTAACTAAAGTTATCCTGCAGCGGCGCGCGGAACGAGTGCGAAGTCACTACCCGGATTAAGTAGTATGATTGTTGATACTATCCAAACACATGCAACTCATTCATCGGCCACTTCTCCTGCTTAAGAGCCGCCTGTCGGATAAGAATTTTCTTATTGCAAGCAGCATCCTTGTGGGATTAACTTCAGGCCTGCTGGCAGTTGTATTGAAGTACGCGGTCCACCTGATGGGACGCTTGCCGTCAATTGCAAAGGGCTCTGACGAATTCGCGATTGTCGCAGTATTCCCCTTTGTGGGCATCATACTGGCAATTTATTTCACACGTCGCTATTTGAAAGGGTACTTAAATAAGGGCAGTGCTGCGATCGTCTATGCCATTCTCAAGAAATCGAGTTTGATCAGATTCACGGAATGTTACGGTCACCTGGCCACAAGCGCTCTAACGGTTGGGTTAGGCGGCTCTCTCGGATTGGAGTCTCCAATGGTAAGTACGGGATCGGCAATCGGTTCAAACTATGCCCGGACATACCAGCTGTCTTACAAAGAACGCACGGTGTTGCTGGGATGTGGAGCGGCGGCAGGAATAGCTGCCGCATTCAATTCGCCCGTTGCAGGAGTTTTATTTGTGATCGAAGTATTGTTAACTGATATATCGGCATCGTCGTTCATACCGTTGATTATTTCAGCCGCATGCGGCGCTCTTGTTTCAAAGATCATTCTTTCCGAGGGAATCACTCTGGCTTTTACTCTTCAACAGCCTTTCAACTACTACAACGTGCCCTTCTATGTCTTGCTTGGGATCGTGTGTGGCCTCGTCTCAATAGTGTATCGGCGAATATTTCATGGTATTGAAGTTCAGTTTGAAACGATAAACAACCGGTGGCTTAAAGCAATTATCGGAGGTCTGATCCTTTTTATGCTCATCATGATATTTCCACCGCTGTTTGGTGAGGGTTATGAAGGAGTAAAGCTGCTGGAGCTTCGTAATCCTGAACGCATGCTCCACGGTAGCCTGCTAGCTGGCTTCATCAAGTCAGAGCCAGCCATCCTTACATTTGTCGGCCTGCTGGTTATCTTTAAAGCTGTTGCGGCCGCCGTAACTCTGAGCAGTGGAGGGAACGGCGGGAGCTTCGCTCCATCACTGGTTATCGGATCTTATCTTGGCTTCCTTTTTTCACGCATTGCCAACCTGACAAAGCTGACAACCTTGCCCGTCAGCAATTTCACCATCGTTGCCATGGCAGGGATACTTAGCGGAATTTTTTATGCACCGTTGACGGCGATATTCCTTATCGCTGAAATCACGGGTGGCTATGGTCTGATCATTCCGTTGATGATCGTGTCGTCCTTAAGTCTGGTAACTGTGCACCTGTTTGAACCTCTTTCGATGGAGGGTAAGAAATTGTCCACGTTGTTAAAGCTTACCGTTGAGACGAAAGACAAACTCTTATTAAGCCGAATCGATCTGCATGAGCTTGTCGAGACGACTTTCGCCCCTGTAGATGTGAACGCATCATTGAAGGATCTCGTTAGCCAGATTGCGTCATCTTCGAGGAACATGTTTCCGGTTATTGATGATGATCACAAGCTTGTAGGACTGATTTACCTTGACCAGATCAGGCGTATTATGTTCGACCAGTCGAAATATGAGACAACCACCGTACGGCAGCTTATGGTGAAACCTCCTGCCATTGTCGAATTAAATGACAACATCTACGAAGTGCTGTCCAGGTTTGAATCGACGGGCCAATGGAACCTTCCTGTTATTGACAACGGCAGGTATATGGGTTTTCTCTCAAAGTCGACAATTCTGTCGCGATACCGGAAGGAATTAATGGATGTTTCCTGACTCTAAAGATTGTATGGCTACTTGGAGAGATCCAGATTTGGTCTCGGTTGCTGACTATAGCAGTTCGCTCGTCTAAACGGCAAGCGGTCTGATTTAGCACTGACTTGATAAAAGCGCAAGTTTCGGTTCTCCCTGTGCCAACCCGTCTGCTAATTTACCTCAAAATTCAACTAGTGGAAAGCATAGAATTGCGCTTAGCTTCCAGGGACTGGAATGCGACCAGGGAAAAACTACATGATGTCGGTTTCGTAATTGTTCCCGATGTTTTGAACAAACAGCAATGCGATGCATTGATCGCGGAGTACGATGCTGATAACACGTATAGGAAGACAATCAGCATGGAACGCTATCGTTTTGGAAAAGGTGAATATAAATACTTTCAATATCCTTTGCCCACGCTGATTGCTACACTGAGGGAAAAAGTCTATGCCGAGATTAGTCCGGTAGCCAATCAGTGGATGAAGGAACTGAATGTTGATACACGATTCCCTGCCACACATCAACTGATGAGGCGTCGATGTGAAGACCATGGACAATTGAAACCTACTGTTCTTATTCTCAAGTACGGTGAGGGTGGCTTCAATACTTTGCACCAGGATCTTTACGGTGAAGTATATTTCCCGATGCAAATGGTCTTTATGCTTGACCAGGTAAATGAGGACTATAAGGGTGGTGAGTTTGTGATCACAGAGCAAATACCGAGAGCTCAGTCTAAGGCAAATGTCCTAACGCCTGACCGCGGCGACATGATTATTTTCTCTACCAACTTCCGGCCGGTCAAAGGAAGCAAGGGGTACTATCGCGTCAGTATGAAGCATGGTGTGAGTCCACTTCACTCGGGTAACAGGCACAGTCTCGGGATCATCTTTCATGACGCCCTCAGTTGATCCTGCTTTTGACTCGGTGTGCGCTGGACAGCATTGAGATGTCAGCAATTTTGGGCGTGACTTGATTCAGTATTGTTAACTTTGACGATTAACTTGCTGCATCTGGAAATGAGTAAGAAGACCACCTCAAAGTCGATTGAAAAAAATCTCCCCGTGTTCGAACTACATGCCTTTAGCGAAAAGGCAACGTGGTCTGAGTTTTATATTGAGAATGTCAGGGACCATGTTAAGGAACATGCCTTTGTGGAGAAGCCGCACAAACATGATTTTTACCTCATTCTTTTTGTCGAGAAGGGGAGAGGTACTCATACAATAGACTTTGTACAATATCCGATTGAGGCTGGCAGCATCTTTCTGATGACACCAGGGCAAGTGCATTCATGGACAATGTCGCCTGATACGCGGGGGTGGGTGATCTTCTTCACCAGAGAATTTTATGAGATGCACCTCAGTCAAAACAGCCTGTTAGAGTTTCCTTTCTATCATTCACTCGTCCCGACACCTGTTGTCAGGCCCGGGAAAGGTGATGCCTTTAAGTTTGCAGTGCGCCAATTATACGATCAATACAAGGCTTCGAGTAAGCCAAACACGAGGATCCTAAGGGCATATCTTGAGATCTTTTTGCTTGAGGCGGCGAGGTACTATAACGACTCACGCCAGACTACAACTCATACGCTATCATTTAAGATAAGGAAACTGGAACAATTGATCGAGGAGAATTTTTTAACCTTAAAACAGCCCTCAGATTACGGAGAGCTGATGAATCTTGCACCGGCGTACCTGAACAGCATATGTAAGGATGCACTTGGCAGGACTTTATCGGACCTGATTCAGGGAAGGCTCGCACTGGAGGCGAAGCGCATGTTTGCTTATTCGGATAAGAACGTTAACGAAGTTGCTGAAGCCCTCAACTTCAAGGATGCATCTTATTTTGTTCGATGGTTTAAGAAACAAAATGGAAGCACGCCTGAAGAATTCAGGAAGACAATTTAGGAAACAAGTCTGATGAAATTTTGGAAGCACCGTAATAGCATTGACGAAATAATGCGTGAAGCACCTGGTATCCGCTGGCAGGCGACAATGTTATGCCTGACCTAGTGTTGGGGAATCGCCTCAGCTTTGGCTTCAGTTGGTCCCTGGTATCGGATAAAGATATAGATCCACAATACCCTCGAAAGCCGGAAAGTAACAGGCAATAAGCCGATCACCAATGCAGCAGTGCCTCCGATCATCAGAGAATCAGGTATGTTATCCATCAGGGTAAGCAACGCTACCCATAGAGCAATGAAATAGCCAGCATTTAATGCGTAGCTGATAAACATTGCTCCGAAGTAGTACGCGGGTTCCGGCTCAAATGACTGTCCGCAGCAGGAGCAACGTTCATTCATTTTCATGAAGCGGCCGGTGTATAGTGTATGCCCGGGGAACATTCTTCCCTCACGGCATTTGGGACATCTCATGCTCATTATGCCGCTAATTGCTGATCTTTCTTTCATGGCAATTATTGAATCTTGTATTTTGATGCTGCCTGCAACCGCACCCAGTTTGCCCTATATGACGCCTGACCGTTTGCCGGCCGGGTTGCTTCATCTTTCGGTTTCATAAACCTAACAGTTAAAAGCCGCACAATTTCCGGACGGATTAATGATTAAACAGGACTAAACAGGGATTCTGACGCTCGCCCAGGCGGCCTTTATTTAGTGAGCAGCGCAGGACCTCAATTGGGCAATTTGGTCCGGCAGCTGAAACGGACCGGCGGCCGTTCATTACGTGAACAGTTGTCGAAGTCTCCAGAACGAACTACCTTATGACGTTCTTAAGCATTTAACGTTCCTAAGCATTTAACTGTAGCTTCCGTCAAAGCCACCTTTTCAAACACACCTATGAAATCATTACTCGCCCTGTCAATGTTGTTTTGTGCGTTAACCTTGTCGGCCCAAAAGGTTGACAAACGCTATTTTGAACTCCGTATTTATTACACGTATCCGGGTCGGATGGATGCGCTGCTGAGTCGCTTTGAAAATCACACGACAAAGATCTTTGAAAAGCATGGTATGGAGAATATCGGATACTGGCTGCCGGTAGAGGGCAATCAGGAAGTGCTGTATTATATTCTGGCGTATCCGAACAAGGAAGCTCGTGACAAGTCATGGACCGCGTTTTCATCTGATCCTGAATGGAAACAGGTGCAGGCGAAATCAGAAGAAAGCGGCAAGATTGTCGACTCCGTTGCTTCTGTGTTCATGAATGCTTCGGACATCATGCCGAAGATCAAACCAGGATCAGGCAAGAACAGGGTGTTTGAGTTAAGGACCTACACGTGTTTGCCAGGTCGCTTGCCGAATCTGATCACACGATTCAAGGATCATACGGTGAAGCTTTTTGAGAAGCATGGTATGGAGAATATCGTTTACTTCACTACCGTTGAAAAGGATGGATCTCAGCCTAAGTTGGTATATCTCCTCGCTCACAAGAGTAAGGACGATGCTAAGAAATCCTGGGACGCCTTCCGAAGTGATCCGGTTTGGGTGGAGGCAAGAGATGCATCTGAGAAAGACGGAAAGATTGTTGAGAAGGTTGAGTCGGTTTATCTTACTCCGACGGGATTCTCGAAGATCAAGTAAGCAGGGCCGAGGAAATTAAGAATTAAGAGTTAGGAATTAAGAATTAAGCTGTCGGCCTTTGGCCGCCAATGACACGACCAAAGGTCGTGGTGGCTAATTCTTAATTCTTAATTTCTCATCATCACGGGCGATTACCGTCCTCGCCAGCACCGCTGCGTTTGGCATAATATTTCCAGTTGCTAATGCTGAACCAAAAAAACAAGATCATGGCAACTGTAACATCTAGTTTCATTATCATCCTGATCGCTGTCACATCGGCAAACTTTCCAGGCACTACACCAAAGGTCCCGACAATGCCGGTTTCGCGCAGTTCTTCGGCTTCAGCGATCGACGATAAAGAATTTGTAATGAAAGCCGCGGATGCGAGCCTTCTTGAAATCAAGGCGGCTGAGGTGGCTTCGAAGACCACTTCTAATCCTGAAATAAAGTCGTTTGCTGCTGCAATGATCAAGGATCACGGCATGGCAAACGGTGAATTGATGGCCATCGCAAAGAAAAAATCAATGACGCCTCGTTCGAATCTTTCTACAGCCAGTGAGCAGAAGTTAAAGTCTCTGTCGTCTAAATCCGGAGTAGACTTTGACAAGGCCTATGCTGAGGCGATGGTGCGCGATCATCAGGAGGCAGTCGAACTGTTTAAATCAGAGGCAACCAACGGCAAGGATGCCGAACTTAAGCAGTGGGCAGAAGAAAAATTGCCGACTCTTGAGCATCACCTCTCAATGGCGCAAAAACTGGTCGAGGCGCCGGCAAATTCAATTAAGTAAATCGGTAGTAGTATCAGACCAGAATCGGTACGTGATAGTTGAATTAAGAATTAAGAGTTAAGAATTAGTTAGCCAGCCTGCGGCTGTTGAATTGCACGACCTATGATCGTAACAGCGAATTCTTAATTCTTAACTCTTAATTCTTAATTTTTTATGCTGCCTTCCGCAGTACAAACCGATAGTATTTCCTGCTCCCGCTTCTGAGGGTTTCATAAAATGGCGACCCTACCGTGCCGGCGAACTGACAAAATAAATTACGCCAGCGCTCAGGGACGAGTTTGCGAATCATTTCATTCTTGGAGTGATCTTCTGCTTCAATTGCAGCCACAACATTTTCGCTGATATTCTCTTCTTCGATGCACTCGAGCCCCGACTCTTTAAGTTGTTCTTTAAAAATCCTCATGTTCTCTTCGGAATTTCTAAAGTCTACAAGCAGCAGGTGGCCACCAGGAGTAAGAACACGATGAGCTTCGGATAAGAATTTTGGTACGGAGCCATAGCCGTGGCACGATTCAACGTTGATCACTACGTCAACGGAATTGTCGGCAAAAGGAATTGATTCGGCTGACCCCTGAATGAAGTTAAGATTAGGTACAACGTGAATCTTGTTAGCAAGCTTTACCGCATTGCTGGCTATGTCCATCCCTGTGTACGACGATGGCTTGAGACTTTGCGTAATGTAACGAGCTCCGCCACCGCGACCACTACCCACTTCCAGGATAACTTTGCCCTCGATTGGCACTTTGGTAGCGAGATAGTGATACATCTGCATGGGGAATCTTTGCAGTGTAGTAGGGCAGATGCCATTTTCATTTTCGCACGACTTGGGAGTATAGCCGTAATTCATGAAGTGCCAGTCAGACGAGCGAATGTACCGTGACAAAATCTCGTAAGTGATCTTAGCGTTAAGGCGCTTAAACCATGGGTAGCCTTTTAGCAGGCGGATAGAAGTCGTTATCATGTGGGTCTTGTAATACGAAGCCAGGCATGCACTGCGTGCAGGAATGAATTCTGGGTAAATTAGAATGAATGCTTAAGAGAGGGGTAAATTCAGCTACTAAGGTGACCATTATTTTGATGATTTCCAATATATCTAACGATTGCAACGGTTGATCTGGCGATGGATGTACTATGCCGCCGGTGGATCTATGTGCGGTTCACCACCACTTTCAACTTACAATCCAACAACGATCGCTACACTAAGCAACAACACGAGTATCCAAAAAAATGCTCCCAGTGTTATGCGCGTAGCTATCGTCCTTTTTTCCTCATTATCGTTGGAATATGCTTCCCGACTCTTATTTCTGAGTCGACCGTTTCTTATTCGTCGAATCGTGGCAAGCTTTGGAATACCAATTATCAAAAGGATAGCCAAGATTATCCCAGCTAGTATCATCGGCATCCATGCTACACCCCAGTAGACCGGTCCGATAGGAGTAACGTAAAGTCCGGTGACCCAAAGCGCAAGAAATAGTACTACAAAAAGCGTCCAGAAGGAGCCCCATGGGCCTCTCGATCCCATTAGCAAAACAGCCACCGTCATGATCAACGATAAACCTATTGCTGCCATAATTATAGGGTAGCCGTTCATAGCTAAGCGTCTAAGAAGCCGTCCTTATTCAGGACAGCCTCCGCCACCGGTCTCTTTATGCAAAGTCTGCGATTTAAAAACCTTGCAGTTTATTGATGGCGACTTTGCGATTCAGCAGGTTTCGTGAAGTTTTAATTCAAGGCACTGCCGTTTCAAAGGGACCAATTTCAACTAGCTTGGCGTTAAATACTGTGCCACTTTATTTGAAACAAAAGGCTGTGCATCTGGTTAAAATTCAACTTGGTGATGTTATCTCTGATTAGCCTTTTCCCGTGCAATTTTATCCACAGAGTAAATTCCTCCTCACCTTCGCAACGCCGGAAATTTAAACTCAGGACTAGGGACTCAGGGCTTGTTTCTAATTTTCACTATATTCATTTGCACTTCATTACAAACATCTTCGTCGCCCTGGCAGCGGCCTGAAAATGACGGCCCGGAATAGCATGTTGGCCGAGCACCGTTGGTTTTGAATTTTACGCTGCGACATCCATACCATGTATTCAATATGAAAACCACCCTTCCTATTCTGGCCATCAGCCTCGTGCTTTGTACTGTTTTGGCCGTTGAGAACATTGTCGAAAAACTCGGTTTGCAGGAACAGACAGCAAAAGATTTCATTCTGAAGGACTTCGTAGGCCGCTTCTCAACATCGCCAGTTGATGATGCTAATTCTGAGGAAGACACGTCAGATAAAATCGCTGCCGAGACGAAGATATTTCAGATACCGAGCGCCAAACTATTGTCTTCGGTAGTGACAGGAGATAAAAAGGCGGCAGCTAAAGAATTGTGTGCCTATGTGAAAGCGTACGTGAACAGCCCTCAGTTCAAGTCGGATTATCAGCAGTTAAGGGAGGCGACAAAGCCTGAGTCGGAACCTTCTGGCATGGATCCGGCGCAGATAGAATCATTCAAGGCCTCAATAGCAGAAATGGAGAAACAAATCGAAACGTTGAAGGCAAGCCCGATGACGCCCAAAGAAGCCATCACTCAATACGAGACCACGGTAAAACAAATGAAGGCGCAGATACCAACAGGCGACCCAACGCCCAACAAGACCAAATGGATGAAGACGTATCCCGAAGATCCTTCTGTTATGGTAAAGGCGAGGCTTAATGAATATCTGCAACTGCTCGCCACGGTCGACTTTACAGCACAATTAACCGGAAAGACTGTTAATAATCAGAAGTTTGCAAAAGCTGCATACGAGAGCCAAAGCTTAAGGTGGAAGGCAATTTACCGTGCAGGAAAAGATGTAAATGATGTTGCGTCGGCTTTTGCAAAGGAATGGTTGAAGGAGTTAAAGTGATTGAGAATTGTAATTGAAATCGAAAATTCCAGGCCTCCTTTACTAGGGGGCTTTTTTTATTCAGGATTGGTTCGGCTCTAAGTCCTAGAGTATTGCAATAATGAAAGTATTGTATTGATCGAGGCAGAAATTGAAGCCTTTTAAAAAAATGTTTGGGACTTAGTCCAATCCTGGAGGTTTGGTCGTCATTCGGGCGTAACAAAACTTTCAAATGTATGGGCAGAGTAATGAGTTTGATCAACGTCACACCGGATGGCTTTGCTGACGGGAAGTACGTAAAAACAGACGCCGAATATTTTGATTTCATCCATGGGCTATTGTCGCGTACCGATACCGTTGCATTCGGGCGAAATAGCTTTGAAATGTTCCAGACGACCTGGCCATCGAGGATGAATCCTGAAAATGCGACGCCATGGCAAGTGCAAATGGCGAAAGCACTGCATGCGATACCGAAGATCGTGTACTCTTCAACTTTGAAATCAACGACCTGGCATAATTCGACAATTGCCAGAGAGCCTGATCCCGTTCATATCAAAAAGCATAAAGCAGATAACAAAGGCGGGATTCTGACTATCGCCAGTCCACAACTCCTTGCCAGCTTTACGAGAATGGGCCTCATCGATGACTACTATTTCTGTATTCAGCCGCTGCTCGGTGGTCAAGGCGATGTCCGCCTCTTCGATCGCCTTCGCCTGGATGATCACCGGCGTCTTCGATATGTCGGGAGCACAGATCTGCTTTCAGGCGTGCACATAGTGCATTATGAATGCCTGTGATGGCGGTCTTGATACACACAAATTCAAAACAATAAACGATTACATCATGGATAAGTTTATGTTCCTGTTCAGGGGTAGTGATGTCTATCAGCCTGGGCAATCACCAGAAATGCTTCAAACACTGAAACAAAAGATGGTAGACTGGCTGGTTATATTATCCGAAAAAGGCATGCATATTGGCAGCGAACCGCTCGAGTCTGGTGGGAAACTGGTGAATGGTAAGAATAGAACCATAGTCGACAGCCCATTCGGATCGTTGAAAGAAATTGTCGGAGGTTGCACCTTCGTGCAGGCAACAGATCTGGGTGAGGCTGTGGAAATTGCTAAAAGCTGTCCTATTTTGGATACCAATGCGACGATCGAAGTACGTCCTGTACAAAAACTGTAGTCTTAAATTCCAATTGTTAATCTTTAAATATCATGAAGAACTTCCTTTTAATATTCAGATACGATTCAAATAACTTACCAGAGGGTTCGCCTGCAGAGTTACAAGCCATGACCAAGCGCTGGATGGACTGGATTGGTGGAATTGCCGCTCAGGAGAAACTCACTGATCGCGGAAATCGTCTCGAATTCATTGGTAAAACCGTGAAGCCGGGCAACGTAATTACTGATGGACCTTTCACAGAAGCAAAGGAATTATTCGGAGGTTATTCAATTGTCAAGGCGTCTTCACTGGAAGAGGCGACAAGTTTGGTATCCGGTTGCCCCATACTCACAGTGGGCGGCAGCGTCGAAGTAAGGCCTGTCAACGAGTTAAACATGAAGCCCTGAGTAATTAGTCCTGAGTATTTAGTCCTTAGTCCTGAGTAGTGAGTGTTTTTATTACTTTAACTGCCAGCGGACAATACTCAGGACTAATTACTCAGGACTAACGACTGACTAATCGAATGGACAATGAACAAACACTTATTCCTGATCTGTTTCGGACAGAATACAAGAAGATTGTGGCTGTGCTTTGCAGATTGTTTGGCATCGGTCAGATCGAGATAGCGGAAGACATCGCGGGTGAAACGTTCATTGCCGCGTCGGAAGTATGGAGTTTGAAAGGCCTTCCGGACAATCCCACTGCATGGCTATATGCCGTGGCGAAAAACAAGGCCAGGGACTATTTCAAACACCAGGCTGTGTTTGTTAAGAATGTAGTTCCGGGTTTAAGGGGTGAAATCAAGACTATCGACGTTGAAATCGACCTGTCCGTTAAGAACATCAGTGACAGTCAGCTGGCAATGATCTTTGCCGTGTGCAATCCGGTAAATTCGGAAGAGGCACAAATCGGACTCGCCTTAAATATTCTTTGCGGCTTTGGCGTGGAGGAAATCGCAGGTGCATTCCTCACCAACAGGGATGTCATTTATAAAAGACTGCAGCGGGCAAAAGAGAAACTTAAGACGCAACAAATAAGAATTGAACCGCCGTCAGTTCATGAAATTGACAATCGTCTTGAAACGGTTCTCAGAACATTGTACCTGCTGTTCAACGAGGGATATCATTCCACTTCGCAGGATAGAACAGTCCGGACAGAGTTTTGTTTTGAAGCAATGCAGCTCACCAAGCTTCTTCTTGAGAGCCAGTTAACAAATACGCCCGTAGTAAATGGCTTGTTTTCTTTGATGTGTTTTCAGGCGTCGCGGCTTGCTGCGCGAACTGATGAGAAAGGTGAAATGATATTGTACAACGATCAGGATGCGTCGTTATGGGATCAGACTTTGATTGCGAAGGGAACGCAGCATCTCGATCAGGCGATGAAAGGTGATCGTCTGTCGAAATATCAACTTGAAGCTGCAATTGCATTCTGGCACACCAGCAAGGATGACACACATGAGAAATGGGAGAATATCCTGCAACTCTACAATATGTTACTAATGGTGGAGTATTCACCTGTTATTGCGCTGAACCGAACCTATGCTTTGTCTAAGGCGAACGGGAAAGAGGAGGCTATTGTGGAGGGAGAGAAAATAGAATTGAAAGGTAACCCATTCTACCATTCACTAATGGGCAATATTTATACTGATGTTGATAATTCAAAAGCGATTGAACAGTATCGCATCGCGTTGACGCTTGCTCCGTCCAATTCAATGAAACAGACGATTGACAGGAATATTGCCAGGCTCGAAAGGGACGAACATAAATAGTTTTCGATATTGGAAATCGCTTGATGCGTCAAATTGCTATGCTCACACGTGGATCTCAGGGCCACGTAATCAATGCCCGTACTCTATTGGCTGTGTCCACGCCATTTCAACCTCTTTGTCTTTGTATGGGTTCTCCTTCAATTTCGTCGACGTGATTCTGGCGCGCACAAACATATGCTGTGATGTCACCTTAAACTTAGCTTTCGTACCTTCAACGCGCGACAACACGCTTGACTTGTCTGCATCCTTCTGGGCACCGATAAATTCAATGGTGTACTTAATTCCGGTCTCTGGTTGTACTTCAATAGCAATGTCCCGATTGTTGAGTGTAACATTCTTCAGTATGACGCCAGATGAAGCGTAGAAGTCGCCGCGTTCGAGTGCCCCGATGAGACTGCCGGGCTTAAGCGAATCAGCATAAACCATTACCCAGCCACGCCCCGCATTTGCGTAAGCTGAACCAAATTGATGATAGCTGTGACTGTCGTCAGTACCGAGGCCAAGTAGGAGAGGTTGACCTCGTTTGTGGTATGCAATATTAATTTCATCCCACAGTGCTTCGGTCCCCGGATGGGTTGCGTCGCCCTCATTATGAACCTGTGGATGGCCGTTGTAAACTTCGAAGAATCGTTCACCGTGCAGCCCTATCATGTCCTGTGCCGTGAGCGCATAATAGAAGTTCGGGTGATTGATGTGAGGAAACATCGGTATTCCAGTCTCTTTGCGTTGTTGCAATACGGCATCGATGTTGTGCTGTAGTGTCTCCGTTACACTGCTTCCGCCTTGAGGAGGAATAACGTTCTGCAGGTTGATGCCTCCCATGTGAAGCGGTTTGCCTTCAAATCGGTCTGAAATTTCTTCAGCAGCAAAAATAAGGAAGCGCTGGTCTTCCATCTTTTGCTTGTACTCAGGATAGGTTTTTAGTCTGACGTTTGTACGCCCGGAATCAATCTTATACGTTACCCAATTTTCTCCGAAGCGTTTCAGATAGTTTTGAAACGAGTCCTCATACATCCTGCTTTTCACCACCTTAACCCACTTTTCGTCGCGTGAGAGCGTATTGTGATCCGACAAGGCAATGAAGTCGTACTGATGAGTCTTGTACCAGTCCAGTATCATCTCAGGATATTCATCGCCATCACTCCAGTAGGAATGGGTGTGAAGGTTGCCTTTGTACCAATGCTTTGTTTCTTTTGCTGGCGACGTTGGTGTCAGCGATACCAGGATAGAAATGAGGTAGGAGGCGAGGCTGAAGGTGGTCAACATTGGACTAAGTTACAAACTTATGATTCAGGTCATACCGCCTGGTTCATGGACCTGACTGCCCCGTTGCTGCTTCCTTGTTGCTTTCTATCCTGGAGAGCAAACTCCGGATTCTAAATTTTCAACCCCATCTTATGCTGAAACACTCCTGCAATCGCCCTTGCCCTCATTCTTGTCTCTTCCGTTCTCTCTCCGGCAAAAAGCTCATCTAACGTTGCTTCGAACAGTGCCAGCCATTGATTAAAGTGTGTGCTGTCTATCGGCAGTGGCAAATGGCTCTGCAGCGGATTGCCACTGTAGCTCGTTTCGCCCAGCAACATGGAACTCCAGAAACCATACATCACCGGCAAATGTTTCGGCCAGTCAACGTGGCTGAACACGGGACCGAGCAACGCGTTTGCCTTGACCTTTTCGTAAAAAGAATCCACAAGAGCGATGATGTCATTTCTGGAGATTATGTCGTGTTTGTCCATGTTGTTCTTTAATATGATGATGCTTGTTTCAATAATTTCATTGCGCCAGCCAATGCGTTGTAATCCCGCGAGCAATCCCACAATAAGCGACAACATTGCCAGTGCCACAAATGGAAGTCCTCCAATACGCACAGTGATGTCGTCGTTTATTAACTATGAGGCTGTTAGGAGCAACATCTTCACGGTCATACAAAAGTGCATGAATGGCCGTTAGGCCACGTTTACGCTGGTCAGTTTGTAATATGACTTTTGTCAGTTTTTGACATTCACCGTTCTAAAGCCTGGTGGGAACAATCGTAAGGCGATCGAATCTCGAAATTCAGAGTTTTGCAGTGAACATTCTCACGCCGCTTTCAGTATCCATTAGGAATGCAACGAGGAATCCATTTTTGGTTTGCGTAACAACCGGGGCGTACGCATTGCTGGTACCTGGGGTGATACTTTGCTTTGTTACCTGGTTGTCGTTGCTGATCTGACAAACGATCGACGTCGCTTTGTCCGTGTTGCCGTCCAGTGCCTCCTCCCAAACCATAACGAAACGCGTCTCATCTGCGCTGACCTGTGGATGACGTCCCGCATTGGAAATCAGCTCGCGCTTGCCAAAGTTGTCTGCGCCGGTCTGCTTGAAGCTATAGTAAAGTCCCGTGCCGTTTCCCTCCGTATACCACATCGAATAAACGCCGCCTTTGGAGCTGCAGAGGGTCGGTCCTGTGTGCGGACAACCGTCTATCACCCAATTGTCCTGACTGATTTTTATGGGTGTTGTAAAGCTATCACCATTGTTTGATGAAGTAGCAATCATCATGTCGCGAACAGGTTGCCCCATCTTGCCCTTCATCAGTCCGCGATAGGCTACGTTGATTCTTCCTCCGAGGTCGCTGTACACATCTATGCGACAGCATTGACAGGCGGAAGAATCAACGAGTATCTCACTTGCAAAACGGAGTCCGTTTGTTTTGGCGAAACGAACGGAACGACCACCCGTTTCATTGTTCAGCTTGATGTCGAGCCATGAAGCGCCGACTTCGCCGTCGGGTAATCGTTCGATATCAAAGTATGATCTGCTCCGACCAGCTATAGTGTCGCTGTGGAGGAATGATTCTGATGTCCACGTTTGACCCTTGTCTGAGGAAGTTCGGTAATAGATTGATCCTGCATACTTATTGGTTTCTGTTGGTGACTTCTTTTCGTACGCGGCGATGATGGTTCCATCTTTCCGGAAAGCTACCTTCGGCATACCTTCCGCGTGTGTG
This sequence comes from Chryseolinea sp. T2, assembly GCF_037203685.1. Lineage (NCBI taxonomy): Bacteria > Pseudomonadati > Bacteroidota > Cytophagia > Cytophagales > Fulvivirgaceae > Chryseolinea > Chryseolinea sp. T2. The sequence goes on from NZ_JBBCAU010000002.1 coordinate 795,815, forward strand.
GCAACATCTGAAGAAAGCGGGAGCATTATTATGTTCATGAAAGTATTGCCCTGATCTCCTGAAATAGCATAGTAAAGATTCAGCCGGTCGCCATCACGCTCTGTCCATACAGCAACCGGATTGTCGTTCTCATCATGGGTAAGGTAAACGGACTCTGCTTTTGCTTTTTCCGAAGAGAGTGCCTGAATGCGATCTTTTGGTTTGCAGGCGACGACAAGCAGGGACAGCGCAATGAATGTAAATGGTCTCATGAGGTCGCTAGTTTTTTCCTGTAAATGTGTATTGAATCCCTAAGACAAAAGTTCGTGGTGCAGCTGGTGTAAACGTAGTTCGGTCGGTGGCTGCGTTGCCACGTGTTGCTGCGTTCGCGTATAGCTCATCCGTGAGATTCATGACGTTAGAGAACACCTCGAATCCTTTCCATTGATATCCTGCTCGCACGTTCAGGTAACTCACACCGTGCATTCCAAAAAGAGTCTTGTCTTCATACTTCACGCTATTAACCTGATCCTGGTACCATGACCCTATGCGCTGCCACTCGATCGCAATCCGGAATCCCTTTATATAATGAGGCTTATAGGTAATTTCGCTATTGGCGATCCAACGGGGTGACTGGGGCATTTCCTTGCCATTAACGTTCTGTACTTCGTCGTTACTGCGTGTGCTGAGCTGAAATTCTTCGAACCGGTGGATCGCGTTCGTTCCTCCAAAGCGAAAGAACCATTCACCATTTGGCTTGAAGGTAAGTCCATATTCAACACCGCGATGTAACGTCTTTCCCGCACTTTGGTAATCAGTAGAGTTGTCAGGCTGACGAATACTTAACAATTCGTTGTGCCCAACCATCTGATAAAAGGCATAGTCAAAGTAGACCTTGCTTTGAATAAGTGATCCCCATCCACCGATCTCCAGATTCTTAAATCTTGCCGGTTCGAGATTGTAATAGAATTCGTTACCTGGCGTGGCGCTTGATGCGGGTCTTTTTCTGAATATGGCCGTAAGTGCAGGAGGTGAAAAGCCTTCACTGTAGTTCGCATATAGCCCATTGTCATGAAGCAGGTCGAATGTTACGCCCACCTTAGGTGCAAACTGCCCGTATGATTGTGTGCCAACGGATCCATCGAGGAAATTTTCATAATCGAACGCCATGTTGTCGTACCTTAATCCAATCGTAACTTTCAGCCGCTCAAGCGGACTAATTTCAAATTGCGAATAGGCAGCATAGTTCTTAAGGTTCGCGCGATAGTTTGATAGATAAATGTCGGGGTGCTCCTCTACGACGGAGTACTTTTCAACAGACTTTCCATCAGGCCTCAGCTGTGCAGCGAGGTCTATGCGATAGGCCCAGTAGTCAGTGGGAGAGTAGTCGAAACTTCCTCCCATGAGAAGCCGGGCATTGAGGAAATTGAAGCTGATGCGATGTTGAAGTAAAGCGACTTTGCTGTTGAAACTGTTTCGATTGCGTTCGCCGGTAGCGTTGGTGCTGCCGCTTGTCCAGCGAATAGCATAGTTTGGATTTTGCTCTATGAAGTTGTCGCGATAAGCAAGAGTAAGGATTGTTTCCTGATGATCATTCCATTGATGTTCGATGCTGAAACGAGTCCTGTTTGAGTGAACCTTTCGATACGTAAAATCAGTTGTGCTTGAGTACTCGCAGTTATAGAACGCAACGCTATCGACACTGCCGGCCATATCCGAGTAATATTCGTTTCCTGAGAAAGCAAGTGTGAGTTTCGTTTTATCCGTGAGAGTGTAGTCCAGCCTTGCATTGATAGAGGACTTGTTATAATCGGAAAATGTTTGCCATGAGTCCCGCTGTCTCGCCTCGAATCCACTGATGTATACCCCCAGTTTTTTCCCAATAGTGCCGCCGGCTGCATACTGAATTCTTTTGTACCCCCACTGGTCACCCTGAACGCCGACCTTAGCTGTAGGCATGGAGGTAGGTCGATGTGTAATGAAATTGATGGCTCCGCCAACTGCCTCCGGTCCATACAATGAAGAGGCCGGACCCTTTACGACCTCAATGTTTGAAATCCCGAACACATTCATCTCAATAAGTGCATTGTGATTGAATATGCCCATGGGGCGTATAGGGACACCGTCTTCGAGATAGAGGTAGTATGCCGACGTGCCCATGGGCTGACGAATAGCCATAGCATGTTGCTCATTGTTATAATTGAGCATTACTACGCCGGGTACCTTGTTGACGAGTTCCGTGAGTAACACCGGTTTGGTATCATTGATTATTACAGGTGATACTTTGCTTATTGCAACAGGTGCTTCAGTGCGCAGCGCTGCTTCGCGATTTGCTGTCACTATAATTGGCTGCAGGTTGCTAACTGATGGAGACAGGGAAATAGAAAGGGATGCCCGCGAATTTGGTATGAGCTGTTTATCGTAGCCGATATAAGTTACCTCGAGGGTATCGTTTTCTTGCGGAGCGGGTATTGTGAAATGTCCATTCGCATTTGTAATTACACCCTGCTGGGTTGAACGAAGGCGGATGGTGGCTCCGATCAAAGGTTCTTTAGTTTCACTATCAAAGACGTTGCCGGTAAGGTGTGATTGCTGACCGAACAGATTTATTGAGATCGACACACAAAGTAGTGTGACGAGAATTATCGTTTTCATTATTTGATTTCATTTGGTCATACGGATTGACGCGCAGCATTAATTTACCCGTTCATGCGGGTAGCACTGGCATGCTTAAGCAGATAGCTGACTTAGCCTATGACCTGAGAAGGCGGATGAAAGGGGGAGGGGAGATGTTTGAGTGAAGTCCCCGGCGAGTAGTATGAATTTCCCCTTACATTCTCATGAACGAAGGAAAATTTGTAGGAAATATGGGAGATAAGAAATACGGGAAACTCTACTGTTTGTTGGCGGCTGCCTGTCAGCCCGTTGGTGTCCGCTGCCTTGTCCGCAAGATCCAGATTTTTCTTCAGGAAGCAGGTTCCCTGGCAAATTGGAATTGGTTCAGCCTTATTAATACAGAGCACCTCAGCAATATATTCGCGATTGAGGGTGAAGTAAGTAATCACGCCCAGCTTGTAGAAGCATTGCAGCGACATCAGAAACACGAGGCCTATGGATGTGATTCGTTTCACGGCTTAAAAGTAGTGAAAAGCGCTTATCGAAAAACATGATTTGAATCACAATTAATACTTGATAAAAATCAGAGTTGGCAGTTTTGTAACTCGTTGCTGGTAAATACTTTAAAGATGCGTCGAAACGGTTTGCTGATCCTGCCCCTTAAGAACTCCACTGCGGTGGTTCAATATTGAGCAGGTCATGATACCTACTGATGTCTGAGATGTTTGCCCATAGGTTTGCTGAAAACGGCCGAAGGCCGGAAACCAATTCTTAATTCTTAAATCTTAATTCTTAATTCCCGACTTGTATTGCTCGTCGTTAACCTTCTCCATCCAGTCCACAACTTTGCCATTGAGTTCTTCCTGAATTGCAATATGTGACATGGCGATTGTTGGTGATGCTCCATGCCAATGCTTTTCTCCAGGCGCAAACCACACAACATCACCTGGCCTGATTTCTTCAACTGGTCCTCCTTCACGTTGCGCCCATCCTAACCCGGAGACCACGATAAGTGTTTGCCCCAACGGATGAGTATGCCAAGCCGTTCGTGCACCAGGCTCGAAGGTAACCTTGGCACCTGCCGCCCGCCGGTAGCCGTTAGGTTGAAACAGCGGATCAATTCGCACCTGACCAGTAAACCATTCAGCCGGTCCGACACCGGAAGCCCGCACTTCTAATCTTATTATTTCCATAACTTTCCTCCGTTCTTAATTCTTAAGTCCCGTTTTACATCCTTCCCACATTCAGATCAATATTCAATAAATTTAAGGAACTTCCAGGATCGCCTGCATACGAAAAATCTGCAATCTCCTGGGTAATCCACCAAAAAAGGGTACCGGGTGTATCAATATTGTAAATGGTTCGTTGGTCAAAAGTTTACAAGGTAAAAGGTGGAATTGCGATACACTGCACCATCTTCCAGCGCCACCATCCAAAAAACAATTCTTAATTCTTAATTCTTAATTCCTAATTTCCCTGATGCGTTTACCCGTTGTATTGCTACTCCTGTTCCTTAGCATTCAGGCTACGTCTCAGACGAACATTTCCGGTACAGTCACAGATGCGGAAACCCATCATCCATTGCCTTTCGCCAGTGTCTACATTAACCTCACCACCATCGGAGTTTACTCCGACGAACATGGCCACTTTGTGTTAAAGAACGTTTCAGCAGGGAGGCATGAGTTGGTTGTATCGCATGTTGGCTACATCACCTCTCAAACTTCTTTCGAAGTCAGAGACACAGCAACACTTAATTTTAACATCAGGCTCACGGCCGTCACACTGAAGGAGGTAAGCGTGACAGCTAAACAGGATAAACGTTGGAAAGAGCAACTCAAGCGATTTAATCTTTTATTCTTTGGTAAGAATGCTCAGGCAAGGCAATGTAAGATTCTTAACCCGTGGGTACTTGAATTTTCAGAAGGTCCCTCCGGTGATTTTAGTGCTACAGCATCGGCAAATCTCATTATCGAAAACCTCGGACTGGGTTATAAGATATCTTATCAGTTAAAAAAATTCGAGTTCACTGCGTCCAATTATACCATCCTCGGTGTTACGTGGTTTCAGGAAATTCCTACATACGACAGTGCGCTTGTGAACATGTGGGCACGGGAGAGGCGCAAGGCTTACTTCGGATCGATCACTCATCTGCTGGCTTCTATAACTCATAAGTCGATTGAAAAGGACGGCTTCGAATTGTATGAGGATATAACCAGGAACCCTGATGTTGTCCGAAAATCTACATTTACCTCCAATCTGAACAGATCAATCGCTCCGCTCGACATTAAGGACCGGGTTCGGGTTGGAAAAAATCCCAATCAATATTTTATCGATCTTCCTCCTAAAACGGAGGTGCATTATGTAAAGGGAAAAGCAATACCTACCATTTACAGAAATGTTGCATCGCCGATCAGCTGGATTGAGATAAAGAACAACAAAACGCTTGAAGTGAACGGCAGTGGAATTCCAATGAACCCTGCTGTAATGACTTTATCGGGCGCTATGAGCGATCCAAGGATCGCCGACCTTTTGCCCACCGATTATGATCCAGGCATGGTTGCTCATTTTGTGACGCCGAAATCAGTGGCACCTCAGGCGCAATTGCTATTGGAACCAACTCATTTTCACACAGACAAAACGTTCTACTATTCGGGAGAAAAGTTGTGGTTTAAGGCGTATATGAATTATTCGTCACCTGCCTACCAGGACACATTAAGCAACGTACTTTATTTGGACCTGGTTGATACAACAAACGCTGTGGTGACCTCCAGGCTTCTTCATATTGACACTCTCGGTGTATCGACTGGGAGTCTTGATCTCTCAAAGCTTTCCGTTGGTACGTACCAGCTCAGATCGTCAACACGATGGATGTTGAATTACGACAAGTCATTTATTTTTACGAAAACGATTCGCATTCTTGGTGATGATGAGATCATTTCGAGGCGGGATGTCGATACTGTCAGCTCAGGATCTTTTACAGTGACGGCCGACAAATCTGTTTACGAAACCGGGGACAAGGTTACACTGACGATACGCACGCATGATGAAGAGGGCTTCGCGTTTGCCGGCAATGTTTCGGTTTCTGTCGTTCCTGTTAATTATGCCTCTATCGCCAAAGAAGATCCGAATATCAGTTCTAAGCCTTTACCTTCAGATAGAGTGAATGCGTCGCTGCAATCATCTCACGCCATTCAGTATGGTATCGACATTGTTGGGAAAGCAGATATGAAATCTCGTAAAAAGAAATATCGTCAGCCCATCGTAATGCTTGCGCAGGAAGGTGCCGATGATCTGATCAGTACACGTGCTAACGCAGATGGATCTTTTGCATTCAATGGTCTTCAACTGTACGATACGATGAAATTATCCATGCAGGCACTTAGCGTCAAAGGCAACAGGAGAGGAGTCATCAAGATTGATTCGGTAACAAAAATTGTAATTCCTGCATTGCCGTTCGCAGACGTGAAAGCTGAAGTTGAAAAAGTTGAAACGCCGCGCCGGCCGGTAGCGCCTGAGCTAAGTGGACCAGTTCAGGTTCTGCAGGAAGTAACTATCGAAAGCTCGTCGCCAGCCTCCAGGGTAGTCGGCTCCGCTGTTCATCTGTCTGCTGATATTACTGTTAAGGGAGAAGACTTGCGTAACTCTGACAATGGAGATATTATTTCTATGCTGCAATCCAGAGTTCCCGGACTCCGTCTCCTGACTTTCGTACAGGGCGGCATCGTTCGTAAGTTCTTCCGTCTGGGAGGCATAGCGAGCTTTGATAGCAATCCATTGCATCAGGAGCCTATCGTTATTATTGATGGCAGCGTGATCTCTAATGAATGGGGTGAAAGTTCTGCTGAACAGGTCAGCCGGCTTACCGCGAATATGATCGATCGTATTGAAGTGATTAAGTTTGGTGGCGGGGCAGCATATGGTGCCCGTGGCGCCAATGGCGTGATAGCAATATTTACCCGAACAGATTTCGACAAGAGCAAGATCGTCGACAACTTCGACCGAAAATTATTCACGCCGGTGAGAATCCGGGGATACGCCTCATCAGATACGTTTAAAGGTTATCAATCATACCAGACCGGTACTACAGTTTACTGGAACCCATACGTTGCTTTGAAGCACGGAGAAGATCATACCGTCGTATTCTCCGTTCCCCAGGTTACCGGTAAATATGCGGCGCACGTGGAAGGACTGTCGGCAGACGGGAGACCTCTCAGGGCCGTTTGCCTGATTGATGTCCGAAAATGACGGTATTGAGCCATAAGTTGCCAAACAACAACGCTGATGCTGGCAGTGAATAGCACTGTCGTCATTCAAATGATGTATCGCGGCTGGGCTCCCTTCAATTCTTAATTCTTAATTCTTAACTCTTAATTCTCAATTTCACCTCATTCTTCGTTGAGTGTTTTCATTGGATTTGCAGCCGCCGCCGCATATGACTTATAGCCTATCGTAAGCGCCCCGATTATAAACGTCACAAGCCCCGCGACGATGAACAATATTATGCTCATATCTATGTGGTACGAAAAATCACCGAGCCATCGGTTCATGTATAGCCATGACAAAGGTGTTGCCACAATGAAGGCGAGAACCATAAGTGTCGCATATTGTTTGGAGAGAAGAAGTACCAATGCACTGATGCTTGCGCCATGAACTTTCCGTATACCAATTTCTTTGGCGCGTTGATCGGCCGAGAAGGAGGAGAGTCCCAGCAGTCCCAAACATGCTATGAAGATGGATACGCCTGCAAAGATATTTACGAGTGAACTTACGGATTGCTCACTTTTATATTGGCGCGCAAAGTCTTCGTCCAGGAAATCATAGCGAAACGGAAAAGCTGGATTGATGTCTTTAGTAATTCTTTCAATTTCAGCGATGATTGTGTGCAGATTTCCATTCACGCGGACGAATGCAGTGTACGTGTCCTTTGGATCATAGCGAACAATGAGCGGTGCAATGGGATCATAGAGACTGGACATGTGAAAGTCTTTGACCACACCGGCGATTGTACCTGTCGTTCCCCATAGTGTTAACTCCCGGCCTGTGGGATCATCATAGCCCATGATACCGGCGAAGACTTCGTTGATCAGAAAACGGGCGGAGTCCCGCAGAAACACGTTTGAAAAATCCTCACCCTTGACCACGCTCATTCCCATCGTCTTCACAAAATCTTCGCCCACACTGATCACATTGATCTCGATCTTTAGATTGGGATCCTTGCCAGGCCATTTGGCGCCACCAGTAGACATATCCAGATTAACAGGACTGGAATTTGTTATGGTTACGCTCTGCACGTCAGGCACACTGCGCAATGAATTCATGTAGACTTCTTTCTTCCTGGCGAGCTCCCCTGATAATTCCAGGCTCACAACGTTTTCACGCTTTAACCCAATATCCTTGTGAAGAATATAGGATAGTTGTTTGGAGATTATCAGCGTTCCGCTTACAAGGAAAATCGAAATGGCAAACTGGAAGGTTACCAGGGCATGACGAAAAGAGGAACTTCCGCCATGTTTGGTTTTGCCCTTAAGTGACCTGGCCGCAGAGAACGACGACAACATGAAAGCAGGATAAAGACCCGACAGCAGAGCAGTTAATATCACCATTCCTCCAAAGGCTGCCCATACACCTGGGTCTGAGAATTGGATATGGATAGATTTTCCTGTTAGCGAATTAAAGTAGGGCAGGAGAATGTAAGTGGTGATTGACGCGAGTAGCGTCGACACTACGGCATACATTGATGCCTCGGTAATAAACTGCAGACTTAGCGTCGATCGTTGTGCTCCCATCACCTTACGCATTCCAACTTCGCGGGCACGAAGACTTGCTCGTGCAGTTGCCATATTCATGAAGTTGATGGCAGCAAGCAACAACAAAAACACGGCGATTGCTGACAGAATTCGTACGTACTGAATCCGACCGCCAGCAGGAACCCCATTCTCAAATGTTCCATGCAGATAGTTCTCCCGAAACAACTGGAGATATAAAGGTTCATTCGATTCATGGTTCGTATTCCGGATAACTTCCGTGCCGATCCTGTCGCGTACAGCCTGGACGTTGGCACCTGCCTTCAAGGTTGCAAACATGCTGAATCCTCCGTTATACCAGCTGCTCGCCCAACTGCTTCGATCAATGAAGCTTTGTGCTGCAACCAGCCAGTCGAATTGCAAAGAAGCGTTAGCGGGAATGGAGAACACCCCGGTAACTTCAAAATCTTCCCGATCGTCTAGCCTTAGCGTTTGTCCTATCGCCTTTTCGCGCCAGTCGTTTCCAAAAAACTTTAAGGCCATTTTATCGGAAATGACCATCGTCGGAGCATCGATCAATACTTTTTTTGGATCCCCGACAATCAGAGGATAGCTAAAAACATCAAAGAAGCCAGGCGTTGCAAAACGCCCCTTTTCAAAGGAGGATACTTCTCCGAGACGAAACATGGACTCCATTTCCCAGGTAAATGAAGTAACGGCGTCAACATCCGGATATTGAGTACGCAATACATGTTCCAGGGGAAGAGGTATGCCGTTGGTTGTTTGGATGTCGCCATTGCTTTGAACCAGGTTGCGCCACACCTCGTACATACGGTCGCCCTTGGCATGGAATTGATCTCTCGATGTTTCGTCGGCAACCCACAGCAAAATGAGCATGCACGAGGAGAGGCCCACAACAAGGCCCGCGATATTAATCGCCGTGTATCCTTTGTGTTTCGTGGCCTGGCGAAGAGCAGTTGTAATGTGATTTAACAGCATATCGCTATTGTTTATGTGGTTGAATTGACCGAATCTTTTTATGATTCCCGGACGAAATAAAAGGAGGACATCCAGTGCGTATAGAAGCTTGGCCCTGCGCACATTTTCCGACACTCGCGAGTAAAACAGTTCTGACAGATCTCCTTCGAGATCTTCCAGCAACTCAGGATCGCAAAACCAGCGAAGGGCTTTCAGCGGGAGCGAAGGAGGTTTGATATCGGTTTTTCTATCGCTCATGAATATTTAAATCTGAAAGCAGTTGAAGGGATGGCATCCCAAAGTTTTTGCCTGGAGTCCATCACATAGTCCAATGCTTTTTTTCCAAGTGGAGTCACCTTGTGGTAACGCTTGCGTTTGCCTCCCCTGACGGCTGTGGATTCTCCAAACTCTGATTCAAGAAATCCTTTGTCCTCAAGCCGCTGGAGAGCTGTTCTCATAGCGCCTACACTAACATTTCTTTTAAGTCGTTGCTCTATTTCTTCTTTTATGGCTGCACCGTACGCGTTTCCATAAAGAACGGCTACCGTGAGCAGGACCACCTCCTCAAATTCACCCAATGAATACTTTGACGACATAGTTTACTATTAAATGGCCAGAGTTTCTTAATAATTAAAGTCCTTAATGTAGCCAAAATATTCAATTAAAGTCCTTTTTGTAGTTAATACTCCCACTGTCGAAGAAGGTTTCAAAAAGGAGAGAAGAAAAGTTTACCCCGGGGAGGGGGAGCTTGGTGAAATGCCTGATTTGCTAACGTATACCCATTCATAGCAGAGTCTTTAAGAGTATGCCCAGGATTGCGGCAACAATTATTACATAAGGCTCCTGCAGCTTTTTATAACGAAACAGGATCGCTGCAGTAACAATGGCAACCAAAAGGGTGGGAACATCAACAAGTGTTCTTTTGGCGAGTACGGCAACCGCTCCGGCAATGGCACCAATTGCTGCCGCCGTCACGCCATCAACAAATGCTTTGATTGCCGGATGCTTACCATACCTCTTGAAATACGGCGCAGGTAGCACAGTAAACAAGTAGCACGGCACGAATGTAGCCAATGCAGCAACAACTGCGCCCCAGAAGCCAGCCACGAGATAACCGATGAAACCCACGGTTATGACGACCGGGCCTGGCGTTATCATAGCTACTGCAACGGCGTCAACAAATTCCTGTTCATTCAGCCAGGCGTAGTCTTTTACAACACCGCCATAGAGAAAGGGAACAATTGCAAGTCCGCTGCCGAACACGAACGCTCCTGCTTTGGTGAAAAACCATGCAATCTGCCAAAGCTTCGATTCAAAAGTTACGGCCTGAATTTGGGCCAGAAAAGGAACGAAGCTGTTGCTGCTTATTTTAAACCACGATGGAGGTGCTTTTACAAACCAAACAGTCACACCGCCCAACAGAATCAGCCACAACATTTCCTCTTCAAACACGAAGGTGCTGATAGCTAGTACTATGAATATGACCCATAGGAGCCAGTCTTTGCCGATACTTTTGGTGGTAAGCTTATAGCTGCTGATGGTGATGATGCCAATCACAGCGGCGCCAACTCCATAGAATATTGCCTGCATCCATGGTAAACCACCGTATTGTACATAAGCCCACCCTATAACAAGCACCATAAGGAAGGAGGGCAGAACAAAAGTTAATCCCGTGAGTGTAGCACCCCACACGCCATAGTGGACGTACCCGATATAAATCCCAAGCTGTGCGGCCAACGGACCAGGTGCGAGCTGACTCAACGCAAGGCCTTCGCGATAATCTTCTTCACTGATCCACTTCCTGCTATCAACCAGATCACGGTGCATATAGCCAACGAGCGCCACCGGTCCGCCAAATCCGAGTGTACCAAGCCTGAGAAAGTAGAGGCAAAGATCTTTTAGTGAATATGGGGGATTGAGTTCCTTCATGTGTATCCGAATTCCACTCAATGTTATGCCTGACAATTCGAAAAGTATAGAACAGGATTTACGTTTTTGTATTGTTTTTACCTTGCTGCGCAACGTCCGCATGCTGGATATACATGGCATTGGCGTGCATAAAGACAAACGAGTTACTTACCAGAGACTTACCAGAGATAAGACTTTTCCCTGGGTCCACCGCTGTTTCACCGCTTTCGTTCCGCACTCTCAATGCTCTCTTAACGCTCTCTTAACGCTCTCCCTACGCACTAGGTACGCTCTTGCAACGCTCTTTTGCCGCACTTTCCCAGACTTCCGCCGCTGTTTTTCCGCAGTCTCATCGGAGTTCTCCATACTCCGCCCAGCCTTTTGCCACTTTCCCAGACCTGGTTTAATGCAGTGTCGCCATTTTTCAAGTAGTGATTCCTTAACTGCCCTGACTTTAATGTGAATGAATAACGGTATGCTACCTGCATATAACTCCGCTGTCACCGAAAGAAGTTTTGAATTGCTGGGCAATATCACCGATCTGCATACCTTTGCTGATTAATGTCGAACGCATGAACCGTCAACATCTATTAGTGGTAACAAAAAATCTGATCCTGATCGCGTTATTGCCATCATTGTTGATGTCCTGTGGTTCAAAGGATTTCTTCGACGACATGCCGACGAAATACAGCGTTGATTCATTGACCGTATTAAAAGACCTTGTAGCAGGCCTCCAGTTAAAACATCTGGACGACAATATTATTGAAGTGCGATCGACAGAGGCTGACCTTGTCCCGTTTGCCGGCGTGCTCGAAGTAAAGAATGACACGATTTTCTATCGTCAGGCGGAAGAGAAGCCTGCCATGCCCTATCTAAAACTGAATGCCCCAAGATTTGATACGTTGCATATAAACTATTCTGATCGGAGGGCTGATCAGGTGATCGCGATGGGCAGAGTGTATGATGTTTTGTCCAGGGACTCACTTTATCATTTTCAGCTTAAACCACTGAAGAGAATTTCTTCTAATCAAAGCATTTACCTTAAAAGCATTGCGCTCAGGAAAGGTGAAGGCATTAAGTATCTCACATTTGGCAAGGACGACTATAGCGTCACTATTGCGTTAATTAAATTTCCCAAAGTAGTTGCTGCTCCGAATTGGTAGCAAGGGGCTTTCGCCGCTTACTTGCAATGCTGGTACCGGGGAAGGACTCGAAGGGACCATTTAACCTTTTCTCCGCGGGACGTGTAACTTTTTAATATCAGGGTGATCTAATCTTAAATCTAAGTTGATTGACTTCTGGTGCGACATTTGTTGCCGCATTTTCATTTACTAACCTGTATCATATGAAACTGTTCCTTTCTGTACTTGCCTGCGTATTGTCTATGACGTGCCTGGCACAACATCACTTCCCGGGCATGCGTAAGTATGATTTTAGCAAGGTCGATCCATCTACGGTGGATAAGGATGAGCTTAAAAAGAAGCTGGAAACGGCCAGAGTTGCATCTGGCTATGATTCTCTGCAGGCGCTTACAGCATATGTCTATACCACCGATGATAATCAGTTCGCTACTCTGGCCATAGGCTATCAGCACGCATTTGCATCTCTTTCGAACCTGAAAAGGGAACTGGCGCCTTATGGATTCAACAACATCAGCGAAAATATGAGCAACATTCTGTTGTCCCTGGATTTATATAAGAACCGGTTTATGACGTCGTTCATTTTGACACCAGGCTTCCGCAATAAGACCTCGAATGAGGATCTTGAATTAAGGACTAAAAGAAGAACGATCGAAGTTGGGGTGGGCTATGACCTGGTAAAGAATCGCCATATTGACCTTTTTCCACAGATAGCAATCGGGTTCCAGGACTTTCTTCTCGATGTCAAACAAAATAGCATCAACGTCAATACTATTCCAGATCTCCTGGAGCCAATGGTAAATACGTCAATGCGAAAGCGTGACTTTATTTTTACTTATGGAGGTGAGTTTGATTACAAGATATACACAGAGTCGCGGGCCAGGATTATTCTGGGTGTTCGCTATGCGCAAGTCGTGGAAGCCGGGGCAGGACATTATCGGGTAAATGGTGAAAGCTCCGATTTCAGATTAAACGATGAAATTGCAAAGTCAACGCTGTCGCTAGTGGTCAAGATGGTGCCTGGCGCACACGGTCATTAGTGCATCGTTCGTCCGCGACTAACAATTGCAATGCAAACAGTAACAATGACGATTAATGACTGTTTCGCACCAGTTCAGCAAGCTTCTCGCACAACAGTCTGAATTCTTCTGGCTTTTGCAGATACGCCTTAATATGGTATGGCGTTGTATCTTCAACGTCCTTCTTTGAGATTGAAGTGCTGTAGATAACAACTGGCAGTCTCGAGGTGGCATCATACTGCCTTAGCAACTTTAGCAACTCCTTTCCGGATACCTTTGGAATGTTCAGGTCCAGGAAGAGAAGGTCTGGCTGTGCGGCATCTTTAAGCAGTGCATCAAGGGCATTCATGACGTCGTCATACCAAATGACCTCTATTGACGGATCAATCGTCTGTACGGCGTCTCTGAAAAGCTCTTCTTCCTCCATATCGTCGTCCACGAGAATCAGCCTCATAAACTCAATCCTTCAGAATTGTTGTCGGAAAATATACACTGAAAACTGCGCCGCGTTCGGCCTGTGATGATGCGTTAATAAATCCGCGGTGACGCAACGCGATCTTCCGGCAAAGGGCGAGTCCAAGCCCAGTGCCTTCATATTTGTCTTTTGGATGAAGGCGTATAAACGATTCAAATATTTTCTCTGAGTAAGCAGGCTCAAAACCAACTCCGTTATCCTGCACCTGAATGATGAAGTAGTCGCCCTCCTCCACGTCGGGTGATGGAGTATAAATAAAATCAATTTCCGGAGGTACGTCTTTTTTACGAAACTTTAAGGAATTGTTCACAAGGTTGTAAAAGAGCTGATAGATCAGTGTAGGAAATCCCACGATAACGGGCAAGTCGTGATAGCTGATGTGCGCCTGATGTTCATTGATAGGGATCTCAAGATCTTCGACAATGTTTTTCACGACCTCATTCAGGTCAATCTCGCGCATAGCCTGGTCGGAAGTCTCGACGGTGGCGTACTGCAACACGCCATCAATCATTGATGAGATACGGCTGGCAGCCTTGTCAATCCTCGACAGATAGTCTTTGCCCTTGTCGGGAAGGAAATTTGAAAAGTCATTATTAAGAATGTTGCCATACATTTTTATCTTCCTCACAGGCTCTTTCAAGTCGTGGCTTGTAACGTGGGCGAATTGTTGGAGATCGTCGTTGGAGCGCCTCAATTGTTCATTGGACTCTCGTAATTGTTCCGTCAGTTTCATGATGGACGTGATGTCGCGCTGCATGGTGACAACGCCGGTCACTTTGCCGTGCTGCTTTAGCGGGATGACAAATGATTCAAACACCAGCGATGGATTGATCTGAGAGCTGCTGGCCTTGATATGTGTTGTCTCACCATCAAGCGCTTTTTGCAGGAGCTTGTAACTTTCAGTCTTTTCAATCCCCGGCGCCAGTTGAAGTATATTTCTTCCTATGAGATCCTCCGGCGCGCGATTCGTCAGCGATTTAATCCGCTTATTTACAAATGCAACGTTCAGATCTTTGTCCAGTGCTGTAACAAGTTCAACGGATGAGTCGAGTACTGTCTGAAGAAAATTTTGTGCGCGAAGCAGCTCTTCGTTCTTACTTTTTAGCATGACATTGAGCTTGATCAATTCGGCTGTGCGCTCTGCAACCAGTTCCTCGAGTTCAAAGTTGGCAGTTTTCTGTGCGTGAATGTCTGATGAAGAGCCGATCCATCTCACAACATTGCCATGATCGTCGTATATGGGTACCGTATGACCTGAGAACCAGCGATACTCACCTGTCTTTTCATTGCGTAGCCTGAACTCGGATTTCCAGGGTTGTTTCGTTTTCATAGACGATGCCCACCTGGTTCTCACTTCATCGACGTCGTCTTTGTGAATGAAACTGGAGAATGCCGTTTTGCCAGTCTCAATGGACGTACCTGAATAGTGCTCCCATTGATCAGACATGTATTCAATTTTGCCGGTCGCATCGGCGATCCATACATACTGAGGTATGCTGTTGGCGAGAACGCGAAATTGCGCTTCGCTTTCCTTCAGTTTGATATTGGCTTTTGCCTGCTCGGTGACCTCAAGTGTAAACTGCAGCACTCCCTGAATCTTTCCGTCGAGGTCGCGCCAGGGGAGATATGTGATATGGAAGTAGTGCTCTTTCTGCTGTCCGCCCTCATCGGGAAGTAAGGCTTTGCTTTCGGGGATGTCAATGGTCTTTCCGTTGATATAAACATCGTCAAGCAGTTCGAAGAAGCCCTGGCCCTCCAGTTCAGGCACGGCCTCTCTGATTTTCATTCCGGAAATATCGCGGCCGATCATCTTTGCGCCTAAGGGATGGAAGAACTCCACTATGTGTTCCGGGCCCTTAAAGACGTGAATATGCGCCGGCGATTGAATGAATAGGTTGTAAAATTCTTTTTCTGTCTTCCTTCGCGTGGTGTTAATGGCAATCTGATTGTTGATTCTTGCCAGTAATTCGTTTGCAGAAAAGGGTTTTACAAGATAATCGTCCGCACCTGCCTGGATACCTTCGATCTTGGCTTCGTCTCCCGCTCTTGCAGACAGAAAAATGACCGGTATGCTGCGGGTTGTGAGGTGGGAGCGAAGCTTTGCCAATAGTCCAAAGCCGTCAAGCCTGGGCATCATGATGTCAGACAAAACGAGATCCGGCATGACCTGCTGCGAAACTTCAAAGGCATCTTCGCCATTGGTCACTGCATGAACGTTGAAGTCTTTGTGAAGAAGCCTCGTCATGTAGTCGCGCATGTCGCTGTTGTCGTCGGCCACCACAATCACTGGCTTGTTAGACTGACGGCCGCCGTTGCGCCGATCAACGTCAGTTGACGACGACTTGTTCCACTTGGCCGCCTCTTCAAGATATGCCTTTCGGGTGTTGCTGTTGTTATTTAATCCTTTTGTTCCTGCATCTGCAATCTGCCCCTGCCCGGTAAGGAAGGGTACTGTGACTGTGAACGTCGTTCCCCTCCCGGCTTCACTGGTTACGCGGATGTCGCCATGATGCAGATGAACAAGTTCCTTTACCATTGCGAGACCAATGCCTGTTCCTTCCTGGCTGCGACCTCCCTGATTATTTACCCGATAGAAGCGCTCAAATATCCGATGAAGATGTTCGTCACTTATGCCTACTCCCGTATCAGAAACCTCAAGTATAAATACATTTTCCTTTTCATACAGTTTTACATCAATGCGGCCGCGCTCAGTGTATTTGAAAGCGTTGGAGATGAGATTCAGCACGATCTTTTCCCAGATATCAACATCTACCTCTACGGGATGTCTAACATCTTCGATTGATACGTTGTATTCAATACCTGAGGATTCAATGGCTGACCTGAATGTGCTTGCAAGATCAACAGTGACCCTGGCAATATCGACACGTTCGAACTTCGCATCGAGCTTTCCAGCTTCGATCCGGGAAAAATCAAGAAGCGTGTTGACAAGCTTTTGCAACCGGAGAGAATTTCTGAGTGATGTCTGGAGATTCGCTGCTTGTGCTTCAGAAAGATTGTCACTGCTGTCGATTAATTCCTCCAGCGGACTCAGCATCAGAGTTAATGGAGTTCTGAACTCATGTGAGATATTGCTGAAGAAAGTTGTCTTTGCGCGATCTATCTCAGCCAGGGCTTCCGCGCGCTGTCTTTCCTTTTCCAGCGAAGAAATTGTATTGATTTCTCCGGAGATGATATTGGCGAGAGAATCAAAGAAGGCGCGATAGTCATTGTCAACTCTTCGCCTTGCGCTTGCGCCACATACGATGAAACCGAACACAATTCCATCATTGCCCTTAAGGGGAACAATTGCCGCTTCTACAGGTGTCTCCGGCCAATAAACATGCGGAATGTATGGAAGAAATTGTGGAAGTTCTTCTACAATCAAGGTAATGCCATTCCCGATCACCTGGTCGGCCGGCCATACACTGTCTGCGTTCTGTTCGGCAAACGGAAACTGACTGTACTGTACAACAGTGCCGGCGGTTACATTATAAAAGAAAAAGAACGGGATATCCGCCCTGGCTTCTCCCATGACCAGCAGCGCTCTGTCTAGTACTTCACTGGCAGTTGCTGAACCTTTGATTGATTGAGCCAGTCGCTGCACTACTCCAGCGCGTCGCTCGTTAATAACACGATAGGTGGTCTCAATAACGGCGTTAAAAATGCCTTCAACATTGCCGGATTCACCGTAAATCGGGGTGAACGTAAAGTCAAAATAGCATTCTTCTGTGTAGCCATGCCGTTGCATCGGAAGGAGGGCGTCTTTAGACCCACCTGGTCTTCCTGAAAATGCCTTTTCAAACTGTGGTTCAATGGCAGTCCAGATATCCGGCCACACTTCAACAGCAGTCTTTCCGAAGGCCCATGGATGCTTATTTCCTGGAATCGGACTCCACGCATCGTTGTACAGAAGCACGAGGTCACGTCCCCAGTAAATCGCAATGGGAAAGTTTGAGTTCACACATATGCTCAACGCCGATTGAAAGCTTTGGGGCCATGTTTCTTGCGGCCCAATGGCGGTCTTAGACCAGTCTGTGGATCGAATGAGCTCAAAGGTTGGCCCCCGTTGATCAAGAAAGCCGGTTCCATTACTATTCTGATTCGCTGACATATGGTGATCTGGCTTAAGCAAACTGCTCGCCAGAGCTATTTTCTTACGACGGCTCTCAAATCCGGGGATATTATGCAGGTACTTTTCTTGGGATCTCTCTTTCCCAAAAGCGATGTTGGCCAGCTGCCGCGATAAATAATTTACTCAGTTTAGACGGATTTGTTCCAAGTAGCACGCCCTCGTCGGACTTAAGTTTATCACCCGAAGATAGGCCTTCCGCAAAGTACGTCTGCTGTAATACAGGAAGCGTGTCACTTTCCGCTGCTATTACCTTACAATGTTTATAGGCCTGATTCAGAAAATGTATGGCATTACTCTCCTGCGTGAGAGCGTCAACACTTTTGGTACCTCCAGGTACGTATACAGCGTCATAGAGGACTGATGCTGCAGTGAGGAAACTCTCATCGACACTGATTGCTTCACCACCATCGGTTTTAATGGCCCCGAGATGGGGCGCAATAATGACAGTACTGCCACCCGCCTTTCGGATTGCCTGGCGAAGCGCAGACAATGAATTACCATTAACACCATCTGCGGCCAGGACTGCAATCTTGCGGGAGCTAATGCTCCCTTTAATGGTATTGGCCATGCTAAGCGCAGCAGATGTCTTTAAAGACATCTCGTATTGTATCGATTCATAAGACCTGGGGTCTGCGTCTGCAGGAACACTGTGATTGAGCTGACCCGCTGATTTTTTCGGAACAGTCAGTCCCAGTCCTACGGCCACAGCTGCAGCCAGATCTGTATCTATCTGTTGCAAAATATTAACCATTCGTTCGCGAACGGCAACCGTCTTTACTTTGCCCAACTCAAACCGAAGGGCATCAATGAGGTGATTTTTTTCAGGCAGGGACTGACTATGGAAGAATAGCCTGGCCTGGCTGAAATGGTCGCGAAAACTTTTGCTGCGTTCCCTCACTTTGCTTGCATCTATTCGTTCGGCATAAGATTTAAATCCACCTTGTGTCATCTTCGCCTGAAACGGACATCCTCCACCTAGTGAGTTTGGATGGTAAGAAACGCGTCCGGTATTTATCTGTTGGCGCCCATAGCCGTCTCGTTGATTATTATGAATAACATTTACCGGTCGATTGATTGGTAATTCGTGAAAGTTTGGTCCACCGAGACGGATGAGTTGTGTGTCAGTGTATGAAAAGAGACGACCTTGCATTAAGGGATCATTTGTAAAGTCTATCCCAGGAACAACGTTACCGACATGGAAAGCTATTTGTTCAGTTTCCGCAAAGAAGTTGTCGGGGTTGCGATTAAGTTGAAGTGTCCCTATGAGTTGAACAGGAACAGTCTCCTCAGGAACGATCTTCGTTGGGTCGAGCAGATCAAATTCAAATTTGAATTCATCTTTTTCGGGTATAATCTGAACCCCAAAGTCCCATTCTGGAAATTGACCATTTTCGATTGCCTCCCAAAGATCGCGCCTGTGAAAGTCAGGATCCTTCCCGGATATGATCTGAGCTTCATCCCATGCTACAGAGTGCACACCTAATCGTGGCTTCCAGTGAAACTTTACAAAATGAGCTTCTCCGTTTTTATTGATGAGCCTGAACGTGTGAACTCCGAATCCTTCCATCATCCTGTAACTTCTGGGTATTGCTCTATCGCTCATCGCCCACATGATCATATGCGCAGATTCAGGCATAAGTGAGATAAAGTCCCAGAATGTATCGTGTGCTGAAGCCGCCTGCGGAATTTCGTTATTCGGTTCAGGCTTAACGGCGTGGACCAGATCGGGAAATTTCATCGCGTCCTGAATAAAAAATACGGGCATGTTATTTCCGACCAGATCAAAGTTTCCTTCTTCTGTATAGAACTTAACGGCGAAGCCGCGTACGTCGCGGGCTAAATCAGATGATCCACGCGAGCCAGCAACGGTTGAAAACCGTACGAATACTGGAACGTCAACATTCAGCTGCGTAAGAAACATTGCTTTTGTGTACTTAGCCAGCGACTTATTAAGTCTGAACACACCGTGTGCACCAGCCCCCCTTGCATGGACAATTCGTTCCGGAATCCTTTCGTGATCGAAATGTGTCATCTTTTCGCGGAAGATGAAATCCTCCATCAAGGTCGGTCCACGATCGCCCGCCTTCAGGGAGTTTTGATCGTCATTTATTTTTGTCCCCTGATTGGTGGTCATGAGTTCATCCTGGGCTACCTCGCGGTCAGCAGCAAGCAGGTTAAGTTTCGCGTTTGACTGTACTTTGGTCTTTTTGCCTCCTTCTTGATTTTTCTTTGCCATGCTGTTGTGGTTCAAAAGTTAGATACTCGGGCACGTTTACAGAATGATATTGAGATTTGACGTGGATCGAATAAGAAGATTCAATCCCTTACCCACCTTGTAATTCATATATCAATGGTTTGATCCATGAGTGTTGTTCCGGCAATGAATTGATCTCGCGTCAAGTCTGGTCAGCACGCATTGCGCATCATGCCTTCTCTCGACTGCCAAACAAAGTGCCAGCAATCAGATCATTTTCAGACGAGATGTACATGAAGCCAGCTTATACCTCAAAGCCGTAAACGACATTAGGAAGTGACCGAAGTCTGTAGTATTCGATTCACCAAAGGGCGTTAAAGTGAGAAACGATATCGAGACAAGGACTTATTGGAAACAAGCAGCGGGGATGAGGCTCTTCAGTGGCTTCGCGGTGCCGGGGACAATTATCCACAGATAGCGTTTACTGGAATGATGCCTGTGGACCAGATGATCTATGGTGAATTGATCTCTATCCACGTATTGTAACATATTTTCTGAGGAATCTGTTGGCCTTTGCTTTGTAAGTGGGCGGTGAGATCGACGCGCGTAATGGTAGCCGTTGATTTATTATCAACTATAGCAATAGAATTATGGTTAAGACAAATAAAAGAGACACCAGAGTACGGAATGCGCAGTCAGGGAAGCAACTAAGGCCAAGTGAATTGCCGGCTCCTCACATGGGGCTGATGGAAACATTCTCGTCCCGCGTTACAGCTTTGGCAGGGAGTACACCTGCGTTTATTGTTGCATTGGCATTAATCATTGCGTGGGCAGTTACAGGACCGTTGTTTCATTTTTCAGAACAATGGCAGCTTGTTGTAAATACAGGTACGACAATTATTACATTCCTGATGGTCTTTCTGATTCAGAAATCGCAGAACAAGGATTCCCTGGCTATTCAATTGAAATTGAACGAACTGGTGGCTGCTCATCAGTTTGCAAGCAACCGTCTCGTGAATGTAGAGGATATGACGGAAGAGGAGCTAAAAGTTATCAGAAAGTATTACGCGCAGCTGAGTGAATTCTCAAAGCAGGAGGAATCGCTTCAGCAGTCTCATTCAATAGATGAGGCTGAGGCAAACCATGAGTTGAAGAAGAATCTTGAAAAAGACCTCGAGAATTGCAAATAGCGCATGGCTGAAAAGGTAACGATGATCATTGGTGTGATTGCAGGGTCCTGCACGTCCTTGTCACTGTTGCCGCAACTGATTAAGATCTTAAAGGAGAAAAAGGCAAACGACATCTCGCTTTTTTACCTTGCCGTTCTCTTTGTGGGGTTAGTTCTATGGATTATTTATGGCGTCAGGAGGGAGGATATTCCCGTTATCGTCACCAACGGAGTTGCCATAGCCATCAATGTACTAATTATTATTGCAGGCATCCGCTATAAAAATGGGAACACATGATAGCGCTGCCGCCTCTCATTCTTAATTCTTAATTCTTAATTGAACTCCCTCTCACTCACCACACCATCAATCGTTACTTTATATTTGCCATAGAAAGCTCTGACTTTAAATGTGCCGTCTTTGCCCGCCTTACCTGATGACTTTGTCCACCATTCTTTAAACAGCAAATTCTGATAGGCAATAGCGGCAGGAGTTGGCGACCAATCTGTATGATATAGCGACGAGACCGGTATCCAGTTGGCGCCTTCCCAGAAACCCCACATTAATATGCCTTCTACGGCAGGATGCGCAAAACATATGCGGTAAAAATCCGTAAGTTCTTTGGCTTTTTCAGCCTCTGCTTCCTGAGTCATGGTACGAATGTTCTCCTTGTAGTATCGCGAACGCTGACCAGGAACGTTGAACTCTGTAATGCGAATCGGGAGCTTGAAGATTGCAAGTGAGTCTAATGCCCTCTTGAGTTCCTTGCGATCAAAAGTCTCAGCATGGAGATGCCCCTGTACTCCAATACCGGCTATGGGTACTCCCTGTTTCAGTAGGGAACGTATCTGCATCATGTACTCCGGCAATTTGTTGCCAGTAGTGATATCGTAGTCGTTAAGGAATAGCTTTGCACCAGGGTCACCGTTGTGGGCCCAGGTTGCCATGTCCTTAGTGATTCCATTACCAAGTCGTTGTTCGTAGTAGTTTCCGTGAACCATTTCATTGTTAAGGTCATATTCAGCGAATCGCCCGCGATAACGACTGGTAACGCTTTCTGCCCTGCGCTGCAGCGTGGCCCGAAGCTCTGCATCATTCATTTCTTTCAACCATGGCTGCACGAACTTATCGATGCCCCAGAAGAGATTGTGACCGCGGAGTGGAATATGATGACGGTCTGTCCATGCGAGCATGCTGTCGACGACGCTGTAAATCACTTTGCCCTGCTCGCGTTCCATACTTAGCCACTTCACAGCGTTCTCTGTAACTGCCGAATTGAAGTTCTGCAGAAACTTTTGTTCGTATTGGGCTTTGTCCGCGGGCTGCATATGACCATCGACGAAACCGTTACTGATAGCAGCCCCAAACCAGAACTTGTGCTGTAATTGCTCAACAACAACCGATGCTCCTGGTTTAGCCTTTATTACAAACTCGCCTTTGCGATAGCGATCAATGTCTTTGTTAAGTTCTTGTGCGTACGCAACAGGAACGATCAGTAGTGCGACGAGAGATAGTGTCAGACGGATGGGCTTGTTCATGTGCAGATCTTTCAGTGTTCCGCAATACTAGCAAGTCCGATTTGACCTTTAACTACCGTCCGGCAAATTTGTCGGTGAGCGTTGACCACTACTCTGAAGCGAAACAACCGCCGGCTACACGATGAGAATCGGCCAAACAGTTTAGTTTTCAATTTTTTCTTTTGGATGCAGCTCCAACGTTTTGTTAGTCGACCGCCTTATCTCGGTTAATAATTTTCTGTCGCGCGAAATATCTTGTCCATAAGACGGAATAATTGATGGCAACTTTTTTCTCCATTCGTTCATCCTGGATGGAAAGCATCTTTGAATAACATCGAGCATGATGGATGCAGCGGTTGACGCCCCCGGCGATGCACCGAGCAGTGCGGCAAGCGAGCCATCGGCTGATGCGATCACTTCCGTTCCGAATTCCAATACTCCAATCTCTTTCTCTCCGCGCTTAATAACCTGAACCCGTTGCCCGGCAACCTCCAGTTTCCAGTCTTCGCGTTTGGCAAGTGGGACGTATTGGCGTAGCGCCTGAATCCGTTCATCCGGCGACAGGCGCAACTGATCAATCAGATATCGGGTGAGGGGAATATTGTCCATGCCGGCTGCGATCATCGGAAGTATGTTGTCGACGCGAATGGACTTGAACAGATCCAGGTACGATCCTTCCTTTAGAAATTTCGTGGAGAATCCGGCGAAGGGACCAAACAGCAATGCCTTCTGTCCTCCAATGACCCGCGTATCCAGATGTGGCACCGACATGGGCGGAGAGCCAACGGGTGCCATACCGTACACCTTTTTGTCGTGACGGCTAACTACGGCATCATCAGTGCAGACCAACCATTGTCCACCTACCGGAAAGCCACCGTAACCGCGGCCTTCAGGTATCCTGGATTTTTCCAACAAACGCAAAGAGCCCCCGCCGGCTCCAATGAATACAAAGCGCGCGGTTATCCGGCGCTTGTCACCTGTTTGAAGATCCTTCACTTTTATATTCCACATTCCAGCTTGGTCTCGTCTGAGTTTTTTCACTTCGTGATTGTAGTGTGCGTGAACACCCTGGCGTGATGATAAGGTGCCAATCATATTGCTGGTAAGAGATCCAAAGTTTACATCGGTGCCAATGTCCATGCAGGTTGCAGCCAGAGGTAAGGCGCTGTCACGTCCATCCATGACAACCGGCATCCAGCGATCTAGTCGATTTCGATCGGTAGAATACTGCATACTTTCAAACAGAGGGCATTCGATCATGGCGCGATGACGGGCCCGCAGAAACTGAACATTGTCCTGTCCCCACACAAAGCTAACGTGCGGAACCTGATTGATAAAAGAGGATGGAGTGCCTAATATTCCCTGTTCAACAAGATGTGCCCAGAACTGCTTCGACACTTCGAACGATGATGCAATTTTGACGGCCTTGGTAATATCGATGGTGCCGTCAGGCCGTTGTGGCGTATAGTTAAGTTCGCAAAATGCCGAATGCCCCGTTCCTGCATTGTTCCATGCATCGGAGCTTTCCATGGCTGCGCCGTCAAGACGTTCAAAGATTTGTATCGTAAACGCAGGGTCGAGCTCTTTTAGCAGTAACCCAAGCGTTGCGCTCATGACACCGGCACCAATCAGAACGATGTCGGTATGTTCGCTTTGTTCATTCGTAGAAGCGTTAGCCAAAAGGCCATCCATCGATTGTTCATTCTTCATCGTTAATTCTTACTTTTATTAGTCCTTGCCCCTAAGTCAAGATGTCAAAGTCGTTAGCCCCGTATTTGAATATTCGCGTCGCCATAATTCTGACGGCGATAAACTGTGTGCTCGGTCTGGGTGAAGTTTTTGCCCAGAACTCCGATTCGAGCCGCGTCGTGGCGCGATATGGAAATAAAGGGTTTGAGCTCCGTACTATTGATAACAATTTTCTTCTTCAAATACAGGGCCGTCTTCAATTTCGCTTTGCAACCCCTGCCGACACCGATCCGATTACTTACGACGATTTTGTTGGTGAGCGGAAGCCTGTATTTAAGATCAACCGAGCCCGCATTAAGATTGGGGGACACGCTTTCAAGCCGTGGTTAGGCTATTACTGGGAATATGAGTTGTCACAATCGAACCTGCTCGACTTTCGCGTTATGATTGAGAAGTGGGAATGGTTGAATTTCAAGCTTGGTCAATGGAAGGTCGAATTTACGCGTGAACGATTCATCAGCAGCGGTGAGCAACAATTGATCGAAAGATCACTAATTAATCGGGCTTTCACGGTCGATCGTCAGCAGGGAGTGGAAGTATATGGCCATCTTAAAGGGGAGGGCATCGCCGATTTCAATTATTGGGCAGCCGCGCTCACGGGTACAGGAAGAGGGAATACTAAAAACGATGACGGCAATCTTATGTACTTTGGCCGGCTGCAATGGAATTTTCTTGGGCGTGAAGTGGAATTCGAGGGAAGTGATCTGGAGATCACGCCTAAGCCGGCGGCTATCCTGGCCGTTGCGGCAGTGACCAACCGCAGCCCATATACACGCTTCTCTCAGGCGGGAGGTGGTACTCTGGAAGGGTTCGAAGAAGGTGCACCCGGCCAATACCGGGTTAATCAACTCAACATCGAAACTGCATTTAAGTACCGCGGCCTTAGCTGGCAGTCTGAACTGCACTGGAAACAGGTCATAGATAAGTTGAACAGCGATCAGACTACTCTATTGCACGGATTTTATGTCCAGGCTGGCTATATGGTGCATCAGTCTGTTCATTGGTGGCCAAAACCTTTAGAATTCGCCGTGAGGCACGCCACGTATCGTCCGAAAGTTAATGTCGACGACGATGCACAGACAGAGACATCTTTCGATATGAACTGGTTCTTCAAAGGTCACAAGAATAAGCTCACCGCCGAAGCCAGCTACTTCAACTTCCTCAATGATGACCTAGACTTTACAAAGGGGTGGCGCTATCGCGTTCAGTGGGACATCTCGTTTTAGTTATCTCGCTTTCGTTGTTGTGCGGTATCTGCACACCACTTTTCTTTATACGTTTCCTTTTCATGCCATCTCCCTACCATTATTTATTTTGCTCAATTCGTCCCTCCATTGTAGAAATTAGTCCGCAGCGCCACGGCGTATCCTCGCTTTAACCCTGCAGGCACACGGTTTGAGATGCAGATATTCGTTGGACAAAATTAAAACAAATGAGAGCAATTTGGACTGGCGCAATAGGCTTTGGATTAGTCAACATCCCGGTTAAACTTTTCAGTGGATCGCAGGAAAGCAGTCTCGATCTCGATATGCTTGATAAGAAAGATCATTCCCGCATTCACTATCAGCGTGTGAACGAAGACACGGGCAAAGTGATTGAGTGGAAGAACATTGTTAAGGGATACAAACTGAACGGAGACTATGTAATTCTCGACGACGAGGACTTCAAGAAAGCGAGTCCGGAGAAAACAAAGACTGTGCACATAGAGGCGTTCATCGATGAGGCGGAGATCGAAACAGTTTATTACGAAGTGCCTTATTATCTGGAACCAACTAAGGGAGGCGAGCGTGCCTATGTGTTGTTGCGCGATGCGTTGAAAAAAAGCGGAAAAGTTGGTGTTGGCAGTTTTGTGCTCCGAAGCAAAGAACAATTGTGTGTGATAAAGCCTTATGAAAACATATTGTTACTTGAGAAGATCCGCTTCGCGGAGGAAATCCGCAAGACCTCTGAGCTTAAGGTCCCCAAGGCAAAGGCGAAAGCCACAGAGATGAAGATGGCGCTTAGTCTGATCAATCAGTTGACAACAGAATTCGATATCACTGAATACAAGGACACATATACAGCTGCTCTTATGAAGTTCATTAAAGCTAAGGCTAAAGGCGGCAAGGTGAAAGAACCTGTAATGAAGGTTACGCACCGCAAGCCGATGGATCTGATGGAACAGTTGAAGGCTAGTATGGGGAAGAAGGCGTCGTGAAATTTGGTGGGAGGCTGGTCGGCTGGTAGCAGGCATGTAGTCGGCATATAGGCCGCAACGATTTGGCTAGTCTTTGGCGCCAGGTCCGCAGCTCTCAGGCAACGTTTCCCAAAGTCTTTCCCAACTTTTTCCCAGGTGTTCCCAGACTTTCCCAAAGTCTTTCCCAACTTTTTCCCAAGTCTTCCCAGACTTTCCCAGAGTATTTCCCAGCTTTTCCCAGAGTTTGCCAGTCTTTGTCCGATCCGGAAAAACCTTTACAGTCTGAGTTATTCCGGCTGGGACTTTACAGGCTCACGAATTAGTCCGGTTATAGCTATACAGGTTGGTTAAAAGTAGTTTTAATTTTTAAGTAATCATCGTTGTCGATGTTGGAATGTGGGTAACTCCCGCAGGAACGTTCGGCAAGCAATAAATGATTTGGAGTTATCCATATTTCAACATCTATAAACAGGCGTCTCGCTCAGCTTCAATAGTCGATATTGTTGGGTCCCTCGCCTTGTAGGATTTCTTTTTCCAGCATCGTTTTAGGTCGCCATCGTATTGATGGGCAGTAGCAGGTGTAAACATGCTAACACTCTGATGAGGCCTTAGGTGATTATAGTTTTTAATTGATCTATCTACCGTTTGTCCGGCAAACTGTTCGCATGTGAAGTTCTGACCCAAGCCAAAATTGTACTTTAAGATGCCATTCAGCCTTTCGGCAACTGCATTTTCGTATGGATCACCGTTTTCCGTCATGCTACTTTCAATATTGTGCTTTCTTAACTCTTCGGTATATACATCACAACAATATTGGATGCCTCTGTCGGAATGATGAATGAGACCATGACCATTACCTTTTAGTGTTGCTATCGCCATACGAAGAGCGATTAAGGAACCTTCAGCAGCTAAAGTTGGATACAAGCAATAGCCAACAATAAAATGTGAATAGGCATCGGTGACAAGAGACAAGAAGCTAAATTGATCTCCGACCCGGATGTAAGTAATGTCACAAACCCAAACTTGTTCAATAGCGGTAATGGCCAGATCTTTTATCCTGTTAGGATATTTATAGAAGCGATGGAATGAGTCTGTCGTCTTATAATATCGTTTCCTGGGCCTGTTTAAGAGATTGTATCGCTCTCGTATTTGATGCAAACTATCCCGCCCTATGGTGATACCATGACTCCGTAAGGTGGACTTGAGCACAATATAAATGCTCTTAGTTGATTGCACAGGTATCTCACGCTTCAAAGTCACCAGTAGCTCAACAATAATCTGCTCATCGCTGTAACGCTGCTGCTTATACCAGGTCTTTTCATAGAAGGCATGTCGCGTCTTACCAAACAGTTTGCAAAGGCGGCCGACACCCACCTTGGCAAAAGATCCCTTCATCATCACTACTGTTTGGTACCAGACTTTTTTCTGATATCGATGCCCAGTTCTTTTTCGGCAATATCAATTAAGGTATTTAATGCCGCTATCTTAAGCAGCAAATCTTCCACGGTTTGGCTTTGAACAGCCATCAGTTTAGCAGAATGAGGATTCTTGATTGATTCGCCATAGCCAGTTTCTGACTTGACCTCTCTAACCCATCTTCTCAACGAATTAGGGTCTACACTAAGCTCTATCGCCAACTGTGAACTAGTAACCTCACCAGCTATAATGCGATATGCGGCTTGTCGTTTTTCCGCCTTAGTAAATACTTTTCCTAAAATACTTTCAGGGCTGGTTGAATATCTCAGGATCCATGACCGTATAGTCTCCACCGAAGAAATACCGTATTGCTCCATCGCTTGACTACGGCTAATCTCACCTCGCTCAATCAGGTCAACAATCCTCTTACGATCATCTTTAGAAAAGACAGGAAACGGTTTCTTTCCCTTTTTTTGCTTCATAAACAGGTAATTTACGGGTAAATACCTGTATAGCCATAGCCGGATCAGACAACTTCCCGCTTTTGACCAATCATCCGATACCTCAACAATATTCTGATCGATACATCGCTGCCGGGAACCACGCGGTATATGTTTTTGGTTGACCAAACAAAAGCTATCAATAAACCCCTTACGAGTTATGAGTCAAAATGATGAATCTTATAAGAAGCAATGGGATCAGCGCTACAGCGACGAGGCATTCGCCTACGGAAAAGCCCCCAATGAATTCTTTCGCGATCAATTAAAGGGATTAGAACCAGGTTCGATCCTGATGCCTGCCGACGGAGAAGGTCGCAATGGCGTCTATGCGGCAACCCTTGGATGGGAGGTGACTGCCGTTGATCTCAGCGTCGAAGGCAGATCCAAGGCGCTGCGTCTTGCCGACGAAATGGATGTTGAGATTGAATACCTGGTGGGTGATCTTGAACGGCTTGGATTTCAGGAAAAGTCATTCGATGCAATTGGTCTTATTTACGCGCATTTCCTTGCCAATAAGAAGTCATCGATCCATCGAAAGCTAAGCACGTTTCTTAAGCCAGGAGGTATTATCATATTCGAAGCCTTCAGTAAGGCTCACCTTGAATACGTGAAGGCAAATCCAAAAGTTGGTGGCCCACGGGATATTGAGATGCTGTTCTCGACAGAAGAACTAGCAGCCGATTTCTCAGGCTATGATATCATCATGCTCGAAGAACTGGAAGTTTTGAACGAGGAGGGACGGTATCACTCGGGTGCGAGTTCGGTGGTTAGGTTTGTAGGAAAGAAGAGAATTAAGAATTAAGAATTAAGAGTTAAGAATTAGCTTTCACGACCTACGGTCGTGCCCACCGACAGCCAAAGGCTGGCAGCTAATTCTTAACTCTTAATTCTTAATTCTTAATTCCCTTCAGTTCCTCAAACCAGATGTCATCATTCGGTACGTCGAATTCCAGTCCCTTCACTATTAGGTTGTTGTCGAGTTGAAATGCTACCGTGCCGAAACTGAACCATGACAACTGTTCTGCATTGTCCCATTTGATTCGCCAAACATCATAATGCCAATGTTCGAGAGTGGCATTGAATCGTTTTGAATGCTCGAATGAGAGGCGAAGTTTGTCTCCATCTTTCTTCACTTCGATGTTACCGTAGATGTCTGCTGAGTAACTGCCGGCGTATTGCCCGAGTGGTACAGATGGCTTTGTTCCCGAAACACGCGCCTTCTCCCTGTCCGTAATACGAGTATCTGCTGCGCGTCGTTTTTTTGTTTCAGCAAGATATTCTGCGGAATAATCTCTGACCTTTTGTTTGAGGAAACTGTCGACGGTATAATCGCCGATCGCGCGCATCAGTCCACCTTTCATTCCGTTGGTAAGAACGACCACGCCGAGTTTTTCATCAGGGATCATTGTAACAAGTGAGAGCATTCCTGAGTATCCTCCTGTATGGCCTACACGCATTTTCCCTTTGTAGTCAGTGAGCGACCAGCCGAGGCCGTATCCGGCGAAGTGCGTTTCAAAATTGTCGTCTGTATTGTTAACTGGGAACACGTTATGGGGCGTCCATAATTTTGTCCTTAGTGCAGTGGTGAGCAGTGTGTCGCCTTTCCATATTCCGTTGTTCAGGTTGAAGATCATCCACTTGCTCATATCTTCAACACTCGACACGATACCACCTGTTGCAGCAATTGCATCCCAGTTTTCCCAGGCAATAGGAATGTGTTTGTCGCCGTCGAGCGCATGAGGCGTAGCAAAGTTCCCTTTGGAGTCGATGTATTGGCTCGAGGTAACTGAGCGATCCATCCCAAGTTTGTTGAATATCTTTTCCTGAATGATCTCACCCCATGGCTTGCCGGCAACGGTGCGCATAAGCTCCCCCGCAGTAATGTACATTACATTTGAATAGCCGTACCCCGCGCGGAATGGATAAGTGGGCTCCAGATATTTTGCACGCCTGATGATCTGTTCCGCAGTGAGATCGTCGGACAGGTACCATATGGCATCGCCGCTGAAGGTTCGAAATCCAATACGATGACAAAGGAGGTCGCTGATGGTAGCATCTTGTGAAACAAACGGATCGTAGAGTTCGAAATAGGGAAGATACTTGCGGACTTTATCGTCGAATGAAAGTTTCCCTTCCTTAACCATCATGGCGATAGCAGCGGTTGTGAATGCTTTACTATTGGAGGCGATGGCATATAGTGTATTGGCATCGGCAGGATCAGCTTTGCCGGCTTCCTTCACGCCATAGCCTTTGGAAAAAATAACCTTTCCATCCTTAACGATGGCGACGCTCATTCCAGGAACGTTCCAGTCTTTCAATGCCTTTGCGTAATATGCGTCCAGCTGTTTAAGATCCTGACCGCGTGATTGACTGTATATGAGAACAGTAAAGACAACGACGATGTGCGTGCAGACGAGGCGCAAATTGTCAGCGAACAACAAGGCTGAAGTGCGAGAAGCGGAGCTCATAGGAATAGGTTTGTGGAAAGTTAGAGTTTTTCCGGTTAATGAATTCCCGTATGGGATGCGGCCAGATACTAAATGCTGGACGAAGCTGCAAAACGCGGCGACGTCTGGGAAAGTCTGGAGAAGTCTTGGCGAGGGCTGGAGGAGACTGGGGCCGTACTGGGGCCGTACTGGGACTATGCAGGGACTGCGTTTGCAAAAGATTGAAACAAGGCTGGTAGGATAATTAAATGTCCTACCAGCCAGAATCTTACTGTCAAACTGTGATACCAACTAACCTTTCGGGATTTTGATCTTTTGACCGGGAAAAATCACGTCCGGATTCTTGATAGTATCCTTGTTCATCTCATGGATCTTCTGCCAGGTGGTGCCGAACTGCTTCGCGATTTTGCTCAGGCTATCACCCTTTTTTATTTCATAGACTTCGTCGAAATCGGCTGCTTCAACATCGAGCATGAGATCTCCTGCCCGCATGTCAGGATCGATTTTAGAATAGGCATCCCACATCTTCTGCTTCACTGTCTCGCTTGTCTTTCCGGCAATGTGAAGCACTGCACCTTGTTGTTCCACTTTAAGATTGGCGACGCCATTCTTCTTAGCGATGTCGATCACCGCCGTGTATTTTTCCTGCAGTGTCATAGCTATTTCTTAATGGTTAGTTTGTTGTCTACCTTTTTTGCGCCTGATTCCATAGCGGCCTTCATTGCATTCTGAAGATTTGCACGCTTGATCTCACCGGTTAGAGTTACGATGCTGTCGGAAACGGTAGCCGTTACACCTTCGACTTTATAGGTTGTGAAGTTCGCATTAACCTTGGCTGTCAATGCGTCGTCGGCCTGTTTCTTTAGTTCTTCAGGCGATGGACCTTTGGGTTTAACCGTTACCGAATTGTTGACGCTTTTCACGCCTTTGACGGCTGCCACGACAGACTCAGCAGATGATTTTTGTTCATCGGCTTCGACTTCACCTGTAAGCGTAACGACGCCGTCCTTGACAGCAGCAGACACTGGCGATAATTCGGGATTGGTCTTCAAGGCTTCCGTAACGGCAGCAGAGATTTTTTCATCGTTAGGCCCGCAGGCGACAACGACAAAGGCCAGCACAATGAGAGCAGAGAGGAAGTGAGAGGTTCTTTTCATGATGCAGTTGGTTTTGTTATTGATAGGCTGAATAATGTTAACGAATTCGAATAGAATAACCTAAGGGTGGTTTATCAACCTTGTGTGAACATTCGCCTGCAATTGATGTGCCTGTGTTACCAATAAGGATGAGTGATCCTTTATGATTTGCGCCTGGTTCTTTTATAGAACGGTGATTCCGGTACCGGCCAGGAGGTCTCTGGCCACAGCCGCGCCTTCATCGTCAGTGATGACAGTATCGACCATTTCCAACGGGCAAATGATAAATGCCTCGGCAGTATCAATTCGTTCGTGTGGCGTAAGTGCGATGACCTGCTTCGATACCTCAACGATAGATTTCTTCACTTCTGCTTCTTCATAGTTAATGGTGGTGACTCCAATGGAGTGGTGAATGCTGCAAATCCCCATAAAGTAGATGTCGGCGCGGATATTTCTAAAAAATCTAATCGTGTCGTGACCAGTAGTAGTAAATGCGCTTTTGTAGAGGCGCCCACCGGCGAAAAGAACTTCGATATAAGGATGAGATTCCAGGACACTTGCAACGGGGAAGCTATTGGTCACGACTGTAATTCGAAGCTCGCGCGGAAGCATGCTGGCAATTGCCAGCGCTGTCGTGCCACTGTCCAGTACTATCACCTGATCGTCTTTCACCATGGATACAGCCTTTGCAGCAATGGCCCGCTTTTGCTCCTGTTGATATCCAAGACGATCGAGAAAATGATGTGGAGTAGGAGAGTGCGGAACGGCGCCACCACGGACTGCCTGCAACAGGCCCTTGTCTGTAAGTTCCTTTAGGTCTCTGCGAACAGTGTATGATGAAACATCAAGAGCTTTGCTCAGGGTGGTGAGGTTAACCTTCTGGTCCTCAGAAAGCTTCCTGAGAATATACTGGAATCGTTCTTCCTTTAACATGGTGCAATATTATGCATTTTATTGGGATTCAATGGTGCTTTTATTGCAATATATTGCACAAAATGTAGCATAATGTTGCATTATTGTTGCAATGTCGCTTCCTTTGTTTGCATGAAATTGCAAACGACATAACTTATGGATCAAATAAGAAGAGATTTTAGACTGTCGAATAGCGGCCTCAAGGCGGTTCAGCAGGCATCAGAGAAACAGGAACAGATGAACGATTCTTCCTTCATTGCTGCAACGCAGCCGTCAATTAGCAGGTATTCGTTGCTCTCGCGTCGTGTGGGTGTAAGCGTCTTCTTCATACTTCACGGCCTGTGCTTTGCCAGCTGGGCATCGCGCATCCCTACGATTCAGGAACAGTTACAATTAAATGAAGCAGCACTCGGTACAATTCTGTTTGCGCTGCCTGTCGGCTTCTTTGTTTCTCTCCCATTTTCTGGGTGGCTCATCGCCAGGCTGCACAGCAAGAAGGTGGTGTTGTTGTCGTCAACGTGTTACAGCCTTTCGCTGATCGGAATCGGTGTAGCAACAACGGGTGTACAGATTGCCGTTAGCCTGTTGCTGTTTGGCTTCTTTGCTAACATGCTGAACATTTCTATGAACACTCAGGCTGTTGCCATCGAGCAGGCATATGGCAAGCGCCTGCTGGCTTCGTTTCATGGGCTGTGGAGTCTTGCAGGCTTCGCCGGAGCAGCGACGGGTGCTTGGATGATCAGTCATAACATTGATCCGTTCTGGCACTTTGTCTGTATAGCATGCGTTTTTGTGCCGGGGCTCGCATTCGCGACGCGTTTCCTGTCGCCAGGCGATCGCACTACAAAAGAGAAGCAGTCTTTGCTGGCTCTTCCTGATAAATCGCTCTTGGGATTGGGATTGATTGCCTTCTGTTCGATGATGGTTGAGGGGGCTATGTTTGACTGGAGTGGTGTGTATATGAGTAAAGTTGTACAGGCGACCCGCGATCACGCGGCGATGGGATACTCGGCATTCATGATTGCCATGACAACGATGCGTTTTATGGCTGACGCAATAGCGGCGCGCTTTGGTCTGCGGCGAACCCTTCAACTCAGTGGATCGCTGGCTACAACGGGGTTGCTACTCGCTGTTGTATCTCCTCAGTTCGCGCCAGCCCTGATCGCCTTCGCGCTCGTAGGAATGGGCGTGTCTGCCGTAGTGCCCATGGTTTACAGTGCCGCCGGTCAATCGACTAATATGGCCCCCGGCATTGCAATAACTGCGGTGTCATCACTGGGCTTTATGGGGTTTCTCATCGGCCCACCATCGATTGGATTCATTGCAGCCGCCGCCACGTTGAGAGGATCGTTTATTGCACTGATGTTCATGGCTATCGCCGTTGTCTTGTTCTCAACCCTGCAGCGATTCCCGGCTGACCGTCGATAGGTTTGCGTCGGGCCATTGCAATAAGGCAGCAGTGTTTTTCCATTGCACGTTCCAGTATATTGCAAAAAACACTCGACGACCAACTTGCCATGCGAAAACTGAACTTTTTCCTTTTGGTTGCTTTCATAGGTGCCGTGCTATTGATGGGTGCGGATTGGACCTATAGTCGGCGCCAACGATCCGAAAGTGTTAAGGCGGCTGAGCTCAACGCGTCGGCGTTGTGTGGCTCGACTGGAGCTAATATAGAGGCTGGTGATGATGGAAAGTTCATAAAAGCCTTGCCGGGCTGGGGCGGCCGCAATTACAAAATATCAACGAAGAGCGACAGCGCGCAGTATTATTTCAACCAGGGTTTGGGCTTCTATTATGGTTATCATTTTCAGGAAGCATTTGCATCATTCAAGGAGTCTTCGCGTTTTGACCCCACATGCGCCATGGCCTATTGGGGCCAGGCACTCTCCCGCGGTCCTTACTATAACACGTTTGTTTACAAGATGCCTAAAGAGGTGCCCGAAATCATTGTGGAAATGCGACGCGCAGCAATGCAAGTGAGTGCAAAAGAGTCCGACCTCATTTCAGCCATGAGTCAGCGGTATTCCAGCGATATGAGCAACGTCGACCGACAGCTGCTGAATCGCAGCTATGCATCCGCACTGGAAAAACTTGTGGCTAAATATCCTGACGACAGTGACATCAAGTCATTGTATGTGGATGCTGTTATGCTTGAGCACAAATGGGATTTCTGGAGCAATGACGGAAATCCACGCCCCTGGACAAACTCTCTGGTGAACATTTGTGAATCAGTGCTTAAAAAGGAAAGGCATCCTGCAATCATGCATTACTATATTCACCTGGTCGAGGCTTCGCGTACACCAGGCCGCGCGTTAGGGACGGCCGATGCATTGAAAGATGTGAATCCCGGAATAGGTCATATGGTGCATATGGCAACACACATGTATCAGCGAAATGGTCTGTACAGCGAAGGTGTTCGTGTAAACGAACAGGCAAATGCGATTAACAACGTGACAGATCTGCGCATTCCGGGTCTGCGCCTGGGGCAGGACCGGTCAACTCATTTCTTTGCTGTTCAGTCATTCTGTGCAATGACAGCTGGCATGTATAAGGATGGGTTGCCAATTTATGATCGAGCGCGTAACCGTACCGTTGCGCTGTCATCCGACTTGCGAACAGATCCCTATGGGCAGTTCGTTTTCATGATGCCCGTCCTGGCGCGAATTCGTCTGGGCAAATGGGAAGAGATACTAGCCGGCAGCGCGCCCGACAGCACCTGGAGATACGCATATGTTCTCGATCAGTTTGCCCGTGGTGTCGCTCATGTTCGGCACAATCAGCAGAAGGAAGCTAATAAATGCCTGAAACGGATCAATGCGCAATTGTCGGATTCATTACTAGCTATACGATATATGCCCTTTAATAGTCCTGTCCAGTCATGCCGTATAGCTTCTGCGTTGCTTGCCGGTGAGATCCTTTACAGTGAGGGTAAGGCAACTGAATCATTTGACGCATTCCGCAAAGCAATCGCTGAAGAAGACAAACTGATATATCGCGAACCACATGACTGGGTGATTCCTGCCCGGCAGTTTCTTGGTAAATATCTTTTGAAGAATGGAAAACTCCGGGAAGCAGAGAGTGTCTATCGCGAGGACCTCATTCACAATCCACTGAATGGATGGTCGTTGACAGGCCTATCCCAGGCCTTGCAAAAGCAGGGCAAAACCAAAGATGCCGAACTCAATAAGGGTAAGGCACGACAGGCATTCTCGTCCGCGGACGTGGACATTGCCGAGTCAGCGTTTTAGTTGCGGAGTTACCATCCGTCGACTAATTGCAGGCGACCTTTGAATGGATCAGCATAAACGAAAAGCCAATCGCCTCATTGGCTGCATCTGTAGATGAATTGATGATGTTTGTCTAATACTTTCCAAATCAATGGTTTTTGGAACTGTTGTTGATTCTTTGAAGTCAAATTAAACAACGAAGTATGAAGAAGCATTTGGCTTTAATGGCCTTCATAATGGCGGCTGCTGTTGTGTCGGCTCAGGAGAAGGGGAGAGGTGATCACCACCGGGATATGGCTGAGAAAATGAAAACTGAATTGTCTTTGAGCGACGATCAGTATGAGAAGATCAAGGTCATCGATAAATCTTATAAGGCAAAGTTTCATGATCTTAGGTCAGACTCCACGAAGACAAAAGAGGTTAAGGTGAAATCGATGCATTCATTAAGCGACACCAGAAAGAAAGAAGTTGAAAGTGTGCTTACAGAAGAACAGAGATCCAAATGGCAGGCGCAACAGTCGGCAAGACGCGATGAGCATCGGGCTCATGGTCAGAGGGTGGCGAATGATCGTGCGGAGAAGATCCGGAAGGACCTTTCATTAAGTGATGCACAATTCGAAAAGTTCCAAAAGGCGAACGCAGCGTTTCGCCGGCAGGCGCATGAATTGAAACAAAAACAGTTAAGTGATGATACCCGCAAAAATGAGTTTAGTAAGCTTAGAAAGAATTATGACAAGTCGATAAAGTCAATTTTTAGCAAAGACCAGTATAAGAAATGGTCTGAAATGAAGAAGGATCGCAGTCATAACAACGGGCGGCATATGCGCCAGGAGCCGAAAGGAAGCTAACCCAGTCATATCGCGGGAATTCCCCGTTCAAATATCAGAAAGCCGGTATTTCGCCGGCTTCTGCATTTATCATGGGCCGGAATTCTTCCCCTGACGACTTAAAAGAAACGCGGTACGCTCACCATCGCGTTATCACCTTGTAACACAGAGCACTCAGCTTCACGCGGAAAGTTATTTTTTTGATGGATCAGTAGTGAGCATGAGAACCCAATCGTATTCACCACGGCTGTTAAGCCCTGGAGGATTAAACTCCTTTTTACCCTTGTTAACGAACGGGCCGCCTGGAATGGCCGAATACTTTGCACTGGTCGGGTCATACCAATAGCCATAACTTTTTTTTGCCAGTGCACTCAGGTCAATCGATATGCTTCCACGTTGAGCCGGTGGTAAATAGGCAATAAGCAGTGAGCCATCTTTGGTGGCAGCGGCCGAAACGTAATGAGCCGTTGAATCGATGTTTGCCGGATTGGTCACAAGAGTTTTCATTCCGTTCATTCCTGAAGGAATCAGGTCCCACCATCTGATAGAGTTGATGAAAGCATTTAATCTTTCCATGTCCATCGCCCCCTGAGTATTAAGGTGCTGCTCCCAAACAGGATCGACAAATTGCCACACATAAGCATTACCGGAGATATAGCCACCAATAGTGCTTAACCAGCCCCACCATTGAAAGCGTCTCACTGGCTGGGTCGCGTTGGGGTTATAGTTGTTGCCATCAGGTCCCTCTTCGTCGTATGGTTCTTCCAGCAGAAACGCCGGCATTACCGGTTTGTGCGCATAGGCCCTTCGTGCCAGGTGGGGTACCGGGACTTTTAACTCCCAGGTATAACAACCATTGAGTGTCATCTCACGGCCAAACTGAACATTATCGGCAGCGTTTTCTCCGCTGTGAGATTCGGCAGTGTACTCAGTTGACTGGCCAGCAACGCTCTTCAGTCCTTTGATTAAAAGCGACTCCGCGCGTTCCTGTTCCTGATTGAATTTTCCCATATCGCCCAACAACATCCAGACGATGTTCTTCCGGTTTCTGTACCGTGACGCAATCCAGGCACCGTATTTTTCCGTCTTGTCCTTATTCGCCATGAGCTCTTTCATCCAACCCTGCTCCTGTCCTTCATACCCGACGTAGCCGGGAAACATAAATACGGCAACACCCTTTGACTCACAGTACCCGAGAAAATTGTCAACAAATTGCCAGTACGTTTCGTTGGGTGTTGTGAGATCGGGTGCCTGAATATCGATCGAGTCGTAGGCAAGCTGGCCACGCCAGGGTGTACCGTCCAGTCGCTTTAGAAATGGAAGATCTCCTGCTGCGTTAAAGGGCGCATGATTGCCCATCGGCCAATGCGTGATTACGCTAAGTTCAATCGAGTTATAGCCGTGCTGAAGGGTATTCGAGATGAATTTTTTGTATCCTTCTTCCGACTGAGAAACAACAAACCAGGCCGTGCGCCCAAGTATCGGGAAGGGCTTATTATTTTGGTCCATCAGGTAGCGGTTGTCCGGGCTGATCTTTAACGGGAAGGCCGCCTGACCATTTGCCATGAGAGGAAATATGATCAGTGCTAAGTTTAAAAGAAGAGACGTCGCCAGGCCACTGGCGTGTATGCGGCAATATCTTCCGGACACGCGTTCCATGCCTATACGATTTTAGTGTTATTTTCGACGATCATGATTTGTATCGAAAAGTTAAGCAAAGTCTGGATTCTTGCTGTTGCGACCATTCTTTCATCAAACTGTTTTGGCGGGTTTGAATTATTGAACTTGCCTGAATTCCATAGTGACTCGTCAAAGGCAAAGTCTCAGAGTACTCCGAATATTATTCTCATTGTCGCCGATGATCTTGGCTATGGAGATCTTGGCTGCTACGATCAGAAAAAAGTACCAACTCCAAATATCGACAGGCTGGCGGCAGAAGGAATGTTGTTCACACAGTATTACGCTGGCACATCGGTATGTGCCCCGTCACGCTCTGCTATGTTGACCGGACAAGATACAGGACATACGCCAATACGGGGCAACAAGAGTGTCGAGCCGGAAGGTCAGTGGCCACTGCCTGCAAAGTCCATCACGATTGCCGAGCTGCTGCAACAGGCGGGCTATACGACCGGGGCGTTTGGTAAGTGGGGGCTTGGATATATTGAAACTGAAGGTGATCCGAACCACCAGGGATTTGATCGTTTCTTTGGCTTCAATTGCCAGTCGCTGGCCCACAACTACTATCCGGATCATCTTTGGGACAACCGGCATCGGGTAGATCTGTCAGCCAACAACAATGCCGGCACGGGTGCATATGCACCTGCTCTCATCCATAACCAGGCCCTGGCATTTATGGAGGCTAATCGGGATCGACCATTCTTTCTGTATTATCCCACCACATTACCTCATGCTGAGTTGTTAGTACCCGAGGAGGAGATGGCACCTTTTCGGGGTAAGTACGATCCTGAACGGCCGTATGCTGGCACGAACCCGGGCGACAGTAAATTTCGAGAGGGACCTTATGGCTCTCAGCCAGAGCCACACGCGGCATTTGCTGCGATGATCACAATCCTTGACCGGCAGGTCGGGGAACTAATGAAAAAATTGGATGAACTCGGATTAGCAAACAACACTCTTGTGATGTTTACTTCGGATAACGGTCCGCATCTTGAGGGCGGAGCAGATCCTGATTACTTCGATAGCAATGGAATACTTCGCGGCTACAAG
The DNA here is from genome assembly GCF_037203685.1 of Chryseolinea sp. T2. NCBI lineage: Bacteria > Pseudomonadati > Bacteroidota > Cytophagia > Cytophagales > Fulvivirgaceae > Chryseolinea > Chryseolinea sp. T2. Next base: position 835,799 of record NZ_JBBCAU010000002.1, read on the forward strand.
CGCGATTTGTATGAAGGCGGAATCAGAGTTCCGTTCATTGTCCGATGGAAGGGGAAGGTTCGTGCAGGAGCGAAGTCTGATGTGCTTGCGGCAGCATGGGACGTGCTTCCGACTCTTGCCGCTCTGAGTAAGGTGAGCGAACCGCCGGCCGTTCAGGGGCACTCCCTGCTGCCTACGATATTGGGCTCAGGAAAGCAGACGGGACACGACTTTTTATACTGGGAATTTCACGAAGGAGGAGGATCTAAGGCTGTTCGCCAGGGACGGTGGAAATTGGTATGCAGGAATGTACTCGACCCGACGAAGACAAACTATGAGCTGTTCGACCTAAAGGCCGATCCTTCGGAACAACATGATGTTTCTTCCTCCAATGCCGAGCGTGTAATCAAGCTTAGAAAAATTATGACTCAGGCCAGGATTCCATCACCTGATTTCCCCTTTGAGTGATGGTGCAAACGTTGCCAATTTTTTGACGGACATCTGAGCGCAAGTGGCTCTGTTAACGAGGCGTTGCGTATATGATCAAAAAATTACTAACTTTATAACGTTTGAAATCCATTGTATGAGGGATATTGAGTTAAGACGCCTGTCTACCGACAACCTTTACAAACGAAGAGTAACACTGAAAAAGACTCTGGCTATTTTCACTGGCTCGATCGTTTTGATGTTCGCTGTTTCGATAGTGATGGTGACGAAACATGGTTTCAGTGTCATCACTTTGCTTCCGGTATTCTGTATGCCGATACTGATTTTGGTAAAGAAGAACTTTGAGAATGTGGACACTGAGATCCGCGCCAGAATCGAGCACGATTTTAAGAGACCGCATTTCAGCCGTTTTATCTACTAGGGGTTTCTCCTTTTCAATTCAACATTAATCAGGTCAAGCTTTCGCTTTGAAACAATCAATCCTGGAAGGAATACAACAGGAAGCACAGTGAACACGCTGTATCCTTGTTTGAGCGTTATGAAAATGGCCGTCAAACCCAGGATGATCAGAATGACAGTCCATATAACCAGGAGGGTTCGCAGTGTGTTTTTACGTTTGTGCAGTTCGCTGATGTGAACCCCGGGCAGGTCTTCTGTTTCTGTCATAACTCAGTCATGAATTAATCGTTTTTTTGATTCTCAATCTTCTGCTTCTGCGAAGAATTTCATTGCTAATGTCTGACGATCGGCTACCATAATAATTCGGGCGTGATTCTCTGGTTCCATTTCCCTGACTTCCCACTTGTCGGATCCATCACGCATCCGCACTCCAACTTCGAACAATGTTCCGGTCGCAATTTCTTTCAGCACCTGGCCGGTGTGCAAATCAATTTCGGAAGTGATTGGCTCAAACATGGCTTTGACTTTTAGGTTGCTATTCAATTTACAAAATTGGTATCACTCGTCCGAGGAAAACTCAGATGATGGTCATATCTGTTTTCATCGACTGACGCTATGACAAGAAGATTCTCAATTCAGATGCCATGAATACCGGAGTGATGAAGGAGAAGCTTTTGAGAAATTTATTCCCGTTGTTTCAATTGTTAAACCTCAATGAACCTCGTCGTTGCTGCGAATGCGAGAAAGAAGTTGAACAACAGAACCGATACGAACGAGGTGTCATCTCATCACTATGGGGAGCCGTCTTCGTGGAAAATTCGCGCATAGTGAGATGTCAGATATTATAGTTATCGTTTCGTGGAATCAGAATTTATGCCCGGATTCACAATTGTGCCAGCGCTCGTTTGATTGCCGCCTCAACCGCGCATGTATCCCCGCTTGGGACAATTGAAAAGTCCTGTCGTGTATGCAGGGGAGGTTGCGCCATAAATTTGGGTTGTGATCCTCTGTTTTCCTGGGCAGCGTGGACAAGAAAAGGATGGCAGAGGTAAACTGTCCCGGCACTTCCGGTGGCCAGCGCCTCGGTCCGCACCGGGAGCTTTGCAAGATTTTCTGCTATCTCCATGAACGAAAGTCCTGCGTCGCCGTGTGGGGCCAAAACTCTACTGATGTCGAGGTGGGAACCGACGCGAATGCGTGTAGGCGCATCGTTGTCTGCCGTATCCGAAAACAGGAACAGCATAAGAAGGCCTCGACCGCGGGACTTCACATTGATTCGCCATTCCAGATAGTTTACGGGATCATCGCCGGGAAAGCTTGCATCTACATGCCATCCCGTGTCATTTGCCGGAGCTTGTGAGGGAAATCGTATCGGGAAGGTTCCGAGGGACTGTCGGGGTATCCAATTGCCGGCGCCAACCAGTTGATCGAAAGCCTCATGCAGCACGGCAGTATTTGATGCGTCAACGAAAGGCTTCATGGCCATCTCGCCAATTCTGACCACAGGCTGCGTCCAGGTAGTTTTATCTTCGGGATTGCATCCCGAAGCTTTCCATAGTAATTCACGACATTGGCTCGCAACTTCCACCGGGAAGGCGTTGTCAACCCGAACATAGCCACGGGTGATGAATTCTTCGATTTCTGTCTTCGTAAGCATTTTGAAAAGTACGTTGGAAATATTGATTCCGGAACCGAGGCGATTTGTCATTTGAAGTTCGAATGGGAATTGTTTGAACTTGCTATGTCACAAGCAGTTGAAAAACTTCCTTGCATGTTCTTTATTTTTACGCTGATAAACAGAAACGCTGACATCCTGTGCCGAAGCTCCTTCGTATAACGACCGTTCCCATCTCCTTACATCTGCTACTGGCCGGTCAGTTCAGATTTATGCGTGAGCAGGGGTTTGAAGTTTACACGATGAGCGCGTCGGGAAAGGAGGTAAGTGAGGTCATCAAGGAGGGAGTGCCGCACATAGCCGTACCGTTCACGAGGAAGATAACTCCATTTCAGGATTTGCGCTGTCTCTTCATGTTGCTGAGGTTCATTCGCAAAGAGCGACCGGATATCATTCACACGCATACACCCAAGGCGGGCCTGATCGGCATGCTCGCAGCGCGCATGTGTAATGTTCCGATGCGAATGCATACCGTTGCAGGTCTTCCGCTGATGGAAGCTTCGGGGGTTAAGCGCCGCATCCTGGAATTTACAGAAGCTGTGACCTACGCATGTGCCACCAATGTTTATCCCAATTCGTCGGGACTGAAGCGGTTCATTGAAAAGCAATTTGGCATCAGTTCACCAAAACTTAAGGTGATTGCAAAAGGAAGTAGCAACGGTATCGATACCGAATACTTCAAAGCAACAGATGCGCTAAAGGCAGAGGCACAACGCATAAGGAAGGAAAATCACATCACCGATCAGGACCTTGTTTTCTGTTTTATTGGACGCGTTGTTCGCGACAAGGGTATTGTTGAGCTCATTCAGGCCTTCCAGCAACTGCGGCAAAAAGATGTGCAGGGTAACCAGTCACAACGTTCTTCAGGCAAGAAGCTGTTAATCGTTGGCGACTTTGAAGAAGATTTAGACCCATTGCCTGCCGAATACATGAAGTTTCTCAGGAGTGATCCGGATGTTGTCTTAGCAGGCTTCCAACGGGATGTTCGGATTTGGCTTCTCGCATCCAATGTGTTTGTATTCCCGAGTTATAGAGAGGGATTTCCGAATGTGGTCATGCAAGCGAGCCTGTTAGAATTGCCTTGTATAGTTTCGGACATCAACGGTTGCAATGAGATCATAACAGCAAACGAAACTGGCCTGATAGTGCCATCCAAGAATGCTGAGGCTCTTACCCACGCGATGAGACAGCTTGCGAACGACCGTGAGATGCGCGAGCGGTTTGGGAAAGCGACCCGGGAATTTGTGGCAGGCAATTATGGCCGTGGCGTAGTGTGGGAGGGGATCCTTGGCGAATACAGAAACGGAAAGTGATGAGTATCATTTACTCCGTTCGCGGCACGCGGCAACCGATTGCAACATAATGGTGATAAAATGATCACCTCCTTACTTTTCTAACCGCGCGCCGATAGTTAAGTTTAACCCTTTCCTAGGTCATAATACTTTGATTTTTACCAAACGAACAGGCGTTTCGTACGCACCGTTACTCATCTTTCTCTTTATTGCTGGCAGTGCCTGGGCACAAACGCAGCAACCTGAAGTTCAATTAAGTCTGCCAGATGCTGTTGAACAGGGCTTGTTAACCTTTGAGCGTATCAAGGCGAAACAGAACTATTACCATGCCTCGATGGCACTGTCGCGTAACGCGAGAAACGAATATTTGCCCAATGTAATTGCATCGGCACAACAGTCGTACGGCACCGTGAACGGTCAGTTCGGGCCAGCTGCCGCGATAGGTGTGCTTGGACTATCTTCTGCAGGTCCGCCATTCGGAACCGAGAGTTGGAACTCGGCCTTTGGCGCGATGTACATACTCAACACCAACTGGGAGGTGTTTTCATTTGGACGCCTGAAGTCACGCATCGCGCTGGCTGACGCGCAGGTTCGACAGGACTCTGCTGATCTTTTGCAGGAACAGTTTCAGCATTCCGTGCGGGTGGCCTCGGCCTATCTCAACCTCCTTGTTGCCCAGAGGTTCGTACGCAATGCTCAATCTAACCTTAGTCGGGCAGAAGTTGTAAGACAAAATGTACGGGCCAGAGTACTATCTGGCTTGAATCCCGGGGTTGATTCCTCATTAGCCAATGCCGATGCGTCCCGGGCGAGGATTTCGCTTGTAGACATGCAGAACAACGTGCTGCAGAGCAGTCAGGACCTGGCCGTATTGCTGAACACGACGGCTACGACATTTCAGCTTGATACCACTTTTCTCGACCGGATACCGTCGGAATTTCAAACAACGGCAGATATATCCGACAATCCACAATCGAAGTTTTTTGCAGCACGTATCAATCAGGCTCAGCGCGCCGCCACGGTTGCCCGCAGAAGCATAATGCCCGGTCTTACACTGTTTGGAATTTACCAGGCCCGGGGATCCGGATTTCAGTATAACTACACACCGCAGTTTCCTGAACGATATTCTCAATCATATACCGATGGCGTTAGTCCCGACCGTCACAATTATGTAGCGGGCTTTAGCATATTCTGGAATTTGTTAAGCCCGCTTCGGGTAAAGCAGCAGGCGCGCGCCCAGGAATTCGTGGCAGAGGGATACCGGAATGAATACAACCTTATTAATACTCAACTCCAGAATCAGTTGCTGGTATCTGACCAGCGAATATCCAACAGTCTTCGCAGTGCGAGAGAAGTTCCGCTTCAGTTTCAGGCGGCGAGTGATGCTTACCTGCAGAAGAGTGTTTTATATAAGAACGGTCTTACCAACCTTCCTGACCTCCAACTGGCCATGTATGCCCTCAATCGTGCCGAGCTTGATCGCAGCGTAGCCTTCATTAATGTGTGGCAGGCGCTGTTGCTGAAGGCGGCCGCTACCGGCGACTTTGATTTGTTTATTAACCAGGCACGCTAGTATTTCAACCAGGATTATCCTATGAACCTGATCCGTCTCGCCTTACGTAAGCCAATATCCATCGTCGTACTTGTGGCGGGTTTGCTATTCTTTGGTATCGGCGCCGTGCGTACTATCAAGATTGATATTTTTCCGGCGATGGATCTGCCGGTGATTTATTTGTCACACCCATTCGGTGGATATACGCCGTCGCAGATGGAGGCGTACTTCGCAAAACAGTACGTAAACATTTTCCTTTATGTGAACGGCTTGAAGAGCATAGAGACACGTAACCTCCAGGGACTCACGCTCATGAAACTCACGTTCTATCCGGGCACCAACATGGCCGGTGCGCAGGCAGAGGTGAGTGCGTTCGGTAACCGACTGCAGGCCGTTTTCCCACCAGGATCGCAGCCGCCGTTCATTATCCGATTCGATGCATCAACACTTCCTATAGGTCAGTTGGTAATCAGCAGCGAAACCCGATCAAACAATCAGCTGCTGGATCTTGCAAACACCTATGTGCGATCTTCATTCACATCAATTCCTGGCCTTGTATCACCTGCGCCGTTTGGAGGAAATGTGCGGACCATTGTTATTAAAGCAGATCCGGAATTGCTTCGGTCTCACAACCTGACTCCTGATCAGATTGTAGAGGCAATTCGCATCAATAATCAGACTTCGCCATCAGGTAGTATGAAGATTGGCGATATTAATTACCTCACACCAACCAATACGCAGATTCGAACGCTTAAAGAGTTTGAGCGAATCCCATTGTTCAAAGGTGGCGTACAAAACCTGTATCTCGGCGACGTTGCAACGGTAGAGGACGGCGCAGATATCACCATGGGATATGCGCAGGTAAATGGCAAGCGATCGATCTACCTGAATATTGCGAAATCTGCAGATGCTTCCACGTGGGAAGTGGTGCAGACACTGAAAAAGAACTTGCCCCGGTTTCAGGCGCAGTTGCCTGAAGATGTAAAGTTGTCTTATGAATTTGATCAGTCAACGTACGTAATCAATGCCGTAAAGAGCCTTATTTCGGAAGGAGCCATTGGTGCCATCTTAACCGGACTCATGGTGTTGTTGTTCCTTAAAGATGTTAGGGGAGCGCTCATCGTAATTCTAACTATACCTACTTCCATTATCTCAGGGATATTGTTTCTGCAGCTTTTTGGCCAGACGATCAATATCATGACGCTGAGTGGCCTTGCGCTCGCCATAGGTATCCTCGTTGATGAATCGACCGTAACGATTGAAAACATTCACCAGCATTTCGATCTTGGAAAACCAAAAGCACTTGCTATCTGGGATGCCTGTAAGGAAATTGCTTTTCCGAAATTGCTCATCCTGTTTTGTATCCTCGCTGTATTTGCACCTGCATTGACGATGAAGGGGATACCAGGATCGTTGTTCTTTCCCCTCTCACTGGCAATTGCGTTCAGCATGATCACGTCTTACCTGTTGTCACAGACCTTTGTACCTGTCATGGCGAACTGGATAATGAAGCCGCATAAGAGAAAGGAGAGCGACCATCAGATTCAGGCACCGGCACATCATCACGAAACCAGTGACACCTGGGATGACAAGAAACTTTTGGTTGAGGGGAAAGCGGATACACCTTTTGAGAAATTCAGGCAGCGCTTTATGCGGATGCTGGAGAGACTAATGTCCGTGCGGAAACCTGTCGTTATCCTTTATAGTTTGCTTACCATAGCGCTTGCCGTGACCTTGTTGTTAAACATCGGAAGGGATGTGTTACCGGAAGTTCGATCAGGACAGTTTCAGGTCAGGCTTAAAGCACGCGAAGGGCTTCGCGTTGAGCGCACGGAAGAAATGCTGATCAAGGCACTTGGCTACATGGAGGACATGGTTGGAAAGGAAAACATTGCCGTTACTTCTGCTTATGTTGGTCAGCATCCCGGTCTCTTTTCAACAAGTCCGATTTATCTATTCATGGGTGGTCCGCATGAGGCATTGCTTCAGGTTAGCCTGAAGCCGGAATTTCATGTTGATATCGATCAGTTCAAGGACGACTTCCGGAAGATGATGTCTGAAAAGTTGCCCGGCATAAAAGTATCCTTTGAGCCAATAGCGCTTACCGAGCGGATACTTGCTCAAGGTGCTGCTACACCGGTAGAGATACGCATTGCGAGCCGAAATAAGAAGAACAATGAGCGTATGGCTCTTCAGTTGGTTGAAAAACTGAAAGGGATCTCGTACATGCGCGATGTCCAGATTGCTCAATCGATCCGGTATCCATCATTGAAGATCGAAATCGACAGGCTGCGCGCAGCACAGCTTGGCGTGGATGTAACAGACATTTCACGTTCACTGGTAGCATCCACGTCATCATCGAGATATACCGACAAGAACGTTTGGCTGGACGAAGCCTCGGGGTTGAGCTACGGTGTGCAGGTACAGGTTCCGGAGAACCAAATGAACACACTGGATGATCTCGCTGAAATTCCGGTACAGCGCAATATGTCACGGCCTGTGTTGAGCGATGTAGCCACGTTTACATACGACACTACCTATGGCAGAAACGATGACCTTGGTGCAGTGCCGATCGTGTCTGTAACAGCGAACTTATATGACATGGACCTGGGTACGGCCACTGATGAAGTGAAAAGAGTAATTGCTTCGCTTGGCGAGCTTCCACGGGGTATGGTGATCGAACCCATCGGTCTCGGTCTCGTGCTTGGAGAAACGCTGGAAAGTCTTCAATCGGGCCTTGTTGTTGCTGTTGTCGTTATCTTTCTGATGCTGGCAGCCAACTTCCAATCATTCAAAGTTTCGCTGGTGATCCTGGCAACTGTGCCTGCAGTAATTTCCGGAGCATTGATTTCTTTGTTGCTGACGGGTTCGACGCTGAATCTTCAATCCTATATGGGGATCATTATGTCGGTCGGGGTATCGATTGCCAATGCGGTATTGCTGATTACAAACGCGGAGGAGTTACGCAGGCATAACGGCGACGCATTACTGTCGGCCCGCGAAGCAGCAGCCCTGAGGTTGCGCCCGATTTTAATGACCAGCGTCGCGATGATCACAGGTATGATGCCGATGGCGATTGGCCACGGCGAGGGTGGTGATCAGGCAGCGCCACTTGCCAGAGCCGTCATTGGAGGACTTTTCTTTTCTACGTTCGCTGTTATTATTCTGCTGCCGCTGGTGTTTGCCTGGGTGCAGGAGAAAACTTCGACTGTATCCGTATCACTTGACCCGGAGGATAAGGAAAGCAAATACTATGTGGAATAACAAGACGAGGCAACATGTTGCCTTTGTCAATGGATAAAGAGACCGTAAGCACACGATCATCAGGAGTAATACTTGTGGTCGTCATAGAACTGATCGTATGAACGAAAGAAATATCAATAGGAGGCGCAAGGCGGATACCTGTACCGTTGGAACTGTAAGCCTTGAGGCATTTGCAAAATATATGAATGACGTCCTGAGGGTGCGATTTGTGGCGGCTTGCCTCGTCGCTGTTGCGATAACGTCCGGCTGTTCCAGGAAAGAGGACACCCAACCGGTGAAGGCTGCCCCAAAGCTGGAGACTTTTAACCTTCAAAAGGAACTGTTTACTACAGAACTTGGGGTGCCCGGTGAATTGATTTCGTATCAGCAGGTGGATCTGTATGCGCGGGAGACATCTTTTGTCAAGAAATTGTACGTTGATGTTGGTTCAGAAGTTAAACAGGGTGACTTGTTAATTTCCATGGAGGCGCCGGAGATCAACTCGCGGTTGTCGGGGGCAGAGTCGCGTTACAAGTCGCAGGAGGCTGTGTACACCGCAAGCAAGGCAACGTATGATCGTCTGCTGGAGACCAGCAAGACTCCCGGTACAGTGTCACAAAATGATCTTGACCAGGCTAAGGCGCGCATGAATGCTGACCTGGCACAGCTGGAGTCTGCCAAGGCGTCCTTTCAGGAGGTGGGTGATACGCGGCGCTATCTAGAAATTCGCGCTCCATTTTCGGGCGTTGTAAGTGCCCGTAACGTAAACCTTGGTGCATATGTCGGGCCCACGGGCAAGGGCTCAGAGTTTCCGCTCCTTACGTTACAGGAGCAGCGTCGTTTGCGTCTGGTTGTTTCGGTGCCGGAGGCATATACTTCATTTTTCAAGCAGGGCGATTCAGTTCAATTCAGGGTGAAGGCCCGGGCGACAGAAGTATTTCATGCAACGATCAAACGTCATGCCGGCGCGCTGGATACAAAGCTGCGTTCTGAGAGGGTAGAGATGGATGTCGATAATTCCAATGGCAAGCTCTTACCTGGAATGATTGCTGAAGTTTCGATTCCATTAAAAGCCACTGACAGTACATTTGTTGTGCCGACATCATCTATTGTAAACTCTGCTGAGGGAGTGTTTGTCCTGAAGGTGCAGGGTGACACCGTGAACTGGGTAACTGTGCGACCCGGCAGAACGATGAGTGGGCGTGCAGAGGTCTTTGGCAATCTGCGCATAGGGGATGAGTTAATAAAGGCAGCCAGCGAAGAGGTGCGGAAGGGCAGTCGGGTTAGGTAAGCAACCAGCTTCCTTTGATCGATAACAAATGGAGAAAACGGATCCTGATCCACTTTTCGAACAGTCGACGCCGGGCCACATCGATGTGCCCGTGACTCATGGCAGAGATATATCTGATCTACGATCCCGGCATACAAAACGTGCCGTTCGCTGGGGAGTATTGTCTTTCTTTTTTATTCAGGGCATAGGATTCGCTTCGTGGGCGAGTCGTATTCCGGACATCAAACGTACACTTTCTTTAAGTGATGCCGGACTTGGTTCGGTGTTGTTTGCTCTTCCGGCGGGATCAATTATTGGATTGCCATTTGCCGGATTTCTCGTGACCCGCTTTGGCAGTAAGAGTGTTGTGACTATAGCAGCAATCCTCTACGCGCTCACTCTGGTAGTTATAGGTTTCAATGCAACGACCTGGCAGCTGGTTATCGGGTTGCTTGTCTTCGGTACAAGTGGCAATCTGGTTAATATTGCTATTAATACACAGGCAATCGGCGTTGAGGAATTATACAAGAAGTCGATTATGGCGTCTTTTCATGGTGCCTGGAGTCTCGCAGGATTCACAGGTGCGGCCATTGGAGGAGCATTGGTTTCTGCTAACGTGATACCAGGCCACCACTTCGCCGGCGTATCCTTGTTTGCCATCCTCACTGTAGTAGTTGCTCAGAGATTCCTGCTTCGCGCAAAGATAGCGGGCGATGATCATCCGATTTTCGCACTTCCTGATGGGCCGCTGATGAGACTGGGTGTTATCGGATTTTGTGGGATGGCGTGCGAAGGAGCCATGTTCGACTGGAGCGGTGTCTACTTTCAAACAGTTGTTCTTGCACCGGCTGAACTGGTCACCCTTGGATACATTGTATTTATGTGTGCTATGGCAGCAGGAAGATTCACGGGTGACTGGCTCGTCAATCATATTGGAAGGAAAAGAATGATACAGCTAAGCGGGTTGTTAATAACGCTTGGGCTAAGTATCTCTGTCGCGTTCCCTTTTCTTATTCCGGCTACTGTCGGTTTCCTGCTTGTAGGCTTCGGTGTGTCGTCGGTGGTGCCCCTGATTTACAGCGCTGCAGGGAAGTCACAAACTCTTAGTCCCGGGATGGCTCTTGCTGCGGTGTCAACCATAAGTTTTTTTGGTTTCCTGCTCGGGCCTCCAGTGATCGGTTTTATAGCGGAGGCGGCAAACTTAAGATACTCTTATGGCCTTATTGCCGTTCTGGGATTGTGCACTGCATTGCTCGCAGGACGCGCCAGACTTTAGAATTTTCTATCTTTACGCTCAAAAGCTCCCTTGTACCAAAGCGCCTTTAAGCCACTCTTTGATCGCACCTGCGCATTCATACTGCTCGTAATTACTTCGCCTGTTATTCTGGTTACAGCAGCAGTGCTGTATGTTGTTAATCAGGGTAAGATCTGGTTTACGCAGGAACGGCCCGGAAAGGATGGTGTGATATTCACGGTTGTTAAGTTCAGGACAATGACGGACGAACGGGACGTTCATGGACGTCTGCTTCCCGATAAGGATCGTCTTACAAAGGTCGGCCAGTTTATTCGCAAGACTTCGCTCGATGAACTGCCTCAATTGTTCAATGTATTGCTTGGCGATATGTCTTTTGTGGGGCCACGGCCATTGCTGGTTGAATACCTCGCACTATATAACCCTGAACAATTGAGACGGCATCATGTGAAGCCTGGAATAACCGGTTGGGCGCAGGTAAATGGACGTAATACAGTGTTATGGCCACAGCGCTTTGCCTATGATGTCTGGTACGTTGATCATATCTCATTCGCGCTTGATTTGAAAATTCTGTTTATGACGGTCTTGAAAGTTTTAAAGGCCGACGGCATAAGCAGTGAAACTTCAGTAACGATGGAAAAATTCAATGGAAACAAATAGAACCATACTCATCGGTGGTGGTCAGCATGCACAGGTTGTGCTGGACTGCCTGCTTGCGTCCGGTGTTGACGTAGTTGCAATTTTTGATCCTGCAAAATCAGGAAGTTTATTCGGTGTCAGCTTCCGTGGCGATTACAATCCGTCTTTTGATGTCTATGCGCGCGCTGTCGTAGCTATTGGCGATAACGCGACAAGAAAACGGGCAAGTGCTGAAGTGTCTCATGCGTTCACGAATGCTATACATCACTCTGTAATATTTTCTCCCTTCGCTTCTGTTGGGGTGGGAAACATGGTGCTTCACGGTGCTATTGTTCAGGCTCTGGCGAAAATAGGGAACCATACAATAATTAATACCGGGGCCCGCGTTGATCACGACTGTGTTATTGGCGACTTTGTTCATATAGCGCCAGGTGCAGTGCTGTGCGGTAGCGTTACCGTTGGCGAAGGTTCGATGATTGGGGCAGGAGCAACGGTTGCTCCGGGGCGCAGAATTGGTAACTGGGCGATCATCGGTGCTGGCGCTGTTGTTGTTGAAGATGTACCGGACAACGCAGTTGTTGTTGGAAATCCCGGACGGATAAAAAGGTACACGACCGTTAAATGACAAACCTGTAGTATGAAGGAGAAGATTCTCATATATGGGGCGGGCGGATTGGGCAGAGAATTGCTTTCACTTATCCGGGCCACTGAAACATTTGAAGTGATTGGTTTTCTGGACGACTCGGTTCGCCGGGGAACTGAGATAAAGGGTGTAAAGGTATTAGGAGGCGAAGATGTGTTACATGGTTTTGATGGCAAGGTAAACGTAGTACTTGCTTTCGGTGACCCCATTGCGAAGGCTATTCGGGCGAAGCGGCTCGACAGTCGATATCTGCAGTATCCGCCTATCGTGCATCCTACAGCTATTCTCCAGGACCCTGCTTCTATTCGGCTCGGCAGTGGTTGCGTAATTGCCGCAGGGAGCATCCTTACCACCGACATTGAAATTGGTGAACACACATTGGTGAATATTAACTGTACCATTGGACATGACTCAAGAATTGGACGCTGTGCTTCGCTGATGCCGGGAGTTAATGTTGCCGGCGAAGTGACCATAGGCAACGAGGTGCTCATCGGATCAGGCGCCTCCCTTATCAACAGGATTATTATTGGTGATCGGGCAACGGTGGGTATGGGGTCTGTGGTATTGCAGGATGTTCCTGCCGCCAGCGTTGTTGTTGGTGTTCCAGCCAGGCCGATACAACGCAATCATTAAGTTTGTCGCCTGATAAAGGCGTACACCGGATGTTTGTCTGAAAGTGCAGGCAGCACATGGAGCGCTTCAAAATTAACGTTAAATTTACAAGGTCTGAATTCAGTTGGAATCGACTGAAACAAAGCATTCGGCCGGCGTTTTGAGTCAACGTTCCACCTAACATCAACTCTCAGGTTATCGACAGGATTTATGCGCGCTACTATTAGAGAGTTTTTACCGACTATAATTTTCCTTGGCAAGTTCCTTGGGATTTTTCTCGTTGCAAGCCTGCTGTATGGCGCCTACGTTAGCTCATTTGAACCGGGTCCGGATAGCGTCACCAGTATTGTGGCCCGTCATTCGGCGGGTGCGTTGAATATTTTCGGATGGACAACCAACGCAAATGACAATCTTCGGAAGCCAACCACTGAAATATCACTTAATAACAGGGATATTCTTTCCATTTATGAGGGCTGTAATGGTGTGAATGTGATGATCATTTTCGTTGCCTTCCTGCTGGCCTTCGGTCCAGTCAATAGACGTCTTTGGTGGTACATTCCGATGGGATTGGTTATTCTTCACCTTTGCAACCTGTTTCGCATCACAGCCCTGTTCTGGGTTTCGTTGAATAAGCCTGATTTCATGTACTTTCTTCATAAGTATTTCTTCACGGCCGCCCTATACGTCGTTACATTTGCCTTGTGGGTTATCTGGGTGCGCATGTACCTGCGACCCAGGACGGCCAGTTTATAAGGTCAAGTCAATCTGTAGCTGAGCATGAAACGTCGAGTTGTGATTGGAATACTGTGTTGTGTGGGACTGTTGCTCGTTTTTCTCTTTCAACGGGTCGACCTGGCTGGTTCAATGGGATTTGGAGACATTGGAATTGGCCGCTTCATTATTAATCGTACGATCAGGTTCCTGATTAATGATGCTTTTGCAATAGGACTGATCTATGCGCTGTTTTCAACGCGGAAATATGTTCTGTTTGCCATATACGTTCAGCTGTTTGGCGTCATTGCTTTTCTTATTCCCTACTTTGTTCTCAAGGTTTATTTCCCGTCCTACAACGGACCATATATCAATTTTCTTCATCGGCTGATACTAAATCCCACACTCTTATTGCTCCTGATCCCTGCCTTTTATTATCAGAAGTATGTGGTTGAAAGTGATGTGAAGGAGGAGTAATTCCCTAATGCAGCTGGTTTGTCCTGCAATGTTGAAATCGATGCAGAACTGATGCCGATGTGATTTGTCAGTCCGCACTTATTCGTAGTTTTAATCCAACGATTAAAAAAATGGACAAGCGCATACTTACATACGGTGCCAGCTCTCCGCTTCCCGAGGCAATCCATCTCCGGGCGGGGCGACTTACGCTTTTATATGAGTCGGGGTTCATCAGATATATTAGCAACGGGGAGCACGAAATTGTTCGGATGATCAATCATTATCTGCGGGATCATAATTGGAGTACAATTCCAATGCTGATTGAATCAGAGCAGGTCTCGACTACGGAAGATTCATTTAGGATAGCCTATGTTGCTACGATCCGTCATAACAACATAGACTTTTCCTGGAAGTGTTCGATTGTCGGGCACGCCGATGAAACCATTTCATTTACTATAGAGGGGAAGGCGCACAGCGAATTCAAAAGGAACAGGCTTGGCTTCACTGTACTTCTTCCCACTGAGGCGTTGCGGGGGCAAACGTGTCGCGTGACGCATCCTGATAACGTAACGAATGAGTTTCTTTTTCCCGACGCAATCAGTCCCCATCAGCCATTCCTCGACATACAGTCTATGGCCTGGTCGCCTGCATCTGGAATACAGGCAGCGATAACTTTTTCGGGGGACATTTTTGAGATGGAAGACCAGCGGAACTGGATGGACGCATCTCACAAAGTGTATTGTACACCCCTTGAACTGGGGTTTCCAAAAACCGTAAAGGAGGGGGATCAGATTTCGCAATCAATTCATCTGAAGGTATTTGGCGACCTGCATGGCACTGCCGGTGAAAACGGAATTGTCAGCTTATCGATCGATACTTTTAAGGGGATGAAACTGCCGAAACTCGGCATACCCATGTCTGAGTCATCGCTGACAGAGGCGCAGCAAGAACTTATTAAGGCTCTCTCGCCTGATTTCGTAAGCGTACAGATTCGGAACCTGAAGGATATTGAGCAGCGTATACCCATAGCGTTAAAATTAGGTCGACCTCTGGAGCTTGCTTTATTTCCATCGTCGCTCCAAGCCGAAGAGCTTGCCCTTGCTCTTAAACCTTATTCACCCAGCATAATAAGAATCATCCTGTTGGTGGAAGGCAAGCGGGCAGCAGGGCAGGAACTGATAGACTCATTTCTTCCGTCGTTACGAAAGCATCTCCCAAAGGCGAGTATTGGAAGTGGCACTGATGCTTTCTTTACCGAATTGAATAGAAATCCGACGCCGGCGGCGAAGCTTGATTTTCTTTCCTTTTCGGTAAACCCACAAACTCACGCCAGTGATCTGAGGACGATGACGGAAAATCTTGTTGCGCATAGGGATGTCGTTGAATCATGCCGGATCTTGTCAGGCGGCAGGCAAGTACGTGTGGGTCCCATTACGCTAAAGATGCGCTGGAACCCGGATGCCACGTCAGCAAAAGCAATTGATCCCGGGCAATTACCTGACAATGTTGATGCGCGCCAGCTCTCATTGTTTGCCGCCGGATGGACTTTAGGGAGTCTGAAGTATCTAACAGAGGCAGGTGCTGATATGGCAACGTATTATGAAATGGCAGGCTGGAGAGGATTGATGGCGCATACCGGGGAGCCATGGCCGGAGACTTTTAAGATCAGCAATGTTCAGATCTACCCTGTATATCTGATGTTAGGGTTGTTGCTTTCACAGCGGGATTCCACTGTTCATTCACTAACCAGCAGCAATCCACTACAGGTTGATGGCATGGCCTTCAGCGCGGCGGGCAAGATGACGTTACTGTTGGCTAATTACACCAGGGATGCATTGGTAGTCAGGGCGCCTGGCGGGTTGCAAACGCCCCGGATCAGGATTGTTCACAGTGATAACGTCAATACGTTCCTCAATCAACATAACACTTTGCATCCCTCAGAAATGCTACAAGGCGCGACGTTTTCCATCCCTTCATTCGGCTTCGTAATTATTGAAGGGGTGGAGTAGGGAGGTTCAAAAAAAAGAAACGCCCCGGATGCAACACAATTACTGCCGGGGCGTCTAAAACTCTTGTCTCCTATTCCGAAACGGAACCTTCAAAAGGTGAAGGAAAAAGAGTAGGTCTTTTTGTTAACTTAACTTCTTCAGCTGGTATTATTACGCAGCGCATTAACTCAAGGTTACGCTGCTCTTTATTTTTTTGCCATCCTGTTTATCTCGATACTTTTTCCGTCGGGGCAATACTGAAATTGATCATCTCTGTGTGACGAATCACGGAAACATCGATCATTCTTAAGATTTCCCGGGAGGTGAGTTCGCGAAAAAGCTCATGAGTGGTATTAACCTGCTTGCCGTTGAAATTGATGATGATGTCGCCTTCCTGTAGCTGTGAGCGGGAGGCAGGTGAGTCCGATTCAATCTTCGTGACGAAGAGTCCGCGTTTGTTGCCAAGATTATAGTGACTCCGTATCCGGGGATTGATCTGTACCTCCTGCAGCATTAAGCCGAGATATGCCTTGAACACTTTCCCGTTTGATATAAGCTGCCGCGCAATTTCTTTGGCAGTGTTAATATCGACAGAGAAACTAAGTCCCTGCGCTCCCTGAATGACTGCGGTGTTTACTCCGATCACCTCACCATCTGTAGTGATCATCGGGCCGCCGGAGTTTCCAGGGTTTAACGCAGCGTCGCTTTGGATCACATTATCGACTAATCTTCCTGATTGCGTTTGAAGGGTTCTGCCGAGGGCGCTTATTACACCCGTTGTGACGGTGTGCTGATATCCGTACGGATTACCGATGGCAATTACAAATTGTCCTATCTGCAACTGGAAGGCGTCTCCAAGCTTAGCGACGGAGTAGCCTTCGGCATATATTTTAAGAATAGCCAGGTCCGTATCAGGATCTTTTCCGATGAGAGTCGCTTCAATCTCGTTTTCGTTAAGCAGGCTTACCATGATTTTTTCGGCACCTTCGACAACATGGCAGTTCGTGAAGATCAAACCGTCAGAAGAGAAAATGAATCCTGAGCCGGAACCGGCAGGGCGAAGCTTCCCCTGCTGCGTCTTATAAACGTCAATTTTAACGACGGCGTTCTTGGTTTTGTCGACCGCGCCAATGATCATATTTGAGAAGCTGTCCATATAAATATTGCTTTGAGGCAATGGCTTCAAACGAGTGGCCAATTCAAAATTGATGCTATTCTGTCAGTTTCCGACCGGGATTTTGTTGGAAGAGGACTGCTCCACGTAGATGTTCAAAACCGGGGTTCAGAACCGGCGTGGGATGGTGTCGCGCATAGCCATAGAGTTGTTCAAATTCTCCTCTGAAAACGATTGCTGCACACGTATGCTGCAATCGTTATAAATGGCCCTTTATACGCAGCAACACGTGCGTGTATTGATGCCGTTGTGAGTCATTGTTTGAAAATCGCTGATTATTTACTGAGGTGGATAAAATATGAGACGTGTGCGTCTGATTGAATACCTCTATGGGGTAGGTAATGGGTAAATTTTGGCCTGATGTGATCAGATTTTGATCATTTTATTACGATTTATGGTAAATCTTTATCCTTCATCGGAGACCCTTTGCAATCGGTGGAAGTGTGTGTGTGTTTGCGCACACAGCTTAAGTGTGTGCGCAAATTAATTGCAGGACGCTTGGTTTTGTGTAAGCGTCCGTTTAGCTTGGTGATAAGGTTTCGGAGTTCGTCGGCAGCAAGGCGACGCGGACCTAAACACTTAAACCCAATACTCACAGATGAAAAAACCTTTACTTCAACTCATCATGTTGCTGTTAATGTGTAGTGCGTCGGCTGTGGCGCAAACCACTTTAACAGGAACAGTTACGTCTGGCGTCGACAACGCGGCATTGCCGGGCGTGTCGGTACTTGTAAAAGGTACAACGACAGGTACTACTACGGACTCTGATGGCAAGTACTCCATTAGTGTACCGGATGCAAGCTCAGTACTAGTATTCTCTTTTATTGGATTTTCGGCGCGGGAGGTAACGGTCGGCAGTCAAACCTTGATCGACGTTTCTATGTCCGAGGATGCCGCTCAATTAAATGAGGTGGTCGTAACTGCCCTTGGTATTCCCCGTGCGACTAAAACGCTGGTGTATGCCACCCAATCGGTAAAGCCGAGCGAATTAACGGAAGTGCGCGATGCCAACAACCCCCTTAACTCACTCCAGGGAAAAGTTGCCAACGCTCTTATCGTTCAAGGTTCTGGCGGTCCTGGTAGCGGTGCCCGTATAATCCTGCGCGGTAACCGTTCGATTCAGAAGAGCAACAATGCCCTCATCGTTGTTGATGGCGTGCCCATTACCAACAACACAAACAGCTCGGTGACGAGTGACTTTGGAGATGTACAAGGTTCCGACGGTGCGTCGAACATTAACCCTGACGACATTGAATCCATGACCGTGCTTCGTGGTGCCTCCGCCGCAGTACTTTATGGTTCCCAGGGTGGTAATGGTGCGATTGTCATCACTACCAAAAAGGGCCGCAAGGACGGTGGGACCTCTGTAAATATTAATTCCGGCGTTGTGTTCGAAAATCCGATGATCCTGCCTGCGCTGCAAAACTCTTATGGACAGGGTAACTCAGGCGTTCTAAATGCCAATTCCGGAGAGAGCTGGGGTGCCCCGCTCGACGGTCACGCGTTTACCGCATATAACGGAGAGCAACGCCCTTACTCAGCTCAGCCGGACAATATTAAGGACTTCTTCCGTACCGGAGTGACTTGGAATAACTCGGTCAGCATCGCCGGAGGCGGCGAAAAGATGCAGACCTATTTGTCTTATACCAATAACAATGTGCAGGGTATCATGCCACGTAACGACATGAACCGAAACACCGTCACTCTGCGTCTATCAAATCAGATAAGCAAAAGACTTTCGACTGACGCGAAGGTCACATATATTCTGCAGGATATTGACAGCCGATACCGAAACGGTGAATCCCTTTCTGCAATCGCTGATCTGTACTTAGTGCCCAGAAACGTCGCGCTTAGCGATATCCAAAACTACCAGCAGATTAACAACGTGGGGCTACCTGAACCAACGAAGTATCCTACTTCTAACGCTGCACTTTACGAGAACCCATATTGGATCGTCAACAAGACTGAAAACAATGAATTGCGGGATCGTATCTTCGGTTATGTGTCGCTGAAGTATGACATCACACCCTGGTTATATGTCACTGGCCGTGTCAACCTCGATAAGATCAACGATCGGCAGGAGTCGCTGGCGGCAGATGGAAGCTTGGCAACTGTATCCGTGTCCGGCGGTAACTACGGCAGAAATAACATCAACTCAACTCAGACATGGGCCGATCTATTACTTAACGGCAGCAACAAGTTTGGAGAAGATTGGAAACTTGATTATCGATTGGGCGGCATCTACCAGAACAATCTTTGGCAGGGAACATCCGCAGTGGCTGGTGGTCTGCGCGTGCCGAACTTTTATAGCTTGAATTTCGGTATCAACCCAAGTTCATCGCAGGGAGAAGTGGAAACGGAAAGCCAATCTGTAGTAGCTCAGGCAACCCTGGCGTGGAAGGAAAGTATCTTCCTGGAGGGAAGCTACCGAACGGACTGGAGTTCTACGCTCCCAGCACCACATGACTTCCCTTATTGGTCAGTGGGTTTGTCAGGCATTATTTCAGACATGGTGCAGCTTCCGAGTGTCATCTCTTTCCTGAAATTGAGCGGTAGTATCGGCGAGGTCGGTAACGGAGGACAGCCGCAGATTCTGAAAAGCACCTACTCGTTCGAGCAAGGTGCGGGGAACGGCTACCTGAGCCGCAGCCCAACTTATCCTATCCCTACTTTGAAGCCAGAACTTGTTCAGAACGTAGAGGGTAGCCTCGAGACAAAATTCTATCAGAACAGACTTGGCGTGCAGTTCACCTACTATAAGAGTAATTCGAAAAACCAGTTACTCACGGTGCCTGTCCCTGTCGCCACCGGCTACACGACGCAATACATCAATGCCGGTAACATTCAGAACCAGGGTATTGAACTCGTAGTCGACGCGACTCCTGTGCAGGGTAACCTGAACTGGAATATCGCTTTCAACCTTGCCCTCAACAGGAACAAGATCATCGAACTTACACCTACTGTGAAGGAATTTAGTGGCGGTGGCTATAGCCGTTCGGCTACGCCAACCCTGCGCACCGGAGGATCTTATGGGGACTTGCTCAGCACGTACTGGACAAAAACGGATGACGGCCAGTACATCGTTAATGCCGAAGGTAAGCCAGTCATTTCAACAGATCAGGCCATCATCGGTAACTTCAACCCTAAGGCAACAATGGGTTTGACAAACACCTTCACTTATAAAGGAGTTTCGCTTCGCGCCCTTATTGATGGCCGCGTAGGAGGTATCATAGTTGATGGAACTGAGCAATTGATGGTATACAACGGTCTGACTGAAGTCAGCGAACAACATCGCGAAGGTGGTTGGAATCTGGGTGGCGTCACAGAGGGCGGTACACCAGTTGATGCAACCATCACGTCACAAGACTTTTGGCAGATTGCGTCTGGCGGTCGCTATGGTACAGGTGATTTCTTTGCTTACGACGCAACGAACTTCCGTCTGCGTGAGTTGTCGCTGGGCTACACCATCCCGCTGCCGGAATCATTTGTGCTTAAGACTGCGCGTATTTCTCTTGTGGGACGCAACTTGTTCTTCCTGTATCGTGGAAGCTCAAAGCTGGATATACCAGGTTTGGGAAAGAGAAAGATGTCCTTCGATCCGGATATGTCATTGGGTAATACCAACTGGCAGGGTATATCGTACGGTACGTTCCCTTCTACACGAAGCATCGGTTTCAATCTCCAACTTACTTTCTAACCGGCGAACGACAATATCAATATGAAAAGAGTAAAATTTCACATATCGCCCTTTAAAGCCATCCTGTTCTTGTTTGTGATATCTGTAATGATATCCTGTACCGATAAGTATGAGGAGATCAACACAGACAAAAACGCGATCGCTAAACTAGAAGACTCGCAGTTGCCTTTCCTGTTCTCTACAGCGCTCAAGAATGGCACCAACAGCGGGTGGTCCTATCAGGTTGCTCAAAACCTGTTTCACGATCAGTACGCGCAATACTTTGCCAATACAACAACGTACTTTCCTTCCGATCGTTACGTGATTCGTTTTGACTGGATCGGTTCACTATGGGATCCGTTGTATACTGCCACAATGCCTCAGCTTCAGGTGCTCATGGAGCGCTATGATCCGGCATCCGCGGAGTATGCAATTGCAAACATCTGGTGGGTACTTTCCTTCCAGCGTGTAACCGATACGTGGGGACCGATACCTTACTTCCAGGCAGGTACTGTTGCCGCTTCAGTTCCTTATGATGCGCAAGACTTGATTTATGATGATTTCTTTGCGCGTCTGGATGCCGCTGTTAAAGTACTGAAGACAAAGACATCAGAAACACCTTATGGCAGCTATGACCTGGTATACGGTGGTGATGTAAACAAGTGGATTAAGTTCGCGAACACTCTGCGCCTGCGTTTGGCTGTCAGAATTTCGAACGTTGATGCAGCAACAGCGAAAGCTCAGGGCGAGCAGGCAGTGGCTGACGGCGTGATGACTGTCAGTGCAGATGATGCCCTCCTGGCCAAAAGTGTAACAGGTAGTGACGTAAACGGTCTTTCTGTAATGGATTGGAATGAGTTCCGCATGAGTTCAGCAATGGAATCAGTGCTGAAAGGTTACACAGATCCACGGATGCCGGTTTACTTTAACCCTACACAAAACAGTATCGACGCAAACACAAAGGCTAACGGTGGCAAATACAATGCGGAAGATCTTGCTCACCCTCTTGAATTCAATGGTCTGCGCAACGGCCTAACTGCAGGTGATATGGCGTTGCCATTGAACAACCATGCTGCAAACAGCAGACACGGTGAACGCTGGAACAGCTCAACAGCTGACGTTCAGTACTTCTCCGGTTTCTATTTCGAAGATGGAGTGTGGAAGGCTTCCACGGAGTCCGGAGGATACCCTGCTGGTCAGGCTGTATCTTCTAATGTGATCGCCGCTGCTGAAGCATGGTTCCTTCGCGCAGAAGGGGTTATGTTAGGATGGAACATGGGCGGCGGAACAGCCAAACAGTACTACGAATCCGGCATCACGACTTCTATGAATCAATGGGGCATTACCGATCCTGCGATAATCGCTGCCTATATCAGCAGCACAGCAGTACCTATTGCTCCCAAGGACGCGCAGAATTCGCCGGCGTTGAGTACCGTTCCCGTTGCGTGGAGTGGCACAACCAGTGTACAACATGAGCAGCTCTCTGTGCAGAAATGGCTCGCACTGTTCCCAGACGGAAATGAAGCATGGGCAGATATTCGCCGTGCCGGATATCTGAAGCTTTATCCGGTTGTAAAATCAGATAACAATGAAATTCCGGATCCTACAGTACAGGACATCAAGCGCATTCCTTTCATGCTTTCAGAGAAAACCAACAACTCCGAAGCAGTAGAGGCGGCTGTTCCTCTGCTTGGATCAGGAGGTGATAAAACAACAACCCGCCTTTGGTGGGATGTTAATTGATCAGTTTGAAAATTCATAAGTAGTGTTTACTTAGGGCCCTCCGATTCGTCGGGGAGGCCCTTTGTTTTCTGTCCTTTTGTCAACTCCTGAAGCACAAAATGGACGATATTGCCGCCGAGCCGGCACCTCCGATCCATAGGCATGAAATCTGATATCATACTTCCTACATTTTTTAACTTCAACCGCGTTGCTCACTTCATTGCCATAGCATTCCTTGCGATTGCATGCGCAGAGAACGGCAAGGACGCTTCTCCAGAACAGGGAACCACTTCACCTTTGTTCGAGGAAATTCTTCCAGCAGCATCGGGAATTGGATTTCAAAATACTGTCGTCCAGCGCGGTGGAGAAAACGTGCTTAACTATCCTTATTACTTTAATGGTGGCGGCGTCGCGCTTGGGGACATTAACAATGACGGCCTTATTGATGTCTTCTTTACGGGCAATCAGGTTTCAAACAAACTGTACCTGAATAAAGGCAATTTTAAATTCGAAGATATTTCAGATAAGGCGGGGCTTTCGGCGCCGCTCGGATGGCGAACAGGGGCTACTATGGCAGACTTCAATCATGATGGATTCCTAGATATCTATGTATGTCGTTCCGCTATGGCTGATTCCCTGCTGCGTGCCAACCAGCTATTCCTCAACAATGGTGATCTTACATTCACAGAGAAGGCAGGCGCATTCGGCATCAACGATAAGTCGTACTCGACGCAGGCTGCTTTTTTTGACTATGACAGAGATAATGATCTGGACCTTTTTGTTTTAAATCATTCGCTACCGAAGTATGCCGGGTTCAATAATATGCTTGTAAACAATAAGAAGCGTAAGGAGCCAGGATTTCATAGCAAGCTGTTTCGAAATGACGATGGAAAATTTCATGACGTTTCTTCAAAGGCTGGCTTAATAAGCAATGTACTGAGCTTCGGTCTTGGACTTGCAATTTCCGATATCAATGGCGATGGATGGCCAGACATCTACGTCTCGAACGACTTCAATGAAGAAGATTATTACTACATCAACAATCACGATGGCACCTTTCGTGAATCTGTGCGCGATGCCATGGGCCACGTCTCACTGTTCTCCATGGGGTCTGATGTCGCAGACATAAATAACGATGCTCTCCCTGATGTATTTACTGCGGATATGTTGCCGCAATCCAATGACCGCATCAAGCTCTCCTCGGGCGACGACAATTATGACAAATACAGCATCCTGGTGCACGCAGGATTTCACCACCAGACCATGCGGAACATGCTCCAGCTGAATAACGGCGACGGTACGTTCTCTGAGATTGGTCAGCTGGCAGGTGTCTCAAGCACAGACTGGAGCTGGGCGCCGTTCTTTGCCGACTTTGACAACGACGGATGGAAAGATCTTTATGTTAGCAACGGATACGAGAAGGACTACACGAACATGCAATTCCTTAAGTTTACTGTTGACGAGCAATTGAAGTCGCAACAAACCGGAAAGCCACTCGATCTGCAACAGATTATAAATCAAATGCCAGCTATCCAGGTTGGTAATGTGGTTTTTCGCAACAACGGCGACCTTACATTTTCAAATGCAGTCAATGAATGGGGAATAACCCGCTCATTCAAGTCTAACGGTGCAGCTGCTGCCGACCTGGACAATGATGGTGACCTTGATCTGGTGATCAATACGATTAACGGACCAGCTGCCGTCTATCGTAACAATGGAGAAAGGAATATCAAGTCACACTATCTGAATGTTGATCTTGCCAAAGCAAACGCAGGCAAGATCGTTATTGGTGCCCGCGCTTATCTTTCTGCAAATGGGCAGCAACAATACCTTGAGTTTTCTCCCGCTCGTGGATTTCAGTCTGCTATGTATGTCCCGCTTCACTTTGGATTGGGCGATATAAAGAGAATTGATTCGTTGCGACTGATATGGCCAGATGGGAGGTCAAAGCTTTATTTGAACCTGCCTGTAGATACTACGTTGTATCCATCCATCGCAGATGCTGAACAGTCTGATGGCAGGCTTGCACAAAAGGCAGTTAAATCTATTTATCGTGAAACCCCGGGTATTAACTGGAAGCAAACGCCGGCGGTGATGAATGACTTTAAGCGACAGTTGCTGTTACCCAGAATGTATTCGTATTCCGGGCCTCGAATGGCCACTGCCGATGTAAACGGAGACAAGAGAGATGATCTTTTCATCTGTGGTCCCAAGGGGCAGGCAGGAACTCTGATGATTCAGCAAAGCGATGGAAAATTTTCTCAGTCGAATGTTCAGGTGTTTGTTAATGATCAAAATTATCAGGACGAAGATGCCGCGTTTCTGGATGCTGACAACGATGGTGACCTTGATCTTTACGTAACAAGCGGCGGCTACATGCACGAAGGTCCTCATGAGCTGTTGCAGGACCGGCTGTATATTAATGATGGACGCGGCAACTTTAAGCGTTCTCCGACGGCCATACCAAAAGAAACGCTTGCCGGAGGATGCGTAGCTACTCTCGATGTTAACGGTGATGGAGCAACAGACGTTTTCGTTGGTACGCGGCTCACGCCTGCCAGCTATCCCGTTGCATCTCCCTCGATGTTGCTGATTAATGATGGCAAAGGAAGTTTCAGGCACGCCAGTGCTGAAGAAGCACCTTTCCTCAATTCACTGGGGATGGTATGTGATGCTACTGCTGCCGACATAAACAAAGATGGAGAACAGGATTTGGTCATTGTTGGGGAGTGGAGTTCGCCGCGGGTGTTCATCAAGTCAAAAGGTCACCTGCAGGAGTCGGCTTCATTCATTCCCTCTGATCTTGGAGGATGGTGGAATTGTTTAACAGCAGCGGATTTCGATGGAGACGGTGATATTGACCTGGTTGCCGGAAATACAGGAGCAAACAATCTGTACAACGCCTCTGCAAAGACGCCGGTTACACTTGTGTACAAGGACTTCAACAACGATGGGCAGATCGATCCATTCATGAATTACTATATCGGCAACAAGTCATGGCCATACGCCAGCCGCGATGAAGCCCTTGGACAAGTGAGTGCCCTTCGTCAGAAATTCCCTGATTATACAGGCTATTCAAATGCCACTCTGCAGGAGATATTTACACCCGAGCAACTTTCAGGATCAAATCAACTTTCTGCAATGGAACTAAGAACGCTTTACCTGGAGAACACCGGCTCAAAGTTTGAAGTCAGATCTCTTCCAATTGAAGCACAGTTTGCCCCCGTTTATGCCACGGCTGCCCTGGACGCAGACGAAGATGGAGATCTTGATTTGATTCTGGCAGGCAACGAATCGAATACTCGTGTCCGTATCGGCAGATCGGATGCCAACTATGGCGTGTTGTTGCGAAATGACGGCAAAGGAAATTTTACTTATGTTCATCAACGGGAAAGTGGCTTTCATGTACGCGGAGATGTGCGTGACATTGCTACTCCGAAAGGGGCAGGGAAGCAACAGGTGATCTTTGGTGTCACTGACGGCAAGGTCACCGGATATATCAGAAACTAAAAGGTTTACAGGTGGCGATACAATTGATCGCTCCCGATAATCTGACCTCCAAGTCCCAGAATTTCATTGGCAGCCCGTTCAAAGCCCAGGGGATCTATGGGACGCGTTGCATCTGCAATAACAAACGTGTCGAAGTTTTCCCGAAGCGCATCCTTTGCAGTAAACGCAACACAATAGTCCGCTGCCAGGCCGCAGACAAACACTTTGTTCACTTTACGCTCTCTTAAATAACCTGCCAGTCCCGTGGCCTTTCGTGAGCCGTTGTCATAAAATCCGCTATAACTGTCGATCTCTGCGTCCATTCCTTTACGGAAGATTGCTTCGACTTTATCCAGGGAGAGATCTGGATAGAAGTTTGCGCCGGTGCTTCCCTGCACGCAGTGATCGGGCCACAGTACCTGCTCGAGTCCGTGCAGATCAATTATATCAAATGGATTTTTTCCAGGATGGTTGGCGGCGAAACTCTTGTGCCGTTGTGGATGCCAATCCTGAGTTGCGACTACCAGTTGAAATGAATTTTGCAACGAATTAACCAGCGGTACAATGGAATCTCCGTCGGGAACAGCAAGTCGTCCACCAGGGACAAAATCGTTTTGAATATCCACCAGTATCAGAGCGTTCATATTGTTATTATTTTATGGAACAATCAATCGCTACAGCTGAATCTAAAAGCCTATGAGCTCTTGTACTGTTTCCTTAATTTATTTCTCTCTTCTTTGAGATCAGTGCCGATCCCCACCTTATAGATATGAGGATTGTAGAAGCGTTTGTATTCCTGCGGCAGTCGCTTAAGACGTTCGGTGCTGTAATAAGATATGTCCTTCAATGATGTTTTATGATCAACGATTTTTCCAGCATCCATAACAGGGTGCAGGAGGGGCTCGTTCTTCATTGTGGAAAGATCCAGTGACTTGTCGTGCTCAAAGGGATGATGCATGATTGTAGGAGCAGGGTCACCGGTAAACCCAACAACGTCAGCGCCGAAAAACATGTCACCTTCTCCAAAAAAACGAAACACCTGCTTGGATCCTGGAAGGGTCGTCTTTTTAATATTCTCCGAAAGCTTAATCCTCGCTTTTCCATCAAGCTCAGAAAGCTTGTAGACCCCGTCGAGCGCTGCGTCCGGTGGTCCCGTTACAAGGCTCGTGCCCACGCCAAAGACATCGATCGGTGCCTGCTGATCTATTAGACTCTTGATGACAAATTCATCCAGTTGATTCGACGCTGTGATCCTGACATAGTTCAGACCTTCAGCATCCAGCATTCTTCTTGATTGTGTAGACAGATATGCGAGGTCACCACTATCGAGTCTGATGCCCTGTAGTCTCTGTCCGCGGCCTTCCATTTCCTTTGCTGTTTTGATTGCGTTAGGTACACCAGACCTCAACGTGTCGTAAGTATCCACTAACAATACGCAGTTGTCGGGACGGTGTTCTGCGAATGCACGAAATGCCGACAATTCATCTTCATAACCCTGGACAAAAGCGTGGGCCATTGTACCTACGCAGGTAACGCCAAAGTCTTTGGCAGCTTTCACGTTGCTTGTAGCGACAAAGCCACCTACGATGGCCGCACGCGTTGCGTGGTATCCGCCAAGTCCCTGAGCACGTCGCAGTCCGAAGTCGCAAAGAGTACGTCCGGCCGCAACGGTATGCATACGCGCCGCCTTGGTTGCGATGAGCGATTGAAAGTTTATGATGTTCAACAGCAATGTTTCGATGATCTGGGCTTCTATCACATCGCCCTCAACGCGAAGTACTGGCTCATTCGGAAAGATCACTTCGCCTTCACGCGCAGCGAATATGTTTCCCTTGAATCTAAAATCCAGTAGACTATCACTGAACTTTGCGTCAAGTCCTATTGACTTAAGGTAGTCGATATCATCCGGGGTGAATCTAAATTCCTCCAGCATCTTTAACACAGATCCTAGCCCTGCAAACACTACAAAACCACCATCGAAAGGTAGCTTCCTGAAGAAGTAGTCAAAAACAGACTTTCTTTTATGCCTGCCTGTCAGGTAGTAGACCTGCGACATCGTAAGCTGATAAAGATCGGTGTATGTACCGGAAAGAAGAGGATTCATGGAATGCAAATATGCCGGAAGATAGGACCAGATTATCGTCCAAGCAAAATGAGCATTAGCGCGATTCCTTATGGATCGCCCTTAGCAGCGATTTTCTCCCTTTGGCATCACTCCGTACTTCCCAGATCATGATGCCCGACGCTTTGGCCATCGCTAGTTTTGTCTTTAACCTCATGGTTGGCAGTCCGTTGTAATAAAGTGTTTTTCCCTCGGGAGTTTTCCATTCATCAACCTGATCAGCTCCCTTATAGGTTGCCACTATTTTCTTGTAGCCCATGCTGATTGCAGGCGACGATAGCTCCGGACCATAGCCATAACCGTAAAACGGAACCCCAAGTGTCAATCGTGCTGTGGGGATCTTTCGCTCGACGCCAAAGTAGTTGAGGTCATCAACGGCGTGGGTATACAGAGAATGGGGACCAGGATTTTCAGGCCGCCATGGACAGGTGCGGTCGTAGCTCATCACATTCATGAAATCGTATTGTGCTAGTGCCTTGTCGGTGAACTGATCCTTATAGTAGATCGCTACTGCCGAAGTGATTAACTTTTGCCGTGCGTGAAGTGCTGTTGCAAGATCGACAACAAAGTTTTCGTAGGTGTCATGAATATCGCTGCCTTCCAGGTCTACATCTATTCCATCAAGATTGTAGCGCATCACCAGTACCATAAGACTATCTATCAGCTGAGCGCGCCGATCATCCGCCAATAGCCACTTATATTGAGGTTGTTTGCTTCCTCCGCCAATAGAGAACAGGACTTTCGTATGATGCTTGTGCGCCTTTTCAACAAACTGCTGCAGCCCCTTGAAATCCTGCGTGTATCTGCCGGAAGAATCAGGATTGACAAACCATAGATTAATATTGGTAAGATATTTAAGTTGCTTAGCCCGATAACCCTCGGTAGCAGATTTCAAATTGTAGTATCCGACAACTTTGAATGACTGCTGTTGGGCATATACGGATAAACTCATCAACGCTGCGACGAACAGCGATGCGAGACGTTTTTCGGAGATCATCATCGCAGATTACAGAAGCTATAGTTTCAATCGTATGCCTATTTTGCTTAGCCATCCCGTTATGAAAACACAGAGAATGGCAAACAGAAATGACTTTAAGAGACCCACGCCACCGATGAGCATGAATTCCGGAAGGTGGATACCCAGAAAATTTGTGGTGGCATATGCGAAGTAAGGTATCAGGTAGCAAAGCAGTGTATCCGTGCCCGCTGGTCTAATGAAAGAGAACCAGTTTGCTTTTCCTAAAACATCGGCCAACCAGTAGATGGCGAGGAAGGCGAGAATAGTGAATGCACTGCACAGGAATAACCACGCGGGTGTTGCGCCAAGCTTTGCGAGTCCCCAGTAAGGACGAGTAAGGACTGACAACACGATGAGCGCTGCAGATATACCCAGCAATACGAATGTTAGCCCGCGGTCATCTTGCCGGCTTCTGTAATGCTTGAAGATAAGGGCAGTAACAACCCCCCCAAGGGTCAGGCCTGTCAAAGTACCTCCAAGTATTGGTTCGGGGATGAACCGCAGGAATTGGGGAAGTAACCCTGCATGGGAAACCATGCTAAGTATGGCAAATGACGACCAGGCTATCACCACCGACGTAAGCTTGTTGTCTGCTAAAACAGTGATTATTCCGCTGGTCAGGTAGGCCCAACCAATTAGGCCAAGGATGCCCCACCATTGAGGTCCAAAAGTGTGTGGTGTTGCGTCGTCACCACCGCGATAAATGAAAGCAAGAGTAAGCAGTGTTACGATCCCCACTGCCTTCAGACCATAGACCAGCGGGCGTGATAAGTCTTTTGGATAACTGTTCCATATCAGGATGAACGAAATGCAGCATAGCGTATTCCAGGCCAGTCTTGGCAGACCAGTGGCCGCTCCGTTAATGTCTTCTCCATTCACCAGGAACACGCCCATTACGAGAAGAGCCACCGTGCGTGTTGCGACGTGCATTAACAGCTGACTTTTTGAATCTCCCTTTTTTTTGCGGGCGTCGATTGCAAATGGCATGCTGAGACCAACGATGAACAGGAAGGCCGGAAACACTACATCAGCAAGTCCGATTCCGTCCACGCCGCGCTCCACATGTTCAAGCCACGCGGGAATTCCAGACAAAGACCAAAGGTCATTTACGAAGATCATCAGGATCATGGTTAGTGCACGGACCAAGTCAATAGCAGTAACTCTTTGAGTCGTGATCGGGGATTGAACAGGGATTGAGGTGGTGGGTTGATTCATGGGCGTAGGCGATATAGTCGGATCAAATGGTCCAGAGCAACTCATAAACGAGTGGTCTCTGGCTTTAGGTACATCGACCAAAGGCGCACTATTTTATCACTTAGATCCCAATTCGGATAGTTCTTTTATTTGGCTGGTAGGTTTTTTAAAGGCACACGCACACTTCGTTATTAGTTCGCATTTTACTGATCGGAATGCGCATGATGAGCCTCTTCGTTATGGAGGAGGCGATATATTAGTATTCTTATATGGCAGACTAACCGTACAACATGAGCCGAACCGACACAAAGAGCCGCACGTCGCGCTTTCATCGCGAGAGCAGTAAGTTTCTCACAAAGAGAATCAAAGACACGCCTGCTATAATAGCGATGGTATTGCTGAGCATGCTTTGCGTTGCGCTGACAAGAACGACGGCACCTGAGATCGTTAAGTTAACTTCGGGCCATATCCTTGGACCTAAACGACCTTTTGCCCAGGGCCACGCTTCCACGATAGTGCGGGCAGACGGCGACAACTATTTGGTCGCCTGGTTTGGTGGTACCCATGAAAAGCATTCTGACGTTGGCATCTGGATGTCGAAAGGAAACGGCACGAGTTGGAGCGAGCCAAAAGAAGTTGCCAAGATACGCGAAGATGCGCATTGGAACCCCGTCTTGTTTAAGGCGAAGGATGACGAGATCATTCTTTATTTCAAGGTTGGTAAAGAAATTGACCATTGGGAAACCTGGTACATGACTTCCAAAGACAGAGGAGCATCGTGGAGCAAGCCTCGGGAACTAGTGGCCGGAGATCGTGGCGGGCGGGGACCCGTGAGGAACAAACCTATCCGGTTATCAAATGGCGTGCTGATCGCAGGCTCGTCAAACGAAAAGAATAAAGTATGGAATGCTTTTGTTGATCGAAGTGAAGACAACGGGAAGACGTGGAAAGCAAGTCCTTTTCTCGAACTTGACCGAAAGGACATTGTGGGGGAAGGGATCATTCAACCAACGCTGTGGGAGTCAACTCCTGGTAATGTGCACATGTTACTCAGAAGCTCCTCCGGATATATTTGTCGCAGCGACTCGAAAGACTATGGGAAGACATGGAGCAAGGTCTATAAGACCTCGCTGCCTAATCCCAACAGCGGCATTGATCTTGTCAAGTTGCCGGGAGGGAAACTTGCATTAGTTTACAATCCCGACAACGCTAATTGGGGCGAACGCAATCCAATCAAACTCGCCGTCTCGACCGACAACGGAGTAACGTGGCCTGTACAGACCGACATCGAGACAGGTGTACCCGATGACGAATTTTCCTATCCGGCAATCGTAGCTTCAGGCGACACAGTTTCCGTTACTTATACATGGAAACGGCAGAATATTGCTTTCTGGCAAGCTGTGGTCAAATAAATTACAGCTGCTAGTAGTTCCAACTATTCAACAACAACTTCATCTATCAGCATGTTAGCCGGCCTGCCTGCTCCGGGATGCCAATCCGGAGTATTGCCCAATGTGTAAGCAATCACCTTGACGTAGCGTGCATTGCGAACACTGAATTCAGACGTGAAGTCGCGAACACGTCCTCCATATTGATCTATCGGCGACGTGTTCAAAACAGTTGCTGCTAATTCATACCTGACGCCATCATTCGACGTGTAGTACTCGACTTTCTTTGGAAGAAGCTTAAGCCAGAATCCATATTGATAAAAAGACGACTCGATTCGTCTGACGGGTTTTGAGCTTTCAAGATCGATTACAAACTCAAGATTTTGTTTACCACCAACCGACATCCAGTTGTAGTCGTAATCCTGAGCGCCCCTAAATCCGTCCGTGAGCATGGCGCCGGCCGTCGGTGACAGTGTGCTTGCATTCGGTGTGATGAATGAGACCTTCTTTCCGAACGCGAGATGTTCGTTCATTCCCTGCGACAACATTTTATAAAATGCAGAACGATACTCTTCCGGTGTGCAGCTCCATTCTTTCAGCTGACTAACCCCTTGACGGATGCAAAGATCAGTAAATGGATCAATGAGTTTTTGGAGGGCAAGTTTGGGACGCCATTGATTACCTACCTTTTCGAAGATTCCCTGTTCGCCTGCGTAGTTCTTCTTTGCCTGTTCAAGTGTAGCATAGACCAGGGGTTGACGAGCAATTTTTACCCGCTCCAGTAATATTGAGTCCTGTTGCACCGCGCGCTCCGCGTTGTCGAACAGAAGGTGATATCGCCGGATCAGCGCGGGAGTGAGGTAGCTGGTAGACGCTTCATTAGGTGTGCCAAAGATCCTTAGTGGTTGTCCCGACTTAAGGAGTGCATCTTTCATTTCATCGATGTATGTGCGAATCTGTTTTGCGGCTGCACCATAGTAGCCACGAAGGAAATCATTCATAACCGTGTCAGCATTTGCATCCGGATTCCACATCAGCTTGGAAATCATGTAGGCCCTTAGCTCAGCGAATTCACCGCCTACTTCACGATTACCCTGTTCGAACATAGCGTTCACGCCATTACGAACGAAGAATTGCAGATTGGGCTTCAGCACATGCAGGTTGGGAAACGGGCTTACCAGGTGATTGAATTGGATAACGTAGTCCCATATGATGATGTCTTTTGCAATTTTGCCCCAATCTTTGACATCCTGTACGAAGTCTGAACTGTGCGGATCCTGCTCCAGTGGCTTGTCGCGATAAGCTTCAATGCTGCATAGCATGATGTTTACATTGTCTCTCGGTTTGATTGTTTTTGGCGCGTGTCGTCCATATTCATATGCAAGGGTGGATATCATTCTGTCCGGGAAAGCGTCTGCCACCTGGTTTACGAATTGAATGATTGATCCCGACGGTGAACCTTCACGCTCGTCTGTAGCTCGGCACAGATCGCAAGTACAATAGTCGCGATTATCATTCTGGCTGACGGACCAGTACTTAGCGTCCGGATTTGCAGCAATCTTCCGGCGCAGACTTTGAATGGTTAGCTCAAGTACCTGTGCATTGCTAAGGCACAACTGGGTCGGTATGCGCGCACCCTTCACCATAGCAAAATACTCAGGATGCTCAGCATAATAAATCTCCGGAGGCACAAGTGAATTGAACGTGTGAACCCACATTCCCCAATTCGGCCGTTCACCATCAGGACCGTGGTCAAGTTTATGCCACTCTGTGTATGCGGGATCCCATGAAATACGATAATGTGTATCGCGAAAAGCGATTTGTGGAACTTGTTTGTCCTCCGTAATAAGTGGGATCGCCAATCGTTCAAACTTTGGAACGATCTTCACGGAAGGTGTGTACATCCGGCAGTTGAGATACGTTTCCAAAAACGAGTAGACACCGTAAAGTGTGCCCTTCTCGCTTCCTCCTGCGATAATTAGTCTTGCGCTGTCTGTTTTAATGATGAAGCCGTCTTCACGAAGCGCGTTAAGGTTGATGGCCGTTTTCAATTCATCCAATCGTTCGTTTTGTCCAAGAACTATTTCATATGAACTCCGCGACTTGTCAGCTCCTATGATCGGCAATGCAGCGCCGGAGATTTCCAGCAGATGCGCCTGTAATACTTCCGCTGCCCGTGTCTCATCTTTCGATGAAGAAGAAGGGATAACAATCCGATAGCGGGACTGTTTCCCCTCGGCCAGAACAATTTGTGTTGGAGCTATTGGGTTGACTTTCCTGCTTTTCTTCTTTTGTGCAAATGTGATTGTGATTGAGGAGAGTACAAACAGAATTGCAAGTACCTGTATATACGACCTTGATGCAGTTGATGAGAGTATCATTTTAGTCAGTTATGTTTGTTGGGGATGCCCGCGTCCGGCGACTTACGAGAGACAGATTTATGTTATGTCGCAGGAAAAAGCAAATGGTTTTATGCATTGATCATTGCAACACGCAGAAGTGGAATATGGAATATTCCGAACTTGGAGTATTGAGCGTTGTGTGTTGTAAATTGCGTTAGCGGGCAATGAGGTTTGGACAATCATTAAGACACACGCACACACTTTTCACATTTTTCCATGAGCGGATTGTTGTCGGGGAGCATTATGTTGAGTTTGCCCTATATTTGTTCTGTTCCTCATTACTCAACTTATGCTCAATCGCAGACAACTAATTCAACGACTTTCAAGTGTTCCCATTGTTGGTGGATTGCTCTCGGGAGTTCCCGTAGCAAATGCGATTGGAGCTCCGAAGAAAGAGGCTCCGAAGCGAGATCTGTTTAAAGAGTTAGGTGTACGCACGTTTATTAATGCTGCCGGCACACTGACTTACATGACAGGGTCGCTCATGCATGATGAAGTCCTTGAGGCGATCAATTTTGGAGCGAAAGAGTTCTGCCTCCTCGATGAATTGCAGGACAAAGTAGGTGAAAAGATTGCGCAGATGGTTCACTCAGAAGCGGCGGTAGTTACATCTGGTGCTTTCTCAGGGATGACGCTTGGTTTAGCAGGCATCCTCACTGGCATGGATGAGAAGAAGGTGCGCGCACTTCCGCACATTGAGTATACAGGGATGAAGTCGGAAGTAATTTGTCAGAAAGGCCATGATATTGTTTATAATCAGGCGCTGACGAACACGGGATGCAAGATGGTGATCGTCGAGACTGCCGACGATGTAGCGAAGGCGGTAAATGAGAGAACGGCGTTAATGCATTTTCTCCATATCAATTCTGACCAGGGTAAGATTCAACATGAGGAGTGGGTAGCTCTTGGGAAGAAGTACAATGTTCCAACTTCAATTGACATCGCGGCTGATGTTCCGCCGGTTTCAAACCTCTGGCGCTTCAACGATATGGGCTTCGACTTCGTAGTCATATCAGGAGGCAAGGCAATTCGTGGCCCTCAAAGCGCCGGCCTGCTCATGGGTAAAAAGTCAATTATTGCAGCTGCGCGACTTTCGATGCCTCCGAGGGGTTATAACATCGGTCGGGGAATGAAGGTGAACAAAGAGGAGATACTCGGCATGTACGTTGCGTTAGAGAGATATATTAACCAGGACCACGACAAAGAATGGAAGGAATGGGAATCGAAAATTGCCCTGATAGAAAATACAGTTAAATCTGTTCCGGGAGTGGCTACTGAAATTCACGTGCCGCCCCTTGGTAATCATACTCCGACACTGCACATCAGCTGGGATTTGGACAAGGTAAAGCTTACCGACAAACAACTACGTGAGGGATTAAGACTTGCCAATCCGTCCATCGAGTTGGGAGGTGGGCCGCCGAATACCGTCAGTGTAACTGTATTCATGCTGAAGCCGGGACAGGAAAAGATCGTTGCTGCGCGTCTCAAGGAAGAACTATCGAAGGGCCTATCATAAGTTGCAACAACACGTCAGCCAATAGTCACTACGTTGACCGCGACCTGATGCTGAAGATAAACTAACGTCAACTAAATACTTTAAATGTTAAACTCCCACTATCATGAAAACTGAAAGAAGATCCACACTGAAAAAGTTATTTGCTTCTGCCGCTACCCTGGTTGGCCTGGGCACTGTATCCGCTCGTGCAGCTAACGTTGCTCCGGAGAAGGAAGTATTCAATGTGGTGAAAGATGATCAGGATGTGCCTTTGTTTTCCGGCTCAACAAAATTCGGAAACCTGGTCTTCATCGCTGGTAAGGGCGCTCACTTTGACGGTGACATCACCGCCCACACGAAGCACGTATTGGATGAACTTGAAAAGGAATTGGTGAAAGCAGGCTCTTCGATGGAGAAGGTTCTAAAGTGCAGCGTGTTCCTTCACGACCTTAATGATTATAAGGCGATGAACGAGGCATACAAGGGACGCTTTGGCAGCAAGCCCCCCGTACGCACAACGGTGGCAGTATACGGCGGCGTACCAGGTGATTCTTTAGTGGAAATCGACTGCATCGCGTACATCTAGGAAACCTCATTCGGACCTACTCAACCTTCTGACATTAGTCACCGGGAGGTGAGTAAGTTCCTGGTCTTATACATACTTATCGTCAATCTGAATCTCCACTGATAAACATGCTTGCTTTTAAACGGACTGTTAAGTCACTCATCGTATCCAACCTGTTTGCTGCCGTGATGTTTGGGGCGCAGTCGCTGTTCGCCCAGGACTACACATTGGTCATCAAAGGTGGCCATGTGATCGATGCTAAGAATAACATCAATGAAGTAATGGATGTTGGCATTAAGGACGACAAGATCGTTCGGGTTGCAAAGAACATCGACGCGAAAGGCGCGCAGGTCGTGGATGCAAAAGGATTGTATGTCACACCTGGTCTTATTGACATTCATTCTCATAACTTTTACGGAACGCAGGAAGATCACTACCTGTCTGATGGTTTTGTAGCCGTTGCGCCTGACGGATTCACCTTCCGCTCGGGAGTTACGACAGTTGCCGATGCCGGTGGTGCCGGATGGAAGAACTTCAATCAGTTTAAGGACCAAACGATCGATCATTCAGACACACGTGTGTTCTCGTTTCTAAACATTGTGGGAGAAGGTATGCGCGGCGGCGCCTGGGAACAGAACTTAAATGACATGGATGCCAAGATGACTGCAGCTGTAGTCAAGGCACACAAGAACGAAGTCGTCGGTATTAAAGTCGCGCATTATGTGGGAGCAGAGTGGGAGCCCGTTGATCGCGCGGTAGAGGCTGGTACGGCGGCCAACGTGCCTGTCATGATCGACTTTGGTGGAAACACGCCACCACTTTCAATTGAAGATCTGTTCATGAAACATCTTCGTCCGGGCGACATATTTACACATTGCTTCGCTCAGCTGTCGTCACGCGAATCAATTGTGGATGACCAGGGGAAATTGAAACCATTTGTGGTGGCTGCCCAGAAGCGGGGAATCATCTTTGATGTTGGTCATGGAGGAGGAAGCTTTCGATTCAGTCAGGCGATTCCTGCGCTGAAGGCCGGTTTTATTCCAAATACGATCAGTACTGACCTTCACACCGGCAGCATGAATGCGGGCATGAAAGACCAGCTAAATATTATGTCGAAGTTCCTGAACATGGGCATGACCATCCAGCAGGTGATGGCGGCGTCAACCTGGCATCCTGCCCGGGCCATTAAGCATGAAGAACTAGGAAACCTTTCTGCAGGATCAGTAGCAGACGTGGCCGTGTTTAGCCTTCAAAAAGGAAAATTCGGATTTATTGACTCAGCGGGCTTCCGAATGGACGGCGACCAGAAATTGGAGACTGAGCTCACTGTAAGGGCAGGAAATGTAGTTTGGGATTTAAATGGGATATCAAGGCCCAGCTGGAAGTAATCATCACGCTGGAGATCGACAACAAAAGAAAAAGGCTGGGGAGACCCGGCCTTTCCTATTATCAATTCATTTTGATGTTTTAAATCATACCGTGCACTTCGGCACCGAATCAGTCCGATCAGGTGAACTTAGGAGCAATCTCCAGAGTGCGTTCGTCGTACTTCAATCCGTATTGTGCCAGTACGTCGTCAGGAACGCCATCCCATTGATTCGGACGATTGCCAACATAGCCAAGATCATCAACGCCGATCTTGCTTGTAAAGAAGCCACAAG
The DNA here is from genome assembly GCF_037203685.1 of Chryseolinea sp. T2. Taxonomy (NCBI): domain Bacteria; kingdom Pseudomonadati; phylum Bacteroidota; class Cytophagia; order Cytophagales; family Fulvivirgaceae; genus Chryseolinea; species Chryseolinea sp. T2. The sequence goes on from NZ_JBBCAU010000002.1 coordinate 873,863, forward strand.
CGGTCAGATCGCGCATTGTGTTAAAGAAGGCAACACCCTGCTGCATCTCCGGCTTTGCTTTTGCCGGATACGCGATTTCATCTACGATTTCAATCTGTTGTTGCGCAGTGCATGACGCGAAGTCAGCGTTGAACCGACGCATGCATTGCAGGTCGAGCCACTTGATACCTCCGCGTACTGGCGTCTGGTAGTGTGGCATGTCTTTAACGATGAATTCGATGAATGCAGGCACTCCAGCTTCCGTTGCACTTCCGGATTTGTCATCCTTTGGAATAATGATATCAGACAATACGCTGATTGTCTTCATTTCGTGCTCATCAAAAAACTTCTCAGCCTGAAGTTTCTGATCCCGCGCAAGCTCGTCGGGGGTGCGATCAATTGTTGAAGCCGCTGCAGGGGCCTGTGCCTCCGCAGCTGGTTTGTCGGTCTTGGGGTCACACTGTACCAGCAAACCTGCGCCAGCGGTACCGAGGGCTAAGCGTTTAAGGGATTCTCGTCTGTCCATATTGCCTTTAAGTTACGGAAAGTTCCTGATTAAATGTTCTGTTTTTTGAGCTCGTCAATGATGTATTCGGAGGCGCGCATAGATAGCGCCAGAATGGTCCATGTAGGGTTCTTGTCGGCCTGAGAAACGAATGGACCACCATCAACTATGAAGAGGTTCTTGCACTCGTGAGCCTGATTGAACTTGTTTACCACAGACTTTTTAGGATCGTCACCCATTCTGGTTGTTCCTACTTCGTGTATAATACGGCCAGGTGCAGCAAGTCCATAGTCGTTTTCCGGACCATCTTTGCCCCAGGTCACAACACCGCCGCTATTCACAATGATCTCTTCAAAAGTTTCTTTCATGTGCTTAGCCTGCTTAACCTCCTGGTCGCTCCACTTGTAGTGGAAACGGAGCACAGGAATGCCATATTTATCGACCGTGTTGGGATCGATCTCACAATAGTTGGTCTCTCGTGCGATGGCTTCGCCGCGACCTGACATGCCAAATGAGGCGCCATAGTAATAACGGTAGTCGTCCTTGAGAGACGCGCCATATCCGCCCGCTTCCTTTTTCTTACCATCGCGTCCGGCATACTTGCCGTTCATTCCCTGCATGCCGAAGCCGAAGCCATATCCGGGCATGCCCATACCTCCATAGTACTCAATGTGATATCCACGGGCGAAGTCAAGCTTCTTGTTGTCAAGCCACCACGGTGTGTATACGTGCATTCCACCTACGCCATCTTCGTTGTATCGCTTTCGTCCAATGAGATCAGGCAAAATACCACCCATATCGGCACCTGTCGAATCATGCAGATATTTTCCAGCTACGTTACTTGAGTTGGAGAGTCCGTTGGGATGGCGCGTCGACTTTGAGTTCAATAGCAAACGAGCCGACTCGCAGGCGCTGGCTGCGAGTACAACTACCTTGGCATCTACAGTGTAGTCCTGCTTATCATCCTTGTTAACGAAAGATACACCGGTTGCTTTGCCTTCGGCGTTAGTGAGCACTTCGCGCACCATCGCATTGGGTATGATATCAACGTTGCCAGTTTCAATTGCAGGCTTTACCAACACTGATGAAGAAGAGAAGTCGGCGTGCACAGTACAGCCGCGGTTACACTGAGAGCAGTAAAAGCACTGACCTCTGGAATCGTTAATCTTCTTGGTGAGGATCGACAGACGGGAGGGGATTACGGGAATGTTTATCTTCTTGGCTCCGCGCATGATGAACATTTCATGCAGACGCGGTTTAGGTGCGGGAAGAAATATTCCGTTGGGCTCATTAGGCATGTCCTCCTTCGAACCAAACACTCCGATGAGTTTGTCAACTTTGTCATAGAATGGAGCGACGTCATCATAGCTGATTGGCCAGTCATCGCCGAGACCGTCGACGCTCTTGTGCTTAAAGTCCCTTGGACCAAAACGGAGAGATATCCGTCCCCAGTGATTGGTGCGACCACCGACCATGCGTGAGCGGAACCAATCGAATTGAGTACCGTCTTTGTGTGTGTAGGGCTCACCATCAAGTTCCCATCCGCCATAGGCGGCATCGAAGTCACCGAAGTGACGATAAGGACTGCTTGCGCCGCGCCGCTTGGATTCCCAGGGCCACTTGAGTTGTGTTACATTTTTAGCGGGGTCATATAGAGGGCCTGCTTCGAGCAAGACAACCTTTAAACCAGCGTTAGCCATCACATAAGCGGCCATTCCGCCACCTGCACCAGAGCCCACTATACAAGCGTCGTAGGCTTTAGGTGATTTCTTGATTTGAAAATCTGCCATAGGGATAGTTTACAGTAGTAGCAAAAAATAAACGAAATCATCCGGATACAACCGGCTTTCAACGCCTTGAATGCTTAATACCGGCTGAAATTTAATCTTTTCAGGACAACAGCACAGCGATACTTTATAATTGTGTGCATTTCTTCAACGAATGGCCCAATCAGACGGCCAAATCAACGCTCGCAAATGCCGTGTTTCGTGTCTCTCCGATCCTGGGAGGCTTTTAAACCTGGATCTTCCTTTTTTTGTAACCATTTCAACAATGGCCGGTATTGATCTGTATCGCAACTAAACAATATAACCTCCCGGCCTTATGCTCAGAAATTATTTCCTCTCCGTATGGCGTTACATAGCCCGGAACCGATTCTTCACAGCAATCAATATCCTTGGACTGGTGATTGGTATGACAGCGTTTATGCTGATCACACAATTCGTTGTGCACGAGTTTAACTATGACAAATTCTGGCCGAACAGCAGCAGAATATATCGCGTACAGCTCGACCGTTATGACCGGGGTGCCCTAAGTACCCGATGGGCGTCCGGGGCAAACGGGCTGGGTCCGGATCTGAAGGATAACTTCCCCGAGGTCGAGGCTTACGTCCGGCTCACGGGTAGTAATTCCCTGTTGTCTTACGGCGATGTTTACTTTAAAGAAGATCACATCTTTTACGCAAGCCAGGATTTTTTCAAGGTTTTCGGCGTAAAGCTTCAGGAGGGCGTTGATTCCACGGCTCTGAAAGGATTGAACAAAATTGTATTGTCGAGGTCCCTGGCCAGGAAATACTTTCGCAATGAGAGCCCGGTTGGAAAGACTATGCGCAACAATGGGACAACGGAGTTTCTGGTGACCGGTGTATTTGAAGACATCCCTTCAAATTCACACATGTCAATCGAGGCGCTCCTTTCATTCGCGACATATGCAAAGCAGACAGGCCGTGATAACGAGGATGCTATGCGCGAGTGGCAATGGGATGGCTTCCTCACTTACCTGTTGCTTGACAAGAATGCTGATGCTCACGACCTGGAGGCAAAGTTTAACAAGTACGTTCTCAAATACCTTGGTGAGAAGTACAAGGACTTCAGCGCCAGCATGGTTTTGCACCTGCAGTTTATCTCCGATATTCATCTCGACTCGGACTTCATCGGAGAGTTTAAAGAGAACGGCAATCGCGACACTACCTACTTCCTTATGGTGGTGGCAGCATTAACAATCATTATCGCGTGGATCAACTACGTAAACCTGTCGACTGCCAAATCAATTGAACGTGCGCGTGAAGTAGGGGTGAGGAAAGTGATGGGCAGTTTCAGAATTCAACTTATCCAGCAGTTTCTGTCTGAGTCGCTTATGCTGAATCTGGTAGCCGTCTCGTTGTCGATAGTAGCAGTTGCATTGCTTACACCCTGGTTCAGCGACCTCACCGACAGACCGCTGGACTACATTTTATTCCGAGAGCCGCTCTTCTGGTTATCGATGTTATTGCTAATAATCGCCGGCGCTCTTCTGTCAGGACTGTACCCCGCTTTTGTTTTGTCTTCCTATAAACCTGTTGAGGTTCTGAAGGGGCGTTTCAAGAATACGCACTCGGGCGTTGCTTTCAGGAAAGCCATGGTGATCACACAATTCGTTGCGTCGCTTACCTTGATCATTGGCACGTTTACCGTGTATCAGCAGTTGTCGTTCATGCGCGATCAGAAACTAGGGGTTGATCTCGATCAGACGCTGGTAATGCGATCGCCCAACATCGTCGTCGATTCTCTATATGGTAATAGCTTCAGGGCTTTTAAAAGGCAGATCGAACAACACGCAGAAGTGGTGGCAATGTCGGCATCAAGTTCAATTCCCGGTTCGTCTCCCGACTGGAATGCGGGCGGCATCCGTCGGCTCAGCCAGAGAGAAGATGAACAGAATCAATATCGGGTGATCATGATGGATGAAGATTTCATTCCCATGTACGGCCTCGACGTTGTTGCCGGCCGGCCCTTCTCGGGCGAGGTGAAGAACGAATGGAAGAGCCTGATGTTAAACGAATCTGCGGCCAAGCTGATGGGGTTTGAAAATGCAGAGCAGGCCATTGACGATCATGTGTACTTTTGGGGCGACACCTTCCGCATAGTTGGAGTCGTGAAGAATTACCGCCAGGAATCTGTGAAGAAGTCTTTTGAACCTTTGCTGTTCCGGTATAGCGACGCACCCGGAGGAATGTACTCGATTAAATTCAATACTTCGAACGTGAGGGCGTCGGTTGCAAACTTTGAAGCGGAATGGAAGAATGTGTTTCCCGGCAACCCGTTCAGTTATTTCTTCCTCGACGATCACTACAATAAGCAGTACAAAGCAGACCAGCAATTTGGAAAGGTGTTTGGGATCTTTTCGGCTATGGCAATTTTGATTGCCTGCCTCGGATTGTTCGGACTGTCATCATTAACGGCTATTCAACGGACGAAAGAGATCGGTGTGCGGAAAGTTCTTGGCGCGTCTGTTCCCGGAATATTAACGCTGATCAGCAAAGACTATCTGATCCTGATGGCAATAGCCATTGTATGTGCCACACCTCTAACATGGTGGATCATGAGCAATTGGTTGCTGGACTTTGCGAGCAGGATATCACTCCAGTGGTGGATCTTTGCTGCGCCTAGTCTCCTGGTTGTGGCAATCGCACTTCTTACCGTGAGCGTCCATACTTTGAAAGCCGCCAGAACTAATCCGGCCCGTTCACTGCGATACGAATAGAAAGTCCATTGATTAAATGACCACCTTTTCTGTTGTTCGTCACAGGGGCGAATGCAGAACATCAGCCTTGCCTTTTACAAGAGGTGAGGTTGATGCTTATATGGGGCTGATATACGATTGATTCTTCATCACAACTCCGGCGGCTGGGGCAGAAGCTATACTGCTTCTCCCCAGAATCAAATCACACGGCCAACCAACAGACGGAGTTTGAAAATAAAATCTTTGTTATGCTCTCGATTGAAAAATCGGATGCATCGATTGAAAGCGTCCGTCTGTCGAGAGTGGCATTTTTCTGCGAATCATTTGTGTGAATTTGTGCGTTATTACAGCAGTTAGAGCCCATTTAATTTTTCTTAGTCTTATGCGACAGCCTGTCGAATATATCAACACTTTACGTGAAGATGGACGCCCTGGAGAATCGATACCCAAAGTTGAATACCAGGCGTGGAGTCATTTCATACTTTCAACATTAGCTATTGACGATGAGCTAACCCTCAACGATCTGTTAGAACGTGCGCAAAAGAAAGCTGCCGAGACGGGAGCTTCCAACGATAAAACAAGCTGGTATATCCTGCAGGTTAAGCGTGATCTCGAAGCGCGTCAACTGATCAAAGTCGTGCCATCATCTGTTAAAAAACATACGTTCCTCCTCAAGCTGACCTGGCAGGGTAGGAGCAAGGTTCAGATTGCAGCCTGGGGACACAACGACCTCTGATAAAAATTCAGCCGAGCTTTTACTACTTCACAAGCTGGAGCTGGGCCTCGTTCAAATACCAGCTGATGCTTTCGTCGATTTCTTTGTAGAACGGTTCCGACGGGACATATGTCGTCTCATTTGTCAGCATATGCTGGTAAAGGAAGTCATATTTATCCATGTCAACCGACGAGTTCTTTATGGACGATAATTTGTCCTTTAACACGTCAAGCTGTTTCTGGTTTACGCGCCTTCCAAACTTATAATCAAGGTAGGTAGGTAAGTCGGCCAGAAGCCTCGTGATCAATGCATTTCTATGAGCATCAAGCAGTTCGCGCAGTTGCAAGAGCGCCAAATGCTGGTCTCTTTCCTCAATTCTTTTTACGCCGAGCGCGGTTTTAACTGTTTTCATACTAATTGTATTAGTTGATGTAAATATACATTAAAACTAAAATAATTAGTTATTACTGATCTGTTTTTATCAAGTAAAGATGTTGGGTAGCCATGTAACAGGCTTTAATACAGGCTACAGTGATTCCAGAAATTGCTGAAACTTCGGCGTGTTGTAATTGGCAAGACCAGATTCACGGACGACGACCTTGCCATCGGGAGCGATAATGAGTGTAGTTGGGATAGAAGGAACCTGTAGAAGATCGGGCAATGCCTCAGCGGGCATGTACACAGGAAAGGTAAAACCTTTATCCAGGGCAAACTTTCGGACATTGTCGCGATGCGCATGTTCATCAACCGAAATCATTAGAAATGCCACACGACTGGTATCAGTTTGCCTGTAAAGCGCTTCTATAGAAGGCATCTCGACCCTGCATGGACCGCACCACGTGGCCCAAAGGTTTATGAATAAAGTGCGGCCGCGCAGCTGGTGCCCGTCTAGATGGTTCCCATTCATGTCCACCAGGCTGAAGTCGTACGAGAATTCGTGCATCACCGGCGGCGCTTCAACAGATGCATCCATCAGCCCTGTCTTCAGCAGCAACGTCCCTGTCACATTTGAAATTGCCCCCAGTACTCCAGTGTAGCGTAAAATCAGCACAAGGCCAAGCGAGACAAGCCACGGTCGCGCTGTACGCCAGAATCGCTGTAAAAGGGGAGATAACGTATTTTTCACCAGTCAATGGGTTACCCAAATGTCCGTATTTTAATTAATTTCGAAAGCTCAAAAAAGAACGCAATGAACAGACTTGCGACCCTCAAGTTCCTGTTTTTCCTAGCCATCGTATCCTCAGCATCTGCACAGAAAGTAAAGTACAAGGATATTTATGCATTGCTCAGTACGAAACAGTATGAATCAGCGGAACCATTCCTTAACCGCTATCTGAAGGAAAGCACCGACAATCCAAACGCCTACCTGTATAAAGGGATCATCTTCCAGGAAAAGGCATCGAAGGATGATGTACTGAAGCAGACAAAGCGCATGCAGTCTAACATTGATTCGGCGATACTGTTCTATGATATCGCTTACAAAGGCATCACAGAAAAGGAACTAAAGAAGAACGGAGAATACTATGCGGCGTACAATCGCCGTGATTTACGTACCGGTGAGTTTGGCGTTACCCTTTCCGACATTCAGTACGATCTAGAGAAAAGAATGGAGGGACTGCGTGAACGTAAGGACCGGATTCGCATGGTGAAGCATTACTTCGAATTGGCAGATACCCTTTACCAAAGGTCTCAGTTGTTATACACTTCTCTTCAAAAGTCTTATCCGACTCAGCGCGAATTGTATCTGAGGGCCGATGAGCAGCTCGTGCAAAAGCTGGTCGCACTTTCACAGCGATTTGACTCATGTGTGAAGGCTTTCGATCAATATAAGTCTGCCAGCGGTGTAATGGGGAAGACAGGTTATAATCAGACGTTAGAAGGCCAACCCATAACGGACTTTAAAGCGGAGGGAAGTACTACCGCTGACTTTTATTCAAGTAAGATTAACGTCTGGGACTATACGACCTTTGCCAATCGCGTTAAGCATGATATTGAGGCAGACATCATTCCCATGAGGAAGCATCTTATTTCATATGACGGAGAGATCAATAAACTTCGGGACAAACTATCCACGGAACAGGTCTCGGTGCGCAGTGATCTCACGACTCTTATCGACATGCTGTTGATGGACCAGCTCCGGAAATATGATAAGGATCCGCTGCCGATGGGCCTGTTTTCATTGAAGATCGGCGATCTTGAGTACAAATCGCTTTGGCTCGAACAGAAGGCTAAGTCCGACACAAACAGCATTCATACGCGCATAGATATGGTTCGCAAAACCCTCGCGAGTGCGACCCGCCTGGATAGTATGTCGACGTTGCTGTCGGCACGAAACATTGACAGCCTTAGTTTGGATTATAAATACTTCATAAAGGAGACATATGGCAGTGCAGATGGTGTGAAGGGTTTCATCGGATCAACTCATAAGTTTGCAACTGCCGCCAGGACCAGCGAGCAGATGCGCCTCAATCGTCTCACCGAGTCGATGCGCTGGATTGTAAGCTCCTCCGATTCCATTCCATTGTTTCTTGACTCGGCCAGTCACTCTAAATTCCGGCCTCTTGTTTTGATGGATGAGCGATATACGGCTGGTCTTCAATACGCCGACTCGGTCAATCCCTCAGGATATTTGTATTCGATAAATCCAGCGCGGACGGCGGAGGTGAAAGTTAATTTTCCTGTCGAGAAAGTATCGTTTGCAGAAAAGCAATTACAATCTTCTCACGCGCTTTCATTCTCAGATACCGCGGGCCATTTATACTATGTGCTGATCTATTCTGATGTCCCCGATCAGGATAAAAAGTTTACAGCAACATTAGCGAAGATCTACAAGTCGGACGGTCTTGCCTGGAGCATTAACCAGAAACTGCCATCCATTCCAAAAGAACTTCAGTTCACCAGCCTCACTGGTGAGCTTACGATAGTAGGAGAGAATGGCGAGCTGACAACGATGGACAAGAGCGGCAAAGTCAAATCAAATTGATTGCGGAGCACACAGGCGCCGTGGAGATCAAACGCGGCAGCTATTAAAAAGGCCCCAAAAAAGGGCCTCTAAAAATTATCAATTATCAATTTTCAATTCCTTAAGCGCCTACGAGCTTTCTCCAGTCACTGAATCTCATCGAGATGCGCGCCTTCAACTTCTCATAGTTGTCCCAGCTGTCGGTTACGTGATAAATGGATGGCAGTGTCTTCACCAGGATTTCATCATAGTCGTTGCGATAGATGCCACCACCATAGTAATAGTAAGTAAACATATTACCCTGGCGATTGAACAGTTCATAGCCAAGGTATCCGTCCCAGATTTCACTGAGAATAGTGCACGATATCTCGCGGCGTTTGAAACGGAATATCTGGTTTGATGCTTCATCCTCGAAGTATTCAGAATATAATCCTGAGTCGATGATCCATCCGAGGTACATGCCAATGTGAACATATGCCTGCTCGATCGGAAGTGAGTCAGGGAAATTTCCCAGGAAGTGACTCTTCGCATTATCGTAGATGGTCTTTTGGATGTCTGCCTTTTTTTCCATAGAACAATTTTACCTGTCCTGCGCGATTTTAACAAGCGGGAAGTGTGACTAAAACGACGAGTGACGGACGCATGTAATATTATCAGTCAACCGCAAAATTGCCCGACAAGGTGCCCCTTAATGGAAGAAAATGTATCCGGCGAAGATACCGCCCAGAATACCGAACAGATCAGCAATCAGACCGCCCTGTACGGCATATCGTGTATTCTTTATGCCAACAGATCCGAAATAAAGTGCGAGGATGTAAAAAGTCGTTTCAGCGCATCCGCGGAATACGGCAGCCATGTTTGCAATGAACGAATCCGGCGCATCTTTGGAAATGGCGATCATCATTGCCCTGGCACCCTGTCCGCTCATTGGTTTCAATAATGCTACCGGAAGGGCATCAACGAAATCAGTGTTGAGATTAAACAGTTGAAGCGTCCATCGTACAGCATCTGTGATGTAGTCCAATGCGCCCGATGAACGAAAAACGCTAATGGCGACAAGTATGCCGACAAGGAATGGAATGATCTTAACTGATGTTTCAAAGCCTTCTTTCGCGCCTTCAATGAAGGTTTCAAACACGGCAATTTTCCTATACACGCCCATACCGATGAACGTGATGATCACGATAAAGATGATGAGCGCGGTCATCATCAGTGATTGTCGTTGCAGTTCATCTTGTGAAAGTGAAGCAAAATACCATACGCTCAACGCTACGATTCCGAACGATCCGACGAGAAATGCGAACAGCACAGGATCAAACAGATTAATGCGTTGACGTATCGAAACGTAGATGAGTCCCGCCAGGGTAGCAAATGAATGCGCTATCAGTACCGGTATGAAAATGCTTGTCGGATTGGCGGCTCCCATCGTAACGCGGTCCGCAATAATCGAAATAGGAATAACCGTAAGACCTGATGCATTAAGTACCAGGAACATGATCTGCGCATTCGAAGCTGTGTCTTTGTTGGGGTTCACCTCCTGCAGTTCTTTCATTGCCTTCAAACCCAATGGCGTTGCCGCGTTGTCCAGCCCCAGAATGTTGGCGCTAAAATTCATAATGATTGCGCCCGTAGCGGGATGATTACGAGGAATCTCGGGGAACAGCCGGGAGAAGAAAGGGGCAACGAGTCGCGACAGAATAGCAATCATTCCTCCCTTTTCACCAACTTTCATGAGGCCAAGCCAAAGCGTCATTACACCGGTAAGTCCAATGGAGATCTCAAATCCTGTTTTCGCCGAACTGAAGGTTGCTTCCATCATCGCAGGGAACACCGAGCTGTCTTGAAAAACTATTAGCTTAATAAGAGCTACGACGAAAGCAATGAGAAAGAAGGCGACCCAGATGTAGTTCAATACCATAAGGCAATGGCGTTTAAGCGATGGCTATTGGTGAACAATGTACAATGATCAACTCAAGTTTACCAAATCCAGCATATGACAGGCAGCGACTCCAGCCGTTTCTGACCGAAGACGATGGGTGCCAAGGCTTACTTTTTCAAAGCCGTTGCTGAGGCTATGCCTGACTTCTGATTCGGTGAAATCGCCTTCAGGCCCTATGCAAATGAGGTACGACTTTCCCTTCTTTGCCTGCGTAAACAAATGCAACGGGTTGGCTGCATCTACAAAAGCTATGAAGCGCTGATCTTCTTTTGCAGTGGAACAGAATGCTTCAAATGGAACGGGGCCTTCAATGGATGGCAACGTAAAACGCTGAGATTGTTTCATTGCACCGACAGCGATTTTGATAAGACGTTCCGTCTTTACGTGGCGCTTCTCGGTTCGGTCACAATCAATGAGAGTTATCTGATTAACGCCGAGCTCAACGGCCTTTTCAACAAACCATTCCAAACGATCCGGATGGCTTAGGGGAGAAATAGCGACGTGTATGCGGTGACTTGTCTCAGGGTCGCGATGCTCTTTTATCAGTTCGAAGGTGCATTTACTCTGATCATCGGATAATATCCGCGCTTCGAAGTAAGAGCCCTTCCCATCAGTAATGTGAATGATGTCACCAGCCCGACGGCGCAGCGCACGAGCGGCATGCTTTGATTCGTCCGGGTCGAGATGACGGACGCCTTCGCTTATTAAAGGCTGATAGAATAAATTCAATAGTTAGCTATACTGAGTGGAGAGCCTGTCGACCAGGGAAACATACTCGGCAATCGCAGCTTCCTTGCCTTTGCCTTTCAGCTCCGCCCATGCATCATATTTTGCAATGGCCTTGAAGTCGAATCCTCCGGGACGATCTCCGGTTACGTCTCCCTCAGTAGCCTGCTTATAGCGCGCATAAAGCAGCAATAACTCTTCATTGGATGGCCGCTTAGTAAACTCTTTACTGCGTGCAGCTGCTTTTTCGAATTCCCTGATATCCATTTCAGTTCGATATTGGTTAGGTAAGACGACCAATGAACAATCACAATCCAGTGTAGAGAGCTTACGCGGACTCCAAACAAGAATGGAATGTACTTATTAAGCGGCAGACGAGGCTATTATCTTTCGCCAACAGTTTTATATGGTCGCAGCGTTGCACCGGTGTACACCTGACGTGGCCGTCCGATTGGCTCCTTGTTTTCTCTCAATTCCTTCCACTGAGCAATCCAGCCTGGGAGGCGTCCCATGGCAAACATTACCGTGAACATTTCAACCGGGATTCCCAGTGCACGATAGATGATCCCCGAATAGAAGTCAACGTTAGGGTAGAGCTTGCGTTCGATGAAGTATGGATCTTTCAATGCGGCCTCTTCCAACTTTTGTGCGATCTCAAGAACCGGGTCATTAACGCCGAGCTTGGTAAGAACGTCATCTGCAGCCTTCTTTATGATCTTGGCACGGGGATCGAAGTTCTTGTATACGCGGTGACCAAAGCCCATAAGTCTGAAACCACTGTTTTTGTCTTTAGCCTTGTTGATCCACTTTTCAGTGTCGCCGCCATCCTTCTTGATGTTTTCAAGCATGACAATAACCTCCTGATTTGCGCCGCCATGCAGAGGTCCCCAAAGTGCATTCACGCCGGCAGAGATTGACGAATATATGCTCGCCTTTGAAGAGCCCACTATGCGAACTGTAGAAGTGGAACAGTTCTGTTCATGATCGGCATGAAGTATGAGTAATTTATCGAGCGCATCAGCGATGATGGGATCAACTTCAAACTCCTGAGCAGGGAGTGAAAACATCATCTTCAGGAAGCGTGCGCAATAATCAAGCTTATTGTCGGGATAGTTAACGGGATGCCCTACAGCATTCTTGTATGCCCAGGCAGCGAAGGTCGGCATCTTGGCCAGTGACCGAACGATGCTTAAGTAAACCCCCTCTGTCGAGCGATTGGGATCCAGAGACTCAGGATAGAAAGCCGTCTGCGAGCAGAACAGGGAAGCCAGCACGCCCATTGGATGAGCCGTAGAAGGAAAGCCGTCGAGGATCTTCTTAATGTCTTCGTGAACGAGCGTATGTGTCTTGATGTCGTAGCTGAACTTATCGTATTGCTGCTGCGTAGGCAGCTCACCAAAAATCAAAAGATAGGCTACTTCAAGAAAGTTTGACTTTTCGGCCAGTTCTTCTATTGAGTATCCACGATAGCGAAGTATTCCTTTATCGCCATCCAGGAAAGTAATAGCACTCTTGGTGGCGCCAGTATTCTTATATCCAAAGTCCAACGTGATGGCTCCCGTCTTTTCCATCAACTCTCCAATATCAATAGCCACTTCATTCTCGCTTCCGACTACCAGAGGCAATGTATAAGACTTACCGTCGATGATCAATTCAGCTGTTTTGGACATTTTATTAAATGAATTTTTTGCAAGTTTTAAATATACAGGGTAAAGCCTTGTTTGGAAAAAGAATGTCGAAAAAAAGGTGTTTTCGTCATTTCCAGCCCAATATTACGGTTAGTACGGCAGCCTTCCGAACCCACACAGAACACTTTCGGATCAACGGATAAGCTGCCCTGGTGCCGGCTTGTATAGGCCTCACAGTCAATCCATTGTTTAGTGCCAATTTTTGATAAATTTATTCGCGCCAATTTTGGCCGTTAGCAGACATTCGTTTGCAGGGTTCCTTCTTGTATCAGCATCGCTCGCTGGCTGCTTAATTCATTTTCCCTTTGAAATCTGGAGTTTCCATAGAGCACGGGTTAGCGTTGTCTCATGATATTCCCGGGTTTGATAATAATATGTTGTCGATTTTGCTTAAAATATTTGAGGGGCTAACAGGCTTCTGCGATATTGGATTGTAGAAAACACTGGGAACGATGTTCATGTCGTCGAAAAAAAATGTCGTTTACATTCCCACATGGCAGTAAGCAGGAAAAAGACTTCCGGCAGGCCTGTCCATGTGCTACGTTGCATATTGGTGTTGACGGGAAGTGACGTGACGCGGAAGTGTACCTTATTGCTGTTGTGTCTGCTAATGGGAGCGAGCCAGATGCGGGGACAGTCTATCGACAGTCTGAAGCAATTGCTGACCGATCTCAATGACCATCGTCAGAGGGTGGACGTTTTGGTTGATCTCTCCACGCGACTTTTCGATATCGATCTTGACGAAGGCTACAAATACGCTTCCGACGCACAGGAGGAGGCTGCCACGATCAAGTACGAACAGGGCCAGCGTCTTGCCTTGATATTGATGGCCTACCGCTACGTATGCAGCGGCGACTTTCGTCAGGCAATCAGTACCTATCAGAAATCTGATGCCCTGAGGTCTGGAGAGGACGACATTCTGGCTTACTCTTTTGTGAGTCGCGCCAATGTATACCGATCTCTCGCTCAGTATGATTCATCACGTTACCTCTATACGCAGGCCGTTAAATTGCTCGGAACGCATCCCAACAACAGGTATCTCGCATACGCCTATAAAAGCCTTGGCCGCCTCGAAGTCATTCTCTGGCGTAACAAAGACGCCGAGTTCTATTACAAGAAAGCACTGGCGATCTATGAAGAAGCTAAGCGCGCTAACGGCCAGGCGGAAGTACTGTTCCTTCTATCGGAGGTAAGCAAACACCTTACGGATTACGATCAGGCCGCCAGGTTGCAGCAACAGGGCTGTGAGATAGCAGATCACAATGACTCGGAATATCTCACCTTACTGTGCCACCGTAACCGGGGCGACTACTACTATCATCTCGGGGATTATCTTAAGTCGCTTGAAGAACTCTTGCAGGCGCTGAACATTCTTCGGGTGCGCGACCAGCCTCAGGTTCTTGCCTCGTTGTTTAATCAGCTCGCAGAAGTATATGACGCCCTTGGCCAGTACGATCTGTCTTTGAAATATTATCTGGATGCACTGAAGATCTGGGAGCGCATGGGAGTGAAATATGAAATGGCAAAGTTGTTCAGTGAGATAGGATGGATCTATAAGAACCAATCAAATTTTGCTCAGGCGAAAGCGTATATGGAGCGATCTCTCACACTCAGGCAGGAGATAAAAGATGAGCACGGAATTTCAAACAGCTATAATGTATTGGGTGTATTATACTATCAGGAGAAACGCTACGATAAGGCTCTCGATTATCTTAATCGTTCAATAGAAATACGCAGGCGAATCGATCATCGTGAGGGAGTGTCGGCCTGCATTTTTAACATGGCGGCAGTTTACGAAGATCTGGGGCAACTTGATAAGGCACTCAACTATCAGTTTGAAGCACTTGAGATAGACGAGCGCATCGGCAATAAACAAGGACTTAGCATCTCGTACAATCAGATTGGCCAGCTTTATTCTAAAATGCACAACTATCCGGAGGCATTCAAGTTCCTGACGAAGGCCAGCGACCTCGCCAGGCAGACCGGATCCAAAAATCTTGTTATGGCAAACAGGCTTGTCATGTCAAAGTATTTTGAACAAATGGGCGATTATAAGTCGGCACTGAAGTGGCATCAGAGCTACACCAACATCAATGATAGTATATTCAGCGAGGGCAATGCCATGAAGGTTGCCGAAATGCAGGCCCTCTATCAGATTGAACAGAAGGATCAGCAGATTGAATTGCTCAATCAGAATAAGGTAATTCAACTGGACCAGATCAAGCTGCAACGTGCACAGATCGGACAACAGCGTATCATTATCATTGGCGGCCTCATCGGTCTTGTATTGATTTCCATTTTCGCCTATAAGACGTACCAGTATACATCACGCATGCGTCGCGCGAACTATGAGATTATTGAACAGAAGGAAGAGATACAGGCGCAGTCGGAAGAATTGATTGAAGCAAACCAAACCATTGCCAGCATCAATCGCGATCTGGAACTGAAGGTTAATGCCCGTACAACTGACCTCAGGCAGGCCTATAAGGAGCTTGATACATTTTTTTATAGATCGTCACACGACTTCCGGCGGCCGCTAACGACATTCCTTGGCTTAGCGGAAGTAGCAAAGATCACGGTAAAAGATCCAAATGCACTTGAGCTCTTTGCCAAAGTGAAAGAGACAGCACACAATCTGGATAAAATGCTGGTTAAACTGCAGTCTATAAGTGATGTGGGAACGCAGCATCTGGTATACAAGGAAGTGCTTCTGAAAGAAATTATTGACAGCGTACTCGATGCGTTCAAGACCGAGATCGAACTAATGAGTATCAAGGTAACGACATCAATTGATCTGACGTCGTCATTCTTTTCGTATCCGGCAATGATCCGGATCATCATCGAAAATCTCGTTGAGAATTCCATTGGCTTTGCCTCTATTGCTGAACCGCGCATAGATATCCGGGCATATAATTTGGGCGACAACGTTGTGATAAAAGTCGAAGACAATGGACAGGGAATTGACCCTGCTCTGCAGGAAAAGGTTTTTGACATGTACTTCCGTGGTAGCGAACGGTCGAAAGGCAACGGGCTAGGGCTGTATATTGTGAGGAAGGCTGTTGAGAAATTGAACGGAGCTATCGAGCTCACATCGGCGGTCGGGAAGGGGGCAAGCTTTCGAATTCTGCTACCCAATTCATTGGCCGGAATCGAAAGTTAAAGTGACTCCGGGTTGAATGTTGGGAATTGCATCATGCAATGGCGTATAAGTAATTAAGACGGTGCAGGAAAAGGGTTGGAGCAATTCGGCGATCAATCCATGTTTTGACCGGCCAGGTTCTGCCATCCGTTATGCAATGAATGTACCGCAGTTCGTCCAAACCGTGTTATCAGGGTATCCGAGTGTCAGAGTCAGCTGTAGCCAGAAAACAACAAGGCAAAATAGAAGGCCGTTCGCCGAGAAATTCTTGGAGGATGTAGTTTCGTTGACTGTTAGTGTGTTACTTTGTCTCGCGTGCAGTTCGGGAGACGCAGCTCAGCATTTTTAGCGCCGGTCAGCGTCTTCATGTATAACATCTCCACGATCATGGGAATCGTTTTCCTGCAGCATGGAGGTCGTTTGATTTTTTCACAATACTATTTAGGTGCTTTCTGACGTTGCATTGCATTGTGAAGTTGGAAGACGTTAAAACATAATATCAGAGATGGCATTCAATTTTTTTCGAAGCACAGACATTGCGATCGATCTTGGCAACACAAATACTGTACTAAGTGACAATAGCCGGGTCTTGCTCTCACAGCCGTCTTATGTGGTTCTCGATCCTGAATCTCAGGCGGTTCGTGCTGTAGGTGAATTGGCCTATAACATGTTTGAGAAGAATCCGGAAACTCTGCTTCCGGTCAAGCCGCTCAAGGGTGGCGTCATAGCCGACTATGATTCTGCAATCAAGATGATCAAGCAGATGGTCACCGACATTTCCCCTCGCAGGTCGCTGTTTTCCGGATACAATAACATTATTTCTGGCATTCCTTATTACGCAACTTCTGTCGAGCAGCAGGCATTGCGCGATGCGTTGGGACAATTCAACTCGCGACGCATGTACATGGTATATGAGCCTCTCGCGGCGGCGTTGGGAATTGGACTCGATATTACAACCCCCGAAGGTAAGATGGTTGTTGATATCGGAGGAGGGATCACCGAGATCGTAATCATCTCATTATCGGGTATCGCTGCCTTTCAATCAGTAAAAGCGGCAGGCGATATGTTCGATGTTGAAATCCAGGACTACTTCAGAAGAATGTATAACATGGCTATCGGGATCAAGACCGCTGAACAAGTCAAGATCTCCGTTGGGGCCGTTGTTGACAAGCTGTCAGAGCCGCCGGCACCCATGCAGGTGCGGGGCAAGGACCTGATCCGCGGCATTCCGGTTACGCGTACCATTGGGTACCAGGAAGTAGCTCACATCCTGGATAAGTTCATCGTCTCAATCGAGAACGCGGTTATACAGACATTGGAAACCTGCCCTCCGGAGCTTGCTGCCGACATCTACCAAGGCGGTATTCACCTTACCGGTGGTAATGCCCTGCTTCGCGGAATGCGCGAGCGTTTCGAGAGACGGATGAACCTGCCTGTCCATATCGACCCTCAGCCTTTGCTGTCGGTTAGTCGCGGCGTGGCTCAAACGATGGGCAATACGAAGCGGTATAATTCGATTCTAATGGAGTAGATTAGAATTAAGAATTAAGAGTTAAGAATTAAGAATTAAGAATTTTGGAGGGGGCCCTGGCGGGCCCCCTTTGTTTTGGTAGTTCTTGTGATATGATAGCTGCAGAGGCTAGTTTAAATTTCCAACTACCAAGGGCAAATGGATAAGCTAGGAATCCTGAGAGAATAAAATAAGAAGGGGGCCGCAAAGGCCCCCTCCAAAATTCTTAATTCTTAACTCTTAATTCTTAATTCTACTGCGACCTTGGTCTCCTGTAGTATGCTTTCCGCTTCGTAGTGTAAAGCTTGTGGTAGAAGTCGGCGAAGACCAGGTTCGGCAGGTAATACTGAAGCGTGATGTTTGCAATAAAGTAGCCATCGTTTTTGTCCGGGTTGCCTCGCTTACCAACAATAGTTCTACGATCTTCTCTAGGACGATTCTCACCTTCGCGTCGATCTGAGAAATAGTAGCGCGCACCTTCTTCTGGTTTGATATCAGCGTATCGAGTGCTGCTCGCATCGTCGAGATAGTCAGTAAATGTAAATCTATACCCGCCTTCAACCAAGATATTAAAGAATGGGTCGATCTTTATCCGCGCACCGAGCCCGACAGGAATAACAAATTGTACACGACTATATTTCGTATTCTCCGTGCGTAGTGGTTGCAGCGCAGTCCATTTGCCATTCGCATCTTTTGCTTTGGGGTTCATCCACAACAGCCCGAAACCTCCAAACGCATGGAAGTTCAATGTTGAACGCTGATAAAAGCGCTGTCCCATTGGACTAAGATTGTACGCACCAAGAGCGGCGAATTCCAGATTGTTTGAACGGAAGTGAAGGTTGCGTTCTACGCGATCATCGTCAGCGTCTGCATCATTGCCATAAAGCTGGAACCAGGTCAGTTCTGTACGCACGCTGATACGGCTTGTGAGGTACATTTCCGCACCGGCAGCCACATTGGGGCGCAACCTTCCCAATTCGCCCGGGTTAACCATCTCACCATAATAGTTGGCGGTGCCTGACCCCAGGCTCACAAGAAAGTTCCGCTCTCTGCGGAGGGCAAAAAAGCTCTGGGAATACGTAGTCATGGGTATCACTAAGGATGCCACGAAGATCACTACGATTAATTTTTTCATTCCGGTAAAAGCCTTATCGTCTAAATATAGGAAAAATCAAGCCAGTTTGTACCTAATCAACCCCACATCCAACTTCCCTGCCACGCGAATAAGCTCTTCGCCGTTATTTAAGTACGTCTTTCACACGCTGTGCTGCATCCTTCAGCAGGATCGCAGAAAATACTTTGAGTCCGGATTGCTCAATGATCTTAGCTCCTTCTTCTGCGTTCGTTCCCTGCAGACGCACGATGATAGGAACTTTAATATCGCCAATCTTTTTGTAAGCTTCCACGACGCCATTGGCAACGCGATCGCATCGAACAATACCTCCGAATATATTGATGAGGATAGCCTTCACGTTAGGGTCCTTCAGAATGATACGGAAGCCAGCCTCAACTGTTTCAGCATTTGCTCCACCTCCAACATCCAGGAAGTTTGCAGGTTCACCGCCCGACAACTTGATGATATCCATCGTGGCCATTGCAAGTCCAGCGCCGTTTACCATACATCCTACGTTGCCATCGAGCTTAACGTAGTTAAGTCCGGCTTTACCAGCTTCAACTTCGAGTGGATCTTCTTCAGTTATGTCACGGAGCTCCGCCAGGTCCTTATGACGATACAAAGCATTGTCATCGAGGTTAACCTTTGCATCTACTGCGAGGATCTTATTGTCAGATGTCTTAAGCAACGGATTGATCTCGAACATTGATGCATCAAGACCGAGGTATGCATTATAGAGTGAGTTGATGAACTTCACACCTTCTTTGAATGCGTTGCCTTCCCAGCCAAGCGCGAATGCAATCTTTCTTGCCTGGAAGCCCTGAAGACCAATTGCAGGATCGATCCATTCCTTAATGATTTTTTCAGGATGAGACTCTGCAACTTCTTCGATATTCATACCGCCTTCAGTCGACGCCATAATCACAGGACATCCTTTTGAGCGGTCGAGCAGAATGCTCATATAATATTCTTTCGGCTGGCTCTCTCCGGGATAGTACACATCCTCAGCGATCAGCACCTTATTAACTTTCTTGCCTTCGGGACCCGTCTGATGAGTTACCAGCGTTCCTCCTAAAATTGCCTTGACTTTCTCTGGTACCTCGTTCATGCTCTTGGCGAGAACAACGCCATTGGAGCCTGTTTCCCTAACCTTACCTTTTCCACGTCCACCAGCATGAATTTGCGACTTTATTACAAACCATTTTGTGCCGGTTTCAGCCGCTAACTCCTTGGCAGCCTGAATGGCGCTATCTGGTGTATCCGCGACAATCCCCCGCTGGATCGTAACTCCATACTTCTTGAGAATTTCCTTGCCTTGATATTCGTGGATGTTCATGAATTTTTAGTTTGTTGCGAAACTAGTTTATTTACGCTACTAATTCAACTTATTTCATGCTGCTGGCTACTGGCCTTGAAAAATCATATGGCGATCTGTCCGTGCTCAAAGGAATAGATATTTCAATCGAACGCGGAGAGATTGTTTCTATTGTAGGTGCTTCGGGAGCAGGCAAGAGTACTCTTTTACATATCCTGGGTACACTCGATACACCCGACAAAGGTAAAGTGGTAATTCACAACAAGGACGTGTTCAGTCAGTCCTCCAGGAGCCTGGCGTCGTTCCGAAACAAGTCTATTGGCTTTGTGTTCCAGTTTCATAATCTCCTTCCCGAATTTACAGCGCTTGAAAATGTGATGATCCCCGGACTCATTGCCTCCGGAGATGAACGAAAGATCAGAGACCGGGCCCGATCACTACTGGATATGCTTGGATTAAAAGACAGAGTAGAACATAAACCGTCAGAACTCTCAGGCGGTGAGCAACAACGCGTCGCTGTGGCCCGCGCCATGATTAATGCTCCCGATCTTATTCTTGCCGATGAGCCGAGCGGAAATCTTGATTCAAAAAATGCTGTCGATCTTCACAACCTGTTTTTCCAGTTGCGGAAAGATATAGGTCAGACATTTGTCATTGTTACTCACAATGAACAGCTCGCAAATATGTCTGACAGGAAAATCGAATTGAAAGATGGCAGGATAAAAAGTGATGCTTTGCGCTGATCGCCTGGTTAGAAAAAGTGAAGTAAAAAAAAAGGAAGAAGATCACACTGCTCTCCAACACATTCCCTGATCCTCTTCCTACTCCCTAACCTTAAATAAACTAAACATCCAATTGCCGATACAAAGGTATATCGTGGATGGGGGGGTATGCTGGTCAATTCCCGGCATTAAGTCAGGCATGTAAGAATTGGTGATAACTCTGAACTATGTGAAGCCGAAAACGGTGATCAAGTGTCATAAACAGACCTTGCACGCGATTGCGCAAGAAATAAGATGCACGTTAGAATTATTCCGTGCACAGCTTTACTATCAAATAACTAATTAACTCAAGTACAGTTATTTATTGTTAACAGCCTCAAGAAAACATTTTGAACAATATTGCGCGAAGCGCACAGAAATGATGGCGGACAGCCGCCTCAAAATTCTTAATTCTTAACTCTTAATTCTTAATTTTTTAGTGGTGAGCCTCTAACTCTTCCTCCGCAGCCTCAACTTCCACGTGTCCGCGCTCATTAATACTGAGAAGATTAACACGCACGATCTCATTCACAAGTACCGGGTCGTACTTCGCCACTACACGAACATAGTTCTCAGTAAACCCATGCATCATTCCATCTTCTACATCGTTTTCAAAGAGCACGTTCGCCGCAGTTCCCAGATTGTCTTCGTAAAACTTCCTTCTCTTCTTGTCCGACAGGATGTGCAGCATCTTTGATCGCTCTGCCCGTTTTGCATGTGGAACAGAATGCTCCATTTCAGCGGCCGGGGTATTTGCTCTCTCAGAATAAGTGAACACATGCAAATAAGAGATGTCCAGCTCATTCAGGAACCTATAGGTGTCGAGGAAGTCATCATCCGTTTCGCCCGGGAAACCGACAATCACATCCACGCCAATACAACAGTGTGGCATCGATGCTTTGATGTCGCGCACACGCTCTGCATACAGTTCGCGTTGGTAGCGTCGCTTCATGAGCTTCAGGATCTTATTGGAACCCGATTGAAGCGGCACATGAAAATGAGGAACGAAGTGCTTCGACGAAGCAACAAATGAAATAATGGCGTCTGTGAGGAGATTAGGCTCAATGGAGGAGATGCGAAAACGCTCGATACCATCGACCTGATCAAGTGCTTTGATTAGATCAATGAATCGCTCCACGCGAACACCGCCCTGTAATCCAAAGTCACCGGTGTTTACACCGGTGAGTACCACTTCGCGAACATCCGTGTTGGCGATCTTTTCTGCTGCGGCCACGACATTGGGGATACTGTCGCTCCGGCTCGAGCCCCGTGCCTGGGGAATCGTGCAGAAAGTACAGGAGTAATCGCATCCGTCCTGTACTTTCAGGAAGGTGCGGGTACGGTCGTGCAGAGAATATGCTGCGTTGAATGAACTGGCGGTCTCTACATCCGAGGCGAATACTTTAGGCTGAGGAGGTCGTACGAAGCCATCCAGCAATTCAACAAGTCTGAATTTTTCAGCGGCGCCAAGCACAGCGTCCACACCTGGAATTTCAGCAATCTCTTTGGGCTTCAACTGGGCATAACATCCGATAATCGCTACATAGCCGTCCGGTGAAATTGCCCTGGCCTCCCTGACGATTTTATGGCACTTCTTGTCTGCGTTCTCTGTAACGGAGCAGGTATTGATGATGAAGATGTCTGGCTTGTCCGTGAAATCAACCTTCGCATAGCCGCGCTCCTCAAACATCCGCGATATGGTGGACGTCTCAGAATAATTAAGCTTACAGCCCAGGGTGTAAAATGCTACGCGGCGGCTCATTTGTTGATTTGTTGATCTGTTGATCGCGTCTTCGGCTGGGCAGGTTTGTTGATTGGCCTTCCCGTTCGTCAACTCATCAGACAGTCTTCAGGTATTGTTCTACGCCTTCGATCTTCTTGTCCAGAATTGCCGTGACTTTATCGAAGTCAGCACGGCTCTTCAGCTCAGTTTTTACACTGATGTAAAACTTTATCTTAGGCTCCGTACCTGACGGACGCACAGAGACTTTCGTACCATCAGCGAGATAAAACTGCAACACGTCTGAAGCAGGGAAATCCAACGTAGTTGTCTTTCCGGTTGCTAGATCCTTTTCTTTAAGAGACTTGTAATCGAGCACCCGGGTAACCTTGCTTCCTATAATTTCGGCAGGAGGGTTTGTCCTGAATTTTTCCATCATAGCCTTGATCTCCTGCTCGCCCTGCTGGCCTTTCTTCGTTACGTTGAGCAGTTGCTCTTTGTAGTAGCCATATTCAACGTACATGTCGATCAGCCAGTCATACAACGACTTCTTCTCATCGGCAGCCTCCGCAGCCATCGCTGCAAAAAAGGCACAGGCCGATACTGCGTCCTTGTCCCGAACGAAGTCGCCAACCATATAGCCATAGCTCTCCTCACCAGCGGCTACGAAGGTCTTTTTACCTTCAAGCTTGCCCATGAGTTCGGCGATATACTTGAAGCCTGTGAGGGTGTTATAGCACTCAACTCCAAGCTTCTCTGCCATGGTATCCACCAGTTCAGTGGTAACAATGGTTTTGGCTACATAGGCGTTGGTCTTGTTCTTCAGGTTCTTCATCACGAAATACATCATGAGGCTGAACGCCTGGTTTCCGTTCAGAAGCACAAACTCCCCATCGCTCTTCCGCACGCCAATTCCCACGCGGTCCGTGTCAGGATCAGTAGCCATAACCATAGTGGCACCTACGGCCTTACCTTTCTTGATCACGAGCTCCATTGCGGAGCGCTCTTCCGGGTTCGGCGATTGCACGGTAGGGAAGTTTCCATCCGGTGTCTTTTGTTCATCGACCACCTGGAGGTTATTGAAGCCAATCGCCTTCACCGACTCTGGAACCATAGTTATGCCAGCGCCATGTATACTACTGTAAACCAAAGGGATATTGCTGTGTCGTGCAATAGTTTCTTTATTCGGAATATGCTTCTTTACTTCCTCGTAATAAGCCTTCTCCACTTCAGGCCCGATCGTGCTGATAAGGCTTTTATTGGCTTCAAATTTTACCTGATCGAACGAGCTGATTGCCTTAACCTCGGTGATGATGTTCTTATCGTGCGGTGGCACTACCTGAGCGCCATCGTTCCAATAGGCTTTGTACCCGTTGTATTCTTTTGGGTTATGCGACGCTGTAACGACAATACCCGAATCACATTTGAGGTAGCGGATAGCATACGAAAGGAGTGGAGTAGGGCGCAGCTCAGAAAACATATGGACATGGATGCCGTTGGCAGACAGCACATCGGCAGCAACCTGCGCAAAAAAACGGCTATTATTTCGACTATCATGAGCAATCGCAACCTGGGTCTTCTTACCAGGAAATGTCTTATTCAGGTAGTTGGCCAGACCCTGGGTGGCCATTCCAACGGTGTATTTATTCATGCAATTGGAGCCGACGCCCATCACTCCGCGAAGGCCCCCTGTTCCAAATTCCAAATCCTTATAGAAGCTGTCTACCAGCTCTTTGTCGTCAGATTTTGCAAGTAATGCTTTGACTTCTGCTTTCGTGTTACTGTCGATGGTGGGGCTATCAAGCCATGCTTGTGCCCGAGACTGTACTAGTTGTTTCAGATCTTCCATGGAGAACGTTTAAAACTTGGCAATTCGGGCAAAGGTAACAAAGAATTCAGGGATTGGAGAGCGGGCCAGATGTCAAATAATCGGAAACAAAGAATCACCAAATCAGTACTATGGCAGGTGTTTTAAAGTCCCGTTGCGGGATCACAGGCATGCACCACTTTTGTAGAATATCAGCGTAAGTATCTATTACCCAGAATATTGCAGTATTAAGGCCCGCGGCGTACCAGGTCTATACCATCCATGTACCTTATACAGATCATATACACAGCTTCCTTTGAACCTTATTAGGACGTTATACAGTTAGTGATGCGACATACCCCTGTCGTTTCACTGTGTCCGGTTTAACTCATTTTATCAACTTGGGCTAGCCCTTAACATTGGGGCAACCTGACGTGGGGCTATCGTGAACCTTTCGTCGGTCTATCGTGCACCTATCGTGCACCTATCGTCGACCTAACGTCGACTCAAAGTGCACTCACTGCCGACGCCGCCCGTCGGTCCCGGTGCGGGTCAGGAAAAGGATTTTCGATTCTGAGTTTTGAAACCCCCATTGCTTCCCTATTTTTTTTAATATTGACGAAAAAATTGAACCATGGATGTAAAAGCGCTCGATGCAGCACTTTTGAAGATAATTCGCAAGCGCGAAGAACTTGCTAAAGTCGATTATAACAACCCCAAGTACGACGACCTCGAAGAGGAGCTTCACGATCTCGAAGACGACTTTCAGGAAGAGTATGGCAGCTATCTCGAAGATGCCCTCCAGCAAGTTCACGACAAATACTGCCCCGATAACGACGTGCTTATGCCGATCGGATACCTCGGACAGGGGGTGCCGGTGGAAGTTGAAAGCATGCCTGGCAAGGATACACGGCTGGTCCTTTCAGCAAGCCCGGTGCGCATTAGCTTAAGCGTAGGCAAGGACAAGCAACAGGTGGTCTGGACTGCCTGACCTACCTGGTAACACAAACACTCAATGCCGGCCCTCAGCTGGCATTGATTTTTAATCTTAATGAATCATTGTTAATCCATTGACGCACACCGCGTCAATGTTACCTGGGATCGGCACTTCGGAACTAACAGGCAATCCCGCATTAATAGGCAAATCCCACCTTTTTCCGAACGCGTTGGAGTACCTCATGGGCAATAACACGCGCCTTGTCTTCTCCGCGTGTCAGTTGTTTTTCCAACTCCTCGGGATGGCTCATAAGATGCGCATACATCTTCCGTTGTGAGTCGAACTTCCGGATGATCAGTTCATAAAGCTCCTGCTTGGCATGGCCGTATCCAAAATTGCCTGCGAGATACTTAGCACGAAGAGCAGAGCGCTCTTCGTCGTTGGCAATCAAACTATAGATGGCATAAACGTTATCGGCATCCGGATTCTTTGGTGCCTCCATTGGTGTGCTGTCGGTCTTGATCGTCTTAATCTGCTTGAGCAACTCTTTTTCGGGAAGAAAGATATCGATAATGTTTCCATAAGACTTACTCATCTTCTGACCGTCGGTTCCCGGAATGGTCATCACGGTTTCTTCAATTTTGGGAGCAGGAACAACAAAAGTATCTCCGTAGTAGTTATTGAACGTTGTGGCGATGTCCCGCGCAATTTCAAGATGCTGTCGCTGGTCTTTTCCCACAGGAACAAAGTCGGCGTCATACAATAGGATGTCGGCAGTCATCAGCACAGGGTAGGTAAAGAGTCCCGCGTTTACATCTGACAACCGATCTGATTTGTCTTTAAAAGAGTGAGCATTGGCCAGCATCGGATACGGGGCCATACAACTGAGATACCAGGTAAGCTCAGTAACTTCGGGGATGCGGGACTGCCGATAGAGGTAGTTCTTTTCAACGTCGAAACCGAAGGCCAGCCAGGCTGCCGCAACGGCTCTGGTGTTTTCTATACGTTGAGCAGCATCTTTTATCGACGTCATCGAATGCAAGTCCGCTATAAAGAAGAATGAGTCGTTACCCTGCTGTCGGGACAATTCGATAGCGGGAATTATGGCTCCCAATAGGTTTCCTAAATGGGGTTTTCCACTACTCTGTATACCCGTTAAAATTCTGGCCATAGTTTTGCAAATAAAATAAAATAATGCTGAAGCGATTTAGTTTTAAATTTGCAGTCATAATTTTTACACTTCCATGAGGATCTGGGCAGCGATCATTTTTTTAACTGTGGCAGGTGCGGCGTTCGGACAACTTGCAAAGCCAGTACAATTCAGAGAAGAGACTTTCGACTTTGGAATGATAACCGAAGAAGCAGGACCTGCATTGCATGAGTTTCTGTTCACCAACAACACCGGCAGGCCTGTTAAGGTATTGTCGGTACAGGCTTCCTGCGGATGTACAACACCAAGCTGGTCAAAGGAGCCCGTCGCTCCAGGCAAGACAGGGTTCATCCAGGCGAGCTACAATCCCAAAGGCCGCCCGGGATACTTCAATAAGTCACTTACCGTTACCACTGATCTTGATCCAACACCAATAATCCTTTCAATTAAAGGACAGGTGCAGGTTCAGGGCGTTGCTGCTTCATCCACGGAGTTTCAGGTAGCGAATGGCGCGTGGAAATTGAAAACAGCATCTTTTAACCTCGGTAAAGTTTTCATGCAGGATGAATCTGCATCAAGAGACTTTCCTTTTGTCAACGCAGGTCAGAAGCCCGTTACTTATACTGGTAAGTTTGTCGGCCCTAAGTACATCACCGTTGATGTAAAGCCGAAAACACTGCAGCCAGGCGAGCGGGGCTCTGTAAGAATCGTGTACAACGGAAAGCTGAAGAACACCTATGGCTTTCAGACTGATAACGTAGAGATCCTGACTGACGATGAATTGAATCCGACTAAATCATTCACGGTGTATGCCACTCTGGAAGATGATTTCAGTAACATCAAACCTGAGGATCTTCAAAAGGCGCCTCAGCTTAAATTGCAGAATACCTCTGTAGATATTGGAAGAATCAGACCCAATCAGACTGCGGTGCAGGAAGTTTCGATGAGCAATACAGGAAAGAAGGAACTTGACATCAGGGCGCTGCAGGGAAATTGTTCGTGCATCACAGCATCATCGCCTAAGAACACTCTTAAGCCTGGTGAGAGTACGATGCTGAAGATTGAATTCAGCCCCGGCGACCGCAAGGGCAACAGCACGAAAGCGATAACACTTTATTCTAACGATCCACTCAATCCGGTTCAACGGGTAACGCTTACTGCCTATATAGAGTAGGGGCTTTCAAAATAATTGATAATTTACAATTGATAATTGATAATTGTGGAGGGGCCTGTGGCCCCTTTTTGTTGTTTGCAGGCAAGGCGTCCGGATCCGGGGATTATCTCCATGACTCGGAACGACAGGTGCCTGCGTAGTTATTGAATAGAAAGAAAAGGGCCGAAAGGCCCTCCCAAATTATCAATTATCAATTATCAATTGTCAATTAATCCCTCAACCGCCAAAAGCAGGTATCCCCGTGATATTGTTCCCCAGTATTAAAAGATGGATGTCGTGCGTTCCTTCGTAGGTGACAACCGATTCGAGGTTCATCATGTGTCTCATCAAAGGATACTCTCCGGTGATACCCATGCCGCCATGGATTTGTCGCGCTTCACGCGCGATCTCCAATGCTACCTGGACATTGTTCCTCTTTGCCAGTGATATCTGGGGAGTCGTTGCCTTGCCTGCATTCATCATCATCCCCAGGCGCCAGTTCAGCAACTGTGCTTTCGTGATTTCGGTAAGCATCTCCGCCAGCTTCTTTTGAACAAGTTGGAACGAGCCGATGGGCTTGCCAAATTGCACACGTTCAGCCGCGTATCGTCGGGCAGACTCATAGCAGTCCATAGCGGCCCCGATGGCACCCCACGCGATGCCATATCTGGCTGAATCCAGGCACATCAGAGGAGCACCCAGTCCGCTCTTGTTAGGCAGCAGATTGGCTTTGGGAACTTTTACGTTGTCGAACACTAGCTCACCCGTTGTGCTCGCACGAAGCGACCACTTCCCATGGGTCTCCGGCGTTGAGAAACCTTCCATGCCGCGTTCCACGATCAGGCCGTGAATTCGTTGTGACTCATCCTTTGCCCACACAACAGCAACATCCGCTTTTGGCGAATTCGAGATCCACATCTTTGCGCCGTTCAACAGGTAATGGTCACCCATGTCCCGGAAGTTGGTTACCATACCCCCTGGGTTGGATCCGTGGTCGGGCTCCGTTAGTCCAAAGCAACCAAGCCATTCGCCGCTTGCGAGCCTGGGCAGATATTTAGTGCGCTGTTCCTCATTGCCGAACTTATAGATCGGATACATTACAAGCGACCCCTGAACGGATGCTGTAGAGCGCATACCCGAATCACCGCGTTCTATTTCCTGCATAATCAGGCCATAGGAAATATAGTCAAGACCGCCACCCCCGTATTCGATCGGAATGGTCGGCCCGAACGCTCCGATTTCTCCAAATTTGCGAACGATTTCATAGGGGAAATGAGAGGCCTGTGCCCATTCTTCGATGTATGGTGAAATCTCACGTTTTACAAATTCCCGGATTGAGCTTCTGATCAGTTTATGTTCATCAGTCAGCAGGTCGTCAACGCAATAGAAATCGGGATGTTCAAACAAATCCTGCTTCGTTTGTTTACGGTATTTGTTTTCGCGTGATGGAGTGTTAGCCATGTCGTAGTATTGAGTCTTTAGTCCTGAGTCCTGAGTTTGGTCCTTAGCTGTTAGTCTTTAGTTGTCTTATGAAACACCTCATTGGTTTAGGACGCTTCATTGTCTTTCAAAAGTATATGAATACTATCAATACTAAAGACAACTTAGGACTCAGGAATATGGACTCAGGACTATTTTTACCTAACTTCGACCCAATTTACACAACTAATTCGCATTCTGACTTTTCAATGAAATGACAGGGCGAGCTGACCCCAACTTGCAGGAGAGAGTTATGGACGAGCAACAGAAAACCGAGGAGCATTCAAAAGTGTCCGACGCGGCGAGAGACGAGAACCTTAAACTTCAGGAACAACTGAAGAAGCTTCAGTCGAAGTACAATGCGATGGGGCAGGACCTTTCGTCTTATCTCGACGGTCTGTTATATTCCGATTATCTCACTTATTGGGATTACATACATCTCGATACGTTGTTAAGTCTTCAGTCGCCAAAGACACAGTTTCCCGATGAGAAGATATTTATAATGTATCATCAGATCACGGAACTGTATTTCAATCTGATTCTTTGGGAGACAGAACAGATTGGTGTTAAAGCGGACATCACAGAAGCGTGGTTTATTGAAAGATTGGCGCGTATCAACCGATACTTCTATCAGTTGCGTGAATCCTTTTCTATAATGGTTGAAGGCATGGAGCGCGATCAGTTTCTGAAGTTCAGAATGTCACTCTTGCCTGCAAGTGGATTTCAATCGGCGCAGTATCGTATGATTGAGATCTCGTGTACCGACATGATTAATCTTGTGAACGCTGCTGAACGCGAGGCACTGAATGAATATAGCGACATTGATCTGCAGGTTGAGAAGCTGTATTGGCGTAGTGGCGCCACGGAACTCGCCACCGGCAAGAAGACACTCACACTTCAGCAGTTTGAAGAGAAATATATGCCGGCATTTAAGTCTATGGGACTGAAGTGCCGCGACAGAAATCTGCGCAAGATTTACCTCAGACACTTTCCGCATTCACAGCCTGTAATAGAAGCACTTCGGGAGCTCGACCTTTATGCCAACGTGCTTTGGCCGCTCGCTCATCTCAAGGCAGCCGGTCACTACCTCAAGAAGGCCGCCAGTGAGATCAAGGCTACCGGCGGAACGAACTGGCAGAAGTTCCTGCCCCCGCGATTTCAAAAGATTATGTTCTTCCCCGAGCTGTGGAGCGATCTGGAGAAGGAAGAATGGGGAAAAGCCGCCTTTCTAAGCAACCCGTCGGAAATCGTTTCCAAAACCTGATTTCAACACCAAAATTAGGGAGGCCAAAGAATCCATTTTTTGAGAACTCCCGCTCGCTACGACATTCTTGGCGCACTGGCTGTCATTACTTTGCTGGCTGCGATAAACACCTTTGGGCAGACCTCATCCGGGTCTGCAAGGAAGGTGCAAGGCGCTACGCAGTCATCATCACCCTCGGATGGTCCTCATTCATCATCGCCTGCGGCAGGGCCAACGAAATCCGTACACCGGACTTACCACGATAAAGACGAGAAGTTCATCAAGGAAGTGTATCAGGTAAAAGATACCATCCGAAACGTCCCGCACGGACGGTATGTTTCTTACTTCCTTAACGGCAAGGTGGAATCACGCGGGCAGTTTACAAACAATGAAACTTCGGGTGTATGGGAATTCTATTACGAAACGGGAAAGCTGAAAATGAGAGGCATCCTGTTTAAGGGAGCAAATTATGGAATGTGGGAGTACTTCTTTGAGAGCGGCCAGAAGAGCATGGAGGGAATAATAAACGGCCGTGACCGGGAAGGTGAATGGAAGTTGTACTATGAAAGCGGACAATTAAAGGAGATTGGTAGCTATGTAAAGAACCAACGGCAGGGCCACTGGAAGACATATTTCGAAGACGGCGCGATTAAAGGCGAGATCGACTACACCGACGATCACGGACGTTACATTGAATACTACCAATCGGGCAAAGTTCGGGCCGAAGGACCCAAAGCCGGATCGCGAAGTACCGGAGTCTGGAGATATTTTGGTGATGATGGAATCCTGCAGAGCGAGGGTGAATTTAAGGAAGGCAGGAAATCGGGCGTATGGACCAATTACTATCCGTCGGGAAAGCCATCAGGAAATGGAACAATGATCAACGATGTGCCTACTGGCCAATGGGAGCATTGGTTTGAAGATGGAAAACGATCTTCAACCGAGTCTTATGAGAACGGCAAAAAGATCGGTCGGTGGGTTTCTTGGTCGCCGTCGGGAAATGTAAAGAGTGAAGTAATTTATACAGATGGGAAAGGGGAGTATTCGGAATTTTACGAGAGCGGAAAGCTTAAGGTAAAGGGAATATTGGTTAACGAAACGCGCGAGGGCACCTGGGAATATTATTACGAGAATGGCCAGCGCGAGGGGACGTGTAACTATAAGGCAGACAAGGGCATTTATTACGGATACTTCCAATCAGGAGGGCTGCAGACCAAGGGGCCGATGGAAGGTGATCTGAAGACAGGTACCTGGGAGATTTATGAAAATGACGGAACCTTGTCAGGGTACTATCGGCCGTTTTATGACGACAGGAAATTGTCTGCAGAGATAACAGACATGGCCCGCAAGCAACAGCCAGTTGCACAGATTGCTTCGGTCTCATCACATAATCAGATAAGTAAAAAACTGGCGTCGAAAAGACGAACCGGCTACTTCACGCCCCGGTATCATGAAGCGCAGGGAATTATCTTCGGAACCAATCCGCTCTGGCTGGCAGCCGGTCAGCTACCTCTGGCCATTGAATTCTATCTTCAGGAACGGTTAGGTCACGAATTTGAGTTCATTGGAATAAGGGACCCGTTCTTTGTTCAGGATAGTGAAGTCACTCCGGGTCAGCCTTTCGAACGAGGCTACTCGATAGCTATCAAACAGAAGTTCTATAATCCTCTAAACGTGGGCATGTGGTACTTCGGTCATGAATTAAGATTTACAAACGTCGGACATTTTGTAAATGAATTGGTGATGGTGCCGGCTTCGGTTAGCAGTGTATTCACATTTAATGCTATTGAACAACGCATTGAGTGGGGCCCGTTGCTCGGGTATCGCATCACGCGCCGAAACAGCGCCAGTGGTCTTACCGTTGATGCATTTGTATCCGCGGATATTGGCTATCGAAGCTTCGATGTGGACGAGAGCAACACCGAACGATTTGACTCCCTGCCTCAAAACTCATTTTCAACAACCTTCCACTTCGGTGTCAACATTGGCAACGTGTTCTCCGTTCGCTGAAGCCCTTTTAACTTTTACATTCGAAGTTTTACATTTTGCGGTTAAATTCTCCTAACACTCCACCAGCGCTGGCAGAGAGAACATACTTAAACCTTCACCAATAAAGAGCCGCTTAAACTTCCTATCTTTGAACCATTGAAGGCTAGCTCCCTTCCACTATGCGGACTATCGAACTCATACTCTCACCACGGGAGGCATTTGACGATGACCTCTTCCAGGATGCGCTTTACAGGAAGGCATCGATTCCCCGAAATGAAAACGTGTACATACAACCCGTAAAGCGTTCTATTGACGCACGGGGAAGGAATGTCATTGTTCGCATTCAATGCGAGTTGTTGGGCCCCCGGGAACAATCCACGGTAGAGCCACGGCCTATTGAATATCGCGATGTAAAAAAAGCCCCGGAGGTGATCGTCGTGGGAAGCGGTCCGGCCGGTCTTTTTGCCGCGCTTCGGTTGATCGAGTTGGGGCACAGGCCAATAGTGCTCGAGCGAGGTAAGGACGTTCAGTCCCGCAGGCGCGACCTGGCCGCAATCAATAAAGATCAGACTGTAAACCCTGAGTCTAATTATTGCTTTGGTGAAGGAGGAGCAGGCACCTATTCCGATGGAAAGCTATACACGCGTTCGAAGAAGCGAGGCGATATCAGAAAAATACTTGAAGTAATGGTCGCACATGGCGCACGACCTGATATTCTGTTCGACGCTCATCCTCACATTGGCACGAATAAACTTCCGGTCCTCGTCGCAGCGCTTCGCGACACCATCATACGCTTCGGAGGAGAAGTACACTTCAACACCCGCGTTGATGACTTTATTATTGAAGGCAGCGAGCTTCGCGGTGTAGTGACCAACAATAACGAGCGTATACAGGGCGGCGCCGTTATACTGGCAACAGGACATTCAGCCCGCGACATCTTTGAGCTGCTTCACAGGCATAATATTTTGATTGAGGCAAAACCGTTTGCGCTCGGATTGCGTGTGGAACACCATCAAAAGGATATTGACAAGATCCAATATCATACACAGGGTGATCGCGATCCCTGGTTGCCGGCTTCCTCTTATGCTTTGGTCCATCAGGCATCGGTCAACGGTCGGGATAGGGGCGTGTTTTCATTTTGCATGTGCCCCGGCGGATTCATCGTACCGTCTGCCACTCAGAATGGAGAAGTTGTCGTAAACGGAATGAGTCCGTCGCGACGGGATTCTCTTTATGCGAACTCCGGAATCGTTGTTACAGTCGATGCCGACGATTTTGCCAAATACAGCGGTGGCGGACCCCTGGCCGGACTGCGTTTTCAGTCAGCGATAGAACAAAAGGCGTGTGAAGTAGCGGGCAACACACAGCAGGCTCCTGCTCAGCGTCTGGTTGATTTCGTCAATGGCAGGACTTCTGCATCACTGCCTGATACGTCCTATCAGCCCGGCGTTGTTAGTGCAGACATGAAGTCCGTGTTACCTAAAGAGATCCATAATGCATTACGACAGGGTTTCAGGAACTTTGGTACCAGGATGCAGGGTTATCTATCTAACGAGGCGCTGGTGCTGGGTGTGGAATCCAGGACCTCTTCTCCGGTGAAAATTCCACGTGATAAGGATTCACTTGAGCATCCTGCACTCGGTGGATTGTTCCCTTGTGGAGAAGGAGCGGGATTTGCAGGAGGAATTGTGTCGGCGGCCATGGATGGTGAACGATGCGCTGAAGCCGTAGTGAGGAAGTTGGGCGGCAGGTAATCAGGTACTTAAG
This sequence comes from Chryseolinea sp. T2, assembly GCF_037203685.1. Taxonomy (NCBI): domain Bacteria; kingdom Pseudomonadati; phylum Bacteroidota; class Cytophagia; order Cytophagales; family Fulvivirgaceae; genus Chryseolinea; species Chryseolinea sp. T2. Next base: position 907,961 of record NZ_JBBCAU010000002.1, read on the forward strand.
GAAGAATTAATGGAAACTAAAGTTGCATCAAACGGTGAGAAGAAAACGGTAGTGGTGGGAGCGACGACCAATCCCGGAAGGTATGCGTATCTCGCTGCCAATATGTTGAAGCAGTATAACCATAGCGTTGTGCCGCTTGGAATTAAATCAGGCGAGGTGGCAGGGGCCAACATTCTCGACATCCGGCAAAAGCCTTCAATTGAAGGAGTGGATACCATAACGTTATACATCGGCCCTCAGCGCCAGCCAGAATATTACGATTATCTGCTGGGACTGAAACCGCGTCGTATCATTTTCAATCCTGGGACTGAGAATGAAGAATTTGAGAAGAAGGCTGAGGCCCAGGGTGTGGAGGTTGAGGAGGCCTGCACGCTTGTATTGCTAAGGTCACGCCAGTTTTAATTATACGAGGAACGGATTCCGGAAAGTATCGACGTAACGATTGAGCTGCAGCCGCGAAAATGGAAAGCGTTTCAGAGCTGACCCATTGTGCTGCATTTAAAAATCGACAAATCAACAAATCAAAAGATCAACAAATAAACCTATCTTCCGCTAATTACAAATTATGGAAAGAGAGCGTTTTGTTGATGCTGATAAGTACAAGGTCAAACCGAAGGAAGCCGTTAAACTGTCTCAATGGAAAACTGATTACGAGGGCGACCGGCTGAATAAAGAGATAGGTACTGCATTACTGGAATCAGGTCGTAAGGAGCTGGCTGAAGTTCAGGAGAAGCTTTACGCGCAGAACCGTTACAGCATACTGATCATTCTTCAGGCCATGGATGCCGCCGGAAAGGACAGTGCTATCAAGCATATCATGACTGGATTTAATCCCATTGGAGTAAATGTTCATAGCTTCAAAACCCCTTCAGCACAGGAACTTGATCATTACTATTTGTGGAGACACGTCCTTGCATTGCCACCGCGTGGTGAAATAGCCATTCACAACCGCTCACATTACGAGAATGTACTGGTTACGCGTGTGCATCCTGAATATATCCTGAACGAGCGCATTCCGGGTATTGATTCAGTCGATAAGATTGATGACAAGTTCTGGAAGCGCCGCATGAAGCAAATCAACCATTTCGAAAAATCGCTGGTGCTCAATGGCACGATTATCCTCAAGTTCTTTCTTCACGTTTCAAAGAAGGAGCAAAAGAAACGTTTTTTGGAGCGTATCGACGACAGTACTAAAAACTGGAAGTTTTCGTTGGGTGATATTCGGGAGCGCGACCTTTGGGATGACTATCAGAATGCTTATGAAAAGGCCCTGAGTGCGACGTCGACAAAATACGCACCGTGGTTCATTGTGCCTTCCGATGATAAGTGGTACTCCCGTCTGGTGATTGCTGCGGCGATCTATCAGCAATTCCAGAACATGCACATTGAGTATCCCACGTTGTCGCCCAAAGAGAAGGATGAACTCGCACGCGGAAGGGTTCATCTGACCTCCGAAAAAGAGGCCTCCTGAGGCGCAATTTTTCTCTTAAACTTTCCTCTCTCGCGGGCTTTTTTCGTGCCCAAAAACAACTATTTTTGACGGTTCTAACGGTACATCATGAGTGATAATAATGCTTTAACTCCGGCTGAATATTCAGCCAACAACATACAGGTTCTTGAAGGTTTGGAAGCCGTGCGTAAGCGGCCCGCCATGTACATTGGCGATGTGGGGATCAAGGGACTTCATCACCTGGTTTGGGAGGTTGTGGATAACTCAATCGACGAGGCGCTTGCAGGGTACTGCGATCGCATTATAGTAACAGTGGGAGAGGACGGTTCTATTACTGTCGACGACAATGGCCGAGGTATTCCGACGGGCATAATGGAGAAAGAAAAGCGCTCAGCGCTTGAAGTTGTTATGACAGTACTCCACGCTGGCGGTAAATTTGATAAAAACACATACAAAGTCTCCGGTGGTTTGCACGGTGTCGGCGTAAGCTGCGTGAATGCCCTTAGTGAGCATGTTCGGGTCGTTGTATGTCGTGAGGGTAAGATCTTCGAACAGGAGTTCGAGCGTGGCAATCCCCAATATCCTGTACGCGTAATTGGCGAGACCGAGAAGCGCGGAACATCTGTGCATTTCCTCCCTGACAAGCAGATATTCGCGAATCGCGAATACAACTATGAGACTATTGCTTCACGTCTGAGAGAATTGTGCTTCCTGAATCCAAAGATCCGCATCGTGCTGAAGGATCTTCGTGAACGCGATGAGCAGGGCGAGGCAAAGACCGAGGAGTTCTATTCTGAAGGTGGTCTCCGTGAGTTTGTTGCCTACATTGATGCGACGCGCGAAAAACTGATACAGGATCCCATTTATGTTGAGAACGACAAAGGGGAAATTCCTGTCCAGGTGGCCATGGGCTATAACACATCATTCAGTGAAAACCTTGTTTCATACGTAAACAACATCAATACGCATGAGGGAGGTACACACGTAGCTGGTTTTCGTCGCGCACTCACCCGCACGCTGAAAAATTACGCTGACCGGGAGGGCCTCCTCAAGAATGCCAAGATCGATATTAGCGGCGACGACTTTCGCGAAGGTCTCACAGCTGTTGTATCTGTTAAAGTTGCAGAACCCCAGTTCGAGGGACAGACCAAGACGAAACTTGGTAACTCCGAGGTGAGCGGTGCCGTCGATCAGGCTGTTGGCGAGATGCTGGAAAACTATCTTGAGGAACATCCTCGTGAGGCGAAGATGATCGTTAACAAGGTGATCCTGGCTGCGCAGGCACGTGCTGCTGCCCGTAAGGCACGCGAGATGGTGCAACGGAAGAACGTTCTTACCGGCACCGGGTTGCCTGGCAAACTCGCCGACTGTTCAAGTGCTGATCCTGGTATTTGTGAACTTTATCTCGTGGAGGGTGACTCTGCAGGAGGTTCTGCGAAGCAGGGACGTAATCGCAACTTCCAGGCTATACTTCCGCTGAGAGGAAAGATCCTGAACGTTGAGAAAGCACAGGAGCACCGCATTTACGATAACGAAGAAATCAAGAATATGATCACGGCACTTGGTGTAAGCTTCGGTACCCCCGAAGACGAGAAAGGCCTGAACATGACTAAGCTCCGCTATCATAAGATCATTATCATGACCGATGCCGATGTCGATGGAAGTCACATCCGTACGCTTATTCTGACGTTCTTCTTCCGTTACATGCGCGATCTGATCGAGAATGGTTACGTGTACATCGCGCTTCCACCTCTTTACCTCATTAAGAAGGGTAAGGAAGAGCGTTATTGCTGGACCGAAGAGGAACGCGAACGCATCGTTCAGCAGCTGGCAGGCGGGAAGGAAGATTCCGTAAACATTCAGCGCTACAAAGGATTGGGAGAAATGAATCCGGAACAGTTGTGGACAACAACCATGGATCCGGAGAGACGCTCACTCAAGCAAGTGAGTATTGAGTCGGCAGCAGAAGCTGATCACTTGTTTTCCATGCTTATGGGAGACGAAGTAGCACCGCGCCGCGAGTTTATTGAGAAGAACGCAAAATACGCACGTGTCGATATCTAAGGCTTCACATCAGTCCAATGATGATTCATTGACGGCAACGGACCGGATCGTTCAGCAAATTGAGGAGAGCAATTACATTAGTCGCGACCTCAGCTGGCTGAAGTTCAATTATCGCGTACTTGATCAGGCAAAACATATCGATCGGAGCATCTTCGACCGGTTAAAGTTTCTTGCCATAACATCTTCGAACCTCGACGAATTCTGTACCATCAGGCTGGGTAGCTTATATAACTATCTTGATTACGGAAAAGAGCGGTTCGATTATAACGGTCTGCGCGAAGAGCCGTTCCGAAAGCTTCTGCTTCTGGAAACGCAGAAGTTCTATAAGGATCAGAACGACTACTATGTGAACCGTCTGAAGCCTCTTTTTCTGAAGAATGGTTTCTCGATAGTAAGCTATAACGAATTGTCGCTTGAGAATACGCATAAGGTAAACGACTATTTCAATAAGACGATTTACCCGATGCTTACGCCAATGGTGTTCGATAGCTATCACACGTTTCCCGTGCTGATGAACAATCGCTTGTTGTTTGGCGTAGTAACGAAGAATGCCAACGATCATCACAATCTTCAGAAGGTTTCATTTATTCAGGTGCCGCAGAACCTGCCGCGCTTCTATGAAATTCCTGAAGACGATGTAATACAGTTTGTTCCTATCGAAGAGGTGATCTCCAACAATATTCATAATCTGTTTCGGAATGTTGAGATCGTAAGCGCGAACCTTTTCCGCATTAACCGTAATGGAGACTTCACGCTCGAGGAAAGCGAAGATATTGAATCGAACTTTCTGGAGGATCTGAAGCGTAAACTGAAGACCCGACGGTCGGGTCGGGTTGTTCGTTTGGAAACAATGGAAGACCCGGATCCATGGATGATGCGCTTGCTGAAGATCCAGTGGGACCTCGACGAGCACAATATTTTCTATGTTCCCAAAGAGAGCATGCTCGATTTCTCGGGCTTGCACCAGATCATTGGGCACAAGGAATTTAAGACGAAACGATTCCATTCGCCCGATCCAATCAAGCCGTTGAATTTTCCTGAACATGGAACACGCGACTTGTTTGAAGTACTGAAGGAGCGGGACATTTTGCTTCATCATCCCTACAATTCGATGGAGCCAGTTCTGGATCTTATCGAGAAGGCAGCTGATGATCCATATACACTTTCTATCAAGGTCACGCTTTATCGTGTTGCCCGTGAGTCACGGATAACGGCGGCACTGCTGCGCGCTGCTGAGAATGGAAAGCACGTATCCGTTCTCTTTGAAGTGAAGGCCCGTTTCGATGAAGAGAATAACCTTCGTGAGGCACAACGCCTTCAGAAGGCGGGTTGCTTTGTGATCTACGGAGTAGGCAATCTCAAGACCCATACAAAGCTTTGTTTGATCGTGCGCAAGGAGGAGGAAGACAAAGTTTATCGCTATGTCCATCTTTCGAGCGGAAACTACAATGAAGCAACGGCCCGGTTGTACGTAGATATCGGTTTGTTAACAACGAAGGAGATATACGCGAACGATGTGTCGGAGTTCTTTAACGTAATTACCGGTCATTCGCAGCCTTCCACGTATAGAAATCTCATCACGTCGCCACGCGACATGCGGATCCAGCTTTGTAATCTGATCCGTCGCGAGGCGGAGAACGCGCGCAACGGTATTCAGGCAGGCGTGGTGATGAAGATGAATTCGCTTCAGGATAAAGAATTGATTGATGAACTCTTCGCCGCCTCTCAGGCTGGTGTTCAGGTGAAACTGATCGTGCGCGGCATGTGTTGCCTTCGCCCCGGAAGAAAGGGGGTTAGTGAAAACATTGAAGTTACGTCAATCGTGGGAGAGTATCTTGAACACTCCAGGATCTACTACTTCCACAATTCAGGTTCGCCAAAGGTCTACATCGGAAGCGCCGATGCGATGGTGCGGTCATTCGACCGACGAATTGAGTCATTGTTCCTGCTTGATGATGAGTTCTTGAAGAAGCAGGCCGTCAACAACCTGCGTTACAATCTCAAGGACAATGTAAATGCGTATACCATGAAGGAGGACGGCACTTATGTGATCAAGGAACTGAACGGAGAGCCGAACTTCAACATCCATAAGGAATTCTACAACGTAACGAGAGAGATCGTCTCTAGCGCGAAGCTGTTCTAATTATCATCGTCGTGAACTCAGTAAACTTTGTGGTCTCTCAAATGAGATTCAGATCTTCTCGTAAAGGCGACCTGCATTCCGACGTGAGCACAATAACCGGGTGGTTACTCAGAAAGTAACCTTGCGAATGCGATTGTTCAGACAGTCTGCAACATACATGGTATGCTCATCATTGCTTAGCAAAACATCAAAAGGATTCCAGAACTGGGCTGATGCTCCGTTGGCATCCAGGTAACCGGGAATACCTCCTGCAAACGTCTGGTAGTTACCTGCTTCATCAACCTTAACAATACGATCTTTTTCAACAAGGTAAAGCACACCCTCTTTTGACCTTGTAACACCCATTGGAAAGGAAAATGGGGTCGCGTAATCGGTTCCGACCACCGTGGTAACGACTTTATCAGTTGAAATTTTTCTGAGATCGTGTCGAAACCAATCGGTAAAGTATACTTCGCCAGCAGACGTGACAAACATGTCATAGACCTCCGCAAAATATATGTCCCGCAGTTTTCCGTTTCGGTCGCCACCTTCATAACCAAATGGATGATTACAGAGTACTGAAATTACCTTACCTGTTGTAGTGATATTTATTACTCTGTGATTTGTCATTTCAAACAGTATCAAACTCCCATCCGGCAGCATCTCCATTGATGTGAGTCGATAGAAAAAGACATCTTGAGACATATCCGGGGCGTTGGCGATCACTTCGACTGTGCCGTCCTGTTGTAACTTGCCAATCCAGGATTCTCCTCCTATGTAAATAGTGCCATCTTTGCCAATGACCAGCGCAACAATCTTCTTTGGATGGGATGCCAGGATTGTTGACACCGAGCCATTGCTGCTTATCTTTCTCACGGCCGTTCCGTCCTGATCAATCACATAAACATCACCGGAGGCTGCCAGTGCTAATTTTGATGGATAATAAAACTGTGCATCTGTGCCAACGCCATCCTTCAACCCCTGCGCACTGCCAGCTAAGGTTGTAACCGCAATGGGAGTTTCGGGCTCTTGCTTGGCAACTTCATCTTCTTTGCATGACGCCAGGAATATTAGGCAAGCGAACAGAACGAGAGTGCAGGTATGTTTCATAACGGTCAGGCGGGACTAATTGAAATATAGATAATTTTTTCAACTGTTCATCTGCTCAACTCAGTATGCGTTTAATTGAGCGTTTAGTGAAAAACAAGGACAACGCGAGGCCTACCTCAATACCGTAATGCTTCCCGTTTTAGGGCTGCCTTCTTCGCCGTCGCAGCGGATGATGTAGTAGTAAACGCCGTCAGGAACCTGGCGGCCGCTTGTAAACGTGCCTTCCCAATTGTTCAGGTAAGGCTTGGCTTCGTAGACTTTTACGCCCTTGTCATCGTAGATAATGACCCCGCACTGAGGATATTCCTCGATGTTTTCAACGTTCCAGTATTGTCCGGTAGCATCACCGTTGGGTGAAAAGAAGTTGGCTGGTTCAAGCTTGTTGACCAGAACATCACCGCGGACTTTAACGTCTACCGTGGTACTGTTTTTACAGCCATTTGCTCCCGCACCGGCTACGGTGTAAGTAGTAGACACGAGCGGTGTCGCGGTAGTTGATGCCTTATCGGGTTCAGTAACTGTTTCGACAGGTGACCATGCATACGTTAACAGACCTTCGGCCACCAATTGAACCGATTCTCCTTCATTTACCGTTTCCGGTGTTGCTGTTGCTGTAACTTCCGGAACAGACAGTGCAGACACTTCCTGAACCGCTTTCAGTTTGCAGCCATTTGTGGCCGTAACATCTACGCTGTATTCTCCTGTTTTCTTCGCGACAATTGTTGGCGTCGTCTCTCCTGTGTTCCACAGATAACTGCCAAACGTGTTTGTCAATGAAAGTACAATTGTCGCATCGGGACAGATCTCAAATTTTCCTCCTGCAGTGGCAATTACTGCGGCTGGCGCTTCAGTGATCGTAATTGCCTTTGTGGCGACATTGGGGCATGCATTGCTGGGATAAGCAGCCGTTAGCGTAATCGAGAAGGTACTCGAGGTAGCGTATATGTGTTTCGGGTTCTTTTCAGTCGACGACTGACCATCGCCAAAGGCCCAGGAATAAGAAAGCGTTGATTGCGGATCGAATGTCGACTGGTTTGTAAAACTTACTTCTTCACCTTTGCATGCCGTAGTAACGGTCGTGAACGCCGCGACTGGAGGTGTGACCACGGTCAGTGTTGTGTGTGCCGATTCTGTTACGGGACATCCCGGATTCGAAGAAGTAGCACGATAGTAGTACTCTCCTGATGTATTTCGCAGTAAGCTTGTGCTCGTTGCGCCTGAGATAGCGCCACCTGTTTTCTCGTACCATTGGTACGTAAACCCTGGCACCGAGGGATAAACCGTAAGGCTTTTGAAATCGGGCTGACAGATCAGGGCTGAACCCGTGAAGGCAACCTTAAAGTCAGGAAGGTCAACAGCGACGACGAGCGTTTCTTCTGTACGCGCAACGCATCCGCTACTGGCAACTACATCAACGTAGTAAGTACCTGCCTGAGATGCCTGAAAGTTTGAGACGGACGCAGGCGTGATTCCGGTGCCGGTGTACCCGCCTGGGCCCCGCCACTGATAAGTAAAGCCCGGACCAACGTCGGTCGCCGTCAGCGTTAATGTGTTACCAATACATACCGGACCATTGTTAGTAGGCGCAGGATCAGCAGCAGTGCCAGGAGAAATGGTCACTTTCACGGTATTAGAAACAAGGGAGCATGTACCACTTTCAGCAGTGGCAGTCACATAGTAATCGCCGGAGACAGTAGGAGAGAATTCATTCGTTCCGGTCACCGTGGTGCTCGTGGTTGCGTTAGTCCATGCATAAGTGGCTCCGCCGCTCAGCGTTGAAGTTAGGGTAAGGGCATAGCCGGCACACACGTTAAGCGGACCTTCCGGTTTTAGCTGTGGCTTCATACAAGCCTTGTTTCTGAACACAGATATCTTCGAGGCAGCGACGTTGAGATTTACATCGTCAACACTGGTGAAGGCAACATCGGGTTTACCGTCGCCATCCAGATCGCATATGCCGATATGGCGATTGATATAAGTGGTTCCCTTTATGAAGCGTGTAAAGTTCAAACTGCCGGCGGTGCTGTTGTTCTTCAGTACCGTAATGGACTTCTTTGTCGCCGATGCAGCAACTATCTCCGGTTTGCCGTCGCCATCAAGGTCGCCGAAGTCGAGGCCCCATGGAGTTGCGTCGGTTGAAACGGCAGGCGCTGCAGAGAATGAAAGTGAGCCCGGAGTGCTTTGATTCAGAAACAAACCAACTTCTGCGTTGTTAAGTTTTGTATAAGCGATATCCGATTTCTGATCGCCATCGAGATCGGCAATACGAAGGGTCTTGATTACTGTACCCGCAGCAACGGATTTTACAGCACCCATCGAAATAGCTCCCGGTGAACTTTTGTTTTCGATGATGTACAAGTCGGAGTTGACCTGATATTGTGCAGTGACAATTTCGGGCAGGCCATCTCCGTCGAGATCCTGCGCACCGAGTGCTTCGGTACTTGCAGCACCCGGGACGGATATTGTGATCGGAGGAGAAGGCGAGAACGCAATTGATGTGAGCGTACTTTGATTGATGAGGATGCTTATTGTGTTTGTGGCCAGTGATGATATCATCACGTCGGGCTTCCCGTTGAGATCGAGGTCGGCGATTTCAATTCGCCGCGGTTTCTTGCCAGGAAGGGTGATGATCGCCGGCGCCGTAAATGCAAAATTGCCCGGCCCGGTGCTGTTGTTCTTGATGATGAAAACTTTGTCTGCGGTACCACTTTCCGTGGCAACAATGTCCGGCTTACCATCGCCGTTCAGGTCGCCGCATTTGATATGCAGTGAGCGCGAAGCAATGTTGGAAGCGAACTTCACGGGAAAGTTTATGGTGCCAGGTGACGAACCATTTGAAACGATGGTGAGAAATCCTGAATTGTCGTTGGTTGCAGCGACGTCCACCCGCTTGTCGCCGTCGAAGTCGCACATACACATGTCATGTAGCCCTTCCGTTACGGGCGCGCCGGCGGGAAAGTCCTGCTGGGTTTGAAGATTGTCAGGGTCGAAGCCACCGTTGCCGCTGAAGTTCAGGAGGAACTGGCCATTTGAGAATCCGGTGAGGCCGGTGGCTGTGTTGGTGACACTTACCCGGGTATAAAGCGAACCGTAAGGAACGGCCACTTCAATTTGCTGGTCAGTAACGGTCTTAATCACACCCTTTGACGCACCGAATGTCACCGCAAGCTTGGTTGCGTCGGTGCCAAAGAATGAGCCCTTGATCGTGACCGTTTCGCCCATGCTTCCCGAGGTCGCGCTAAGCGACTTAATCTCAGGCTTTTGGGCGAGAATCGAATGGAACCACACAACCATGGTGCCCACAAGCAGGAATATGCGCCTGATGCGTGCGATGGACGGCTTCATGATTGTATTTGATTCCCTCATGCCACTTAAATGTAACCGCCGTTATTTGCTCGTCGTCGTGACTATAAGCACTCTGGCTCCGGTTAACTTGGTAAATCGCTTTAAGTTCTTGACTTCCTCATACGCCTCGGTCGCTTTCAGGGTCTCCAGAACGTGTACGTAATACTTCTTGTCCTGGGGATTGTAGAACACTTCTGCATTGTATTTTTCGCCAGTCAGCTTCCGCTTGTAGACATCGGCCGCAGTAAAGTCATTGAAGACTTTGATCACGACGTAGAACTTCTTCTCCGCCTTGGTATTCTGCTGGTTGATAGCATTAGGATCGGCCGCCGTTTCCTGGAAGCGTGCTGTGTGTTTCTCTGTCGTCTTCGTAATTGTTGAACGCAATACAGGCGCTGCACGCTTGAACTTCTTCTGCTGTCCAAGTCGCAGACCCAGTACTACCTCATGACTTCCCTGTGAGAATGCATCCACAGGTTGATTACCCGGCTCATACGAATACGCGAGTACAAAACGATTGATGTTAAATCCAACGTTGCCCGTAAATCCATAAGGCAATCTGTAGGATGCGCCGAGCCAGAAGTTCTGGCCGAGGTTGAGTTTGCCCAATAGTTCAAACTGGCTGTTGCCATATTTTGAATACTTGTAGTTGAAATACATTTCGAGAGGCGCCACAGCTTCTGCCGTTTTCACCTTTCGTTTCACGCCACCTTTCGTTTTTGTAACGATGCGGCTGTCCATTTTTTTCTTGTAGTAAACCGTGACAAATACCTGGTCGGATGGCGACACCGTTGTGCTCGTAAAGCTTCCCGGGCTGTTAAACACAGGAGGAAACAACTGAGGAAGTGAGATGCCGATGTTAAGGCCGCTGCCCGATCGGTAAAGCATTCCAAAACTTCCCGCTGGCTGCATGTTGTTGGCACCGGCATTAGCCAGTGCGGGATCATTCGGATCCGTTACCCTGGTCATGTCGATTGAATTGGATATAGCTCCAAACGACAGACCCATGAACAACCAGTTGCGTTGTCCCAGGGGAACGCCGTAGGCATAGGATGCGGTGAAATCAGTTGTGCTCAGAACACCGCGGTTGTAAGAGGAAACCTTACCTCCAAAGCCTGCCCTAGAGTTGTTCATCAGTGTGTTGAAAGTCAGTGTTGACATCACGGGTGCGCCTTCAACGTTCATCCACTGTTGCCGACGAAGCAGGTAAATCTGGGTGTAATCGGTTAATGCCTCCGCTGGATTGTACAGATACGGATTGAGATAGAAACTATTGTAAACAGGAAAGTTCTGGGCAACTGCCGGCGCACAGCAAAGCCAGATAAGAATGACAATCAGCGAGTTAAAAAAATAGCGCATCCAGGTCCAATATTGTTGGCAGGGGGTAAGTCAGTCATCAATTCGCTTGTAACACCCCGCGCCGACCAAAAAACCAGATCGCCGCAAAACGGCGGTCTGTACTTATAGGTTATTTAGCTAAACTTACGAATATACAGTGTTTGGTAGTTATTACGGGTGGGGTTCACAGGGTAACCCGACGGGTGTAAGGTTTTGAAAAATAAACTGCTGTTTAAGGCTGGGGAATGACGAGCGAACACGGTGCAGATGATCCAAAAACATCGTTTCGCAACATGCCGATTGACGAGATCGGGGTGGATCTATAAAGGCACTTATGACACTTATTGCCGCCCTCGTCTCAGGTCGTTTTTGGTAGCGGCAAAATAGCCGGTAAGTAGTTGTCCAGGCTACTCAATTCTGGTCGCGCGTCAGATCTTTCGTCCTGGTGAATTCAATCTAGCTAAACAGTTTCGTCTGTCTGGTGTTCAGTTCATAGAGGTATAACATCATACCGTCTTTAAGTCCCACCTCGGGCACAAGCATGCTCGATGCCTTCGCCCACTCCATAACCTTAACATAGATCTTGCCTGCCGGAACGATAACATCAGCGCGATCGGGGTTCATCTGTAACTTGTAAATGCGGTCGTCAATGGAATGACTTTCAATAAGCGACTGAACTGATTTGATCTTCCGCAGGGTAATCGTTTTGCCGGGACGTTGTTTTGCGAGCTCAAATATCTTGGAGATGTTGCCGCCCGTTCCTACTGCAGTAACGCGCCCTGGTTTAGACTTCAATGATTCCACTACCCACGACTGCATGTTTTCCCAGATAACGGGTGAATCGGTGTTTTCAAGAACACGAACAGAACCAATTTTGAATGAACGCGTTTTTGTCTTCTTACCCTGGACGTAGAGATTGAGTTCGGTGCTACCGCCCCCGACATCGATATGAAGATAGGTTTTGTCAACGAGGTATGATGCAATTGCTTTATTGATCAGTTCCGCTTCGCGATTGCCATCAATTACATCTATGGTTAATCCCAATTCTTCGTACACGCGCTTAACCACATCGGCACCGTTATCGGACTCGCGCATAGCCGAAGTTGCACAGAACATGTAGTCGGTAACTTCATACAACTCCAGGAGGAGTTTAAATGCACGCATCAGTTTAATGAACTTAGCGATGCTCTTGTCGCTGATGCGGCCGGTAGAGAAAACGTCATGACCAAGACGCAAAGGGAAACGAATGTATTCAAGTTTCTTCAGTGTGCCTTTGCCAGCTGAGTCTAATACGGTCGAAACCTGAAAGCGAATGGCATTGGAACCAATGTCGACTGCGGCTAGTTTCATGAACGTTCAAATTTAACTATTGAACTTTTATTTTATATAGTTATTAACGTACTTTGCCACACTTATCCAGAAAGACCGAGGGATTGGGCCCTTTGACGTCTTAGCATCCTATTCCGAAATCGAAACCGGAATGTTGTGCTAAATCCCTTCTCCGAAAGGAGAAAAGATAAGTAACCCATCGCACTGAGGGCTCTCTGGATAGAATATCTAACGGGAGCTACCATGAAGATCCAGGACATTCTACAGGAACGCATTTTGATTATTGATGGCGCCATGGGTACCATGATTCAGCGTCATACACTCACTGAGGAAGATTTCAGAGGCGAACGCTTTAAAGATCATAAGCATGTGCTGAAGGGGAACAATGATGTGCTGTCTATTACACGTCCCGACATCATTAAGGGCATTCATCGTGAATACTTCGAGGCAGGTGCTGACATTGCAGAGACCAATACATTCAGTGGCACAACGATCGCGCAGGCAGATTATCACCTGCAGGATGCGGTTTACGATTTAAACTTCCAATCGGCGCGCATAGCCCGGGAGGTAGCTGACGAGTTTACAGCACGTGAACCACACAAACCGCGTTTCGTTGCAGGCGCCATGGGCCCTACAAACAAGACAGCATCAATTTCTCCTGATGTAAACAATCCGGGCTTCAGGGCAATCACCTTCGATGAGCTCGCTGCTGCATTCAAGTTGCAGGCGCGGGCACTCATGGACGGCGGCGTTGACTTGCTGCTGCTCGAAACAATTATCGATACGCTCAATGTGAAGGCCGCGCTGTTTGCCATTCAGGAACTCTTCGAAGAAACAGGCAAGCAAATTCCTGTTATGGTTTCGGGAACAATCACTGATGCCAGCGGACGAACTCTTTCCGGACAAACGACAGAAGCGTTTCTTATTTCGGTATCACATGCACCATTGCTGAGCATCGGATTGAACTGTGCCCTTGGTGCTTCGTTGCTACGTCCTTATCTGCAGGTGCTTAGTGATAAAGCTCCCTTCTTCGTGAGCGCATACCCCAACGCCGGATTGCCGAATGAGTTCGGACAATACGACGAGACACCCGAGCAGATGGGACGTCAGATCGAAGAGTTTCTGAAGGAAGGTCTTGTCAACATGCTGGGGGGATGCTGCGGCACAACACCAGATCACATCAGAGTAATTGCCCAACTCGCATCAAAATATAAACCCCGTAAGGTCACGGCAGAAGTTACTGCCTGATGTAGGTCACCTGTTTTCATATGAATCCAAATACGTTCTATCTCTCCGGACTTGAAGCGATCGAGATCACGCAGCAGTCTAACTTCATAAACATTGGCGAACGAACCAACGTCACAGGCTCTGCGAAGTTTCTGAAGCTTATCAAAGAAGATAAGTTTGATGAAGCATTGGCTGTGGCACTTGATCAGGTGCGCGGTGGCGCCCAGGTTATTGACGTCAATATGGACGAAGGAATGATCGATTCGGAAGCGGCAATGGTTAAGTTCCTTAACCTGATGGCTTCCGAGCCGGAGATTGCCCGCATTCCGGTAATGATCGACTCCTCAAAATGGAACGTTATTGAGTCAGGTCTCAAATGCCTGCAGGGAAAAGGCATTGTTAACTCCATCAGCATGAAGAGCGGGGTGGAGGATTTTAAGCGTCAGGCTAAGCTTGTAAGGAGATACGGAGCAGCCGTCGTCGTTATGGCATTCGATGAGGCTGGTCAGGCAGACACCTATGATCGTCGTATCAGTATATGCAAACGCGCATATGATATCCTCGTTAATGAACTGGGCTTTCCTCCGCAGGATATCATATTTGATCCTAATATTTTTCCGGTTGCCACCGGTATTGAAGAGCACAGGAATTATGCTTTGGATTTCTTTAATGCAGCCAAATGGATAAGGGAGAACCTTCCTCATGCGCATGTAAGCGGCGGAGTGAGCAACGTTTCGTTCAGCTTCAGAGGTAATCAGAAAGTTCGTGAAGCCATGCATGCGGCCTTCCTCTATCATGCGATCAAAGCGGGGATGGACATGGGCATTGTTAATCCTACGATGCTTGAAGTTTACGATGAAGTGGAGAAGCCATTGATGGAACGCGTCGAGGATGTACTACTTAACCGGAGAGATGACGCAACGGAACGGCTGCTGGAATACGCGGAGACTGTAAAAGGTACTTCTAAGAAAAAGGAAATAGACGAGGCGTGGCGTCAGGGAACGGTTGAAGAGCGAATCACCCACGCACTGGTAAAGGGAGTTGTCGACTTTATTGATCAGGATACGGAAGAAGCCCGGGTTAAATATGGCCGCCCTCTGTATGTTATTGAAGGGCCGTTGATGGCCGGCATGAACGTCGTTGGTGATCTGTTCGGTTCGGGAAAGATGTTCCTTCCACAGGTTGTAAAGAGCGCTCGCGTAATGAAGCGGTCCGTGGCTTATCTGACACCATATTTGGAAGAGGAAAAGAAGCTGACCGGAGGAAGCGATAAGCCCGCAGCCAAAATTCTGATGGCAACGGTGAAGGGCGACGTCCATGATATCGGAAAGAACATAGTTGGTGTGGTGCTTGCCTGTAACAACTACAACGTTGTTGACCTGGGAGTGATGGTTCCGCCGGAGAAGATCATTGAAGCGGCACGCCGTGAAAATGTAGACATGATTGGCCTGAGCGGACTGATCACGCCATCGCTTGATGAGATGGTGCACATGGCAAAAGAAATGCAACGTGAGAAGATGTCGCTACCACTACTCATCGGCGGGGCAACGACGTCGCGTATTCATACGGCGGTTAAGATCGATCCTGCGTATGACGGTCCCGTTGTGCACGTACTGGACGCGTCAAGAAGCGTACCGGTCGCCAGCGAGTTTGTAAATCCCTCAACTGCAGGTACGATCAAGCAACGTTTTAAGGACGAGTATGCAAAGCTTCGCGCAGACTACGAGGGGCGCAAGGAACAGAAGCATTATGTCCCGCTGCCCGAAGCGCGCCGTAATCGGGTGGCTATAGATTGGGCGAAGGCAGATATCACCAAACCATCGTTTCTCGGCGTAAAACAGTTGCTTAATTTCCCTCTCGATGAAATCAGAAAGTATATCGACTGGACACCATTCTTTCAGACGTGGATGCTCGCGGGACGTTACCCCGGCATTCTTACTGACAGCGTGGTAGGCAGCGAGGCGACAAGACTTTACAATGACGCGCAGAAGATGCTTGATCAGCTCGTCGCGTCGCGCGCATTGCAGGCAAATGGCGTGATTGGTTTCTTTCCGGCTAACACCAACGACTCCGACGATGTGCTATTGAGTCGTAAGGAAGGAGAGGAGTCGTTCGCTACCTTCCATTTCCTCAGGCAGCAGACGAAGAAAGCGCAGGGGTTACCCAACTTCTGCTTATCAGATTTTATCGCGCCGAAATCCAGCGGACGTCAGGACTATTTTGGAATGTTTGCCGTTACGGCAGGGATCGGAATTGAAAAACTACTGGAGAAATATAAAGCCGCTCAGGATGATTATTCGGAGATCATGGTGAAAGCGCTGGCCGATCGTCTGGCAGAAGCGTTTGCTGAATGTCTCCATGCGCGTGTACGCCAGGAACTATGGGGCTATGCGCAGGATGAGAAGTTAACGAACGATCAGCTGATCAGCGAAGAGTACCAGGGCATCAGGCCAGCTCCCGGTTACCCTGCCTGTCCCGATCACACCGAAAAGGGATTGCTGTTCAAAATACTTGATGCCTCGAAAGCAGGAATCGTACTTACCGATTCGTTCGCCATGTATCCGGCATCTTCAGTGAGCGGGTTTTACTTTGCAAGCGCTGATTCAAAGTACTTCGGTCTGGGTAAAATAGATCGCGACCAGGTCAAAGAATATGCGTCCCGAAAGGGAATGTCGCTGGCAGAGACGGAGAAATGGTTGTCTCCAAATCTGTCTTACGACATATAATTGTTTTTAGCACTATTTCATCCCAATGAAAGTTACAGATCACCTCAGGAATGCCAATGGAAAGACGTTGTTCACCATTGAAATTCTTCCGCCTCTGAAAGGCGAAAATATTCGCAACCTGTTTGATAATCTCGATCCTTTGATGGAGTTCAAGCCTCCATTTATCGACGTAACATATCATCGCGAAGAGTATATCTATCGCAAGAAGGAAAACGGATTGCTCGAGAAGCAGTCGACAAGAAAGCGGCCTGGTACGGTTGGGATATGCGCAGCAATACAGAACCACTATAAGGTCGATACAGTGCCGCACATCATTTGCGGAGGATTTTCTAAGGAGGAAACCGAGAACGCATTGATTGATCTGCAGTTCTTAGGTATAGACAACCTGTTGTTGCTTCAGGGAGACGCAATCAAGACCGAAGCAAAATTTATCCCGGAACCCGATGGACATCGCTATGCGTCTGATCTCATCGCGCAGGTCGGACAAATGAACAAAGGTTGTTATCTGGATGAAGAGCTTCAGAATACCTCGCCAACTGACTTCTGCATTGGAGTGGCCGGCTATCCCGAGAAACATTTCTCGGCACCTAACCTCAAGGCAGATCTGAGATACCTGAAGCTAAAGGTAGACATGGGTGCACAGTATGTGGTGACGCAGATGTTTTTCGACAACCAGAGATATTTCGAGTTTGTTGAAGAATGCAAGAAGGCAGGCATCCATGTTCCTATTATTCCGGGTATCAAACCGATTACAACTAAAGGACAGCTCAACATTCTCCCCAAGGTATTCCACATCGATATTCCGGAGGAATTATCGGACGCGGTCGAGAAATGCAAAGACAATCACGCTGTTAAGGAGGTTGGAATAGAATGGTGCATTAAACAGTCGAAGGAGTTGATCAAACACAACGTGCCTACGATTCATTTTTATTCAATGGGTAAGTCGGACCCTATCTACCGTATAGCAAAGGAGTTGTTCTGACGGAAACCAAAAGGAGCTTCTGGCAAAAGGAGTTCCTGAAGAAGCTTCTGATGGATAAGCACAGGAGTTTGTTTCCAGTTGATCGCAAACCGTCAAATCGGATTAATCAAGCCCAGGTCTGCGGCGTCCGGATACGAACGTTACCGTTCGAAAATGATGGCCGGACCCTCTGAAAAGTGCTAATTAGGGGCTTTGTAGTGCCATGCTTTACGTGGCATTTCTATTGCAGACGAGCCGGAAGATCCAACGCTTCATATGATCAAGAACTACCTTCAGGTCGCGTTTCGAAACCTGCAGAAAAACAAGCTTCACACGCTGATCAATATTTTCGGGCTTGCTGCCGGGATGGCATCGGTCTTTTTAATTGCCCTTTACATTCAGCACGAACTTAGCTATGACAAGTTTCATAATCGTCCTGAAGATCTCTATCGGGTAATCTGGCAAAGCGATAACTCACAAACCCGTACGCCGCATCCCATGGCCCAGGCGTTGGTTGCTGATTTTCCCGAAGTGCAAAGCGCGGTGAGCATTACGCCACTCTTTGCGGCCGGGCTGACGCGGGAAACACATTCATTTAAAAATCCTGCACGCGATCAGCGATACGACGAGGCAAACCTGCTCGCTGTAGATACAACGTTCTTCGATGTGTTTGATTTTCCCATCGTGCGGGGAGACAAGAGCGGACTTAAAAAGACCGGCGGCGTTTACATGTCGGAGTCCATGGCGAAGAAATATTTCGGGGACGAGGATCCGCTGGGAAAACAGCTTGCAATTGATTCATCGAACTATCTAATAGACGTCGTCGGAGTGTTCAAAGACGTTCCCGAGAACTCGCACTTTCACTTTGACTTCCTCGCATCGTACGTAAGAGAAAAGTCATTTAATCCAACCAACAGGTTTTACAGCTGGGAAGACTTTGGTCACTACAATTACATACGCCTGAAGCCCGGCGCTGATGCCAAAGCGCTCGAAGCGAAACTCATGCCCTGGATGAGGAAATACATTAAGGGAACTGAGGAGCAGTATGCCGCACTGGTTGATAGAAAATACGGGTTCAGGCTTCAACCCGTGACAGAAATTCATTTAAAATCGAAGCTTCACTGGGAACTTGAAGCAAATGGCAACATTGAATACATCTACATACTTGGCGCTGCTGCCTTGTTCACACTGCTCATTGCCTGTGTAAACTTCATGAATCTGTCGACAGCCAAATCGGCCGAGCGAGCCAAGGAAATCGGCGTCCGCAAAACAATGGGTGCCTTCAGGTATCAGCTCGCGTGGCAATTTCTATCGGAGTCGATATCGAGCGCGTTTATTGCCGTGGTATTGTCCATGCTCATCATTGAGGTAGCCCTGCCGTTGTTCAATAACCTGGTGGGAGTGCAAATCAATATTAACTATCCCCTGTACATCACGGCTGCTTTGGCTACTGCACTAACAGTAGGCCTTGTTGCAGGGATTTATCCCTCGCTTTATCTGTCAGGCGTGAAGCCACAGGCGATACTTAAGGGCAAATTGATACAGGCCCCACAGGGCGCGCGCTTCAGAAGGATGCTGGTCGTTTTGCAGTTCTGCATTTCCATGGTGCTGATATCGTCGGCGCTTATCATATTCCGGCAACTGACTTATCTGCAAAATACGGATCTCGGTTTTGGCAAGGAGGAGGTTATCGTAATTCCGCTCAAGAATGAAGATGGAATGCGCGCGTTTGATGCCTTCAGAAACGAATTGAAGCGCATTGATGGCGTTAGTTTTGTTTCTGCTGCCTCCAACATTCCCGGCATGCAGTTCAACCAGCACAGCATCGCATTGCAGCAATTTCCTGAGGCAAAAGTTGATGCAGCTCCGGCATTTATTGACTACGAGTTCTTCAAGACCTTCGGCATTTCGCTGAGTTCAGGGCGTACGTTTGAAAGAGACAACATTGCAGACCAGGATGCATTTGTAATCAACGAGACTGCCGCAAAACAATTGGGCGTAGCGGCAGACGCAGTAGGGAAGGAGATGATCTGGTGGGACAATGAGAGGGAAGTGAAGGGCACTATCATCGGTGTTGTTAAGGACTTCCATTTTCAGTCATTGCACGAACCGATACGACCGCTCATTTTCAGAGAGTCGCATAGCGCTTTCAACTACCTTGTTGCTAAAGTTTCACTGGCAAATTTTAACACAAGAATATCCGACATTCAAAAGACTTACCGCGAGTTTGAGCCAACGTTTGGATTCGAGTTCTCATTCCTTGATGTACAGCTCGACAATCTCTATCGCGGTGAACGACGCACGGCAAGTATACTCGCGGTGTTCTCAGTCATTGCACTAATGATCGCCGCCTTTGGACTGTTTGCCATGTCGATGATGTTGTTCTATCAAAAGTCGAAGGAGGTAAGCATCCGGAAAGTACTGGGAGCGTCCCGCGGAAACTTAATGGTACTTCTCCTTGGCGATTTCACAAAGCTGGTAACGGTCGCCATTGTATTAGGCACTCCGTTGTCGTGGTACATTATGCATGAGTGGTTGAAGAACTTTACCTACCGGCAGGACATTGGGTTCTGGCCTTACCTGGGCAGCGGGATTGCCTTGTTATTTGTGGCTTGGGCAACGCTGGGATACTTCACGCTGAAGGCGACCCGGCTTAATCCTGCTGATACATTGAGAAGTGAGTAGTGTGGTTCGGACCGCGCGACTATACAGAGGTGATTTGTAATGCTAACGATAATGTACCTGGCGGAGCCAGCCAGTCCAAATAGTCACCAGCCAGCGGTTACTGTATTGCGTCAAATTGTCAGCTTTGTTCCACCATCAGGCTGGTCAGAGTATAGAGAAGTATAGAGAAGTATAGAGAGGGTATAGAAAAGTATAGAGCGGATATAGAGAAAGTATAGAGCAGCTATAGAAGCACTATAGGAGATCTATAGAGAAAGACGAGCACGATTTAACACGTGTATACTGTACAGTTAACGAGGTCGCGCCGTAATGTCATTTCCATTTTCCGGTGAGGAATTGACAGGCCGTCCCCGGGGCGCATCTCAACTGACGCTAAAACCCACGACTGAGATCTTCATTTTTCTTACTTTTAGTTACTGCATTCGCGTTGATGCACAGTTTCCAAACTTTTACTTTCACTCCTTTGCTATGATCAGATGTTGCTTGCTGCTACTGGTATTGGTAGCGCTAAATGCCCGGGCCCAATCGCCTTTTCAGGCGCAGGTACTTGACGAAAAAGTTCAGATCGGGTATGGTCTTGCCATAGGCGATGTGGACGGAGATAAGAAGCCTGACATCCTGATGGCCGACAAGAAACAGTTCGTATGGTACAGGAATGGCGACTGGAAGCGATTTATCCTGGTTGAGAATCTGACCACTTCCGATAATGTGTGCATTGCCGCCCGCGATATTGATGGCGATGGAAAAGTCGAAATAGCCGTCGGCGCTCAATGGAACCCTGGCGAAACATCGGACACAACAAAATCAGGATCGGTACATTATCTTGTCCGCCCGGGCGATCCTACAACGCCATGGCTACCTGTAGAGTTGCATCACGAGCCGACGATTCACAGAATGCGCTGGATCCAAACGGGTCCAAAGCAATATCAGCTCATTGTGTTGCCCCTTCACGGTCGGGGAAATAAAGATGGTGCCGGCCGCGGTGTCCGCGTCTTCGCGTATGAAAGACCGAAGGATGTCAGGCAGCCATGGAAACTTAATCTGGTTGACAGCTCAATGCATCTTACGCACAACATGGAGTTAGTGCAGGAGGGAAACCGGGAGCGACTTTATATTGGCGGTAAAGAAGGTGTGAAAATATTCGATTTCAACGGGAAGCAATGGACGCAGGCGAACCCCGGCGCTTACATAAAGGACGCTTCATTTGGTGAAGTGAGAGTTGGAAAGAAAGGAGGGCAGCAATTGCTGGCGGGTATTCAACCCATGCATGGTACAATGCTCGCGGTATACGACGCCTCGCTGAAGCGGCAGGTCATCGCAGAAGGATTTGGGCAGGGACACGCGCTGGCAATCAGCACACTCACAGATAAGTCGACCATGCAGATCGTTGCCGGCTGGCGCGAACCGGATGCTGATGGCAAAGTAGGAATCAAACTCTTTGTTCCCGCAAAGTCATATTCCGATTGGACAACGTATTGGATAGACGAAAATGGGATGGCCTGCGAAGATCTGCAGGTAGCTGATCTTAATGGTGACGGTAAGAACGATATTGTCGCCGCGGGCAGAGCAACTCATAACCTGAAGATCTACTGGAATAAGTAGATCTTCAGATTTGTTCTCCGCCTAGTAAGCGGTGAGTTCGGGTTTTACATCACGGATGTAACCGAGAATGCCGCCCTTCAGATTGTAGAGGTTTTCGAAACCGAATTTATCTTCAAGCTCGCGTATAGCCTTACCGCTGCGATTGCCGGTCTTGCATTGTACGACAACCTTTCTTTTACGATCGATTTTCGCAACATTGTCGACAATGGATCCAAGCGGAATAAGCTCAGCCCCGATATTCACGATTTGATATTCATGAGGCTCGCGCACGTCGATGATCTGATAGTCAAGACCACTGGTTTCCCATTCATGCAATTCTACTGCGTCGATTTCCTTGATCTTTCTTTCTACTGCTTTAACCCCGCAAAACTGTTCGTAGTCTATCAGTTCTTTGATCGTAGGATTATCACCATTAAGAGGATTGGACGGATTGCGTCTTATTTTGAAGGTACGTGATTCGAATGTCAGGGCATCGAAACTATAGAACCTGCCGCTGAGAACATCTCCTACACCAGTAATCACTTTGATGACTTCAAGTGCCTGAAGGCTTCCAATGATTCCTGGAAGCACACCCAGCACGCCACCTTCTGCACAGCTTGGTACCAGGCCCGGAGGCGGAGGTGCAGCATAAAGGTCGCGGTAATTGGGTCCCAGCTCACCATTGGCATTTGTATAGTTGAATACAGACAACTGACCTTCAAACTGAAAGATTGAGGCATACACGTTCACCTTTCCCGACAGCACGCAGGCATCGTTGATAAGATAGCGTGTTGGAAAATTGTCGGTGCCATCCGCTACAACATCATAACCTTTGATCAGTTCAATTGCATTCTTTGAAGTGATCTGTGTATTGTAGACCGTGAGGTTGATGTGAGGGTTCAGTGATTGCAAACGTTTCTTAGCACCCTCCACTTTGGGAAGTCCAACCGATTCGACACCGAACAACACCTGTCGCTGAAGGTTGCTGTCGTCGACGACATCAAAATCAACTATGCCGATGTTGCCTACGCCGGCAGCAGCGAGATACAGCAGGAGCGGGCTTCCCAGACCTCCTGAACCAATGACCAGCACTTTGGCCGCTTTCAGCTTCTGTTGTGCTTCGAGTCCGAATTCAGGAATGATGATGTGGCGGTTGTAGCGCGCCAGCTCCTCTTTTGAAAACGTTACGGTATAATGCTCCATGGTGCTGATTATTTTGATCCGCCGGCAATGGCGGGAACGATGCTTACAATAGTATTCGATTTAACAGCCGTTTGCTCCTGCTGAAGGTTCCGGATGTCATCGTCGTCAACGAATATGTTGATGAAACTGGGAACTTTGCCATCAGCATTGATCAAATGTCTTTGAAGAGGAGGATAGGTTGATGTCAGTGTCTGGATCACTTCCATCACTGTATTACCTGATACTTCAACTTTGGACGTTTGATTCGTGAATTTTCGAAGAGGTGTTGGAATAAATACGGTGGCCATCGCACTTCTGATTTATTTGTATTCGGGATATGTTTAAAACTTATTTACGCCCGGGGCACGGTTAGAGGATAACAGTTTCTTCCTCAAATTGGTGCGCCTGATTCAGCCTCCACGAACGTATTTCTTTAAATCGTTCGCTGATCACGGAAAGGATCACATAACTGAAATAAGGCTGGGCGTTGCGCAGGTCTGTCTCAGACGGAATTGCCGGAGAGCCGGGATGCGAGTGGTAGATACCGAGTAGCGTCAGCTGCATAGATGCAGCAAATTTTTCAGCTCTCAGGTACTCCAGTGCGTCGACTTCGAAACGCATGTGTCTGTTGGACGATGCGATATTAGTTGTGGGCACAACGTGGGTAACAACCCGAACTCCGTTGTCGTGACCTAACAAAAAGCCGCAACGTTCCTCGTTCGTACCTTCGACGTTTGATACAAGTTCATCCAGTTCGCTGGCAGCGATCGAAACAATTTTTGGTACCGTTGCTTTCAAATTGCTGCTTGCTAAATTCTTTGTAACAGTAGGCCTTCTACATGTTTATAGTAATCGCTTGTTTCAAGCGATTTGAACATCATCGGAATTATCTGACCATAGTCAGATGCTTTGGCCTTCTCGGCATCCAGAAACTTTTGCTGAAGACCCCAATTCAATATATTGACTGTGTCATCCTTGTCGACCCGTTGCAATGAATCTTCAACGATCTGGCGCAGTGCCGACTTCATCGCAGTGAAGGAATCAGTGTCGCCGGTTGAGTTCACAATGGGCTCAAGCGTTTGAGCAATGAGATCGTCATTGACTGGTGCAATGTGCGAGATAATGATATCGTTATCCTGATTGTATTTTCTGTACCGCTGTTCATAAACATTGATCAGCAGATTTAACTCGTGAGGATTGGACCAGTCCATCTGACCACGGAAGAATTTCTCCGTATAGCCAATAGGATTACCCAGGAAGATCACAGGCATTTTGCGGCCGGACCTTTTGATGTAGTACAATGCCATCTCCAGGCTTTCAACAGGCCATTCAAGGTTGCGAACCAACAGGAAGTTGCTGTGGTTCTCTTCTGCATACGCCAGCGTATTCATCATGAGGCGTGCGCCTTCGTTCACATTCTGCGCAGTGACAAATTTGCCGGGGCAATGAACAGCGATGTAGTCGTTCGATTCAGCTTCCCGCATGAGCTGCTGATTCATCAGACTGTTATCCAAAATATGAGTGAAGCGCACCATGCAGTAACGTACGCGACCGCGTCGTGAATACATGTCGAGGATGTACTCACACATCTTCTTTGTTCCGGCGTATACCTCTTCAGTGAAGTACCGGCTTGATTTTCCTGTTGAAGAGAACGCACAGTGTTTTACTGAAGGCGTTGCTTCACAGGCAAGCACAACATTCAGCGTCCCGGTTACATTGGTGCTGATAGTTTCAAAAATATGTGACTCAGCATAACCCGGATCTCTTTGCGCTGCAGTATGAAAAACGATCTCCGGCTGATGCGCAGCAAACGCACTGAGAAGTCTCTGCTTGCATCGAACATCTCCCTGTTCGAATACTATCTTCGGATGCTTACGATGTGCGGGAAGTGGTGCCATGTCGAAAACGACAATCTTCTTCACCTCAAACTGCAGCAACTCGTCTAACAGGGCAGACCCTACACAGCCGGAGCCACCGGTAATAACACATACACGATCTTTCAATAGTTCTCCCATGTTTTCGGGAAGACTAAGCACACGAAGACGCGTAGGTTGAAACGGGTCTTCCGAGAGTCGACCCTGCTGGTCGTAGAGAGTGATTAATTCACTCGTAAGCGAAACGAGATTGGTGTAGGCGTCACGTTGACCCACGTTTCCCGAGAGCTTCCAGATGCGCTTATAGAGATCCTCAATCATGAACTGAACTGAATTGTCAAAAAAATAGTCGCTTTGTACGTCGGCATTCCCTGGGGGCAGGTTGCCTACATGGATTCAAAAATGTTAAAACGGTGGTCAATCTGCGATGACAGCCGTCGCACATAGGCGATGATCTGTATCACATACAAAGAAACCACTATTCACGCAGAAAATGGTTTGCGGAAAGGTAACCGCTCATACCGGAATATTACATGAGTAAGTGAATTCTCGTGCCCGCCGGTTTGTACCCACAACCAACCGTTTGAGCTACACGCACTAACAGTGCAGCCCAGACCAATATCACTGGCTTTTTTCTGATTACGTGTCATTTTTACACCGAAGGCTGATGATTTTTTTTCCTTGTTCATGTTCGTCTTTCATGTAATCAATTGTTGCAACAACCTTGTATTCTTAATAACATGCAGTGCAGGATTTATTTGTATTCTGTGATATTCGCTGCATTACTCTATAAGGTCGCTATGCATAAAAGACTTCATTTTTCTTCCGGAGGAACCACTAATTGTAGTCCAAAACTTACATCATTTCTGACTGCGAGTGTCCTGTTGTGGATGATGTTGACAGCAACAACAACTCTCGGCGCTGACAATGCGTGGATACGGATCAATCTGATGGGTTACAAACCAGGCAGTGTAAAGGTTGCCGTGTTATGCAGCAAAGGAGAAATAAGTGTTGAAAAGTTTAAGCTGCTGCGGGCGTCCGACAACTCCGTAGTATTTGAAGGGTCTGCGGGTAAAGATTTCGGAGCGTATGGTCCGTTCTCTCATACGTTCAGACTTGACTTTTCTGCTGTGCATGAGACTGGCACTTATGTATTAAGTGCAGGGACAACTGTGTCGCTCGTGTTTGAGATAGGCGATGATGTTTACGATGGCGCTGCTGATTTTGTGCTTCAATACATGAGGCAGCAGCGAAGCAAGTACAATCCGTATCTCCGCGACTCATGTCACACGGCTGATGGTTATACTATGGACGGACCGATGCCGGACAGCACACATCTTGATGTAAGCGGAGGATGGCATGATGCAACTGATTACTTACAGTACGTTACCACTTCGGCAAATGCAACTTACCATCTGCTGGCATCTTTCAGGGACTTTCCAGCAGTGTTTGGCGACGCGCACCTCGATAACGGACTGCCTGGATCAAACGGTGTGGCTGATGTTCTTGATGAAGCCTCATGGGGTTTGCAATGGTTATTGAAAATGCACCCCCGATCTGACTGGATGTTCAATCAGCTGGCTGACGATCGCGATCACAAGGGATTTAGGCTGCCAACAAAGGATACAGCAAGCTATGGAAAGGGAAGAGAGCGGCCCATCTATTTCGTGACGGGCAAAGTGCAGGGCCTTGGAAAGTATAAGAACCGCACAACTGGAACATCGTCCACTGCGGGCAAATTTGCAAGCGCTTTTGGACTCGGATACGAGATCTTCAAAGACACATCAGCGGTGCTGGGGAATAAACTTTTAGGGCGTGCAAAGTCGGCGTATGAGTTTGGTTTGCGTATCCCCGGGAACACACAAACAGCGTGTTATGTGTCACCATATTTCTATGAAGAAGACAATTGGGTGGATGACATGGAGCTCGCGGCCGCGCAGTTGTTTGGTGTTACAGGAGAGAACCGTTACTTCAATGCTGCGCGTGGTTATGCTGACCAGGAGCCGCAAACGCCCTGGCTGGGCGCTGATACAGCTGCGCACTATCAATGGTATCCGTTCATTAATCTGGGACACTATGAGCTGGCAAAACGGGCGAAAGGATCTGCGCGTAGCCAGGTCGTTGCTTACTACCGGGAAGGCATTGAGCGCGTTTACGGACGCGCTTCGAAGAACGCCTTCCTGCGCGGTGTTCCTTTTATCTGGTGCAGTAACAACCTTCAAACATCATTTGCCATTCAATGTTATTGGTATCGCAAGCTGACGGGTGATACACAATTTGAAGCTTTGGAGCAGGCGGCGTTCGACTGGATAATGGGATGCAATCCCTGGGGCACCAGTATGGTTGTTGGCCTTCCTGCGGACCGCGATTTTCCGGACGACCCGCATTCCTCTCTCAATGTGCTATATGGTTATCAAACTTTGGGTGCCCTCGTTGATGGCCCCGTGTATGGCACAATCTATCGCAAACAACTCGGAGTGACGATCGTTCACGGAGATGAATACGCCGAGTTTCAAAGTCCATATGTTGTTTATCACGATGACTATGGAGACTATGCGACGAACGAGCCGACCATGGATGGGACGGCAAGCCTCGTTTATCTGATGGCCGCGATGCAGGCGGAGAATGGGCTGGCGAATTTTACATTGGATCATGGAGCAATTGTAAGAGGAAGCCGCAAAGACAAGAAGATAGCTATTGTGTTTACCGGCGACGAGTATGCAGATGGCGGCAATACAATTCAGCGGACGCTAAAGGAGAACAAGGCGAAGGCATCATTCTTTTTCACCGGCAACTTTTACCGCGACAAGCATTTCAGTAAGCTGATACGGCAGCTGAAAAAGGACGGCCACTATCTTGGCGCGCACTCTGACAAACACCTTTTGTATTGCTCATGGACAAATCGCGACAGCACGCTTGTTTCGCGTGAGATATTCATGAATGACCTGGAAGCAAATTATCGCGAGATGAACCGCTTCGGAATTATCCGGGAATCGTCGCCGTACTTCCTTCCGCCGTTCGAGTGGCATAATGACACGATCGCCTCGTGGACCGCTTCCGCCGGATTGAGATTGATTAATCTCACGCAGGGAACGTTGAGTCATGCGGATTATACAACGCCATCTATGAAGAATTACAGGAGCAGCGATGAGATCATGAACTCAATCACATCGAAGGCCGATCAGATGAACGGATTCATTCTGCTTATGCACGTTGGAACAGACGGCGAACGCAGGGACAAATTATACGACAGGCTGCCGGAACTGATTGCTCATCTGCGGGCGAAGGGCTATGAGCTGGTCACCGTTAACGAGCTCCTTCGCAGCAAATAGAAATTTCGAGCGGCAAATTGAGGCTATAAAATTTCGGGGCTAATCCGGAGCATGCATTCTAATTGATCAAAATATTGGTTAGTATTGACGGGTATGACTCAACCTGAACCGGAAGCAAAAATCGGCTTGTGGACAGCCACAGCTCTCGTTATTGGCAACATGATCGCCTCCGGGATATTTCTCCTTCCGGTTACGCTCGCCTCGTATGGTGGAATAAGTCTCATTGGCTGGGTAGGGTCGTCTGCCGGCGCAATTGCACTAGCCTTGTTGTATGGGAATCTAAGCAGACTTGTCCCTAATGCGGCAGGTGGACCTTATGCGTACACACGTGCTGGTATGGGAGAGTTCGCGGGATTTCTTGTGGCCTGGGGATACTGGCTTTCGATCTGGTGTTGCAATGCAGCGATCGTGGTCACGTTTGTCAGTTACCTGACCGTATTTTTTCCTGTGCTCGCAACCAATTCGTCGCTGGCAGTAGCGACTGCGTTAGCAACGATATGGCTATTAACCTGGGTGAATGCCCGCGGTATCAGGTCAGCGGGCATAGTACAGGTGCTGACAACAATACTGAAGCTCGGGCCATTGGTAATCGTGACGTTTGTCGGATTGTTCTATATCGACACTTCGCATTTTATACCCTTCAATGCCAGCGGTCAGTCAAATGGTGCGGCGATAACAGCAACGATTACTTTAACGCTCTTCGCCTTCCTCGGCCTGGAAAGTGCTACTGTGCCATCAACCAGCATTAAGGAACCGGAGAAAACTATTCCGAGGGCGACCATTATCGGTACACTGGTGACAATGGCGGTTTATGTACTTGGCTCGACGGTGGTAATGGGAATCGTGCCTCCCGATCAGCTTCGTTTATCAAATGCTCCCTTCTCTGATGCCGCAGCCGTAATATGGGGTGACGGTGCAAGAGGATGGCTGGCACTCGGTGCTATCGCATCCACCTTCGGGGCATTGAATGGCTGGATACTTTTGCAGGGTCAGATCCCGTTGGCGGCATCGCGTGATTCTTTGTTTCCCGCTGTATTCGGTCGCCTGAACAGTAAGGGTGCACCGGCGATCGGCATGTACATCGGCAGTGCACTTATATCGGCTCTCATCTTTACGAACTTCACCAAGGGTCTCAACGACACATTTACGTTCGCAGTGCTGCTGGGAACAGTTACCGTATTGTTGCCCTATTTGTTTTCGGCCGCTGCGTTCGCGCTTCTGATCATTGAGCAAAAGGGCTGGCAAAAAGGAAAAAGATCCAAGCTGCTCCTTGCTGCAGTTGCATTCGCATATTCGATATGGGCCGTCGCCGGATCAGGACAGGAGGCCGTCTACTGGGGATTTATTGCTATCCTCTGTGGTGTGCCGTTTTATGTCTGGATGAAACGGGTACGGCAGCCACACGCTGCAGCGCAATAATTTCAAATGAAACTCACCTGTCATTCCGAATACGGCGACCTTCGCTCTGTTTATCTGAAGCATCCGCGTGAAGCTATGGTCGACGACCAGCGCATAGCCAATACGTGGCAAGCCCTGAATTTTCTTTCACGCCCGGATCTGTCTAGAGCCTTCTCAGAATACGCCGTATTTGAAAGTCTGCTGAAGATCACAGCTCCTGAGGTTCATCACCTCCCATTTCATTCAGACGTCACGATGGATTCGATGTACTGCCGCGACGCGTCGCTGGCTACAGACTTCGGTCTGATTCTTTGCAACATGGGCAAGCACCTCCGCAAGCCGGAGCCTACCGCCTGCAGAGAAGCGTTCCAGGCTTCGGGTATGCGAATCCTTGGTGCTATTGAGTCGCCCGGCACGCTTGAAGGAGGTGATGTTGCCTGGCTTGATACAAAGACGCTTGCCGTCGGGCACACGTACCGTACCAACGCGGCGGGTATTGAGCAATTGAAGGCCCTTGTCGAACCTCATGGAATAGAAGTGATCGTCGCTCAGCTTCCGCACTACAAGGGAAAAAGCGATGTCTTTCACCTGATGTCGATACTTAGTCCGATCGATCAGGATCTCGCGGTCGTCTATTCTCCACTCATGCCAATTCCATTTCGGGAATACCTGTTATCCCGCGGCTTCGGGCTGATAGAATCGCCGGACAACGAGTTCGACTCTATGGGATGCAACGTGTTGGCTATTGGCCCACGGCAGGTTATTGTAGTAGGAGGAAATCCCGTCACCCGTTCGCATCTGAACAGCGCGGGATGCACGGTCTATGAATATGAAGGTGCCAACATCAGTGTTGCCGGCGGCGGGGGACCAACCTGCCTTACGCGGCCGGTCCTGCGTGCCTTGCGTTGAGAATCGCCGATAGCTCCCTGGCGAACCTTGATGATACACAGACAAGCGTCAGGAAGTTGGATTCAGTTTTTCAATCCCTTTGGAAGTCTCAATGCGGCCTTCGGGTGACAACCGGACTTCGACTTTCTCATGACCATTGCCTTTCTTGAATGTATAGCTCAGGGGTTGTGCGACTGATTTTCCTCCTGTATTCAAAACCTGAAAGGCAACAGTCCAGGTTCCATCGGCAACATTTCCGTAGTTTTCCACAAAAGCACGTCTCACCAGTGCTGGCACTTCCGATTCGGTGATGGTTTGGATCTTTTTCACAGGCTGTGCAGCAAGTGGCAGTGCAGCAAGCAGCGCAATCAACAGGGCGTACATCTTACTTTTCATGGTGCTGGAGTTTGTTTCAGTATTTCAAACGGATGTGAAGCCCGGGAGTTGATCGAATAATGTCACGTAAGGTTGCGTATTTTTTTCCGGCGATTATCCCACGCAGATCATGCAAATATTTCCCAGCTTTGCACCATCCCTTCATTAATCAATGCACAATCAAAGTACATTATGATACGAGCTGTCTTTACAGATGTAGATGGAACTCTTTTGAATAGCGAGCGCCAGTTGTCACGACGGACTATTCATGCCATTCGTTCCATTGCCGATAAGGTAACCGTTGTACTGGCGTCTTCAAGGATGCCATCGGCCATGCGGCATTTGCAGTTGGAGCTGAACATCGCAGGGCATCCGCTCGTTTGCTATAACGGTGGCTATGTGCTTGCATCCGGTGCTGACAGTACAGTGTATGCCAACCACGTCATTCCCCTTGACGTATGTAGGGGTATCGTTGCTTATGCTTCCGGTAAGCCTGTTCACATCAGTCTTTATCACGCCGACAACTGGTACGCCGTGAAGCAGGACAAATGGACGGACAAAGAAGAGCGCGTCACCAAGGTATCGCCACAGTTCAAATCCTTCGATGCCGTCTTGTCGGAATGGGAGATCAACGGATTGGGTGCTCACAAGGTAATGTGTATGGGCGAGGCCGCCGATATCGCATCGTTCTACGAATGGCTTCGGGAGCAATACGCCGATCGGATCCATATCTATAAGTCGAGACCTACCTACCTTGAGCTGGCAACCAAACAGGTGTCGAAGGCGTCCGGTATGGAGCTGATCATGAGCAGGCATTTGAAGGCAAGTCTCGCTGATGCTATCGCCTTTGGTGATAACTATAATGATGTTGAAATGCTGCGGGAGGCGGGCATCGGAGTGGCTGTTGACAATGCCATCCAGGATGCAAAGGAAATAGCAGACGAGATAACCACTGCCGGTGAGGACGACGGGGTTGCGCGGTCACTGGAGAAACACTTTGGCGTAAACTGGAATTCTTAAAAAAAACTCAGGGCGGCATAGGGGTGAGGATCGTTTCAGATGTCACAATGGCGAAAAGCGTAAAAGACAAACTACATGAAACACTTCATCAACATAGTAATGCGCCGTGCGGGCGCCATTCTTTTCACTGTCCTTTTTGCCAACGTTGCTTTAGCGCAGGAGAATGAGGAACGAATGGACAAGGGTAAGGATAGTTACCAGATGAATACCCTGTTCTCGCCTGGCAAGATTTCAACAGGCGGATTTGGAGCCATCACAAACAAGTTCACTTTTATCGATGGCAATTTTGCTAATCTCACAGGTATCTACGGTGGAGTATATCTGAATCACAGCCTCCTTATCGGTGCCTCGGCTGCTGCACTTACCAATGATATTCGCGTGCCGGTAGAACACTCGGAGTCGCCGCTCCAGAATTTGAGCTACATGTACGGACAGGTCGGCGGCATTGTGGAGTACACTGTGGCCTCTCAGAAGGCAGTGCATATGTCCTTCAGTCTTTTCACGGGCGCAGGCTTCACGTTGCAATACGACCGCAATTCATGGCATGACGATCCGCATGAATTTGACTGGGACCACAGTGGAGATGAAGATTGGTTCTTTGTTGCTGAACCCGGGGTTAACATAGAGTTTAACGTATTCCGCTGGATGCGCTTCAGCCCCGGTGTTTCGTACAGGGCTGCTTTCAACAGCGACGGACGCGGATTGGGTGATCGTGCCCTCAGCAACATTTCTTATAACCTCTCAATGAAGTTTGGAAAGTTCTGAAAGCTTTAAGGTGCACGAGGTTTTGTAACGTGGCTGTCGGATTATTAAGAATCTGACTAACAGAACACTCCTGAAGTGCTGTGAATTAAATGGGAAGGGCCGGTATAGCATCGGTCTTTCCCTTTTTTTGTTGTCAGGTTTCCACTCCTGTGGTTTGGCTCTGTGAAAGTGATTACTTTCATCTATATTGGGCAGATACAAAAATTAACCACAATGAAGATAACTCTCGGCCTCCTGGCTGGCTTCGTGGTGCTGACCCTGGCATCCTTCCTTCCTATGCAAAAAAAGAAAGTAATATTTTTTGGTGACTCGATCACGCAGGCGGCAGTTCAGCCTGGTGGCTACATCGTAAAGATTGGTGAGATGGTCACCGCTGAAAAGTTGTCTGATCGCTTCGATCTAATCGGAGCGGGCATCGGTGGAAATAAAGTTTATGATCTGTTCCTGCGCATGGATGATGATGTGCTTGCAAAGCGGCCAGACGTGGTTGTCATTTATGTTGGCGTGAATGACGTATGGCATAAGAGGAGTTTTGGTACAGGTACAGACCTTGATAAATTTGAACGGTTCTATACTGCCATAATTAAGAAGCTGCAGGCTGCCAATTGCAAGATTGCCATCTGCACTCCGGCTGTTATTGGTGAGCGCACCGACTTCAGCAATGAGCTCGACGGCGACCTGAACTTATACAGCAATGTGATCCGCAACCTTGCCAAAGCCAACAATCTTCCTCTCATCGATTTGCGGAAAGCTTTTCTCGAATACAATCTGAAAGAGAACAAGGACAACAAGGAGTCTGGAATACTCACTACGGATCGTGTTCACCTGAATGCAAAAGGGAACGAGCTTGTCGCTTCCGAGATGTGGAAGGTTCTGAAGACCCTCTGAAACACACTTGATCAATCTTTTTACATTCGAGTTCACCTACGTTGAGCTGCTGCTGTTTTTAACTGTAGGTCTGCTCACCGGTATGGCCAAGACCGGAGTTCATGGAGCAGGAATGCTCTCTGTTCCTCTGCTGGCGCTGATATTCGGTGGCCAGAAGTCGAGCGGCGTAATGTTGCCTATACTGGTTCTGGCCGACGTGCTTGGTGTTTGGTACTATCATCGTCACGCCTCGTGGCAGCATCTCAAGGTATTGTTTCCGTGGGCCGCGGCTGGCGTTGTGATGGGAACAATTGTTGGCTCTTATATCGACGATCATATTTTCAAAGTGATCATGGCAGTGGTGATCGTTGGAAGCGTAGTCACCATGATCTGGCTGGAGCGGGGACATCGCGAGCAGGTACCGCATAATAAGTTGTTCAGCGCGGGCTCCGGTATCCTGGGAGGTTTCACCTCGATGGTTGGAAACCTGGCCGGTACCGTGATGGCCGTGTATTTCCTTTCAATGCGATTACCTAAGAACGCTTATATCGGAACTACGGCCTGGTTCTTTATGGTGACGAACTGGTTCAAGGTTCCCTTTCACGTCTTTGCCTGGCATACAATCAATTATAACACCGTTCTGCTGGCGCTTATTACGCTGCCTGCTATTATTCTTGGTGCCTTCCTGGGTATCCATATAGTCAAAATCCTGTCAGAGAAAACCTATCGGTGGTTTATTATCGTAATGACCCTGGTGGCCGCCCTGTTCATGCTTTTCTGATGGCAACCCGGACCCATGTATTCACGTTGCTGAGTGGTGAAGGTGCTATGTTTGGCCCACTCAGATGGATGTCTGGGGGTAAGATTTGCGATAACGTATCAAATACATCTATTTTCACCCTCCGGGAACCTAATATCACGGCCTTTAATTAATAGAGTTAATGGATAAGAGCTTTGCAGATCGCCTGTATGCGTCCCACCAGACATGCCCAACATGTCCGGCGCCGGCGGAGGTATCTAATTTCTTTGTTGAACTGCTGGGTGTTTTGTTTGCCGACTTTACGCAGATGGCATCGCTATCACGCGCAGAATTCGACCAGCATATCTCCACGCTGGAGAAGGAGCTGGAGAGAATTCTTCGACATAATCCCGGTAAGGGTACCGATGCCCGTCAATTAACGACCTTCTTTTTTGACAGTCTCCCTGAAATACATGCGAGACTGGAGGAAGATGTCACGGCCATGTTTGAAGGTGACCCTGCCGCCAAGACGCGCGATGAGGTGGTGCGTACATATCCGGGATTTTACGCGATTGCAGCTTATCGCATAGCTCATGCACTTCACAAAATGGGAGTGTCGGGAACGCCCAGGATCATCACAGAACATGCGCATAGCCGTACCGGGATAGACATACATCCGGCCGCAGAGATTGGTTCACATTTTTGCATTGACCATGGTACGGGCATCGTTATCGGTGAAACATCGGTTATTGGTAATCATGTGAAACTTTATCAGGGCGTTACACTGGGTGCGCTTTCTGTGAATAAAGAAGATGCTGAAAAGAAAAGGCATCCAACCCTTGAGGATAATGTGGTGGTGTATGCCGGAGCCACGATACTCGGAGGCGATACAGTCATTGGTCACCACAGCATTGTAGGTGGAAACGTATGGCTCACCAGCAGTATCCCGCCGCACTCAAAGATTTATTACCAGGCAAAGATGTATAATGGCAACACGCACGAAATAGACCACGTGGTATTCAAGTCAGGCATCTGAACACATTTCTCACCATTCATTAATACTCCGGTTTATTCACGCTCTCAATTTTGAATTCATGACACTTCAGGAACTCATCGGAAATACTCCACTGGTCGAATTGCAACACATACCGGTTAATAAGAACGTCCGGATATTTGGAAAGCTTGAGGGAAATAATCCCGGTGGTAGCGTTAAAGACCGGGCGGCATTGG
This sequence comes from Chryseolinea sp. T2, assembly GCF_037203685.1. NCBI lineage: Bacteria > Pseudomonadati > Bacteroidota > Cytophagia > Cytophagales > Fulvivirgaceae > Chryseolinea > Chryseolinea sp. T2. The sequence continues at coordinate 943,569 of NZ_JBBCAU010000002.1, forward strand.
GAATGATCAGCGGTGCGATGTCGCGGGGACAGATCAAGGCTGGAGACAGGCTGGTAGAAGCAACGAGTGGCAACACGGGCATCGCACTGGCGATGATCGCGCAGCTGAAAGGACTGAAGATGACACTCATCATGCCCGACAACTCGACCCGCGAGCGCGTGCTGTCCATGGAGGCGTATGGGGCTACCGTTATACTGACCCCTTCGGAAAGAACGATCGAATATTCGCGTGAGCTGGCAGAAAAAATGGCGCGTGAAGAAGGATATTTCATGCTTGATCAGTTTGCCAATGCAGACAACTACGGCATGCATTATAAGACGACAGGCCCTGAGATCTGGCGCGATACAGCCGGAGCAGTGACGCACTTTGTTTCCGCGATGGGAACCACTGGAACGATCATGGGTGTGAGTCGCTACCTGAAAGAACAAAATCCGAACATACAAATAGTAGGTACCCAACCGACAACCGGGTCCTGCATTCCCGGAATCCGCCGGTGGTCAAAGGAGTTCCTGCCTAAGATCTTTGATGCCAGTCGCGTTGATCGTGTCATGGATGTTGACGAGCGTGATGCCCGTATGATGACAAAGCGCCTGGCCAGGGAAGAAGGAATTTTAGCAGGGATGAGCAGTGGCGGTGCCTTAAGTGCTGCCGTGCAACTGGCAGGTGAGCTCGATAAAGGCGTGATCGTATTCATTGTCTGCGACAGGGGAGACCGCTACCTCAGTTCAGACCTGTTTGATTAAGTGTTCGCTGCCGCAAAGCTTACGCGCCTGCTAATACAAATGCTTCAGTAATTCGTGCCGCCGATACTCAATTGTCGCCGGTGATTGTATCGCTCAACCTTCGTCTTGCTCCGGGCTTGGCGCTTCCCATTTGCTTTTCTAATTTCAGGCATGAGACTTAACCTACATGCTGCAATCACGGCGCTCGCCTTTTCGTTCCTCCAGATTGCTAATACCTATGGACAGGCCAGTACCAACGTTCAGCAGGTTAAAGGACCCGAGCGTTTTCGCAACGAAGTAACTGAAATATCCGGCAAGCCTGCCGCCGATACCAGTCGCATTGTTCTTTTTACAGGCAGTTCTTCGATCCGTCTCTGGCACGACATCAAAGCATATTTCCCCAGTTATAACATCATTAATCGCGGGTTTGGAGGTTCTCAAACGAGCGACCTGCTTTACTTTGCCGACCAGCTCATCTTTACCCTGCGGCCTTCGAAGATCTTCATCTATGAGGGCGACAACGATCTGGCTGGGGGTAAGTCGTCTGCACAAATCATGGCCACCACCGACAGTCTGTTGCATCGTATCAGGAAGCAGTATTCAGCGTCAGTTCCGGTGTACTTCATATCTCCCAAACCAAGTGTTGCGCGATGGAAGCTGAAGGATGCCTATCTGGATCATTCGCGAAATCTCAGGAAGTGGGTCGGCACAAAGAAGAATGTATACTATGTGGATGGCTGGAGTTCACTGGTAGATAATAATGGTGAGGTGCTCAAGGATATTTTCAAGGAAGACAATCTGCACCTTAATAAGAAAGGCTACGATCTTTGGGCAACAGGTATTAAGAAATTTCTGCCCTGAAGTTTAGAATCTGAGGGTGATAATTTTTAAAATACGGCGTTTTGAATTCAGCGCTTTAAATCCAGCGTTTTAAATCCTGCGCGTTATATAGTCACCGCTCAAGTGCGCGGAGTTTTGTAAAGTTGTCGCGCGTTAGCGTTGCGTATCGGGCTGCGAAAACCTGAACGTCAGGATCAGTTGAATATCCTGCCCGCTCCAGAAGTTTGAGGTCGCGCTTATACGATGCAGTCATATTCCTGATATAACGCGAATCAAACTTTCTTCCATGCAGCCCGGATATTTCATCCATTGATTCTGGCTCGGGTAATTTGATCTTGTGGATTTTGGCCAGTCGTTTCAGATCGCGCAGCATTTGCTCCTGATTGATCACCATCCAGGCACCATAGTCTTTCAAAGGACGTGTTGTTCCTCTTTGAACGGCCATCCTTGACTGCTCAAGTCCCAGCATTCGCGCCTGCGACATTTCGTTTATAAACGTCTTCACGAACAGCACTTCGCTTTCACTGAGTGCGCGTTTGGAGGCAGGAGCTTCAATTCGTCGCACAGTTGCCAGCGCACTCGAAGTTGCAGGCGCGGCCGTGCCTGCCTGTGCTGTTGGTGAAGAAGCCTGCACGGCAGATGAACCTGTTGCGTTCACGTCAGCGGGTAAGGTTGTTGTCGTATCAAACTGCATAAGCAGCATGGTGACTGCTGCAACGATACAAATATTTATAAAGACGATAGCGTTTCTCATGTCAATATCCGGTAGCTGATTATGGAGGTTTAAAAATCATGCCACGGCATTATCGATAGAAATGCCTCGTATAGTCAAACTTTATGAACCACGTAATATGTGAAGTTATTCCCCACTCATGCACAAAATTCTACTTCGCCGTCCGCTCTCAACCTCGCTTTCACTCTGTCTTCTCGTGGAACAGTTATTGAAGTCTGAACCGCAAGCAGAGCTATGAACCATCAAGCAGAACTATAAACCATTGAATACAAAACCATCGTATTATGAAAAAGGCAGAAGAAATTGACGAACTGGAACATGTTCCACAAACACAGCTCGACACGAAGATGGCCAAAAGCAAACCGGTTAAACTCGGCTGGACAGCAAAGGAAACAGATAAGATCTCAAAAGCTCTGAATGATTTGCTGGCCAACTATTCGGTGCATTATCAGAAACTGCGGAACTATCACTGGAATGTAAAGGGCTCAGATTTCTTTGACCTTCATGAACAATTTGAACTGCAGTACAACGAAGCACTGCTGCATATTGATGATATCGCAGAACGAATCCGCATCTTTCAGGAGACACCGCTCAGCACGATGAAGGATTATATCGAAACATCGGAAATAAAGGAGACAACGACTGATCTTGAGTCCGACCTGATGGTGAGGGAAATCCTCAGCGACTACACGATCCTGCTGAAGTATATGTTCAAGGTGGTTGAGGTCGCCGTCGGTCAGGAAGACTCAGGTACCGAAGAAATGGTGAAGCGCTTTATTAATTCGATTGAGAAACACCATTGGATGTTATCGGCCTTTCTGGCTAAATGATTTGTTGAAATACCCTGTGTATTTCGATGACAACAAGTCCATGATCTGCCAATAATCCGCTATATTTAAGGTCCACGAGTTCGAACGCACTCTATGACCTTCTCAGTTGAAAACGTTTTGTTGTTGGGATCACTGTTGCTTTTCCTGAGCATCATTGCCAGCAAGACGTCATTTCATATTGGAGTTCCGTCATTGATCCTCTTTCTTGTTGTGGGGATGCTGGCCGGCTCGGATGGGCCGGGCGGAATCTTCTTCAATGACTTTAAGACGGCCAAACTTTTGGGTGTGGCTGCTCTTAATTTCATTTTGTTTTCGGGTGGTCTCGAAACAAAGTGGGAGAGTATTCGTCCGATCCTTTGGCAGGGTTTCTCGCTGTCAACCATTGGAGTACTCATCACCGCGGTGACGGTTGGATGGTTTACCAGCTATCTGATGGGGTATACCTTGCTGGAAGGATTGCTTCTCGGCGCAATCGTTTCGTCTACGGATGCTGCGGCCGTGTTTTCAATTCTAAGGTCCCGCAAGGTTGGGTTGAAGGGAAATCTTCGTCCGCTGCTCGAGCTCGAAAGCGGCTCGAACGATCCAATGGCATTCTTCCTTACGGTGAGCATGATTTACCTTCTGGAAGATCCGGATGCATCCTTCGCATCGCTCATTCCAAGATTTTTCAAGGGGATGGCCTTAGGCGCTCTTGCAGGCTATGCGTCTGGGAAGATCATGACCTTTGTAATCAATAAGATCAAGCTGGACATCGATGGCCTGTATCCCGTATTGATCCTGTCGCTTGTATTCTTTACGTATTCATTTACCGATTTCATCGGAGGCAACGGGTTCCTTGCTGTTTATATTTCGGCCGTGATGCTGGGCAACAGCAACTTCCTTCACAAGAAAAGTCTCATTCGCTTTTACGATGGCCAGGCCTGGCTTATGCAAATCGTGATGTTCCTCACGCTTGGGCTACTGGTCTTTCCGCATGAGATCGTTCCGCTGCTCGGCCCGGGCGTTCTCATTTCAGCATTTCTGATTTTTATTGCCCGTCCCGTAGCGGTGCTCACGTCGATGATATTCTTTCCTGAACTTAATATCCGGAAGAAACTCTTTCTGTCCTGGGTTGGGCTTCGTGGAGCAGTGCCAATCATTTTTGCAACCTATCCGCTGATTGCCGGCATCCCCGTCGCGAAAGACATATTTAATCTTGTGTTCTTTATTTCAGTGTCCTCTGTGCTGCTTCAGGGGACTACGCTTGCTCACGTCGCAAGATGGCTTCACGTAAGTGTGCCGGAAAAGATAAGAAGAAGGTTCCCGCTCGACTTCGAGTTAAAAGAGGATTTCAGTTCAGAGTTGTTTGAAGTGGACATACCCGGAACATCTGGTGCGGTTGGTAAGACAGTCATGAATCTTGATCTACCCAAGACTGCTCTGATTGTACTGATTCACCGCGACGGTAAATACATCACGGCCAGGGGCGAGACAGAGATCCTTGCGCAGGACCATTTGCTGATCATGGCCGATACAAAGGAAACGGTACAGGAGGTTTACGACGTTTTCGAAATTCAACCGGCGCTCGGCCATTAACGGCACAGCCCGCTCGCGGCGCTATTCCTCCGCTCTCACACTGTTCCTCACTCTCACACTGTTCCTCACTCTCACACTGTTCACCACTCTCACACTGTTCCTCACACTATTCCTCTATTTGAGTTCATTCTTTTGATGGTTCAATACAGCTTTCCGTCATGTGATTACCTGGTGCATTGACGGACGGATGCCCCGTCGTACATTCAGGGATAACCAAATCTCTGCCTTCTATGTTTAAGCATCAGATCATCGTTGCCATTCGGGTACTGTGGAGTCGAAAGTCGCATGCACTAATTAACATTCTCGGGCTGGCAATGGCAGTTGCCGTTACCATTCTCGTAGGCTTGTTTATCAGAGATGAATGGACCTTCGATCAGTTTCATTCAAAGGCGGATCGTATTTACAGGGTTTGGGTCAAAGAGGATTGGGGCGAGAATCAAAAGTTTTTCAACGTAGCAACTCCGTTTGCTATGGGACCGGCGCTTACAGAGAATTTTCCGGAAGTCGAGCGCCACGTTCGGATACACAAGAGGGGCACGCAGGTGAAAGTCGACGATCGGCAATTCACGGAAACGCTGACAATAGGAGGGAAGGACTTCTTCGATGTTTTTGATTTCGATGTAATCAAGGGCTCTAAAGAGGCACTCGCTTCAGCCGACGGAATAGTGCTGACAGAATATGTTGCTAAAAAGTATTTCGGTGATGCTGATCCTATAGGCAAACCTCTGTCTGTTCAGCTGGGAGAGCAATTCGCAGAGTTTACGGTGAAGGCTGTGGTTAAAAAAATTCCCATAAATTCAAGTGTTCGTTTCTACCTGCTGATCTCCGATCTGAATTATCCAAAGCTGATGAGCCAGGAGGCAATAACCTCCGACTGGTTTAATGTATCACCTGAGACTTATGTGTTGCTGAGGCCGGAGGTTATACCCGGTGATCTCGAAGGCCGGTTCCCGAAAGTGTTTCGAACATTGCTGGGCGCCGAAGACTTCGACAAGAGTCACTATACCGTCGGCTTGCAGGCGCTCACAAGTATTCATCTTGATACCCGCTTTCCTGCCGAGCTGGCGAAAGTGAGTGATCCGAAATACAGTTACATACTAGGCGGTGTTGCTGTTCTTGTATTGATAGTGGCGTGCATAAACTTTGTGACGCTGAGCATCAGTCGTACCATTTCGCGTTCACGCGAGGTGGGAGTTAGGAAAGCAGCCGGTGCTTCGCGCGGCCAGCTGATGAGGCAATTTACCGGAGAAGCATTGGTGGTAACCATGATATCGCTCGTAGTTGGTGTCCTTGTGGCGCGACTGTGCTTGCCGCTGTTCAATGACTTATCAGGGAAGGAGCTGACGCTGGAGGCAGATTCGTTTACGCTCGTATCAGGTGTATTGCTGCTGATGCTTATAGGCATCCTGTCAGGAAGCTATCCCGCACTTGTACTGTCCCGGCTTCGACCGGCAATAGTATTGAAAGGAAAGCTGAGTGGCAACAGCCGCCAACGGTTACGCCAGACGCTGGTGACGATCCAACTGATCCTGTCAGTCTTCCTCGTTGGCAGCAGCCTGATCATGACCCGACAACTGAACCTGCTGCAGCATAAGAACCTTGGATTTGATAAGTCGCATCTGGTCGTCATGCAATTGAACATTCCCCACGGTGGAGGTATGGCTAAACGCGTAAGCCTTGGCTTTGAACGTGCCCGCATTTTTAAATCCGAGCTGCAACGTCTCAACTCGGTGGAAAGCGTATGCGCAGCATCGCATGATTTTGCACATGGTTCGTGGGCGGAGATCGGATACACAGATGATCTTGGGAACTACAGGACATTTAAACTGAACATCGTTGATGAGTTGTACGTGCCGTTAATGAAGATGGAGTTTGCCACGGGCCGGAATTTTCTTACCGATGATGACACAGATGCAAGACGTGCAGTAATCATCAATGAGGCGTGTGCAGCTTCTCTTGGAATGAAGGACCCTATTGGCAAGCGACTTCCGGGCAAGGCCTTCGGTGATCATGAGATCGTCGGTGTGATAAAGGACTTCAACTTTGAATCGTTATATAGTAAGGTATCACCGCTGGTCATGGTGATGGATGCCCGCATCATACTGCCGGGTGCCCAGAACGTCAGCATCGGCAACACGCCTGTGCCAAAAGTTTTCGCCCGCATCGATGGTCGCGATATGCAGCAAACCCTCGCTGACATTCAAGCCGTATGGACAAAGATCAATCCGGACGAAGAGTTTGCATACTCTTTTGTTGAGCAGGCACTGGAGAACCAGTATCAGACTGATACAAACCTCAACCGTATCATGAAGATTACTACGGGTCTGGCCATAGTTATCGTCAGTCTGGGGCTTTACGCGCTCGTCTCTCTTACGATGCAAGCCCGTGTTAAAGAAGTTTCTATTCGCAAGGTGATGGGAGCCTCAAGTGAATCACTTCTGGTGCTTTTGTCGAAAGACTATTTCCTGCTTGTTGCTATCGCTTCAATTGTCTCCATTCCCCTCACATTGTACATGGTCAACACATGGCTGCAAAGCTTTGCCTATAGAGTCACAATAGGATGGGGTGTATTTGTTCAGGCGACGGGCATTGCCTTGGTTCTTTGCGCTGCAGCAATAGCGGTACAAATCATAAAAGCCACGAGGGTGGCGCCGGCAAAAACGCTGAAAGAAGAGTGAAGCGTAAAATTAAGAATTAAGAATTAAGAGTTAAGAATTAGCTGTCACGACCTGCGGTCGTGGCGGGCAATCAGCCGAACGGCTGGCGGCTAATTCTTAACTCTTAACTCTTAATTCTTAATTATTTGTTTTACAAATTATATACTTATGTATATTTGTTTAGCAAATATTATAATAATGGCGAGGGAATTTCTTGGTGAGTTTGAGGAACTGGTTTTGACCATGGTCGCAATTCTTAAGGACGAGGCTTATGGGAACGCGATTGTTAGTGAGATCAGGCAGCGTGTCGGGCGGGATTGCAATCTGAGCGCCGTGCATGTGACCCTATATCGATTGGAAGACAAGGGCCTTATCAAATCTTCAATGGGAGGTGCCACAAACGAAAGGGGAGGCAGACGAAAGCGCATCTTTACCGTTACCAATGCCGGCTTCTCCATGCTTAAAGACATGAAGGAGTCGCGCATGGAATTGTGGAAGTATATCCCTCAGTTAAAGTTCGGAAGCTTGTAGCAGGCGCTTTTCAGGACATCATGATAAAACACCCCACATCAAATAACCACAGGTCACTCAGATTCCTGGAGTGGTTTTGTCCGCCGCACCTGGTAGAAGGAATTGAAGGAGACCTTGTTGAAGAATACTATGCCGATGCTGAAGCATTTGGTGAAGCCGTTGCCAGCAGGAGGTTGTGGCTGGGCGTCTTACGATTCTTCAAACCCGGCATCATTTTCAGAAACAGATTCAGGCATCCATTTCATACCATTATGCTCAGAAATTATCTTACCACCACCTTCAGGAATGTTGTAAAGCACAAAGTGTTTTCGGCAATTAATGTAATAGGCCTGGGCATTGGCATTACTGCATGTCTGCTCATTCTGCAGTTTGTAATGTATGAACTGAGTTACGACAAGTTCAATGAAAAGTTCGACCGCATCTATCGCGTTACGAACGATCGCTTCCAGCAGGGAAAACTTATACAGCACGGTACAATCACTTACCCTACAATCGGGCCGGCGATGACTGCCGACTATCCCGAGATTGAATCTTATTCCAGGTTAATGCCTGCCGGTGATCTCAATGTTAAAGTAGGAGATCGTTTTTTTCGTGGCGAAAGCTGCATCTTTGCCGATGACCATCTGCTCACCATCTTTACGTTTCCCATGCTTGCGGGTAGCCCTGCCGATGCGCTTAAGGGTCGCTATCGGCTTGTATTGACCGAGACAACAGCGCGCAAATACTTTCAGTTTACGGGCGATGACTGGAGCCAGATTATGGGCAAGCACATCTACTGGGGCCTCGACGCCGAACCTTACACTGTGACGGGTATCTGTAAAGATGTTCCCGAAAACTCGCATCTCCAGTTCGATGCCCTTGCCTCTTACGAAACGCTTTATACGCCGGAAAACCACGGCGCCGACGACAACTGGACGTGGTCAGACATGAGGCATTATTTGCTGCTGAAACCCGGCGTTGACTACAAAGCACTCGAAGCCAAGTTTGGCGGATTCAGCGACCGTCATTTCCAGGGCGATAAGGTGTCGGGCAGCGTGGAAAAGTTCTTCCTCCAGCCCCTGAGCAGAGCTCACCTGTATTCAGACTATGAATACGACATCGCTAAGGTGGCCAGTGGAAAAGCTGTTTGGTCAATGCTGATCGTCGCCGGATTTATTTTGCTCATTGCGTGGATCAACTATATCAACCTGACCACATCGCGTGCACTGGAACGGGCAAGAGAAGTTGGTGTGCGCAAAGTGATGGGTGCCATAAGAGTAGAGTTGATGCGTCAGTTCATACTGGAGTCTGTTGTCATTAGCCTCTTCGCATTCTTTACTGCGGTTCTGCTTTCAGCATTGATACAAAAACCATTCAACGACATTATCGGCGCAACACTTTCACCAATGAAAGTATTGTCAGCCATGAGTGGCAGCACCATTTTGATTCTTGCAGGAGTGATGATCTCAGGCATTCTGCTCGCCGGCTTTTATCCTGCTGTAGTTTTATCGTCTTATCAACCGGTAGTTGTGCTCACGGGAAAGTTTACACGTTCAGGTCGTGGCGGACTGATCCGAAAAGCACTCGTGGTATTTCAGTTCACTGCATCCGCAGCGCTCATCGCGTCGACCCTGGTAGTTTCACGACAATTGAAATTCATGAATGAGGCTGCGTTGGGAATTGACATTGCCAACACTGTCGTTGTCCAATCGCCGGAGCGCACTACGGCAGACAGCACACTCATTCCGCGCTTTCAGGCTTATGAACAGGAACTCACTACTGTGCCCGGAGTTTTGAATGCCACCACTTCGAACAATATTCCGGGTGCGCGACTCGGACGTGCCTTCAATGTTCATCTCGCTTCGATGCCGGAATCGTCGAACGTAACTTTCAGTTTCATCGGAGTCGACTACAATTTCCTCAATACCTATGGGATGAAAATTGTCGCGGGAAGAAACTTCGAAGCGACGGACCATAACGCAGACTGGGAGCAGATCAGAAGCGTCATTATCAATCGCCGTGCGGCACGTCTGTTGAATCTCAAAGATGATGAGGAGGCAGTCGGACAGCATGTGAATTTCTGGGAAAGAGACTGGACCATCATTGGGGTTGTACCTGACTTTCATCAACAGGGATTGAAAAGAGAAATGGAGCCAATCGTCATGTTCCCGGTGTATTCAACTTATGCGAGCACGTCTGTCAAAGTAAAGAAAGAGACTATGAAGGAAACGATCGCGAAAATCGAAACGGTGTTTAAGAAACACTTCCCCGAAAACTCATTCGATTACTTTTTGCTGGACGAATACTACAACACTCAGTATCGCGATGAAGATCGTTTTGCGAAAGTGGTAAACATCTTTGCCGTGCTCGCCGTGGTGATATCGTGCCTGGGATTGATCGGTTTGTCATCCTACACGATTGCCCAACGCACCAAGGAAATCGGTATCAGGAAGGTGCTTGGTGCATCTACTCCAGGTATAGTGGCTTTGTTGTCTGTTGACTTCATGAGGATAACGTTGCTGGCTTCGTTGCTCGCTCTTCCGCTTGCCTGGTTTGCGATGAACTTATGGCTTGAATCGTACCCTTATCGCATTGCTCCAGGCTGGGCATTGTTTGTGGTTCCCGTTGTAAGCATATTGATCATAACGGCGATTACCGTGAGCTTTCAGATCATGCGAACAGCGGCCGTAAACCCTGCGAAAACACTCAAGTACGAGTAGCAGCATCGTTAGCAACGTGGTCGCCGGACGTATTCCGATGCCGTCGGAATCTCTGCTCATTAGTAATGTTTGATGGCTGGCGCCAGTTGTCCAATGTAATATTGAGTAGGATAATTCACGAAACATCACAGCGGCGTGTGAGTCGGTGTTTAGGCCTTAACCGTTCATAACCATTGCCGTAGATTGGGCGGGAGAGCGCGACTGGCCGTCTGCCGGGAAAGCATCAAAACGACTAACTCGACAGGATTCATCCAAATGTCAGGTATTCACCGAAAATCCCTCTTTTTCGGCATTCAGCCCCCATATTTTTGTTTTCATTTGGTCGAGGCCAAATTTTTTAGCTGAAGCAATGAGAGCCCCTTTGCATTTTTTACTGGCGCTTCTTCTCTTATTGTGCGTCCTCCCAGGGAAGGCACAAAATTATAAGATGCATTCGGTATTTGTTTACAGTTTCACGCGATACGTGATCTGGCCGGAAACTTATAACTCCGGCGATTTTGAAATCATGGTGCTGGGTGATTCTCCAATCATCGACGAGCTGAAGGCAATGGCCCAGGCAAAGAAAGTCGGAGAGAGGAATATCAAAGTGACAAGGATCTCGTCACCGTCGGAAATCAAGAAGTGCAATATGCTGTTCGTATCTGCGGCGAAGTCGGCCCAGATAGCTGAAGTAATGGAAAAGGTAAATACGCAGTCTATACTCGTCATAACAGAAGAAGCAGGGGCGGCACAGAAGGGGAGTGATATCAACTTTATTGTAAAAGACGGAAAACTAGCATTTGAATTAAACCAAGCGTCGGTGACACGCCAGGGACTGAGAGTAAGTAATGAACTTTCACGACTGGCAATATTGATATAAGAGTAATATGGAAGAAGTAGAAAAAAAGACTTCGCGCATGCGACTAACCATCGGTAAAAAGATACTCGGTGGTTTTCTGATCCTTATCGCGCTGTTCATTGTGAACGGCTTGATCATCTTCTGGAAGGGAAATGTGATCGACAGCGTCGTGAACAGTTCCGCCACGGTGTATCGACCATCACAGGACGCGATCCGCGACCTCATGTTGATGGTAACGCGTTCGAAAATGCTGGTCACCAACTGGGTGTATCTTCAGACAAACCAGGAAGATAAGAACGCTCTCAAGCAACTGCAGGACTACGAGTATCCTGCGCTGCAAAAGAACATCACCGACCTCATGCCGACATGGGAGAGCGACAGCCAGCGCCGCTGGATGGACACGGTCTTCCTCAAATTCGATACGCTTCTGAATGTGCAGAAGCAGTCGATCATGTCTAACCTTCAGTCTTTTGAAAACTACGAAGATCCATTGACGAAGCTGATGGCTGAAGATGCCATCGAAAGCCAGATCATTCCACGCACCGCCGATCTGATCAAACGCCTCAATCGCATTGCCGACAAGCAGAACCAGGTTACTCTTCGTTCCGACGTTGATGTGATCGGCTCAATCAAGAGCCTCCGGAATTATACCATGATCCTTGGAGCCGGTATTATCCTAATCGGTCTTCTCAGCGCGATCTTCCTGATGCGTTCTATCACCAGGCCGGTGAACTTCCTTAAGAACATCGTCATCAAGCTTGGCCGCGGCGAGCTGGTAGAAGACAAGCAGGCCAACGTCAGCAACGACGAAATTGGTGAGATGGCGAAAGCCATGGATAACCTGGTATCGGGTCTGAAAGCAACCAGCCTCTTCGCTGAGAACATCGGTAATGGAAGCTATAACACTGCATTCAGTCCTCTCAGCGAACACGACGTACTGGGCAACGCGCTGATCAACATGCGCGACAACCTTTCGAAGGTTGCTGAGGATGACAAGAAGCGTAACTGGGCAACGGAAGGTATGGCCAAGTTTGGCGAGATCCTCCGCACGAACACGAACGATATCAACAAGCTTGCTGATGAGATCATTGGCAACCTGGTGAAATACCTCAAAGCAAACCAGGGTGGTATATACATCATTGATGATGTGGAAAGCAACGAAGAGCCAACGATGTCTCTGAAGGCCTGCTACGCCTGGGATAAGAAGAAATTCCTCAATCAGAAGATCCACAGAGGCGAGGGCCTTGCAGGTCAGTCATGGCAGGAGGGAGACACAGTTTATCTCACAGACGTTCCTCAGGACTACATTAAAATAACGTCAGGGCTGGGCGACGCAAATCCTACCAGCGTATTGATCGTTCCTTTGAAGGTGAATGATCAGATCTTCGGTGTGGTTGAACTTGCATCATTCAGCGTGTTTGCCGATTTCGAAGCAGACTTCGTTCAGAAAATCGCAGAAAGCATTGCATCAACGATCTCTTCTGTTAAGATCAACGCACGCACACAGAGTCTCCTTGAAGAATCTCAGGAGATGACGGAGCAGATGCGCGCTCAGGAAGAAGAGATGCGTCAGAACATGGAAGAACTCCAGGCAACGCAGGAAGAAATGCAGCGCACACAGTCGGAGACGGACAGCACATTGTCTGCCATCAACAGCGCTCTGGCAGTTGCCGAGTATAACACGGAAGGTACTCTCGTGAAAGCGAACAGCAACTTCCTCGATCTGTATGGCTACACGCAGGAAGACATTGTGGGTGAACACCACCGCGTACTGGCCACTCGTGATGACAAGAACAGCGAAGAATATCGTCAGTTCTGGAGAGAGCTCGCCTCGGGTAACGCAAGAAAAGGCGCCTATACCAGGATCAATAAGAAAGGCGAACAGACGCGCGTGCGCTCAGCGTTCTCACCGATCACAAACCGCGCAGGCGAAGTCATTAAGATTCTTGAGATCTCATACGCGCTGCACGAGCAGCCGGTGATGTCGTTCAAGTAAGAACACTATACAACTACTACACACGGGGTCCGGGGAGTGAAAGCTTTTCGGGCCCGATTTTTTAATTGATAATTGATAATTGACAATTGATAATTGTGGAGGGCCTTTCGGCCCGTTTTTAATTTGAGCCTTTTTTATAACCCTGCTGAAATGCATTCGAGCGCTTTACTATTAGTGATCTTTAAGCAGGGCCAGACTTTTTGATCTGAGTCGCTTGTCTGGATCGATCGCAGAACAAAAAAGGGCCGAAAGGCCCTCCATAATTATCAATTATCAATTATCAATTGCCAATTAATACTCCGACGTGAGCTCGAACGGAGCACTAGCCGAATCCACCACCTTGCCGCTTTCGCATTTGAGCAGGCGTGCCGGGAATTTTTTGATGAGACCGTAACTGTGTGTGGCCATGAGTATGGCAGTTCCGGTGTTGTTGATCTGTTGGAAGATCTTCATGATGCCGTGTGCCACTTCAGGGTCGAGGTTTCCTGTGGGCTCGTCGGCCAATAGTATTACCGGCTGGTTCAGCAACGCGCGGGCTATGACCACGCGTTGCTGTTCACCACCGGAGAGTTGATAAGGTATTTTCTTTTCTACTGATCCTAGTCCCACCTGGATAAGGACTTCGGTCAACCGGGCTTTAATCTTGGCGGTGTCCGTCCAGCCAGTGGCCTTCATGACGAACATCAGATTTTCAGCGACTGTGCGGTCGTTGAACAATTGAAAGTCCTGGAAGATGATCCCGAGCTTGCGCCTGAGGAGAGGAACGTCGGAAGCTTTAATGCCCGCCATTTTGTAGCTGGCAACGGTAGCTTCGCCCACTCTCAGCGGAAGATCGGCATACAGCGTCTTGAGCAGAGACGATTTGCCCGAACCCGTTCTTCCTACGAGATAGGCAAACTCACCCTTTTGAATGTCGAACGATACATCGCTGAGCACAGCATTGTACTCCTGGAAGATCGTGGCATCCTTGACACTGACGACGGGATCAGTTGAAAACATCTGCAGAGATTATGGCGCTGAGTTAGCCGTTCACTTTCTTGTGATCTGCAAGGAACTTGGCAAGACCACTGTCAGTGAGAGGATGTTTCAGCAAGCCGGTAATAACGGAGAGGGGGCAGGTAGCCACATCTACGCCAAGCTCGGCACACTTGAGCAAGTGAACCGCGTGACGAACAGAAGCCGCGAGGATCTCTGTTTCGAAACCGTAGTTGTTGTAGATCTTCACCAGCTGAGCGATCATTTCCATGCCGTCCTGAGCGATGTCATCGAGGCGGCCAATGAAGGGAGACACGTAAGACGCGCCTGCCTTTGCAGCAACGATTGCCTGTCCTGAAGAAAATATGAGTGTGCAGTTGGTGCGTATGCCTTCGCTGGAGAACTTCTTGATAGCTTTGATGCCGTCCTTAATCATCGGGATCTTAACCACGATCTTATCGTCGATCTTGGCAAGCTCCTTACCTTCTTTCATGATGCCGTCGAAATCAGTGGATATCACTTCAGCACTTACGTTCGCGTCTACGATCTTGCAGATAGCCTTGTAGTGTGCGCGGATGTTATCTGCACCCTGCACGCCTTCTTTGGCCATAAGTGATGGGTTTGTAGTTACGCCGTCAAGCACGCCGAGATCGTAGGCTTCCTTGATTTCATTTAGGTTAGCGGTGTCAATAAAGAACTTCATTGTGTTTTGATTTGAATCGGTTGTATGTGAATAACTTACTTAATCTCTTCAAAAGAGCGGGGAACCAGTTGACCTCCAATTGCTGAAGCCGGGATTTCGATGCGCATTTGGCAGCCGCAGTGCGGCTGGCAGCAAACCTGTCCAGCAATAGCGGGATCCAACAAACCTGTCCAGCCATCGGCGGGATCAACAAACCCGTCCAGCCATCGGCGGGACCAATAAGTCAACAAATAAAAAAAATGGCAAACCGAACATCGCACCGCTACAACCGCCTACCCTTGCTACCTTCCGATCCTGGGGGAGTTCAGCAGGAGCTGGTCGTGCCGATTTGCCGGCACAAATATAGAATTATTTGTTGATTTGTTGACTTGTTGACTTGTTGATTGAAATGCGCCGTTGCAGTTCAAACAGCTGTTCAGGCAACATTTACGATGATTGAGCAGAACATATTCACTACGCGGTTGGAACTGAGGCGATTGCAGCCAAACGACGCAGAAGAGGTCTTTTATACTTATGGAAGCAAACCTGAGGTTGGCCGGTATCTGACCTGGCCTACGCACCGGGGATTGACTGACACGCGCAATTTTCTGGAGCACGTTGGACAATCCTGGGGACTGGGAGTGGAGTTTACTTTTGGAATCAGGATCAGGTCTCACAACCGACTTATCGGTTCACTTGGCATCCAGAACGATGATGGCCGCATCGAGGTTGGCTATGTTATTTCTCCGGCTTTTTGGGGGCAGGGATTTGCAACAGAGGCCTGCACGGCAATGGTTAATTATCTCAGGGACCTGCCCTGGATATACCGGATTCAGAGTTTCGTCGATGCTGAAAACATCGCTTCGGCAAGAGTACTTTTGAAAAGTGGATTCATCGAAGAAGCGCGGCTTCCACTATGGCGTCGTTTCGTCAATCAGGGCAACATTCCCCGGGATTGTATTCAATTCAGAGTCCCGCTCGAAGGTCGCCGATGACTCTCGTCCATCCTCCAATGTCGATCGGAGCCAGACTGCCCAACCGCGCAGGTATGTCACCACGTCGGCTTTCACATTGTGCTGCAGGAATCGCTGATGAGGTGGCAGGGCGCGCAGTACGTTCGTGTTCGATAACGTTTCGAGTTGCCGAAGGTCATCAACATCAAATCCGGCGTTAAGCATCGCAGTGATCATATCATCCATAAGAAGACCGCTCGTGGGACAATAATCATTTAATTGCTCCGTCCAGTTGCCATACCGTTGCATGGCAGCCTGATGGATAGCAGCCTTGTCAAGTCTCACAATCTCTCTGGCGAGAAATCCACAATTGCATGATCCCATATGACCCCATTGATAATCGCCCGCGCATTCAAGCGAGGTTGCCGTATCAAGCAGGGCGTTGATAGTGCTCATAGTAATTCGTCCCATAGGAGTTTCAGGCTGCTCTATTGATAAGTAAGTTATGAAAATGCGGCAACTTCTGTTCCGATAGAAACTGAGATGATCGTCGCAACACTACACCGATTGCAACCCCTTAAACCACTCGAATGGCAAACTGCGGCATTCACAAAAAGAAACGCGGTCGTTTATCTTTTCTGGCTACTTTTAACCAACCTTCATCAGACGATAATATATGTCCACCTCCCGCAACGATTTTCTCGCCAGTCGCAGAGAAACTTTGAGAATGTTAGGTATTGGTTCTGCCGCCGGCATGCTAAGCATGTTTGGCAGTCAGCCGGCCCTGGCCAGCGGAACGCAGGCCCTGGCGAGCGGCACGCAGGCTCGTGATGAAGCGCGTGAACAGGCCCGGGAGGAAAAGCCGTCTTATGCAAAGGGCCTACCCGTAGTGAAGATCAAAAGTGTGAAGGCCATTGCTACAGCGCCCCAGGGTTCCAACCTTATCGTCGTTAAAGTGGAGACCACCGAGCCCGGACTTTATGGGTTGGGATGTGCTACATTTACTCAACGAGCGGTAGCCGTGGTAACGGCGATCAACAGCTACCTCAACGACTTTTGTGTTGGGCGCGATGTTGACAACATCGAAGACATGTGGAATGCCGTTTATGTGAGCTCATACTGGCGCAATGGTCCGGTGCTTAACAATGCACTGAGTGGACTTGATGAAGCGCTATGGGACATCAAAGGCAAGCGCGCCAACATGCCGGTGTATCAGCTGCTGGGAGGAAAGTCGCGGTTTGCCATTCCCTGCTACACGCACGCACAGGGCAATACGCCCGAGGCCGTGGCGGAAGATGTTCAGCGTATCATGGAACGCGGATTCAAATACATACGCATTCAGCAAGGCGGTTATGGGGCGGTCGGTGCCATCAACGAGCAACCCGATTTCAAGAAGGCAGGCTTTGGAGGAGAGACCGACAACTACATGAACGAACGCGTGTACCTCAAGTCTGTTCCGAAGATGTTTGAAGTGGTTCGTAAAACATGCGGCGAGGAAATAGAGCTGTTGCACGATATTCATGAACGCGTTCAGCCGATGGACGCCATCAACATGATCAAGAAGCTGGATGAATTCAATCCGTTCTTCATCGAAGATCCATTCTCGCCGGAGAACATGGAATGGTTTAAACTATTGCGCCAGAGCACCTCTGTTCCTATTGCCATGGGCGAGTTGTTCAATAATATTAATGAATTCAAGATGCCCATGGTGAATCAGTGGTTCGATTTCATTCGCGTACACGTTTCGCAGATTGGTGGCATAACGCCGGCCATGAAAATCGCGCGACTGGGTGAGTGGTTTAATATCAAGACAGCTTTCCACGGGCCCGGCGATGTATCACCTGTTGGTCATGCCGCTCATGCCCATATCGATCTGACCGTTTGGAATTTTGGAATACAGGAAGCCGTAAGTTTCTCCGACAAGATGCTGGAAGTATTCAGCGGATGTCCCACGATGAATAACGGATACATGTCCGTGAATGAGGTGCCAGGACTAGGTGTCGACATCAATGAAAAGGAAGCGGCAAAGTATCCGATAACGACAAAATCAAACTGGCAGGTGCGCAAGCGCGACGGTACTCTGATAAGACCTTAGGCAATCACTTTATTGTGTCTGTGTTTGGCATTCCGACCGGAAGCGAACCGACCTGCCTTCAACTTTGACCAAAACGTAAACCATTTATAAATTAAAGAACACACACTATGATTAAAAAACTATGGCTGATTTCGGCATGTATCTGTGCTTCCATGGTGAGCTATGGCCAGCGCGTTGGTTCATCGCCGGAATACATTAAGGCACTTACTGCCGAGTGGAAGGGCGAGCGATTTCCCGACGGGCGTCCTAAAGTTTCAGATGCAATTCTGAAACGTCTTAAGAACATCTCTATCGAAGAGGCATGGGGTGTACTACGCAACAAAGGCTATAACAATCAGTATGAAGGGGAGTGGCAGGTGATATGGCCCGACAGTGCCATGACGGGGCGTGTTGTTACCGCGCAATACATGCCGCTGCGTCCGGACCTCCAGGCACAGGTGAAGGAGCAGGGCAAGGTTGAAGCACGCGCACAGCAGGGCGGGACAAACTCCTGGCCCATTGATATCCTGCAGCCCGGCGATGTTTACGTTGCTGATGGCTACGGAAAGATTGCCGATGGCACGTTGATCGGCGACAACCTCGGTAACTCAATTTATTCACGCTCGAAGCGCGGTGTGATCTTCTACGGATCTGTACGCGACCAGGAAGGTCTTGAGGAAATCAAAGGCTTTAATGCGTGGATCAAAGGACAGGACCCTTCATACATCAAAGATATGATGCTCACAACGATCAACGCACCGATCCGCGTGGGACGCGCAACGGTATTGCCAGGCGACGTGGTACTCGCGAAGAAATACGGGACTGTCTTCATTCCCGCTCATCTTGTTGAGAACCTTGTGATCACTGCGGAAGTGACCGCGCTGCGCGATGAGTTCGGCCATCAGAGACTGCGCGAAAAGAAATATCTCGCAGGTCAAATCGACAGCGAATGGACCGAAGAGATCAAGAAAGACTTTCTGAACTGGGTGAACAATTACCCCGGCAAATTGCCGATGACGAAGAAAGAACTCGATGACTACTTAAAGGAACGCAACTACTAGGCTATCCTCAAACATGTTTCAATCTTAACCTTTTTCAACTATGAAAAGTGTACTCCAAACAATCATCAAGCAAAATAAGGAGCGCGAAGCGAAGGCCGCTGCCGACCGGCAGGCAGAGATAGACAATCCTCACACCCAGGACAACCGGAGAAATTTTCTCAAGAAGACTGCATTGGGCGGTTTGACGCTGGGCACCATGCTCGGCATGTCTACCGAGGATACCATCGCTCAGACTACATCGAAGGTAAACAAGTCTTCAAATCCATCTGACCTGAAGATCACTGACCTTCGTTACGCCGTAACAGCAGTGATGGGACGTACCGCCATCATCAGGATCGACACGAACCAGGGCATCTATGGTTTGGGCGAAGTAAGAGATGGAGCAGATGTGCGTTATGCGCTTATGCTGAAGAGCCGCATTCTTGGCGAGAATCCATGTAACGTTGAAAAGATATTCAAGATCATAAAACAGTTTGGCGGCCAGGCCCGTCAGGCGGGAGGCGTGTGTGCAGTAGAGATGGCGTTGTGGGACCTCTGCGGCAAAGCATACAACGTGCCCGCGTGGCAATTGCTGGGTGGTCGCTATCGTGACAACATCCGCATCTACGCCGATACACCTGAATCCAACAGCCCTGAAGAACAAATGAAACTGATCAAGTTCAGGACTGAGACGCAGGGATATTCATGGCTGAAGATGGATGTATCTATTAATGAACTGCAGAAAATACCCGGCACACTGGTAAACACTCAGATTTGGAAAGACGGCAATACAAGTCAGTGGGGTGGGGGCTATAGTTCTTATGCCAATACCCGTCACCCTTTCACAGGAATTCAGATCACAGACAAGGGTCTTGACGAACTGGCCAAGATCGTAGACAACGTGCGCAGCATGGTGGGATATGACATCCCGATGTCGACTGACCACTATGGTCACTTCGATGTCAACAACTGCATTCGTCTTGGCAAGGCACTTGAGAAATATCGCCTCGCCTGGCTCGAGGATATGGTGCCATGGCAATACACCGAGCAGCACAAGACGATTACCGACGCACTCGAAACGCCAACCACGACCGGCGAGGATATATATCTCTTAGAATATTTCAAGCCTCTGATCGATCAGCACGCTGTCGACATCATCCACCCTGACCTGGTATCATCCGGTGGACTCCTCGAGACGAAACGTATCGGCGACTATGCTGAAGAGAAAGGTATTTCTATGGCAATGCACCAGGCAGGAACGCCGGTTTCATTCATGGCCAACGTTCATTGCGCAGCGGCCACTCAGAACTTCCTTGCTCTGGAGCACCATTCAGTAGACCTGCCGTGGTGGGAGGGACTCGTAAAGACGACCGACGGAAGAAAGCTTATCGACAAAGGATTCGCGCCCGTTCCGCTCACAGCACCAGGTCTGGGCATCGAACTGATCGACGATGAAGTAAAGAAACACTTGCATGCTTCAGATCAGTCGTACTTTGCGCCGACCAAAGAATGGGATGAGAAGCGTTCTCACGACCGTACCTACAGTTAAGAAATTAAGAATTAAGAATTAAGAATTAAGAATTCGCTACCACGACCGAAGGTCGTGGCTGTCAATCAGCCGAAGGCTGGTGGCTAATTCACAATTCTTAATTCTTAATTCTTAATTTGCTGTCATGGACTCACTCAAGCTCTACACCACTCCCAGTGCCAGATTGCTCGGCAGCAAAATCGCTTCATATCTTGGCCTGCCTTTGGGGGAAGTATATAGTGAAAAGTTTTCCGATGGTGAGTTGTTTGTGCGCTTCAATGAAAGCGTGAGGGGACAAACCGTTTTCCTTCTTTCGAAAATCAACATGCCTTATGAGCATTTCTTTGAAATGCTGATGACCGTAGATGCCGCGCGGCGCTCTTCGGCGCGCGAAGTGGTGCTCATCATTCCTTATCTTCCGCATAGTCGTCAGGAGCGACGCGACGGACAAAGGACTTCAATATCGTCGCGCATGGTGGCCGACATCATTCAGCTGATGGGAGCTGACCGCATCATCACGCTGGATTTGCATACCAATGCCATTGAAGGCTTTTATAAAATTCCCGTCGATCCGTTATCATCCATGCGGTTGTTCGTGGACCACATCAATGCGCTTCAGCTCGAAAATCTTTGTCTCTGCAGTCCTGACTTTGGCGGCATCAAACGCATCAAACAATACAAGAAGTTCGTGCACGCCGACCTTGCTGTCATTCATAAGGAAAGGCTCAAGGCCAACCAGGTGGCGCACATGGAAGTGATCGGCGACGTGCATGGAAAGAACATCGTGATTATCGATGACATGGTTGATACAGCCGGTACGTTGTGCGCTGCTGCCAATATTCTGATGGAACAGGGTGCTCTTTCGGTACGGGCATATTGTACGCACGGGCTGTTGAGCGGTGACGCCATCAATACTATCGCCCAGTCATCGCTTGTGAAGCTGTGCATTACCGATACCGTTGTAGAAGCCATTGACCATCCTAAGATCGGGATCGTAAGTTGTTCCGAGCTACTGGCCCGGGCGATTCAAAATCTGATCAGCAGCCAGAGTCTCAGTAGCATGGGATGATAGCAGCGTGTTGATGCAAACGTGTGAAATGTTAAATGGCCGGTCGATTTTATAGCATTAACAACATTTGTTACAAAGCGGGGCATCCAAATCGCACTTATCTTCGTTTGAACGCAAAGCACCCTGAAACCCTGTCGCGGGATCATACGGTCTTTACCAGGTTGGTACAGGTTGTCGTTTAGAATTTTTTACGGGCATAACCCATCGACTTTGAAGCGACCGTTGAAGCTCAGCGAACAAACGCCATCTGATAAACAGGAGGTAAATGTGTGGCAGGATATGTTCACGTCTATTATTGAAGACGCTGATGCCAATATTCTGCTGCTTGATGAGGACTTCAGAGTGGTTAATCTGAATTCAGGATTCTTCTGGATCTTCTATGAAACGTATGGCATCGAGCTGAGAAAGGGGAACCTGCTGCTCGAATCGCTCGAGCAAAAAAATCCTGAGCTCACCAGAGAGTGGAAGGAGAGATGCATTCTCGCCCTGAGCGGCACGCCCATCAAAGTCGAAGATGTGTTTGAGATCGATGGACGCAACTATTACTGGGAGATCCATTTCATGTCACGGGCGCGTCCTGACGGGTCACAGCTGATATCGGTATTCAGCCGCGACATTACCGTCCGGAAGGCATATCAGAAGAAGATCGTTCAGAATGAGGCGAACCTTCGGTCTATTTTCAATACCGTAGATGACAGCATCTGGCTGATCAACACCGATCTCGAACTGATTGATTTCAATACACAATTTCAAAAAATACATAAGCAGGCGTTTGGCGTGCGGCCGATCCGTGGTGTAAATGTGTTGTCACTGCTGCCATCGGGAGATGCGTCGCTGATCGACAAATGGCGCGACCGTTATAAGGCTGGCCTTGCAGGCAAGCCTGGTAAGTTTCACGAGGTTTTCCAGGGCGAAAAGGAGCTTCGCAATCTTGAGATCAAAACGTATCCTATCGTGGAGAACGGAGTGGTGACGGGAGTTACTGCCTATGCCCGCGACATTACACAACAGGTGAGGACGGAAGTACTACTTAAGTCGCAGAATGAGGAGCTAACCAAGATCAATTCCGAGCTCGATCGTTTCGTGTACAGCGCCTCTCACGATCTGCGTGCGCCGCTGATGTCGGTGAAGGGGTTGCTCAACATGATCAACATGGATCCAGAGAAAGAGCATGCGCCGAAGTACCTGGAACTGATTGATCAAAGCATCGACAAACTGGATCATTTCATCACGGACATCATCCTCTACTCGAGAAACTCCCGGATGGAAGTGAAGCTCAAGCAGATCGATTTCGATGCGCTGCTGGATGAGTCTTTTGAGGCGCTCAAATATATGGAAGGAGCAAGCTCGCTGACCATCACGAAGGATGTGGATGTGATTGAGCCGTTTGAGTCAGATGCCAGCCGTTTGAGCATCATTCTGAATAACATAATTGCAAACGCGGTTCGGTATCGCGATACGCGAAAGGCCTCGCGCCTTCATGTGAGAATAAGGTCAGGATCTGATCATGCTGAGCTTCAGTTTGCGGACAATGGACTGGGTATTGCTGAGGAACATCTCGAAAGCATATTCCGAATGTTTTTCAGAGCCAGTGCTGACAGCAAGGGATCAGGGCTCGGTTTGTATATCGTGAAGGGCGTAGTTGAAAAACTTGCCGGAACGATCCGCGTTGAATCAACGGTAGGGGTAGGCACAACATTTACCATCTTGCTGCCGCATATTGCTCTGAAGGCCGGGCAGTGACACCTGCTGCGGGTTATTTTTTTTTGTGCGGTTAAATCCGTCGGACTTTTACAGTAAACGCAGATGCGGGGTTAATGACCATCAGCTGAGTGATCTCCTGGTCGTTAAAACCTGATGCCCTCAATCGCGGAAGCAAAGTTTTAAAAAGTACAGTGTATCCGCGTACAGTCCCACCGTTGGGCTTGCCGGGTTCGTACCAGCCTGCATCATGTGAAATAAGCACCCGGGACAGGAGATCCGCCTTTTTCATGTTCGACAGAAAAGAGACATACAAATCGGTGTTTTCGTCGGACAGTCCATCGAGACTGACCCAGGCGCCCTGCTGCGCCGCACGAATGTGTTCTTCGGCGGTAGCGTTCTGGGCATGTACCCAGATGAATGCACCTGGCGCGACTCCACGCTTTTGAAGAATACTCAGCTCTTCAAAGGCAGCAACAGCCGGCCCCGTGTGTGAGGCAATGGTTAATCCCGTTTGAAGATGTGTCATTGCCGCAGCAGCAATCAGCTTGCGTGAAACCTCTGAAAGGGGACCGGGATTGACGCTTATCTTGATAAATCCAGGATATATTTTCGTGCCGTCCAGCCCTTCCGTTGTTTCGCGGATCCAGCGCGCAGCGAGTTGCTCCGCCGTTTCACTGAACGCCTGTGGAGGCAGGTACTTGTTATCAGAGCCTCCATAGTAACCGGTATTGGTGATGATGTGGAGACCCGACAGCTTGCTAAGGCGGCTCAGCAGTAATGGGTCACGGCCCAGAAAGTTTGGTGTGCAGTCAATCAGAGACCTGCAGCCTGCTTCCTTCAGTTCTTTAAGAAAGGGCAACATCTTTTGAACCACGTCGTCGTCGTTCCAGCGAGTTGGATCGTACTGCGCGTATCCTGAGAAGTCAACGAGAATATGTTCGTGAATGAGGGTCGTGCTGAGGGCTTCGGGAGCAATGGCTCCGTTGACCGTGACGACTTTGCCTTCGAAAGGTATTGATTTTGGTTCGGGAATCGTGGTCGCCCGCAGTGAAAGGGGAAGGGCGGCCAGCGCAAGTTCAAGAAATGTGCGTCTTCTGATCATACCGGAGCGTTAACCGCCCGGCTTCGAGTTTCTGGGTTTCCGGTACGGATATTTTTTCGGCGTATAGCCCTTGCGTTCACTACGTATCTTTTTCTTTTTCTCAACATCCTTCTTTTCGAAGTCTATGTATCGCGCGATGCCAATATTGAACTGTCCAAACATGTCGTGACGCGTTCCGGGTATATCATACAGCGTCTGATGTGAGTTTACCTTATCAAGATAAGACTTTGTGCGCGGATCGAACAAGCCGTAATTAAAACGAAGGTCAAAGAATACGCGCCAGCTGTTGGTAACGTCCCAGTCTGATTGAAGTCCTGCACCTGCAAACACCTGCATCGGTCGGAAATCCGACTTGCTGGAAATCACATACTGGTCGACTTCCGGTACGGCGACCCCGTCGTACTCGATGTTGTAATCGGGTGGCAAGATCGGATAAACGTCTTTGGGAAATGTCATGATGTCGGCGGCGTGGCTAACTGTCTCTGAGCCATCAAGCAAATACGAAGGACTGAGTGAAACAATTCCGCTGATCTTGAGGAAGGCGAGGTTCACGATGTGCACCTTGAAGCCCACGGGAATGGTCAGGTACTTCAGGTTGTACTCCCGGTCGCCGATATCGCCGTCGTAGTTGTTCAGTACGTACGAATTCTGTCCAACGTTGATGAGTGAAGGCGATATAACGAACCCAAAATATTCATAATTGACGCTGAAGTTGGCGCCGATAGGGGCGAACTTGATGCCATAGTATGGCCGGTATCGCGGGTCACGGGATATGCCGTTGTCCATGGTCAGGGTAGACATGATGCCGGTATGCAGCCCAAAGGACATGGAAAGCTCCTGTGCCTGCAGCACCGCCCCAGGAAGCAGGAGCAGGGAAAAAATGAAAGCACGTAGTAAGAACTTGCCGGGGGCCATGTCGTTATTCGACTGATTTCACAATGGCTAAGGTACGCTACACAACTGCCCTCTCTGAGGCATAACCGGCGAGGCGTTATTTGGCCAGCCGAGATGCCGGAGGCATCTTCGGCCAATTGAGGTGCCGAGGCATCTTCGGCCAATTGACATGCCGTAGCATCATCGACCAATTGAGATGCCGCAGGCATCTTCGACCAATTAAGATGCCGTAGGCATCACAGATCAATAGCAAAACGCGTCCATCGAAATCCCCTTCCGTGAACAATCAACGCAACGACGAATTCAGGATTTACGCCAGGTTGTGATAAACGCTTTGCACGTCGTCGTCCGCTTCCAGAGCCTCAACAAGCTTCAGCACTTCATCCTGCTGGTCTTCAGGTAGTTCCTTCGTAGTCGTCGGAAGGTACTGAAGCGTGGCGCTCTTTGCCTCGAGGCCGCGGGATTCAAGGAACTTCTGCATATGGCCAAATTCGGAAAACTTAGTATACAGCGTGAGGTCCTCATCGCCAGGTTCGATCTCTTCGGCGCCGGCATCGATCAGGTCGAGTTCGAGTTCGTCGAGGTTGATGGCGGCAGGGTCAAACTTGAAAACCCCCTTGCGGTCAAACATGAATGCGACGGATCCCGAATTGCCCATTGCGCCGCTGTTCTTGGAGAAAATGAGGCGGACGTTGGCTACCGTTCTCGTTGGATTATCAGTCGCCGTTTCCACCACGATAGGAACACCATGCGGCGCATAACCTTCATAGATTACTTCCTGGAAATCCTTTTCTTCCTTGGAGGATGCGCGTTTGATGGCTGATTCAATCCGGTCCTTCGGCATGTTCACACCTTTCGCGTTCTGAATGCATACCCGCAGGCGTGGATTGTTTTCGGGTAACGGGCCGCCTTGTTTAACTGCTATCGCGATGTCTTTTCCGATGCGCGAAAAGGCTTTTGCCATCTTGTCAAATCGCGCGAACATCTTGTGCTTCCTTTTTTCAAATATGCGACCCATGTTCTGATACTTTTGTTTATCTTAAGCGAAGGCAAAAATAGAGCAGATATACAATTAGTCAAGGTGACCCGCCAGCGATAATTGGAGCTCGTTGATGATCGGCAGACTCACCCTGGTGATTAGGAAATCGACAAAACCCGTCGAAAACTTACGTGATTAGTTGCCCTGTTGCGTTAAAAAAAAGTTCAATATAAAGCTCTGTCTGCCAGTTACTTCATACTCTGTGCTGCAAAAAAGTGGGTCTTGAACTGTTACATTTTATGCCCAAACATTATTTAGTTGGAAAATTATTACTTTTGGCCGGTCTATAGTTATGTCGCTTTGTCGTCAAACATCCCTTTCTGTTTGCCTCGTCATTGCTTTGGCACTGAATTCAGGGCCGCTGGCAATTGGCGCAGCTATAGTCACTCCTGAAAAGCAGGGAGCCGTCCTTGAAGCTCCCGTCATCAGTACTACCGGAAACCTCACAGCCGATGAGGACGCGTCCAGTGGTACCGTTACGATTACCGTGACGGATGCTGATACTTCGCCCGCTAATCTTTTACTTGTTGCTACATCTGCCAATACAACGCTGGTTCCTCAGGCCGGCGTTTCGCTGGTAGCAGGCGCAACGGTGGGGACCTGGACATTGTCCGTAACGCCCGCACCTGATGCGAATGGTGTCACACAAATTGACCTGGTGGCGTCGGATCCGGAGGGCGATTCAGATACCGAAATAGTGACTGTAACGGTCAATCCCTTAGCAGATCCACCGACTATCGCGCCTATTAACAACGTCTCTATCCCCGCGAATACGGTGGCCGGTCCCATTGATATTACCATTACTGACCCGGATGGTTTCGCAGGACATATCGTATCGGCAATCAGCAGCAACGCATCACTGGTAAATAATGGCACTGGGTTCGCTTTCGGTGGATCGGATGGCAACCGGACCATAACGATCACGCCCGTAACAGGAGCTTCCGGAACAACTACCATCACAGTGACGGTCAAGGATGGTGCATTTACGGTGAACGAAGATTTCGATCTAACAGTAACTTCAGTGGCCCCATCGATCAGCATTTCAAATATGCTGACGGCAACGGAAGACGGTGGTGTGAGCAACACCGCTACGATCACTTTAACAGATCCAGATACTGCGCCGGCCAGCCTTACGCTGACGGCCACGTCGGCAAGCACCACTCTTATTCCACAAGCCAATGTTTCGCTCACAGGAGGAGGAAATACCTGGACACTGACGGTAACGCCTGCGGCCAATCAGAACGGTACAGGCCAGATCAACTTATTAGCGGGCGATGGAACTCCGGGTCATAGTGATACGGATGTTGTGACGGTCACCGTAGCCGCAGTGAATGATCCTCCGACAATTGCGCCGATATCGGATCTCTCAACAGCAGAGAACACGGCGACGTCGCCCATCCCTGTAACCATTACTGACGTCGATGGCTTCGTCGGTCATGTGGTTGCTGTAGAAAGCAGCAATGCTTCTGTGGTTGCACCTTCGGGTATCAGCCTGACAGGCTCCGGCGGATCGAGATCACTGGTCCTAACGCCTCAGCCTGGTGCTCTAGGATCGACGACGATCACGGTGAGGCTAACCGATGGCCCATACATCGTAACAGAAGACTTTGTGTTAACGGTGAATCCTTCAGTGGCTCCTTCGATCAGCATCTCCAACATGCTGACGGCAACGGAAGATGGTGGTGTGAGCAACACTGCGACGATCACTTTGACAGATCCTGATACTGCGCCGGCCAGCCTTACGCTGACGGCCACGTCGGCAAGCACTACTCTTATTCCACAAGCCAATGTTTCGCTCACGGGAGGAGGAAACACCTGGACACTGACGGTAACGCCTGCTGCCAATCAGAACGGCACTGGTCAGATCAACCTGCTTGCCGGTGACGGCACACCCGGTCACAGCGATACGGATGTGGTGACGGTCACCGTGGCGGCTGTGAATGATGCTCCCACTATAGCGCCGATATCGGATCTCTCAACAGCAGAGAACACGGCAACAGCGCCTATCCCTGTAACCATTACTGACGTCGATGGCTTCGTCGGTCATGTGGTTGCCGTAGAAAGCAGCAACGCTTCTGTAGTAGCACCCTCTGGAATAAGCCTTACCGGATCCGGCGGATCGAGATCACTGGTCCTAACGCCGCAGCCTGGTGCTCTAGGATCGACGACGATCACGGTGAGGCTAACCGATGGCCCGCACATCGTAACAGAAGACTTTGTGTTAACGGTGAATCCTTCAGTGGCTCCTTCGATCAGCATCTCCAACATGCTGACGGCAACGGAAGATGGTGGTGTGAGCAACACTGCGACGATCACTTTGACAGATCCTGATACTGCGCCGGCCAGCCTTACGCTGACGGCCACGTCGGCAAGCACTACTCTTATTCCACAAGCCAATGTTTCGCTCACAGGAGGAGGGAATACCTGGACGCTGACGGTAACGCCTGCTCCCAATCAGAACGGCACGGGTCAGATCAACTTGCTTGCCGGTGACGGCATACCCGGTCACAGCGATACGGATGTGGTGACGGTCACCGTGGCGGCTGTGAATGATCCTCCGACAATTGCGCCGATATCGGATCTCTCAACAGCAGAGAACACGGCGACGGCCCCCATCCCTGTAACCATTACTGACGTCGATGGCTTCGTCGGTCATGTGGTTGCCGTAGAAAGCAGCAATGCTTCTGTGGTTGCACCTTCGGGTATCAGCCTGACAGGCACTGGTGGATCGAGATCACTTGTCCTTACGCCGCAGCCCGGTGCATCAGGATCGACTACGATCACGGTGAGGCTAACCGATGGCCCACACATCGTAACAGAAGACTTTGTGTTAACGGTGAATCCTTCAGTGGCTCCTTCGATCAGCATCTCCAACATGCTGACAGCAACGGAAGATGGTGGTGTGAGCAACACTGCGACGATCACTTTAACAGATCCTGATACTGCGCCAGCCAGCCTTACGCTGACGGCGACATCAGCAAATACCACACTCATACCACAGGCCAATGTTTCGCTCACGGGAGGAGGAAATACCTGGACGTTAAGGGCAACACCTGCCGCCAATCAGAACGGCACTGGTCAGATCAACCTGCTCGCCGGCGACGGCACTCCGGGTCATCGCGATACGGATGTGGTGACGGTCACCGTAGCCGCAGTGAATGATCCTCCGACAATTGCGCCGATATCGGATCTCTCAACAGCGGAGAACACGGCAACAGCGCCCATCTCTGTAACCATTACTGACGTCGATGGCTTCGTCGGTCATGTGGTTGCCGTAGAAAGCAGCAATGCTTCTGTGGTTGCACCTTCGGGTATCAGCCTGACAGGCTCCGGCGGATCGAGATCACTGGTCCTAACGCCGCAGCCCGGAGCTTCAGGATCGACGACGATCACGATCAGGCTAACCGATGGCCCACACATCGTAACAGAAGATTTTGTGTTAACGGTGAATCCTTCAGTTGCTCCTTCGATCAGCATCTCCAACATGCTGACAGCAACGGAAGATGGTGGTGTGAGCAACACTGCGACGATCACTTTAACAGATCCTGATACTGCGCCAGCCAGCCTTACGCTGACGGCGACATCAGCAAATACCACACTCATACCACAGGCCAATGTTTCGCTCACGGGAGGAGGAAATACCTGGACGTTAAGAGCAACACCTGCCGCCAATCAGAACGGCACAACTCAGATCAATTTACTGGCCGGCGATGGAACTCCGGGTCATAGCGATACGGATGTGGTGACCGTCACCGTAGCCGCAGTGAATGATCCTCCGACAATTGCGCCGATTTCGGATCTTTCAACAGCAGAGAACACGGCAACAGCGCCCATCCCTGTAACCATTACTGACGTCGATGGCTTCGTCGGTCATGTGGTTGCCGTAGAAAGCAGCAATGCTTCCGTGGTTGCACCTTCGGGTATAAGCCTGACAGGCACCGGCGGATCCAGATCACTGGTCCTTACGCCGCAGCCCGGAGCATCAGGATCGACGACGATCACGGTGAGGCTAACCGATGGCCCACACATCGTAACAGAAGACTTTGTGTTAACGGTGAATCCTTCAGTTGCTCCTTCGATCAGCATCTCCAACATGCTGACAGCAACGGAAGATGGTGGTGTGAGCAACACTGCGACGATCACTTTAACAGATCCTGATACTGCGCCAGCCAGCCTTACGCTGACGGCGACATCAGCAAATACCACACTCATACCACAGGCCAATGTTTCGCTCACGGGAGGAGGAAATACCTGGACGTTAAGGGCAACACCTGCCGCCAATCAGAACGGCACTGGTCAGATCAACCTGCTCGCCGGCGACGGCACTCCTGGTCACAGCGATACAGACGTGGTTACGGTCACCGTTAGCGCCGTCAATGACGCACCTACGATCGCGACTATCGGTAATCAGTCAATCAATCAGAATACATCCACGGCTCCTATTCCCGTCACCATTGCAGACATTGACAACGACGTTAACACGCTGACTTTGGATAAGAACAGCAGCAATACCACACTTGTCCCTCTCACCGGAATTGTGTTTGGCGGAGCCGGGGCCGGCAGAAACGTTACCATTACACCAACTCCTGGTCAGTTCGGAACGGCTAACATTACGATCATCGTGCAGGACGCCGGCAATGCGACGGCTCAGACAACTTTCCAGCTAACGGTTCTCGAGGTCAATCAGCCACCGGTCTTTGTAACCACCATTGGAAACAGAACAATCAACGAAGATGGCGCCCTGGGCTCTGTTCCCTTTACTATCGGCGACCCCAATACGCCTGTGGCCTCACTGACCCTCAGGGGCTCCTCCTCAAACACGGCGCTTGTGGATGAAGCAGGCATCGCTTTTGGAGGGACCGGCGCCGACCGCAATGTCACGGTTACACCGAATATCAATGCGTTCGGGGTTTCGAACATCACCCTGCGCGTAAGCGACGGAACATTGTTTGCCGACATGTCATTTGTTCTTACCGTGAACTCGGTAAACGACCTTCCAACGATCACCAGCATACCACCACAGACCATCGATGAAAATGGTCAGACTGGTCTTCTTGGATTCACCATTGCCGACCTGGAGACACCGGTAGTTGACCTCAGAATGACTTCAGCCTCTTCGAACACCGTCCTGGCCGATGAGCCGCAAATTCAGTTTACCGGAACCGGTTCTCTGAGGAATGTAAATGTCATTCCTAAGATCAACAAGTCGGGAACCGCGACCATCACCCTCACGGTGAGAGACGCGGATGGTGGCACGGCCCAGAGTGCGTTCCTGTTGACCGTGACGGCAGTAGATGCCCCACCAACCATCTCCGCGATCAGTGACATGACACTGACTGAAGATATCGCGAGCCCGGCAGTTCCTTTTACTGTCAATGATATCGATGTACCTGCTGATCAGTTAACAGTCAGCAAGCAAACCAGCAATACTGCTGTTGTTGCTGATGGGGGCATACAACTGGTTGAGGTTTCGCCCGGAAGCTGGACAGTGAAGATCACACCTGTATCGAACGCATCTGGCTCCAGCCTGATTACGCTGACCGTTGATGATGGCACTGGGGAGCAGGCAACGGAAACGTTTACCGTAACGGTTAACGCCGACAATGACAAACCGGTAATGACTCCGGTGATCGGCACGCAGAATATCAATGAAGACTTCAGTACCGGAAATATCAGCTTTACTATAAGCGACGTGGAAACCCCGGCCGCCAGCCTTACCGTTGATAAGTCTTCGTCCAACCAGGCCCTCGTTCCGGACGCGAATGTTGTGATCGGCGGTTCGGGCGGGTCGCGCAACGTTACGGTTACACCTTTACCCAATCAGTCGGGTTCAACGGATATCACCATTAAGATTACAGACACAGACGGCGGAATAACCTCGCAGACTTTTACCGTGAACGTAGCGGCTGTGAACGATGATCCGACCATCACCGCCATTGGGACGCAGAACATAACCGAGGACCAGCCAGGAGGAACGGGACCTCAGCCGTTCACTGTCGGTGACGAAGACGTGAGCACCCTCACCATTGACAAGAGTTCCTCGAATACGACTCTGGTTCCGAATGCCAATATCAGTCTGTCGGGCAGTGGAACCGCGTGGAATGTAACCGTTGTGCCGGTAGCCAATGGCTTCGGAACGGCGACGATTACCCTCACCGTTACAGACGCGGGTACACGGACGGCAACTACCACATTCAATGTTGTAGTCGCCCCCGTTAACGACCCGCCGACGATCACCAAACCGCCTACTCAAACCATTGCCGAGAATGCAACAACAGGTCCTATTCCGTTTACGGTGGGCGACGTTGAGTCACTTGGTACCCTTGTCGTTACGCGGGCCACATCAAACGCTGCACTGATCCCACTGGCGAATATTGTATTGGGTGGAAGCGGAGCGAACCGAACGGTTACGGCTTCGCCGCTTGCTGCTCAAAGCGGCACGGCGACCATTACCCTTACCGTTGACGATGGCTCCGTTCAGGTGTCTCAAACATTTGACGTGGTGGTTACAGCGGTCGAGGATTTCCCTACGATATCCGCGATTGATGATGTGACTATAAATGAAGACGGAGCGACAACTGCCATACCATTCACTATAGGTGACCCCGACACGCCAATAGGCAGCCTGCTTCTTTCAAAATCATCCGATAACCAGAGTCTCATTCCCGACGCAAACGTGGTGCTTGGAGGATCAGGTGCTTCGCGAAACGTAACCGTTACGCCGTTACCTAACCAGAATGGGTCGGCCACGATCAGCATTACCGTAACTGATGGAATTAATGTCGTGACCGAAATATTCGTTGTTACAGTCACACCCGTAAACGATACACCAACCATCACGGCGATCGCTGACCAGGTAACGACGGAAGACGTCGCTACGGGCGCGATCAACTTTACCGTTGGAGACCTTGAAACCGGTGCTGGAGCACTGCAAGTGACAGCCACATCGGATAACGTTGCCGTTGTTCCCAATGCTCCCGCTAATATCGAGCTGACCGGAGAGGGAGTTGGCGCTGCCAGAACCATACGTATCGTGCCGGCGCCGGATGCTTCCGGTGTAGCCAACATTACGGTAAAGGTGAGCGATGGTCCCGCTTCGGCTACACGCACATTCAAAGTCACTGTATCTGCTGATGATGATGCACCCACGATCAGTGCAATCGGCGATCAGAATATCACTGAAGATGCAGTTGCCGGTCCGATACCATTTACTATCGGTGATGTCGATACACCAGGCGCGCCGGGCACACTTCAGGTTAACAAGAGTTCCAGCAATACAACATTGATCCCCGACGCGAACGTAGTTATCGGGGGCAGCGGCGCATCCAGGTCAGTAACC
Source organism: Chryseolinea sp. T2 (assembly GCF_037203685.1). Taxonomy (NCBI): domain Bacteria; kingdom Pseudomonadati; phylum Bacteroidota; class Cytophagia; order Cytophagales; family Fulvivirgaceae; genus Chryseolinea; species Chryseolinea sp. T2. The sequence goes on from NZ_JBBCAU010000002.1 coordinate 977,389, forward strand.
ATAACACCCGCACTGAATCAGAGCGGAACGGCAACGATCTCCATCAGCGTTTACGACGGGCATAGCACGACGGTCCGTGACTTCATAGTGAACGTTTCGCCGGTCGATGATTCACCGACGATCTCAGCCATTGCGAACCGCTCTACGGCGGAAGATACTCCTGCAGGACCTATTCCATTTACCATCAGCGATCCGGAAACAGCAGTCAGCGATCTTGTCGTTTCCAAGAGCACTAATAATCCGACGTTGTTTCCGATCGATAACATCGTGTTGTCAGGAACGACGGGTAGCCGTAACGTTACCATCACGCCGGCACAGGACCTGAACGGAAGCGGAACCATTACGATCAGTGTTTTTGATGGTGCCAACACAACTTCACGCACATTCACTCTGACCGTTACACCGGTTAATGATCCCCCTGTCATCACCAGCCAGGATCCCATTTCAGTGAACGAGGGCGTAGCTGTTACGCTTGACTTTGTTATGCTGCACGTGGTGGATCCCGACAATGTCCTCAGCGAACTTACCCTGGTTCCATTTGGAGGTGACCACTACAGCATCAGCGGAAGTACAACAATTAAACCGGACGCATTTTACAACGGTCCGCTCACCGTGCCGGTGCGCGTTACCGATGGAGGCCCACTAGGTCCCGTTTTTAACGTTGCCATTACCGTCATCAGCACGAACGATCCTCCTACGATAACCGGACAGCCAGCCGTAATATCGATGAACGAGGACCAGACGTATGCGATACCGATCACGGCGTTCACCATCTCCGATGTCGACAGCGATGCAAGCCTTCGCAAGCTGAAGATTCTTCCAGGTACCAATTATACCGTGTCAGAGGCATCGGGGGTATATTCGATTACTCCGTCGGCAAATTATTATGGAACGCTTATCGTGTCCGTTGTGGTTAACGACGGCGACGCCGACAGCGCGCCGTTCAACGCAAACGTAACGGTAAACGCGGTTAATGATCCGCCAGCCATCACGGGGCAAAATCCGATCTCAACGAATGAGGAAACGGAGCTGGAGCTGAACGCGGGGCTGTTTAATATCACCGATCCCGAGATGGTGCCATTCACCATTGTTGTTGAGCCTGCAGCCGCCAACGCACCTTATACCGTAACAGGAATAAACAAGATCACACCGAAGGAAAACCAAACCGGGGTAATCACGGTACCCCTACGCGCCAGCGACGGGCTGCTCACAAGCGAGGTCTTCAACGCCCAGGTTACCATCGCACCGATCAATGACCCGCCGAAGATCGTAGGGCAGACGCTCGTAACGACGGTCGAAGACATTCCGGTAACCATTCGGGTCACGCAACTCGATGTACAGGATCCCGACAACAGTTTCCCCACCGGATTTTCAATGACGGTATCGCCAGGCACGAACTACACCTTTTCTCAAGTGTCGGTAACTGAATATGTAATCACGCCATCGCTCGATTTTACGGGTACCCTCTCAGTCAACGTGCAGGTCAGCGACGGACTGGCTAACAGCACGCCATGGCCCATGCAGATCACCGTAACCGACGACGCTGATGCGCCGGTGATAAACGGCCCCGGTGCTCCGCTTGTAATTGCTGAGGATACCAGAGGTACGCTCACCATTGACAACCTGAGCTACATTGATACGGACACACAAAAGCAGGACCTTACGATCGACATTCTGGCGGGCACCAATTACACTTTCCAGAATGACGATATCATACCGTCAGCGAATTTTTTCGGAACTCTGACCGTCAATGTGCGGATCTATGATGGAAAAGCATACAGCAACACATTCCCTCTGTCAGTGACGGTAACGCCCGCGTACGACCCACCATCGTTCAATCCAATAGCGACGATCAATATTCTTGAGGATGCACCCCAGCAGACGCTGAACGTGGTCAATATAAGTGCAGGTCCGAAGGAGTCAGAGCAAATGTTCCTCTCGTTCTCATCTGATAATACCGCACTAATCCCGACGCCAACTCCCCAGCAGCTTACGTTGCCTCCGGGTACGACGTCTGCATCTGCAATCTACAGGCCCGTCGCCAATCAGTCAGGTACCGTTACGATGCGCATCACGCTTATTGACTCTCCTCCAGGGGCGGGGCAGGATGTGACGATCAACGTTGCGCCAATCAATGACGCACCGACATTTAGCTGGTCTATTGATAACGATGAAGTCAGCATGGAAGAAGGCACGGGTGTGCAGAACTATCCTCTGAACGGAATTTCTGCCGGCGGTGGCGCTCCTGAGGCTGGTCAAACCCTTAAGTTCATTGTGGGTACGGACAACGAAGAACTTTTTGAAACGCTTCCGCAGGTTCCGAACCCAGCGAGTGGCCAGACAAGTGGCACCCTGACGTTCAAGCCGAAGGAGAACGCATTCGGCGTGGCCCACGTAACGGTAAGGCTACAGGACGATGGTGCTTCGTCGCCAGCGCCAAACGTGAACTTCATCGAGAAAGTCCTGACGATTACCATTACGCCGGTAAACGACGCGCCGGTGATCGTTTCCACGCCAGTTGAAATCACCGAACCCGGCAAGGAGTACACCTATGAATTCATCGTCACCGATGTTGATAACGATGATATTACCATAACGGCCCCCGGTCTACCCTCATGGCTCACCTTTACCCAGGGTGAGAACGGACATGCTACCATATCCGGCATCCCGCCATCAAGTGATATTAAATCTGCATCGATATCACTGATTGCAACAGACGAAGCCGGGGTAGCCGTGTCGGGAAGCTACACGCTGACCATCAACTCGCGGCCGGTTGTGACAAATTTCACCATGGCTGTGGCCGAGGATACACACCTGTCGATAACCTCAGCGGATTTTAGTCTCGGTTTCTATGATCCCGAAGGAAACCCGATTGCAGAGGTACTGATTTTGTCTCTCCCGGAACACGGAACCCTGAGCACTGCGGCGGGGGCGGTGACGATCAATCAAAAACTGACCGCCGAACAGCTGGCGACACTGTCATACCAGCCTTCGCCGGATTATTTCGGTCCCGACTCGTTCCTGTGGACCGGTGCCGATGGCTTCGAAGCGTATCCCGAAAATCAGAATGGCGCGGTTTTGAATATTAGTGTCGAGGGCGTGAACGATGCGCCGACATTTACCATGGAGGCCGAAACGGACACCCTGAAATACGAACTCGGCAGCGAAGCAGATTCCGTGCTGACCAGACGATTTGTTAGCAAAGACGACGGCGGAAAACTTACCTACGCCCAGATAGGATTTAACCGGATCGAAGGCTTTCAATACCGTCCTGAAAACGACGTACTTACTTACAAGCCGCTGCCTTCATCTCCCATAACCGGATCATTTAACGAGGGTACGCTGACGCTGCAGGGTGTGGCCACTACGGCTGAGTATGACCAGGCAATGCGTAACGTATTTTACAAATACACCAATGCTTCCGAATTCGTGCTCGATATGCGAAGCGTGTCGATCGTTATCAATGACGGTCTCCTGAGCAGCACGCAGCAGTCAAGACTCATTCAGCTGATCTACACATTTGAAGACCTTAAAATTCCATCCGCATTTTCTCCAAATGAGGGCGATGATGTTAACAACGTATGGAACATTTCGTCGCGTACCGAGAACCTTTACGACGATGCCGAAGTGAGGGTATACAATAAAAACGGTTTGTTGTTATTCGAGACAAAGGGGCTTCAGGACCCGTGGACCGGAGTATACAATGGTGCCCTGTTGCCAACCGATACATATTATTACACCATCGACTTACATTACAATAAAGTAAGGTATAAAGGCGCTGTCACGCTACTGAGATAAAGCAAAACATGGCAAGACTTCTACTCACAATACTAACGATCTGCCTATTTGCCGCCGGAGTGCAGGCACAATATGTGCCGGGCACTAACCAGGCGTTTCAATATGCGCCTGTATTTAACCCGGCATTCTCCGGCATCGAGGGTTATAAGGATCTGAAGCTCGGATACCGTTATCAGTGGAGCGGCATGGGCGCAGGCGCACCCAAGTGGCTGAACCTGGCTTACAACTTCCGTCTCAAGGAACCGCTTGATATGAATCTTCACGCGTTGCGTACCACCAGCGCGGTAAACAAAAACCGGAAGCAGGTTGAAATCCCGGCTATGAAGCGTGTGATTCACGGCTTTGGTGTGAATGTATATAACGAATCCCTGGGGCCGATCGACAGGGTAGGAGGTGGCATAAATTATGCTTTTCACTTTCCCGTGACAAATACGGTAAGGTTATCCGGCGGCGTGGGCGTAATCATAGACAACACACGAATCGACCTGAACGCTCTGGAACTGGCCTTTCAACAAAATCCCGATCCGTTCTGGATGAACATGCGCGCCAATGGTGCAAACCACACCGACATTAGTCTCAGGGCAGGTCTGTTGCTGTATTCATCAAATTTCTACTTAGGATTTTCATACCTGCCCGTGTATAACGCCACTTTGAAAACGTCAGAGGTAACGGCAGCCGATCCATTTTATAAAGGAACCATTATGGCGGGAATTGCCTGGCCACTCAGCCCTTCACTCATATTGAAACCCAGCATACTTGCGTTGTGGCAGGCAGACAATAAATTTGCCATCGATTATAACGCGAAGATGTACATAGAGCAGAAGATATGGTTTGGCGCAACGTACCGCAGCACACGCAACCTTGTGGCTATGCTGGGTTTCAATCTCAACGAAATGTTGGGAGCATCCTATTCCTATGAAATATCCACCGGAGGTATGCAGCAATTCAGCGATGGAAGCCACGAGCTGGTGCTCTCCATTCGTCTGAACAATTTCAAACGCCTGAGCCCGCAGACATGGTAAGAATACTGTTTGTGTGGGCATGCCTCTTTCCAGCATTGGCGATCGCTCAGGAGTGGGAGTTTGGTGTAGCCGAAAAACTCCCGGACAACGTCAATTCCGAATGTGATGACGTCATGCCGATTCTTTCGAATGACGGAAAGACACTCTATTTCACCCGTTCATTTTGTGACTTTAACCGCGGAGGTAAGTTTACCGGTTCCGACATCTGGATGTCGATGCTGGATCCGTCTACAAAATTATGGTCAAAAGCGGTTAATGCGGAAAATCTTAATGACCGGGCCAATAGCATCGCCGTTGGCGTTGGAGAGCAGGGTGATGTGTTGTATTACATGAAGACTTCTTCATCGAAAAGACCCGACGGTGTTCTTTCTATATCAAGACAGGGAGGAGCGTGGTCAAGATCCAGGCTTATGCCTGTGCCTGGTTTGGAACCAGACGAATACCTCGGCATGTATGTAACTCCGGATCAGATGGTGATGATCATCTCCATGAATGGGCCCGACAGTCGCGGGCGGGAAGATCTTTACATCAGCGTGAAGAACGACCGCGGCGAGTGGACAAAGCCAAAGAACCTTGGCTCCACTGTTAACACCACCGGCTTCGAGATGTCACCATTCCTTTCCGCCAATAAGCGCAGGCTTTATTTTACCAGTAGCGGACATTCAGGTCAGGGCAATGGCGACGTGTTTTACTGCGACCGTCTCTATGATTCGTGGGAGATCTGGTCGGCGCCAAAAAATCTGGGAGAGCAGGTGAATTCCAAGTTCCTCGATGCATACTTCTCCATCTACGGCGACACCGTGGCCTACTTTGCTTCCAACAGGTTCAAGCAAATGGATCTGTTCAAGGTTCAGGTTTTTGAGAAAAAGTCCCAATATGATATTGACCGGCGCAATTATCTCACTGATGAAGAAATTCAGCGGATCGCGGGCATGACCCTTCAACCGCTGCTTTATTTTGACGGAGGCACGAGCGAACTCAATGATTATCAGAAACAAAACCTCGTCAGGATTAAGAACGGACTGGCGGGTCACAAGGACATCAAGTTCAATATCATTGCAATGAAACCCGCAGATAAGCCCCTGGAGACTTATCAGGCGCGCCTTCTCAATATCCTGGATTTCTTTAAACAGGCCGGTATAGAAGGTAATCGAATTATCTTCAGTACTGAACAGTCAGAAAGCACCATTCAAAGCAAAGAAATGGTACGGATCAGGTTCTATCGATAACTTCGTTACGGGCCTGATTCTGTTTTTGTAGGGACTGGTCTATTTTCAAACGATAGCTTCGGAATACCTGATAAAATGTGGCAGCAGAAGTGCAAAATTTAAGTAAATTGACACTTGTACATGGCTTTATTCGCTAGGTCTGGGATATTTAGCATCAAATGGGTTTTGCTCATTTGCATTCCTCTATTGTCTGTCGGGGCCGCGTATTACCTGATCACTACGGGCGATAAACAGTTCCGGTCTACAGCTCAGCTTGCTACAGGCTTCACTACTGATGATGCTGTTAAGCTTAGCGAAAGTCCCAGCACGCCTTTCGATGTCAATACCAACTTCAACAACATCATCGAATCCATGGGTTCTGTTCCCGTGTTGTCGCTGGTGTCTTATCGTTTGATGTTACACGACCTTGAAGCTGACAAACCTTTCCGCGAATACGATCCGATCAAAGGCGAAGGATCGCTTGAAACGGAAGAGATTGTAAAATCAAAGGCGGTGTTCAAGGAGAAACTTGAGAAGTTCAAGACGTTGAATCTCTTCGATCCCAATGATCAGCTTCTGTATCGCATCATCAAAGGATATGGTTACGATCACGATAATCTGGCAAAGACATTAAGTATACACCGCCTCGCTGCCTCTGACTTTATCAATGTAGAATTCCTTTCGGAGGAACCGTTTCTGTCGGCCATGACAGTTAATGCAGTATGCCAGGAATTCATCCGCTATAACAAGACGCAAAAGACTGAACGTTCATCCGAGTCGCTCGAGTTTCTCGAGAACCTTGTGAATGAAAAGAAAAAAGTGCTCGACGATAAGACACAGGCGTTGAACGATTATAAAGTAAACAGCGGCGCGATCACTCAGGATGTTGAAAACAAATCGAAGTATGCACTCATCACGGATTATGAACTGAAACGTGAGAGACAAACATCCGAGCTGAATTCCCAAAAGCTGTCGCTGAATTCCATCGATAAAACCATTGAAACAAAGAAGGCCAGCCTTGGCAGGCTTAACCAGGATGAGATCCAGGTGGTGAACGCACGCATCGTTGAGTTGAAGCGACAGATCAACGATCTGCAGAACGCCGATGCAGAAGGAAATCGTCAGCGCATTTCCCGTCTTCGCGAAGACCTGCAAATGGAAAATTCGCGTGTTGAAGAAGTAGCGAAGAACAAGCAGACCGCTGAAGAACTCAAAGGTCTGGAGAAGCAACGCGACGATTTGAAGTTAAAGGTGGAAATCACCCAATCGGACCTTTCCAACATTGAGTTGTCTTTGCGCAGGCTTCGTTCAGAAGTATCCAGCAACTCTACACGACAATTAAATACTTCCGACTATGAGCGTGAAGTTGAGCTGGCATCTACGGAGTACATCAATGCCCAGGACAAATTCAACGCAGCGAAGAACAAGTCTATGGTGATCGGAAGCTCTATTCGCCAGGTGCTTGAAGGTCAGCCAAGCTATTCGCCCGAGCAGAATGACAATGTGATGTGGCTCGGCATCATCGGTGTTGGCAGCTTCGTGCTGACGGCCATTGGCATATTCCTCGTGAACATCATCGATCCGAACATTCGCGTCGGTACGCGGCTCGAGAAGGCGACAGGCCTGAAGAACCTTGGATCCGTAAACATTCTGAAGAGCAAGGATTTCAACATGCGTGAGATCTTCAGCGACCGCACCGCCAATCGCGAATATGAAGTATTCTCTCACTTCCTTCGGAAGCTTCGCTATGAGGTTCAAAGTGCGGAAGGAAGAGTATTCCTCATTACCAGCACGCAGACAAAGGCCGGAAAGACATTTTTGATCATCAGTCTCGCCTATGCGTTGAGCCTGGTGAGCAAGAAGGTACTGATCATTGACACAAACTTCCGTCATAACTCTCTTACGAAGGCGCTTCTTCCACGCGGTCGTGGCGAGAACAAAAAGCTCTTAAGGAAGGCGCTGCTGTTTGAGGAAGAGGAAGATGAGTTGCTCGTTGAAGAGAGCAAGGACGGTCGCGCGATGCAGGATGAGGACGACGCTGTAGCCCGCATGCAGAAGGCGCGCACAAAGGCGTCCATCATTAACAAGACCCGTTTTGTTAATGTCGACATTATCGGCAACGTGGGGGGCAGAGATTCTCCTTCAGAGATTATGGCCGGCCGCGACTTTAAGGAAATGATCTCATCGCTCTCACAGCAATTCGACTATATCCTCATGGAAGGTCCGGCACTGAACGACTATTCCGACTCAAAGGAACTGATCGACTTTGCCGATAAGGTCATTCCTGTCTTCAGAGCGGACACTGCCATTTCCAACATGGACAAGGAGTCGCTCAAATATCTGCGGTCCATCAACGGTCGCCTTATGGGCACGGTGCTGAACTATGTGCGGCTGAAAAACCTCAGCTACTGAGGAAATTAAGAATTAAGAATTAAGAGTTAAGAGTTAAGAATTAGCAGCCCACGACCGAAGGTCGTGTCAGGGTCTATTTCTTCTTTTTTGATTGCTCAGCAGAATTAAGAAATGTCTGTATTAAGCACTTAGACTGCTGAAAGAATGCGGACCTCTGGAAAAAATCCGAACACTACCTTTGGTCGTGGCATTTAATTCTTAACTCTTAATTCTTAATTCTTAATTCTCTGTTTTAGCTTCGCGCCATGGAAAAAGTCTGGTTGTCTTCGCCGCACATGGGCGAGATGGAGCGAAAGTTTGTTGCCGAGGCATTTGATACCAATTGGGTGTCGCCTGTGGGGCCGCATATAGGGGCGTTTGAGAAGGAGCTGGCAGAGTATGCGGGTATTGGCCATTGCGCGGCGTTGAGCTCGGGAACGGCAGCGATTCACCTGGCGCTCATTCTGCTGGGCATAAAAGGAGGGGATGAAGTAGTTTGTTCCTCTTTTACATTTTCCGGTTCCTGTAATCCCATTGCTTACGTGGGTGCTACGCCGGTATTTGTTGACTCCGAGGAAGTGACCTGGAATATGGATCCCGTGTTGCTGGAAGAGTGTATTAAGGACCGCCTTAGCAAGACAGGCAAAAAACCATCGGCTATTATACTTGTACATCTGTACGGCATGCCGGCCGATGTGGAGGCGATCATGAAGACAGCGCGTGCGCATAGCATACCCGTTATTGAGGATGCCGCGGAGGCACTGGGCTCGACATATGGAGGAAAAGCGCTGGGTACCTTTGGCGATCTCGGCGTGTATTCGTTCAATGGCAATAAGATCATCACGACATCCGGCGGCGGAGCTCTGATATCAGAGAATGCCGAATGGATAGCGAAGGCCAGGTTCCTGGCGACTCAGGCGCGTGATCCTGCGCCGCATTATCAGCATTCGGAGATCGGCTATAATTATCGCCTTAGCAACATTTGTGCGGGCATAGGGAGAGGACAGCTGATGGTGCTCGACGAAAGGGTGCACCAGCGAAGAAGAAACTTTGATGCTTACCTCGACGGGTTGAGCGATTTAAAGGGAGTATCGTTTCCGGCTGAGCCAGACAGCGCCTATGCCAACCGTTGGCTCACGACTATCCTGATCGATCCGGAAAAAGCGGGGACCAACAGGGTAGAGGTGGCGGCTGCATTGGAAAAGGAGAATATCGAGAGCCGGCCGTTGTGGAAGCCCATGCATTTGCAGCCGGTATTTCAATCGGCGCCTGCGTATAGCCGGGGCGTATCGGAGAGGCTGTTTGAAACAGGACTTTGCCTGCCGTCAGGCTCGAATCTTCCGGAGGGCGATCGTGATAGAGTGATCAGGCTGGTGCGCGACTGCTGGAAGTAGCAAATGTCTGACAGGTTTTTGCTCTTAAGCCCATTCAAGCAGAAGTGGCCTTATTTCCAATAAAGGATATTCCCAAAAATGGAATGACCTAAAGATCTCTGCCTCGCCGATCGGCAATGGTGTTGCCCGCCGCAACAATTTGTACCAACCTTTCATCGGTCAGTGATCGGAGTGTCATCGGTCTTCCATCGGAGTCGCATCGGACTTTCATGCGACTCGCATCGGACTATTATCGGAGTCGAATCGGACTCGTCCAGACTTTACCAGACTCCTGCAATCGCGTGAAGGTACTTTTTGGGCTTAAAATTGCGGGAAACCTGATCATTGCGACGTGTGCTTTTTCGCCCAGATTGGGACAAAACATTGACGGAGCCAACCGTATACGAGTTGTTTACGTCAGGGTAAAGTGAAGAAAGTAATCGCTGAACCGCTTCCATCGGAAGGGCATGATCAGGGGATTTTGTCGGGGATTACCGCAATGTTTGGGATAAAGTGAAGCATGCGCCAGGGGGATTCAGAGATCGGATTTACAGGCAGTTGGGTGTGCGTTTTGGGTGATGATTAAACGTCTTGATTCCGAGCCTATTAGGATGACTTTACACTTTGATAATATTGGCAGGCCGTGTTGGTTACTAGCGCTGAAGGAAACCTATCAAACAGGCAAGGTCGTAATGTAAAATGGTAGGAAAACTTTCTTTACTTTTGTTGATAAAGCGCAAATCCGGTCGTATGATGAGAGGGATTTTTACTCTGGTTTTTTGTTTAGGAGTTTCGTATGTGTTTGGGCAGTTACCCACGGTGCCCGGAACGGTAGATGGGCAGTATCAAAGCTATCAAGGTGGCGCATGGACGAGCACAGCAACTTGGGCGAGGTGGAATAACACCACAAAACAATGGGTTACACCGGCGACGGCACCGACTAACGTTAATGCTGATGTAATAACAATTGTCCACAATGTGCAGGTTACTACCGGTAACCGGAATGTTGATCAAGTAGTTGTGGCCGCTGGTGCGACGCTTACTATTTCCGGAGGAACTTTGTCAATCATGGCGGGCGCGGGCGATGATATGACCATCAATGGAACTGTATTAGTTTCTGGTACTGGTCTGTTAAGGGTCAATGCTACCGGAGCCATTATAGTGGTTAATGGAACGTTGAATAATGGAAGCGAAATCCAAAGTGACAATGTCGCCAAAATGCGATTCGACGCCGGCTCAGTGTATATTCACAATACAGAGCGTGAGGAAATTCCTTTGGCTACCTGGCAGCCGAATTCCCTGTGCCGAATCATTGCTAACGTAAGCCCTGTTCCTGGAAATCTCAATCAGGCCTTCTACGACGTTGAATGGAATACGCCGATTCTGGACACTTACCTGGATCTTGAAGGCACATTGGTGAACGTTGCACACAACCTAACCTTCGTCAATACAGGCGGATCCCGAGTCCACCTTAGTCAATACGAAGATTTTACATTGAACGTCGGTAATGATTTTATCATTCAGCCAAGTGCGCTGGTAGTGGTGACGAGCAATGGCCTTGCCACCGTAAACGTCGGAAGGTATTTGATTTCCCAGTCGCCAGAATTCGGGGGGTCTTATGGATCGGGAGCGGCGAATATTAGTGTGACTGACTCTGTAAAACTCACTAATGGAACATTTTATCCTTCAGGAGAAAACATAGACGAAGGTTTTCCTTTGGGCACGGGTATAACCACGCTTTCAATGGCGGGCAGCTACAAGAATACTTCAAATCCTATAGCAAGTACAGGAGCAGCACCCCGAATGAATATGAACTTTACCGGTGCAGGCACCCACGGGTTTGTTTCGACTATTGGGCAGACTTTTCCCATTAACTTTGCAGTCCAATCCACTGGTAACCTTGACATAGCGGCCGCCAGTTTTTTGGCAGGCCCAGGAACATTGGATGTTGCGTCTGGCGCTAGGGTTACTGTGAGAAGTGTCGACACTCAGGGCGCGTATAGAACTTCCGTTGCGCGTGGTAACGTGCGGGTTACTGGTGCAAGAACAATTACAGGCGCCCTGGTCTATGGAGGGACAGCCCTCCAGAGAATTTCGCCAGAAACGCCAACTAACATTACGACAATCATTAATAATGCAGCGCATGTTCGGATGTTGTCAAATCTTGATTTCAGCGCCGGAACTGTCGATTTCAACGTTGGAAATCTTCAGGTGAGAACGTTTACTCTCACGTTAGTGAACGTAGCGCAACACAGTGGCCGTATCCAGGTTCAAAACACTTCAAATCTGATTATTAATGGAAGCGGAGTGTATGGTAATGCTGCAGGAAACAATACAACGGGGCAATTATATCTTAGCGGTACGCAGATCGGTAGTCTTACTATTAACAGGTCAGGGGGGCTGGTGACAAGGAATGCCAACTTAACAATTGTGTCATTGCTTGATCTTAAGAGTGGTACTCTCGCACTTGCCAATACAACGACCAATGTAAATGGTAATTTTGCCGTTACAACGGGCAATCTGACTGCTGCAGGAGGAACGTTGACAATTCAAAACGCCGGAACAATGCCGACAGGCGTAAGTTTGACGGGTACTTTGGCGACGTTAACAATGAATCGCACCGGCACATTGAACCTTACTAACGCGTCTCCCAATATTGACGTGACTAGACTTAATGTTTACAATGGCAGCATTTCTAATGCCGGAGGCCTGAGAATGGCAAATGGAGGTACAATATACAGGACAAATGGCCAACTCACCGCTGCAATCGGAGCCGCCGGCCGATTTAATGTTCAGTACCTCAACTTTACCGCGCCAAGCATAATCGCTGGATTTGAAATACCGGCTTCCAATGTGTTGACAAATGTAACCATAAACAATACTGCAAATAGTGCCGGCATTGTGGCATTGCCGTTGAATTCAACGCTTACGGCATCTGGTCAGATACGAGTACAGAGCGGAAGACTCCATGCCAATAACAGCAACATTAATGTTGGCGGGAATTTCAGAATTGATGCTGCCGGCGGGCTCGTTCCGGGACATGGTACCTACACATTTAACGGGGCAGCAAATCAAACTTTTACTTCCACGCCGGCTGCTTATTCATTTGTTAAAATTGTCGTAAACAAAACCGGTGGTTCGCTAACACTGGCATCACCTTTAGCTATCAGGAATAGCTTTGAGGTAAATTCCATAACCACCGTTACGGCAGGTACAGATCGTTTAACGTTAAGATCTACGGCGGATTCCACCGCCTACATTCCAGCGATGCCTGGAACAGCGGCTAATAATCGTGGTCGGATAAACGGGTCGGTAATCGTTCAGCGATACTTGCCAAATGGAAATTCATCGCGCCAATATAGATACTTGTCAGCACCAACAACCACGACTGTAGTATCTGATTGGAAAAACGAGATTCCGATTTCTGGCACCTTCAGTGACCCATCCACAGGTACCTTTGATGGAGTAAAGATTAATGCCACTAACCCTTCCATGTTCTACTTCAATGAACCGACGAACGCGTATGTGCCATACCCGGCCAGCGGGTTATCTTCGGCTGCAACCATTGTTAGTGGAAGGGGCTACTCTGTATTCGGAAGGACGCATTCCGTCACTCCGCTGACGTTAGACTCGCATGGAACTCTCGGACAATTCAGTGTCAATGTTGGAGTGACAAAAACCGGCTCGAACCCTGGCTTCAACCTGGTTGGAAATCCATTCCCTGCGCCTATATTATGGGACGCAGTGCTTCGCACGGGGGCGACCATTAGTAGTAATGTCGACGGAACAATTTCTTTTATCGACAATAATCAAAACGTTGGTACCATTGGCTACGTGACCTACAACGGCAATACAGGTGTATCTGTTCCGGACGGTGCATTCAACGGTGTAATCTCAATGGGACAAGGTTTTTGGGTGACCGCCACGAATGCAACAGGCACTGTCAGATTTCGGGAGGAAGACAAGATTGCCGGACAGTCAAAATTCATACGCGAGGGGGCGCCTGACAACCTCCTTAGGCTTGCTATGACTCAAGGATCTGTAACCGATCATCTTGCAGTGATGCTAATGGACAGCGCAACTGATGCTTATGATTCGAAATATGACGGTTACAAATTCAAATCGAGTGGACTACGCGTATCAACGTTGTCCAGCAAAAATGATCGTCTCGTCATCAACGCCATCGCTAAAGGAGGCTGCGAAAAAGTTGTACCCATCGAAATCGCAGAAGGCGTGAAAGGCAATTACACTTTTACATTCACTGGCCTTGAGAGCTTCGATTCGGATATTCATCCCGTACTCTTCGATAAGTCAGAGAACAAGTCGATCGAACTTTCTTCCAATCCTGTTTACACATTTTCTGTCAGCGACGTTGCAACAGTGAAAGGACGCTTCGAGATACGCTTCAATGGAACAGCACTTGATACACAACTCACTGTGAAGGGCGAAACCATCTGCGTGGGCAATTCTTCTGCAGTTATTACGTTACCTACATCGCAGGCTGGTGTGCAGTATACAGCCATGCTCAATGAGGCTGTAGTCTCTTCCGCAGTAACTGGTAATGGTGGACAAATTCAGATTCCCGTAAGTGTGGATGCGTTGCCTCAGGGTGCTTCGGTAATCACCATCTCTGCGCAGCGTGCTTCGTGTACTTCGCAGGTACTGACTGAAAAGGCGACGATAAATGTGCTCCGTAAACCAGTCATCGGCAGCGTAACGCCTGCTCAGGTGTGTGGTACCGGTACAGCAAGCCTCACCGCATCGGCTGTGGAAGGAAGTTTGTTTAACTGGTACGACGGCATTGACGACGAAACTCCGATCGAAGGTCAGCATGGAGCAAACTTCACAACAGTATCGCTTAGCAAGAGCAAGACGTATTATGTTGCTGCGGTGAACGCCGCTGGCTGTGAGGGTGAACGCGTAGAGGTAAAGGCAACTGTACTCGACCTGACACCGGCCGCTATCTCCGTCGATGGCAACACACTGACATCGAACTACGAGTCAGGAAATCAGTGGTATCTTGATGGTGAAGTCATCGATGGTGCTAATGGCAAGTCTATTGAAGCAACATCGTCAGGTGTTTATACGGTTGTAGTAAATACCGGTACCTGCTCAACGACCAGCGAAGGTCGTGAGATGCTGATATTGGGAACTGAAAGTGCTGACGGCTTTATAAGAATCTATCCGAACCCAGCACCGGATAAGGTTTACGTGGAAGTACGTTCAAAATCGGATGCTGCTGTTGAACTGATCTCAACTACAGGGGTACAACTGCGCAGCGCGCAATTGTCAGGTAATGATGATTTGAAGACAGCAACGTTTGACATAACTTCGCTGCCCGATGGCATGTATCTCGTGAGAGTAAACGCCGGCACAAAAACATTTACGAAGAAGATCCTCAAAGCAAAATGACTATAGTTCGGCGATTGGCATTTATGGCGATTCTCACACTGATCACCTGGGTCGCTCAGGCCCAGATTGGTCCTGGTAATCCCGGAAATCCGGGCGACCCTGCAGGAGACCCTGACGCTGTGCCTATTACCGGCCTTGAATATCTCCTCATTGGTGGCGGCGCCTATGGCGTTTCTCGATTGATGCGCAGAAAAAAGGACAAGTCCAACGACCAGTGATCAAACAACTTTTTAACCGGCTTACGGTTCTTCCCCGCGGCGCGGTCATCCTCATTGACCAGCTGCTGATCGTACTGTCAGTCGGCCTCGCATTCATGCTGAGGTTTAATTTCAATATTCCCGAGATCCAGAACTTCAATCCCGGGCTGGCAACATTGCTTTGCATGGCCGCAGCCATGCTGGCCACGATGATGACCAAGAGTTACGCAGGCATCGTACGATACACCGGCATCCAGGATGGCTTTCGCATCATCGCCAACGAACTCGTTACTCTTGTACTCGTCTCGGTGGCAAACCTTGTCTACTACTACAACTTCGGCAAGAACATCATTCCGTATTCGGTCGTATTCATTTCGTTCTTCATATCGTCGCTGCTCCTGTACCAATACCGGTTGCTGGTAAAGAACATTTTTGTTTACATCAAGTCAGACACTGTGCAGCGCGTTCCGGTAGTTATCTTCGGTGCCGGCGTTGCCGGGTTCCTCACCAAGCAAGCCATGGAGGCCGATGTGTCCAGTCTCTTTAAGCTTGTCGCATTTCTTGACGATGATCACAAGAAGGACAACAAAGAAATCAATGGTACGCGCATTTATTCAACGCATCGGCTACCGGAACTGGTAAAGAAGTATAAGGTGCGACAGCTTGTTATCGCTACCAAGAGTTTGTCGATCGAACGCAAGAATGAAATTGTCGATCAGGCGCTTCAGTATCATATCCGTGTGAGCTACGTGCCCTCATTCGAAAAGTGGCTGAGGAACGAGTTCGATATCACGCAGATCCGCGACATCAATATTGAAGACCTGTTAGGCCGCGAGGTGATCAGCCTTGACAACGCCGAGATCGGAAAACAGATTCAGAACAAGACGATCTGCATCACGGGGGCAGCTGGATCGATAGGATCGGAACTGGCACGCCAGGCCCTGAGGCTGAGGCCATCAACGCTCATCCTGATCGACCAGGCGGAGTCGCCGCTCTATGCCATCGAGCGCGAACTAAAATCAAAGAACCAGAACACCAACATCGTCGTGTTCGTTGCCGACATCTGCAACAAGGCGCGCATTCATAACATCTTTCGTGACTATAAACCCGAGATGTTATTTCATGCGGCGGCGTACAAGCACGTGCCTCTGATGGAAAGTAATCCGTCGGAAGCGGTGATGGTAAACATATTTGGCACCCGTCTCCTGGCCGACCTGTCGATGCAACACAAGGTGAAGAAGTTTGTGATGATTTCGACTGATAAGGCCGTGAAGCCCACGAACGTGATGGGATGTACGAAACGCATTGCCGAGATCTACGTGCAGACGCTGGACACGCACTATCGCCGCATGGGAGTGGAGAGGACCTCATTCGTGACGACACGCTTTGGTAACGTATTAGGGTCCAATGGTTCCGTTATTCCAATTTTCAAGGAACAGATCATGAAGGGTGGACCCGTAACGGTAACTCACCCCGAGATCACCCGATTCTTTATGACGATCCCGGAAGCGTGTGAGCTCGTAATTGAAGCGGGGTGCATGGGACAGGGCGGTGAGATCTTTATATTCGACATGGGGCGCCCGGTGAAAATATTCGACCTGGCCAAGAAGACCATCATGCTTTCTGGCAAGGAACTCGGCAAGGACATCGAGATCGTTTTTACAGGCCTTCGCGACGGCGAGAAACTGTACGAGGAATTGCTTAACGATCAGGAGAATACGCTGCCGACACACCATGAGAAGATCCTGAAGGCGCAGGTATCGGAGTACATGTACGACCACGTTTGTCAGCACCTGGGGCTCCTCGAAGAGCTCATCGAAGACAGGAATGAGCTGAAAATGGTGGCGCTGATGAAGGAAATTGTGCCCGAGTACAAAAGCAATTATTCCCGTTTCGAGGTCCTTGACGGTCAGGCGAATATGTAATTGTCCTTTTCCCGGGCTGGCAACTATCGTCGTTTTTTCTTACTTTGTGCTTCAGATTGAAATAGTCAAGTCTAACATTCTCAATAGATTGTGGAAGAGTCATTTGAATCATCACGGGAATCTGAAGGTACGCGCAGAGTTGTGCGCAGGCGGCAGGGCATCGTGACGGAGCAGGAGCGGGAGGTAAACTTCCGTGAACGCGGCGCCATGAAAGTGGTATTCAGAAGATCTGAGGAAGAGGCCAGACTCATTGCTTTGCTTTCGACAAAGCTTAAAGATTCCGACTGATAGCCCGACCGGGCTTTTTGTTTTTTCAGGGACATTCGCTCATTTGCCAGTCACCAATTTAGCACCCCATCACCAGTAACGGTTCCGTTGGCGGGATAAACTTTCCTTTCAATATTCTGATCGGTTTTCCTATCCGCTAAAAACATATCGTTCAACAGGCCGGTCCATAGATTTCGGCATGATCCTGAGACTGGCAAAGGCCCTACTGATGGCCACCGTTCTGTTGTCCGCTGTTTGTGCGCATGGCGATACCGTTATATCGTTGAAAAACGGATACTGGGACGATCCCTCCGTGTGGGACGCCGGTGTAGCGCCAGGCGCGGCTTCTGCTGTAGTCATCAATCATCAGGTATCCATCCGTTCGCTGTCGTCAGTGGAGGTCCAGGCGATTTCGGTGGCCGGCCATCTCGTATTGGAAGGCGGTGCTTTGCTGGGACTTTCAGGCGCTGACAACGACACTTTCCGGTTTATGGTAACCGGTGTTGTCGAATGCGCAGAAGGTAGTAGTCTGCAGGGTGTTTACGCCTCAAACGCACTATTCGACGAAGGTTCGCGCTATGTGCACCGGCAGGGACCATTGGGGTTCATTCCGATAGCGACCTGGCGCGTATCATCTACCTTTCAGATTTCCGGCTTCACGGACGACGGTTACATTAACCTTGCCCACAGTACCTCGTGGCATCAGGCCTTTGGCAACGTGGAGTATGACTGTCCGAATCAAACAGTATTCATCGTCGATCTCAACGGCCATCTTCGCGACATACGGGGAAATTTTATTATCCGGAACACTAACAATAAGGCCCTTCGATTATGTACGACGCAGCAGACCACCATCAACATCGCGAAGAACCTGATCATCGAAGGGCCGACGCAACTCTGGTTCACGACCAACAGCCCGAACGTTACCGTGAATATCGGCGGCGATTTTCAATACCGCAGTGAATCAACCAGCGGAAGCTACCTGTCAACGCGCGGCAATGTGAAGTTAGTGGTTGGGGGCAGCTGGATGATTGATTCAAGGAGCGTGCTAAGGATGGCGTCGAGTGTTGCTGACAGCACGGGATCGCGCCAGTCGTGGGTATCGGTAGCCGGCAACTTCCAGGTTGTGCGCGGTGGGCTCGTGGCCCCGCCCGCAGGGAGCGGCAGGGGAACGATTGAATTCAATGGCAATGTGCTGCAAAGGGTGGATATCGCGCCAATAGCCAATCCGTTGGTGGGCAACATCGAATACATGATAACCGACCTGGCCCGTGTGAGCCTGGGAGAATCGGCAATAACGAGCGACCAGGGTGCGCTTACCGTTCAGGGTATTCTTGAGGTGGGATCTACCGATGCATCCGGGGCGATTCAATTGGGGCGGAATGGTGGCAACATTCGCATTCCCGGCCCGCGACACTTTACAGCTCAATCCACGGTCATTTATAACGGCTCCGACAGACAGGTGATAGGCACAGCCCATCCTTCCATGGCGCACACGGTTCTCAGCAACGAAGCGGGTGTCATGCAGGTGGCAGATGTCACCGTAATGAATGACTTCGCGCTGGAAAGAGGAACCTTTGACCAGGCTGGTCACACGCTTATTGTCAATGGCAATTTCACACTCAGGCCTCCTCATACAAGGCTTGAAGGCGTCCGGCTGTCTGGTGCCGGCCGTCAGACGATCGATGCTAATGGGGCATCTATTGACCGCCTGGAGCTCTTTAAGACAGGAGGGAGAGCGGAGATGACAAGTCCGCTGATGATCGCCAAAAAGATCGACGTCGGTCCTGGTAACAACATACTGGCTTCCAACGGATACCTGACTTTGTTGTCACTCGGAGACGGAGCGGGGCAGACGGCCGCGATCGGCGCGCTGGGGGCCGGCTCTTCAATAGAAGGGGATGTAACGGTGCAGCGTTTTATGAGTGGCGAGGGCCGTCTTTATCGTTATCTGTCGAGTCCGGTTAGCAACGGCTCGGTGGGCTCGGTGATGGATGACTTCCCGGTAACTGGCAGATTCCTCGACCCGAGCAGCGGGCCAGGGATCAGCACGTTTAATCCGTCGTTCTTCGAGTACGACGAAACGTATGGTGAAAAGTTAGCTGGCTGGCGGGAGTACCCCCGTGGTGGCCGGGCTGCGGAAGCTCCACTTGTCATCGGCCGGGGATATGCAGCATTCATCAGAAATACCTCTTCCACCATTGTTGACTTCGTCGGTCCCATCAATCAGCATGATATTACGATTCCATTCACCTATACATTACACTCAGGCAGAGCGAATGGATGGAACCTGGTTGGAAATCCATACCCGTCCTCAATCAGTTGGGAGTCTCCATCGCTGATAAAGAATGGTCTGTCACATGTGATCGTCATTACCGACAACGGCGATCATCGCTTTCGTTATTGGGACGGTGATGCGCAGTTCACTGACATACCGGAAGGAAGGATCGCATTAGGGCAATCATTCTGGGTTCGCGCAATGTCTGCGGATGCTTCACTCACATTTCGCGAGGAAGCAAAAACAGATGATGCTGCCTTCTACCGGCGACCCGCTGTGCAAGTACCGTCACTGTGCCTTAAAGTATCATCGGCAAGGCATTCCGATCGGCTCATTGTTCGCCTGCGCAAACAGAGCAAAGAATCCCTTGATGCCTGGGACGGAGTGAAACTTCTCAACGATACACTGAATATTTCATTACTGTCCCCCGACGGCCTGGAGCTGGCAATCGACAGCCGTCCTGCACTTCCTGATTCGATAAGCATTCATTTGAGCGGCCTCAATGAGGGAGCATATCAATTCGATGTTTCCTGGGCAGATCTGAGCTTTCTGACCTGTCTGCTGCGGGACGATTACCTTGGCCGCATGGATAAACTCACGCCGGATCATCCTATTAAGTTTACAGTGAGCCCTGATCCTTCATCGCGTCGCGCGGACCGGTTTACGTTGCTATTGATTGATTCCATTGCCCGTGCTGATCAGCCATCACCTGCCACAGACACGACCTTGTTGTCAATTGATAAGCGTGACCAGGAACATCCATTCCGAATTCATTCATTGATAAGTCAGCATGAATATACCCCTGAAAACAAAGAGCTGTGTATTAAGGCTTATCCAAACCCCGTAGTTAAGGAAATGACTGTACAGGTTTGCTGCGGAGCCTGTTCAATCGGCAGTAGCCGGGAAGGTAATAGTGAGTTCTGGCGTGGGAGTGGAACGGCCAACAATAGGCCGGTCATTGAAAGTGGGAAAGGTCGCTTGACCGAATCATTTTCATTTGAGATATACAACGCTCCAGGTATGCGCGTTGAGCCTCGGCTGTTTTGCATGGAAATCCCACAGGCGCGGGGAGTGCAGAGAAAGGATACGAACGACAGGTGCGCAGTATGCGTGCTGTCATTAGAATTACTGCCACCAGGCACCTATCAGCTGGCAGTACGATGTTTTGGAAAAACGCAGTGGGTGCGGTTTGTGAAGATCTGAAATTCATCTCCAGATACCGACAGCAGCAGCAAAATGGGCTGTTGGCAGCCCATTATGCAACATCAATATCAGTTGAAGCCTCAGGCTCCAAACAAGTTCTTTTGGATATCGGATACCTTCTGTTCCAATGCGTCTTTTGCTTCTGCGAGCTTATCGCTTACTGTGTGAGCCACGTTGGAAGCGGTATCTACTACTGCGTCTTTCACTTCGACAGCCTTTTCAGCAGAAGCGGCAGCAAGTGATGATGCAGTTGCCGACACATCCTTCCGGATAGCCTTAGCCTTCTTCACTACTGTCTTTTTGATCGCCTTGGCTTTCGCGGCAACTTTCTTGACAACTGATTTCTTTGCGGGCTTTGCAGCAGCCTTTTTAACGGTCTTCTTAGCGGCTTTCTTTACTGCTTTCTTTACCTTCTTAGCAGCTTTCTTTGCTGACTTTACAGCAGATTTCTTAGCGGCTTTTTTAGCTGCCTTCTTAGGAGCTTTCTTGGCAGACTTCTTAGCTTTTTTTGCCATAGCGTTGGGAGTTTAATACCCAAAAGTTAACTAATAATATTCTTTGCATCTACCGCTATCACAAACTTTTTTGTCGATTGCATCAATTCACAACGGCTGGCTTATGGGATATTCAGTGAATCAGATACGTGCCTGATAAGTATACAGTTCAAAGTAGCGACCCTTTCTGGCGATAAGCTCATCATGCGTGCCACGCTCAATGATCGACCCATGTTCAACAATGAGTATTTGCGTGGCCTGGCGGATTGTACTCAGTCTATGCGCTATCACGAACGTAGTTCTGCCCTGCATAAGCACCCTAAGGCTCTCCTGAATGAGTGCTTCGCTTTCCGTGTCGAGGTTGGAAGTGGCTTCATCCAAAATGAGCACGCGCGGATCGGCCAGGATGGCCCGGGCAATCGCGATTCGCTGACGCTGACCACCCGATAGTTTGACCCCTCTCTCTCCGATAACGGTGTCCAGTCCCTTCTCAAATCTCGAAGTAAACTCGAGTACATGGGCGGCTCGGGCGGCAAGCATAAGGTTCTCCTCGCTCGCATTCGGCCTGGGAAACAAAATGTTTTCGCGGATAGTACCCTCAAAAAGGAAATCATCCTGCAACACTACACCAAGCTGACTGCGGTAGCTATCCAGTATCAGCGTAGATAAATCGATGCCATCAACAAGGATCTTTCCCTCTGCCGGACTAAGGAACGAAGCCGCCAGTCCTGCGATGGTCGTCTTGCCAGAACCTGACGTGCCTACCAGGGCCGTTACCGTTCCGGCAGGTGCTTTGAAACTGATGTCGTTCAATACATTCTTGTTTTCCTCATACGCAAACGACACGTTCTCAAATTCTATGTCGCCTTTGATATTGCCTATTCGCTGGGTTCTTGATGCGGCATCATCTTCGGTTGGATGGGCCAGCAGTTCCTCTGTGCGATCAAGCCCGGCGAAGGCCTCGGTTAGCTGACTGCCGATGTTGCTCATCTGCACAATCGGCGCAATCATGAACCCGAGGAACAATGTAAAGGACAGAAAGTCGCCGATGGTCATCTCGTTGGTAATGATAAAATATCCGCCAATGCCCATGATTCCAGCCGATGCCAGTCCAAGCAGAAACGTTGCTGAACTTGTTACAAGGCTCGTAGACGTGAGGCTCTTCTTTACATTCTGGAAAAGTTTGTCGACGCCCTGTACGAATGTCCTGTACTCTTGTTCTTCGGCATTGAAGCCCTTGATCACCCTGACGCCATTGAGGGTTTCCGTCAGGCGTCCCGTTACTTCCGCATTCAGCTTTCCACGCTCACGGAATATGGGACGGATGTAGGCAAATGCTTTCAGCGAGACGAGACTAAAAATGATCACCGGCACCAGCACGCATACGGTCATGATCGGACTGATCCGGATAAGGATAACCAGCGACACTACGGCGCTTATTGCACCGCCGATGAGCTGGACCAGTCCTGTTCCCACCAGGTTACGCACGCCTTCCACGTCAGTCATTATACGCGATACCAGGGCGCCGGCTTTGTTGTTGTCAAAGAAGCCTATCGGAAGCCTCAACAGGTGGCGTTGCACTTTGGCCCGCAGTACGGAAATAAGATGCTGCGCTTCCACACTAAGTAGTTTCGTGAGAAGGAACGATGTGATTGCCTGCACGACGATGGATCCGACGACGGCGAGAAGCAACATCTTCAGCATTTCCAGATTCTGCTTCGCGATAACTTCATCCATCAGATACTTGCTCGCCGCGGGTAGCACCAGGCTCGCGAGCCGGCTGATGATGATCAGGATCAATCCGATCAGCAACAATGACCGTCTCGGCCACACGATGGTTTTAAATACATATCCAAGGGTTACTTTGCTGGTCTTACTCATTGAGTTATGGTTTGGCATTGATACTTAATAAGTCCTGAGTCCTGAGTCCTTAGTCCTGAGTATTAGTACAAATACTTATTACCAAATACTCAGGACTAAGGACTAAATACTCATATTATGTCGCTTATGCATGTCCTCATATTGTAGCCACATGTACAAAACTTTCACGGCCAATGTGGAATATATTCCGCAAGCAATGCACATAAGTTTTGGCACGACGCGCATTTCACGCTGAAATCAGGGATTCGGTCATCCGGCATGGTTTTTACAAATGTGTTCGCAGAAGTTCACTAAACAACTATGTGAATTTCGCTAAACAACTATGTCACGAAGAATAGCAGTCCTTCTTGGCGCTCTGGTGATCACATCATCAGCTCTTGCACAAGTAAAGGACGGAGCGAATAAGCAGATCGAAAAGATCCGCGGAGCCTGGAAAGTGGAGAAAGTTCTTTCGGGAAAAACCGAAGTGGCCCGGAATCCAACTTCAGGGCAATGGATCGAGTTCAGAAATGACGGAAGGTATGTGAACCATACGACGAGCATTGACAGTGGATCCTTTCGGTTGAATGAGAATGATTCACGGTTGTATCTGGAAAGCCAGCTGCAACCTGACGATGCGAAAATAGTAGAATGGGAGATTGTATTGACGAACAATTCGCTCACCATGTCGCCGGTTTCAACTGGCGGCAACAAGAAAGCGAGTAAAGACAAGATGAAATACGTCTATGTCCGGATCGACAAGGGATCTGCTACTGTTAACAACTGAAAAAGTATAGTCGGCTAAATAAAGATTCTCGGAGCCGCTCCAGGCTCCATTTAATGGGGGTGTTTTACAACGGTCCAGGCTGTTATCCGGAAGGGATATCGCCTGGACCAAGTAAAGTCCAGAGAATCAAAAGGGCCGAATGATATAAAGATTTCTTGGGGCCGTTCCAGGCTCCATTTAATGGGGGTGTTTTACACGGTCCAGGCTTTTATCCGGAAGGGATATCGCCTGGACCACTTTTTTTTATGGGCTTTTGGGCGAGGCACCGTGCTATACGAGGCTAGTTCTTTTGGGCGGTTAACCGCAAAATGTAAAACTCTACATTATTGATTTATTATACATATTGAATTTAAAAGTACCGGGCAGTTTGTCAGGAACTATTGGCTTTTCTTAATAGAAATGGTCCAGTCGCTGCCGCTGAATACCTGATGGGTCTGAGAAAAATTTCCAAGATTTATGGCAAGTGAAAAGTTCAGGAGGCTGTTCAAATACCCAAGATCCTTTCCCTTTTCCACAGTCGCGAATGTTTCCACAAACTTTACGCGCTCGTTGTAAACGACTTTCCCTTTATGAACGATCTTCACCTGTAACCAATCGCCTGTGCCGGCGCCGAGCTTGCTGAACGTAGTTTTATCGACATTAGTCCAGACGTTGCCATACTGGATATCCAGTACCGGTATTCCTCCGATCACCTCGCCGCTGCTGAACGTTGCCTTCTGGTAGGAGATAAGTACAACGCCTCCGGTATACGCGGGCCCAACTTCTTCAAATGCTATGGTGCCCGATGCGAGACGCGCGCCGGTATAGGCATAGACATCGCGGCCATGAAAAGTATATGACTCGTTAGAGTTGGTTAATCGATTCTTTGCCTCATCGATTTCGCGGACTTCGTCGATTCCCAATGACTCGGCAACATGGGTTAACGTTCCGTTGTCGGGTGTAACAATGAAATGGCCTGTCTTTGTTCGGGCGACGACCGAACGGCGGGAGGAACCGACACCAGGATCGATTATCGAGACGAAGACCGTTCCCTTTGGCCAATAGGCAGCGGCCTGGCCAAGCCGGTACGACGCTTCCCAAATATCAAAGGCGGGAATCTCATGGGTGAGGTCGAAGATGGCAATGTCGGACGACACACCGAAGGCGACACCTTTCATGGCTCCGACGGCAGCGTCTTTCAACCCAAAGTCGGACTGGAACACGAGGGCGCGACGTTGCGCTTGCGCCGACAGGGCCGTCGTTAGAAAAAGAAATAGCAGAACGAACGATTGAAATCGGGGGCGGGAGATTATGTGCATAGAATAGCTGGACGTTGTCCCAATATGCGCCACGAAAACGGGAGTTTTACTTATCTTTGCGGCTAATTTTTCCACTCTGAAACATGATCGCTGCAAATAATCTGTCGTTGCAATTCGGGAAGCGGGTGTTGTTCGACGAAGTTAACCTAAAATTCACACCTGGTAACTGCTACGGTGTTATCGGTGCAAATGGCGCCGGCAAAAGTACGTTCCTAAAAATACTGGCAGGAGACATCGACCCGACGCGAGGTTCTGTAAGCATCGAGCCGGGCAAGCGCATGGCTGTTTTGCGCCAGAACCACTTCGAGTTCGACGAGGTTCCTGTTTTGGATACGGTGATGATGGGACACGGCAGGCTATGGAGCATCATGAAGGAGAAGGACGCTATCTATGAAAAGCCGGATTTTTCAGAGGCTGATGGTATCCGTGCCTCCGAGCTGGAGAACGAATTCGCTGAGATGGACGGTTGGAATGCGCAGTCTGACGCTGCAGCACTTCTGAGCGGTCTTGGAATTGCAGAAGATGATCATGAGAAACTCATGAAAACGCTGAGTGGTAACCAGAAGGTCCGCGTGTTGCTGGCGCAAGCCATCTTTGGTAATCCCGACATCCTCATCCTCGATGAACCAACCAACGACCTCGACATCAACACGGTGTCATGGCTGGAAGATTTCCTGCTCGATTTCAAGAATACCGTGATTGTTGTATCTCACGATCGTCACTTCCTCGATACAGTTTGTACCCACATTGTCGACATCGACTTCAGCGCCATTCGTTTGTACACCGGTAACTACACATTCTGGTATCAGTCGAGTCAGCTAGCTTTGCAGCAGCGCTCGTCGGCAAACAAGAAGGCGGAAGATA
This sequence comes from Chryseolinea sp. T2, assembly GCF_037203685.1. NCBI lineage: Bacteria > Pseudomonadati > Bacteroidota > Cytophagia > Cytophagales > Fulvivirgaceae > Chryseolinea > Chryseolinea sp. T2. Next base: position 1,003,766 of record NZ_JBBCAU010000002.1, read on the forward strand.
AGAGAAAGGAACTCCAGGAATTCATCGCGCGATTCAGTGCCAATGCCTCGAAGTCGAAGCAGGCAACGAGCCGTCGTAAATTGTTGGAGAAGATCAACGTCGACGAGATCCAGGCATCGACGCGTAAGTATCCGGCCATTATCTTCCAGCAAAAGCGCACGGCGGGTGATCAGATTTTAACTGTTGATAACCTCAGCTATTCGATCGATGGCAATCAGCTGTTTAAGGATGTAAGCTTTTATGTGAGGAAAGGTGAGAAGATCGCCTTCCTTTCAAAGGACAGTCTTGCGATCACATCAATGTTTCAGATCCTTGCCGGCGAGTTGAAGCCGGACAAAGGAGAATATAAGTTTGGTCAGACGATCACAACGGCATACCTACCCGTTAATAACGAGTCGTTCTTTCAGTCCGATGACAACCTTATCGACTGGCTTCGTCAGTTTGCTGAAGAAGAGAACAAGGACGAGATCTACGTTCGCGGGTTTCTTGGAAAGATGTTGTTCTCCGGAGAAGAAGTATTCAAGCGCTGCACGGTGCTTTCCGGAGGCGAGAAGGTTCGCTGCATGGTGTCGCGCATGATGCTTGCCGGCGCTAACCTTCTTATACTTGATGAACCGACCAACCACCTCGACCTGGAATCGATCACTGCTTTTAACAACGCGCTGAAGGATTTCCCGGGCACGGTGTTGTTTACGTCGCACGATCACGAGTTCACGCAGACGGTAGCGAACCGGATCATCGAACTCACACCGCGCGGATTCATCGACAAGCTAATGAGCTATGATGAATACATTTCAAGCGAGAAGGTAATGGAGCAGAAGGAAGTACTCTATTCTTAGAGGGAGCCCAATGGGAGTGCTCAATAAGGGAGCTCAATTGAAATGATCTGCTCTTCTCTTAGGGAACTCTGTGCTGATCCAGCTAATTTTCACAGTATGGTAACCGACTCCATCGCGGCAGCGCGCTGTCGCAGGATGTCGATCACTTCCTGTTCTGTGATCGGAGGAAATTCAGCATAAAGGTGTTGCGCTGCGTTCGGCTCGATGGTGAGATATACGATTCCGTCGATCGATCCTGAGATAAGCTGTGTGGCAGCTGGTGTAACATTCGGGACAGCCACCACTACCTTTGCAGGGTTGTGCTGCTTAACGGCCTTTACGCAGGCCAGCACGCTGTCGCCCGTCAGCATGAGATCATCCACAACAATGATGGTCTTGCCTTCAAACGACACGGCCGGACGCGCTGCGGCATAGTGTCTTGCCTGCATATCGATAACATGCTGAAGGAGTTGGATCTGGTGATAAACGTAGTCCTGGGGGAGGTTGCGATCCTGCTCAGGTAATACAACGGCATCGACACTCACAGCACCGATGGTCTTTTGCGGATCGGCCGGATGTTTGATCTTGCGGCAGGGCATTACGTCCAATGGAAGATTCAACAATTCGGACAGATAGGCACCCATATGTATCCCGCCGCCAGGTACAGCGACCACCACGTTGTCGGTGTTTCGATATTCCATCAATCGCTCGCCGAGCAAAAAGGCCGCATGCCTTCTGTTTTGAAAGACAGCCTCCTGAGGTACTACCATAGGATTCACAGGTAAAATTTACAAGTCAAAAAAATCACGCACCTTCCGAACAGCATTACAGGAACCCGCTGTGGGTAGCAACGGGAGTGTTCAGACCGAAAAATCAGATATTGAATTTGACTCTATTAATGCTTCGAGTCAAGCGATTCAGTGAGAAGACTCCCGTTTGTCGGTGAATGATCGCAGAAGCCGACCAGTGTATGGTATTTCGTTGCCGGGTAGAATTTCGAAGTACCCCAATGTTATAGACGCTTTTGGTCAGGTCATTTCTCCGCAACTCAAGTACAGATTGGCATCATTGATCTCGGTGTGTATATTACCCTGATAGTACCTACACGCTCATAGTAAAAATTCCAATAACCGATCCCTGTATGAAATTGAAATTCGTTTTCCGCAACGTTTCAGCCACGGCCTTGCTGATGCTTGTGTTGATTGCCTGTCTTCAGGCTCAGCCCGTTGAACAATTTGTCAAAGTCGTGGTGGCTCCTGAACGCGCCGACTGGACTTACAAGACGGGAGAACCTGTAACGTTCACCATCACGGTTCTGCAAAATGGCAATCCTTTGCACAACGTGGCCATTAACTACCAGGTAGGGCCCGAGAAAATGGAGCCGACTATTAAGAAGGAGGGAGTAGCTGCCAGTAAAGGAACGTTGAGTGTGAATGGAGGGACAATGAAAACTGCAGGATTTCTGCGTTGCACCGCAGAGGTAACGGTAGATGGCAAGATATATAAGGGCCTCGGTACGGCGGGCTTCGATCCACTGTCGATCAGACCTACCGTTGCAGACAAGTCTGACTTCAATGCGTTCTGGGACCAGGCCAAGAAGGACCTGGCAACTATACCGCTGGACGCACGAATGACACTGATGCCTGAACGTTGTACGGAAACCGTGAATGTTTATCACGTTAATATTCAGAACTTCAGGATAGGTGCGCGTGTCTACGGGATTTTATGTGTGCCTAAAAAGGACGGCAAGTACCCTGCGCTGCTGCGCGTGCCTGGGGCAGGTGTAAGGCCATATGCGGGTGACGTTGCCATGGCTGAGAAGGGAATCATTACCCTCGAGATTGGTATTCATGGCATTCCGGTCAATATGGACCCTGGTGTGTACAACGACCTGCGTGCAGGCGCCCTTGCCGATTACAACACCTACAACCTTGACAACCGCGACAGATACTACTACAAGCGCGTGTACCTGGGATGCGTCCGTGCTAATGACTTCCTTTTTTCTCTGCCTCAGTTCGATGGAACGAATCTCGCTGTTACCGGCGGAAGCCAGGGTGGTGCCTTATCAATTGTTACTGCAGCGCTTGATCCGCGCGTGAAGTTTCTCGCCGCGTTCTATCCCGCGCTCAGCGATGTGACCGGCTATCTGAATGGTAGGGCAGGAGGGTGGCCGCATCTGTTCAATAAGGACAACGTTGCTGTCCATAACATCAAGGAGAAGCTGGAGACCGTTCCATACTATGACGTTGTAAATTTTGCGCGAACGCTGAAAGTGCCGGGCTTGTATTCATGGGGTTTCAATGATGAAACGTGTCCGCCAACTTCGATGTACGCGGCCTACAATGTGATCACGGCGCCGAAGGAACTGATGCTTGCTCTTGAGACAGGTCACTGGACGTATCCGGAACAGCGTGATAAGTTCAATGCGTGGCTGGAGAAGAAGTTGAAGAATTGAAGGGAGTTGGATTCGATTCTGTATGGATCGCAGATCAATAGCAAGAGAGTTGTATTTGATCCCGTAGGGATCGCAGATCGATAGCAACGAACGTCGAAACGCTCACGCGTGCGACGTTCGTTTTTTTTAATATATACGAATGTTCCTCGCACGCAACGTGGTGCGCGAATTTAAATTAATATGCCTCAGGATAATTCTTTATATATGTAACGATCTTCAAACTCAATATTGAAATCTTTAAGCATTGCGACGTACTCCTCGCGAAACGTTCGTTTCTTGTGATGCTCTTTCTGGTTCTCAATGTACCGAACTAAGTTATACAACGCCTCCTGGGAATAGCTGAATGCAGAATATCCTTCCTGCCACGAGAAATGTCCTCGAACCAGGCGATTGTCATTTATCCACTTAGAGGAGGCTTTCTTCACTTCCTGGACCAATTCGGAAATTGATTGTCTCGGATGCATCCCGACAAGGATATGTAAATGATCCGCGACACCGTTGACACATAATAGCTTGTGTCCATGTTTGCGAACTATTCCGCTTATGTACATACAGAGATCGGACCTCCAGTGCCTGGCAATAACGGCCTCCCGGAATTTTACGGCAAAAACTAGTTGGACCAATAGCTGAGTGTACGTGTTGGGCATCTTAATTACGATCTTATCGGGTCGAATGTAAGACGTACCGTATCGTCACGTCAATCTGAAAATCCTGATCATTTTTTTCGTAATGAAGATATTGCCTGCGTTGAATGTGCACTTTTTTGAACGTTCGTGCATTGCTCGCGATGAGCGTTCGTATATATTAAAAAAAAACGAACGTCGCGCGCGTGAGCGTTTCGACGTTCGTTGCTATTGATCTGTGATCCCTACGGGATCAAATTCATTTCATTGATATTGATCGACGATGATCCCTGCGGGTATCAAATCCAATTTCGTTGTTAGTCTCTCAGCTCCGCAGGCAAAAGCTGCTGCGGAAAATTCTGGAAGCATACCGGCCTCGTGAAGCGATAGATTGCCGTCGTTCCAACGGATGTGGAACGCGCATCTGTCGTTGCAGGGTACGGACCACCATGTACCATGGCTGGCGACACTTCCACGCCAGTAGGGTAACCGTTGAATATGATCCGGCCTACCTTTTGCCTTAAGACATCAATCAGCGGGGCCGCTTCGCCAATCTCTGATTCTTCACCGAGCACGGTCGCGGTAAGTTGACCAGGCAGTGATTTGGCAAAGGCAAGAAGTTCGTCCATCGAGCTTGCCACCACCGCCATCGACGAGGGCCCAAACACCTCTTCTAAAACATGAGGATGTGTTACGGCATCCGCTGCGGAGATCCACGCCAGATGCGGAGACGGATTGGATGATGGTCCGTCGGTGAGCGACTTCACGCCTTCAACGGCCCGTTGATTTTTAATGCCTTCGATATATGAATTGCAAATTGTTGAGGTAAGCATTGTTGCAGGTTGAATAGTGGCCAGTTCCGTTGCCAGCTCGCTGAGAAAATCCTGTGTCTCGTCGCCGCCGCTCATCATCAGCAGGCCTGGGTTCGTGCAGAACTGACCCGAGCCGAGAGTGATCGAACCTGCAAGTTGCTTTGCAACATTCGTCCTGTTCCGTTTCGCGACGGAGGGCAGGATCAGCACAGGATTTACACTTCCCATTTCCGCATACACCGGTATAGGCTCAGGACGCCGCACGGCCTGATCGAAGAGTGCCTTGCCACCGCGGAATGAACCGGTAAATGCCACGGCTTTGATATGCGGATGTGTGACCAACGCACCGCCTACACGGTTGGATCGTCCATGCAGCATTGAGAACGTTCCGGCCGGAAGCTCACACTTTTCAACAGCCCTCATGATGGCAGTAGCAGCCAGCTCGCATGTGGCAGGATGTGCCGGGTGAGCCTTGAACACTACGGGACAGCCGGAAGCCAACGCCGCGGCCGTATCACCTCCTGCCACCGAGAAAGCAAGTGGAAAATTGCTGGCACCGAATACAGCAACGGGGCCGATCGGAACCTGCATCTGACGAAGATCGGGTTTGGGCAACGGCTTACGCTCGGGATCAGCGCGATCGATGATGATCCGCAGCCACGATCCATCTTCAATGAACGATGCAAACGCATTGAGCTGATTCATGGTGCGGCCGCGTTCGCCACGCAATCGCTCAAGACCGAGCCCTGTTTCACTGCTCGCTGTTTCCAGCAGCATGTCACCCAACTGCTCAATTTCCTTCGCTATCGTTCTGAGAAACTTCGCACGTTCAGCATGCGTGACTTTGCCATATGTTTCAAACGCATCGACAGCAGCTTCCACTGCATCGTTTATCTCTTCGTCTGTGGCCTCATAAAAGGTGTGCTGCGTTTCACTGCCTGTTGCCGCGTGAACAGAGGCAAACGTTTCTTTACCTGTCGCACGTTGCGAACCACGAATCAATTGTTTCCCGATGACGTCCATGTGTAGTGTTTTTTAGTCCTGAGTCCTGAGTACTTAGCCCTGAGTATTATTTGTTGGTAAAGCCGAATTGTTGGAAGAAAACTATTTATAAGTAAATGCCTGTTCAGGCGACGAAGTTCACCAGAGTGCCGATATTTTCAATAGTAATTACGATCTCATCGCCCGAAGCTACCGTGAAATCGTTGGGAGGAACGATGCCTGTACCCGTCATCATGAATACGCCTGTTGGAAAGCTGCACTCCATGAAAAGATATCCCGCGAGCTCAACGTGCTTGCGTTTCATTTGAGTGATGGCGATAGAATTAGAGAACACCGGTTTGCCGTCACGCTTTATCTCAAGTGAGATCTTCGACTTCTCATCAATTGGCTTACCGGGCACATAAATGCAGGGTCCGAGTCCCGCGCATCCATCATAAACTTTGGCCTGTGGAAGGTACAAGGGATTTTCGCCTTCAATGCTGCGCGAGCTCATATCATTGCCAATAGTGTATCCAACGATGGAGCCACTGGTCGACATGAACAGCGTCAACTCCGGCTCAGGAACGTTCCATGTGGAGTCCCTTCTGATACGTACCTTTCCCCCGGTTCCCACAGTGCGATGTTTTGTGCCCTTGTAAAATATCTCGGGGCGAGCAGCATCATAAACTTTATCGTAGAAGGTTCCACCGCCCGCATCCTTAGACTCTTCCATACGCGCGTCACGACTGCGAAGGTAAGTGACACCAGCGGCCCAGATCTCCTGCGAGCCAATGGGTGCTTCCACGGTCTGCTGAGCAAACCAATCGTCGGTCACAGCCTTTGCAGCAGGCAACCGATCGCGCAGGTATTCTGCAAGATTGTCGCGGTTAATGAAGGTATCCCAGTCATGCAGACCGGCATCGTACTTCTTCCCTTCAGATTCAATGATGATGGTGTTTTTTGTCTTGTATATTTTCATAGGTCTGGTGTTCAAGCTGGTAATAAGTTATTGAATAGACAACTACACAGTGTTGGCCGGCGCGTTCTTAGTATAGTTCAAAAGGTTCTCTTCTGTGACGCGCAGAATTCGCGTTCTCGCCTCGAGACTGAGCCAGGCATTATGCGGAGTGATCAGACAATTAGGTGCACTAAGGAGAGGATTGTTTGCAGGCGGAGGTTCAACTGAAAGAACATCAAGCGCTGCATGGGCAATGGTTCCTTCCCGGAGGGCATCGGCAAGATCCTGTTCGTCTATCAGTGCGCCCCGTGAAGTGTTGATCAGCCAGGCGTTTCGTTTCATTTTACTGAGTAGCGCGCGGTTGATGAACCTGGTGTTGTCTTTCGTGAGCGGGCAATGCAACGACACGATATCACTTTCGGCCATCAGCTTGTCCAGTGGTGCATATTCTCCCTTTGCTTCAGGCTTTGGAGTACGGCTGTGATACAGGACACGCATGTCGAACGCCTCTGCAAGACGGGCAACCTGGCTGCCAATTCTTCCGAGGCCTACGATGCCCAGCGTTTTTCCCTGCAGTTCCATCAGTGGACCTTTCGAGAAAGCAAAGTCAGGACACGCGACCCAGGCGCCATCAGCAACGGCCCGGCTATTGGCGCCAACAAGATTGGCAAGCTCCAGGATGAGGGCAAAAGTATGCTGCGCGACGGAGGCGGTCCCATAGTCGGGAACATTGCAAACAACTACACTCTTCTCTCTGGCTGCCGCTACGTCTACAATATTATACCCCGTAGCGGTCACGAGTATCAGTTTCAATCGTTCTGCCTGCTTAATGAGTGCGGCATCTAATGGTGCCTTGTTGGTGATGATGATGTCGGCAGATTTGCAACGCGCGGCCATTTCTGCCGCGGGTGTACGATCGTAATAGGTTACATCACCATATCGTTCGATACCTTTCCAGTCGAGGTCTCCCGGATTGAGAGTGTATCCGTCTGCTATAACAATTTTGAACTTATCGGATTGCTTCACGTTCGATTTTAACTGATTAATGTACGATTAATGCAGCGGATGCTCAACTTACCGGCACCCGCCTCTCTCAATACTATCATTGTCAACTCAGAACCGAATGCTAATGTAGTGACCACATCCATTGCAGGATACGCAGATTACGAAAAATGATGCTGCCGTAAAGAAAAGTTTTTATTACATTCATCGGTTGTGCAGTGCCCAACCGAGGGCAGAGGCATTAATCCGATCTCATGCAGTGGACACAGGTAGTATATCCATTCGATAGCCTCGCCCTCTCAGCGATGGTTGCCGCCATTCCCGTAGTCTTCATTTTCACGGCCCTCATGCTGAAGATGAAGGGTTATCTGGCCAGTATCCTCACCCTCTGTATTGCATTGGTCCTGGCCCTGACACTATACGGCATGCCGGCTCCGCTGGCGGCCTTCTCCGCATTGCAGGGCGCGTTGTACGGATTATTTCCAATATGCTGGATCATTCTGGGGCCAGTGTTTCTCTTCAATCTTACCGTGAAGAGCGGTCAGTTTGCCATCATCCGTGATTTTATGGCAACGATCACCCCCGACAGGCGGCTGCAGGCACTGCTTATTGCATTTTCATTCGGAGCATTTCTCGAAGGATCGGCTGGATTCGGAGCGCCGGTTGCTATCTCGGCGGCAATGCTGATCGGGCTTGGTTTTAATCCATTGTATGCCGCCGGGCTTTGCCTCATTGCGAATACCGCACCCGTTGCTTTCGGTTCGATCGGTATTCCCATCATCATGGCTTCACGCATTTCTGATTTACCTGAGCTGGCCATCTCACAAATGGTGGGACGAACGCTTCCCTTGCTTTCACTGCTGCTACCGCTTTATCTGGTAGTGATCATGGCCGGGTTTCGGCGCGCCTGGGAAGTGTGGCCGGCAATTCTGGTTTCAGGCCTTTCATTTTCATTCTTTCAATGGTTCACTGCAAACTATCTGGGACCAATGCTGCCGGATGTCCTCGCAGGAATCGCCTCCATTCTCTGTGTCCTGCTTCTTGTTCGCTTCTGGCGGCCCCGGAGCACTTGGGAATTTTCAGGGGAGGACCGGTTCAATTCGGGTAGTCCGACCGTTGTAAGTGGCAATTCACTGAAATACACCGGGGGTGAAATACTGCGTGCGTGGTCGCCTTATCTCATCATGACATTGTTTATTGTCACCTGGGGCCTTGCGCCGGTGAAGGCGACGTTAAATGATCTGGCATTGTTCAAGATCCACTTGCCATTTATCCACGATTCAATCTATTCACCATCCGGCGCTTTACTCGAGGTGAAGCCTTACGAGATTAACCTGCTGTCTGCTCCGGGTTCTGCAGTTCTCTTCGCAGCAATTATATCTGTGCCTGTATCCGGTCTGACGTGGCGTGATGCCGTTCAAATATATGGTAAGACTTTAAAGCAGTTGCGCTGGGCCATACTTACTATTGCCAGTGTTGTCGCCTTCGCTTTTGTGGCGAACTATTCCGGCATGTCATTAACGCTTGGGCTGGCCCTTGCCGCCACCGGCGTTCTGTTTCCATTCTTCTCACCAATACTAGGTTGGATAGGCGTTTTCATTACAGGCTCAGATACATCATCCAATGCCTTGTTCTGTAAGCTGCAGGCTGCCACTGCCGACACGATAGGAGTAGACCCTGTTGTGACAGTTGCTGCGAATGCTTCCGGTGGCGTTACAGGGAAAATGATTTCACCTCAATCTGTTGCAACGGCTGCTGCTGCCGTAGGACTCGCTGGTAAGGAGTCGGACCTCTTTCGCTTTACGGTAAGACACAGCTTGCTCATGTTGTTTATTATCTCAATCCTCGTTATGCTGCAGGCCTATGTTTTCACGGGAATAATTCCTGAATACGAAGTAGTGAAGAGCGTTAGTGCAGTTCAACCCGGAAGCTCCGGCTGGCCATATCTCATTGGCCTCGGCGTAGCGCTGTTTCTTCTGATTATTGTTCTGACTGCAGGACGAAAAACAGCGACTTCAAACAGGTCATGAATTATTTTTAATTCGCCTTGCGATAATTGAATACTGCCAGGCTATTCAGTACCACTGCGAATGCTGCGACAGTAATCATGTGACCGGCGATATCCGCGAACCTGCTTCCTTTCAGTACAACCATGCGCATCACGTCAACAAGATAATACACCGGGTTGGCACGTGTAAGGGCTTTGGCCCAATCAGGCATGCCATCAGTTGAAGTAAACAGTCCGCTCATAAGGATAAAAATCATCATGAAAAAGAACATGATGAACATCGCCTGTTGCTGAGTGTCGCAAAACGTCGACACCAAAAGACCCAGTCCCAGCACGCACAGCAGGTATACACCGATAAAGGAATACAAAAGAAGAAGGTTGCCAGCGGGAACAATTCCGTAAGCCAGCCAGGAGATAAGCATACCTATGCTGAATACGATGTTGCCAAGCACCCAAAAGGGAATAAGCTTGCCGAGAATGAAGTGATGTTTGCGTATGGGCGTCACGTTAATCTGTTCGATCGTGCCGATTTCCTTTTCCTTCACGATGTTCAGGGCGGAAAGAAAACCTCCGATCATCGTCACCAGGATCGACAGTATTCCGGGCACCATGAATATCCTGTAATTGAGATGCACATTAAACCAGTTGGACGAAGTCAGAACGATGGACGGAATTGACGGGACGTTTCCGGTTTGAAGCAGGTCCACCTGAATGTCTCGATTGAATCGCTGAATAATGACATTCAAATAAGCCCCTCCAAGGTTTGCCTTCGTGCCATTGATGGCATTAACGGCGACGAACAATTTCCCGGCATCCCCGCTCACGAGATCTCTTTCAAAATGATCGGGTACCTCCAGGACCAGATCTGCTTCGTCGCTTTCAATTCTTTTGTAAGATTCATCATATGAATCATCATAACTCACTAGTCTGAAGTAGCCTGAACTGGTAATGTCTGATAATAGTTTCTGAGAGTAAGGCGAACGGTCTCGATCTACTACGGCAAGATTTACATTCCTGACTTCATAGTCTGCGGCCAAAGGAAGGATCAGTAGCTGTACCGTGGGCATCACTACGATCATGGCAAGGATCACCCTGTTCCGGAATATTTGCCGGAATTCCTTCTGCAGCAGAAAGCGTATTGTTCTCATGCTAATCGGATCTTGAAGTTCTTCAGACTGAGAGCCATCATAAATAGTGTTAGACCAGCAAGTATTAATGTTTCTTTCCAGATATCGCTAAATCCAAGACCCTTTATCATCACCGACTTTACAATGATATAATACCACTTTGCCGGAACGATGTTGGAAATGATCTGCAGCGGGATCGGCATATTTTCTATAGGAAACATGAAGCCGCTGAAAAGAATGGTAGGAAGCATCATGCCCATTAACGAAATAAGCATGGCTACCTGCTGCGAGCTTGTTTTTACTGAGATGAAGATTCCAATTGTAAGACAGGTAATGATGAAAAGTATGCTTTCCGCCATCAGCAGCGCAAGGCTACCATTGACTGGAAGATGCAGGACGTAAACGCTGAGCAGCAGTATAGAGATTACATTGATGATCGATAGGATCAGGTAGGGGACTGCCTTCGATATCATCACCAACAGTGGTTGAAAGGGTGACACCAGCAGCACTTCCATAGTTCCCATTTCTTTTTCACGCACTATCGAAACGGCAGTCATCATTACGCATACCAGCATCAGCACGAGTGCCATAACTCCAGGAACGAAATTGTGAACACCCTTGAGCTGCGGATTGTAAAGCATACGCATTTCTGTTTTGATGGAAAACGCTGGCGCATTGGGAGATGACAGTTCCTGTTGATAGTCAAGCAGCACGGCATTGACATAATTCGTGAGTGTAGTGGCCACGTTGGGATCTGAAGCATCGGCCAATACCTGTACCTCGGCGGTATTGTCGTGGGCGAGGCGCTGTTCAAACTGTACCGGAAAGACGATCACCAGTTTAGCATTGCCACTGCGGAACACACTGGTCATTTGATGAGGATCGGTAATGGTTTCAGTGATATCAAAATACCGGCTTGCCGATAACCGTTCAATAATCCTTCGTGTAGCGTTGTCGTTAGACTGATCAACGATTGCAATGCGCGCGTTGCTTACTTCGTTGGTGAGGGCAAATCCAAAGATCAGGATCTGTACGACCGGCATACCAAAGAGAATCAGCAACGTCTTCCGGTCCCGGAGCACGTGGGCAAATTCTTTGCGAAGGAAGGTGGCGAACCGTTTCATCTGATTTTATAGATTAATTAATCGCTTCTGCGGGCACCGCGTGCCAGCACGTAAAAGACCTCTTCCATGGATTTTGCATTATACTTTTGCTTCAGCCTCGAAGGCTCATCAAGCGCTTCAATCTTTCCATCCACCATGATCGAAATGCGATTACAGTATTCGGCCTCATCCATATAATGTGTCGTTACAAAAACTGTGACACCACTATCCGCAGCGGCATAAATCATTTCCCAGAATTGACGACGCGTAACAGGATCCACACCGCCGGTAGGCTCATCCAGAAAAACAACTCTCGGGTCATGCAGTACAGCCACCGAGAATGCAAGCTTCTGCTTCCAGCCCAGAGGTAGCGTAGCCACCAGACTTTTTGCTTCCTTTTCGAGTCCAAGTCTTTTGATAAGGTCGCTGCTCTTGCTTTTAATCTGTTCGTTGCTCAGACCATAGATGCCGCCAAAGAATTGAATGTTTTCGAGAACCGTAAGGTCGTCGTATAGCGAGAATTTCTGACTCATGTAACCGATGTGCTTCTTAATCTGTTCGCGCTGCCGGTATACATCGAACCCTGCAATAGTAGCGCTTCCCGAGGTGGGCACCGACAGGCCGCACAACATTCGCATGGCTGTAGTTTTGCCTGCCCCATTAGCGCCCAGAAATCCAAAGATCTCACCACGGTACACGTTTAGGGTGATAGCATTGGTAGCTATAAAGTCACCGAACTTCTTGGTGAGTTCGTGCGCTTCGATTACTGTAGTTGTTGCTGGCATCATATTGATATCACCTCCTGAGCTTCCTTTCTTCATTCTTTTGAAGACCGACCGGCTCCTCTCTTTTGCCGAGCAGCCTGATAAATACATCTTCGACGGTTACTTCTGCCGAATCAATCTCTGCGCCGTCGATTCCCGCTTCACTCAACCATCGTTGCAGCGCATGTACATCATTGTTCTTCACGGCAACATGGGCATACTCACCAAAGGCATAGCTGTTTATGGCTTCGGGGTAAGAGGGTAGTGCGTTCAGCAGTGCGTGCATGTTGGCTGCCTTTACAGCCAACAATGTATCGCCATAAGAAGCAGTAATTCTTTGCGGGCTGTCGATGGCCAGTATCTGTCCTTCCTGAATGAGTGCAATCCGATCACAACGGTTGGCCTCGTCCATGTATGGAGTTGACACCAGTATGGTGATGGACTGTTGTTTCAGTCGTTCGAGCATGTCCCAGAATTCGCGACGCGACACCGGGTCGACGCCGGTCGTAGGTTCGTCAAGAAACAGTACTGTCGGTTTATGAATGAGCGCACAGCACAAGGCCAGCTTCTGTTTCATACCGCCGGAGAGTTTTCCTGCCCGGCGATCCGCAAACTTTTCAATTTGTATGTAGATGTCTTTTATCAGTTCATAGTTCTCTTCGATGGTTGTTCCAAACACAGTGGCAAAGAAGTTGAGGTTCTCGCGTACAGTCAGGTCCTGATAAAGGGAAAATTTGCCGGGCATGTAGCCGACAGTATTTCGTATCGAGCGGTATTCCTTCACGATATCATAGCCGTCGACAGCAGCGCTTCCGCCGTCGGGTAGGAGGAGCGTTGTAAGCATCCGGAAGATACTTGTCTTGCCGGCGCCATCGGGACCGATAAGGCCAAAGAGCTCACCTTTTTCAACGGAGAACGTTACGCGATCAACCGCGACCTTTTTTTCTTTGCCGTACGTCTTGGTTAGTTCCTTTAATTGAATCATGCTATGCCGGATTTTCTTTCATTGACCGTTGCATTATCCGCTGCTGCGGGCATGTCGCTAGTGTGAAGGCTGGAACTTAACTTCGCCATACATTCCAATTTTCAGACGGCCATCGTTCGGTACTCTTATCTTGACGGCGTACACCAGATTAGCACGCTCATCTTTTGTTTGTATGGTCTTCGGCGTGAACTCTGCCTTGTCGCTGATCCATTCGATTTTTCCTTCGCTCTCATGTGACTGGTTGTCGGCGGCATCGGTAAACACCTTCACTGCCTGAGCAATTTTAATGGCAGGAAGTTGTTCACCGGTAACATAGGTGCGCAATACGAGTGTAGACAGATCGGCGACCTTATACAGTGCCTTTCCGGGATTTGTCATTTCAAAGGCCTCAGCGTACTTCACCAGAACCGTGCCCGCGACGGGATTAACGATACGGCAGCGGTACAGCTGGTCGTTTAGTTGTTCGATCTGTACCTGGAGAGGAAGTACATCTTCTCCTATGCTGTTCTTTGTTACAGAGAGTGTGGATTGTTGTCCTTCGATCTGTCGCTCGATGACCGCCACCTGCGCAGTGGCATCATCATATTGCTTGGGTGTAGCGGCGTCGGCCTTGAGAAGACGAGCCACCCGTTGCTGCTCGTTCCGGGCGTGGTCCAATTGTGCGTATAGGGCTGAGAGTTGCTTTGAAACGTTCGGTGTTCGGGCAACGACTGCCCTTATCTGTGCCTGAAGTTGTTTCTTCCTGAGATAAAGCTGTACGCTGTCGATGTATCCTATTTGTTCTCCTTCTTTGACTACCTGGCCTTCCTCTACATTGAATGCTTTAAGCACACCGCTGGCCTCAGCCGAAACAATTGTTTCCACCGCCTCAAATGTTCCCGACGCATCGTACTTGTCTTCCTTCGTCGAGCAACGCATAATTATCAATGCCATAGCAACTATGCCAAGCCTTATAAAACAACTATTGACCTTATTCATGAGTAAGAAATTATTGTCAGAGATCTTTCTTGATACCTTATCGATGCTGGAAATTCTTAATTCTTAATTCTTAATTCTTAATTAATGGTCTATTCCCCTCGTTGTCTGCAGTTCGTATTGCGCCGACAGCATCCGGATATCGTGTAGTACCTTCGACTGCCGGGCCAGATTTTCAGCCTGCACTTCCCTTAAGTATTCTCTCGAATCAATTACCCCGTTTTCAAGTTGCACATAAGCCGTCTCCTTGATCCGGACGCGCAGAACAATGATCTCGTCGTCGCTGGCCGACAGTTGAGCAAACCGATCGATTTCCGACTTCTGCTGACGACCCTGGTACCCAATGTTGAAGAGAAATACCTCCTGTTGAACATTGACGCCATTGCGGCGGACGTTGATCAATTCTTTGTCGCGTCTCCTGTTATAAAATCCGGTAAGGTTCCAATTAAGTCTGAAGCCGACGATGTAATAGGTATCCGGATTGTTCTCGAGCATGTTCAGCGCGGGCCGTCCGTATCCTCCCTGCACGAAGGTGGATAGCCGTGGCGTTATGATGGTGTTTAGTCGCTTGTTCTCAACATCGAGCATGTCGCGTTGATATTCGTACAACTGCATTTCCGGGCGACTGACGTCATCGCCAGGGGTGAGGTAAGATGGTTTAATCAGGGCGCCTGGGGCAATCTCCTGCCCGATGAGAAGGCCCAGCATTTCCAGATATGCCGTGCGCATGCTGATCAGGTCAATGTCCACCTGACGGTTCCTCAACAGTTCGGCGCGCAACAGTTCTGCGCTGCTCTTCAATGCTGTGCCGTTGGCAATCGATGCTTCTGCGAGTTTTAGTCCGTTCTGCAGGTCCTCGCGTATCAGCACCTGTTGCTCCAGCTGGCCATCCAGCAGTAGAATACCGAAATAGAGTTGATTGACCCGTTCGTGCAGCTTGTATAATTCCACGTCGAGTGATTGTTCTTCGACTCTCGCGTTAGCAGCTATGGCCTGCTTTTGACTATGGACCACCCCGCCGTCGTATAGAGGCAACATGACGTCGCCATACGCCTTGTATTGATTCTTGCTGACCGGCGGAATGAGAGGCTCAACACCGGGAACCGATGGCACGCCGGTTACGTCAGACTGATAAGTTTGCTGCGCATTTACCGAAACAGTGGGCAGGTAGCCGGTGGTCGCGTTCTGAAGATTATAGTCACGCGATTTAAGTATAAGCTCGCGCTGTTTAATAAGCGGATAATTTTCGGTGGCGAGCCTGTAACACTGATCCAGTGACAGCTGCGCACTGGCGTTTATCGTAATAACCATCAAACCAAATGAAATGGCCAGGATTGAAAGTGCTTTCATAGTGCCTGTGTTTTTGAATGCTACGCCTGGGTTAAACGTGTGATTTAATCATTTGTTTAAATATTAGGCAAAGAATACTGTTGTTTTTTAGTCACAGAAACTGCGACTCCGCGGCCTCGTTTTTTAAATTGGTGACATTACGAGATTTATATTGTTGCCAATATCGCCTTCATCCACTTCGGGATGAGCTTTTTACGCACTGCCATTTGTGCTTTGAAATCCTTTTCAGAGAGTAGCTTTGTCTGCTCGAGCACAGGTTTCATCACAAACGGGAAAACGACCAAACCAAGAAGGTTCATCATAAACTGCAATGGATGAAGGCCCTTATGCTGTTTCCTGATTTGCTTCATGAAATCGGACTCCAGCACTTTTGCCAGCGAAAACCTGGAAGCAAACTGCGCCGGATTCATCCTGACTTCACTTAGAATAAAGATCGGCAGATCCGGATTCTCACTCAGAAGGTCAATATAATTTTCAACTACTGTTGAAGTCTTCTCCTCCAATGTCATAGACTTGTTTTCAAGGGCGCCCCATACGACGCTAAAGAACTTCGTCATCTTTTCCACCATTACAATTTCAAAGAGCTTTTCCTTGCTCCGGAAGTAATAGTTCAAAAGAGCCAGGTTCATGCCCGCCTCCTCAGCGATATCCCTTGTACGCGTAGCAGCATAACCCTTTCGGGTAAAGACAGCGCTGGCCGCGGCCTTGATTTTTTCTTCAGTAGATAGACTTTCTGTTGTTGCTTTCTTCTTTTTCGCCATATTCCATGAACTGATTCTGTCCCTGCTCACTGCAAAGGATGTAAATAGTTCAGATTAATCAAAGGTTTTAATCAAATGATTAAATATGCGCCGCTGATTAAGAATGCGTCGCGCGTGGCGCTGATAGTGAACTATTTCGTAACAGGGAAAAATTGTTGCGAGGGATTATTGAGCTTATACTCTGCTCAGCCAATTGAGAATAAAGTCGGCATCTTCCCTCCAGGTCGGCTGGCCCAGCACGAAATGATTTCGTCCCGGAAACTCCTTGTATTCTGTAATGGAGCCATCCTGCGGATACCGTTTGAAGTTTCGCAGATTCAGGTGTGCGGGAATGATTGTGTCCTGATCACCGGATGTCAATAATAACGGCGCGTGTGGCTTATTCCAATCTACTTTGGCGGCATTAGTCAGTCCTCCGCGAGCAACGCGTTTTGACTCCGGGATTGTATTTTCCAGATAGGTCTTCTGTTGTTCAGCCAGCGGCATTCCATTTACGAATGCGTATTGCCAGTCCTTAAACGACATCAGGTAAGTCTTTCTCAGCGAGGTAAACAAGCCCAACGCTTTCCAGCCGGCCCTGAGAAATGAGAACTCGTACGGAACCACACCCAGCGGAGGCACAGAATGTATGGCAACTCCGGCAGTCGCCAGTCCGCGGTTCACGATGATTTGTGTGATCAGTCCACCCAGTGAATGGCCGATTACAATAGGCTTTTCCGGGAATGCCCGCACGATGCTCATATAGTGTTCAACGAGCTCGCTTAGGGTGAGGTCGGCAAGGTCAGTATCATATGGCTGGCGGTCGCGCAGCACTTCGGGTGAAAGGTCCTTAAAGGGCCACGGTGGGGCTATTGTATTATAGCCATGCTCTTCAAAATACGCTCTCCAGGGATTCCAACCCTGATGCGTTACAAATGCCCCCGTTATGAATATTACTTCTTTCGTGAGTACCATGCAGTGGTCAGCAGAATTTTTACGGCTTCGGCAACACATCGTATCTGGAGCAACTTGCTATTGTCTCCGGATAGTATACCCAATTTTCCAACTGTGTCCAGGGCTTTATCGGGGGTCCAAAGTCCTTTCTTAAATATATAATTCTTTCATTCACCTTTACCATGACGGCCGTTTTCTCACGGATAAAATTCCAAAGACTTCGATCAGCAGCTCAAGTGTTTAAACATTGAATGGACTGTATTGCTTATATAACCTATCTTGTTGGTTCTGTATTCAATTAGAAAGAGGCCATGACGAAACCTATACTTCGCCCCGCAACAGCCGACGATGCAATGGCCATTGCCAGGCTCCATGCAGCCAGCTGGATAATCGCATACCGGGGACTATTGTCAGACGAATACCTCGACAACGACCTGGCTGGGGAGCGGATAGCCTATTGGTCGAAGAAAATTCCTTTACTCTCGGAGCGCGAATTCATCATATTGGCAACGGATGGTCAGGACCATGCGGCGGGATTTATAGCCGTGATGGATCAACCGGAAATCGGATACAGTGCACTGGTGGACAACCTTCATGTGAGACCAGACCTGAAAGGTCAGGGCATCGGGAAGTCGTTGATGCAACAGGCTGCGCGTGTGCTGCTGAATTCAGGAAGGACCAGCTACTATCTCTGGGTGTTAAATGGCAATGATCCCGCATGCCGCTTCTACGAATCGATCGGCGGTGTCGCTGCCGATGAAACGACTGTCCACTTCGGAGGTAAGGATGTAAAGGCAACGCGCTACGTGTGGGAAACCTTCGACAAAGTACTTCAATGAACCGGGGCTAATACGCCCTTGCGTATTTTTACAGACGGTCTTAACGCAACTGTGATTAACTATAAATTGCCTGACAACAAATCTCCTATGCGCCTCCTACTTACCGTTATTCTGTCGCTGCATATTCTGATTGCGACAGCGCAGCCCGCCAAATATACTCTTCCAAGAAGCACACCTGAGGCTGAAGGTGTTTCCTCCAAAGGTTTACTGGCATTCCTTGATGCTGCTGCTAACAGCAAACATGAATTTCACAGCATCATGGTTCTCAGGCACGGAAAGGTCATTGCCGAAGGATGGTGGAATCCCTATGGTCCAACCTTAAAGCATACACTGTATTCATGCAGCAAAAGCTTTACTGCCACCGCCATTGATTTTGCAGTGACAGAAAAGAAACTGTCTGTCGAAGATCAGGTCATATCTTTCTTTCCAGACGATGTTCCGGCCAATCCATCAGACAATCTGAAGGCGCTTCGCATTAAACATCTGCTAAGTATGAGTGTGGGGCACGACAAAGATCCGACCGGTGCTACAAGAGGCAGCGACAACTGGATTCGTTCGTTCCTGGAGGTTCCTGTTGTGCATGAGCCAGGAACAAAGTTCGTTTACAATTCATTGGCTACCTACATGCTCTCGGCAATCGTTCAGAAAGTGACCGGGCAGACGGTACTCGAATACCTTAAACCCCGCTTGTTTACTCCGCTCGACATTTCAGGCATGGACTGGGAAACCGATCCGGATGGAATTAACACAGGTGGATGGGGACTGAGACTTAAGACGGAAGACATGGCCCGTTTCGGTCAGATGTTCCTTCAGAAAGGCAAGTGGAATGGAAAGCAGATTCTTCCGGAGTCATGGATCGAGGAGGCCTCAACGTCCAAGATCATTCAGGACCCAACAGCACCTCAGGCACGCAAGGATTCCAGCGATTGGTTGCAGGGCTACTGCTATCAAATGTGGCGCAGTCGCCATAACAGCTACCGCGGCGACGGCGCCTATGGCCAGTTTATACTCGTCTTGCCGGAACAGGACGCAGTGATTGCCATTACCGCGGAGACGCCCGATATGCAGGGCGAAATCAATTTGGTGTGGAAGTACATTCTCCCGAGCTTTTCACCATCGCGTATTCCATCCGACCGGACCTCAGAAAAGAAACTGAAGGCAAGGCTTTCGTCACTTGCGCTTACCCCGCCCGTTGGAGTCTCAGTTCCCGCAAGCGCTCAGAAGGTCAATGGCATAACTTACAGCATGTTCACCAATGACCGCCGCCTGAATAGCATGACTGCAAATTTCAATGCAGGTGGCTGTGAACTCGTGCTCAATACCGACTCCGTTGTACACAAGCTGAACTTCGGTCAGGGCAAGTGGGCATACAACGAAACACAAAAGTTCGGCCCCTACCTGGTTGCTGGCGCAAAAGCAAACCGCGTCGGACTTCCTCCGTTCAAAATCGCAGGCAGTTATTCCTGGAAGGATGAGAAAACTGTCGAGTTCATACTCCGATATATCGAAAGTCCTCATCATGAAGTAATCACCTGTACGTTCGAAGACGACTACGTCAACACTACTTTCCGCAGTTCATTCGACAAGAAGGAGAGAACAAGCCGCGGTGTCATACGAAAGTCGCTGGCGAATCCGCCAAGACTTATTGTGCGTGGAGACGACATGGGCTTCTCGCATTCCGGCAACCTCGCGCTCATTAAATCTTACCGCGAAGGGATAGAGACATCAATTGAAGTTATCGCGCCATCTCCGTGGTTTCCGGAGGCTGTAAAACTCCTTCAACAAAACCCACGGGCGGATGTCGGTCTGCACTTTGCTATTACCAGCGAATGGGACAACATCAAGTGGCGACCATTGAGTGTTTGTCCTTCAATCACCAATGAGGATGGTTACTTCTATCCGATGTTGTATAAGAACCGAAACTATCCTGGCCAGGCCGTGCTCGATCATGCATGGAAAATCGAGGACATCGAACGCGAGCTACGGGCGCAGATCAAACTGGCCCAAAAATACATTCCGGGTCTAACGCATATTTCCGGTCATATGGGTGCTACCGGTTTTGATCCCAACGTGAAGGCTATGGTGGCACGTGTGGCCGCCGAATTTCATCTGTCAACAGTAGATTCGGACCCTTCTAAAAATCAATTCTCATACGCACACGCCGAACTGCAGGGAAAGAACACAGAGCAACGTATCGAGGCATTTGTTAATATGCTAAATGGTCTGGAGGATGGAAAGACTTATGTATTTGTTGAACACCCTGGCCTAAACGACGATGAACTGAAAGCCATCAGTCACATCGGATACACTGACGTTGCCGAGGGGCGTCAGGATGTAACAACCATCTTCACGAGTGAGAAGGTGAGAGAAGCTATCGCGAGGAAGGGAATACGGTTGGTGAGTTATGAGGAGGAATTAAGAATTAAGAATTAAGAGTTAAGAATTAGCTACCGCCCTTACGGGCAGACGTATCCACGACCTTAGGTCGTGAACCCGGCGGCGTCAGCCGGTAGCTAATTCTTAACTCTTAATTCTTAATTCTTAATTCTTCTTCAGCGCCTGCTTGAAATATTTGCCCTGTCTCGTTGGTGTATAATTCCAGTCGCTGAACATCATTGGTGCCCAGTTAGGGTCAAAGATCCATACCACGTAGGATATGCCGCGGTCGGATGTGTACTTCGTAATGGCATCGCCGTACGACTCGTCACTAATCACTGGTATATGTGCGCCCTTTTCTTCCGCACCGCTGAATCCTATTTCGGTCAGCATCACAGGATACTTTTTCGCGACATAACCCCAGTCTTCAGTCCACTGTGATTCCCACGGCGGTTGTTTTTTCTGTGGATAAGGATGACTTACGTAAGCAATACCTTCAGCTTTAACCGGATTGTTAGCAACTTCTTTCAGGTCATAGGCCCAGTTGAAACCTGCAACCAACGGTATGGCTGTAGCTTTGCATGCCCTGATGATTCCGATGATTTCCTCCATCATCGATTTCCATTCTTCCCAGCTACACGTACCCAACTCACCACCCATAGTGGTAGGCTCGTTAAAGAGCTCGAAGAAGGCAACTGTTGAATTGTCCTTGTAATGCCGGGCAATTGTACGCCAGAATTCATAAGTCTCCTTTCGGGTTGTTTCATAATTCTTCGCCTGATACATTTCTGTCCGAAGGTTCCCAATGCTGTGCCAGTCGATGATGACATAAAGTCCCTGCGCCCGTGCCATAGCCACCCCTTTGTCAAGTAAGGCGAGATACGCCTTTTCACCGCGTTTTCTCCACGCCGTGGGATGTACCGGAAACCGAACGATGTTTGCTCCCCAGTTCTTGACCTCCCTGAAGTGGCGTTCATTCCACCGCCCCTCCGTAGCAAGTTTGTCCGGATCTGAAATGTTTAGTCCTTTAAAGACAATAGGCTTCCCGTTAACAACAAAGTTATTCCCCTCGACACTGACTGTTTCCATTTCAACTGGTGGTGTCGCTGGTGGTGGCGTTGCCTGGCCCCAGGCATGCAGAGCAGATATGATGAAAATCGCAATGAAAGAGGACGTTCGCTTCATGAAGAGTTTCCGGGATTTTCGTGTGCCTGTGCACACTTTACCAATATCGCAAATATTCAAACATCATGGGAATTGCAATGTAAACGGCCACTATATTTGACGTTCTACTGTCATTGAATCATTATGATCAGGCACTATTGGGTAACCGCTATTCGCAACCTGGCCCGCAATAAACGCTTCGTAACCATCAATGTGATTGGTCTATCACTGAGCATCGCCGTATTCCTTGCTCTCACCAGCTACGTGCAGTATCATCTTGGCTTCGACCAGTTTTATAATGACGGAGAGCGGATTTATCGCATCGACTATTTCGAATACCAGGATGGTCAGCCTGTACTTGAGAGCGCCCGTACTCACGACCGCACGGCTCTTTTGGTGCATTCATACGTGCCACAGGTCGAAGCGGTAACCAGAGTTTATAATGAACGTGCTTACATTTTTACTGAAGATGTAAAGATCGTCGACCAGGATATGCTCTATGTCGACAGTTCATTCTTCAAAGTGTTTCCTGTTGAACTTGTTTCCGGAGATGCTGACCAGGCACTGGTTCCACCGAAGTCAGTTGTTATTTCGGAGTCGGCTGCCCGTCAATATTTCGGAGATAAAGACCCGATGGGGAAGACCCTGTATTTCAACGAGCGTCTCCCATTTATGGTCACCGGTGTGTTCAAAGACATCCCTTCAACGGCTTCAATTGATTATGATTTTCTGCTCAGCTGGTCAACACTTAGCTTTTATGGCTGGGTGCCCCGCGACGGAACCTTTGATTCTCCATGGACTTTCACGTACGTGCGTCTTGCTCCTGCAGCGAAGGATATTCCTGCTATAGACAATGCGCTCACCAGGATTGCCAACGAGCACATGCATGCATTGAAACTCAAAGGCCACACCGCGCGACATACACTTAGACCTTATGAGGAATTACACTTTCTAAAACCTCTAACCGGCGAAGCAAAATCGCCCGTGAGTAAAGTACTGCTTTATACTCTGGTATCGCTTTCCATTTTCGTACTCCTCGCTGCGTGGATGAACTACATTAACCTTTCCCTGGCGCAATCGCTCACACGAACCGGTGAGATGGGGGTCAGGAGGGCTTTCGGTGCTTCAAGAACGATCATTGGCGGGCAATTCTTTATGGAGGCTGTAATTGTCGCTGTCGTAACGTTTACCCTGGGCGCCACAACGTATTGGCTACTCACAGGCCCTTATAACACCTTGTTGTTTGATGGAGTTGTTTTTGCGCAGCCCAACCTCAGCACGTGGCTAATGTACGGACTGGGGTTTGTGTTAGCCACATCACTGGTTTCATTTTATCCATGTTATTTCATCACCAGGTTCAAGCCTGTTGCCATGTTGAGGAACAAGCTCGGTGCGGGAAAAGGTCATGCCCATATCCTTCAAAGAACATTGATGGTGTTTCAGCTTTTTCTCGCCGTTGCTGTTGTCGGTGTTACCTATGTTGCACGCAAGCAAATCTATTTTATGCGGGAGCTCGATGCCGGATTTAACACGGAACAAACCATCAGCCTGCGCGGCGCAGCCTCAACGAATTCTGATTCCCTCCGATACGTGAGGTATTCATCTTTCAGAAATGAAGTTCTGCAGCATCCTCAGTTTATCAGCGGTGCTTCGGCATTTAACATTCCCGGACAGGAGATAAGATTTCACGATGAATCTCTTCACGCAGTTGGATCCGAGAATCTGAAGAAGCAATCTTTTGGAGTGATGTGGATCGATGAAGGCTTCCAGGAGACATTCGATATGAAACTGATTGGCGGCCGTAATTTTGCACTTCGCGAGTCGAAGCAATCCTGCATTGTGAATGAAACCGCAGCTATAGCGCTCGGATTTTCGAATCCGTCTCTCGCTGTAGGCAATACACTTATTGGTGAAGGCAACGCTCGTTATAACATCGTAGGTGTATGGAAGGACTATCATCACGAATCCATGCACAAACCGATTACACCGGCAATGTTTATTTTCCGTCATCCGTTTGAATATGGTTACATTTCTTTCAAGCTCGCCTCATCAAAGGGAAAGTTTATGACAGTTCTGGAGGAGATATGGAAAAAACATTATCCCAACGATACGTTTACCTGCTACTTTATGAGTTCGTTTTTCGAAGACCAATACGCTTCTGACAGGCTGTTTGCCAAACTCCTGGGAATATTTGGATTTATCTCA
Source organism: Chryseolinea sp. T2 (assembly GCF_037203685.1). Taxonomy (NCBI): domain Bacteria; kingdom Pseudomonadati; phylum Bacteroidota; class Cytophagia; order Cytophagales; family Fulvivirgaceae; genus Chryseolinea; species Chryseolinea sp. T2. The sequence continues at coordinate 1,028,005 of NZ_JBBCAU010000002.1, forward strand.
GTTACAATTGCAAGCCTTGGACTGTTGGGAATGGCGTCGTTGTCTATGGTTAAGCGAACAAAGGAAATTGGGGTTCGCAAAGTACTGGGTGCTTCGATAAGCAACATTCTGCTTATGCTCGCGAAGGAGTATGTTCTGCTGCTCTCGATCAGTTCCATCCTGGCGTTTCCATTAATATGGTACGCGACGTCTAAGTGGATTGAAGGCTTTAGCTATAAAATCGAATTGCAATGGTGGATGATTCTTGTGCCGGGATTGCTGGTAATGATGGTTTCACTTGTAGCGATATCTGGCCAGGCGATTCGGGCGGCCATGACGAATCCGACGAAGGTGCTGAGAGACCAGTAGAAGTTCCTCCTGAGTCCTTTAGTCCTTAGTCCTGAGTTTGGTCTTTAGTCTTTTAGTTACCAGTTAGGGCAGAATTCAGCCTGAGTCTTGTTAACAAGAGGTCGCATCACTTAATACTCAAAATACTCCAAACCAATACTCAGGACTAAGGACTAAGGACTCAGGACTTCTTTCAGCCATTTACACCCATAAATATTCACTAACTATATTAGTTGATATACTAAATAAATTAGTATATTTGAGCCATGATCATCTGCCGATATGGCTTTAGCGAGAGCGGAAAAAGTTGCACAACTCAAGCAGGATATCCATCGGATGGAGGGTTTTCGGCCGGCACCAAACCCACTGATGAATACTGTTTTGGGACCATTAGAGGAGGCATTTCCTTCGGGGGCTTTTCCATTAGGTGTATTGCATGAATTTCTGGTGGATCGTGAACATCGCAAGAGTTCAATGGCTGCTTCGGTTGGCTTTATAGCAGCCATGGTTTCATCCATACTCTCTGGCAATGGTGTAATGCTGTGGGTTAGTGCAGAACGGAAGGTATTTCCACCATCCTTAATTGGATTCGGGGTAAAACCGGATCAGGTGATCTTTGTGGATATAAAAAAGGCACGCAATGTATTGTGGGCGACGGAAGAGGCATTGAAATGCAGTGCAGTTGCTGTTGTGGTTGCCGAGGTAGGAGGTTTGGATCTCACCATTTCAAGGAGGCTTCAATTGTCTGCTGAACAAAGTCAGGCAACGGGCTTCCTGATCAGAAATGATGCCCATCCAGGTATTACTTCCTCGGCTACCCGATGGCGGATTAGTCCGACATCAAGTATTCAGATCGACAGTTTACCAGGCGTCGGTCATCCCCGGTGGATAGTTGAATTGTTGAAGCTACGGGGAGGAATGGCCGGCAAATGGACCATTCAATACAGACATGGAAGATTTGAAGAAGTGAATGTGGATGAGCTGAGTATTGCAACTTCACTTCCGCAGACATCAAGAAGGGTTGGTTGATGAAGGTATGGGGGCACGTTATATTTCTGTCTGGTTTCCGCATTTGCGCACTGATTGGTTCGCCCTTGGCGATCCAACTTTTCACAACCGGCCCTTTGTACTGCGTACTACTGATCATGGACGGATGGTTATTAGTGCCACTAACATTCATGCTGAACGAAAAGGAATTCATAAAGGATTGGTGCTGGCAGATGCGCGGGCTATAGTGACTGATCTAGAAGCCATAGACGACATTCCGGATATTTCTGTCAGAATTCTTACTGAACTTGCTCAATGGTGTGTTCGGTTTACGCCAGTTGCAGCTGTTGATCCGGATGATGGCCTTTTATTGGAAGTTTCAGGTTGTGCGCACTTGTGGGGAGGAGAGCAATGTTACATGCATGCTATCGAGTCACGGTTGAATGCAAGAGGTTATGGCGTGCGATTGGGGATGGCGGATACTCCAATCGTTGCATGGGCAGTGGCCCGTTTTGAAACGGAAACACTCAGAGTTGAAACACATCAACTCAGGAATATACTCATGACGCTTCCTCCGGAGGCACTCAGAATCGAAACTGATGCTATTCAACGACTGCATAAACTCGGATTGCACCGGATTGCTCAGTTCATCAATATGCCGAGGAACGTTCTTCGACGAAGGTTTGGAAGAACATTGCTGGACCAGTTGGATAAAGCGCTCGGCGACCAGGTAGATGTAATAGTACCTGTAGTGTTACCGTCTCAGTACATAGAGAGATTGCCTTGTCTTGAACCGGTAGCCACAAGAGCAGGGATTGAATTTGCCCTGGAGGAATTACTGGTTGCCTTGTGTGGCAAGTTGCAAAGAGAGCAGAAGGGACTTCGTCAGGCAGTGTTCAAAGGTTATCGTGTTGATGGAGTGACTATTGAAACTAAGATCGGCACCCATCGTCCGACACATCATGTGGCGCATGTAAGGAAGTTGTTTGAGAACAAGATATCACAACTGGAGCCGGGGCTTGGCATTGAATTGTTTGAGCTTGAAGCAAAGGATATTGAGGATAATCCTGTTGAACAGGAACGTATTTGGGAGAAGAGCTCAGGACTCGATGATGAGAGATTGAATGAATTGGTTGATCGTTTACTCGATCGCGGTGGAATTGAAGTATCCAGATTTGTCGCTGCTGAGCACTACTGGCCAGAGCGGTCGTTCAAAAAGTCTGTTGATGTTTCAGAGAGTCCTGCTATAAGTTGGAGGACTGATGTACTTCGTCCCTCACACTTGCTTTCGCCACCCGAACTGATTGATGTAACGGCACCTATTCCGGATTATCCACCCATGCTGTTTGTGTATGAGGGGAAAATTCATCGCGTGGTGAAGGCGGATGGTCCTGAGAGAATTGAGCAGGAGTGGTGGCTGCAGCAAGGTCAGCATAGGGACTATTACATTCTGGAGGATGAAAATGGAGTCCGCTACTGGATCTTCCGTTTGGGACACTATCACGACAGCAACTACAAATGGTTTATTCACGGTTTTTTTGCCTAGGGGATGCGTTATACGGAGCTACAGGTCACGTCGAATTTCAGCTTTCTGAGAGGAGGCTCACATCCTGAGGAGCTGGTGAAGCAGGCTGTAGCTCTTGGTTACTCGTCTATTGCAATCACCGACAGAAATACTTTTGCGGGAATTGTGCGGGCGCATGTGGAAGCCCGGAAATCTGGGATCAGGCTAATACCCGGCTGCCGGCTTGATCTCATGAAGGGTCCGGCTTTACTGGCCTATCCACGTTCGAAAGAAGCTTATGCAAGCTTGTCGGCCCTGTTGACACGGGGCAACATGCGGGCTGAAAAAGGAAAATGTCATCTGCATTTTGAAGATGTTGTCGAATTCAGAAAAGGATCTCAGTTCATAGTCATTCCGCCGTCGTCGTTGAATGACTTGTATGAATTAGATCCCTTATTTGTAGCGGATCTCAGGAGGTATAAGGCAGCATTTGGAGATAGTCTTTATCTGGCCGTGTCACGCATGTATATCGGAAATGATGCAAAGCTTTTGCATCGGCTTCACAAGCTAAGCCAACTGGAGAAAGTTCCGGTGGTGGCTACAAACGACGTGCATTATCATCACCCGCTACGCCGTGAGTTGCAGGACGTGGTGACGTGCGTAAGAGAAAAATGCACCATTCAGAATGCGGGCTTCAAGTTGTGTCAGAATGCAGAGCGGTATCTGAAACCACATGAAGAGATGGTTCGGTTGTTTCAGCAGTATCCGAATGCTATTGAAATGACTTCAGTGATAGCGGAGAGTTGTCAGTTCTCTCTATCGGAGTTGAAGTATCAATACCCGAGCGAAGTAACGGGTAAGGGCGATCCGCAGGATGAGCTTACCCGCCTGGTATGGAAAGGAGCACATCGGATCTTTGGAAACGATGTTCCGGAGAAGGTTACAACAGCTATTCATCATGAGCTGACATTCATTGGTGAAATGAGTTACGCGGAATACTTTCTGACGGTGTATGACCTCGTTCGTTTTGCGCGCGACAGAAACATATTATGTCAGGGTAGGGGATCTGCAGCAAACTCTACTGTGTGTTATTGCCTTGGAATTACATCAGTCGATCCATCGAAATTTGAATTGTTGTTCGAGCGCTTCCTGTCTGCTGCTCGTAATGAACCACCGGACATTGATGTTGATTTTGAGCATGAGAGAAGAGAAGAGGTTATTCAATACATATATAAAAAGTATGGGCGGCACAGAGCGGCCATCGTTGCAACGGTAACACAGCAGCACCACAAGGGAGCAATACGCGACGTTGGAAAGGCTATGGGATTATCAGTGGATACCATCAACAGGCTTTCCTCATCGATGTGGGAGTTTTCAGATGAGTGGTTTGATTCAGAGACAATTGCAAAGCATGGTTTGAATCCGAATGACCAAACGCTGCGCAAAGTGCTGGAGCTGACGGCGCAGTTCATTGGATTTCCGCGGCAATTGGGTCAGCATACAGGCGGCTTTGTTATTACTGAAGGACAACTTTCTGATCTGTGCCCGATAATCAATGCCCGAATGGAAGACAGAACCAACATTGAGTGGAACAAGGATGACATCGAGGCATTGGGCTTTCTGAAAATTGATGTGCTTGGATTGGGAATGCTCACATGTATCAGGAAGGCGTTCACCCTGGCCAAAGATCACTATGGGCTTAACCTAACCCTGGCGAACATTCCGCAGGACGATCAGGCGGTTTATGATATGGTGAGTCATGCCGATACCATTGGCGTATTTCAGATTGAAAGCAGGGCTCAGCAATCAATGCTTCCAAGGTTAAGGCCAAAATGCTTTTATGATCTGGTGATTGAAGTTGCAATTGTGCGTCCGGGACCGATCCAGGGCGATATGGTTCATCCGTATTTGCGTAGACGCAACGGCGAAGAACCTGTAGAGTATCCATCACCGGAGCTTGAATTGATTCTGAAAAGGACGCTTGGTGTTCCTTTGTTTCAGGAACAGGCGATGAAGATTGCCATCGTTGGTGCTGGATTTACGGGTGCCGAAGCTGATGAACTGCGCAGGAGCATGGCCACCTTTAAGGCAAAGGGAATGGTTTCGTCGTTTGAGGAAAAACTGATTAATGGAATGCTTAAGAACGGGTACACCGAGGAATATGCCCGCAAGGTGTTCCGACAGTTGGAAGGATTCGGAAGTTATGGATTCCCTGAGAGTCACGCGGTAAGTTTCGCTCTGCTGGTTTACGTTTCATCATGGCTGAAATGTTATTATCCAGATGTGTTTGCCTGTGCACTTCTCAATAGCCTGCCCATGGGATTCTATCAGCCTGCGCAGATTGTTATAGACGCACAGAAACATGGTGTGGAAGTGCTTCCGGCCGACGTGAATCTGAGTAACTGGGATAACGCGCTTGAAGAGAAGAAGGGAAAATTTTGCATGCTGCGCCTTGGCTTCAGACAGATCAAGGGAATGAGTGAAGCCGATGCACAGCTGATAGAATCGTGCCGGGGACAAGGCTTCACGACCATTCAGAACCTAAGGGCTAATGGAATCAGCGATGCAACGCTGGAGCTATTGGCTGATGCTGACGCGTTCCGTTCAATCGGACTTGACAGAAGGCAGGCACTGTGGCAGGTATCCGTGAAAGAGAAGCCAACACCAGTCTTTCGTGCAGGCGAAAACAACTCCAATGATGAGCATATTCATGCATTGCCTAAGATGTCTTTATCAGAACACGTCCTGCATGATTATGCCTCGACATCATTGTCGCTAAAGGCCCATCCGGTGAGTTTCGTTCGCGGTCAATTGCAGAGCCTTGGTGTCGTTCGATCAAAAGATCTCTCTCAAATGAAGGATGGCGATCGTGTTAAAGTTGCAGGACTGGTACTGGTTCGCCAGCGACCGGGAACAGCGAGCGGCATTTGTTTCATCACTATTGAAGATGAGGCTGGCTGCACTAATCTCGTAGTGTTTGAAAAGCTGTTTAATCAGTTCAGACCTGAAATATTGCAGTCGTCATTGCTCATGGTGGAGGGCAAACTGCAGATTGAAGGAGAGGTGATCCATGTAATAGTGAGCCGGTGCTTCAACTACTCAGGACTGCTGCGTCAAATGACCAGGGACGGAAGGGAAGATTTGAACACAGCACCGCTTTCACGTGCCGAAGAGAGGAGTGCCACTTCAGATGTTCGGTCCCAGAGCAAACCGGAATTCATACAGGGAAAGATTTTTCCTGAGGGAAGAAACTTCAAATAGTTGGGGAGAAACTTCAGGTATAGATACTACGCCCAGGCCTTTGAGTTGGTGTTTCAATACCGGCCTTCACTTTAACGCAGACCTGTTCGACGAATCCCTGATGATCAATTCATGTTTCAGCACCAAAGTGGTTAGACTTGATGCCGGCGATTTGTGAATGGCATTGATGAGCGTAGTCGCTGCAATCTGTCCCATTTCATTGCCAGGGTAATTCACGGTGGTGAGCCTGGGTCTTGCTATCCAGGAGATTGGATCGTTGTTAAAGCCAACGACAGCTACGTCGTGAGGAACCCTGATCCCTGCTTCCTGTAAAGTCTGCATGCATGCAACGGCAGACGAATCACTAGCGGCAAAAACGCCATCGGGACGCGGATGCATCTCCAGTATCTTTCTGGCGGCATCTATGCCGGTTTGTTCGCTGAGAACATCGGTGTGCACATACTTATCCGAAAAGGCTATCCCTTTGTCGGAGAGTGCAAGCTTATACCCCTTGAGGCGATCGGCATAAACGTTCCTTTTCAGACTTCCGCCTACATACATAATCCGTTTACAACCCTGGTCAATCAAATGCATCACCGCATCGTACCCCGCCTGCACATTGTCTATAACTATGTTGGTGCAGTCAGGATGAGAAAATACCCTGTCAAAGAAAATTACAGGGATCTTCTTTCGCAGCAGAGATTCAAAGTGCTGGATGCGGTCGGTATTGGAGGCTAGTGAAACAAGAAGTCCATCAACCCTGCTGTTGAACATGGTAGTGGCGCTGGCGATTTCCTTGTCATAGTCTTCCTGTGACTGACTGATAATTAGATTGTATCCCTTGCTGTTGACAACATGCTCCACACCGGCGATCACGGACGACATAAAGGCGCTATTTATCCTTGGAATAATAATACCGATGGTGTTGGTCTTCCTGGATCGAAGGTTACTGGCAAACGTATTGTTCTGATAGCCCAACTTTGCAGCCATCTCCTTAATGCGTTTCTTCGTTTCCTTCTTGATGGCCGGATGATCTTTCAGGCCCCTGCTTACAGTGGCAGGAGATATGTCGAGTTTTTCGGCAATGTCGTATATCGTAATGTCTTTGTGCTCTTGCATGTGGGAATGCTTAGGAGGGCTTGGGTAAAACTAACAAAAAAATCTACCGCATCTTGGTCATTCTTTGCAATCGGTTGAATTTTTCTTAGTTTGTCATCATAAGCACTTACACCCATGAATAAAATCGGTATGCCGGGAGCAAAGGCCATCCTTTTGTCAGTTCCCCTGTTGTCCCTGAGCTTTTCTTCCTTCGACATCCAGGCACAATCAAACAACAAATCTGATCTCTTTCAGGGTAAGAAACCTATATCACAACCTTTGGTGTCAGATCAGTATAGTGCCGACCCTTCGGCCCATGTTTTTAATGGGAAGATTTACATCTATCCATCACATGATATTGATGCCGGCGTTAAGGAGAATGACAATGGTGATCATTTCGATATGCGCGATTACCATGTGTATTCGCTGGATGCTCCCGGTGGTAAAGTGAAAGACCATGGTGTTGCCCTTGATAAGAAGAATGTTCCGTGGGCAGGTAAACAACTTTGGGCGCCCGACGCTGCATTCAGTAATGGAAGCTATTACCTCTATTTTCCTGCAAAAGACAAGGAAGGCGTATTCAAAATCGGTGTGGCAAAAAGTAAGTCGCCTTCAGGTCCTTTCGTTGCTGAAGCATCTCCTATTGAAGGAAGTTATAGCATTGATCCCTGCGTATTTAAGGATGACGACGGAAGCCATTACATGTATTTCGGTGGAATCTGGGGCGGCCAGTTGCAACGATGGAAGGGTGGAAGCTATGACGAGAGTGGTGCCGAGCCCGTAGATGATCAGCCGGCGATCAAGCCACGAATGGCTAAGCTTGATGGGTCTATGACAAAGTTCTCGGAGCCCGTTAAAGAGATATCGATTGTTGATGAATCGGGAAAGGACCTTCTGCGTGGCGACAACACAAGGCGGTTCTTTGAGGCAGCCTGGGTGCACAAGTACAATGGAAAATACTACTTGTCGTACTCAACTGGCGACACCCATCTCATCTGTTATGCAATCGGGGATAGTCCGTACGGGCCGTTTACATATAAAGGCGTGATTCTTAAACCAGTGCTCGGATGGACCAATCACCATTCCATAGTTGAATTCAAAGGCAAGTGGTATTTGTTTTACCACGACAGTGAATTGTCGGGCGGAAAGACCCATCTGAGAAATATCAAGATGACAGAGCTGAAGTACAATTCAGACGGCTCGATCCAAACGATCGAACCTTATGTGAATTAACAGCACATCTACCATTTGGGTCTTATGCCTGGTGCATAAGGGAACTGAAGACTTTCATAATATTCCAGAGTCTGATCTGCGGCTTCTACACCGGAAGGGAGAGGCATGCGCGAGAATTGTTGAAAGTAAAGCAGGCAGGAGTTCCGCCACCAGCGTGCTTCCTTAAGTTGAATTGCCAGCAGCTTTGAAACGTGGGCGTGTGTATCGGCATCGATCTTTCCGCTTAACGATTCCCATTGGCTTTTCATCCATGCCACAGTGTCAACACCCTGCTGATAGTGATAGCACATCTCATCCCACAGCGTGCGTCCCGATTTCATACGCTTGTTCCAGGCGACGTGGTGAAACCAGAGCAGGTATTGCTCCGGGCACGTTTCAGGATTGTTGAAGATTTCTCTCACCTGAGGTGCATACTGTTCGAGAGCATTGCTGCCGCTCTGAGAGCGATTGAATCCAACGCCAAGTGAATCTGCGCGATGATAGTAAACCGCTGTCCAGTCGGCGCGGGGCTTGTTGCTGATCCAGGGTCCGGGGCCGTAATGATGGTCCCAGCCCATGATGTGATGCAGTCCCAGTGGCGTCATGTAGTTGACAGCTGCTTCGCGTGAAGCCATCATGATGGAGGTAACTGTACTGACCACCTGCGGATCGTTGCTGAGGGTCATGCGCACCCATTCTTCAGCAATGGAAAGAGGCGATAACTGATGGTCCCAGGCGAGTCTTCCGAAGGCATACCAGTTGGCCTGCGCGACAGGATGGCCGCACCAGTTACGATCGGTGCCGATGTTGGCAACGCCTGCCATACCCGTCATCTGATGATTGAAGAGCGAGCCATCAACCACGCCTGAAACAGGTGATGAGTTGCCTTTGACGAATGTGTTGGCATCGAGAGTTTCTTTGAATAGCGGTCCCTGATAGAACAGGTGTGTGGCGAAGCCGAGGTACTCCTGTGTAATTTGAAATTCGGGGAGAATGGCTGTCGAGGGCATCGAACCAAACAGAGGGTGGAAAGGCTCGCGGGGCTGAAAGTCGAGTGGACCATTCTTTACCTGCACCATTACATTTGGGAGAAACTTGCCATCGAGGGGTTTGAATTCATTATAGGCCTGCTTGGTGCGATCAACCGGCACTTTATTGTCGTAGACGAACGCACGCCACATAACGATACCGTTGTGAGGCTTCAACGCCTGAGCAAGCATGTTTGCTCCATCGGCGTGAGTGCGTTCGTAGTTCTGAGGACCAGGCTGACCCTCAGAGTTCGCCTTTACTGTGAAGCCACCAAAATCGGGAACGTAAGTATAGATCTCATCGATCTTTGCACGCCACCATTGCTGAACCTTTTCATCCAACGGATCCGCTGTGGGTAATTTTCCAATTTCTATGGGGGCACTGAATCGCGCAGTAAGATATACTTTGATCCCATATGGACGGAAGATGTCGGCAAGTGCCTTTACTTTTTGCAGATACTGTGGTGTTAATATGAGCGCGTTGGCATTCACGTTGGTGAGCACCGTTGCATTGATGCCAATGGAGGCATTGGCACGTGCGTAGTCATAGTAGCGGGGGTCGATGTAGTCCGGTAGCTTGTGCCAGTCCCAGATGGAAAAGCCAGCATAGCCACGCTCTACCGTACGGTCGAGATTGTCCCAGTGATTCAGTACCCTCACTTTTGTTCGCGGTGAGCTTTTGATGTCGGAGAGATTGTTACCTGTCCGTAGAAGTCGCAGGAAGTGAAATGCACCGTAGAGCATGCCTTGTTCAGTCGAACCAACGACCACCCAAGATCGTTTTCCATAAACGGTTGTTGATTTAATGATGAATCCGTCGGCGGCCAACCCGGCCAGCTCAGACGCGAGACCTGACAGCAATGGCGACTGCGTTGTGCCAAACACAACCTGTTGTTGAGTGGTTGGGGACCTAAGCTCAGCCACGCGATTGCCCAGCATCACAGGCAATGCCCGGTTCAACTCATCCCTAACGATGTTTGCCGTTGGTGACTGACTGGTAATGAACCAACCCTTGATCGCGCTTCTATAGGTATCTGCTGTTGATGCAGGAAGAGGAGAGTAGCGCAGCCATAGATCGTAGCCATCGTGCGCCTCGCAATTAACATGCAGAATTGTCAACAGAAAGCAGACGAGCGCAAAGCGTAGTTGTTTTTGGTGATTCGACACGCGGGAGAATACTATAATGCTCGACTTAAGAGGTACGGGATAGTGAAAGTAATTACGCATGGATGGCAAATTATGCAATCGGATGCAATAAACAGAGTGAGGAACAGTGTGGGAGTGAAATAGAGTGACGACTGATCAGCAATTCAGAGAAAGCAATTCAGAGTAGGAATAGATGGGGATAAAACGGGAGCAGAGGGACGAAAAAGGTGAAAGCAAAGGTGCAGAAACTGCTTCTGCATTAAGGCTTTAGCAAAGATCTTAAGTCAGAGATAGCTCGTGCGCTGTCCTGAAGGGTAACCGTGCCCGCTCGGGGCCGGTCGAGATCGATGATGAAATAAATGACGCTCGCAATAAGTACGCAGAATCCTACGGCCATAAACCAGTCGAACTTTCCTTCCCCAACAGAAGTATGGCCCGCTACAAAGGCGGAAGAAAGGCAGAGTATGAAAAGCATGGAAAGAATAGACGCCGGCGTGCGGTTATATTCCGACCAGAATCTTGAATTGGCAATGTCAAACATCTGATTCAGCGCCGGGACCATTTGATTGGAAGCGACCAGGTTTGAAGGGATGCGTGAGTTGGAAGTGGCAATATGCCAAAGGGAGTCGGCGGCCGTTTGAGATAATACTAGCGCTTCCCTGATCTTTGCGGTGTCGGTGCCGGCGTCAAAATAAGAAATCCGTGCTTCGAGGTAATCGGCAAAATACTTGCGGAAGCCGGGCTGTACAGAATCGGCATAGAGTTGCAGCCTGAGTGTCGCAGTGCCAATGGCATTGGCTTCTTCGACGATGATGGTTCGTCGCTGGCGGAAACGGTCGCCCGACATGCCGAATGTAAAGGCAAGTAATAATCCCAGCAATGCATAGAGCGACGTGACCATCGCTGCATTGCCGGGATTCTTGGTGTGGTCGGAGGTGATCCTGTCTTTCGACAGAACCCGTCCGAGCACAATGAAACTGATCATCAGCAAAAAAAGAATGAATGCCAGCAACGCTGTATCAATTGAATAGTAGAATGATAAGTACATATCGTTGCTTATTCTCTTTGTCCTGCTTGATTTATCTGTTTTGAGCTGCTACCTCTTTTGTTTTGAAGCCATCACAAGCTGACCATAAGATGGGATCTGGTTCATGATCTGCGCCCTGATTTGTGTCAGCATGTAGATCTCGGCCTGATAAAACTGGAAGGCAAGAACTGAATTTGTTGCAGTCTTGATCTTCTTGTAATAAGTCTCCAGTTCTTTCTCCTGGTCCATGCGGTTAGCAAAATATTTAGTTGCCAGCGAATCAGCAGTAGTCGGAGTCATCTTCGCGTAGGCCATCGCTGTACGCTCATAAAGTTGAATCCTGTTCTTTGCTTCTTTCTTGTTGATCACCTGATATTCGTCATAGAGCTTCCAGAATGCTACAGAGTCTTTTTTCTCTACGGCAACAAGTTGCCTGATGGCTTCTTTCTTTTGAACGCCAAGGAGGTTGATGATGGCTTCAGCTTCGGCATCGCTTGTTTGTGCATATCCGGTGAAGGAAATGCACAGGCCCATGACAAGCGCAATGATTATTTTGGATTTCATTTGGGTTGGAGTAAGGTGTGGTTCTTAACTATTTGGCAGTCTTAGGATACTTCATAAAGATCGCCGTTACAGCAGACTTGATGTTAGCTTCCTTTTTCTCAGGTTTCACATTTTCATTCAGCGTCTTCGTGCCGCGACCCTGCCATACGATCTTCTCTGTGCCGCGATCTACAAGGCTGATGAAAAGCGTACCCTTGGTGTACTTGTTGTAATCAACATAAGTAGTACCACCTCCCCAGCCGTAACCGTATCCCCAGCGACCGTAGCCGCCAGTGTTGGTTGCCGTTGCAGTCATTTCTTCTTCAGTCTTAATGAATACATCGGCCAGAACATCCGGTGATGAATCAGACTTCGTGTAGCCTCTCTTAGCCATTTCAGCGTCAATGGCGCCAAGGATTCTGTCGCGATCAAGGCTGTTTATCTCAGGAAGTTTCTGAGTGTGTTCGGTGTAAGCATAAGTTTTGTATTTCGAAAAGTCAGCAGACTTGTCGTAGTCAAAACTTGTTGTTACAGACGAGCATGCTGCAATAGCAAATAGGAATAGAGCGTAATAAAAAACTTTCATAGGATTGGATGTTAGAGTTTAAGTCACTGTTAAGGTTTTACATTTTACATTTAGAGTTTTACATTTTACATTTTTGCTCACATCTGAAGTTAGTTCTGCTTTGAGTTTAACCGCAGAATGTAAAATTCTAAATGTAAAATGTAAAAGTGTTCGTCAAGTCTGAGTTGTTATTCTCCGCCCGGAGACAACTTGATTGCCAGTCCTCCTCCTAAGCCAAATTGATAAAGTGTCGAATATGTGCTTACGCCTGCGCCTGCACCGCCAGTACCAAAGTACAAGCCTCCGCCGGCACCTTGTACTGCAGAGAGGACATAGGCCTGCAATTTTAAGCCGACGCGGTCAGATAGCCAGATGTTGGTTCCAAGGCGTGCACCCCAGGCGAACTTCGTTGCACTGGACGCTTCACTTCCCTGTGGATTCTTGTTGTTGAATATAGCCATACCCAGCAAAAGACCACCATAGGGTTCAATCTTTTCATTGTTGACCATCAGATATCGCATGCCCCCGAGCATAATGTAGTTAACGCCGAGATCGATAGTCCTATCGCGAACGCCGGCGAGGTATATAGGTGCCTTAGTGTCGAGGCGGTAATACGATAACTCCGCTCCATAGTCGTCTCTGATTCCAAGCTCGAGTCCGGCGCCCCACATAAAGCCGCCTTTAATCTTACCATTAACATAAACATTGCTGGAATAGTACGTATCAAACTTGTCATCGAATACATAGGCACCATAGCCGTTCAGCCTGATATCCTTTTGCGCATGCGCTGCTATCACGAGCAGCGATAGGGCCAGGGTGTAAAATAGTTTTTTCATGGTTGGTTTGTTTTGTCTTCTGCTTTATCGGATAAAGTATTTTATTTCAGTTTTGTGTTATCAGTTCAAGCCACAAGCTTCTAAGCCATAACTCATTTGTTGGTTTGCTGCGTGTTTTCAACAGCACTCTTTTTATTCTTCTTTTCTTTCTTGTCCTTTTTATCGCTGGTACCACATCCGCCGAGACAGGCAAAAGGTGGAGTGAAGAGCATAACACCCAGCTCAAAGCCAGCACCGTTATTACCTCGGAACTCCTGTCCATACGTAATGGCGAACACTGCATATGGAGTCGGCTCCCATCGCAATCCTATCTTATATTCCGGTATTGCTGGTGCCTGGCCTTCAGCCCCAAATACTTCGCCTACAATTGATCCCTCCGTTCCAAAGGGGTACCAGGCAAGACGCGTAGCATAGGTAAACGACCATGCAGTTGTTTTTTCATCGCCGTAATTTATTGTCGCGCTTGTGCCGGGCATGATATCCCATGAGAACTTGTTGTTGCTAAACGGAATGGTTATGGGCACATTCATCCAGTATGTCTTGAATGCATCTTTCACGCGATCCTCTCCATCCATGTAACCAGGGAACATACCAGTGCCCGCCTTAACTGCCGCTCCTCCAGTCTCCGACTCATTCTCATAAAACATGTACTTCATGTAAAATGATGAGGAATAGCCATCATTGGTGAGTGGATTATTGTCGTTGTTGTAGAGGTAGGCAGCGATAGTGAACTCCCATCGCGGAAACAGTGAATAGGTGTTCATGATCATTGAATTCCGCTGGCCAACCGTTGGAATGATGGTTATCGTGCCGTGCTTCTTTGAAAGCCAGCTGTCTGAACTGAATTGTTGCGCATAGCCGTTGATAAATGTCGATATCGTAAAGAAGAACACAGCAATAGTTCTCCCGGGCAACGATACCACAGAGCATTCCATTCGAAATGAATCGATGAGTACGGATTTGAAATATTTGCCAACAGCCTCGTTCTTCATCCAATATTGGTTACATGACCGTTAACTGCAATCTGCTTTCAAAGAACGATGTGGTGCCTCTCAGGCCGAACCTGTCGAAAATACCATAACCGTAGGTAAATTCCATACGGATGATCCTCGAAAGATACCAGTTAACCATGGGGGTGATACGCCAAAACTGGCCTCCCTTAATATCGCCGTCATTTACGTTAAATGTTGATGCGCGCAGTACGGCCTCAAATTCGCCCCATCCACCTTTAAAAACAGATTTCCGCACGGTAGTAAAACCATAAATGCTTCCATCAGTTTTGTAAGGGCGCGATGTACCGGTCAGGAAATAACTGAGCACCACATCGCCTCCATAGAAGCTGTGGTCTTGGCTATTCTTAGAATGAAAGTTGTGAACCATCCCCTCGGAACCGACCGTGAATCGTTTATTGCTATAGTAAATCTCATAGCCCAGATGATTCGATCGGTCGGCAGCAAAGGTTCCCGAAGTGAGAAGAAAGGGTGTCGGGTTTGATTCAGGACGCGATTTGATCGCGAACTGTCCATCATTGGGTTTGCCGTATCTAAGGTTGGCGGCGATGTGCAGAAGTCGACTGTTCTCTTTGTCGTAAATAGGCATGAAACCAATCCGTGCTACATACTGCCATTCGAAAGTACTGAAGCCCTGTCCCTTTGAAATTGCGTCATTGAACGCGCCGAGATTCCAAAATATGCGAGTTTTGGGCTCAAAGCCGAACCATTTGATCCCATCACCAAGAATGGGAATCGGATCGAGGGCCATTTGTCTTTCGTTTCCCCATGACGAATGGCCATTCATGACTTTCACCAAAGAAAAACCCTCCTTGGTACGGCCGATGAAAATGTGCCCCCATAGCTCGGGTACACCAATTGTGAATCCGGATTCTCTCACAAGCCAGGCATTCGCTGAGCCATCATACATGAACGCAAATTTCCAGGCCAGCGTGCGTTTGGTCCTGAATACACCGCTGCCCAATATCCGAAAGTCGCGGACCTTTGTTGTCGCATTGAGCTTGACGTTCAATGAATCCATTTGCTGTTTAAAAACGGCGTTTGGATTATACGCAGTACCATCGTAAATAAAACCCAGCCCTATCCGGAATGTTGAAAATGGTGCAGCGATTTCCTGTGGTGATACTACTTCAGGCCTGCGCGTGTTTATTGAATCCGGTGTTGGCACCGTAAGATCAAGTCCATCGCTTCCGTTGGGTACCACTTTCTCAACAGGCTTTGCCTCCTGCGCATGCATGCATATAACCACACTGGTCATAAGCAAAAGAACGAGAGGCAATCTAAGGATACGCATTGGTGCTTTTTCGTTTTCAGATGACGGGTTACATCAAAGGGCTACCTTCCGGCGGCCCTTTGATTTGATTATGAATTAATATTGGTAATACAATTTCTGAATCTCTGCGGGTTTGCGTGGCTTCAGTAATGCGACAGAAAGCAGAATTCGAGCTTTCTGTGGGTTAAGATCATACGAGGCAACAAGACCAAGCTGATCATCGTTTACTTCGACGTTGCGATCCACGTTTCCTGTGGTTACCCGCGAGCTTCTCACAACAATGACGCCTGCCTTGGCTGCTCTTGCACATGCATCAAGCGAAACTTTGTTCATGTTACCGTTCCCCACACCTGCGATCACAATGCCTTTTGCGCCCAACTTCACCGAAGCGTCAATAAGATCAGGCGACATATCAGCATCTGCGTAGATAATGTCAACACGTGGAAGCTTGGTCACGCCGGTAACATCGAACTCGCTCTTTGCACCATACAGATTATGAGGATAGCGATAGTATTCATTCTTGCCATAAGCAGACGTTCCAATAAGCCCGCGAATAGGCGACATGAAAGTCTGAACAGCCGTAGTGCTCACCTTCGTTAAAGTCTGAGCTGAGTGGATCCAGTCGTTCATGACGAGCAGGACGCCACGGTTCTTTGCATTGGGATCAGCGGCAACTGCAACTGCATTGTAGAGATTCAAAGGTCCATCTGCGCTTACCGCTGTAGAAGGCCTCATTGAACCCACAAGGACAACAGGCTTGTCGGTCTTAACAACCAGGTTCAGGAAGTACGCTGTCTCTTCCATGGTGTCAGTACCGTGCGTGATCACGATACCGTCGCAGTCTGCAGTAGCGGCAAGTTCCCCGATACGCTTGGCAAGCTTCAGCATGATCTCGAACGACATGTCCTGTGAACCGACGTTGGAAATTTGCTCGCCTTTGATAGTGGCTAATTTGGTAATGTCTGGCACGGCATTAACCATCGCATCGATGGTTACCTGTCCGGAAGTATATCCGGATTGAACGCCACTGCCCGCTGCGCCGGCAATGGTTCCACCTGTGGCTAGAATAACAACGTTGGCTTTCTTCTGCGCAACAGCAGAGAAGCTCACGACGATCAATGCAATGGCAATGATCCTCGCAAATAGGGGAGAAGGTTTCATAACTGGTAGGTGTTAATTAGGTTGATTGGTTGGGTGTGTTTATAGATAGCTTTAAGTGCTATGCATTACTTTGGAGAAGTCATCGTTGCCGGGTCCATAACCTTCTTAATCTGTTCCTCGGTGAGCAACTTCTTCTCGCGGATAAGCTCCAGGATGCCCTTGTTTGTGGCGAGCGCTTCCTTCGCTAACTCTGTTGTCTTATCGTAACCAAGCACGGGATTGAGTGCCGTTACGATCCCTACGCTTCTGTTCATGTAGTGCTCAAGCACTGACTTGTTAACGGTGATTCCTTCAATGCAATTCTTCTGGAACAACGGCACGCATTTGAAGAAGAGTCCCTGCGACTCCATGATGGCAATGGCAACAACGGGCTCATAGGCATTCAACTGCAGCAAACCTGAATGGGATGCAATGCTTACTGTAGCATCGTTACCGATGACTTTAAAGCAAACTTCGTTCATAACCTCCGGCATAACAGGGTTCACTTTGCCGGGCATGATCGAAGATCCTGGCTGCAAGGCCGGAAGATTGATCTCAAACACTCCGGCCCGTGGGCCGGAAGCGAGGAAGATAAGATCGCTGCAGATTTTTGACAACGTGATACCGAGACTCTTCAATGCTGAGCTATAAACGACATAGTCCTGCATGCTGCTGGTGGCGGCAATAAGGTCCTTGCTCATGACGATTGGCTTTCCGGTAATCTTCGCCAGTTGCACAGCTACTTTCTCCGCGTATCCAGGTGATGCCGTGATACCTGTTCCAATGGCAGTGGCACCCATGTTCTGATTACAGAGAAAATGTTCGACGCGCTTTAAAGCATCGATTTCCGCGTCGAGCTGATTGCCAAAGGCATGGAATTCCTGCCCGACAGTCATTGGCACCGCGTCCTGACCTTCGGTGCGTCCCATCTTCAATATGCTTTTGAATTCGTCGCCTTTCTTATGGAAAGCCGAAGACAGATCCTGAAGCACTTTAATCAACTTATCATTATGTAACAACAACGCAATCTTGATCGAAGTAGGGTACGTGTCGTTCGTTGACTGACCCATGTTCAGATCATCGTGTGGTTCGATGAACTGATATTCACCCTTCTTGTGGCCGCTCAGTTCGAGCGCAATGTTGGCCAGCACTTCATTGGCATTCATGTTTGCCGAAGTACCAGCACCTCCCTGCATCATGTCGACCAGGAACTGATCGTGGTATTTCCCGTCCATCACGGCTTGACAGGCTTTTTCAATAGCCGCCAGCTTCTCAGGCTTCATTCTTCCTACTTCCGTGTTCGCCCGTGCGGCCGCCAGTTTTACGATGGCAAATGCCTTCACGTAGTCGGGATAGAACTTCGTAGGCACGCCGCTGATTGGAAAGTTTTCCAATGCGCGCGCTGTTTGAACGCCATAGTAGGCATTCGCCGGAATCTGCTTGTCACCGAGCAAATCGTGCTCGGTACGAGTCTGCTGGGCAAAACCAACAGAGCAAAAGAATGACAGCACGGCTGCTCCTGCAAGCCGTGAATGGTTAACGGGTTTCATATGGGTGTTTTTAGGTGTCTCCTGTTGTAGCGCTTCTTAGTGGAACGCGAAACCAACATTCAGGGTGAAGTACGACTGAGTGGAGTCGAAATCACCAGCTTTGAAGCCGTTCAAATACTTCAGATTAACCAACACTCCTACGTTATCAGCAGCCTGAAGACGCAGACCTACTTCCGGCTGAAGTACGAAAGGCCAGCCTTCCTCCTCCAGCGTATAGAGGTTCATGTCAGTATTCCGACGGGCATACATAGTACCAACTCCCAGTGCTACATACGGGCAGAGGAACTCATCAGGACTAAACAGATAAGTTCCCGTTGCCAGCATCGGCACATTGTTGCTGTAGCGATATTGCTTGCCGGTGAGGGTAGCATTATCAACCGTGTAGCTGTCACTTCCCTTTTCTTCATAGAAAGTATTCCATCCAAGGTTAAAGCCGATGGCAATGTTTGGTTGTACCGCATAGCGATAGTCAAAGGTGATACCTCTGAAGCTTGCCTTCTTGATGAAGTCACCCATGTCGCCGGTGCCAAATCCGATCGAGTACGCGAAGTCCACGTAACTGTTCTGCGCCTTGCTGAAGGTTACAGCGGCAACAGCTATGGTCAATGTGAGGATAAGTCGTTTCATGATCGTTAAAAAGTTATTTGGTTGTCAGATAAGGTGATTGTTTGAAAGCCTGATCGATCGATTTCAATACGCGTGAAATGTCGTAGGCGTAATTCACGAGTCCGTTTCCTGCGCTTACCCATACCGTTTGTGAGCGATTGATGGGACTGTTTTCCGCGGAGTGAGGATCTGTAAGCGTTATGATCATGGAGCCGGTTGTATAGCTGCTGATGGTGTAATAGGGTGGGTAGTACCAGCCCCATCCGCAACCATAGTAGCATCCATACCACCAGTCATACCAGTAGCTGTAGAAATAGGTAGTTGATGAAAGAGCTGCAGGAGTAAGCAGCAGGTCAGGATCGGTGTCGCCATTAAGCGGTATACGATCATATCCGAGCGCCGTCATGTTATCATCAATTTTGTCGAAGATCTGGTCGGCGAATTTGTCGGGCATGTACTCGTACGTAGTGTCACCATTGTCGATCTTAACGTCCATTACAATCTTGTCCGGCCGGGCATACGTATCCTTATCAGAGAAGGTATACTTTTCATCGTGCGTTGTATAAACCACGTCGGTGTCTTCAACATATTCTGGTCCCTGCGGATAGCATCCCGCCAGCAACAGCACCAGGGAGGCTTTTAAAAAGTGTTTCATGGTTTTTTTGTTTTAGAAGTTGATTTATGGTTAAAGCTATTGTTCATGGTTATTTATAATCCAAATCTATATTGCAAACCTGCAATAATTTGCTGACGTGAGCCGAGGAATCCATATTCACAACGGACCATCCAGTGTTTGTTATGCTGGTATTGGGATCCAATAATGAAGTTCCACATATCTTTCGGTTTCTTATCAAGTGAGTACTGTACCGTAGCGTGTTGCTCATCATTCAATGCTTCATCAAGATTGTTAAGAAATGCTCCCGCCGTGTCCAGCGCACGGTTGGCCGTCGCATACTTGGCTTTGTTAACGGGGTTGTTTTGTTCGATTGTTGAAAGTCCGTTCCACCATGCGTCAACCTCAGTCTGGGTATTGGCAACTTTGTCAATTCCATTGTCTACTCGGGTCTGCAGCCCGCTAAGATCCAGTACATCAGCAACGTTAAGGGATCCAGTTGTTCCCGTGTTGATGTTAAGGCGAAAGCCGCCAACCCAGCCTGCGATGTTTCTATCCTTTTGTTTTAACTTAAAGCTCTTTCCAAACCGGGGACCAAAGACATAGGCAAACGCTGGTTTCTCCAGCGCGGCGATATCGCTCCAGGTAAAGTTCATATCGAGCGCCATCCAACCTCCACCAATACCAACCGTTGGTGTCAGTCCAAAGCCAAGAGTGGTGGCGTCAAACTCCGCAAGGCTGCTCATGGAAAGCACATTGTTCCAGTTACCGTCGGCGTCGGGTACATAGATTCCATACTTAACATTAGTCGAGGGTCGGGACTTAGCTATTATTCCGTAAATATTCAGGAAGGGGAATAGCCAAATGTCAGGCCTTATGTTTACGCCTTGCGCCTCAGATACTGAATTATCGAAGCGAACCACTTCGCTAAGATCTCGCATCGGATTATTGTTAAATCCAACTTTAAGATTTGAGATCACAATATCGGCCTTAGACCAAAGGTAATTTACTCCTATGCCTGCTGAATATGGAAGATTAAATCCACGCGCGGTTGCTTTTTGTCCCCAGATAGGAAGGGCATACGGATACTCCGCGGCCTTTAGACTGTCAACCAGATCAGCATTTTTTTTACCTACTTCTCTGTTTGAATACACTTGTGCCTGGCCATTCCGTATTAGTGCCACAAGTAGTGGTAATGAAAGGGTGATACACTTAATGATCGCTCTCAATTTCATTGATTTCAATTGTCGGTTGAAGAAGGTACTTTTGGCTTAGATGGATTAAGAAACATTTTGTATCGCAGTTGCAACACGTTATCAAGGCGACTGTAATCCCCACCAATCTCATCGCGCGATGACTGCAGTGTATAGATCAGTTCAAACCTGTTGCGATAGTCCAGTCGGTATCCAAGTCCCAGGCGCCCGCGCCGGCGATTGGCAAACCGCTCATCCACCTGCTGATCAGTCACAAAGAACTCTTCGTAATCGAGTATTGTCCACCATAGATTATCCTGGAACAGATTAGGGCCATTGAGACTGATGAGTATCTCCCCTTTAAGTCTCATCCGGTTGCTGGTTTCCCACTCATCCTGTTCTATGTCCCGAAACACACGTTCCTCCAGCTTAAAAATCAGACGGGAAGTGATCCTTTTATTTTGTGTAATGTGATATCGTACGCCAACCGATGGATCAAGTTCGAAAGAGTTGAAGTCTTCTGTTTGAACCGTATACGCAATAGGCACGTTGAACAGGAAATCCAGGAATTCGAAACGTTGCCACTCGAATGTTGGTGTTATGCTATAATTGCGCCAGTCATTACTTGACCAGGCATTTGTCTGATAACTTGTTGTTACTTCAAATAAATATTGATTGGCAAAAGGATAGTCCACCTGATAGTCCAGCCACAATTGCTGTCCCTGCGCTTTTGTTTCGCGGGTCAACAGACCAAGAGTGGATGCGGCGCAGACTAAACGTATCATCATACAGACTTTCAGGTTCATTTAATATTCATTCGTTCCCACGCTCTTACTTTCCCACGGGCTGCATCAAAGAGGCGAACATAATTGTCGAGTCTGATTTTTTGACTCGTCTCTTTAGTCAGTGCGTTCCAGAGCGGCTCATACATCTTGTGTACAGCCAGGTAAAATGGTTGATCAGGCGGAGCGACCACGTCGGTACCAAACAGGAACCGGTCGGGATATTTGTTAAATAACGTGGCCGAGTTCTGAATGCTTTGTGGCGAGCTTACAATGTACTTGGCCACTTCGTCCCACGAAATGTCGAAGTAAACGTGTGAAAATTCGGGATCCGATAATATTTGATCCATCACGGTTATTTGTGTTGAAGTACGTTCTCCATTCGCGCCGGACCCATAGCCCACGGGATGCACAATGCGTCCCAATCCCCCATGGGCCCAGATGATTGTTGTTGACTTGTGACGTTTCAGTAACTCTTTCATCTGATTGAGATAGACGGGTTCTGCCTTGTCTTTTGCCATGGGCATATCCACGTCGTTGTGAAGAATGACTAATAGTCCCACTTTTCCGGCGAAAGCTAAAATGCTGTCCAGCGCAGGATTGTTGAGGCTTGCCACTTCGCCAGCGACTTTTGAAGATACAAATTCCTTGTGTATCGAGAATTCTCCGATACCTGTGAACACGCCTGGAAAGGTTCTGAGCACGCGTTCGATGTGTTTATAAGCGTACATATCGGCAGGATTAAACCCGGTGATCATCGGATCAAACCGCGCCTGCTGAGCAGTTGTCAATGATTTGTACTGCATCGCGATGTAAGCATCTGTAAATGAATAGTAATACAGTGGAGCATCGCTTTGCAGGTAATAAGAAGGAGCAAAGGTACCTGAGTTCTCATACGACCATTGCTGCTGCAGAGGGATGCCGAATAATGTTGAACGGCTCACTTTGTCACCCATCAATTCCAGATGACGTTTTACAGTGATGCCTTCCTGGATGTAGTTGGTCAGGTGAAAGTGGCTGTCGTTATAAAGAAACGTACTGGCCTGACGTGTGGACTGAGCATGACTGATCAAACACGAGGTCATGCACTGGAAAAGGACAACGAGGAGTGGCGTGTAGAGTTTACGTTGCATAATTATCCTTTGCTTGTTACAGTAAGATATCCGTGCCGATTGTGAAATTCATTCCCGTCTGTCCGGCGGTATAGAGTCCGAATACCCCTCCGGCAGCGGCCTTGTAAACATGAATTGCCTGTGCATTGATACGCCAGCTGCGTGTTTTATAAGGGTAAATGTTCACGCCAAGTCCCGCTTCCCATGGATTGCGTTTGAACTCATCACGTATTTGTGAAGTGATGCCATAGATGCACAAGATCTTGGGCACGGCCATGTACATAACTTCCAGTTTGTAACCCTTATCGTTGATTCGCTTCAGCGGCGTATCACCATCTGCATCGAAGTCTGAAAGCAGTCGATTGTAAAATTCGGTATGTACAGCAAGGCCGCGGTATTTGAAGCCCAGGTCAACAGCGACCATGTCGTAGTCTGCCTCTGTTACAGTAACTCCAGGCGCTAATGAGCCAGTTTCAAAGAACAATACTCCATCGCTCATACGAACTTGTGTATTGTCGGGACTGGGAGTGTCAATATTATTAAAGCGATTCTCACGACTGTGGCAGTAATTGGCTCCAAATCGTGTGGAAAGTTTGGTGTGTTCTTCAAAGTCACCATTTCCACCCCGCGGTCCAAATTCACCTGTGGTAGGCAACCACACGAGGTTTATTCCTTTCGACATGTGGCGGGTAAGTTGGCCCGCTTTGATGCCCAGCTGACTAAGATTATTACCGAGCATAAGCGTGTAATTCAAACGAGGAACGATCTCGCCAGTGACAAAAAAGCCATTCGTGAATCCACCCCGGAGCGCGTCTTCAGTCATAGTCCGGTCCGTGGACGAGAAGAATGGAAAAGGGCCTTGAAGACTCCGGATACAAAGATTAGGCGTTATGCCGATGGCTGCTTTAAAGTGCTTGTTGAATGTGTATGAAATATTTCCGTAGACCAGTGTCTGCTGCGTGGTGAATACCGTCCACACTGTTGCCATGTAGTTAAGCTTGGGGGTACCGAGATGACCGGTGAACCAGAGCATGACGCGATGCCAATAGATATCGTTGCGACCTTTGAATTCGCGAGCGTTGCCAAGGTGATCATACCAGGTGTCGGCGCCAGGTGTTTGTGTGACGTATCTGGCCATCATGTACGCACTGAAATTAAGACTGGCAAACTGATTCCTCACCAGTTTAAAGCCTTTTCCAGGCGTGAATTCACCGGCTGATATGTTTGGATAGACAGTGCTGTTGGGGTCTACCTTTAATGAATCGTTCGGCAACTCCATTTGGCCGAACGCACTGCATACAAACAAACAGAAAAGCAGGCACACTCCTGCAGGAGTGCGCCATGCTTTAGCGTGTCGATTGATTGACTTATTTTTTTGCTGTTGCATCCGTTGCTTTTGGTTCGACGTAATATGGATTTACTTTAAGCTCCTTCACGATATCATATATCGTCTTTTGTGCTTTAACACTATTTCCCACAACGTTAAGCGGGGGAGAGATTACCGCGATTCCAAACTTGCCCGGGCACACAGCAATGATTCCACCGCCAACACCGCTTTTGCCGGGAAGACCAACGGCATACAACCACTGACCTGAGTCATCGTATAGACCGGCAGTTGCCATGATCGACATGGTAAATGCCGATGTTTCAGGTGATACAATTTTCTGCTTTGAGAGAGGATTAGTGCCGCCGTTTGCAAGTGTTGCCGCCATGGTCGCAAGATCCTTCGCATTCACATTGATCGCACATGCTTTTGTGTACACGTCCGTGGATTGTACAGGATCAAAATACATTCTGCCATAGGCATACAACAGGTGCGCTATCGCCTGGTTACGCAGATTGTCCCCTGCTTCGCTGATATAAACCGGCATATTCAACGAAAGCTTGCGATTGGCAAATGCACTGTGGGTATCCAGTACATTTTTCCACTTTGCCGCCGAGTCAGCGCCATTAATTAAGCTGATGGCTGCAATAGCGCCAGGGTTAACCAATGGGTTGATCTCTTTCCCTTTCTGAAGTTCGATGGCAACAATTGAATTAAAACGCAAACCTGTTGCATCAACACCGATCTTGTCCATTACGGCTTTAGCGCCTTGTTCTTCGATGACTTTGGCAACCGTGAATACTTTTGAGATCGACTGGATGGATACTTTGGAATCCAGATCACCTGCAGTGAATGTCTGTCCATCAACAGTCACAATTGCGATACCATAGATGTTGGGATCTACATTTGCAAGCTCCTTGATGTAGTCAGCATTCTTACCTTCCTTGGTGTCTTTGTATTTTGCATAGGCGTGGTCGATGGCTGCCTGGTAGGGCGAGGGGGCAGGAGCGGCCTTCGATTTTTTTGATTGTGCCTTGCCGATCGTTGCCATCATGATCAGGCATGGGGCAAGCGCAAGGATCGCTAATGTGGTTTTCATATTGTGAAATAGATAGGTTGGATGGTTTGTCATGAGTGGTGATTACTTCTTGTAGAACGACTGTGAGAAGTTATACTTGAACGAGAACTGAGTCTTCAATATGGATGGATTAAAGTCATCGCGGAAATTCTTGCGATCACCATATTGGAATTCAATTCCCGCCATTAGGTTTTTCACAGGATAGTACATCAGGTTCAGAGCAGCATACTGTCCTGCATGGAATGCATCGTCGTCTTGCCCATCAGAGTTATCGATGCTCAACATAGACCAACCTACAGCTGTTGTGAACTTTTCGTTCCAGGTGTGATCAATGAATGCCACGATACCGATCAAAGGAAGTGCTACACCCTTCACTGGAGCGGTTGCATTACCAAAATCATTTTCGATACCAACATCCACCGGAGCGTCGTTCATGTAGTTTTGGATACCCTTGCCGTACACAACTGATCCGCGGAAGGTGTCTTTTCCACCGCCGAACTTCAGGTTTGTACTGAGGTTCACACCCCATCCGATAGCGCGATCGCTGAGGTCATACTGGTCCGTGTTGTTGTCTTCCCACTCAATAAGGCGGGTGATCGCAGCAACTTCCACGTAACCAACGGGCAATGCCTTGCGGAATTCACCAGACAGATCGGGTACCCGGAAGCGCGGCGTTACACCCTGCAACTCAACACGGCCGGCATATACGCCCTGGTCTGCGCTGGCACCGGGGCGCTCTAATGCGAAAGTTAACCGTGTGTCACCTTTGATAGGCATCCAGCGAAACTGAACGTTACGGAAGAACACCATGCCATTAGGTCCCCAGTATTCTACCGTATTGGGAAATACGTCAATGTCCATGAAGGGACTCCAGTACTGACCCACACCGAACTGACCTAACTCGGCGTACGCATGGCGCAAACGAATCGTGGTCTGGCCGGCATCAACACCAGTACCGAACATTTCAAATTCGAACTGCGTAAAGAGTTGGCCCAGTGGGGTGTCGAAGTAGTTCTTGAATCCCAGGCGGGTCTGGCGGACACTAAAGAAAAAATTCCCGTCAGTGCCATACTGGTTCTTGTAGGTAGGCAGCTTGGTTGGGCGTACAACATCGAACCAGTTAGGATCTATCTGGTTGAAGTTGTAGCCGGCATCCATCATGATGAAGCCATAGATGTCCATGGTCTTTGTGCCTTCCTCGTCCTGAGCCTGCACAACTGTGCCGGTGATCACTAGCAACCCTATCACTAGGGTTCGCAAACGCGGTAA
This sequence comes from Chryseolinea sp. T2, assembly GCF_037203685.1. Taxonomy (NCBI): domain Bacteria; kingdom Pseudomonadati; phylum Bacteroidota; class Cytophagia; order Cytophagales; family Fulvivirgaceae; genus Chryseolinea; species Chryseolinea sp. T2. Next base: position 1,054,468 of record NZ_JBBCAU010000002.1, read on the forward strand.
TAAGCTTTTCATAGGAGGTTAGAGATTAAGGTTAACAGATTGGGTGTGGTCATTTATATGAAGTTGAGGGTGGTTAAATATTGTCTCCTTCTGTGATCTCAAAAATGTGTTCGTCGATGAGACTGGCGGCAAACGTCCGGTCGATGTAGCCGAGCGTTCTGAATGATCCCTTGATCAGGTCGAACTCCTCGCTCGCTTTGAAGGCTGCCAAATCTGTGGCCGAGCGCCAAAGCGTGAGAACGTGATAAAGGTGCGGATGGAAAACGTCGAGCGTCAGATTGCTGGAGTAGCAACTCCCGGGTAGCATGTTAAAGACGAATCGAACGGTCTGCTCAAACTCACGGTGTTTGGACGAACCGATCGATCCGGAGATCTTTAGAAGGTAGCTCTTTTTATCCATGGTGGTGAGGGGTTCAGGGTTACAGGGACAAAGGCAACGCTGCGCCTATACCAATTGCCATACCAACAAACACGTACAACCCAATTCAGTCTTATTCGTTATTGAAAATCAATTACTTAGTTTATTATTGAGAAGGATCACGCACAATTATGTTACACCGGCAACGACGGTCAGCTAACGACGATGCGTGATACTCACGATATTTCGTGAGCGATTCGAAAGGGCTTAGGTGGTACTATTCACCTTGAGGACGCTCGTCAGCAACGGGCCGGGCAATCCTCAGGCGTTTCATTTTTGAGCGCAGTGTGTTAGGATTCATATTCAGCATAACCGCTGCGCCATTGTCACCGTTAATTTTCCAGTTACACTTCTCTATTACTGACAGAATATGATCGCGTTCAATGCGCTCCAGACTGTTGTCTTCGACTCTTACAACGCCATCGCTATTCTCGTTTGAATCCCACCAGTCAAAGCGTATGGTATTGCCTTCACTTAAAATGACAGATCTCTCAATTACATTCTTGAGTTCGCGTATATTACCGGGCCATTCATAATCGAGAAGCCGGCGCATACCTGCCTGTGTTACCTGCTGGAACGACTTATTATACGCCCTGGAGTGCACGGCGATAAAATGTTGGATCAAGGTCGGCAGATCCTCGTTGCGCTGGCGAAGTGCAGGAATTGTGATGGGAAAAACACTCAGGCGATAGTAAAGATCGCTGCGAAATGTACCATTTTGAACTTCGGCAGAAAGGGTTCGGTTGGTGGCGGCAAGTATGCGGACGTTCACTTTGATCGTCTTCTGGCCGCCAATCCTTTCGAATTCCCCGCTCTGCAAAACGCGCAGGAGTTTTGGCTGCATGTCCAGTGGAAGCTCACCTATTTCATCCAGGAACAAAGTGCCGCCATCGGCAAGTTCAAAGCGGCCCTTGCGCACCTGTACCGCAGACGTGAAAGCTCCCTTCTCGTGTCCAAATAACTCGTCTTCAATTAGTTCCTTGGGTAGCGCACCACAATTGATCTTAACAAAGGCTCTTTTGGAGCGGGAACTCTTCTCATGAATAAAGTTGGCAAACAACTCTTTGCCTACTCCGGTTTCACCTTCCAGTAACACAGGGGCATGAGTAGTGGCTACCTGGCCAGCCTTTTGCAAGGCATATGTCAGCGCTTTGCTGGATCCTATGATCTCACTTGCGTCATTCGCGAGGTTGCTTGGTTCCGGAAGTTGTTCCTTGGCAAGCTCGCTCTTTAATTGCTCGACAAGTTTTTCAGCTTTTTCCTCGTCCGTAATATTCTGCCCAACACCCATCATGCGCGTATTGCAACCCGATTCATCAGTCACGATGAACGTGGCCCAGCTGATAGTAAGCGATTCTCCATTCCGGGCTTTGACGATAGTTCTTATCGATGATGTTCGTTCTGTTTCGCCTTTGATGAGCGATTGATGTAGTTGTTCCATCGAGAGTCGATCGTCGCGCTCAACGAAATGATCAAACCAGTTCACACCCACAAGCTCAACAGCATTTGAATAGCCCAGGAGCAATGCTCCGTATTTGTTGATTGATAATATTTTACCTGCTTCATCCGTCTCCATGACGATGAAGGGGGCATTGTTGAAGAACGACTTCAGCCGGTTTTCGGCATGATGCAATTGTTCTTCCAGCCTGAACCTTTCGAACAGATCAAGTACCAGGTGCTGTCCCATGATGAGGATAAAAAACAGCGAATGAAAATGTATTGGAAAGAACAATTCAAAGTTGAATAAACGTCCCAGGGCTCCCTCTGTAAACTGGTTAACAGCCGTAAGCGCTACGAGTATCGCGTAGAGAGCCATTATTATATATAAGGACCGTGATGAAGTTTCCTGATGCTGGGAATGGAGATGACGTGCGCCGACGAGCCCCAAAATCAAAATGCCGGCAAAGTGAAGAACTGCAAGCTTGGCCCAAAATGGCTTTTCGGGCGATTCAGGTGTAAAAGCCATAAGCAGGTAACAGAGCACCACCAGCGCCGAAAGCACGTAGGCTGGCCACTTCTTCGGGTACCCGCTGTAATGGATAATAAACCAGGGAGTTATCCCATAGTAAGCGAATATGAATAGCCGTTTAACCAGAAGGGCCGATGTATAGGGAGGAGTGTCGTCCAGGATAAAACCCAACGGGGGCATTAAAAAGAAAATGAACAACGAAAAACCCATAACGCCAAAAAGAAGATACGTCACGGATTTTCGCAGGGAACCCAGATATAGGTAAACGCTGCCCATGGCCAGGGACACACCACACGATACGAGTCCGAATGATCGGTAGAACTCTTCCATAATACTAAACGGGACAGAACGGGCAGTGTCCCTCACATCACGGTGGTTCTTGGCGCCAAAACGGAGAGGGACGTTTCTGCTTGCGAAATATAGGCTTTTGCGACAAATAATGGGGCAGCGATTTCACCGTTAAATGTTAACAGGCAATTATTTGACATTGTATGTATTCCCTTTGGAAGGAGTTGTTACACTGTGCGCGATCACGGAGCTCTTTCCTCCCTGGACGGTTTTGCTTAACCGACTGTTTCACTTTGATCAACATTTTTGGAGACATATGAATAGGTAGTGTCTTACTGAAGTTGGTTTTTATCTATATTCGTTCCGCTCGCGGCAGCACAACTTTAACCTTTTTAAATAACAGATGGTTGAAGAATGTCGTCCGGGATTAGGATATGGCACGCTGGCCAGCAAAGCAACAGCACCCCTATGAAGACGCTCTTTAATCTGCTCACTATTGTTATAATCGTTATCGTTGTATTTGTTTTTGCCGCAGGAATTTTCATTACTGGTCTCGGGATATACGACTTTACTCATGCTTTCCATTTCTTTGATGAATCTGGCGAACACGGAAGCGTCCAGTATGCTACCCTGTCGTTGCTGAAAGCCGTGGACCTTTTTCTTTTGGCAATCGTTCTTTTCGTGTTTTCGTTTGGGCTCATGGTGTTGTTCAACAACAAAACGGACCAGGCGTTGCCTCACAATCTGCCCGGTTGGCTTAAGGTGAAAAACTTTGTTGAACTAAAAGTGATCCTGTGGGAGGCTGTACTTACAACGTTGGTGATATCCTACCTGGCCTATCTCGCAGAGCTGCGTCTGGAGGCAAAGCCAATTACCTTCCAGGACCTGACGGTACCGGGGGCTATTCTTCTAATAGCTGTCAGCTTGTTCTTTCTGAAGAAAGGCGAACATGGCGGGCACTAGAATTTGAGATTGTTGAGTATCTATCGTTCAACCTCGATAGCATAAATGCAAACTACAGATGGACGAATCAAAAATCAGAGACCTTGACAGTGCCATAGTCAGTGCCGCCAAAAAGATCAAAGTGCTCTCAGCACTCAGCTGGCCATTGGGCACAGAAGAAAAGTTTCTGGAAGACTGGCGCGCAGGACGACGCACACTTCCGGTCATTAATCTGAATCTTCCGGATCTCACTACGAACGTTCAAACATTAATTGGCCTGGCGGAAACGTGCGATCGGAATGACCCGGTTGAAAAGTTCCTGTACGAAACGGCATCCAGTTACGCTGACGCTGCCAGAATGATCATGGCAGCAGGTACACCTGAATTTACAAAGCTATCCTCAAGAATTTACGGACGACCAGACTCAGTTTACAAAACACAATCCTTCTCCGCTGTTGAAAGTGCCCGCTTCTTCCTGGAATTAACGGATAGCTTGTTGGGCAACGCAGCAATTCATAAGCCCATTGTGGATATCACGGCCGAAGATTTTGCCAGCTGGATGAAATCGGAGGTAGATGAGTTTTTTGTCCATGACACGGTCGAGGTCATGATTGATCAGGCAATGTCGGCGAAAGCGCTGGCAAGCAGCGCGCGCATTCGCGTTCGGGGCAGTGCACTGTTCTCTCAGCTCGACAAGGATCAGCTCCTGTTTCACGAGGCATTCGTTCACTCGGCCACACAATTGAACGGAAAGAAGCAACGAAATCTGCAATGTCTGGGACTAGGTGCACCACGTACGACCCGTACGCAGGAGGGAATTGCTGTCATGGCCGAGTTGTTTACCAACTCAATGGATATCGCGCGGCTGCGTCGAATTGCACTGCGCGTAATTGCCATCCAGATGGCGCTTGAAGGTGCAAACTTCATAGACGTCTTTCAGTTCTTCGTCAAGGAAGGTCAAACCGAAGAGGAGTCCGTTCGTTCGACACAAAGGGTCTTCAGAGGAGGTGCCGTTAAAGATGGTATAGTGTTTACAAAGGATGCGATGTATCTTCAGGGTTTGCTTGAGGTACACACATTCTTCCGGCTAGCCATTAAAGAATGCAGGCCCGAGTTAATACGTAACGCGTTCTCCGGGCGACTGACTCTGGCAGACACCCTGCGCCTCGCACCCTTGTTTGAGAGCGGATGGCTTATCGGGCCAACATACGTACCTTTGTGGGCAAATGACCTGCAACGGTTGTCGGCATCCCTGGCGTATTCTGCATTTATCGCCAACATCAGGCTCGACAAGCTGTATTTGAATCGTGCTATCGAGTTTGAAGAAGAACTCAAGATGCAGGGCGTGTAGATCCATAGATATCTTCGTCAATAAATTGGATTGAATTCGATCTCGTAGGGACCCCAGATCAATAGCACGAATTGCATTCTGATCCCGTAGAGATCACCGATCAATAGCACGAATTGCATTTCCGGTCCCGTAGGGATCCCAGATCAATAGCAGGAATTGCATTCCGATCCCGTAGAGATCACCGATCAATAGCACGAATTGGATTCCGATCCCGTAGGGATCACCGATCAATAGCAGCGAACGAATTAAAAATCCTTCGCGCGATCTGCAAACGTCCTATGAAAAAAAGCAGTTCATCGCGCGAAACGCACGCACGAATTTTATAGATAATTGGAACGTCGAAAGACCTTTTTGTCATTGATCGCAGAACGGAATTTAAATAATATGATCATTTCAGCCATCTGATAGCCCATTCACCTCAGATAAACCGCTGCCGCTGCCGCTATCATTTTATCAAGTTGCCGATGTCCCCACCTGGAGACAAAATTTGCATCCAGAAGTTCCAACTGTTTCCCGGCATCAGACTGGAGTTTTTTCAATGTTTCTATGCTTCCTTCATATCCACCGCTTTTGTTGCGCGCCATCCAGACTCTTTCGTGTTCTGACAAGATGATCGGGCACAATGTACTTATCTCCGTCAGTGTCGTCCTGTTTTGTTCGTCGGATTCCTCGAGGTGAAACAGGTTGTAATGTTTCAGCAACGCAGAGGCGCGGATCATACGAATGGCATTCCTGTACTCGGCGAGAATGAGAGCGCTATCCGGTCTGTCGAGCGAGACATGGTTTAAGACTTCACCCATTTGAGAGAGATACGACAGCAAAGATTTCGACCGATATGCTTTCGGGTGAGTGAACATGTTCATTACGCGGGAGTTGGTGACGGAATCGAATGGGGACAACTCGATAACACCCTGTTGCATCTTGTTTCCGATCGCATCCAGCATAACAGGATCCATCATGCCCAGTCGTAACGCGAGGTTTGTGGTAGTCATCGACAGCATCGGATACTCTTCGAATTGGTTGTAGCGTCCGAGATCCAGCACCAGACTACCCATTGTGCCTGATGTATCATTGAAGACGCGGTGGCTGAGAAATTCACTCAGTCTTAAATCGTCTTTACTTGCATAGTTCCAGCTCAACGCCCCGGCATAGGTGAGTCCTGCGAAGCTTACGGTCAGGTACTGCTGATGCGGCGTATCGCCCCAGTCGGTGATCAGCATTCCCTCTGCGCCGTATTTAATTCCACTTTCAATTGCATTTGAGACATTGGCCATCATGTTGTCGGTACGGCCGGTAAAGCTCGACCAGGTACTGGTTCCGGGACAAACCATATATCGAATACCGCCCTCCTTATAATGCGCGCAAATCTCTTCAAATGGTTGTATGGCCTCGTATCGCCATTCCAGTAGCGTGATATCTTTCGGTATCTGACTAATCACTTCTGGTGTTTTGGAAATCACATCTCCCCACATCATCATCTGCTTGTCTTTTGTTTTCACATAGCCATGCAGTTGGTTTACATAACCAAGATACAGGTCAGCAATTTGCCGGTGATCGGATATTGGCCGTTGCTTCGATTTTCCCAGCTCGAATGGTTCGTCGAGGTTCACATTGAATTGGTTCGAGGAGAAGTTGGGAAGAAGATCTTCGCTCATCTTCTTCACGAGGTCAAGACTTCGCGGATCGGTCGGCGACAGCGTAGTCTTTACTTCAATAAGACCGAGTAGTTTATATCCTTCGGGACATTCGGCAAGGTCTTTCAGGTCAGGTTGTTTAAGCCAGTCCTGCATGTGTCCGAGTGAGTTCTGATTCGGAACAAGTTCGATGTATCGCTCTTTGCAGTATCGATCAATGGCCTGGATCTCCTCCGGCATCAGTGGAGTGTTTGTGGTTTCCCAGTATTGTTTGAAAGAAGGGTATCCAAAGGAGAACCCTTCGACATATAATTGAAGTTGATTGAATTTCAAGTCGGCAAGGAGATCAACCAGTTCATAAACGGTTTCAACTTTTGGGACCTTGCCGCGGCTGATGTCAATCAATGCTCCACGAACGGCGAGGTCAGGTTCATCGTCTATCGTTACGGCCGGGATGGACTGATCTTTGGTTACCAGCTGCTTTAATGTGGTAAGTGCGTGAAAGGCGCCCTGAAGTGATTTGTATTCTATGGAGATATAGGCCGGTTGAACAGAAAGGTGATAGCCTTGGTCTTTTAGTTTCTCGCTCTTTGCGAATCGAAGATGGCCGTTGGTTGCTGCCAGGGGTGACTTAGAAACAGGCAATCGGTTCTTAACCATGTTAATAATGGCAGGTGAATCATCGGAAGATGCCTGGACCTTAAGTTGCGTGGGCAGATGAAAGCTGCCCTGTTTCCAGGTTAGCTGCCTGGGCACAGGAACGAGCAGCGGACTATCCGTCGCCGCAGCACGGACAGGCTGTACGCTGGTGTTTTCCGCGGAAGCCACGACAGGCTTTTTGTATTTCAGGTGATAGTAAGCAAGGAGGAAAACAACCGAGGAAATGATGATGATGCCGGTGCCGATCAGCAGGTACTTAAATATCGCCTTTACTACTTTCATTGGGGTGAGTAATGATAGTCGTGTAATATAGACACAATAAGGCGCAACCATTTCTTGCGGCAAGAATATACGGTTCAGTCGGAGCATAGAACTGCAGTTGTGGACAACCTTCTCCTCACCAGAGAGGCACCAGAGAGGCACCAGCCATCTGTCTTTTCCCCAGGTCCTCCGCTGTTTAACCGCTTTCTGTCCGCAATCTTGCCGCACGTTAACCGCACTCAAACCGCATTACTTACGCTCACCGACCGGACTTTCCCAATCCCTCCCCACACTCTTACCATCCCTTCCCGCACTCTTCCCATCTATAACCAATCCCTCACCGGTCTTTTCCAGACTGTTACCACACGTTTCCCAGAGTCGCATCGGACTTTTCCACAGTCGGCCCAGAGTAGTCCCACACTTTCCCAGACTATTCCTTACTCTCACACTGTTCCTCACACTGTTCCTCGCTCTCACATCCACGCTCACGCTGTTTATTCGGGCACCCGGCAACGGACCTACGTTATTCTAACAAATTGAAACCGATACAAAAAATGATAATGAATAAAGTTTGATATTGGCCCGGATTCGGACATCTGTTACATCCTATTTCTGAACAACAGCATCAGGATTGCAGATGACAATTAACATGAAAACTAACCAACCAAATAATCCACCAATGACAAGGAAATTTACAGGAATCACCCGCGTGTTTTTCGCACTATTGCTCACTTTGAGCGTCAACACCATTTATGCACAATGCTCCATCGATGACATGGTAAAAGATTGGGAGCGCGCTAAGGCCTATACAAAGGAGTATCTCGACGCGATGCCGGAAGCCGGATACGCGCTGAAGCCTACTCCGGAAATGCGCTCCTTTGCTGATCAGATGCTTCACCTTACGGATGCCAACTATGGTTTCACAGCTATGGCATCCGGACAGAAGAGCCCGGTCGGATTCGGCGAATCAGAGAAAACGACAGACAAGTCAAAAGCCAATGTTACCAAACTCGTATTGGCCGGTTATGATTTTGCTATCGCCGCTATCAAGACGATGACACCCGCGCAGCTTGCAGAAACCACCAAACTGTTCGATCGTTTTGAAATGACTAAGGCGATGGTCATCGCGAAGGCATTCGAGCATCAGACACATCACCGCGGTCAGACCACGGTCTATATCCGTCTTGCCAAGGGCACGCCTCCGCAGGAGAAATTGTTTTAATCTTAATGACGGAGGCCATGTGCCTCCGTTCTTTTTTTCTCCCCATTCCTTTATAAATTGAAACTCTGGAAACGAATTGGGCATTACCGGGCCCCCATCTTGTTTTAATGACAATGAGATCTAACAGATACGTGTGGTCCGCCATTGCAATCAACAAACCTGTCCAGCCAATGGCGGGATCAGCAAGTCACCAATCAACAAATAAATAATCCGTGCATACTGGAAAACGGTTTACCCCTGGAGAGTTTCTTAAATGGACGAGGAGGGATCTTTACTGGATGCTGATTCTCGCTGCCATACCTACGATTATCTATACACTGGGCTTCACTTTCATTGCATTGCCCTGGCCACCGGTTGCCATCCTGGGTACTTCTGTTGCCTTTATCGTGGGCTTCAAGAACAACGCAAGCTACTCCCGGTTATGGGAGGCGCGTCAGATTTATGGTTCCATTGTAAATGACAGCAGAAGCTTTGGATATACGCTGCGCGACTCGCTGCGTAACGATGTGGGCATTGTCAGACGCATGTTTGGAGTTCATTTTGCATGGCTTACTGCCCTGAGATATCAACTCCGCGATCCGCGTACCTGGGAGAACATGCAGCGCGCAAACAACCGCGAATTCCTGAAGGGCCACTATGAAATCCCCGAACGTAACAGTAAGCTGGAAGATGAGTTGAAGGCATATTTATCAGAAGAAGATCGACAATATATTCTGAGTAAGAAGAACCGGGCCACGCAGCTAATGGCCATGCAGTCGGCGGAACTTTCTTCATTGCGCAGCAGTGGAAGTATAAACGACTTTCAATGGACCCAGTTGCAGCAATTGGCTATGCGATTCACCGACAATCAGGGCAGGGCTGAGCGAATCAAAAACTTTCCCTATCCCAGAAACTTTTCGTCGATAGCCACCTATCTTTTATTCCTGTTTGTGGTAACGGTTCCTTTTGCCATGTTAAAAGAACTGGACAGACTTGGCGATTCCACATTCCTTGAGGGGTATACTATCTGGTTCAATATCCCATTTTCCGCAATGGTGACCTGGGCCTTTCATACGCTGGACACGGTGGGAGAGAGTTCCGTAAACCCTTTTGAAGGTAGCGCCAACGATGTGCCTATTAGCCAGATCAGTCGCATGATCGAAATTGATATGAAGGACATGCTCAATGACGCCCTTCCGGAACCAATTGTTCCCAAAAACAATATTGTGCTGTGAGGCCGGGCAGAGAAAGTGTTTGCTTACATTGAGATGAGAACATCGTCACCAGAAGTATTCCCGTAACATTAAAGTGCTGTTATGCTGAAAAGCGAGAGATTAAAGATCATACGCGGATGGTACCCAAACGCCGTCACGACTATCGATGCCGTAAACCGCCTCGTTGATTTTGTTGAGGGTGATCTTGAACTCGAGCCTTCACAAGTCATGCTTGCCGACAGCATTTGCAGCGACGACGTTAACAGCATTCAATACCCGGTGCGGGCCCGGGAGTTTCTCGGTCCCTTCAAAATGGGAGGCCTCGATGGCTTTCCGTTCACCGGCCTTACCGGGATGGGAGCATTTGCCAGTCACGTACCCGACAACGGCGCGGTGCTGATCTATTATGGTCCGCACATAGGGATAACGCGACAGGGTACACTCGGCGAAATTCATCGCCTTGGCCAGGAGCGGAGGAGTACCTGTTGTGGTGCGGCAAAGGCAGCAACGGACCGGCTATTGAAAAACGAGATCATACCCGGTCACGTCACAGAGCTGGACTACCAGATGAACACGATAGAACAAATTCTTTACGCTCAAAAGGACAGGATCCTAAGCGCCAGGGAACCAATGTTCGAGGCAACAGAAGTCATTTACGAAGCGAGCGACGCCCGAATTAAACAGCTCGTAGCCCAGACTTCATACCATTGCAAGCACGTAATACTGGTAGGCACAATACTCATCAACAGCGACAGCGACATGGGATCATTCCATGCGCTGAAACGCGCCACGCTCATCACGCTCTCCTCTGGTGAGCACCTTGATATTACCAACAGACTGACGTGAGAAACAATTGTGTGTAATCCTGTTTCAAACTAAATATTTAGTTAATTTACCTCCGGGCAGTCCGTCTTTGACGTGGAGCCATGACTTTTACATTTTACATTTAGAGTTTTACATTTTGCGGTTGCACCACTATGCTGAAAGGCAGAGCCAACGACATGCACCTATCTGATACCCTGCGCTCCTTCGCTGTATGTTTCATACTCGCATGGCTCTTGCCTTTTGCCGCCTGCGGTCAGCGTCTATTTGCGAAAAGGATTTTTAGAACGGCTGCAGATTCGGTCCAATACGAATCAATCAGGCAGCAAATCCTTGACAACCTTAAGGCCGATATCAAATCCGACAACAATGCCTTACATGTGAAAGGCGAAAAGTTATTGGTCAAGATAATTCCGTCCTATCAATTCGGTGTTTATTCGTTTTATGATGATCTCATGCGTACTGACAGACCCGACACCATCACGCATCTGGGCCTGTATCTTCTGGAGGGCAGCGAGATCCCGGCAAAGGTCGCCTCATGCGTGAATCTGAAAGAACTGGACATCAGCGGCTGCCATATCCAAAAACTACCGGTATGGCTAGGCAAACTGGCGCATCTTGAAGTTCTCACAATATCCAGGTCAGAACTGAAGCGCTTTAAACTTCGGTACGTAAACAAGTCATCGTTAAAAACTTTAAACCTGGCCTACAACGACCTGCGCCGCATACCCAAAGGGTTGGCTGAGTATGATTCGCTGGAGGAGATGAACCTGTCGGGTAACCGGCTGAAGACGCTTTCCAGAGCTTTGTCCAGGCCGCGCAGCCTTGCCTATGTAAATCTTGGCTACAATCGGGTCCGGCATAACCGGATGAAGACCAACGACAATGTGAAGAGTATCAACTTATCGCATAATGGTTTAAAGAACATGCCATTCTCTCTGGGTGGTTTTAATAAGCTGATCACCCTTAACCTGTCTTATAATTCAATTGCGACAATTGAACGAGAGATCGGAGGCCGACAGTTGCTGGTTGTTAATCTCTATAACAACAGGCTGAAAAAAATACCCGGGAGTATTCTGAGTCTTCCCGGGATGGTCAATCTTGACCTCAGTCACAATGAAATCACGGCGGTGCCGCCGTCGATACAAAAAATGAAAGCACTGAATGTACTGTCGCTGTGGGACAACGAGGTAAGTCAACTTCCTGATGAACTCAGCCGGCTTCCGAATCTTTCAACGCTTTATTTGCAGGACAATCAACTTTCCTATCTGGGGGACAGCCTGTCGAGGTTGCCATTGGTGAAACTGGATGTTGGGTACAACAGGTTGACAACTATTCCGGCGTGGGTATTCCAGAGCGCGGGTATCCAGGAACTATACGTTAACAATAATGACATCACCCGTATTGGCGAGGAGATCCTGGCAATGCCGAACCTGCGGATCCTGTACATATTTGGAAATCCGATCGGGGATGAGCAGGAGCTTCAACGCTGGGTAAAATTGCTGCGGCAGCGCAACGTAGATGTGAAGCAGTAGGCGGGTAATTTCTGCTAACATTTCCGGTTTCGATACCGGCTCAAGTGGCACCCGACCTGGTGAAAATATCTTAAAATAATCGCCATTCCTCCGTTACTTTTTGGCTGGTTCGTCATCATAATGGCAATTGTTTAATGTGAGCATAGTAGCACATGAAAGTGTGCGTTAAGAATGGGGATGCAAACGTTAACAGCAATTAAAAGAAAGAACCTTGATTGAACATGATGACACCAGACTTAATTCCATATGAATGTTCGTCTGACTTGATAATCAGACCATTCGTCGTTTTTATGTTTGCGTCGGCAACGTTTGAAAAAATCATAGGAGTCGAATACGTAAATAACTTGTGGTTTTCACGGAACTGAGTTTGTGTGGTTGGCATTCGTGGTGTAGTTTTATGGGTTCATTGATGAAGACACTTCTCAAGTACTTCCTTTCCATATGCTTGCTTGTTTCGAGCGTTTATACGCTACGCAATGCCTATGCGCATGGGTTGGACAGCGGATCAGATTCCGCAGAAGTGATCTGTCCCGCCCATTCTGCTTCAGATGTCCAGTTGACTGACCAGCAAACCTGGTGTACCCATGTGTGGATTGGTCGTGAAAAGACCACGCACGTCATCCAGGTACCTGTCCTTGAACGTCGCGAGAACGAAGAAGACGAAGATGAGTTTCGTTCTCTTACCCGTTTTGGCCCGGCGTGTATCACCTCCGTATTTCTTGCCTTATCATCCGACAAGCATGACCTGCACAGGTCTGCTTTCCGTTATTGTGACTTATTTTCTCTTCCTTCATCGGGTCGTTACCTGATGCTTCAGGTATTCAGAATCTGATTTCACTTTTTTGTCACTTCAAAGGCCAGGTCCTTTGATTAAAGGGAAGCCGTACGATCCCCAAGATGTTTCGGTTTCTTAATGACCATCTGGTCGCTACCCCATTTTTTCCCAACATCAATTAAAAAATAATTAGGCGTTTTATGAGAGGAATCCTCATGTTCGTGACATGTTGTGCACTGCTTACTTACACAGGCTGCGCATCCAAGAAAGAAGAAAAAGAAGAAGAAGTTAAGTTTCTGGTTACCAATCCTCTTAAGAAGGACACGGTTACTGTAAAGCAGTATGTCTGCCAGATCCGGGCGTTTCAGCATATCGAATTGCGTGCCCTGGAGCGTGGTTATCTCCAACACATTTTCGTAGACGAAGGTCATTTTGTAAAGCAGGGACAGCCAATGTTCCAGATCATGCCAATGCTCTACAAGGCCGAGCTTCAGAAAGCTCAGGCTGAAGTAAAGTTTGCTGAGATCGAATATCAGAATACCAAGTCACTTGCCGACAGCAACGTCGTTTCTCCAAATGAACTGGCGCTTGCCAAAGCAAAGTATGAGAAGGCGAAGGCAGAAGAATCACTGGCTGAAGTTCACCTCGGATTCACGGAGATACGAGCTCCGTTTAATGGCATCATGGACCACTTCCAGGTCCGTCTCGGTAGTTTGGTAGATGAAGGCGACCTGCTTACCACAATGTCTGACAACAGCAAGATGTGGGTTTACTTCAACGTACCTGAAGCTGAATACCTCGCGTACAAATCGAAGGCAGCAAAAGACAGTCCGATGAAGGTCAGCCTGGAAATGGCCGATCACGAGAAATTCCCGTATGAGGGAGTTGTTGAAACTATAGAGGCCGATTTCAATAATGAAACCGGAAACATCCAGTATCGCGCCACATTTCCAAATCCAACCGGACTGCTCCGTCATGGAGAAACAGGAAATATTGAAGTGAGAAAGGTTGTTAAGGACGGTCTTCTCATTCCTCAAAGAGCAACGTTCGAGGTACTGGAGAAGAAGTTTGTTTATGTTGTTGATAAGGACAATAAGATCCGTTCGAGGGAGATAATCGTAGCAGACGAATTGCCACACATTTTTGTAATTAAGAGTGGTCTCAGCGAAGACGATAAGATTTTGCTGGAAGGCTTGCGTCAGGTGCGCGAGGCGGAGAGGATTGATTTCACCATGGTGAAACCTGACTCCGTGTTGAGCCACTTGAATCTATATGCCGAATAACCGATCACTAATCACCGACAATCATGTTTAGTCAGTTTATACGCCGACCGGTATTCGCGATCATTATATCGGTTGTAATCGTCTTTGTTGGGATATTGGCAATCAAGAAACTTCCGATATCTCAGTTCCCGGATATTGCACCTACTACGGTGAATATCTTTATCGCCTATCCAGGATCCAGCGCGGATGTACTGGTGAAGTCTACGCTCATCACGCTCGAGCAGGCCATCAACGGTGTTCAGGACATGCGTTACATAGCTACGGATGCGACCAGCGCCGGTGAAGCTACGCTTCGTATCATCTTTGAACCCGGCACCGATCCGAACGATGCCGTGATTCGCGTGAAGACCAGGGTGGACCAGGTAATGCCTCTGCTGCCTCCACTGGTACAACGCGAAGGTGTAATCATCACACCCATTCAGCCGAGTATGTTGATGTACGTCAACCTCTATTCGAAAGACAAGAGCATGGACGAGAAGTTCCTGTTCAACTACGCTACGGTGAAGATGATTCCCGAAATACAGCGAACGAAAGGTGTGGCCAGGGCGCAGATCCTCGGTAGCCGTCGTTATGCGATGCGCGTTTGGCTTAACCCTGAACGGATGCGCGCCTATAACATTTCCGTAGAGGAAGTGATGGACGCCATCGCCGAACAGAGTATCATTGGTCGTCCCGGTCGTATCGGTCAAAGCTCTGGTATTGC
This sequence comes from Chryseolinea sp. T2, assembly GCF_037203685.1. Lineage (NCBI taxonomy): Bacteria > Pseudomonadati > Bacteroidota > Cytophagia > Cytophagales > Fulvivirgaceae > Chryseolinea > Chryseolinea sp. T2. The sequence continues at coordinate 1,069,524 of NZ_JBBCAU010000002.1, forward strand.
TGCTCAGTCGCTGGAGTATGTGCTCACTTATAAAGGGCGCTACAATAAGGCTGAAGAATACGAGGGCATTATCATTCGTGCCAACTCAGAGGGTCAAAGCATTCACCTGCGCGATATTGCTACGGTGGAACTCGGAAGCGAGTTCTTCGATATTTATTCCAACCTCGATGGCCGTGCATCCGCCGCTATCGTGTTAAAGCAGAACTACGGTAGTAACGCCAGCGACGTTATCGAAAACGTGAAGGAAAAGCTCGAGAAGATGAAAGAGAATTTCCCTCCTGGTATCGACTATAAAATCAGCTACGACGTATCACAATTCCTCGATGCTTCCATTGAGCAGGTTATTGAAACGCTGCGCGATGCCTTCATCCTGGTGGCTATCGTGGTGTTCGTCTTTTTGGGCGACTGGCGTTCGACACTCATTCCGATTCTGGCGGTACCGGTATCACTGGTAGGTGCCTTCTTTGTGATGCAGTTCTTCGGACTATCGATCAACCTCGTAACTCTCTTTGCACTTGTGTTGGCGATTGGTATTGTGGTCGATGATGCGATTGTCGTCGTGGAAGCGGTTCACGCCAAGATGGAAGAAGAACCAGGGATCAGTCCTTACAATGCCGTAAGGAAAGTATTGGGTGAAATCAGTGGTGCCATCATTGCCATTACGATGGTGATGGTGTCGGTGTTCGTTCCTATTTCATTCATGTCAGGTCCTGTGGGAACATTCTACAGGCAGTTCTCCATTACCATGGCGAGCGCCATTGTGATCTCCGCCCTGATTGCCCTTACGCTGACCCCCGTGCTTTGCGCGATGTTGCTGAAGGGTCACTCTCACGGTCATAAGAAGAAGAACCTTGTTTCTAAAGCGCTTGACAGTTTCAACTCTGGTTTCGAAAAGCTTACTGGTCGTTATGTCGGTTTGCTGAAGCATATCGTGAGCAGAAGAGTGGTGACGTTTGGAGTACTATTGCTGTTTTGCGTGGGTATCTGGTACGAGAATCAGGTTGTACCATCGGGTTTCATTCCGAATGAAGATCAGGGTACTATCTATGCGATCATTCAAACACCTCCCGGTTCAACACTTGAAATGACGAACCAGGTTTCACAGCGTTTGCAGAAGATATGCGAGGAGATCGATGGCGTTGAATCAGTATCGTCGCTGGCGGGATATGAAATCATGACGGAAGGTCGTGGTTCCAACGCAGGCACGTGTCTTATCAACCTCAAGAGCTGGTCGGAGCGTCATCATACGGTGAAGGAGATCATGGAAGAGCTTGAAGAGAAATCCAAGGGCCTCGGTGCTATCGTGGAGTTCTTCGAACCTCCTGCGATTCCAGGTTTCGGTACGTCTGGTGGTTTCTCGATGCGTTTGCTTGACAAGACAACGGATACAGACTATCAGGAATTTGATAAAATCAACAAGGACTTCATGGACGCTCTGCGCAAGCGAAAAGAGCTTACAGGTCTGTTCACCTTCTTTGCCGCGAACTATCCGCAGTACGAGCTGGAGATTGACAACTCACTGGCTATGCAAAAGGGTGTTTCGATCGGCAGGGCTATGGAGAACCTGAACATCATGATTGGCAGTACTTATGAACAGGGATTCATCAAGTTCAATCAGTTCTTCAAGGTTTATGTTCAGTCGGATCCCAAATTCAGAAGGTTGCCGTCTGATATCCTTAACATGTTTGTGAAGAATGATCACGGTGACATGGTACCCTATTCGTCGTTCATGAAATTGAAGAAGGGTCAGGGACCGAACGAAATTACCCGTTTCAATTTGTACAACTCAGCGGCTATCCAGGGTTTGCCGGCAAAGGGTTACACGACTGCTGATGCTATTGAAGCCATCCGAGAAGTAGCAGCCCAGACGCTGCCCAAGGATTACGATATCGCTTTCGAAGGTTTGTCGTACGATGAATCGATCAGAGGTAACGAAGCTATTTATGTATTTGCAGTCGTATTGTTGTTCGTGTACTTCGTGCTCGCAGCCCAATACGAAAGCTTCATCATTCCACTTGCTGTGGTGTTGTCGCTTCCCGTTGGTGTGTTCGGATCATTCCTTATGCTTAAGATGATGGGACTCGAGAACAACATTTATGCACAGATCGGTCTTATCATGCTTGTGGGTCTCTTAGGTAAGAACGCCGTGCTGATCGTGGAGTTTGCTGTTCAGAAGCGTCACGAAGGAGCTACGATTTTGAATGCGGCTATTGAAGGAGCAAGAGTACGTTTTCGTCCTATCCTCATGACGTCATTTGCCTTTGTGGCTGGTTTGATTCCATTGATCATAGCAAAAGGTGCCGGCGCTATCGGTAACCGTACCATTGGCTCGTCTGCGTTGGGTGGTATGCTGTTCGGAACAATTTTCGGTGTCATCATCATACCGGGTCTGTACTTCATATTTGGAAGTCTGGCGGACGGACGACGATTGATCAAGCACGAAGAGGAAGACTCACTCACGGGTGATCTCGTACGTGCTATAGATGATTGGTCTGAGACGGAAGAAGATGCCGAAGAAGTTGGCGTTAAAAGCAATGAAGACGACGTTAAAAGCAATGAAGATGACGCTAAGAAATAATTTGCACAGATCGTTAATCGGCTGTTTGCTGTTGATGGCATCGGCCTGTGTCCCTACCGTTGTTCCGAGGAAGGAGCGTACTACGACGCCTGATCAGTATTCAACCGGTTCCCGCGATAGCGTGAACTCAGCAAGGGTGAACTGGAAGGAGTTCTTTACAGATCCCAATCTGACAGCGCTCATCGATACTGCTTTGCACAACAATCAGGAGTTCAACATTGTTACTCAGGAGATACAGATTGCGCAAAACGAAGTTCGGGCACGCAAAGGGGAGTACCTTCCATTCCTTAGCATCGGCGCTGGTGCCGGTGTTGATAAGGTGGGTAAGTATACCCGCAACGGGGCGGTAGAAGAAAATCTGGAGATTGCTCCCGGCAAGGCTTTTCCTGAGCCGTTGCCAGACCTGATGCTGTCAGCAAATGTTTCATGGGAAGCCGACATCTGGAGGAAGTTGCGCAATGCAAAGAAGGCAGCGGCACACCGTTACCTGGCGAGCGTTGAAGGCAGAAACTTCATGGTTACGCACTTGGTGGCAGAGATCGCCAGCTCTTACTACGAGTTGATGGCTCTTGATAATCAATTGGTGATTCTGAGACGCAACATCGAGATCCAGACAAATGCACTCGAAATCGTAAGGCTTGAAAAGCAGGCAGCGAAGGTTACCGAACTGGCTGTACGCAGGTTCGAGGCCGAAGTGTTAAAGAACAGGAGTACACAGTTCGATATACAACAGCGCATCGTGGAAACGGAGAACAGGATTAATTTCCTTGTAGGCCGTTATCCACAACCCGTGCAGCGCAACACTCAGGACTTTGCATTGCTCGTGCCACCCGTGATCCAGGCGGGTATACCTTCACAATTGCTAACGAATCGTCCTGATATTCGTCGTGCGGAGCAGGAAATGGAGGCATCAAAACTTGATGTGAAGTCGGCGCGTGCAAACTTTTATCCCAATCTTCGCATAACAGCGGGAGCGGGATACAATGCATTCAATACGCAGTTCTTCTTCAAGTCTCCGTCGTCGTTAATATATTCGGCAGCAGGTGAGCTCATCGCTCCGATTATTAACAGAAATGCAATCAAAGCATACTACAATTCGGCTAACGCGAAGCAGATACAGAGCGTTTATAACTATGAGCGTTCTATACTAAATGCTTACGTCGAAGTTGCAAACCAGATGTCGAACATCAGCAACCTGGAGCAAAGCTATGCTTTGAGGCAGCAGCAGGTACAGGCTCTTACAGAATCAATTAACATTTCAACGGGATTGTTCAAGTCGGCGCGTGCCGACTATATGGAAGTGTTGTTAACACAACGCGACGCGCTCGAGTCTCGCTTCGAATTGGTCGAGACGCGCATGCGTCAAATGAACGCGGTGATCAATATCTACCAGGCACTGGGCGGAGGTTGGAACCCGTAAGATCTAGGCCGTTGTAAAATTGTTCGTGGTTTAGCGATAAGCAGCCCAGTCTGATCACTGACCATCGAAGGATCACAACGATTAAAAGAGGTTGTCGAAAGGCAGCCTTTTTTTTTGTTGCGGCGCCCGGACGACTTGTCCTTCATCGGCCTGTCATCGGTCTTCCATCGGACTTCCATCGGACTTTCATCGGAGTCGCATCGGAGTTGCATCGGAGTCGAATCGGACTTTAATCGGACTCGTCCAGTCTTCATCGGACTTTTGATCTGGTCCGGAAGATCCTTACCTGTGCTTTCGGACCTTTTCGCGTTGATCAAAGATGCACCGCAATCCCGATCAACGAGAGGCAGTGTACGTGGACCTTTGCCGTGTTGCTATTTGGACGGGCCCTTTTTTGAACTGACGTACGTCGCCACCTCACCCACAGGTGCAATCCAGATCCCATTCGCGGGATCCTTAGCATAGGCCAGTAGTTGTCTCAACATGGATAGCCGCGTCGTTTGATTTCCGCCTTCAGCCATTTCATGGCCTGCTAGTACAAGCCATTGATTATTGTTTCTGGCCTGTTTCAGCAGCAAAAGAATTTCTTCGAAATCTTTTCCGTCTGATTCCATTCCTGTGAGCTGAGCAAAGTCACAGAACTGCGGGTCGTTCGGGCCTTCATCGAGCCATCCTCTTCCGGATTGAAACAATTCTGCAACGGTAGGTACATAGCTTTTGGTTTCTTTTCCTCGGCCTACAAATTTCTGTCCGCAGGGGTAGGCGAATTGTTTCGCCGTTACGCCCAGAAGCTGCTGTATCTTTTTGTTGGCTTCAACAAGCTCGTCTTTCATTTGTTTGCTGCTATAATTTTCAAGCGCCTTCTGCCGTGCCCAGGGAAAGTTACCGGTGCAGGGGTGATTCAATGAGTGATTGCCGATCTCATGGCCGCTGGCGACGGCCTTCTTCCAACCTTCGAGTCGTTGTTCGACAGCAGAAGGAACCACATAAAAAGTCGCCTTTGTGCCAAACTCGTCCAGCAGCGCAGTACCACCTTCAACCTGGCTAAACCGTCCATCGTCAAATGTGAGGGAGAGAGCCATCTGTTTTCCCTCGGGCCAGGCAAATGTTTTATCCTGGGCATGAGCGGCCAGAGAACAGGCGATGAATAGAATGAAGGTAAGAATTAGTGAATCGGATCTCTTGTTCATAATGATTGTGAATTCCTGTTTGCGGGTTTAAAACAATTTAGTGGTTTAAGTGGTTGGATGTTGAATGATTTAATAGCTCTAGTGATTTTGTTTCAGGAAAGCGAGAAGGTCGGCCATTTGCTTGTGGTCGATCTTAGTTGCAAAGTCCGTGGGCATCACGGACATGTTTAGTGACTTTAAGGATTTGATATCTGAGCGGTTGATGGTTCTGTCTGCGCTGCCGATATTCTTCAGAGTTATTGCACCAGGTGATTCACTGGCAACGATACCCTGCACACTTGTGCCATCATGAAGTTCGACGCTGCAAAGATCAAACCCACTGGAGATCGATTGACTTGGTTTGATGATGTTGGATAGTATTGCTTCGGCTGACCAGTTGTGAACGGTTCCCAGGTCTGGTCCAACACTTACGCCCATCTGTCCCCGCACCTGATGGCACAATGCGCAGTTCTGCTGATATACTTCCTTTCCATGCTGTGCATCGCCCTTCAACGTAAGCACATCGGAGAGGCTACTGCGCACTTCAGCTTCATCATTTGCGGTAAAGAGTTTTCTTGCGCGGTCGCGGAGCGGCACGTTGGATTGTGCCATCAGTCCCACGCGCCTCGGCCAGGCAACTGCCGATGCGGGTATCTTATTACCTTCCAAAGCGCCAAGCAATAAATCAATACGGTCGTCGTCTTCTAAAAATGTTCCAACCGCAGCGTCGTGGACCTCGGGTGTGAGTGTTGACCACCGTGAGATAATTGCCTTTGACACTGTAGTTCCCGGAATGTCGCTTAGAGATCTCAGTGCAGCGAGTTGTACAGGCATGGGCTGTCCTGGTGCCAACAGATCGAGAAAGACATTTTGTTGCTTTGCAGATTTAAGCAGGCCGAGGAAGTCTATGGCCAGAGCACGGCGAAGGTCGGGCTGACTATTGTCAACGGCAAGGCTGGACGCCTTTCGCACTGCGTCCTCAAGCGCAGCGTCTCGCTGCAATTGGGTAGTCCTTAATAATCTCAGGGCGGCATTTCCAACGTCGGTGGAAGGATGATTGAAGATCACTCTGGTCAGAGCAGTTTGATCCGGAGGAGAAGCTGACTGCTTTTTAGCCGACCGACCCCGCGCCATTCCTTTCAGGATGGCAGCCTGAACAAGATCGTGATTTGTTACAGTTGTTTGAGGAACCTGCGTTGCGAGCGCCAGTAGCTCGCGTTCCTTTAGGTGGTTGCTCGTGGCGATCATCGCGCTTAGACGTTCAATCAATAACCGATAGTCATCGGGATGATCGCTTGCTCTCCTAACTACTTCATCAAACAGCCCACCCGTTGTGACGTCAGGGGAAGAAAGCGCAGCCACCTGAATCCACGGATCTTTAAGGTCCTTAAAAAGTATCTGCCGTCGCACCTGTTCGGCTTCTTCAGAATTGACCGAACCGACAGCACACAGCAATTGATAGCGAACTCTTGCATCTGGATCACTTGCCAGTGAAAACAATGGAGTTAACAACTCCTTTTCTTTTGACAATCGCAGTTCGGCGAGACGAATGGCGTTTTCCCTGACTCCGGCTTCAGAATCCTTCAATGCGCTGGCAATGGTTGCTGGCGAAAGGGACTTCAAAGCATCAAGCGTCCATAAAGCGTGAACTCTTCCGGCGGATGATGATGCGCTGGTAGCCCCCCGTTGCAATTCTGGAATAACGAGAGAGTCCCGACGATCAATCAACAGTCGTTGAGCATTCATTCGCCACCAGATATTCTTATCTGATAACTTTTTAACCAGCGCGTCCGAAGTCATGTCGTTCATGTGAACACCTTTTGTCCAGGCTGGTGGTTCCATTCCATCAGAGGTGATGCGGTAAATACGACCCCTGTTGGAATCATTGTAGAGTTTACCCGATTTGATCACTTCTTCACCCATCCATTCTGGATGTTCTATAATCTGTCGGTAGTAGTCGACGACATACAACGCACCATCCGGACCGATGTACAGGTTCACCGGACGGAACTTTGCATCACGCGATGCGAGGAACTCGCCGTGCTCGATGATACGACTCGCTACGAACGAGGATCCTTTTGAAGCAATCTTGTCGACATGCACGAGATTGCTTACCGGTTCAGCAACAAAAGTGACTGATTCATCATACGGTGAAGGGAACGCACCACCGAGATAGGTCGTTAGCCCGCATGCAGAAGTAATAACTCCAACATCCGTGAGCAGCTGATGCTGCGGGTTTTGGGTGATGGGGAATACCTCGGCGGCTTCACCATGATCGGAGATTGATTCTGTAGCATCCGAGACCAGAAGGTTCTTATTCCTTTGCAGATAGCTCGCAGCGACGGCTTCATAATAGATGTGATTTGCATTGCCGACAAGAAAATGACGGCCCCATTTGTCGAATGTGTGACCAAACTGAGTGTGCCCCGAAGTTTCTTCAAGCTTCATCTCGTCCGGCTTGAAGCGTACAGACCTACCGTTGGCATTGACGCCCAGGCGGGGAGATGACTTGTGCTGAGGGAACAATACCTCCGCGCCCGGATCTCCAAATTCCTTTTGATAAGTATCGGTAGAGACAGCACCTTCGTGAGCAAGATAGATCCAGTTGTCGATGCCAAGCAATGGTGAGTTGAGGTTGTGCTGTGGATTAGATAGTGCAAATCCGGTGAGCACTGTGTCGCGTACTTCGGCCTTACCATCACCATTCGTGTCTTCGAAATACAATACGTATGGTGCATCCGTGACGAGAACGCCCTCCTTCCACCGCATAACGCTGTTGGGCAGAACGAGGTTGTCGGCAAAGACGACGCTGCTGTCCATTCGTCCGTCGCCGTCTTTATCCAGCAGTAGTTTAACTGTGCCTGTTCCACTTTTGTCGAGAGGATACCCGGGCATTTCAACGACATATAGTCTTCCGTCTTCATCGATTTCCATATCAACCGGATCTCCGAGGAGCGGCTCAGACGCAAGAAGCTCAATTTTGAATCCTTCAGGTAATTCAAATGAAGTCAATGCGGAGTCAAGTGGAGAATGTTCACCTGATTGACGCCGCTCATCACAGGCAACTGCTGCGATAAGAATGTATAATGAGCAGAAGAAAACTAACGGAGATGGTGTGCGACGGGCCCTGAAGTGTACTTTCATCATAATCAGAAATGCATTTTAAGTTTATGAAAAGACGTCACATCTCAAACAGCGCAACCTTTGAACGGTAAAATCGCAACATGCAAAGTTGGTGTAACGTGCATCGCCGGTGATTGTGCAAAAACCTTTGTTTTGATATCAATTTTGGCGAATCGGACTATGCTGATGAAGATTCTCAAGAAATCTTCCGAAGATATTAAAGATCACGTGTGCAGACCTTTTACTATAGAGTAGTGACTTACGTGATGTGATGATGCAATCGTTTTAAATTATATGAAAAAGTTGTTTTTACTTTTTTCGCACATTATCTTCATTTCACTACTTCATCACAACAGGCCATGGGAAAAGTAAGAGACATCTTACAGATTAAAGGTCCAGGTACCTTTTCTGTCCAGCCGGCCACCACAGTTTATCAAGCATTGGAACTGATGGTAGAAAAGAATATTGGTTCATTGCTTGTAAGCGAAAATGGGAAGTTCGTCGGCATCTTTACAGAGCGCGATTACGCCCGAAAGGTTGTTCTGAAAGGAAAAACCTCAAAGGATACCATGATCGGAGAGATCATGACGGAGAATCCAGTCACTATTTCACCTGAGGATTGCATGGACGATTGCATGCAGTTGATGACGAACAGATTTATTCGTCACCTGCCAGTCGTTGATCACGGCGATCTTATTGGAATCATTTCCATTGGCGACGTGGTGAAATTCATTATCGAGGAACAGCGATACATTATCGAAGACCTCGAGCACTACATTACCGGACATCATTCCGAGTCTATCTAAGAAAAAAGAACTTAACGTACTCATCGGGTCGTCAATGTGACTTTGAAAATTATCTGCTGGAGGCGGATAGGTTTTGAATACATCAATTGAAAATTCGGTTCCCCTGTGGCCCCTGTTGCTCTACGGAGCAATTGTGCTGACTCTTGTCGGTGCAATGCTGGGTTTGTCTTACATACTAGGACAACGCCATAAGGAACGAGCGACCGAAGAACCATACGAAGGAGGGATCTTAAGCGACGGTTCGGCGCGCATACGTTTCTCATCTCAATTCTACATGATCGCCATGCTCTTCGTCATCTTTGATGTTGAGACCATTTTCATCGTTTCCTGGGCAATTGCTTTTAAGGAACTTGGATGGTATGGATATGCAGGTGTATTGATATTCGTCATCCTGCTCGTGGTAGTGCTTATCTACGAATGGAGGAACGGTGCACTGGACTTTGGCCCCGACGGCGGAAAGATCCTTAAAGCGTATAAAAAGTTGATTAAAAAAGAGTCTGCATCATAGATGACCATCACTATACGGCAGCTATTAACCTGCAGTGGAGAAGTACGGTCAATGAACATAACTGGTAATTGAACAAATCCTTAGAGAGATGAATTGGTGGTTAACAAAACCTGAGTCGCCGGCCCAAACTGAAAGAGGTACAAGTTCCCTTCAGGAGACGGTGCAAAAAAGTATCATGCTCACCACTGTTCAGGATTTGCTGGCATGGGGAAGAAAGAATTCGATGTGGCCATTTCACTTTGGTTTATCCTGTTGCTTCGTTGAGATGGCAACCAGTATGACACCGAAGTATGATGTAGCTCGTTTTGGTGCAGAGGTAATCCGCGGTACTCCGCGCGAGGCGGATGTGATGATCATAGCGGGTACAGTATTTATCAAGATGGCTCCCATCATCAAACGACTTCACGAGCAAATGATGGAACCGCGCTGGGTGATTTCAATGGGATCATGTGCGAACTCCGGCGGTATGTATGACATCTACAGCGTGGTTCAGGGCGTCGACAAGTTTCTCCCGGTCGATGTTTATGTTCCTGGATGTCCGCCGCGGCCCGATGCATTTATGGAAGGTCTCACATTGCTCGCCGAATCGGTAGGGAAGGAGAGACGTCCACTGAGCTGGACCATTGGCGACCAGGGAGTTATCAAAACTGAAAAAATTGCTGTTAAGCAGCGTCGATATGAAGCACGTAAGGCGATGACGACTTTCAGATCGCCCGATGAAATCTAACCGGTCTTATTCCTCTGCGAATAGGTAAATGAAGTTAAGGACAAACCATAAAAGCGAGTATGAGCGATTGATGCCCGAGAACTGACTAACGATTGAATAACTGAACAAAAGTTCAGACATCGTATGGAAACCGACATGCGTCTAACGGAACAGCTGAAGCTGAGATTCGGTGATATTGATATCATCGAACAACCCACGCAGGATGAAATGCTCACCCTGTGGCTGCCGTTGGAAAGATTGAAAAATGTGCTGTACTATCTGAAGAAAGAGATAGCCCAGCCCTTCATCCTTTTGTACGATCTTACCGCCATCGACGAGCGGACCCGCAAAAAAGATCGCGATTACCCTTCCCCTTATTTCACACTTGTTTACCATCTGTTCTCGTTCGACCGGAACAGCTTTCTCCGCATCAAGTCAGCGCTTGCGCATGACCATCCCGTTGCGCCCAGCATCACTTCATTCTGGGCAAATGCCAACTGGTATGAGCGCGAGGTGTATGACATGTTCGGAATTGAGTTCGAGGGTCATCCTCACCTGAGGCGCTTACTCATGCCACAGTCGTGGAACGGGCATCCTCTGAGAAAGGAACATCCTGCGCGCGCGACAGAAATGGGACCTTTCAGGCTATATGATGAGAAGGTCGACTTCGAGCAATCATTACTTCAGTTCAAACCGGAGGAATGGAACCTGCAGCGTCAGAGCGATGATTCTGATTTCATGTTCCTCAATATTGGTCCTCAACACCCGGGCACTCACGGTGTATTGCGCATCGTGCTTCAGCTCGACGGTGAGGACATCGTTGATGCTATCCCAGACATAGGATTTCACCACCGCGGCGCCGAAAAGATGGCGGAGCGTCAATCATGGCATACATACATACCGTATACCGACCGCGTTGACTACCTAGGTGGTGTAAACAATAACCTTGCATACCTGCTGGCAGTTGAAAAACTCGCAGGCATTCAGGTACCCGAAAGAGCACAGGTGATTCGCGTGATGATGTGTGAGTTCTTCCGCATTGCCAGTCACCTCGTGTGGTATGGAACCTTTGCTCAGGATGTTGGTCAGTTGTCACCCGTGTTCTACATGTTCAGCGATCGTGAAAAGATCTTCGACATCGTGGAAGCCGTTTGTGGCGGACGCATGCATCCAAACTGGTTTCGTATCGGCGGTGTTGCACAGGACCTCCCGAAAGGATGGGAGACGCTCGTTCAGAATTTCATCGACTACTTCCCGAAACGTCTTCGTGAGTACGATGCCCTAGTAATGAAAAACAGTTTGTTCAAAGCCAGAACCGTTGGAATAGGCATCTTCACACTACAGGAAGCAATTGAATGGGGAGTAACAGGAGCTGGACTGAGAGCCTGTGGATTTGATTGGGACTTCCGCAAGAAGCGCCCATACTCTGGTTATGAAAAGTTTGACTTTGAAATCCCAACAGCAAGCAATGGAGACTGTTATGATCGTGCGCTGGTTCGTGTCGAGGAGATGCGCCAGAGCCTGCGCATCATCGACCAGTGTTTGAAGAATATGCCCTCCGGACCATACAAGTCCAGCCACCCACTCGCCACTCCCCCCGTCAAAGATTTCACTCTCCAGGACATTGAAACTCTCATCACACATTTTCTTAATGTGAGCTGGGGACCTGTTATTCCTTCGGGAGAAGCGATGAGCTGTATAGAAGCGACAAAGGGAGCGAATAGTTATTACGCGATCAGTGATGGGAACACGTCGCCATATCGCATGCATATTCGGACGCCTTCATTCGCGCACATGCAGATGATCCCATATATCAGCAAAGGATATACGGTGTCTGATCTGCTGAGTATACTGGGTGCGATGGATTATGTGCTTGCTGACATAGACCGCTAATAACTGAATTGAATGGAACTGATGAACAAGTGAAAGCTGAACTGAACTGCTTACTGATTTAAAATTGAACTAAACTGAGCTGCTATGTTAACCGCCGATGAAATAACTGAGATAGACAAAGCCATCAGTCTGGTGCCTGTCCGAAAGGCAGCGGGAATTGAGGCGCTAAAGATCGTTCAGCAACGGCGGCGCTGGATATCCGACGAGACGCTTCGCGACGTAGCAAGTCACATGCAGATGAGTGCAGAAGAGCTCGACTCCGTGGCAACTTTCTATAACCTTCTGTTCAGGCGTCCCGTAGGCCGGCATGTAATTCTTGTCTGCGACAGCATCAGCTGCTGGGTGATGGGATATGAAAATCTTGTTAACGCATTGCAGGAGCGGTTAAACATCAAGTTCGGTGAGACGACCAGAGATTCAAGATTCACGTTGCTTCCCAACTGTTGCCTTGGATGCTGTGATGGTGCACCTGCTCTGATGATCGACAACGATTTGTACAAGAATGTCACCGCAGACCAGCTTGGTGAGATACTGGGTATTTACGAATAAAACGAATGGATACAGTCATGGAAAAACCGCTCACCGAACATATTCGTCCTGATGGAAAACCTCTTTCATTGAAGGAGTATGAGGCCGTTGGTGGATATTCGGCGCTGCGAAAAGTACTGGGCGGGATGGCGCCAAAGGATGTACAACTTGTAGTGAAGGACTCGAATCTTCGGGGCAGGGGTGGTGCCGGATTTCTCACGGCGCTGAAGTGGAGCTTTGTTCCACTTGATGCACCTAAGCCGAAGTATCTCATCGCGAACGCAGATGAGATGGAGCCCGGCACCTTCAAGGACCGCATTCTTCTTGAGAGCACGCCTCATCAACTTATCGAAGGAATGATTCTCGCTGCCTTTGCCATTCAGGCAAGTGAGTCGTTCGTATTTCTTCGTTGGGCATACAAAGTTGCAGCGCATGCTATTGAGAAAGCAATTCATGAAGCTTATGATGCAGGGTATCTCGGTAATAATATTTTGAAATCGGGCTTTGATCTCGATATGCATCTGCACACCGGCGTTGGGCGCTACATGTGTGGTGAAGAAACTGCGTTGCTTAATTCTCTTGAAGGAAAGAGAGCTACACCACGCGCGAAACCTCCCTTTCCTCAGATCAGCGGCTTGTTCGGAAGACCCACCATCGTGAACAACGTTGAGACACTGTGTAACATTCCTCACATCGTGAACAAAGGTTCGGATTGGTTCAAGCGACTAAGCCGAACGGAGGATTCAGGAACGAAGATCTACGGTGTAAGTGGAAAGGTTAAACGCCCGGGCGCATGGGAATTGCCTATGGGTGTAACCATGCGCGAACTCATCGAAGAGTATGCTGGTGGAATGCAGGACGGATTGCGTTTCAGAGGAGCATTACCTGGCGGCGCATCAACTGACTTCCTGGTGGAGGAGCATCTCGACGTCCGCATGGATTATGCGGGAGTTGCCGCGGCGGGTAGCCGTCTCGGGACGGGAACACTGGTTGTACTTGATGACCACACTTGTCCCGTTGGATTTGTAAAGAACCTTGAACATTTTTTTGCGCAGGAATCCTGCGGCTTCTGCACACCGTGCCGGGAAGGACTTCCATGGGTGGAGAAGACCCTGCAAAGCATAGAAGATGGCAAAGGCAGAGAGAAGGACATTGACCTTCTTCATATGCACACTCGCTATCTGGGGCCAGGCAACACGTTCTGCGCATTGGCGCCGGGCGCGATGGAGCCGCTTCAGAGTGCGCTTAAGTATTTCAAGTCCGACTTCGATCAGCATATACACGATCATCGCTGTCCATATCACGCTATACCTGCAACCTTAGAACACGCTTAGCATGGCTATCATTTTCATCGACAACAAAGCTTATGAAGTTCCCCCGGGCCGCAACATGCTTGAGACCTGCCTGACCCTGGGTTTTGATCTGCCGTATTTTTGCTGGCACCCCGCATTGGGATCGGTTGGTGCCTGTCGCCAGTGCGCGGTAAAAGTTTACAAAGACGCCGACGATAAAAAGGGACGGTTGATCATGTCGTGTATGGAGCCCGTTACAGACAAGCAACGGATATCGATCGTTGATCCTGAAGCAAAAGAGTTTCGCGAGCATGTGATTGAATGGCTGATGACTAACCACCCTCATGACTGCGCAGTTTGTGATGAAGGCGGATCGTGCCATCTGCAGGACATGACCGTGATGACGGGTCACAATTACCGAAGATTTCAATACAAGAAACGTACTCATCAGAACCAGTACCTGGGACCTTTTGTCAACCATGAGATGAACCGTTGCATCCAGTGCTACCGTTGCGTACGGTTTTACAAGGATACAGCCGGCGGCAAAGACCTCGATGTGTTTGCGTCGCGTGGCAATGTTTATTTCGGTCGTTCAGAGGAAGGTGTTCTGGAGAATGAATTCAGTGGCAACCTGACGGAGGTTTGTCCAACAGGTGTCTTTACAGACAAGACGCTGAAGGAACATTACACACGCAAATGGGACCTGACCATGGCGCCCTCAGTTTGTCATCACTGCAGCCTTGGTTGTAATACGATTGCCGGAGAACGCTATGGAGAGTTAAGGGTGATCATGAATCGTTATCATGGCGAGGTAAATGGCTATTTCATTTGTGACAGAGGGCGGTATGGTTATCAGCATGTGACTGCTCCGGACCGTATTCGAAAGGCACAGGTGGGAGATAAGGAAACAGACCGGCACCACGCATTGAATGAAATTGCGCGGGTGTATGGCCCGGGCAATAAAGTGATTGGCATTGGTTCGCCGCGCGCATCGCTGCAATCGAACTTTGCATTGAAGACCCTTGTCGGAAAAGATAATTTCTATCACGGTGTTTCTGACGAGGAACACAGACTTACCGAGTTCGCTATCCGCATACTGAAAGATGGATCAGTTGAGGCGGCAACAATCAAAGACGTCGAACATGCCGACGCGGTGCTGGTCCTGGGCGAAGACCTGACGAATACGGCGCCGAGAATGGCGCTGGCCGTTCGGCAGGCAGGTAAGCAATCGTTCCTTCCTTCAATCAATAAAATAGGGGTACCGTCGTGGAACGATGCGGCAGTTCGTGAGGTCATCCAGGATAAGACAGGGGCAATATTCATTGCAACTCTGGAACCTACCAAACTCGATGATGCGGCTTCTGACGTTTATCGTGGGGCACCTGATGATCTCGGAAGATTCGGACAGGCTATTGCACATCTCATGGAGGAAGCAATTCCGGAAGTGTCCGGCCTCACTGCAGAAACACGCGATATCGTTGAGCGAATAGCTGTGGCGTTGTTGCGCGCCGACCGGCCGGTCATCATCTCCGGTACATCACTCGCAAACCAGTCGGTCATGAAAGCTGCAGCCAACATCGCCTGGGCACTTCACAAGAAGAACAGTCATGCGCGGCTGGCATTTACATTCTCCGAATGCAATTCCATGGGGCTTGCTTTGATGGGCGGTCGTCGTCTCGATGCGGCATTTGATGCTGTTCGGAACGGCCACGCCGACACGGTCATCATCATGGAAAACGACCTGTATCGTCATAGCCGGAAGGAGCTCGCTGATAAGATACTTTCACAATGCAAAAATGTGATTGTGTTTGATTGTCTTCCGAATGGGACAACGCAGAAGGCATCAATTGTTGTACCCGCAGGAACGTTTGCCGAGTCGGACGGGACGATGGTCAACAACGAGGGCCGCGCACAAAGGTTCTTCCAGGTGTTCGAACCGGCCAATGACATTCAGGAGAGCTGGAGGTCTATTCTCAACATCGGCGATCTGGTGAGTCATCCGAGGCTGATGAAGTGGAAAAATTTCGAAGAGCTTACTAAGGCACTGGCAGAGGAAGAACCCTTACTTTCTGGTGTAGATAAAGTTTCTCCTCCGGCTGATTTTAGAGTGGCGGGTCAACGAATTCCGCGTGAGCCCCATCGCTACAGCGGACGCACTGCCATGCAGGCAAACATCAATGTTTCGGAACCAAAACCGCCTGAAGATAATGATTCGGGAATGTCATATACGATGGAAGGTTATCGCGGCATTCCTCCATCGAGTATGATTCCGTTTTTCTGGTCGCCCGGCTGGAACTCGGTGCAGTCGGTGAACAAGTACCAGCAGGAGGTAGGGGGACCGTTGTCGGGAGGTGATCCAGGTCTGCGACTTATTCATTGCACGAATGATTCTCCGAAGTTTTTTACCGACATACCGGAGCAGTTCAAGCCGATGGATGGACGATTGTGGCTGC
The DNA here is from genome assembly GCF_037203685.1 of Chryseolinea sp. T2. Classification (NCBI taxonomy): domain Bacteria; kingdom Pseudomonadati; phylum Bacteroidota; class Cytophagia; order Cytophagales; family Fulvivirgaceae; genus Chryseolinea; species Chryseolinea sp. T2. The sequence goes on from NZ_JBBCAU010000002.1 coordinate 1,086,000, forward strand.
TGCCTTCTCATCACATCTTTGGTTCAGATGAATTAAGCGCGCGTTCTGCGGTATTGCAGGAGCGCATTCCAAAGGCCTATCTCATTATATCCGAGGCATCGAGAGTAGAGATGGGTATCCATGAAGGCGAGGAGCTTTCATTCGAGGTAGCTGGCCGCACGTATTCGTTGCCCCTGAAGTTCAGCGCAACGCTGCCAAAAGGCGTTGCTGTGATGCCGATGGGTATTGATGGTATTCCGTACGTAGACCTTCCGTCGTGGGCCCTTGTGAAGGAGCACCATATGGCAGAGGTGGTAACAGTAGATGTTAATGCGAAGAAAAATCAATGAAGGTAACATGACACTCACACCACATATCTGGATAGTCTTCGGCGTACTGGCAGGTTTGCTGATCATAGCGCCGGGACTCATTTGGCTTGAAAGAAGAATGCTTGCCCTCTGGCAGGACAGGTACGGCCCAAATCGTGCAGGACCGTTTGGAGTGCTCGTAGTGCTTGCTGATACGCTCAAACTTTTCTTCAAAGAAGACTGGATACCACCATTTGCAGACAAATTCGTATTTGTGATTGCACCAGCGATCGTTGTGGTGACAGTCTTGCTAAGCTTTGTCGTGATACCATTTGCGCCCGGCGTTATCGTCGCAGATCTGAACATCGGCATATTGTTCTTCCTCGCGATGTCGTCGATGGGAGCTTACAGTATTATACTCGGCGGATGGGCATCAAACAATAAATATTCACTTCTCGGCGCAATGCGTGGCGCGGCCCAGATGATTTCCTACGAAGTATTCATGGGGTTAGCAATCATGGGCGTTGTGTTGCAGGCCGGCTCTTTCAGTTTGCATACTATTGTCGAGGCGCAACGGGGACTATGGTTTATCATTCCGCAGTTTGTCGGGTTCGTCATCTTTCTGATTGCCGGCATAGCGGAAACACACCGGCTCCCATTTGATATACCAGAGGCGGAAAGCGAACTGATCGCAGGTTTTCACTCTGAGTATTCGGGTATGAAGTTCGGTATGTTCTTCGTCGGAGAATATCTCGGAATCATGCTGATTTCTTCTGTGATCACCTGCCTGTACTTCGGTGGATGGATTGGTCCTGCATTTCTGCCGCCCGTAGTATGGTTCCTAATTAAGATGTTTGCCTTCATCATGTTCTTCATATTACTGCGTGCATCGCTGCCACGCCCCAGATATGATCAGCTGATGGAATACGGTTGGAAAGTACTCTTTCCACTAACGCTCGTGAATCTGTTGGCAACTGCCGGTATCATTCTTTATATGAACTCTTAACCTAAGCGATTATGTTCAGTATCATCCGAAGCATGTGGATCACATTTCTTCATATGTTTCATAAACGCGAGACAATTCAATACCCTGAAGAAAAAGTAAAGCTTCCTCCGCGATGGCGTGGACGCATCGTGCTCACGCGTGACCCCGACATGGGAGAACGTTGCGTTGGATGTTATCTCTGTGCTGCCGCATGCCCTGTTGATTGCATTTCGCTTCAGGCCACACAAGATGAACATGGACGACGTTACCCTGACTTCTTCCGGATCAACTTCTCACGCTGCATCTTCTGTGGCTTCTGTGAAGAGGCTTGCCCTACGCTGGCAATTCAGTTAATCCCTGATTTTGAAATGGGTGAGTACGCGCGGCAAAATCTTGTTTACGAAAAGCATGAGCTGCTGATTGATGGTCCTGGTAAGTATCCTGGATACAATTATTATAAAGTGGCGGGAATGTCTATTCAAGGCAAAGACAAAGGCGAAGCGATCAATGAGTCAGAACCGGTGGATGTAAAGAGCTTGCTGCCTTAACGCCTGCGCTCGTACCTCAAATGCAATGGAGTGAATAAAGCAAGTAATAATTGAATTGGTATTCTTAATAGGTCCATCATTTCAAATCAAAGGTTAATACAGTCATGGTAACATTCTATATAGCAGGATCGGTAGCAGTGCTGGCCACCATTATGGTGATCACCCGCTACAACATGATTCACGCACTTCTGTACCTGGTCATATCATTTCTGGCAATAGCCATAGTGTTTCATGTCCTGGGAGCGCCCTTTATGGCGGCACTTGAAGTGATTGTGTATGCCGGGGCGATCGTGGTGCTCATCATCTTCGTGATTATGATGCTAAACCTGAAACAGGAGTCTGTGGATCAGGAACGTCAATGGATGTCGAGAAGGTTGCTGATTGGACCTGCCATTCTATCTGTTATCCTCCTTGCTGAATTGATATATATCATTTCAACGACAGACACCGGAGCTATTGAGCAACCGGCCCTTGATGCAAAAGCTGTGGGGCTCAGTCTGTATGGTCCTTATGTAATCGGCGTAGAGCTGAGCGGGATTCTATTGATGTCAGGTATCGTAGGAGCTTATCACCTGGGAAGACAAAAGAAGAAGGTTGTGCACAGATTTCTTGAGGTTCAGGAGCCATGAGTCGTGGCAGGAGCTATGAATTTATGTCAGGTCGTTTAAATAGATTCATTAACTGAAGTATGACTGATGAATGACCTCGCCATAAAGTAGTGAAGCGAAGTTAAGTGAAATCTCAATTTTTAACAATCAAATACTAAATGCATGAAACCGATACCCGTAGAAGCAGGATTGATACTGGCCGGCATCTTGTTTATGCTTGGACTGATCAGTGTCTTAATAAGACGCAATATTATTTTCATGCTGATCTCGGTGGAGATTATGCTCAACGCAGCGGGACTCGCATTCATTACCGCTGGTGCGCGCTGGGTGCAGGCAGACGGTCAGGTGATGTTCATCTTTATTCTGACGATGGCTGCCGCCGAAGTTTCGGTAGGCCTCGCGTTGATATTGCAGATATACCACCAATTGAAGACGCTTGACAGTGATGCCGCGAATACAATGAGAGGATAGGCACCGGACCGGAAGGGTTCGCCGATGCGATTTGTAGATCATTAATGACTCACACTATGGAATTACTTTGGTTAATACCCATTTTGCCGTATCTCGGCGCCACTCTGCTTATCCTCGTTGGCTCCATGATTTCGCGCAAGCAGGTTCCGCTGATAGGGGCAGGAAGCATCGGTCTCGCCGCGTTGGCTACGGCTGTGGTCGGGATAGACTTTTTGTCTTCTGGTCAGCCTTATTTTCAGCAAACATTATGGCGATGGATGAATGTTGGCGGGCTGGATATCGGCATCACGCTTTCGCTCGATGTACTTTCGCTGGTCTTCATATTCGTGATCACCTTCGTCGGATTTCTTATTCATATTTATTCGTCAGAGTTTATGCATGACGACGAAGGTTATGCCAGGTTCTTCGTTTTTATGAACCTGTTTGTAGGCTCCATGCTGATGTTGGTGCTGGCGGGTAACCTGGTTGTTATGTACCTGGGCTGGGAAGGTGTTGGACTTTGCAGTTATCTGTTAATCGGATTCTGGTACCGCGAAGAAAAGAACGGTCATGCGGCACGCAAGGCATTTATCCTGACCCGCGTCGGCGATACCGCGCTTGCGATTGGTTTGTTCATGTTGTTTCAGCATCTGGGCACACTTGACTTCAGAGAAATATCAGCCAGAGCGCCTCAGGTATTCACTGTAGGCTCTGAGACCGTGGTGATCATCGCGTTTCTGTTGTTAGGAGGCGCTGTAGGAAAATCTGCACAGCTTCCGCTTCAGACATGGTTGCCGGATGCGATGGCCGGGCCATCGCCTGTGAGTGCGCTTATACATGCCGCAACCATGGTGACGGCCGGTGTGTACATCATTGCCAGAACGCATGTCATCTTTGAGCTTGCGCCGTCTGCGCAGCAGGCTGTTGCAACGGTAGGGGCACTCACATTGCTGCTTGCAGGTTGCAGTGCGATGATGCAATACGATCTTAAGCGTATACTTGCCTACTCAACGATTAGTCAGATCGGATACATGTTCCTTGCATTGGGTGTAGGAGCGTGGTCAGCCGCTATCTTCCACTTCATGATCCACGCTTTCTTCAAGGCTCTGCTGTTCCTTGGCGCGGGTACCGTGATTGCATTGCTGCACCATGAACACGACATTTTCAGGATGGGAGGACTTCGACGAAGTATGCCAACAGTTTACTGGACCTTTCTTATTGGCGCAGCATCACTGGCAGCCATACCGTTGGTTACGGCCGGATTCTATAGTAAAGACCAGATTCTCTGGCTTGCGCTTGCAGGGGAGAAAGGAAACGGATGGCTATTCACTGCTGCTTTAACGGGCGCATTTGTTACAGCGATTTATACGTTCAGAATGGTGTTCGTCGCCTTCTGGGGAGAAGAGAAGACGCATCCGGCGCATCATGCCGGAACAGCTATGCTTTTGCCATTGATTGTGTTGGCTGTATTATCAACCGTAGCCGGTTTTATTGAATTGCCCCATACGTTGGGCCACGTCCAGCTGTTTTCGGATTATCTCAATCCCGTGCTGCCCGAAGTGAGAATGAACGAAGCACTAATTCATGACGAGTGGATCGTTCAGCTCGGTGCTGCCCTGTTTACGTTTGGTGGAATTTATATAGCGTACCTCTTCTACATTCAACAGCCGCATCTGCTGCCTCCGGTGAAAACCTATTTCAGCGGACTGCGCACGTACTGGCTCGCGGGATGGGGATTCGACGCGGTATACAACGCATTGTTCGTACGTCCTTTCGTCGGAATAGCAACGATCAACAAGAATGATGTCGCCGATCGATTATCAGACGGAATGGTGGCAATCACGAATTACTTTCATCGGTTGTTCGCCTGGACCCAAAGTGGAATCATGCGATGGTACATGATGGGTATTGTGATAGGAACGATCATGGTGGTTACGATCTCAATGCTGATCAATACTTAATCTCTTCGCCTATGATACTCCTTTGGTTAATAACTATACTGATGGGCGGTGGCTTGCTCGCCTGGATTTCGCAGATGTCGGGCAAAGATCTTCCACGATGGGTAACACTTTTTACAATGCTGGCAGGTCTTATAATTTCGTGCGCATTGTGGTGGCAATATCGCGGCAGTGCATTTACGACAGGTACAGATGGATGGTTAATAACTTACTCGGTGTCGTGGATACCGGAGTTTGGAATAAGTTTCAGCCTTGCCCTTGATGGATTAAGTCTCCTGATGCTCATGCTAAGCTTCTTTCTTGGAGTCACGGCGGTGCTAATCTCATGGACAGAGATTCAGGACAAGGTTGGATTCTTTCATTTTAACTTATTGTGGGTATTGGCGGGTATCTGCGGAGTGTTCCTGACCATGGACACGTTCCTCCTTTACTTCTTCTGGGAAGTAATGATCATACCGATGTATTTTCTCATTGGGATCTGGGGACACGAGAACAAGCGTTACGCAGCCTTCAAGTTCTTCATCTATACTCAGGCGAGCGGCTTGTTAATGTTGTTGTCAATTCTTGCCCTGTACTTTGTTCACGGTGCGGCTACTGGTCAGTACACCTACGACTACAGGCTGCTATTGGATACACCGATGGATCCGGATACCTCACGGTGGATCATGCTTGGCTTTCTGGTCGCATTTGCAGTTAAGTTACCGGTCGTGCCTTTTCACACCTGGCTGCCCGATGCGCACTCACAGGCCCCAACTGCCGGGAGCGTGATACTGGCAGGTCTGCTGTTAAAGACAGGCGCGTACGGAGTCCTCCGGTTCGTTATTCCTTTGTTTCCGGAATCATCACATGAGATTGCTCCGTGGGCAATGGCACTCGGAGTGTTGGGTATACTTTATGGCGCCATCCTTGCCTTTGCCCAGACAGATCTCAAACGGCTCGTTGCTTACACAAGCGTTAGTCACATGGGATTTGTTATGCTAGGCGCATTCTCATTCAACGAGCTTGCACTTCAGGGCGTGGTGATGCAGATGATTACACACGGCATAAGCACCGGGGCATTGTTTCTCATCGCTGGTTTGTTGTCGGAGCGAATTCATACCCGCGACATTACCCGTATGGGTGGCTTCTGGCAAAGCATGCCGCGGCTCGGAGGCATATCGCTCGTGTTCGTAATGGCTTCACTCGGCCTTCCCGGTCTCGGAAACTTTGTCGCGGAGTTTCTCACACTGATCGGCTCCTGGCAGGCGAACAGAACACTGACAGTGCTGGGTGCAATTGGTGTTGTCGGCGCAACGATCTATTCGCTGAGGATCATGCAACGAGTGTTCTATGGGCCGAAGTCAGAGATTGCAGAAGACAAACTGCCTGACCTTTCCGGCCGCGAGAAACTGATTATGGTACCAATGGTGGTGCTGATCATTTTGCTCGGATTGATGCCACAATTCGTGCTGGATACATCCCGGGCTGCCATGACAAACATTCTTAAGAGCATTCCAGTAATAAACTCAGATGTACCGACCGCAACAATAAAGCAAGGAGGTGACCATGACTTACGCTGACTTTCTCCATGTAGTGCCGCTGTTTATTCTAACCAGTGCCTCGATCCTTATCCTGTTTTCAATCGCGGTAAAGCGCAATCATAAAGTGATCTATGTGATCACCACGGTGTCGCTGCTGGCCGACTTGTTTTATGTACTTAACGTCAGTGCGAAGACAACGAACTGGATCGAACCGCTTTTCATCTTCGACGGTTTTGGTACGTTCAACGTGGCACTGATTCTTGCCATTGCGCTGGCAGTGACCATGCTGTCTTATGCCTATTTTGAACAGCGCGAGGAACGAAAGGAAGAGTACTACATCCTTCTTATACTCGCCACGCTGGGTTCTGTAGTATTGGTGATCAGCAAACATTTTGTCTCTGTGTTCCTGGGGCTTGAGATATTGAGCGTTTCGCTTTATTCCATGATTGCTTATCTACGGAAACGGGAACGTTCAGACGAAGCAGGTATCAAGTATCTCATTCTTGCTGCATTCTCGTCAGCGTTTCTTTTGTTCGGTATGGCTCTCGTATACACAGTTGTTGGATCGATGGAATTCGGCGCTATTGCGAATTTCTTATCCAGCCACCCCGTTATGCCACTCATGTTGTTGCTGGGCATCGGAATGATGATCGTAGGGATAGGTTTTAAATTAGGCGTGGTGCCTTTTCATATGTGGACCGCCGACGTATATGAAGGAGCGCCTGCACCGGTCACTGCCTTTATTGCTACCGTATCGAAAGGAGGAATGGTGGCGTTGCTGGTCAGGTTTTTTACCCAGGTGAATGGTCATCATGATTCCATTATTACCATATTCACCGTGGTGGCAATTGCATCGATGTTTACAGGGAACTTCCTCGCACTGCAGCAGACGAACGTAAAGCGCATTCTTGCCTATTCATCCATATCGCATATCGGCTACCTGCTTGTGGCGTTTCTTGCAGGTGGATCGTTGGGTGTCGAGGCTGTGAGTTTTTATCTCGTTGCCTACTTCATTACGACAACGAGTGCTTTCGGAATTGTGGCCGGGCTTTCCGATAAAGACCGCGATGCAGAATTAATTGACGACTATCGCGGCCTGTTCTGGAAGCGCCCTTGGACGGCAGCCGTATTTACTACCATGCTCTTATCACTCGCCGGAATTCCACTCACTGCAGGGTTCGTGGGTAAGTTCTACATTCTTGCTGCGGGCGTGAATACACATCATTGGTTGCTCGTGGTGATGTTAGTTTTAAACAGTGCGATCGGACTCTACTATTACATTAAACTGATCGCGGTGATGTTCGAGAAGCAAGCTGAAACTGAGACCGATAAGGCGACAGAGCTGCATCCGTATTTCTATGCTGTAAGCGGCGTTACGATGACGGCACTTACACTTACCCTGTTGTGGATGGGCATTTTCCCCCACGGAATGATCACTTTGATCAGAACATTTATAGCAAGTTATTGAACCTTTTGCCGGTTTCCTCCAGGAAACCAGGGGCACTTTTGGTGAGCCATTTTGTCGGCTTTTGCGTTGTATGGGAAAGGAAGTTTTTACCATAACATTAAATTCCGTTTCCGATTATGACAATAAAGAGAAAGGCTGCCTGGGTTTATGCACCGCCTTCACATCCCGGTTTCCTCGGCAATGGCCATATAGCACGGCCTGTAATACAATCAGATTACGAGCATAGTGATCCCTTCATCATACTGATGGACGACATGCTGGACAAGAAGGACGATGAACCTGCGGGCGGTCCCCATCCCCATGCTGGATTCGAAACTGTAACCCTACTGTTAGAGGGTACGTTGGGTGATGGACCTGAGGCGATGACTGCCGGTGATTTTGAAATGATGACCGCGGGTAAGGGCGTCGTTCATACAGAGGTCATCACCAAGAAGGAGAAGTTTCGCTTGCTGCAACTTTGGCTTAACCTTCCGAAGAAGGACAGGCACGCATTGCCTCGTGTTCAGCGGATGAAGGGTTCACATGCGCCCACAAGAACCGTTGATGGTGCCGCGATCAGGCTGTACAGTGGTTCATTTGCAGGACTGAGTTCGCCAATTAAAAACTACACGCCAGTGATCATCGCGACTATCACGCTTGCTCCAGGCGCCACGTTGACAGAAGCAATTCCGGCAAACTTTAATTCATTCCTGTATGTGCTCGACGGTGACGTCAGAGTTGGAAATGAAAGCAATGTCAAAACGGATGAAGTTGCCTGGCTTGATCTGTACGATGATGAATCAGCCAGTCAATTGGAGGTAACAGCGGGTCCGCAGGGTGCACAATTTGTTCTTTACGGCGGTTTGCCTCAGAAGCACGAGATCGTAAGCCATGGGCCTTTTATTGCCGATTCGCTTGACGAGATCAAACAATTGTATGCCGATTTCAGGCATGGAAAAATGGAACACATACTCGAGGTAGCTGAGGACCACAAGTTCGCCTACTAGCTTTACTTAATATCGCCAGCGTGAGCTGACTGAATTTTGTTCCTGGTGCTGATTCGCTATTTTTAGCATTTAGCCATTACGATGAAGAACAAAATACTTGTCCTCATGCTGGCTGCAACATTGTCGTGCACCAAGTCAGGGCAAAAAGTTCAATCACCATATTCCGTTCGTGATTACAGGACCGTCAAATTGTTCCTGGATACTCTTAATGTAAAGATCCGGGACGAATATGATTCTACTGGTTCCTATTCAGTGCCCTACATTCTACTGGGTAATGGAAAGAAGCAGGTTCTGTTCTTTGGTGCGACGCATGTGCGTGATGTAAATCATACGCAATTCAGGCAGCTTAGAAGTCTGTTCAATACATTTCATCCGGATATTGCTTTTCATGAAGGTGGGCCGATCCCGGAAGACCGCCATTATGCATCGGTAGACTCTGCTATTCTGCTTAACGGCGAAACCGGCGTGCTGAAAGTATTGTGCGATAGCTCCGGGATACCTATGCTGAGTGGGGATTTGAATGAGCGGGAAGAGATGAGCGCTCTGAAGAAAACTATTCCCAAAGATCAGATATATCTATACATGGCCGTTGAGCGGTTCCTGAACGGATACAAGGACGGCTATTATCCCGGAATGTCGCTCGAAGAAGGTTGGAAGCACGAGCTTATTCCTTACATTCAGGATGCAGGGCTCGAGCTCACCAAAGAAGAGGAGTCGTTTGATACTCTCAAGTCGATTTATCGACGTTATCTAGGCAAAAGTTTCTCGCTCGACAGTCTTGTGAAGGTGTACGAGTTTTACCTCACAGACGATGGGATGCTGGGAGATGTTGGGCGCAAAACAAAGATTGTCCGCGACGAGGCATTGCTTTCCAGCATCGAGCAAGCGCTCGTCCTGCATGATCGGGTTTTTGTGGTGTTTGGCATGTCTCACCTGTATGCTGTTGAGCCGGCACTGAACGAGATCATTCAAAGGACAGGCAGGTAGCTGTTCATAAAGAACGCTTGGCTATCTTTACAATAAGAGGCAACGATATACAGGCACGACGTCTTGAATCGCTGCGGACTATTTCCCGGTTTATGAAAATAGATCTTCCCAAACCCGAATTGCTAAGTGTATTGTTCTGGATTGCCAGTTCGGGGGCATATGCTCAGGCTGTTGAGTTGCGCCGCGACATGGTTCATTTACGCAATGCAGAGGAACGCGAATGGAGCTCATTTCCGAATCGGGTTGTTTCTGAGCTCACAGTTAATTTCTCAAGCGAAGCAGGCGCTTCAGACCAGACGCTCGAACTGACACAGTACGATGTGAAGTTGTTATGGAGCGTTCTTGTGAATGATGCTGAGATTGGCAAGTTGGTTCAGGACGAGAAGAAGACTACAACATACTTTACGATTCCCGCCAGCGTGTTGAAGAATGAAGGCAATATCCTCACAATTCGTTCGAACGAGAAGATTGCTGATGACATTTTAGTCGGTGCGATCAAACTTCACAGGGGTGTGGTAGATAACCTCATGACCGCTTCTCTGCAATTTCAGGTAACAGGAGCAGATAGCCTTGCTATCCCGGCAAAAATCACACTGGTCAACGAGAATAGAAGCCTTCAGACGTTTCTGATCAGCGATCAAAGAAATGTTGCAGCGCGGGCTGGATGTCTATATACTGCCGGCGAGGTTTCTATCCGTGTGCCGGCTGGTAAATATGTCGCCTATGCCACCCGTGGATTTGAGTATGGAGTGGATTCAACATTATTGGTTGTTGCGCCTGGCGACCAATTGAAACACCATTTCGTTCTTGTCAGAGAGGTGGATACCAAGGGTTGGATCTCGGTGGATACGCATGTGCACACGTTCACCCATTCGGGGCATGGGGATGCGACTATGCGCGAACGCGTGCTCACTCTGGCAGGTGAGGGCATCGAACTTCCCGTGGTGACAGATCACAATATTTATGTTGACCTGAAACCGATACTGGATTCCGTAATGATGAAGAATCCGGATGTTCAAATGACGCCGGTAATCGGGGATGAAGTGACAACATCGGTAGGTCACTTTAATGTTCTCAATGTTTCTCCTCAGAGCCCGGTCATTGAACATCGGGGAAAAACCTGGCGCGATATTTCAAAGGCTGTTTCAACGGCTGGGCCAGACAAAGTCGTGATACTGAATCACGCGCGCGACGTACACAACGCATTCAGACCGTTCGATCCTTCGCGCCACGTGTCAATTACAGGATCTGACCGTGACGGATGGATTATGCCGGGTAATGCAATGGAAGTTATCAATTCCGGTTCCCAGCAAACAAACTATCTTCTGTTATTTGAGGATTGGTTCGGGATGTTAAACGCAGGCAAAAAGCTAACCCCAATTGGAAGCAGCGACTCACACGATGTTAACCGTTTTATAGTCGGCCAGGGGAGAACGTATGCGAAAGCCAGAGACGATCGCCCCGACAGCATCAACATCCTTGAGGCCATGCGCGCAATCAGGAACGGTGAGGTAATGGTAAGTTGTGGATTGCTGGCTTCCATAATCGTGAATGGAAGTTATGGTCCTGGCACTCTGGCAAAAGGAAAGGGGAAGGTTGATGTTCGGATTGATGTATCGGGACCGTCATGGTCGAAAGCTGAAGTAGTGACGCTATATATGAATGGTGTTAAAATCAGAGACGAGAAAGTTGTAATGAAACAAGGATCACCTATTCGGCAGGCCTTTTCCTGGGATATAGATTTGCCTTCGAATGATGTTTTCTTTGCGGCAATTGTACAGGGACAGGCAGGCGACGTGCCCTTCTGGCCTATAGCCAGGCCGTATCAGCCTTCGGGACCTGACTGGACGCCCAGGTTCTATGCGGGTACCGGCGCGGTTTGGGTTGACTCTAACGGCAATGGAGGTCAGGAGAGCGCTTTTGATTACGCGACCAGATTATTGTCTCAATACAGCAGTGATATGGATGGTTTGTTCAAAAGACTCGATTTTTTTGATGAGGCCGTCGCCTCTCAGGTGGCATCGATGTTGTGGAAGAAAGGTCAGGACCTGAGCTCAGACAAGATACAGTCGGCGTTATCGCGATCGGGTGATCATGTGAGACGGGGATTCAATACGGCGAAGGAGCAGATAGCCAGAATAAGGAAATAGTTTAGCAGTATGATGATTCATCTAATTGACGGTACGTATGAGCTCTTTCGTCATTTCTACGGATTACGGAGTTTTAATAAGGGAAAAGACAAGCCATTAGGTGCAGTTGCCGGTGTGCTACATGATGTATTGAAAATGATCGAAGATGGCGCGACTCATATCGGAGTAGCAACTGATCATGTAATTGAATCATTCCGAAACGATCTATGGCCTTACTATAAGACAGGAGCCGGTATCGATCGTGTGCTTTGGTCGCAGTTTCATCCACTGGAAGATGCATTGACGTCTATGGGCATCGTTGTGTGGCCCATGAAAGAACTAGAGGCTGATGATGGACTCGCATCTGCGGCGTACCTTGCGGCCGGTGATTCCCGCGTACTCAAGGTTTGTATCTGGACGCCGGACAAGGACCTCGCTCAATGTGTAGTCGACGACCGCGTTGTTCAGATCGACCGTCGGGCCAAAATAATCCGCGATGCAGGCGCAGTGCGCACGAAGTTTGGTGTCGACCCAAAATCAATTCCCGATTATCTCGCTCTCGTAGGAGACAGCGCAGATGGTTATCCTGGGATCGCCGGCATCGGAAAAACAGGTGCGGCGCGTTTAGTTAACGAGTATGGTTCCATTGAAGAGTTTCCTCAGAATGTATTGGGCAAGCAGCGCGACACCGCGTTATTGTTCAAACGACTTGCTACGCTGCGTACAGATGCACCGTTGTTTTCTGATGTCGATGAGCTCAGCTGGCGCGGCCCTTCTGACAACTTTAGTAGAACAGTTGATAAGATCGGCGACCCACGGCTCCTGACCCGGGCAGAAGCCGCCTGGAAGAAGTTGAATGACTTGTAGAGTGATCTGGACACCACCAGAGTTGATGGTGTTCAGCCGACACCTTACAAAAACCAGGCCTTATAAAGCTTATTAATGATTCCCTCAATTTCTGATTGGGGTAAGCTGCCAAACTCAAAAAGAATTTCAGGATGCTTCCGTCGCTTCTTATCCATGTAAAACTGTCCAGCTGGCGTAACGAGTATGCCCTGTTCTGCTGCACGTTTTACAATTTCTGACTCTGTTTGTGGTGTATACAGTCTGAGAAAGATGTTCAGCCCGGATGGATTATTGTTGTAGTGTAGTTTATCTGCTGGAAGCTTTCGAAGTGCCTGTATGCAAACCTCGTACTTGAGACGATAGATTTTATTCATCTTTCTCAGATGGCTTTCCCAATGGCCACCTTCCATGAACAGGCCCAGCGTCTTTCTTGTTACATAGGATACCGTATTTGTAAGATATCGAAATGGCATTGTAGATTCCAGCAGCGGTTGAGGGAGTACCATATAGGCAACGCGCAGCGACGGCATCAGCGCACTTGAGAACGTACCTATGTAAATGACATTACCTGATGCATCTAATGCCTGGAGTGAAGGCATCAGTTTGGTCTTGTATCTGTACTCACAATCAAAATCGTCTTCAATTATGAATGCTGAAGTCCGTTTTGCCCATTCAAGTATCTGAAGTCTGTGACTCACAGGCAATGCTACTCCTGTCGGGTATTGGTGAGACGGCGTCAGATAGAGTAAATCCGCCTTTAATTTCTTTAAGCGCTGAAGGTCTACGCCGTTGGTCGTGACTGAAAGAGGACTTATTTGATAGCCAAATTCTTCGAAGAGATTTCGGACACGGGTATATCCCGGATTCTCAAACAACAATTTTGAGCAGCGTTTACGCAGTACGAAGGCCAGCCAGAAGAGCAGCGTGCTGGTGCCTGATCCAATTACAAGTTGTTCGTGATTGGCATTAACGCCACGGAACTTGTAGAGGTACTTCACCAGTTCCTCTTTGAGCGTATCATTGCTCTCGTGTTCTTCGTATTGATAGCTGATATTGTCGAGTGCGATATTGGCAGACTTTCTCCATTGCCGTATGGGAAAGTTGACCTGGTCAACCAAATGAACTGAAGCGCTGAATGGCATCTTACGCGTTGCTGCCCGCGGTTTCTGAGCCGTAACTGGACGCGGTAATTGCCACTTTTTTATTTCAATCTTGTTGACGTATAACCCTTTCCGCGGTTCATTTCTCAAGTATCCCTCTGCCGTTAGCTGATCATAGGCCTGCAGGACAGTATTGTTAGATACGCCAATCTGTTTCGCCAGCCACCTGTAGGAGGGGAGCTTTGTTTCTGATAGCAGCTGCTGACCTAGTATCGCTGATTTGTAAAACTCGTAGATCTGCCTGTAGCGGGGACCATCGCCTTGCTCAATTGCCGGTATCATAATCTGCACCCATTAAATTGATCAAATATGCACCTGTTGATGGGTGCAAAGTTAACCTAATTTCACTTCCAGATAAATAACTCACACCTATGAAAACGCATATAATGGTTTTTGCTATTGCCTGTATTCTGGCAGCTAATGTGGCCACCGCGCAGATCGAAAAGAACTTTAAAATGGTCAACGCCAGTGTGGACATCAAAGGCGAACTTGTTATTAAAGCCTCCGCCAATTCTTCCAAACATGACTTCGACTTTCTTTCAGGCGAATGGACGATGGACAATCGTAGACTGAAATGCAGGTTGAACGGATGTACTGAATGGATTGAGTACAAGTCGTCGGATAAGAACTGGGGGTCAATGCTCAATGGCCAGGGAAACGTAGATCTTTATAAGACGTCGTACAATATGTCTGGAAATACTCCATATGAAGGTCTTACCATAAGACTGTTCGATCCCAACACTCATTTGTGGAGTCTCTATTGGGTGGATAGCAACATCGGAAAGCTGGATCCTCCCGTTGTTGGTTCTTTTGAGGGAGATGTTGGTACCTTCTATTGCAAGGATGTTTTTCAGGGAAAGAAGATCCTTGTAATGTTTAAGTGGGACAAGACCGATCCTGATAATCCAGTCTGGAGTCAGGCCTTTTCAGAAGACAATGGTAAGTCGTGGGAAATGAATATGACGAATGTCTCGCATCGTATTCCAGCGACGGGTTCACCAGAAGCACGTAACTAAACAACCGACGATTTACTGTTGCCGAACCGGATGAGGACAATCCTTGAACTTATGATGACTGCCAGTAAGGCCGCCAATTAGAGTGACAATAGGAAACACAACCCTTTTTACAAAGCCAGGAATCTCCACGAGGTCGAATTCGGACTTGTAACGCGTTTGCAAAAAGGCTCCATCAAAGAATTGTGGTCGGGGCGTTCTGTTTCCTTTGGTCGATTCAAAAATGGCAGTAAGAAAGTATTCCAGGTTGTATGCAGGACTCACCGAACCTCTGCAAATGAGTAAGTCGTCGCCTGCATTCCAAAATCGATGTGCAACGCCTCTTTTAAATGTCACAGTTTCACCCGGGCCATGGTAGGTGGTTTTTTCGCCCAATACCTGGCCCGCTATCTTTCCCTGAATTACTGTCAGACTTTCATCCTGCAGATGATGGACGTGCATAGGAGGGCCGGCACCGGGTTTAACTTTGTTTTCTATTTCAAGAATCCCACCATCGTTAGTGGAGATGAATCGAACGAAGGTGATTTCTTCGCCGTGACCATTGTCAATAGTATGGGGATACGAGTATCTCATTGCGCTGTTTTTTTTGAGTTAAGGGTCAGCAGTGCGAATGCAAAAACAGTGTTGGCGAGACAGAGGCCGCTACGTAGCCAATTCATTGTAGACCATTCGTTCCAGGCACTTGTAATTGCATGATGATCGATAGAAGCGATAAACATGATTTCGTTACGGGGATAAAAGTAACTAAACGTCATGACGTCGGCGAGTACGGCGAAAGCAAGTGCACCCAGAGCAATATAGCGATTGTTTTTCCAGCAAAGAATTACCGTTAGAAGGGCAAGTACCTGATTGACAGGTGAAGCAATCCTGAAGAATGATCCGGGATTTGCGACCGAGAAATAGGCACGTGCCGCCTCAATGGAGCCGGGAATATGGGCACCCCAGTTGGGGGCATCCACAGTAGAGTTGTAAAGATTGACAAACAGGAGGCCGGCGGCAGTCGCGGCGGACGCTCCCAACAGAATTAGTCGTAGCATGTTTTTATTAGATCTTTATTTATGATATTTGGGCAGTGCCCTAATTAACGGAGGTTCTTTGGAAAAGTTAGGGCATTGCCCAAATTATTATGAAAACTAACCAACCACTGGAAGAGAAGATCGTGCAGACTGCGCTAAAAATGTTTAACGAGAATGGAATTGAATATGTAGGCATGCGGGAGTTGGCGGCCGCACTTGGCATCCGCATAGGCAACCTCAACTATTATTTCCCAACGAAAGACGATCTTGTAAATCGCTTGTCGCTCCTCCTTGCGGAAGAGAACTCGAAAATCATCGTGCCTATTGATGACATGACTATGCCCCTTTTCCTGGACATGTTAAGCCGGGTATTTGAAAATCATCTGAAATATCGTTGTCTGATGTTGAGCTTTGTGCATATCATGCAACGAAACCCGCTGATTGCAAAACGCTACAATAAGACGCAATCCGAACGAAGCGACACCTGGAGTAAGAATGTTCAGGCGCTGGTAGCGAAAAAGTTATTGAATGCGGATAAGGAAGAAATTGCCTGCCTGGTATCAACGATCAGCCTTATCGCCAGATTCTGGATATCGGAAGCGGTAGTGTCGTTTCGCAAGGAGTCAGAGGATGAACAAGCTAGGCATTACTTAAGAATGGTTGCAAGGATCATTTTGCCATACAGCACGACAAAAGGTCGTCGGTACCTCGAAGACTATTTGGCTCAAATCTGAATTATTTTAGTTTCATTCCTGGTACGAGAGGTTGTTGTTCTACCAGTTCGAGTGATAGGACCATATCCTTTGTTCCATTCTTGTATTTAAGGAAATGAGGCGTTTGAATGTGCTTTTTATAAGCTTCCTCGTTTTCATAGATTTCAAGTATGGTGATTGCAGATGGATTCTTCTTTTCCGCGACAGCGTACATTGTTATTACGCCCTGTTCGATCTATAACGACGTTTCTATTTCTTCCTTGAGAAATGAGTTGTATCGTTCGAGCTGATTGGGATCTATACTAAGGTTCGCCAATCGAACGATTTGCTTGTCGGTTTGAGCCGCCGCATTTGTAATAAGCATTGTTGTGAATAATAATAGAGGAAATAGCATCTTCATATTCCAGGCTTTGCATGGCCAATTGTGCCAACTAATTTATGCAATGAAGCCAGGGTAGCTTGAAAATCCGAGCAAAATATTTGCTGCGTCTCTTGGTAGCTGCGCTTTCTTTAAGAGCGGAGGTCAATCACCATTAATCTGATCTTGTCAAATAATTCACCCACACCGAGTGCTGCCCAGAGGATGAATAATGCCAGGAGAATTTTTAAATAGCCTGGAATGCGTCGACCGGTCTTTTCGCGTATAAGCGCAGTGACAGGAGGGAAGAAGATGGACGAAAGCACAATGATGAATATACCAAAGCCAGGGTCATTCCCCCAAAACGTATTTACGATTCCAATAGCAAAGGCAAGTAATCCAAAGAGTATGCTCAGGCCATTGAAAATAATGCCGGCGGGACTGGTTGCAGTTTGTGATTCGTTCATATCCTGAAGTAGTTTGAGTTAATATCAGTATTGAGGTGTTCGTTGTTTACGCCAATAGTTTTCCCACGCTCTTCTTTGTTCTGACTCACACAACGCTTTTCACACTATGCGGTAGAATTGAAAGTGCGCCAGGTCATTTTCCAGACCTGGATAATCGTTCTTTATACGGTGATCCAAAGGTATGCAAAAGTACTTTGAATAGCAAAGTGAATGTATTGTTTATTGCATATTTCAATCTGGATAAATAGAGAGACCGAGGGTAGGTGATTTTAAAGACTTGAGGGGCAATCCCTTCCGGCCAGGGTTATTACTTTTTGCTCAACTCCTTTCGATATGAAGCCGGGCTTTTGCCAGTGTGTTTTCGGAAGGTTCTTGTAAAGTGACTTTGATCGGAGAATCCTGTGAGATATGAAATCTCAGCAAGTGAGTACTTGGAATCCTTCAGTAGATCCAGTGCCTTATCAATACGAAGTTTCCGGATGTAGTCACCGAAACTAAGGTTGTCGAAGTACTTTGAAAACTCCCGGGACAAATAGGTTGGATGAACATTCAGGCTTTGGGAGATTTCTTTCAGATTAAGGGTGAGGTTAGTATCAATCTGGTCTTGAATTATTTCCTTTAATTCCTTAGCCCAGTCAGGAACCTTCTTGCCCTTTGTAGCAATAAATCTTTTATATACGTCGAGCAGAAGATTTTCAAAGGGATTTTGTGTATGTTTTTCGTTTTGAAGCAGCCTGGCCCACGTGTAAAGCCCGTCGTAGATCACCATGCCTTGCGTCAGCAATTCGTGGTCGTTTTGTATGTTATGGGCGATGCCGGCTGAGATGGCCCAGAGACCTGATGCCTGTGCGGCAACGTCATGCCTATCTGTATCGGCTCCTCTGACAATCAGGGCTAGCGTATGAACGGCTTTGTCGCCGATGTTGTGCTTTTTGACAATGTAATCGAACGTGCACTCATCTCCATAGTGAGTATATTCCACTCCAGGGATATCATAAGGAATGGCGTTTAGAGCCTCTGCCTGTTTTGCGACCTGATCAAACGGAACATAGATAAATTCAGCATCGGGATCGACAAATCGTTTGATCAGCCACGGACAGGCTATCCGATCAATTTTTGGTCGCTCTCTCGTAATCCATTTCATGAGGCTTTTTTCAGCATGTCCATTAAACTTCTCAATGTATATCTATTATCTGTCAGGAAGGTGTATTAATGTAGCGCATTATCTGAATTGCGGGGGAAGCTGATTCTCACGGGCCAGGACCACAAATTCATCGGCCCGCTTTTGACGTGTTTCAGGTCGCTTCGCGAGCGTTATCCAGTGAAGAATCATCTTTTTCTTGCTCTTGCTCAAAGCTGTGAAATACGCCTTTGCTTTTGCATTCTTCCTGAGTACGGCATTCAATTCCGACGGGATTTCAAGGTTCTCTATTCCGTCAAGGGCGGCCCAGGAACCATCTTGTTTTGCTTGCTCAATGCATCTTAAGCCTGCATGGCTCATGCGACCTTCTTCAATCAGGCGCTGGACCTTATCCTTGTTGATCTTCGACCACCCGCTATTTCGCTTGCGTCGGCAGAAGTATTGGATAAATTTGTCATTGCCGACTGACTTTCTGGTGCTGTCAATCCATCCAAAACAAAGTGCTTCATCTACAGCATCGCTCCATACAACGGTTGGCATATTTGCATTCTTCTTGTAGCATTCTATCCATACCGCAGTTTTGCTGTCGTGATTCTTTTGCAGCCATTGCCTCCATTGTTTATTGCTGGTAGGGTAAAATGTTGCAATGCTTTCTTCCTTATTGCCATCAGTTGTTTTCTCCCTTGACATAACATTACCTGTGCTTTTCACCCGTTTAGGTCCAGATTGTCCAGCCTCGGATCGAAGGCTATGTACGCACAATATAGCACGGAGTTCTGGGTCCGCACATCTTTACCCGGTTTTCTGCACTTTCAGCAGCATTCGCACAAGTAGAAAGGAAGTTTATTTTCGCGAGAATTGACAGCCCATGGGGAAGAGTGAAGGCGTAATGCTTAACTTCTCAAGCGATACGCCTTTACAGTCATCGTAGCGATTGATGCGGCCATAAGTACGGACAATACAAGAATTACTTTGAGTAGCGGTATCGTTATTTCGTGAACGAAGCGTTCACTCCAGGGCAATATCGCAAGCAATATCTCCGACAATATGAATCCTGCGGCAAGCAACCTAGTGCTTGTTCTTACCGCAGCTGGAATTATCTTCTTCTGAATCATCCATCCGAACAGAAAGAACGAGGTGAATCCTAACAACACCACGTGAAGGTATGCAATCACAATGGGGCGGAATTCGTTTGCAAGCTGCGCTGCAGCAGGAAAGGCCGAAACTATTGAAGTATAAATTTCATGGCCAGGGCGACAAAGCTCAATGAATAAAGCAATCGCGCGGCGCTACTGAGATGAGCATGGTTAATAAATGTTTTTATCGGTTGCAAAATCATGCAGAATGCAGCCAGTTGTACCGCACCCGTTAAAAAACCAATAACGTTGAAAACTACAGAAGGTCTGGACCACAGTATGCTAAGGAAGTATGCAGGAACGCAGGCGCCAACCAGGACATAGCACGCTCGACGAACCCGGTTTCCAGAGTGGGGCTGCGGACTGTCTTCCATTAGTTTGATGAACAGGCTCAGGATTCCGAAAAAGAAGAAGCCGTTATATTGAAAATGTAAATAGAAATAAATGGCGAAGCGATAAAGGTTAGAATGTTCAAGCCCATTCGATTTGAAATATCCTAGTCCAAATGGGCCGATTGAAGACAGCGCACAGAACAATAACGCAGTCTTTGCCAGTATCAGGGCAATTGATGAACTGCAGGCTGTAGCGCGGAAAAACAAGATGATGAAGGCAAATGAGCACAAAGTGTGAACAGAGGACAGTATAATGGAGTAAGTCCCATAACCCTGCAACGGGAATGATATCAGCATTCCTAGAACGCAAAATTGCAATACCCAGAACATAAATCGGAACCACCTTACTTCGGCGAATTCGGAAGTCAGAGCAAGGATAAGCACGTTGAAAACCCAGCCTAGAAACATGACGTGCGAATGGGCATGCAACAGGTAGCTATAAACAATCCCTTTGAGCGGAGCAATCTGTTGACTACGGAGTAAAAGGCCGAGCAACGACGCGATTAATAAAAATGCCAACGGTACTCTAAACAGTTTGTACACGTTGGCGCTCGTCATCGTTGATCCATGTCTGTCTGCCTTAATAGAGAGTTCTCTCGAATTCGTAAGTGTGGAACCTTTCAAAAGCAGCTTTCTCGAGGAATTCACGATGGTTGGGGTGTGCAATGTCAATCAATGCTTTGGCTCTTTGCCGGAGATTTTTTCCATATAGGTAAGCGACGCCATATTCCGTGACAACGTAGTGGGCATGCGCCCGTGTTGTAACCACACCAGCTCCTTGCTTCAGCAGGGGCGATATTCGGCTGACACCTTTAGAAGTAGTCGAGGGCAAGGCAATGATCGGCTTTCCGCCTTCGGAGAGTGAAGCTCCGCGAACAAAGTCCATCTGTCCTCCAACGCCGGAGTAGTGATAAGTGCCAATCGAATCTGCGCATACCTGGCCCGTTATGTCGACCTCTATGGCACTGTTGATAGCGGTCACTTTTGGATTGGTGCGGATTACTGCGGTATCGTTTACATAGTCTATGTTCAGTGCTACCACTGCAGGATTGTCGTCAACGAAATCATACAATTTACGCGTGCCCAGCAAGAAGGATGTAACCGTTTTACCTCTGTGTTTCTTCTTGTGCTGATTGGTGATAGTTCCATTCTCAATGAGCGGAATGATTCCATCGGAAAACATTTCAGTATGAACGCCGAGCTCCTTATGATTTGTAAGACTGGCAAGGACGGCATCTGGAATGGAGCCAATGCCCATTTGAAGAGTTGCCCCGTCTTCTACAAGCTCGGCGCAATATGCTCCAATGCGCATGGATATCTCATTTATAGAGTGTCCATAGCTGACCTCCGGGAGTTCCTGTTCTGCATATACTACGGCATCGAAGTCGTCAATTCGGACGATTCCATCACCTAATGTTCTGGGCATACGGGGATTGACTTGCGCAATAACCGTCTTTGCAGTCTTAACAGCGGTCGCTGCGATGTCCACGGACACCCCGAGCGAGCAATAGCCATGTTTATCAGGCACGGATACCTGTACAAGAGCGACGTCAAGAGGAAGAATATTTCTCTTAAATAGAATTGGAATTTCGCTAAGAAAGATAGGCACATAGTCGGCGCGCCCATCATTTACTGCTTCCCTGATGTTCTGAGATACGAATAGAGAATTTATTCTGAAACTATCCTTGTATTTCCGCTCTGCGATTACAGCATCGCCCTGCAAACTAATGCTAACCACCTCGACGTTCCAAAGTTCATCTGCCCGTTCGGCAAGCTTTTTCAAGAGGTAATGAGGAGTGGCAGCGCCACCATGAACAAATATTCGCTGACCTGGCTTGACTAATTTAATTGCTTCTTTGCCTGATATGTAATTCATAGAGGATAGAATTTTGTTCGCTTTATTATGTCATTACAAAAATGACTTTGACGAGGATATTTTTAATCCCCCTACGTCAGTTTTAATTCTGATTTTTGTCAGCTTTATCAGGCTTCCCGGCGGGAAACGATATACCCGTAACACCTTTGCATTGCGCCAGTAATTCCTCCTGCAGTGAATGATCATCGGCCAGGGTATTATAGCGTCGTTCGGTTTTGTGCTTGAAATAACGCCCGCTCACATTCGCTTGTTCATCGTTGCTGGCGGCGAGCCACGTCTGGGTCTCAAAACCTTTATGAAGGTCTTCAGGCGCACCGGGGCCGCCCATTCGCGTTGGCACCCAGCCTGGATCAATAGCGTTGGAGTAGACGTTCTGCAACTTTCTGGCTACAGCTTTTGCAAGCATCACAACGTGCAACTTTGAATCTGAATAGCTGACCTGTGCACGTTTGAAATTCCCGAAGTTTGGATGGCCATGCATATGCATACCTGAGCTCAGATAGATCAGCCGCTTCGGCATTTTGATCAAGCATGTCAGAATGTAGGGAGCAATAGTATTGACAGCGAATATTTCCCTTGGCGATACCTGATATACACCGGCGTTGTGAATAACCGCGTCGAGTATACCCAATTCATTAACCTGCTCGGCAAGTCGAATCGTTTGATCGGTTCGCGAGAGGTCACCTGTAACAACAGCAAGCGCACCGGGAATACTTTGCAGAGCCTGCATCGAACGGCTCTCATTTCGCGCATGAAGTATAACCGAATGTCCCTCAGTGAGTAGTCGTTTTGCTGACATCATGCCAAGTCCGTCTGCAGATCCTGTAATCAGAATTTTTGACATAAGCCAAGATTTAATGCCTTTGATTGCGCTCAAAACATAGAGATGTGCCCCGGGAGATCCAATAGAGAATAAAAAAAGTTTACTTTTTTCTTGCGCAGTTAAATGACTGCATATATTTTAGCAGTCAAATAGCTGCATATCCAATGGAACTGAGAAGAGATGTATTTCAGGCAATTGCCGACCCGACGCGTAGAGCCATTTTGGCACTCGTCGCACTTCAGGCCATGACGCCAACCGCGATTGCGGAGAAGTTCGACTCATCCCGTCAAACAATTTCCAAGCACATTCAAATACTTACCGAGTGTGAAATCCTTGGACAAACCCAGAACGGAAGAGAAATTCACTATCACCTGAACCCCCAAAAGATGAAAGAAATCGCCGACTTTATTGAGCCATTCCGCAAACTGTGGGATGACCGATTTAATAAGTTAGAATCCATCATGAAAAAGTATAAACCAAAAAAATAACGTTATGGAACTGAAAACAAAATTGGACGTCGAAGAAGGCAAGCAGAATATACTCATCACGCGCGAATTTGATTTGCCCTTGGAGTTGCTGTTTATGGCCTATTCTGAAGCAGAAATTGTGGAACAGTGGATGGACAACAAAGTGTTGAAGCTCGAGAATAAACAGCACGGTGGATGGCAGTTTGAAAAGAAGGATGCCGATGGTAATGTTGTCTTTAGGGCAAATGGGGTTATTCACGAATTCACTCCGAACCAGCGAATCATCAGAACGTTCCAAATGGAAAATACGCCGTTTCCTGTTCAGCTTGAGTTTCTGGAATTCGAAAAGCTCACCGAAGATACCAGCAAGCTCAGTATGTTGATTGTCTATAAGTCGGTTGAATTTCGTGATCAAATGTTAAAGCTTCCCTTCAAGCAAGGGATCAATATGGCGCACGGCCGTCTTCAGGAAGTATTGAGTAAACTTAAAATCACTGGTTATGTTAAATCGAAATAAAGTAAATAAGATCATCTATTGGGTATCAACGCTATGGCTTTCATTGGGTATGTTATCAACTGGTATCGTCCAGCTCTTAAGAGTGAAAGAAGACACAGATTTCATTATTAACATGGGGTATCCTGTTTATATTCTTACTATACTCGGCGTTTGGAAACTGCTGGGTGTAGTGGCCGTACTCGTGCCAAGATTCTTATTGTTGAAGGAATGGGCATACGCCGGATTCTTCTTCATCATGTCGGGCGCCGTCTGGTCTCACTTGGTATTAAGACACTCATTTGGAGAAACGTTTCCACCTTTTCTTCTTTTGGTTCTCACCGTTGTCTCGTGGTATTTCAGGCCGGCTGAGCGCAGATTGTCGCTCACCTTTCAATAGCAGGTGAGAAAATTTGTTGAATTCTTATGACATTAACTAATATAACCTGGTCTCGTTAATTAACCGCAACCAGATACCGATATGAAGAAAAGCAGCACTGGCAAAAGACAACTTCCCCTAGAACAGGAAGAAGCACTTCTGGAAACACTGAAGAAGCGTTTCGGGAAGTATTCAAAACGACACAAAGGAATCGACTGGAATAAGTTGGAAAAGAAGTTATCTGAGAATAAAGCAAAACTTTGGTCCCTTAATGAGATGGAGCGCACTGGTGGTGAACCGGACGTAGTTGGATACGATAAGAAAACGGATGAATACATTTTTTTCGACTGTGCTGATGAAAGTCCAAAGGGGAGAAGAAGCGTATGTTATGATCATGAGGCGCTAGAGTCGAGAAAGGAACACAAGCCTGCAAACAGCGCCTTGGGTATGGCCGAAGAAATGGGAGTTACCCTTCTGACAGAAGATGAATATCGTGAATTGCAAACACTTGGTGACTTCGATACTAAGACCTCGAGTTGGATAATTACGCCTTCTGAAATACGTAAACGGGGAGGGGCAATCTTCGGCGATCGCCGTTACGATCACATCTTCATTTATCACAATGGTGCGGAATCATATTATGCAGCGAGGGGCTTTCGCTGCGCATTGAGAGTGTAAATCTTTTGTGATTAGGGTCACGTTATTACTTCGAATCTAAAGACAGTTAACTATGGCAAAGAGCGAGACAAATCCAAAGGTCGACTTTTACTTCACTAAGGCGAAGACCTGGAAGGAAGAGATTGAAAAACTGCGAACGATCATTCTTGATTGTGGTTTAAACGAAGAGTTAAAATGGGGTTGTCCATGCTATACTCTGGAAGGCAGTAACATCGTCCTCATTCACACCTTTAAAGAGTATTGTGCTGTATTATTTTTTAAAGGCGCCCTGCTCAAGGATCCCGATGGAGTTTTGGTTCAGCAAACCAAGAACGTCCAGTCAGCGCGACAGATCCGTTTTACAGGCGTTCGGGAAGTGACTGGCGCCAAGACTCTTTTGAAGAAATTTGTCCAGGACGCGATCAAAGTCGAGAAGGCTGGCCTTAAGGTGAGCTTTAAGAAGCCGGAGGAGTTCGCGATGGCGGAAGAGTTCCAGGAACGTCTCGGTGAAAGCGCAGCGCTCCGTAAGGCCTTCGAAGGCTTGACGCCCGGCCGGCAACGAGGTTATCTGTTATATTTTTCAGCGGCCAAACAGTCGAAGACCCGCCATGCCCGCGTGGAAAAAAGCATTCCTGATATTCTAAAAGGAAAGGGACTCGAAGACTAATCTGACGAAAAATTTCTTCGAAAATCAGTGTCCGTATTTGTGTCGTCATTTGACGTCACATATATTTGTCGTCAAATGACGACATATGATTGAAAGACGCGACATTTTCCAGGCAGTAGCTGATCCCACCAGAAGGGGGATCCTTATTTTGCTTGCTTCCCAATCAGTTACAGCTGGCGGCATTGCTGAGAAGTTTGACGCAGCCAGATCTACGGTTTCGAAACACGTTCAAATCCTTATCGAATGCGGACTGCTCGAATCGAACCAGCAGGGGAGGGAGATCTACTATCAATTGAAATTCGAAAAGCTGAAGGAGATCGATCTCTGGATGGATCAGTTAAGGGTTATCTGGGAATCACGTCTTGACAATCTTGATAATTACATCAACAAACTTCAAAAAGACTGACCTATGGAAAACACACAAAACCGCGAACTGAGAATTGTCAGGACCTTTAGAGCACCGATCGGGCTGATGTGGGATGTTTGGACCAATCCGGATCATATTGCAAACTGGTGGGGGCCAAATGGTTTCACTTCAACCATCCATCAAATGGATGTTAAGGAAGGTGGTGAATGGAGACTTACGTTGCACGGGCCGGATGGTACTAACTATCCTAACCGCAGCGTGTTTAAGGAAATTGTGCTTCATAAAAAGATTGTCTTTGAGCATTTCAATCCATACTTTATTACCACTGTACTGTTTGAGTCGAAGGGGAACGAGACTCTGGTTGACTGGTCCATGCAGTTTGAAACTGCGGAAATGCGCGAAATCGTTGTTAAGGCCCATGGCGCCGAAGAAGGACAGAAACAGAATGCGGACAGGCTAGGAAGCTATCTGGCAATGCAGCTACAATCAGAAGCGCGGTAGAAATATTCGATCATTTGTTTGAAGCCAGACTGACAGCAGCTCTGGCTTTTTTTGTATCTTATAGATGCTTTCGAATCGATGGTTGTTGTGCGTTAAATGCTCTCTTAACCTGACGACTGATATTTAGAATGAAGCAACCCGTTAAAATTGTAAACGCTATTCCCATGAAAAATCTGTACACACTTCTGTTTGTAATGACCTCGTTCGCCGCACAGGCGCAGGTATGGGGCTTTGAATTCGGTGCAAACTACCTTTATGCAAACCCGTTTGGTGGCATGGGTAAAGTGATCGATCGGGGGCACGGGGTTAACCTTAATATTGGAACGGTTACGCCATCGCAGCGTTTTGCATTTGGCGTTGACATAAGTTACACCCAGTATGACAATGAAAAATCGAAGCAGGAATATACCATGGGCGACGGATTGGTCGCACCCATGGAGATTAGCGTGGTGAGTTACTATACCAATATTACAGGATATGGAAGATGGTACATGACCACCCATGGTGTAATACGGCCTTATCTTGTTGGGAAAGTAGGATATGCAATGTACACCACCGACCTGAATGTGTATGATCCGGATGATGCCGATCAATGTGAGCCGCTTGACAGCGATAAGCTATACAGTGATGGGACCTTCATCGGCACCATCGGGGCGGGTGCGAAGTTCGATTTAGTATCTGTCTTCAAGAAACTTACACCGGGGTCATTCTATTTCGAATCTTCGGTGAACATGACACAGGGAGGACATGTTCGATATATGGATGCCGATGCAGATCACAGTCAGAACTCGAACCCAAGAGCTATAGATCATGCAACTGCGCAATTCATCAATACCCAAACGCAGATTGTACATGAGCACCACGTTGGATATTTGTATTCCAACCCTGTTCAGATGATGGAGCTTAGGTTTGGATTCTCCTGGAACTTTGCCCGATAATTCACAGAATTAATTTGCCGAACGGGGTCATGGCTGCCATAAGATTGCCATATTTGATAGCGTTGATTATTTTTCGCGCTGATCTTTGCGGAAGCGCATCGGCATAAAAGTAATAGCCGCCTGAATGAAGAAGTACCCCTCCAGACTTTACACCTTAGCCAGCATTTTAGGACTCATTGCATTAACAGTCGTCAGCTGCGACATCTATCATCCACAGAAGCGTTTTCGGATCGCAGTTCCCAAAACTGATGTCTTGTACAACACGATGCTATCCCATGTCAAATCTTTGCTTGAACGGGCTGGCTACGAGATTTCCGTGGTGTACACGGATAGAAACATTGAAGCAAACCAACTTGTGGCAAAAGGCGAGGCTGATCTTGCGTTCGTGAATAATGTTAGTTCGCACATTATTGAAGGCCTGGGCGATGATGCTTCCGAACTAAGATGTGTTCTTCCAATGACGAAACGCGCGTTATTGGGGTTCACCCGTCAGCCTACGAGGGGTCAGAATACCCGGCAGATTCTGGAGAATAAAACTATTGGTGTTGAAATCTTGAACGGGGAAGGGCATGGTAATATCACGCAGCTTTTTTCCCGTGCTCATATTAATAATATTAGGATCGTTCAGAGCGACAGAGATTCATTTGACGTGCGCTTGTTCTGGGGCAGCCCTTATAGCAATCGATCACAACAAATGCTGGATTCGGGATGGCAGGCTATTTCATTCTCTGAGGACTGGGTCGACTTTCAAACGCTTGGTGACCCCACCCTAGAACCACTTACTTTTCCTGCATTGCCCGGAGATCTGCATTCAACAGCCATCCATACTTTTGCAACGGATGCCATACTCGTAACGCGCAAGGATGTTGGCGAGAATGCTATCTTCCAGCTCGCGGAAACAATTCTGCAGGGAAAAATGGCTTTGGTTCGTAAAGATCCCATGTATCGCTCAATCTCTGAGTCCATCAGCCGCTCGACCTTGCTATTCCCTTTACACGAAGGAACATCCAGCTATTTACGTAGAGACACGCCCACATTTCTGGAAAGATATGCCGATACGCTTGCACTTGTGCTTTCAATCGCAGTTCTTTTGTATAGCATAGTTCAGGCCGTGAATAACCGGCTGCGGCAGATTAAGAAAGATCGAATCGATCAATATTTTTTGGAGTTTCTGGACATCCGATCAAAGAACGATCTGACCGTACAGCAACAGTCAGATCGTTTGAATGATCTTTTTCAACGCGCACTTCTGCAAATGACCAATGAGAAAATGGATAAGAATGACTTTCATATCTTCTCCCGTCTTCTTCAGCAAGAGCTTACGAATCTTCGGTTGCGATAAAGTGCTCTACCTGCTTGCACAAATACAACGTTGGCACCGCGAAGCGGACAGATGCTATCATCTTCAATAAACTCTTGTATATTAAATGATGAGCGAGAGAGTGCCGCTCTCTGCGAGAATTAACACTCCAAGCAAGAATAAAACTATGGGCATTGCAATATGTCCGTACTTTTCAAGCTGACGTGCAATGACTGGCCGGTTAGACAAATATCGGGCAATCACGCACCATAGGTAAGTCATGATGCCAAACACCAATATGAGCTGAATCTTCTCAAATTGATCCATGGTGGCCATCAACGGTACGTATACACCAATGTTGTCTCCGCCGTTCGCAATGGTTACTCCGGCAATGGCAATCAGACTGGTAGTTTTCATTGGCACCGCGCTTTCCTCATCAGCCTCGGCATTGTTTCGTATCAGAGAAATTGTATGCGTCACAGCAAGATAGATCGGAAATAAACCAAGAAGTCCGATGAAACGCTGATCGATGATGCTTCCAATAAAAGAACCTATGTATGACACAAACACTAGGGTACCGAGACCCAGCAACTGACCAAGCAGTATGTTTGCCGAAGCGATCCTCCTGTTGCCATATAATAGCATTAGTATAAATATGTCGTCAATGTTCGTTGCAGCAAAAGCGAGAATTGAAGCGACAATGGTCTGAATCATGTTATTCTTCTTTTCCTATTGTCGATGCATGTTGTTTGGTATTGTTTGTAGCGGGATGTGTTCAACTCAATCTCTAAATTCTCGCAAGGGCTATTCCGGAGAATGTAGATACCAGGCAAACAACAAAGCTGGCTGCCGCGTACAAGGCAAAAGTCATATAGTCCGAACTTTGAAGCAGCCGCACATTTTCATAGGCGAAAGCTGAGAAGGTTGTAAACCCTCCACAAACACCGGTAGTGAGAAAAATCCTCAGGTCGCTGCTCATCCAGTTAAGCCGTTCAGAGACCCCAAAGAAGATTCCAATGAGAAGGCATCCGATGATGTTCACCATGAATGTTCCAAAGGGAAATGGGGGAGGAACAATTTTATTGAAATACAGCGTAGCCAGATACCTGGCGATGCTGCCAATGAACCCACCGATGCCCACCAGTACTACAGTCTTCATAAGAGGTTTTTTATTGGAAGTCATAAAAGTATTGAATTCAGAATTCGAATTGAAATAGCACCTCATTACTTCTGAATGCAGTCACCAATTGACTCCAAAAGTGCTAACTTTCATCATGCTGCACCAGGAATTTGAGCCTTCGGACATACTGAA
Organism: Chryseolinea sp. T2; assembly: GCF_037203685.1. NCBI lineage: Bacteria > Pseudomonadati > Bacteroidota > Cytophagia > Cytophagales > Fulvivirgaceae > Chryseolinea > Chryseolinea sp. T2. The sequence goes on from NZ_JBBCAU010000002.1 coordinate 1,115,948, forward strand.
AGATGCCATAAAATGTTTCTGGTACAATGTCAGGGCAGCAGATGAGTCGCAGCCAGATTTTGAAGTGCTGCCAGATGGCTACACGGAAATCATTTTTCATTTCGGTATCCTGAGCTTTAAGTCATCTGACGGATTTGAACCGCTGCCTTCACCGTTCATGATTGGACTGCTTAATAAACCCGCTGTGTTCCAGACCGAAAGTCAATTGCAAATCATAGGCATCAGGTGTTTTCCCTGGTCAGTCTTTGATCTGCTTGAGCTCCCGTCCAGCAAGGGCGGGATTCGTATCATAAAGCATCCTATTGCTAAACTGCAACCTGCCCTTGAGAAACAAATATTAGAGGGCAGAGTAGACGAAGCTATAAGTCTGGTAAAAAGCTATTTTGTGGAGGCGCGGTCACGCTTATCAATGGACAGCATGCTGTTCAAGGCGGGTCTGGCAATGCTCAAAGCGAACGGTACTATCCCGGTGAGCGAGGTGGCGTCAGCTGCCCACGCAACGGTACGTACGCTGGAGCGAAAGTTCAAACAGTCTTCAGGTCACTCCGTGAAAGACATCTCTGCGGTTATGCGCTTCGAGCAGGTACGAAACCAACTATGGCTTTGCCCCGAAACGAGTATCGCGGGACTTGCTGAAGAACTGGGTTATACCGACCAATCACATTTAAGTAAGGAATTCAAACGTTACAGTGGCACAACGCCTGGGGCATTCGCAAGAAAGGCCCGGCAGCAAAAACAAATAGTCAAAAACGATTTTGTCGCGTTTGTACAAGATTAAGGAGGTCACCTCCCTGAATTTTGTATCTCAATCAATGATATGAATGAGATGCATGAAAGACCTCAATACAAAGACAATCTATACCTATACGATGTTATCATCTCCGGTGGTGGACCTGTAGGACTTTTTCTCGCCTGTGAATTGGCGCTTACAAAATGCACGGTGTTAGTTCTGGAAAAGAGTAATGATGCTGACTCTGCGCTTAAGAAGATCCCATTTGGTATTCGTGGACTATCGGCGCCTTCCGTTGAGGCCCTTCACCGTCGCGGATTATTGACCGGACTGGACCTGCATAAACGCCTTAAGAATCCTCACGCTTCGAATACGCAGCTGGGACCGGCGCGACAGGTAGGACACTTTGCAGGCATTCCATTTCTCGAAGGCAATATTGACTCGTCGCAGTGGCCGAGCAGATTAGCAAGTTCGACTCCCGCCAGCCTGCTGACCGAAATGAATGAGCTTGAACTGGCTCTGAACGGTCGCGCAATAGCTCTTGGCGTAGAGATCAGGCGAGGCGTTGCCGTTGATGATTTTATTCAAACTCAGGAAAGCGTGACGGTACAGTCAGGTGATCTTGTGTTCAAAGCTAAATGGCTTGTAGGTTGTGATGGTAGCCGTAGCGTTGTTCGCAAGCAGGGCGATTTCGGGTTTGCTGGCACGGAACCAGAATTCACCGGATATTCCGTGCAGGCTGATATTGTTGATCCAGAGAAGCTACTTCCGGGTCGTAATTTGACAGCCCAGGGTATGTACCTGCAATCACAACCTGGTTATCTCAATATTCAGGATTTCGACAGCGGGGCATTTCACGATTCCGGGAAGCCCATCACGCTTGAACATGTGCAGGCAGTTCTTCGTCGGGTATCAAATACAGATGTAACGATTGGCGCCTTGCGCATAGCGACTACGTGGACCGATCGCTCGCGACAGGCAACGTCCTATCGAAAGGGAAGAGTGTTTCTGGCTGGCGATGCCGCTCACATACATTCTCCGTTAGGAGGCCAGGGCCTTAACTTGGGTCTCGGCGATGCCATGAATCTTGGCTGGAAGCTGGCAGCAAATATTCATGGTTATGCTCCGGAAGGTTTGCTGGATACTTACGAAAGCGAACGGTCCCCGGTAGGAGCACAGGTTCTCGATTGGTCGCGTGCGCAGGTTGCGATCATGAGGCCAACACCACATGCGCGCGCACTGAACGCTATAATCCGCGATCTCGTTAACACGCGCGACGGCGCTACTTATATGGCAGGACGGGTGTGGGGCATTCAATGTCATTATGATCTTGGCGGAAGCCATCCCCTGGTGGGCTACAGCGTTCCGAATTTTGAATTTGAGGATGGATCAACCATCGGCGAACTCATGCACGACGGGTGCGGAATAATTCTTGACTTCACGTCAAATGCATCATTGCGCACACTGGCAAATGAATTCGAAGGGCGGATTAAATACATTTCCGGCTCCGCAAATTGGAAGGATGTAGAGTTAGAGGATCCTAAAGACCGTTTCGGAATAATTGCCGCCCTTATTAGGCCAGATGGCATGGTTGCCTGGGCCGCCAGCAACGAAATCGACGATGCGGCGCTTCGTTTGGCCACTGGCCGCTGGTTTATTAAAAACGCGGCAGAGCATTCATCCAGGGGGACTATTGAAATTTGAAAAACTGGAGTAAACGCCGGGGGGCGGCTGAATACAATCAGATTAGAGCTAACAGTAACAAAGACAAACCTATTAACGCCCGCCGGCAGCTCTTTTTCAGGCATGCCGGCCAGCGCCCAAGATCAGATTTTTCTAACGGAAACGGCAGTGGGGCCCTTTACACCATTCTCAACCTGAAAGGAAACAAAATCATTTTCTTTCACTGGAGTTGACAAAGAACTCATATGAACAAAAATACTCTCTTGACTTTCGAGATCTTTAATGAACCCATAACCTTTAGAGGTGTTGAAGTAGGTCACTTTACCCTTCCTCGCTGAAATAGATTCGATTCCGCCGATGTTTCGGGAACCAATAACTATGTCCTCCTCTTTGACATCGCGTCTTTTCGTGGGATCCGGCGGTTTGGATGAGATATTTCCATTTTCATCCACGTAGGCCATCATGTCTTCCATCGTGCCGGACTTGGCGTTAGCCTTGCGTTCAGCCTTCCGCTCTTCCTTTTCTTTTCTCTTCTGCTGTTTTCTTTTCTCTAATTCTTTTTTGTTGAATGTATCTGCCATGCGATCGTTTTATTTCAAAGCTTTTGTATGTGCAAAACAAATTGTTTGTCTAGTGAAAATTGAAATGTTGATGCGGATATCAGCTCCGTGGCTTTCTTGGACCCCTGCAGAATCTCAACCAGGTCCTGCGCTACCAATGATTCCTTAAAGCCTTTCGTCGCTTTCCCGTTTGATAATTCTAACGTAAATGTGAAAGTTCCCTTCTTGCCATTATTTAATGCGTGAAACTCGTGATTTGAAAGCTTATATTGTTGTGGCTCAGTTGCCGCATCCAGCATCAACCTTAGGATCGCCGGTCGGTATTTGCTCCATAACCCTGTATATGTTCTTAATGACATGTGGCTCTTTTTAGTTGATTAGCGCTTTGTTTCAATTGTCACACTGATTATCTGATTACTACGGGACAGACTGAGATTAGCAATCTCTCAGCCAGCCTGACCGTTGCGAACGATACCACTCAAAAACGTGATCTCTCTTTCTACAACTTAATAAAGCGGCGGAGTTTGGCCTTACTAAGAATTCCCCCAATTTACTTATCGGAAGGGAAATTTGAATAGAGTCTGGAGTGTGGCCGAATAGATTAATCAAGACTTCAAACCTACTTCTTTTTCAGAAAATAACCTATTGCTGGGAAACCACTTCCGACCTTCGTTGCTGCCATCAAAAAATGCTTTTTTCTTCGGCAGTGATGGAGGCAGTCCAGGGTTGATCTGTTGGAAAAACGCTGGTGCGTCGGGCGAAATGATTTAGCAGCGGCAGTCTAAACGCTAGTCAGCCTTTGTACTGTTGAATGCATTCCTCTTTTCTTCCATCCAGGCATTCATGGCCTCAGGCGAGGTCATGCTTTTCCGCATTTCGTTCATGGCTTCAATGTGTGCAGCGTCCCCGTTTTGAACCATTTCCCGCGCGTGCATACTCACCATCTTGGCAATTTCATCGAAGGTATTGGCACTGAATTTTTGCTCGCAGGCGCCACCCAGTTGACTACAGGTCATTGTTTTCATGGTGTATGATTTTGGTCAGATAAATGTAGTACAGTGAATTGATAATGCTGATGGTATGGAGTTTAGCCTATGCCCATTTTTCTTTGGTGGGACTGGAGATATTGTCAAATGATTTGATATTGTTATGTGTGTATAAATAGTTAATTTTCAGCAACTTATCTTGTTCCCGTTTCTTGCAAGCTTTGCCCCCAAGTCGTCGATTTTGCGGCGGCATACACTCCACTATTATAAAGATATTATAGGAGCCGGCCAGCCGAGCTGTTCACGGGTAATGACTGAGATATTCTTAAGAGAGTCGTTTTTTAGGGGCTCCTGTTCTGAATTCAAAAGATCCGTAAATTATTGATTAACAACAGGATGCGACTTGCTCCGTCCTTTTTGAAAATTCACATACAGACTTTATAGAGACAATATACTGATTTTATATAGACCTTATACAGATGTTTACATAGTCTCCGTATAGTCTCCATTAATAGTCCGTATGGGCTCCGCCTAACGGGCCCCAAGAGCTTCTTACAGTCCCGCCAAAATGCAGTGGTTAAATTTCCCGGGGTGGTCCCGGCGGGCGATGAAGCCGGAACTTCATTCACTCCTAAGCGATTCAATTGGATTCCTGAGGGCCGCGTGTAGGGCATTGAAGATCACCGAACCCACGGCTATTACCACACATGCCATTGCCGAGATCACAAACACGTCGGCCGTAACATCAATCTTGTACACAAACTTCGACAGCCAGGCATTCATTGCATACCACGACAACGGCAAGCCTATGAGGGAACCGGCGACCACAAGAATTACAAACTCCTTTGATACGATGTTCACGATTGAGGGTACCGTCGCGCCAACGATTTTCCGAATGCCGATCTCTTTACGTCGTGTTTGCATCGTGATAGCCGAAAGTCCGAATAACCCTACGCAGGAGATCACGATCATGAACGCCGAAAAGGTGTTGAACAGCACGTTCATTTTGTTTTCTTCCTTGTATTGCTCGTTCCAATGGTCCTCTACGAAGGTATAAGAAAACAGATTTGACGGAGCGATCTGCTTCACTGTGCTTTCCACATGACTAATGGCATTTTGAAGGTCGTTCGAATTGGTTTTGATGAGCAGATGATTAGAGTACTTGGGGTTGTACTGGAGCAGCAACGGCTCGACGGCGTTGTGGAGCGAGGAAAAGTGATAGTCATCAACCACCCCGACAATAATGCCGGGCATGTTTCTTGTCTGGTTCACGATCCTTGCGCCAATGGCGTTACTGATATTGAGCGCTTTAAGGGCAGTCTTGTTAACAATAAAGGCAGCAGAATCGTTGTACGCTCTTGAAAAAGCACGACCTTCTATTATCGGAATTTCCAGCGTTTGAAGAAAACCGTCGTCGATGGACATCACGCGGAACTGCGGGAATTCGGCTTTGGGATCCGCACCTTCAGGCACTACATTTTCGACGCTAAGCTCACCACCCGGAAGATTCGTCGCAGAGCCGATGCTAATGATCGATGGATCTTTCATGAGCTGCGACCTCACATAGTCGGGACTCTTTGCATTAGTCTTTGCAAAGTCTCCATAGAGGCCAACCGAAATAACTTTGTCTTTGTTGAAACCCAGGTCCTGATCCTGGAAGTAGTGCATCTGTCGTATAATAATCAGCGTACTGGCGATCATAAATGCTGACACAGCAAATTGAAACACGACCAGTCCTCTCCGTATTGCCGGTGTCGATGAGCCCGGACCTTTCTGGCTTCGCAGAGCGTCGACAGGTTTAAACCGCGACATGAATAGCGCCGGATAGGCGCCCGACAAGGCACTGACAAAGATGATGAGTGCTGCCATGATCGCGATGTTTCCGGGAGTAAGTACGTCTGTAATATGGACTTTGCGTCCGGCCAGGGCGTTGTAATTGGGCAGCACGGCAAAGAACAGGCAGAGCGCCAGTACCAAGGCGAAGCTGCTCATGAGAAAGGTCTCAGAAAGATATTGTTTCACTAACTGAGGCCTCAAAGCACCCATTACTTTGCGAAGACCAGTCTCTTTCATCCTGTTGAAGGTAAGAGACAGATTAAGGTTGATAAAGTTAACGGTGGCCATAAACAGGATAAACAGCGCAACCGCAGCAAAGATGTACAGGTAGCTGACGTTGCTGTTTTCACTCGTCTCCTGTTCGAGGTGGGAGTGGAGGTGAATATCCCTGATAGGTTGAAGTTCAAGCATTGCTTTCTTCCCCAGGTTCTCCGATGTGTCCCAGCCTTCATAGAACTTCACCTGAAACTGAGGTATTTTACTTTCTACTTGCGCGAGCTTCCCAGGTTCAATTAACAGATAGGTAAATGGCGCCATCCACCCGCGGTTAGAAGTCCAGTTATCTGGGATGATCTTGTAAAAGGTGGAAAATGCTACCAGCATATCAAACCGAAGATGCGTGTTCTCCGGCAGATCCTTCACAACGCCGGTGATACTTAACTCCATATCATCATTGAGCTTAATAGTTTTACCAACAGCACTGTCCTCGCCAAAGATCTTCCTGGCAAGGGATTCAGTGAGGACTGCGGTGAAGGGCACGCGAAGAGAATTGTGTTCACTTCCTTCAATAAACTGATAATTGAAAAGAGTCAACGCGGTACTATCGGCCATATGGGATGGCCCAACCACCGTCCTGAAATCGTTATACGTAAGAATCGCCCCGCTCCCGAATGGATAAAACCGCGCCGACGATTTTATTTCAGGAAAAAAATCTTCCAACGCCTGGGCCATGGGCGGAGAGCTCTTTGCCCACTCTGGAGGGTGAATCCGATAAATGTTTTGGTAATCGGGATAGAAAGTTTCGTAGCTGATCTCGCTGTTGATGTGAAAGATGATGAGAAAGCATGACGCCATCGCGAGCGCGAATCCGGTGACATTAATCAGGGTGAAGGTCCGATGCTTTACAAAATTCCTCCACGCAATAAGAACGTAGTTTTTTAACATTAGGCAGGCATTTCAAAGGTTGAATGGACACGATTTTACAACGCTCACGGTTCACCGCACGAACGGCACAAGCCAAAAATCGGGCCCAACATGACTGGCACTTATAGGGGTATTTAGCCACTTCAATGGACTACGCCCCGGGCGGTATCGGTCAAATACGTTCGAAGGCGGGCACCACCAACGATATTCAGTGTCCCCTTAACGCAATGAATAATGTTTGTGACAATCGGACTGCTGTAGTAGCTTGGGCGGGACTGATCTAACATGCAAAACACCATCACCCTCTCAGCAAAGCATCTCGCAATGGCCCTCATTATCATTATCGTGTGGGGATTGAACTTCATAGCTATATACTATGGTCTGAAAGGGTTTCCTCCGTTATTGCTTTCGGCTTTCCGCTTCGGTCTTGCGGCCTTTCCCTGGGTGTTTTTTCTACCCAAACCTAAGGCACCTCTGAAATTCATCCTGGGATACGGCATCTTTACTTTCGTGCTGCAATTTGGATTTCTGTTCAGTGGTATTTATCTCGGATTGTCTCCCGGATTGTCGTCACTTGTCCTTCAGATTCAGGTTTTCTTTTCGATTGGATTGGCAGCACTATTTTTTAACGATCGCCCTGGTGCATGGAAGATATGTGGCTCTTTGATTTCCTTTGTCGGAATCGGTATAGTTGCAGCGCATCGCAGCGAGGGCGCTACAACAATTGGTCTTATATTGACGCTTCTTGCGGCTCTCTGCTGGGCAGCCGGAAACATGTTCTCCAAAAAGGTCGAGGCTGATTCTGCCTTATCACTCGTTGTTTGGGGCAACCTGGTGGCCTTTCCATTTATGGTGGTCCTTTCGTTGATCGTGGAAGGTCCCACGTTGATTTTGCATTCTGTGCAAAATATGTCCCTCACCACAATGATTGCTGTCGCTTACATCACGTACATGTCTACTCACATTGGATACGGCGCGTGGGGATTCTTATTGAATAAATATCCAACTGCCGCCGTTGTGCCTTTCACTCTCTTAATTCCCGTCGTTGGTTTCCTGGGATCTACTATCTTCCTTGGAGAAGATTTTCCATTGTGGAAACTCGTGGCTTCATTATTCGTGATGGGAGGACTTGTTTTTAATCTGCTCGAAAAACAGATCCAGTCTTTGATTGCCGGCCCGCGCACAAGGCAGCAATGAAGTTTTTGGAGTCTGACTAAGCATGTGCTCATGCTGAAATTGAAATTGTACAATCAAAGTTGAAATTATCTGTGACGAATTGCTAGCGTAATATCGAATGGACTATCACACAATTCGACCGCATCCGGATCTAAGTTCAATCGTGAAATGCTACTGGACCCTGGAGGTGCCTTATCAAAACGACGCACAGAGGCAGCTTATCGTGCCGGACGGATGCATTGAAATGATCTTCATTCTCGGCGATGATGTTAAGCGTTTTACATCGGGAGACGAGTACATCATACAGCCGCGCGACATGGTACTGGGGCAAATCACGGAGCCGTTTTATGTTCTGCCTTCTGGTGATGTCAAGTCATTTGCCGTCCGATTTTATCCATATGGGTTTTCTAATTTTGTGTCGATATCAATAGGGGATCTGGTTAACAAAGAAACGCCGTTAGTGTCGCTGTTTGGTAACGAAGTTGCAACCGCTCTGGCGGATAAAATCAGGAGCGCGGCAGATACGTTAGAAAGAATCGAACTCGTCGACGCTTTCCTTTTGGAGAGATTAATTACCAAACCCACTGTAGACGGAATTGTGAAGAGAACAATTGATGCCATATTTTCAACGAAGGGAAAAGTTTCTATCAATACCATCGTCAATGACGATTCCTCAAAAAGGCGGCAGCTCGAACGTAAGTTCCTGAAGGAGGTCGGAGTAAGTCCAAAGCAGTTGGGAAAAATGATCAGACTACAATCGGCACTAAAGATGCTCCTCAATAATCATACAGGTAGTCTCACCGAAATTGCCTATGAAAGTGACTACTACAATCAGGCACATTTTATCAAGGACTTCAGGGAATTCACAGGAACAACACCAAAGGCATTTCTTGGCGACGAGGGGATGATCCTTTCCTCTGTATTCTACAAGCAAGATTGACTTGTCGCATTCTTACAATTGTATTCATTCAAAGCCCCGTACACTTGCAGGGTCAATTCGCTTTTAAGGTGGTAACTGATCATTGATCAGGTCATTCATTGTAGCTATCCCGCCATTGCTTTTGCGACAATAGCTCATGCCATTTGAAGTGACGATTGACAATTATCAAACTGCAAATCAAATAACCGATTATATGAGCATGATTTCTATTGTTGAGATTCCAACTGAGGATTTCTCAAGAGCTATGGCCTTTTACAGGAAGATATTGAACATAGATATCGAGGTGGTGGAAATGGAGGGTATTAAGATGGGGCTTTTCCCGGGTACGGGTGAGATCTCCGTCCAGCTTCTGAAAGCAGATGGATATACACCGTCTTCGGAAGGTACTATTGTCTATTTGAATGGAGGAGACGATTTGCAACAAATCGCTGCCAGGATTGACGGGAATGGCGGTAGGCTCGTTGTTCCTAAAACTGAAATAGGACAGGATATGGGCTTCTATGCAATGTTCATCGACACCGAAGGCAACAGGCTGGGATTGCATTCGCCGCATTGACGAAAAGCGCCCTGCGCTGTTCGGAAATACCAATCGGATACCTGCAAAAGGATTAACTTTGGTGATATGTTTGGCCACGAAAGTGTAATCCAATATGGTTAACGGAGCGTTGTTTTTCATCAGTGCCCTCGGAGCATTTAACGGTTTGATCCTGGGCGTCTACTTTCTGGTTTCGTCACGCAAGGAAAATATAGCTAACCTGTTTCTCGGGGCATTGCTTATAGCTCTAAGTCTGAGAATTGGAAAATCGGTCCTTTACTATTTCAATACCAGCCTTTTGTTGGTGTATTTACAAATCGGGCTTTCAGCCTGTTGGTTTATTGGACCATTCCTTTTCTATTACGTAAGATCTGAAATTCGTCAGGTCAAAGAGTTGCCCAAAAGCTGGGCATGGATCATCCTATCGATGGCATTGATTATAGTAGCTACTGGCCTCGTATTTCCCTATCAGCAATATCCCATTATCTGGAACAGATATTTTGTCCAGATAATTTACGCGCAATGGGGTGTTTTTCTGTTTCTGTCGGCAATTGAGCTTAAAGACCTCTTTATAAAAATTGCTAGGCCGCGGTCTTTGAAACGCACCGAAATATGGCTGATATCAGCGTTGACTGCCATTACTGTTATTTTCATTTGCTATCTCTGGGCCTTACTGGGTCATTCCAAGGGCATCTACATAAGCGGTGCAATCATCTTTTCGATTGTTCTTTATGCGATTGGGTTCTATTTGCTGCACAGAAGGAAGCAGGACTTCGTCGTGCCAGCTTCTCAGAAGTATGCGAACAAGAAGATAAAAGAAAGCGACGCCCAACTGATGCTCTACAGGCTGGAGCGGATTATGGCCGACAAGGAAGTCTTCAGGAACCCCAATCTCAAGCTTACCGACCTCGCCGCTGAAATTAACGCTTCGTCGCATCAGCTCTCACAGCTCCTCAATGAGAGCCTGGGTAAGAGTTTCACCCTTTACATCAATGAATATCGGATTGACGAGGCGTGCCGGATCTTGGCCGCAACTGACAATCTGACAATTGAAGCTGTGGGCGAGGAGGTCGGCTTCAATTCAAAGTCCACCTTCTTTTCAGCATTTAAGAAACTTAAGGGTGTCACACCGGCGGTCTATCAACAAGGTGCGATAAAAGTTTAGCGCTGTGCATCGCCTGCTTAAAAGCGGATTTGAATGCTTTTTGTACGATTCTATAGAACCGTACTCCGGATTCATGGCTTTACTACTTCCTGAAATGGCTCGTGGTCAATATTTGCAGGGTTAACTAACCCGACAAATGATATACTACAAAATGTCAGTGGCGCTCGTTGTTCTGATGGGAGGCTGCAGTATCCTTTCTTATGGTCAAGCATCTGCCAAAGGCAGGGCAAACACTCAACAGATGTCTCAGGCGCCGGTCAACGCGACTCAGGAACAGCAGCCAGCATCGACGGTTCCCGCTACCACACTGACTGCGTCCGACAGGTCCGCCGTCGGGGAATTGATTCAGGCATACTTCGACGGCTGGGCTACTGGCGACACAGCAAGGCTTGGTCGTGCTATGCACGCCACATGTCACCTGAAGTACTTTCGCGACGGTGCTTTCACCATGATGGATCGCGCAAAGTATCTGAGTCTTCAGAAGCTGCATGCCCGCAATAAGGACCTGGTTACACAGATCGTAGCCCTGGACATCACCGGCAATACCGGCAGCGCAAAGGCAGAGATCATTACTGTCAATGACCGGTTCACTGACTACTTTAATCTAATGAAGGACGGGTCGCTATGGTACATTGTTGATAAGATATCGACAAGAACAGCACACAAGATCGTTGAGAAGCCGGCAAGACCTGAAAAGGAAATTGTTCTCGATCAATTAAAACGTCCATGGAGCATTGCATTCATTTCGGAGAATGAAGTTCTTATATCCGAGAAGGAGGGGGACCTGATAAAAGTGAACCTGCTTAGCAAAGAACGCATCAGGATCAATGGATTTCCATCAGATATGGCCGACAGTATAGCCTTCTATCATCCCGGCGATAATACTGGCAAGTTTGAAGTGTTACTGGATCCTGATTTTACAAAGAACAAGGCCGTTTACATTTCATATGCTGCAAAGAGTGAGAAGGGCAAGACAACCAAAATCATCCGGGCAGTTCTTGAGAACAATTCCCTGACTAAAATACAAACGCTTTTTGTCGCTACCCCTTATACTTTCGAGCGGGTTCACTATGGTGGCGGAATGACATTCGGTCCCGATGGCAAACTTTATTTTACAGTAGGCGAGAGGTTGTTCAATGAAAAGGACGAGCAACCGTTGCCCATCGCTCAGAACATTAAGGACAAGCGCGGCAAGATATATCGCATCAATCCTGATGGCACCATTCCAAACGACAACCCCGACTTCGGTGCAGACGCTGTTCCCGGTCTTTACGCCATTGGGATCAGGGCAGCTCAGGGAATTACTTATGATCCGTCAACAAAGAAAATGTGGTTCAGTGAACACGGTACCCACCAGGGCGACGAGATAAACGTACTGGCGGCACATGCAAACTATGGATGGCCTGTTAAGACAACCGGGAAGTACAGATTTAGTGAGTATAAACCTCCTGTGATAAACGACGTTCTCACCGATCCGGCATGGTACTGGATGCACACAGTGGCTCCGACAGGCTTACTATTCTACAACGGCGATGAATTTCCATCCTGGAAAAACAACCTGCTGGTTGGAGGCCTGTCCGTGGGTAGCATGTGGAGGATGACGGTCGATGGAGAGAAGATAACTAGCGCAGAAGAACTGTTTACGAATGACAGGAAAAGACTGAGGAAAATAGTACAGAGTCCTGAAGGCAAATTGTACGTGCTCACGGATGAGATGAATGGGATGCTCATCCGGATAAAGAACAGTAAGGAATGATTTGAGATGGTAAGAAGTGATGCCTTCGGCGCTAATAGATCCTTCATAACACTCCGCCGTGACATCAATAGCACAGGACTTAATTCCCAATGCAAGTACACCTGATATTATCTGGAAGCGTAACAGCAACCATACCAGGGACAGAAGCTGTTGCGTCACAGATATGAAGACCACCAGGAATCACTATTCGACTTCCATTTTCCGAACCAGTGGCATGGCAAATAGAGGATAATGATTAACAGTATCCAAATCAAGTATGTACGTATCAAACTTGGATGATATTCTGTTGGCCAGTCACTCGCCTTAGTGAAAGAAAGATTCACTGCTCTGCCAAACGCTATCCGAGTCCACAGATAGGCCACACCGCTGATAATTGCGAGGTGAACTATAAAAAAGAAAAGAGGCACTTTACCATAGGTTAACAGAATATTTTGAAGCCGGGATGAAATGTGGTTCACTGAAACAAGTATCAGACATGATATTCCAAGCGTGAGAGAAAGGAACAATAATGACGGCGGCGACTTTGTAACGTTCAGGAATGAAAGAAATGTAAAAATGTTACCTCGTTCCTGTACTTCCCAGGGTGATGGGTCTCCATACATGTTTATGGCTCTCATCATTATAAAGATTGCAATCGCTGAGATGCCAGCAGCCAACAGGTATTTTTCACTCTGTTTAAGCGGATATGTAAACCAAATGCCGGTTACATATCCTAAAAGCATTACGCCAACCCATGGTATGATTGTATATGCAACAAGAATGGGTGGATCAGCTACGAAGAAGGGAGAATTATGAAGTAAAGCAAGAATCATATTTTCAGAAGTTACCTCGCCGATCGGAGCAAGAGCATTGTGACCTGCAATCATCACGATTGCAACTAATGCCTGTAGCCAACGTGGAAGCCAGATCAGCGCGGCAAGGAATATCATAGAACATCCGATCGCCCATATGACTTCGAGCAGTGTCAACTGATATCCTTGCGTGAGGACGAAACTGATCACAGCTACATCAACAACGATAAGCCAAAGCCCCCGTTTCAGAAGGAAGATGCTGGTCCGCTTACGATCGGATACTTTCCTGTAATAGAGATAAACACTTATACCCGATAGGAACACAAAAGTGGGAGCACAGATGTGCGTAATCCAGCGCGTACCGAACAACAGTACAGACGCCTGCGTGACATCCGTAGCTCTATACGCAGTGTAACTAAAAAAATCCCGGACATGATCCAGCGCCATGATGATGATCACAAGTCCTCTGGTGATATCGATAGAGCGAAGGCGTTCTGTGCGCGGTTGCGTTTCGGTTGACATGTGCTCACATTTTGATGAAAAGGAAACTTAATCTGCAGTTGTCGTTGGTACGCCAGGGCAGATAGAAACAATTAACGACGCACTGATTCTTCGAACAACCTTGTGCGGAAGATGCAAATAATATTTCAGAGTGAACAAAATGAATGTGAAAGATTGGTTTGCGATTATTTTGTCCTTGTGAAAACTGGTTGACGAAGTTAGATTTACTTATGAACAGACGAAACTTTATCCAGATTGGATCAGCAGCAGGATCCGCAGTTATGCTGGAGGCTATACAGGCGAAAGGCACGCCGATTAATGAAACGAAATCATCCGGATTTGAGCTACTGATTTTTGCAACCAATTGGGGATATCAGGGGAACTGGGAGTCGTTTTGCACTAAGATTAAGCGCGACGGCTACGATGGCGCCGAGATCTGGCTTCCCGATGAAAAGTCAAGAGTCGAGTGTTTTGCTGCTTTTAAAAAGCATAACCTTAGATTTGGTTTGTTGATAGGCAGTGGGGAAAGTGCGTTCGATAAGAATCTTGCGCAATTTAAGCAAAGTCTGACGGCCGCGGTTCTGGCCAGTCCGGTGTATATAAACTGTCACTCAGGGAAAGACTTCTTTTCGTTCGATGAGAATAAATCATTCATAGAGTTAACGATAAAGACTTCGAAGGAAAGCAATGTTCCTGTCTATCATGAAACTCATCGCGGTCGCATCCTATATTCGGCGCCGGTAGCCAAACGATTTATTGAGTCGTATCCCGACATCAGATTAACTCTCGATATTTCTCATTGGTGTAACGTACACGAGTCGCTGCTGGCGGATCAGGATCCAACGGTGTCGTTGGCGTTAGAAAAAACAGGCCATATCCATGCAAGAGTTGGACACCAGGAGGGACCGCAGGTCAATGATCCACGCGCTCCTGAATGGAAGGCAGCAGTAGATGCGCATTTTGCCTGGTGGGATAAGGTCGTGCAGCGTAAAAAAAGCAACGGAGAGACTATGACGTTTCTTACCGAATTCGGGCCATTGGATTATATGCCCTCTTTGCCATATACACGTCAGCCCCTTGCTAACCAGGACGAAATCAATGTATTCATGTTAAAAACACTAAGATCCCGATACGCATGATCTAGGCGTAACGGAATACATTTTAGTTTTCAGGTGTCATCTTGCATAATTGTTTTATCTATTCGCTTTAGCCGACAACTCTTATGTAGGGCACGGCCGTGTTCTACTACATCCGCTGCTGCATGTCACAAAGATGCAACAGTCATGGATATCACTTTTTACTTGATTTCAGTTAGAAGTAGTTAAGTATAATTAATTGCAGTTAAGAACCTTCAGGCCCGGGCACTGGATAAGCGCACTGTAACTAAAGCCTGGACAAAGGCAAATGAACGCCTGGACAAACCTTAGAGAAAGCCTACAGAAACCCTAAACAAACCCTAAACAAACCCTAGACAAACCCTAAAGAAACCCTACAGAAACCGTCCAGCGGGCTTACGCACAGCAGCCAAGCAGTATCCGCCTACAATACAGTCAGTAGCCACAAAGTCTAGACAAAGCAGCCAGGGAGTTAAAACAAGGCGAAAAAACAGACGGCCTATCAAATACGCGTAGCGTCTTCCAAACAATATGCGCTTCTACGTTGACCGCCGTCATCGCTTGAGTCGGTCATCTGGTTTCCATTTTGCTTTTTATGTACTGCTGCCGTATATCTTTCGCCAGCTTATGATTTCCGGTGTGGTGCCATCCGGGTGGCATGAAGAGATACAGGAACTTGTTTTTGATTCCGGGTGCGTTGACTACATCTTTTGCTAGATAATAGAACTCACCAAAATATACGTCGAAGAAATTTCCCGGATTGATTTCCCGGGTTATACCGTATTGAATGGTAACGTTGTCAACTTCAGGTTGATAGGTCTTGAAGACGCGATCCCAGATATTTAAGAGATTACAGAAGTTCGTATCCATGTACAACGGATTGCGCGCGTGATGCACACGATGATGCGATGGCGTAAGTATGAATTTGCCAAGGAAGCCGAAACGGGCATCTTTCATAAAGTTCTCCCCAACATGAATGAATCCTCCCCACGTGCCATCAATGAACATTATGGCAAAAAGCATTACGGGCGGAACTCCGGCCAGCATACAAATGGACGTACGTATGATATCGGCATAAGGTCCCTCCAGGAAGAAGTGAGCATATGTTACTGAAAGGTTCATTTGTTCAGGTGCATGATGTGAAGAGTGCAGGCACCAGAATAGCCTCACTTTATGCGCAAGAAAATGATAAATGAAATGTGCAAACTCCCAAACGATGTACCCGTATATAAACCAGTACCAGGTGAGAGAAACAGGCAGCAGTGCGTATGGTGAGAACAAACCAACACAGTATGCCACGAGTCCAAATGTTATGAACTTCCCAATGATGCGATTGAATACATAAATGAAGAACGGAATCTTGTACTCAGACCGGTTGAAATTCTTATGTGCAAATGCCAGGAGGATTTCGATGATGACAATAAATGGTATGAGTGGAGAAAGAGCCGTTGTAATTCCCTTCCAGGTGCGTAACGAACTATAGTCTCCGGACCGGATGATATCTACAAGTCCGTTTATTGAAAAGAACCCTGTAAGCTCGTCTCGTAAAGTTTCCAGTATTTCCAATTGCAAAGGGTGTGTTGTAAGACGAAACTTAGGGATTTCCAGTTGATTTGAAAAGTACTTCCTGATTTGCTTTTAATCGCGGGAGAGATTATCCAGTATCTGCTTGTAAACCCATAATTGGCGACGAGGTAAAACGCCTGCGAACCAAAGTTTGACACCGCTAACAGCCGCACCTTTTCTCGCCGAATGACGTTCGGCCGAAAAATTGGGTTTCCGCTCGCTTCATTTCAATTGTTGACAAGGGTTGAGTGAGGATAAAGGCTTTGACAATACACATACGCGTATAGTGAATCCGTTGCGTAAAATATATATTCACATCGGGCTGACGCTTCATGCGCACGGCGAGCGAGTATGAGGATGTATCCCTTGGAATTGTCGGTTGACTAAGTTTTTGGCAGTTAGGAACCGCGTGGTATTCTTATTAGTAGTGCAACGTCATCACGTCAACGTGGCGTTTTGAATGAATAGGGAAACGTTAGGTGTTTACATAGTTGTATACAGGAAGTTTCGCCGTTCGCGTAAGGTTTGTGAAATGATCTTGGGTTGATGTTAGTCAATTTCACAAAATTGGCTTAATTTAATTAGGTGTCAGCCAACTGATTTTGCACGGTCAAAGCTTCTGACCACGACTAGTTTCATCCTTTTGAAAGTCTCATATGAATAAAAATCTCTTAAAGCATTTTCGCTCAGGGAACCTGACTGTCCAGGAGAGAATGGCTAATGGAAAGGCAGTTCGAAGGATTGTATCACGTTCGCAACTCGGGGATTATAAGCCGCCGGCAGACCGGGCTGATCCGGTCTCTATTTTGGAAGAGCAGGGGAAGACAAGACTAGCGGCACTCGTACCGATCAGATATGCGCGCATGCTGACTTCTCAGTTCGCTTTCCTCCGTGGCGGTGCCGCAATTATGGCCAGGGACTTAGCGGAGAGCGCCACAACAGGGATTAATGTTCAGGCCTGCGGCGACATGCACCTTGCCAATTTTGGAGTATTTGCATCCGCAGAACGAAAGTTGATCTTCGGTATCAATGATTTTGATGAGACTTTACCAGGTCCCTGGGAATGGGACTTAAAACGTCTGGTGGCCAGCATCGTCGCCAGCGGCAGATTTCTTGGTGCCGGCAGTCGCGTTTGCAAACAAAGTGTAAAGGCTGCAGTTCGTTCTTACCAGAAACGGATGAAGGAGTATGCTTACATGGGTAACCTCGAATTGTGGTATTCTACGATAACGGAAAAGGACATCAGTAAGACCTTATCGGATAAGCAACTGGCGGCCTTTAAGAAGATTACAAGCAAAGCACGCGAGCGAACGCACCTTCAGGTCCTCGGAAAGCTTACCGACCTGGTTGGAGACAAATACAGGCTCAAAGAAAATGCTCCCTTTATAGTTCGTGAGACTCATTCAGAGAAGGGTGTGCCAATAGAGCAAGCGTTGGGCGAACTTCTCGAGTCGTATTTTGATTCCTTGAATGACGACCGAAAGAATCTACTTCGACACTATCGAATAGTTGACGTGGCCCGGAAGGTTGTTGGCGTTGGCAGCGTGGGCACACGATGCTGGATTATTTTTTTCGTTGGCAACAATGCCGATGATCCATTATTTCTTCAGGTTAAGGAGGCACAGCCATCAGTGCTCGAGAGTGTCATAGCCGAGTCGAAATATAAAAATCATGGACAACGTGTTGTTGCTGGTCAACGGTTGATTCAAGGTGCGCCCGACATCTTTCTGGGCTGGGGAGAACACCATGGCAATCATTTTTATGTAAGACAATTGAGAGATATGAAGGGCGGAGTTGAGTTTGATCCCGCAAAAAAAAGCCTTGAGAATTTTTCTGAGTATTGTTCCTTATGTGCTTGGGCTATGGCTCTGGCACACGCCAGGTCCGGTGATGCAGCAATGATTTCCGGTTACATCGGCAGTAGCGATGAACTGGAGGAGGCAATGATCCGTTTTGCTTTTGCATACGCTGATCAAACTGAAACAGATCATCAGGCATTGGTCAATGCAGCTAAATCCGGGCGTATCAAAGTTGCCAAGACTGAGTCGGACGAATAGGATTATTTCAATACTGAATCCGTGATTTGGCCGCGCTGTTTGGCTACCTTAAGCTTAAGCATTCTTTTCTAACCAAACTCTGGTCCGAGAATGGCAAACTGCTTCTCAGGGATGCCTTGATAAACATTGTCGCCTTTGCGCATTCTTATAAATGGACGGAGCTCCGAAAATCCAACCGACTCAAGCCAGTTCCGCCATGTTGTATTGAGATGCGGAATGTCCAGAATAACAGGTCCGTTTACACATTGCTTCAATGCTGAAGAAACGAGATCTTTCGCTACTTCAACGCTAACTGCAACGACGGGCCCGATATGCGTGTAGCGATATCCATACCTCCCGAAACAATATCCTTCAAGTTGATCACCCTTCTTTACTTTATAGGCAAGCTCAGGTGCACCCTTCATCATCCAGGAGAGAAGCGACATCCGGTTGGCGCCAAAAGTATCGCCATCAATCTTGCTTGCCTGTTCAAGGTCTGATGATGTGAAAACAGTAGCGCCAGGAGAGGAGAGAAGGTGTTTAACATCAATTGAATTCGCGAACATCCTGCTAAGGCCAAACTCATCTTCGAAACCGAGTTTAGTATACACTTGCCTGCCTTCCGGCGTAGCATCAAGTTTCACACAGGTTTCATCTCTTAATAACTCGAGTGCCTCCTGTAGCAGTCGTAGCCCGATTCCTTTCCTTCGATGAGCCGGGTCGACCAGCACCATTCCAATCCATGAAAAGTTGCTGCCATACCGAATGGTTGTGACGGTACCGGCGACCTTATCATCTTCGATACAAACCTTGCCTGCGTTCGAATCAAGTGTTAGAAATATTTCCCAGTCACGCGCCAGTTGGTTCCATCCGGCACTGCGGCAGAGTGAAAGACCGCCGGGAATATCGCTCAACTCCATTGCGCGAAGGATCATGCATGCTGTCCCTTTTTTGGTAAGAATGCGATGGCGATTGTACCGATTACAGCGAGTATGATGAGCGCAGCAAATCCATTAGCGTAGCTTTTGGTCGTATCGCGAAGCCATGCTGCCAGCATTGGACCAAATGCTTCGCCTAGCCCATCCGCTGTAATCACCAGTCCCATGACACGTCCCATCACGCGAACGCCGAACAACTCAGCCGCCATCAGCGGAATGATCATATAATCTCCACCCAATGCCACTCCAAAGAAGAAAGCAAAAACGTAGATCACGCCCGGAGTCGAGGCAGCGTAGAGCAGTGGTATTGCAGCAGCCACAAGCGCGTAGATAAGGATCATTACATATTTCTTCGGTACGCGGTCAGCAAGCCATCCCATAAACAATCTTCCGATAATGCTTGAACCCAGGACGATCGACATTACATTGGCCGCTTCGGCTTGGGTATAGTTCAAATCGAGGCTGAAAAACAGTTTCAGATTCTGGCTTGTTCCTGACACGGCGCCAATAGAACACATGCTTCCAATCACCAGCAAATAGAAAGGCCAACTCTTCAGAATGTGAGAGATTGAGACGCTTGAATGGTCTGTCTTCAAAGGTGTTTGATCCGCATTATCCGGATTCTCTCTCACAAACCATGCAAACGGAAACGCGATGGAGATCATGATAACACCTAACAGCACGAGCGCCTGGTGCCAACCGAACTCCATGTTTAACCAGCGCGCGATCTGAGGCACAAGCATGCCCCCAACACCAACACCCAGATATGCGATTCCCATCGCCCGCCCTCTTGACTTATTGAACCAACGGGTAATAAGTACCTGGTTGGGCAACGGCCCGCCGCACATATATCCGAGCGCATTGAAGAAATAGAACAGGTAGAATTGCCACAGCGAGGTCATGGTTCCAAGACCGATCAGGGCGATACCGCCCATGATGATTCCTGAAAGCATAAGCCTCTTTGGTCCGAACCGGTCGATGATCCATCCTGCGGCAAACCCAAATACGGGGCCAACGATTATTTTGCCCATGGCAATGCCTGATGTCACCGTGGCCCTTGTCCATCCGAAATCCTTCACCCAGAAATCATAGAAAAACGGAAGGCCATAGAACATAATTCCGATGAGCGAAAACAAACTGAAGAATCCGGTAGCTGCCACTTTCAGCTGTTCGCGGTTTAGTTTCTCTTGTGACACGTATCGATGAAGTTTAGATAGTTATTTCCCGGGTTTGAGCTGAACATCAAGGTTCATTAGTGTAGGGCAACGCAATATCTTTTCTATCTGCCAGCCGCTTCAATGCAAAGTATGCCATCAGGCCGGTGCTTATGCCCAGAGCATTTTCGTCGATGTTGAACGTTGGCGTATGCAGGGCGGAAGAGATGCCCTTCTCAGCATTGCCGACTCCACAGAGATAGAAACAGGAATCCGTGACCTGCGAATAATAGGCGAAGTCTTCTGCTGCCATCCAGATCTCTTCTTCGAGCACATTCTCTTCACCAAGGTATTCTATAGCATCCTGCCGGATGCTCGCCGTAAGACGTTCTTCATTGATGAGGAATGGATATCCGCGTGCTACCCTCAGCTCGCACGTTGCGCCCATACTTGAGGCCACCTTTTCTGCCATCGTTGTGATAAGGGACAGCGCCTTTTCACGCCAAGTTTCATTCATCGCACGAAAGGTGCCTTCCATATAAACTTCATCCGGAATGACATTCACAGCGCCGTTGGCTACTACTTTTCCGAATGAGAGCACACAAGGTTCCCTTGGACTCGCCATTCGACTAACGATTTGTTGGAGTGCAACAATGATATGAGAAGCGATCAGAACGGGATCAATAACATTGTGAGGTTCGGCCCCATGACCACCTTTACCAAAAATGCGGACATAGATAGCATCCATAGACGCCATGTGCTTGCCCGTTCTGATACCAATCTTCCCAGTAGGAATACGCGGCATGGCATGCTGTCCAATAACGGCTGTGGGTGCTGGATTCTGCAATGCACCTTCTTTGATCATGAACGTGGCGCCACCGGGTAACACTTCTTCTCCTGGTTGAAACAAGAGCTTCACCGTGCCCTTAAAGTCGTCCCTGCATAGATTAAGTATTTTTGCAGTACCCAATAACGACGATGTATGAAAGTCATGTCCACAGGCGTGCATTACGCCCGGGTTTTTCGACGCGTAGTCAACAGTGTTTAACTCGTTGATGGGTAGAGCATCAATATCTGCGCGTAGGGCAACCGTGTTAATGGCAGGTGATCTTCCTTCGATTACTGCTAATACGCCCGTATTAGCAATGGGCTTCCACCTTATACCTATCTCATCCAGCTGCGACTTAATAAAAGCACAGGTGTCGTACTCTTTGAACGACAACTCAGGATTTTGATGCAGATATCTGCGAACCTTTATTGTTTCAGGAAGTATTTGGGCAGATAGGTCTTTGATCTTGTCCAGCAGCATAGTCAGAGTTAATACTGATGAGACAGGGTCTTTTCAAGAAACAATTTTACCTCTTGGTCATCAACCAGCTCAGGATAATCACGGCAAACACGATCGATTTCTTCAGCCTGTCCCTGCGAAAGTTTTTCATCCGGATTCAGACACCAGGTTCCCTCTAATAGTCCTTGTCTTCGCAGCACTTCATGAATTCCAGGAATGCAACCGTGAAAAGAATTTGCTGGATCAAAGATGGCCGCGTTCATATCCGTTACCTGTATCCCAATAGTTAGGAGTTCTGCGATTGAGCGGTCGTCATTTGCTGAAGACTTAATACGCTTTAATAACTCTACGGCAGCGCCTGTCCAGGTGGCCCAGTGTCCTAGCAGTCCGCCGACAAATTTCTTCTCAATTACTTTACCGTTTACGGTACAGCGATAGGTTGTAAGCAGGTCCGCAACGATGTTGTCATCATTTCCCGTATATAATGCGATCTCGTCCCGCCGGTCGGAGGCGCACACGGCTCTTACGACATCAAGTGTTTGGTAGCGGTTGAATGCAGCAACTTTTATCGCATATAGGTTCGGCAACGCCGCTGCGTCTTTCCAGAAGTCATAAGAAAGTAGTCGCCCGCCAACAGCAGGCTGCAGATAAAAACCAAAGACTGGAATTACTTCTGAGATCGCCTCAAGTCGCTTGATCAGATCGGATTCTGACAGATCATTCAGGCCTCCCATGCTCACCAGGCCAAGGTGATAGCCGTGCTTTAAGGCGAGTTCCGCTTCTTTGAGAGCCTGTGTCGTCGTACCAACAATACCAGCTACTTTGAGGAATGGCCTTTGTGGATTTGAATCACGAATCTGATCCGCTGCCAGCTGTAAAACTGATCCCAACAGATTTATCTCGGGCTTTCTGATTTCGAATTGCGTGGTGTGCACGCCTACTGCCACTCCACCTGCACCTGATGCGATGTAGTATTGAGTTAGCAACTTTTGCCTTCTTTCATCCAGTTTGCGCTCATTGGTAAGCGCCAACGGATGGGCAGGTATAACGGTTCCTTCCTTGAGCAACTCCGCGTGGGAGGGAAGCAGACTGGGATAACTCATTTGGTCTTCTTAAAATTTTCCTTCTCTTTCCTGAAAGTGCGTTGGCTTATTGAGAAGCCTGCCACCCTCATTGATCCAACCGGCAATCACTTCAATCATCTGATGAACAGAAACTGGCGGCTCTCCGAATAACCTTCGCGATTCAGAAGCGTCACTCAATAGCGCTGTTTCCTGCTCACTGTTAATGAACACCGGTTCTCTGTTAAATATCTTTCCAAATTCAGCTGCAAGCTGTCGGACGGAAAGCTTCTTCGTTCCGGTGACATTGAGAATCTTCGAGGGCACGCTGCAATGATTCAGCGATCGCAGTGCAATCTCGTTGGCATCCTGTTGCCAGATGATGTTAACATATCCCATTCGAAGATCAATGGGATGTTGATTCTTCACTGCAAGCGCAATGTCGGAGAGCACCCCGTAGGTTACATCATTGGCATAATTCAGCCTATAAATCAATATTGGAGTCTGATGCTGTTGTGAAAAATATTGAAAGACCCTTTCGCGACCGAGGCATGACTGTGCATATTCTCCGAGAGGAAGCGGAGCCTGTTCTTCATTCGCTCCGCTGGATTCAGTTGAGACAAGTGGATAAACGTTTCCTGTCGAGAAAACAACGATCCGCGACTCCTTATATTTTTCGGCTACGCGTCCGGGGAGATAGGTGTTCATGGCCCAGGTAAATGATTCCTTGCCAGTCGTTCCGAATTTTGTTCCGGCCAGGTATAAAACGTTCCGCGCATTGGGCAACCGTTGTAAATCGGAATCATTGAGCAAGTCAGCCGTAAAGGTGGTGATGCCTTCTTGCTCAAGTTCGTCTTTAAGGCCCGGTTCTGAGAAACGGGCAACTCCAATTATGTTCTTTTGAACACCGGCAATGTCCACTGCTCTCTTAGCCAGTTTTGCCAGGGAGGGTCCCATTTTACCGCCCACGCCCAGAATGACAATATCACCGTCAAGCCTTGCTATACTTTCAATCAACGACTGCGTAGGCTCAAGCAGTTTCTCATATAATATTTTGATACTCATACCTATTTCAATATGATAATAAGTTAGCGATTTTATTACGGTTTCCTGAATCGTTTTTTTTTGACCGGTTGACACATCGCACAGTATTCACTATTGATTCCTCACAGCGCAGGGTGTAACCAGCAACTGTCACAATTGTTCTGAAAAACTGTTACTCAATACGTTGCGTGGTGCCAGCGACTAAGCGCTCTGTGGTACCTTCTTTCTGAATTTTCGCCTGTAGTAGTGCATCACAATTCGGACGTTCTCATACGCCAACGCTATCAGCAGCGTGATGATAGCCAGGAACAGTGTTTTGATTTGGTATTCATGAAACATGAAGCCGCCGGATACTCCGCCGAGAAAGAAGAAAAGAATAATGGCTAGTCGCAGGTATATACTTTTCTTTAGCTTCCTCATGTCTGCCGCCTCATTCCGATGGAAGAACAGCTGCGATATTTCTATTCCAAGGTCGGTAAAAAGGCCGGTGAGATGGGTTGTACGCACTGTCGCCTTTGATATTTTCGTCACCAAGGCATTTTGTAAACCCATTGAAAACAATAGGATCCTGGCTGTCCATTCGGCACTGACTGTTTTAAACATCGTAACGACGGAAATCAGTGTTATGATCTCCAGGAGGATCGGGATCTTATGAGGCGCCGAAGAGCTCCCTTTTTGTGCCACTTCAACGATAAGTCCGCAGCAGATGGCGCCAAACAGGAAGGCAATAATATAGCTGATGTAGTGAACCGCGATTTGATAGTTGCCTTTGACGAAGAACTCGGAAAAGAATGCAAAATGGCCAGTAACGTTCGTCGTTAAGATGTTAATAGAAAGCACGCCGGAAATATTCACAATCCCAGCTACGAAGGAAAGCATAACCGCGAGACGCAGGTTGTGAATGAAAGCCCTTCGTTTTCCGGTCCGGAACATGCGCTAAAGGTAGTTATTTAACGTCTTGACATACGTCGGACCAGGGCGAGGATTATTCTTCGAATTTGAACTTCTGCCCACCCACGGCCGCCTCTTACATCAAGCCTGCTTTCTTCTCGAAAAAAATCACATCGCAATAAGCCTGTCCGCGGAGGGGGTTAGGTTTTCAGGAAACTTAATGACAAGTACCAGGATTCACAAAAATGTCGAAGCCTTCAACATCTTTATTTGTTCAACCTGGTTAAGAATCAAAGAATATATTCGTTGTTGATAACCGAAAGAGGTTCCGGCAGATTATCTTCGCCAAGTACCTCCTTGAGATCGATTTCCGCGCTTCGGGTCAGATGGTCCAGCGGAACTCCCACTGGATTTGGGACAAAAGGATTCAGCAACGTTTCGCCCACCTTGTGACTGATGAAATAAACATATCCGATAATCATCCCGAGCAACACTGCATACATTCCAATGGTATCATTTAATACTATCGTAACGCTGACGATGAAGATCCAAATGAACAACTTGGTGTAGAAAATATAAGTTGTGGGGTATACCGTATTCTTAATTCGCTCTGCCTTTCCCATCTCGCCAGAGATGTTACTGATCGTCTCGTTAAGCTGAGCAAATTTGAATCCATCGATGTGCCCCTTCGAATAGAGTTCTTGCAGGTGCAGCACCTGCATTTGCAGAATTGCGCTGTACTTATTTTTTGCCTTCTTCAGTGTGACTGGCACTTCCTCCTTCAAGTATTTCTCGTACGAGCCTTCATGTTTGTTCCTCAAATACTCGGTCAAAGCATATACAAAGGCAATCTGACGATAGATCATTTTTTCAGCTTCCTGCCGTTGACCAATGTAACCAATGCACTGCCTGGCCAATGACCTGGACAGACCAGTGATTCCACCGGCTATGATTCTGGCTTCCCACCATCGTGCGTAAGATTGGTTGTTGTTAAATCCGATAAAGAATGCAAGTGTAGTCCCCAAAAGGGAAGGGAAGATTGACGGAAACTCAAGGTACTTAATAAGAAAGTACTGATTGAATGCGGAACTCAGCAGGCAGACGGCTAAGATGGTAAGGGCACTTTTCCAGGTGCCATTGATTACGCTTTGTAACCTTACATTTTCTTTGATCAGCATACCAGTGCTTTACGGGGACAGGCTTGAATTTAATCCTGTACGCGAATACTTCCAACAGGGACACCCGTGACGCCTAATTTTTATTGACAATCACAGATCCTTCCTTCATTACGAAACGCACCTGCTTCAATGCGTTGATGTCGTCCAACGGGTTGATTTCTGTTGCAATAATATCGGCAAACATTCCTTTGGCGACGCGGCCACGCTGTTGCTCCATTCCCATCAGAATGGCGGGAGTGGTAGTTAAAGCGCGCACTATTTGAGCATTTGGAATTCCGGCCTCTACAAAGCTGGTGATATATCCGATGGCAAATTCGCCGCGCGTTCTATTCTCAACATCAATCATTATATCGGTCCCAAAGGCTATCATTACGCCCGCCTTGTACGCCCGCGCCAGCCTTTCAACTCTTCTGCTATGAATGGCCTTGGCACGCTCTGCCGGGTGACCAAATTCCAGCAAAACTTCCTCGGTGAAATCAGTGCTCACCAGTATTACATTCTTTTCCTTCATTACACGTGCAACGCTATCAGGTATTGTCCATCCATGTTCTATAGATGCCACCCCCGCCTTTGCAGCTGCGTACTCACTTGCCGGCGTCTGACAGTGTGCCATCACCTTTAGACCCGCGTTCCGGGCTTCAGCTACAATAGTTTTCAGGTCTTCGTAAGAGTAAGAATAGCGCTGGCCGTCGACCACTACTTTTATCACATCCGATCCGTAGTAAATGTTTTCGCGTATGGCCTTAACGATTTCGTCTTTCGAATCAGCGAACGCATATTCATCATTATACAGAAATTGTTTGTCTGCCCTGGTTCGGAATTGCCCTCCGAACGGAGCGATAATTTTGCCCGCGACGACCATTGTTGGCCCCGGAATCAGACCTTCATTGATTGCCCGTTTAACGTCTACATCAGCATACTTGCCGGAGTTGCCCGCATCGCGAATGGTGGTAAAGCCGGCTTCCAGCATTTCTTTTGCATGTACTGCTCCTTGTATTGCCCGGTATCCATTGGGGTTGAGTAACACCATATCAAAGTAATCCACTCCAAGCCAGTCCGCGAATTTGCTCACAGTAGCACAAACATGGGTATGAGCATCAAAAAGACCTGGCGTGACTACAGATTTTGAAAGGTCGATCACTCTGGCATTTGCGGGAATGTTAATGTTCCTCCCGACGTCGATAATCTTCCTGCCTTCGACAACAATGATTTGGTTCTGGGACGTTGTACCCGATACCGGATCCACTACACGCCCGGCACGAATAAATGTTTGCTGAGCAAAGCTGCTCATCATCACCAGGTAAAACACAGAAGCAAACGGCAGGCATTTCAGTTGAAGTAGTCGTCTCATATCAAACACAGTGACCCAGCTATATATATGGGAGATGTCCGGCAACAAAATACTAATAGATATCCCAAATCCAATAAATACGCAAAGCCATTGTCGCGTAAGAACGGGCTGTTGTCGTAACCACCGACCAGTCCTTCTAAAGGGTGAGCGGTGGGCCTACATTTTTCATGTCATGGGCAAGTGTTATTTTATCGAACTCCTCGGGACTAACGGGCCCCTTGTGCGCATCGAGCTTGTCGAAAAATTCTTCGAACGTTCCGGCCGGATTCAACGTGTAGATCATTTTACCAATGTCTGAAAGTTGTAACCATGTGTGAGGAATATTCCGCGGAAGGAAAATTGAATCACCTTCATGCAGCACGTGCGTTTCATTTCCCACAACAAACCGGTACTCGCCCTCGACGATATAGAAAATCTCGTCCTGTTTAAAATGTACGTGAAGCGGAGGACCGATCTTTTCAATGCCTCCGTATTCATACATGCTAATAGAACCATCGGTATCTTTCTTTGAGATCTTTAGATTGTTGAGATTCTGTCCATGAAAGTACGATACTCCATCATTCCTGTTCTTATTGGCTGCGACAACGAAGGGTTTTTTAGGATCGCCGGCAGCAGTGCCTTTTACTAATGGCAATGCGACAATACCTGTTGCAATGAATTGTTTACGGTTCATACAATATTGATTTGATTATGATATCAAACCTAGTTGCCATACCGCGGCCGTTGGTGGTAAAAAAATGACATTTTCCATTGACGCAGTTTGACTAACTTGAGCTCATTAGCAAGACTATTGACCCGACGGCTAAACACCTGACAATGCTTATTAATGAAATCTTACCCTGTGCTGAGCTGACAAAAGATATCCGCTTGTACCGGTTGGTTCATTTTAAGTTTCCCGTTGGTGTTCCTATCCCAGACAAGGCGTATACACCCAGACCAGAGCATTGCCTGCAGTTTACACTTAGAGGCGAGTTTAAGGTCTATCATAACGGAATAAGTAAGAATACTTTTAAGTCGGTTGAGCCAGTCTTTGTTGGCCAGCAAACGGCCACACATTATCGTGTTGTACCCAGTGAGATGTTGGTGGTACAGGTAGTTTTCCAGCCATGGGCAGTCTTCCGATGGTTTGGACTTCCTTCCAATGACCTGACCAATGTTGTAATTCCCGCTGATCGTCTTTTCTCGAAAGAAGTCAATCAGCTAAATGAGAAATTATTGGCGTGCTCCAACTATAAGTTGATGATCACACTTGTTGAAGACTATCTCATTGCGGAGTCGAAAAAAATAAAAATCGATGTTCACAGGATCGACCACGTCTTTGATGATTTTCTGAAATTGAAGATTCCATCTATTGATTCAATGGCCGATAAGGCGTGCCTGAGCTACCGTCAGTTTGATCGGAAATTTATCGAACGAACGGGTATCACGCCAAAAGAGTATTTTCGTGTAGTACGGTTTGACCAGACCTTTCGTACAAAGAACAGATCTCCTGAGTTGGATTGGTTGTCTATTGCGATTAAGTTTGGCTACCACGACTATCAGCACCTGGCTAAGGATTACAAATACTTCACTACTTTGACACCACATCAGCTCATTGATCCGTCTAATGCACCAGAGAAGTTAATTGGTGATGCGGAAACATGAATCTGAAGGAACGTTGAATCGTTCTTCACTAATTGCGTCTTGACGCAAACCACCCCGTAAGAAGTCGTTTTTTTACCCCTGAAGTCGCCGCACTACTTCGAATATTTGTTTTGAACTACATGATTGGTTAATGAATTATCATTTAGAAAATATCATATGAGAAAACTGATTTTTGGTATCAACCTGACGATAGATGGATGCTGCGATCACACCAAAGGTGTTCCGGATGAAGAGTCGCATGACTTTTGGACGAAGCTCTTACTTAATACAGACACGTTGGTATACGGCAGGAAGACTTATCAGCTAATGGTACCGTTCTGGCCGGAGATGGCCAGAGAAAAATCGGGTCCTACACGATCGATGAACGACTTTGCTAACGCCTTTGCGTCAATGAAGGAGATTGTAGTTTTCTCCCGATCGTTGTCGGGTGTTGATGAGAAAAATGCAAGGATCGCCCGCGCTGATCTTAAAGATGAAATTCTTAAGCTTAAGCAGCAGGATGGAAAGAGCATACTTGCTGGCGGGGTGGACGTCCCTTCACAACTCATAGACCTCGAATTGGTAGACGAGTACGTCTTCGTTATACAGCCGCTCCTCGTAGGCCAGGGGAGGCGGCTGTTGGAAAACTATTCGTTGGATGAGAGACTTCGATTGATTGATACCAAAATTTTGAAGTCCGGGTCAATTGTGGCGCGCTACTCAAAAGCTTAGGCTTAAAGTTGCTGTAATGGGCTGTGGCACTGCCTCCAGGTGCCGGAGTAAGGAAATCTAGGGTTCGTGTATTCCTTTCTCCTAATAAGTAATCCCGTTTGTTTTGTAACGATGCATGAAGTACTTGCTATAATTATTCATTTCGAGATCAGGCAAGTATGCAAAACAGTGAACACCTACGCAGTAGCAATAGTCGACGTTCCTTTCTCAAAACATCAGCGATGGCGGCCACCTTTGCTGCTGCGGAGTTTAACGTACTCGCCACGGCCTCTTCAGTGCTGACTGGCGTAGAAGCGAATTCTAATTCAGCAGTGGTGCCGTGGTACCGTAGGGTCACTCGCTGGGGGCAGGTGAACATCACCGAAAAGGATCCTGCGAAGTACGACATCGCATGGTGGCGCAACTACTGGAAGCGCACTCAAACGCAGGGTGTGATCATCAATGCTGGTGGCATTGTCGCCTATTATCCTACAAAGGTTCCTCTTCATCGACAGGCTCAATACCTGAATGGCATTGACCTGTTTGGCGATCTCTGCCGCGCAGCTCACGAGGACGGACTTGCTGTGTTTGCACGCATGGATTCAAATCGCGCACGCGAAGAGTTCTATAAAGCCCACCCTGATTGGTTTGCTGTCGACGGTGATGGAATGCCGTATAGGGCGGTCGATATGTATATCACTTGCGTGAACAGCCCATACTACAACGAACACATTCCTGCGATCTTAAAGGAGATAGCTCAGCGTTATCATCCTGAAGGATTTACTGACAATAGCTGGAGCGGACTTGGACGGGACAGCATCTGCTACTGTGCTTATTGTCAAAGGAATTTTCAGAAGATTTCAGGCAAGGAGATTCCGCGGAAGAAAAACTGGGACGATCAAACTTATCGCGAGTGGATCAAATGGAATTATAACCGCCGGCTTGAGATCTGGGAGCTTAACAATAAAACGACAAAGGCCGCGGGAGGCGACGATTGTATTTGGTCCGGCATGAACAGCGGATCGATCAATGGGCAAAGCAGAAGTTTCCGTGACTTCAGAGCAATTTGCAAACGGGCTGAGATTGTTATGCTTGATGACCAGGCACGCAGGGACAATGAGGGGTTTCAGCACAATGCGCAGGTGGGTAAGCTCATTCATGGGATGTTAGGTTGGGAAAAGTTGGTTCCTGAGAGTATGGCTATGTATCAGGCACACCGTCCGTGGTTCAGAGTTGCCAGTAAACCGGAGCCCGAGGCACGCATGTGGGTAATTGAAGGAATAGCGGGAGGTATTCAACCCTGGTGGCACATGATAGCAGCATCGCATGATGATCGCAGAATGTATCACTCGCCGGAGAAGATCTTCAATTGGCATAAGACTAACGAGGAGTTTCTGATCAATCGCCAGCCTGTAGCAGGTGTGGGTGTCGTTTGGTCACAGGAGAATGCCGATTTCTATGGACGGGATCAGGCCGAACAATTGGTCGAGCAGCCATACCGTGGTATTACACAAGCACTCATCCGTGCGCGCATTCCTTTTGTCCCTGTTCATGCAGACGATATTGAACGCGACTCTGCAGCGTTGTCGCTGCTTATTCTTCCCAACGTTGCAGCAATGTCCGGGAAGCAGGTTGCCGCCATCCAAAAGTTCGTAAGCAGGGGAGGGAGTATTATTGCAACTGGAGAGACTAGCCTTTACAACGAGTGGGGTATGCAACAGAATGATTATGCACTTGCAGACATTTTTGGTGCGCACGTAACATCCTCCGCTCCGGCGCCAGCAGAAGATCGGCTGGCAGGAGAGGCCTATCATACTTATCTAAGACTGGTTCCGGAGATCCGGGATGGAGTCGATGGGCCACGCAATGGTACAGAACCTGCAATCACCGGAAAGCGCCATCCGGTTCTGAATGGATTTGAAGAAACAGATATCATTGCCTTCGGCGGACTTTTGCGTCCGCTAAAATTGGATGCCGGAGCAGAAGCATTGATGACCTACATTCCACAATTCCCAGTGTATCCTCCGGAGACTGCATGGATGCGTGTGCCAAGGACGGATATTCCCGGACTAATACTCAATACCAGCGCACAAGGAGGGCGCATTGTTTTTATGCCTGCTGATATTGACAGGCAGTTTGAGCGCTTTAATCTTCCGGACCATGGCAACCTGCTGGCAAATCTCGTGCGGTGGGCATCAAAAGAGAATATTCTGCTCGAAGTGGAGGGTCCGGGACTCATCGATTGCAATGTTTATCAGCAGCCTGGACGACTTGTCGTGCATCTTGTAAACCTGACAAGTGCTGCAACATGGCGGGCGCCTTTGGATGAGTTCATCAACGTCGGACCACTCCGCGTTAAGATTAAATTGCCTGCGGGTGTAAAAGGAACGAGTTTAAGACTCCTCGTGTCTGATCAGAAGATTCCGGTTATCACAAAGGATAGCTGGAGCCAGTTTGAGATTCAGGCGATAGCGGACCACGAGGTCATCGTTCTATCTTAAACTTTGCATTTGGCGTTTTACATTCAGCAGTTAATACCTCCTAAGTCGTACACTTCTTAAGTTCTCTCAAGTATTATAACTTCGAACATTTCAATCGCTACTTATCATATGGCTCGTCAAAAAAAGCACGTAGTGTTTATCTACAATACCTTCCTGGCAGTCCTCATCGTCTTCTCTTCGGCAATAGCAGCCTTTTCTCAGAAGAAAACCAAACCAAATGAGCAGCTGCCGGTGATTGCAGCATTGAATGCCTACTCCTTCAGTGACCTGCTCTCTGCGAAGGACAATAGGACGAAGCAACAAGTTTATACACTGATCAACTTGTTAGACTGGTGTCATTCTAAGAACATCCGGGCACTTGACCCAACGGCATACTTCTTCCCAACCTATCCCGAAGTTCCGTCTGACGAATATTTGCGGGCATTCAAAGACAAGGCGGCCAGTCTTGGAATTGTTATAAGCGGTACCGGAGTGCGGAACAACTTTGCTTCGCCAGATCCGCAGGTTAGAGCACAAGGGGTAGAGCTAACAAAGAAATGGATCGAAGCCGCATCTAAAATGGGTGCGCCAATAGTTCGCGTATTCTCGGGAGAAATACCTAAAGGATACGAGGATAAGTGGAATGAAGTGGCCGGATGGATGATTGAATGCTTTAAAGAATGTGCAGCTCATGGTGAGAAGTTTGGAGTCAAAATCGGAATTCAAAATCATGGCGATATGCTGCAAACTGCAGAGCAGTGTATCTATGTTTTGAAAGCAGTAAATTCTAAATGGGCTGGGCTGATTGTGGACACCGGAAGCTTCAAGACCGAAGATCCTTACAGGGATATTGAAGCAGTTGTTCCCTATGCTATCAACTGGCAAATCAAGCAGAGCCCTTTTGGATTGGGCAGCGACGTTCAGACAGATTATATAAAGCTTATGCAAATAATTAAACGGGGTGGATATAAGGGCTATCTGCCGGTGGAAACTCTTTCGGAGAGAGACAAGCCCTATGATCCGTTTGAAAGGGTAGAAGGAATGCTGTCCGGTCTGAATGCCGCTATACGTGAGGTCTACAAATAACTGACATATGTCAATTAGCTCGTTCAGCGAATGATGATTTTCAAAATCCTTTGATGGAATACGACTTCAATAATTCACGAGTTTCATACATTGACTTGTCTTTGATAACGATCTCCACTCTCTGAAGGTCTCGAATGTCTTTCGATGGATTACCATCAATTATAATGATATCAGCCGGCCGGTTGGCCTCAATGCTCCCATACTGGTCGGAACTTCGATTGACTTCTGCAGATGTCCATGTGGCAAGTTTCAGAACTTCATTGTTTGGTATTCCCGCCCGTACGTAATTTTCCAGTTCACGGTGAAGCATAAATCCAACTGGATAGTAATCCGTGCCTGGCAAAACGGCGATGCCATGGTCATGGAGTTGTCTGATCATTTTAAGCATGCTATCGAACGATGCCTTGTAAGTCTCTTCCATGCCGCTGGGTATTGCAATAGAAGAACCCGACCTGGCATCTCGCTGCCTGGTCACTGGCAACCGGGTGGCTACACCGGCGATAGTCGGTTTGAACGTTCCGGCACGTGCCGTAAACTTATCTTCAAATGTGCTGACGGTTGGATCGATCGCAATATTGTAGTCGCGGAGCAGTTTAAGAAATGACTTCCATTTCGGATCTTCAAAATCAAAGGACGCAGCCTTCTGCGCAACCATTACAAAGCGAACGGTTGAACGTGTGTCCAGCTCCTTCCCGTAAAAATTCAGGAACAACATGTTGATATGCTGAATCTCATTGAAGCCATCGCGAATGGCTTCCTCCGCAAGCATGTGCGCCGGAATGTGTCCACTCACGCGCATATTTAATCGCTTTGCTTCTTCAGCAAGTGGCTTGACCCATTCGGGTTTGAGCGAACTGTAGAGCTTAATTTGGGGATATCCGAGCTCTGCATATTTCCGCACGATTACTATTCCCTCATCCACTGTATTGATCCGCTTATCGGTGGGTGCTGAAAATGGTCCTGTTCCCTCAATTATACCGGCAGTAATAATCCGCGGACCGATCATACGTCCCTCATCTATTTCTTTCTTTTGGTCCAGCAGGTCAAAACTATTGGCCATATCGCGTACGTGAGTTACACCACATCCCATGTGCATTACTCCATTGGAACCCGAGTAGTGGACGTGGTTATCCCATAGGCCAGGCATTGCGAATTTCCCGGTAGCGTCAATAACTTTATATCCCTTGGGTACCTTGAGTTTTTTGTTTGTGGATACTTCCCGCACCATACCGTTCTCAACCAGGATTGAGGTATTCAGCTTCACCTTACCCGATCTCGCATCAAACATGGACGCATTTTGAATGACAAGACCGGTATAGGTTTGAGTAAGCCTCTTGCTGAGATCCTTAAGATAAGTGTCGTCGAATTGATTTTGGGTGTCGATGAGTTCACGGTTGCAGGACTCGTATCCTTTCCGAATGAATGCCATATAGTCGCTGCCGTAGCCAAAGAACTCATCGTTCTCGTCTATCCATGTAACATCAGGCGTAAAGTCAGAACCCGAAAGGGATATCATGCGGATGTGTTTTCCATTCGCCAGGGTTTTTTCTGACACTATTGTAAGAGTCGACTCGCCCGAGGGAAGTAGCCGTATCGTGTGCCCGGGTGAGTTAAGATAGTGCCTGAAGCTTTGACCCGCGTCAACATTGAGTGTAAGATACTCTGCCGGGTAGTCAATGGTTCGTTCTTCCTTTTCTGATGAATTGCTCCACCTCACTTGCCCGTTTATGTTTTCGAATTTTTCAACGACGGGCTTTTTGTAGTAGTCTACGCCAGCACCCGACAGCGAAACGATATATCCATTCGTGTCATAGGTGTAAGTTGTAACAGTGCTGTCCCCGCGACCACGATCATTAAACTGCCGCCACTCAGTAAATGAGCCGTCGGCATTCTTCCATCTCTTAATAAAGCCGGCCGTTTGAGTTCCACCGGAGAGTACAGTCCAGGTTGTTGTATCATTGGTCTGAGCATTCGTTTGGGCGCACGCGCACAACAGGAACAGAAGGAGGCCGACAACTCGATTCATGATTGACTTGTTGTGCACATAGCCTACCGTTGTACAGCATTCAGGACGATTTTCCCCCCTTTTTGATATGATTTTCGCCCCTCTCCGGGGCGAGTTAACGCAATCTTTACACATCGGAAAAGAAAATTTCTAAACCCCAATTTCACAGTTATGAATTATCAAACAAATCTAACTCCGCAAACATTCGAATCCATGAAGAAAGGATTCAGGATTCACCTCCTTGCTTTCGCACTTGGTGTCCCGGCAATCTGGTTGATCTGGTACCTGACCAGCACAGCGTATCCATGGCCGTTATGGACCACGCCGGCATGGGCGATCGGTGTGCTGTTCCATTACCTGGGTGTATTTGTTTTCAGAAAGAACAAGAACGTTTAACACCCTAACACAATTATGGAATCACTAATGTTACCCTTCAGACGCATCGTGACGGGTCATGATGCCGATGGACAAGCTATTATAACTTCAAATGCTCCGCCAACCAGAACACAACTGGTTGGTGGACCTGGCGGGCCTACATTCATCGAAGTATGGCATACTTCCGAAACGCCTGCTATGATCTTTGATCAGCCTCTTGAAGATAGTGAGAAAGGCCTGGTGCTGGCACCACCTCAAAGCGGCACGCGCATTCGTGTCATTGATTTTCCTCCGGAGGGCGAAGAGATCAGGAAGCTGAGTGGTGCTGATGCTGCAGAAAAATTCAAGGCCATGGGCGGTGAGCACGCATCGACATCGAAAGCTGGCGCCCCTCATCCGCTGATGCACAAGACAAAGACGGTTGATTACGGCATCGTTCTCGAAGGTGAGATCACACTTGTGTTAGATAAAGGTGAAACAACTATTTCGCAGGGCGACATCGTGATACAGAATGGCACTAACCACGCCTGGGCTAACCGCTCAGGCAAACTCTGCCGAATGGCATTCGTGCTGATCGATGGCCAGTTCACAAAGCCAATATAACTTGAGTCATCACTCATTACCGTTTACATTTTAAATTCTGAGTTTACATTTTGCGGTTAGCCTCTCCGTGGCACAATCCCGGCGACACCATCGCTTAGTTAAACATCGAATTCGAACTTAACAATTTCTCCTTATGCGCATTAACCCAATTCGGCCCGACGGGCTTGCAGAAGAACTACGTCCCGTCCACGACGGCATCGCGGCCCTTGTTGGCGGGAGCCAGCGACAGGTAACAATGACTGATCAGGACGGTGCGTTGATCGGTCCGTTTCCGCCTATGCTTCATTACCCGCAGTTTGGTGTGCCCGCTCTGACATTCATACGTTCCCTGGACAACAACGCAAAGCTGGACAAGAGGGTACGTGAAGTAGCTATTCTTACTGTAGGCGCTGCTCTCGGTTCACGCTTCGTGCTCTATGCGCACGAAATTATGGGAACGGCCTTTGGATTATCACAGTCCTGTGTTGCAACGCTGGCAGGCGGTGGACGTCCTGAGGGGCTGAATGACCAGGAGGATATCGCACATCGTATAGCTCGTACGTTGGTGAGCGGGCATATCGTTTCCGGCGCCACGTACAATTACGCCGTCGATGTTCTCGGGAAAGATGAAGTTGCCGAATTGTACTTCCTCATCGGTGGCTATTGTCTTCTGGCGATGATCCTTAATGGATTTGATGTGCCTGCCCCTCAAAACATCTGACTGCAAGTCCACCACGGCATTAGCCACGCTGCTTCTGCTTTTTATTTCAATTCTATTAGAACCAATGCTTTTCAACCAAACCATCAATTACTATTTCCATGATTACAGAGAACATACTCATATCACTGGTGTCAGCACTTTGTGCGATGTCAGTATTTTCATCGACAAGCAAAGACGACACCACTGCGAAATCTAATACTTACATAAAATCAAGTACGTATGTATTGGTACATGGCGCATGGCAGGCTCCTTATGTCTGGGACGCTGTGCGTGCAGACCTGGAGAGGAAGGGCCAAAAGGTGATCATTGTTGAACTGCCAGGCCACGGTGGAGATCAAACTCCAACGCATACACTGAGCCTCGATGTGTACCGCGACAAGGTCATCGAAAGCATGTCAAAGGCGGAAGGCAGAGTCATTCTCGTAGGACATAGTATGGGGGGAATGGTGATCACGCATGTTGCAGAGAAGGCGGCCAACAAGATCAGCAAGCTCGTTTACGTAGGAGCGTTCCTTCCGGCAAATGGTCAGGCGCTTACCGACCTGGCTTACTCGGATCCTGATTCTAAGCTGGGACCCAATCTCGTGCCTTCTGCCGATCAGTTAACGCTTGACGTAAAGAAGGATCAACTCACCAGTCTGTTTATCAACGATGGTAATCAGGTCACGAAAGATCTCGTGATCAGCAACTATCGGGCTGAGCCTGCAATTCCCTTTACAAACAAAGTCACCTTAACGAAGGAGAACTTCGGAGCAGTCGATAAAGTGTATATCAAGACTCTACAGGATGTAGTGATCTCACCGGGATTGCAGGGTCGAATGATCGCGACCGCCGGAATCAAGACGGTTCTGGAAGTGAATACGAGTCACTCGCCATTCCTGGCTCAACCTCATCATCTGTCTGAGATCCTATTGAAGACCGCAAAGTAAGAACATGAAAAAGTTACAAACCGGGAATATACCTTGTCCAGGCATACCGTTAATACTTGCTATGACGCTGATAGCGATGTGCTTCGTGAATGCGTTCGTTACATTCGCGAAATCAGTTGATGCGCCAGTCCTGCTTCATGATACCTATGTCGTCATTACAAGATATGAAGTTCAGGAAAAAGCGAAAGAGCAGATTGGTGATGTGCTTAGTAGTTATGTGCATCTGGCTCTTGCTGATGGAAACAATATCATGGCAGAAGTTTATCAGGAAGAGGAGCAGCCCTTCGTGCTCTGGGTGCTGGAACGATGGAAGAGTAAAGGTACATACCAGGCGTTCTTTCAGAGCACAAGGACTAAAGAGGTTACCTCAATATCAGGAGGCACGTTGTTTACGCCTGTAAAGACATACTACCTGAAGGACCTGGCACCTTTGTCGAAGGATGAGTGGCGACGGGCTCCTGCCAATGAAGACAAGCCGGTTGTGATTATGCTGTTTGTTGATAGCAAGCCCGGCACGGAAGGCACGTTCGCGAAGACGTATGATACGGCGATGCCTCAGTTCAGGAGTGAGCCTGGCGTGATAACATATGGACTCGCGCAGTCTCTTGACGACAAGACACAATTCGTGACGTATGAGAAGTTCAGAAGTGAAGATGCTTTCAGGTATCATTTGGGTTTTCCACCGATTCAACCGGTGTTGGATTATCTGAATACGAGTATCAAAAAGCAACCCTTTCAGACTGGCTTGCATCGGCTTGTTCCATTGTCAGCCAACTGATGTCTACTCAGCTCACTCCTTTTGCATTTTACATTTCGCATTTTACATTTTGCGGTTACTCCGCCATCTAACTGACGACTAGTCTTCAATTAAACTCAAGACCAATATGAAACAACCATATCACCTAACCACTCTCTTCACACTTCTTCTTATTACTTCCTTCCAAACCCATGCACAAGTGAAAGTGAAAACCACAACCCTGACCTCCCACGAGCTGACTGTACTGAACCAGCTCGGTTCCCCGGCAGTCGTCGTAAACATGCCTGTGTCGCAATTACTGAACGCTCCCGGTAATGAGGCACTGCGTTCATTCTTCTTCACCCCGATAAAGGATTCAACTGTTCTGAAAGGAAAGAAGATTGCTGTCATTGCTGCTGATGGCTTCGAAGAGATCGAGTTGCTCGGCCCGGTTTGGTACTTCAAACAGCTCGGAGCAAAGGTTGATATCGTGGCGCCGAAGTTTGTTTCTGCTCCTGAGCGCTATGGGCTGCAGTACCCGGAGATGTCAAAAACACATATCATGGCCATTCAGTACTTACAACCCGTGGGCTGGATCAAATTCGACCGCACCGCAGACCAGATCAAAGTGAGTGACTATGATGCAGTCTTTATACCCGGAGGTGCCTGGAATCCCGACAACCTTCGTTTCGACAAGGATGTGATAAAGTTCATTCAGGATTTTAATAAATCGGGGAAACTCATTGCAGCAATCTGTCATGCACCGGTGGTATTGGCTTCCGCCGATATTCTAAAGGGAAGAAAACTGACGGGCTACTGGAACATTCAGGTTGATCTGAAGAATGCGGGAGGCACGGTACTGGAGCAGGCAGTGGTTGTCGATGGAAACCTGATCACCAGCAGGCACCCGATTGATGTTTCCGAGTTCTCCAGGGCGGTGGGGGTTTGGCTCGCCAGCAAATAATGTGTTGATGTGGAGATCCCGGGTTATCACTCTCACCCTGTTCCTCACCCTGTTCCTCACACTGTTTCTCACTCAGTTCCTCCACTCTGTTCTCACTTTGATACATTGTCTAAACTAATAAGAACCATGAAAAAGAATATTCCGTCGATGGTGTTTGTTCTCTCAATCACATTCACATTCACACAGTCAGCGCTGGCACAACAGCTGAACCACTACGTAATTGATAAAATACCTGCAAAGGAAATGACCAAGGGTATAATGCTTCGCACGGCGTCGGGAGTGAACGGCACATTTGGCCAGTTCACAATGAAGAAAGATGCATTTGTGCCGATGCACAGTCATGAGAATGAACAGTATTCTTTTATCCTCAAAGGGAGTGTACAGGCAACTATTGGCGATACTGTCATGATCATCAGGGCAGGAGAGGTTGTGGTAATTCCGCCAAATGTTCCTCATAGCTTCAAGAGCCTTGCTGACGGAACAATAGATCTTGACTTCTTCGCTCCCAGAAGAGAGGATTGGATTAATGGAACTGCAGACTATTTTAAAAAGTAGCTTTTATAATGGCAGTATGGTAGTGAGTTCGGTGGCATGAGTACTCGTGAGGTTTTGGGAACCGTGAAAATGGTCCTTCGACCCGTGGGTAGCATTATCAAGAATCTGGCGCCGGCATTTACAAAGCCGGTAGCCCAGATACTTTCACCGCGACGCTCAACAATCTTTTTGCATAGCGCCAAGACCCAGGCCGGTTCCTTCATACAGTTGTTATCTATTATTTTCGTTAGTTTTATTGTTCACTGATTTGTAATCGTTATGCGATATATCATTCTTATCACACTTCTTTCATTTGGCACCCTTCAGGCACAGGTCAAAACAGATCTCACAAACTTCAGCAGGAAGAATGGCGCCACTGCTTCAGTGAAAGGAGATATCCTGACGTTATCGTGGCCGACGGGACCAGGCAAGACGGGAAGGATTATCCTCGATCTTTCGGTAGCGAAACCTGTTTTCAGAAGTATTGAGCTGCAGGAAGGGAAAAATAATCATCAGATCGCGGCAGGATTGGATCCTGCATTCGTACTCACCGTAGGTAAGCGCGATCTGGTATCACAAAATGGATGGAATATTTTCTTTGATAAAGTTCCGAACAAGACTTTCAGCGCGCACAACATCGATTTTGTCAAGCATTCGGCATCGGTTAGTACCCTTGGTAACAGAACCGTTATTACGATCGGTTCGATGAAATGCACTGACTTCAGTGGATACCTCGAAATCATTTTATACAATGGAAGTCCGTTGTTGAATGTCGCCGCTGTAATGACCACCGAAAAGGACTCGACGGCGATTCTGTACGACGCGGGATTAATTTCGAAGACTTCGGCGTGGGACAAGATTGGATGGAGCGACGTGAACGAACAGATGCAGTCAATGAAGCCGACGTTTAGTGACAGCTCGAAGAATTTAAAAGTGAAGTATCGTACAATAGTAGGAGAGAACCGTGAAGGAAGTCTCGCTGTTTTTCCGGCACCACACCAGTATTTTTATCCTCTCGACGAGGCATTCAATCTGAACTTCGTTTGGGCCGGCAACCAATATCGCAAGATGGTTGACGGCTATGGAATCGGGATCAGGCAGGATCTTTATGGTGACAAAAGATATGTTCCCTGGTTTAACTCTCCACCAGGCACAAAGCAACGATTGAATTTTTTTGTGCTTTTGAGCGGAGGAAACTCATCCACTGTTCTGGATGAAGTAAAAAAGTTTACGAATAACGATCGATTCAATTCGCTGGACGGATACAAAACATTAGTGAGTCACTTTCACAATGAGTTTATCATGCGGGTTGTGCTGGCTGGAAAGCCAATCCCTGAGAAGCCAACTTTTATTGATGTAATGAAACGCAGCGGCGTCGATATTATTCATCTCGGCGA
This sequence comes from Chryseolinea sp. T2, assembly GCF_037203685.1. Taxonomy (NCBI): domain Bacteria; kingdom Pseudomonadati; phylum Bacteroidota; class Cytophagia; order Cytophagales; family Fulvivirgaceae; genus Chryseolinea; species Chryseolinea sp. T2. The sequence goes on from NZ_JBBCAU010000002.1 coordinate 1,157,515, forward strand.
GTTTCACTATACAGCTCATGCTACGGGTCCGGATAGCCTTCGCCTGAAAGAGCTTCGTGCGTTGTTTGAGCAATGTGAGCGTCTGTCCTCTAAAGATATTCTACTACTTCCCGGAGAGGAGCCTAATGAATTCCTTGGCGGACACTGGATGAATTTCTTTCCAAGGCCCGTGTATTGGGTGATGTCCAGGAAAGAGGGAATGCCTTTCGTTACCGAGGATCCTAAGTATGGGAAGGTATACCGCGTTGCAAATGAACGTGAGATGCTTGATCTATTGAAAAGAGAAAATGGCCTCGCATGGACCGCACATGCCCGTACAAAGGGCTCAACCGGATATCCTGATAAATACAAGTCGGCCGAATTCTTTAAAGATGAACATTTCCTGGGTGCTGCATGGAAGGCGATGCCGGCGGATCTGTCTCTTCCATTCCTGGGTAAACGTGTTCTGGAGCTGATGGATGATATGAACAATTGGGGCGAGCACAAGAAGGTATTAGCTGAATCAGATCTTTTTACCATTGAACCGGAAAACGAAATGTACGCGCATCTGAACGTCAACTATCTGAAGTTAGACAAGGTTCCGGAGTTCAAAGACGGCTGGCAACCGGTGTTAAACACGTTGCAGGAAGGGAAGTTCTTTTCGTCAACCGGCGAAGTATTGATTCCTGAGTTTACTGTTAATGGAAAATCGACAGGAGAGGAGCTTTCATTGACTGACAACAAAGCCAATGTCAGCTTCAGACTCAAATGGACTTTCCCAATGAACTATGCTGAAATAATCTCAGGCGACGGAGTTAAAGTTTATCGGGAGAAAATCATGTTAGACCAGACGTTGCCTTTCAGCGACCAGGTGTTCAGGAAATCTATTGATCTGACAGGAAGAAAGTGGGTCCGTCTCGAGGCCTGGGATGTAGCAGCAAACGGCGCATTTACGCAAACCGTGTGGATTAAATAATCGCCACGGCCAAATCATAATATTATTGCCGGAACATTTGGCGCTAATCAATGCGGTACTGCTGATGGCTGCGTAATCTTTTACCGGAATCTCCTTTCACTATCATAAGCCAAACCCAGACCCACACTGGAGAGCTTATTCTCATCAGCAATTTTGGCCACAGGAAACAATTGCCGAAATGCTTCTTTCACTTTCGGTACCTCGGTGGATCCGCCGGTGAGGATCACCAGTTGAATATCAGCGGATTTAAGTTGTGCCTGCGTGAGACATTCGTTTGCTGAAGCCAATATCTTTTGCATGTCACTTTCAATGGCATTCTCAAAAGTTTCACGCTCAGTTGTTATGAAGAAATCTGGCTCTAGGAAACTCATGTCGGTTTTGATGGTTGAAGTGGAGGTCAGCGCAATTTTTGATTCCTCCGTTGCTGCCAGGACCGAATGTCCGTTCTCTTGATCTAAAATTTTTAAAAGGCGACCGAACCTCCGTTGATCATGAGACTCGTTGTAGAGCTGCTGCACTTTTGTGCGCACTTTGGCAGTATATAGAAAATTCACCTTGCTCCACTCGGCCATGTCGTGATAGTAGATCATCGGGACCTCAAGATTCTTTTTGCCGTACGTACTCTTGTAACCCAGTTCAGGCATGATGATTGAGAGGCACAGGTTTTTGTCGAAGTCATTTCCGCCGATACGCACTCCGGTGCTGGCAAGCACATCTGAAGTTCTGTCAGCTTTGGCCATGTAATCCTGTGAGACCTTTATGATGGTAAAGTCCGACGTTCCGCCTCCCAGGTCTACTACGATTGCTACTTGTTCCTTCTTTATGTTTTTCTCATGCGCGAATGCTGCTGCAATAGGCTCTAGTTGGAACTCAACGTTTTTAAAGCCGACGGCCCGGGCGATGGACCGAAGTTCTTCCTGGGCTGTGCTATCGGCGGCAGCGTTGTTGTCAACAAAGTGTACCGGACGACCCATTACTACATTCTCCACTTCATGCCTGGTGAATGCGTTTGTTGTTGCACGCAGATTCTTCAGGAAGTCACCAATGATTTTCTCGAACTTTACCGCCCTGCCGTTAACCAGCGTTCCTTGTTTCATTGCAGGATTGCCCAGAACACGCTTGAGGCTTCGCATGAATCTGCCTTCACGTCTTTCAAAAAAGAACTGTGTTGCCTTTCGTCCGAAAACTGGTGGGAGCTGAGGAGGGAAAAACAAAGCGCTGGGAATAGTGACATGGGTCTCTTCCAATGGAACAAGAATGATATTCTGATCCATAGCGACAGCAACGCTTGAATTGGAAGTACCGAAGTCGATACCACAGGAGATTCTTTCCATAATAATAGCTATCCTTTCCGCACATAAATAGACTTGAGTGCCATTGCACCAAAGCCGTCTATCTTACAGTCAATGTTATGATCTCCGTCGGTCAGTTTTATGTTCTTAACTTTGGTGCCCGCCTTAATAGGTTTCGGTGCGCCTTTCACGGGTAAGTCTTTGATCAGTACAACGGTGTCGCCATCCTGCAGCACATTGCCGTTGGCGTCTTTTACCAATAGTGAATCAGCTTCTTTGGAAACGGCTGCTCCTTCTGTGATTTCTTCCGGACTCCATTCATGACCGCACTCCGGGCACATCATCGATGTACCGGTTGGGTAACCATAGGGAGACTTACACTTCGGGCATTCGGCTGAATCAGGCATTACTACTTTTTTTCGTAAAGATATCCCGAACAAATTACTTCCTATGCCTGATTTTGCCTTTTCTCCCAATTCGTTGAATGCGTTAGTGTCGTCGCTCCAGCAGATGTTTTTTATACTGAATCATGACAAGAGTATTGTGCCTTGTCCTCTCTTCGGTCTAAGAAGTCAATTTCGCCATCGCTGTTCGAAGGCATCGCATGAAAAATTTATCTTTGGACGTTTGAGCCGTTTGAAACGATCGGAATTTCTGTAAAAAAGTACGGTTTCGGTCCGGTGCTATTGTTAGCATCCAGCCCGAAACCGTAAACTACAAACTCAAAAAGTTACTTAAAAGCTGCAGCAAACTCCTTCGCGAAGTCCTCGAGTTTTGTGGCGGCAAACACAGGCTTGTTTTTCTTTGCATCACGCTGCATGTTACCCTGGCGTAAAGACATTCCCATATCGGTGTAGCCCGAAGCATGAGTTTCCGACAATCCTGCCTGGAGCAATCCATGCTTTTGTTGCTCATCCGTGAATTCGACCCAGTTCAGTTCTTTACCGATTGCTCTTCCAAGTACCTGAGCAATTTCACGACCTGTACGTTCATCTCCTATGACATAGCGCACCGAATTACCTTCGAAGCTGAGGCTGAGCAGTTCTTCGGCCGCAGCTTGAGCTATGTCTTTTGGATGCACGAGGAAAACAGAATCAGCTCCATAGTTTGCGCCCATAAATCCCGCTTGTTTGATCAGTCCAATCTGAGCAAGAAGATTGTAGTAAAAGAACGATGGACGAAGGTGCTTCACATTTAACGATGAAATCCCGTTTAGCATTTTTTCAAAGTCGTGAAGCGCGTCAACAGGACCAACTCCGCTTCCTATGTCGGCACCAATGCTACTGAGGTTCACAACGTATCGGATACCGTTTTCCTCTATGGCGTCGGCATAAGTCTTTGCCACTTCCAACTGAGATGATTTCCAATTGGAGGTTTGCCAGATCGGAGGGATCATCGTATAGACCACATCCGCTCCCCTGAATACATCTTTTACAAAGGCCGCATCCTGAACCTGTCCTACAACAGCGTTTGCACCAAGTGCTTCAATTTCTTTAACGCGATCGTTTGAACTCGTAATAACGACTACTTCTTTCCCCGCATTGACCAGGGCTTCTATAATGGGTTTGCTGATATGGCCGATGGAGCCGGTGATTACATACTTTTTCATAGCTTCTGTTTTTTGACTTTCGTTTGAATTGCTTTGCAACATTAACGTGTATGTCTTTATTTTGTGAGTAGTTATAAAAAAGTGATATAGTCATTTAATTCAGACCAATATTGAAAATCAAATAGTTATGAACAGTATTAGTTTACAGAACCTCGCCAATTGTCCTGTTACCGCAACCATGGAACTCATCGGCGGGAAGTGGAAGATTCTGATTCTTCACCTTATCAGTAATGACATTAACCGTTTTGGGAAGATGGCGATGATGCTGCGCGGCATCAGCAAACAGATGTTAACGACACAGTTGCGTGAGCTCGAAAACGATGGCCTGATTGAGCGAAAAATATATGCTGAGATTCCGCCACGTGTTGAATATTTTCTTTCCGATAAGGGTAGGTCATTGCATTCGGTACTGAACGCTATGAAAGAATGGGGGAACGAACATATCCTGAATTCGCCTCAGCAGCTGCAACCTGTTTGTTAGAAGCCTCGATCTCCTCGCCAGCGAAAAATTGGTTTAGATATTGAAGGAAGCTCACTCGTGTGCCTGGTTGCAGCCTGGACAGCGTGAATCTAATGTACTGCTTGCAAGTGCCACCGCGGTATAATTGAGCCTTCAACGCTTAAGCCCGACGGTATTAGTATCTGGAACGATTTACTAATTGTTAAAGCGCTGATTGAATGAAAGAAATCAAAAGAGACAATGCCGTTATTAACTACCAATTGATTGGCAACGGTGAGACTACACTATTGTTTGTGCATGGCTCTTATATTGACCAAACCTACTGGCGGGAGCAGGCTCTCTTTTTTTCTAAAAGCTTTACCGTTGTCACATTGGATCTGCCGGGTCATGGGCTTTCGGGAAGGGAAAGAAAGAATTGGTCAACTGATAGTTTCGCTGATGACGTTGTAACTGTTGTCAGTGAACTGGAATTGAAGAATGTCATTCTTATTGCGCATTCCTGGGGTGCCGACGTGGCCCTGATGGCGGCAATAAAATATCCCCGGCCCTTTATCGGTTTTATCGCTATAGACTATTTCAAAAACGCAGCAACGCAGGTTGTTCCTCAAAACGAAGTTGATGCGATAAAGGCAAACTTAAAAAGGGACTTTGCCGGTACTAATGAAAGCTATTGTCGTATGGCACTTTTAACACCTGAAACACCGGTTGAAATTGCCAACCGCGCTATTAAGGATTTCAGAAACGCCTACGAGCCAATGGGGCAAGCTGTGACTCCTGAAATTTTCAGTATGTATCAGGTCCAGAAAGATTTGCTTCCGAAGTTGCCATTCAAGCTCTATCTGGTCAACGTTGACTATCAGCCGACCAACGAGACACCGTTGAAGGAATTTTGCAAAAATGGATATGAGGTTCTGCATCTAAGAGGGACAAGTCATTTTCCAATGATCGAACGTCCGGCGGAGCTAAACAAACAATTAATGCATGCCGTCAATGCCATTGCAGGGTCTCTAGCTCATAGCAATTGACAGGCAGAGGCCATCGTCGTCCAGGAAAATTCAGCCTCACTCACTCAAAAAACGAGTTACTAAGGGTGTCCCGCTCGTGATGCAAATTCAGTGTCATTCACAGCTCTGCCGATAAAAAAACCTCAGGTTACGCAGGGCTACCTGTTTAATGAGGACACAATATTTTATCTTTGCACGCTTTAGAAATCAATATGGCCGAAGAAAAGAGTTTAAACTTCCTGGAAGAGATCGTAGAGTCCGACTTGAAGAATGGAAAATATAAGAACATTGCTACGCGGTTTCCTCCCGAACCTAACGGCTATCTGCATTTGGGTCACGCCAAAAGCATTTGCCTGAACTTCGGTCTTGCCTTGAAGTACGGCGGAAAAACAAACCTGCGTTTTGATGATACTAACCCAGTTACGGAAGAAACCGAATATGTCGAGAGCATTAAAGGGGACGTTAAGTGGTTGGGATTTGACTGGTCTGAAGAGCTCTATGCTTCCGATTACTTCGACCAACTGTACGCCTATGCTCATACGTTGATCGACAAGGGACTTGCCTACGTAGATGATAGTTCAAGCGAAGAGATGGCAACTCAGAAAGGAACGCCAACTCAGCCTGGAACAGACAGCCCTTACCGCAGTCGGTCGATTGAAGAAAACAGGAAGCTCTTCACGGAGATGAAGGATGGTAAGTACCCGGATGGGTCAAAAGTCCTTCGCGCCAAAATAGACATGACGCACACCAACATGCTCATGCGCGATCCGGTGATCTACCGCGTTAAGCATGCACATCATCACCGGACAGGTGATAAGTGGTGCATCTATCCGATGTACGATTTCGCCCACGGCCAAAGTGATTCTATCGAGCATATTACACACAGCATTTGCACGCTTGAATTTGTTCCTCACCGCGAATTGTACGACTGGCTGATAAGCAAGCTCGAAATATATCCTTCGCATCAGTACGAGTTTGCCAGACTCAACATGACCTATACCATGATGAGCAAGAGGAAGCTTTTGCAACTCGTGAATGAGAAGCATGTAAGTGGTTGGGACGATCCCCGCATGCCGACGTTAAGTGCGGCACGCCGGAGAGGCTATACGCCGGAGGCTATTCGAGATTTTTGCGATCGCATCGGTGTGGCTAAGCGCGACAACCTTATTGATATCGGATTGCTGGAGTTCTGCTTGCGGGAACATTTGAATAAGATTGCAGGACGACGAATGGTGGTGTTCGATCCGTTGAAAGTGGTAATAACCAATTATCCCGAAGGAAAGTCAGAACTACTTAAAAGCGAGAACCTGCCTGAAGGAGATTCGACACGGGAGATGCCTTTTGGTCGCGAACTCTGGATCGAGCGCGAAGACTTCATGGAGGTGCCGGCGAAGAAATATTTCCGCCTTGCGCCCGGTCAAATGGTGCGCTTAAAAAGTGCGTTTATTATCAAGTGCGATGAGTTCATCAAAGATGAGAACGGAAATGTAACTGAGCTGCGTTGCTCATACGTCCCCGAAAGCCGCAGTGGTTCCGATACATCCGGAATCAATGTGAAAGGTGTTATTCATTGGGTGAGCGCACAACACGCAGTACCCGCAGAAATTCGCCTTTATGATCGCCTCTTTGTGACCGAGGACATGAATGCAATCGAAGATGATTTCAAGAATCACCTGAATCCTGCTTCGCTGCAGATTTTGAAAACGGTTTATGCCGAACCCGAGCTTGCCAAAGCAAAAACAGGGGAGCATTTTCAGTTTTTACGAATGGGATACTTCTGCCTCGATCCTGATGCTACTTCAGATAAGCTGATCTTTAACCGTACGGTGACGTTAAGGGATACCTGGACGAAAGGGGCGGCGAAGTAATATCGGATTTCGGCTATATTTAGCCTCCGCTGTTGTGCGATTGCATGCTTGAACCTGATCTGAATGACCTGGTAAAGAGATTGAAGGCTTCTGACCCTGACGCTTTCAAAACAGTTTTTTGCATGTGGCAGGAGGCTATCTTCAATTTCCTTCTTTATAAGACAAGGGACACTGCACGTGCTGAAGATCTTCTGCAGGAGGCTTTCCTTAAGCTCTGGAATGCGCGTACTTCTCTAAATGAAAACCAATCGGTCAAAAATTATCTTTATGCTATTGCCGACAATCTTGTGCTCAACGAGATCCGTCACGACAAGGTAGTGGCCCGGCATCAGGCGGATTTGGATAAAGTCCTTTTCACGAATACTGAAAACCCCGAATTTATCCTGGAAGAGAAGGAATGGAAGGAGAAGCTTGAGGGTGCCATTGCTTCATTGCCAGAGAAACCCAGGATTATTTTTCTCATGAGCCGCCTCGAAGATCTTTCATACCAGGAGATTGCCGACAGGCTCTCGATCAGCATAAAAACAGTTGAGTCGCACATGGTAAAGGCCTTAAAGCACATGCGCGGACAACTTTCAAAAAAAATATAAAAGAGATCAGGGTATTCAGAAGCCTGAGTGTAGATATCGCAACCATGGAGACAAAGCCCGACTTACCCACGCTCATGGCCAGAAAGCTGGAGGGCACGATTACGCCGGAAGAATTAGCCGAGCTGCAAGGTGCGATAGCAACATCGACGGAGGCGGCACAAGAGTTTGAGGTTTTTGAAAGAATCTGGACTGCGTCACGAAGTATCAATGTCCCGGTAGGGATCGGACAGGACGCTCGTTGGCAGAGGCTGCAGTCGAAAATCGCCAATGACAAACCAGCAGGCAGAAGTCGTAAGTTGCTCTGGCTTCGGTATGCCGCCGCGGTCGCTTTGTTTGCCGTTCTCGCGGTTGTTTACCGCTTGAACAACGACGACTGGGTAACCATCAGCACGCGCGCTGACGAGTCCCTGGCGGTGACGCTTCCGGATTCATCGATTGTAAGGCTTGAGGGCAATGCTGTTCTTTCCTATCACGCATCAGAGTGGAGTTCAAAGCGGGATCTGCGTCTGACCGGCAACGCATTCTTTGACGTGAGACATACCGGAACTTCCTTTGTTGTTGAATTAAACAATGCCAGCGTTGCAGTGCTTGGAACTTCCTTCCGTGTAAGCTCATCCATGCAGTACACCGTCGTGAGCTGCTTTACGGGTAAGGTTACTGTTGCAAACAGAACGGCTGACCAAACTGTAATACTCACTCCCGGCCTCGGGGCGGCGGTCAGGGGTGATGCTGTTTCTGATCCCTACAAGGTGTCTTCGGCAGATAGGCTGGCCGACGACTTAAACTTTCACCACGCTCCCTTGCTGATTGTATTCGAATCACTGGCTAATCATCACAATAAACAAATCATTATGCCCCCTGAGATCGACAGCGTTTCTTTCACGGGCAACCTTGCAGGGTCTTCGCTGGAAAGTGCATTGAAAACAGTTTGTTTGTCCGCCGGGCTGGAGTTCACGATATCTTCTGATTCTGTTGTCATAAAATCACGCTGAATTTTAATGATGTGCTCAGGGGAATTTCCGACTGCGGTGTATATTGATAAATACGCTCCCGATGAAATTCCTCCTTGCCGTTATGTTCTTTCTTTCGATCGCACTTTCTGGCTCAGGGCAGGTTAATAAAGTTTTGGTTCAGGGAGAGTATGTTGATGTTTCCCTGGTAGACTTCCTTGCAGAAGTTGAGAAGAACAACGCGATCAAGTTTCATTATTTGAATGATGTCGTGAAGGACATCCGGGTAACGGGAGATTTCAGATATAAGACGGACATCCTTACTGCACTTGACATTCTCCTTATTGATAAGCCAATATCGTATACGGAAAACGGTGAAGGGGGTATTGTCTTGTTTGCCAGCAAGAATAAAGTACTGCGAAAAACAATTCAATACTCTACTATCTCAGGAAGAATAGCCGACGCCAACGGTGAAGGAATTGCATTCGCCAGTGCGGTACTTCTGGGGCCTGGAAAAGGCTCCATGACCAATGAGGACGGATCTTTCACCATCAAGCTTGTGGAAGCAGGGCCATACCTTCTAAAGTGTTCTTCCGTAGGCTACGAGTCGTTCGTGACGAAAGTGGATGTTACCAGCGATCTTGCATTAAACATTACGCTCAGGGAGAACGCTCATGAACTGGAGGCTATAGTAATTTCTCCGTCTACTTTTGAGATATCAACTATAGATGCAACTCCACTTACCCTCGGCAAGGAGGAGATACTGCATTCTCCCAACCTGGGGAAGGATATATATCGCACATTGCGCGCACTTCCTGGCATTGCGAATAACGACTACTCTGCGAAGGCACGGATCCGCGGCGGGCATAGTGACGAATCTGCCGTGTACCTCGACAATTTCCTTATCAACGATGCCTTCCATCTGGAAGAGGTTGACGGGTCCTTCAGCATTTTCAATACCGACTACATCGACGAACTTAAAGTACTGACGGGAGGGTTCAACGCAAGATATACCGACCGCCTGTCAGGCGCAATTGATGTAAGAACTTTTGACCGGCTTGAGTCTGACCAGTACAAGTTCTCGATAGATTTGCTCAATGCAAGCTTCCTTGCGCAAAAACGCATCAACGAAAAGCTTAGCTTTTTTTTAAACGCAAGGCGTGGATACCTGGATTTCTTACTTGACAATATCGGCGATGATACAGACGTTCTTGTTCCCAGGTTCTCCGATATGTGGACTAAGGTGCTTTACAAACCAGATTCCAGGAATACAATAAGCTTTAATTTCCTTTATGGCAGAGACAACTTTCTTTTAAAAGAAGAGCCCCTTGGTCTCCAAAACAAAAAAAACAACATCAACGGTTGGGTTAATTGGAAATGGTTCCCATCGGAGCGTTTTGATGCAATTTCCACATTTGGTTTTCAGGCCACAGGTCGTGACGCCTTGTTCACATTTCCGGAGAACATCACCACAGATAACATCGATAAAAACAGCACTGATACCTGGGTGTTTACAAACAATAGCTATTACCACCTGACTAAGAAGAGCGACATCGAGTTTGGGACCGAGTTAAAATACTACAACTCTGATTATCAATATTGGGAGAATCGATACGCAGTGTTTACTTCTACCCCTGAGAATATTATCACTGAATCGCTCGATATAAATAATTCAATGTACGGCTATACTGCTTCTCTGTTCGCTCAATACAATGGACGATTCTGGGACAGGCTTTCTATACAGCCTGGGTTGCGTATATCTACCCAAAGCTTTTCTCAACCGTTGAAAGTTGCGCCACGATTAGCGTTGAGTTACGACATTACACCTTCACTGACTACGCGGTTGGCATATGGGATATACTATCAACCGGATGCGTACTATCGTCTGCGCAGCGCACAATTCCAGGAGGAACCTTATGATTATAATGGCGAAGCTGTGCACTACACAGGTTCATTAACCTATTCACGGCACAATATCAACGTGATGCTCAATGTGTATCACAAAGAATATACTCAGTTGTTTGACGACTTTCGGTACGAGTTCTTCAACCGGATTGGTGCCGTCAGTATTTTGGATATTCCCTTTCATACTACAAGCGGCTATGCGCAGGGAGCTGAAGTCATGGTTCGTTACAATTATGGAAAGGCGAGTATGCTAAGTATTTCATATGCCTATGCAAAAAGTAGAATCAGAAATGCAGCAGGGGAGGAAACGTTCCGCGATTTTGATCAGCCTCATACCATTATCCTCAATAATATCTTTCGTCTGCCGCATCACTGGAACATCAGCCTCTTCTGGACCTATCACACAGGTTATCCCTACACGCCGACAAAAGTAGATTTCGTTCAGTACCGGCCTGAGCCGGAAAGCGTAGTTCTTTTTTACGAGACGGGAATCAAAAACAGCGAACGACTGCCGGATTACCAATCACTCGACATACGCGTTGAGAAGACCTGGTTCCTGGGAAAAAACCAGCTGACAGCCTACATCAACTTTATCAATGTATTTAACCGGTCAAACATCAGAAGCTACTGGTGGTCTTCGTACAAGCAACCCAATGGGTCCATCGTTTTTACCCGCGAAGCGCAAACAAATATCCCCTCGTTCGTATCGCCTGGAATAAGCTTTACATTATTCTGAAGGAACCAATGATGGATCTGAAAAAAAAAGTGACGGATGTATCAGGGGAAGTCTCTGGTCGGGGGTATATGAATTAGTTATTCTAACTGGTCAATTATGAAGTTGCCACTGGTCATTGCTGCCGTCATTGTCAGCGTTATCTTATTTTATAGTTGTGATGAAGACAAGCCAGTTACTGCCGAATCAAGCTTTGGCTACATCCAGGAAAAGATATTAAGTCGCTCCTGCGCGCTTCCTGGTTGTCATTCATCTTCACAGGACGCGGCTTTCGCAGAGCACGGACTTATTTTAAGCAATGGTGAAGCATATGCTAATCTCGTGAATGTTGATCCGTCCAATCGCGGTGCGAGAGCAGATGGTTTGAAGAGAGTAATGCCCTCGAATCCGGAAAAGAGCTTGTTGTTCCTTAAGTTGAGCTGTGACCCATCATTAAGACCGGGTGGTTATGGAAGTCAGATGCCATTGGGGCGTGATCCCATTTCGTCGGGTCAGCTGGAATACTTGAAGAGGTGGATTGAGGCGGGGGCACCAGAGAAGGGAATAATTCTGGCCGACGTCGGGTTACTGGAGGATAATGCGATCTTATGTGCTGAAGAGTTTACTCCCCTTGAGAAGCCTGAGCCAGGAACCGGATATCAGTTGAAGATTGAACCGTTTACAATTAAGCCGAACTTTGAACGGGAGATCTTTGTTTACAAGGAGCTTGGCAATGCAGAAGACGCTTACATCACTCGCATACAGATGCGTATGAGGAAGAATAGCCACCACTTTCTCGTGAATACGTTCGATAAAAAAACTCCAGTTGACTTGTTGCCGCAGGTAGGTACGGTTCGCGATCTGCGGAATGAAAACGGATCCTACATTGGCGAAACGGTAAGTCAAATGGAGTATCAGCTTTTTGCTATCGCGAGTCAGACTGCTGAAATGAACTATCAGTTTCCGGAAGGAGTGGCCCTTAAAATGCCGGCCCATCAAAAACTGGATGTGAATGTTCACTATGTTAACAAAGGCACTACGCCCATCGAGGGAGAGTGTTACATCAACGTAATCCAGACAGACCCGTCACAGGTTGTTCACGAGGCAAAAGCAATCTACTTCAGTACGGAAGACATTTATCTTGAAGCAAACCAGAAGACGATAGTGGTCAAAGAGTTTGTCTCGAAGGAACCTATGAAGGTCTTTATGCTCACCTCTCATACTCACAAGTTGGGTGAATATTTTGAAATACAGATTAAGGGCGGTACGCGTAACGGCGAAGTAATTTATGCCAGCAGCAACTGGCATCACCCGCTTCTCAAAACTTATGATACTCCATTGGAGCTGGCGGCAGGCGAAGGATTAAGAATGGTAATCACGTACAATAATACCACGAGCAGGACAGTCCGTTTTGGACTGAAAAGTGATGACGAAATGGCGATTATCTTTGGATACTACTACTGAAGTTATGTCACCAGCATTCAGACAGCCCTGTCTATCTTCATTTGCGTTAGCCTGGGATGCTCCTTCACAGTTTGCTCTTTAGTATTGTTTCACAGGTTTGAGATTCCGCTCAGCCCTTAGCGATTCCAGTCTAGACATCATTTTCATTCACAACATCAAAAAGTTTTTCTAAGAGCTTCTTGTGCAACCAGATAATTGCATTTATATTTGCAACCATGTAATTGCATAAGAGTTTATATGGAAACCAGACGAGATGTATTTCAGGCGATAGCTGATCCTACGCGAAGGGCGATTTTGCTTTTACTCGCCGCACAGGCCATGACGCCTAACGCGATGGCAGAAGAGTTTCACACAAGCCGGCAGGCTGTTTCTAAGCATATTCAAATCCTGACAGAGTGTGAAATGGTGAAACAAGAACAAAGGGGACGGGAGATTTATTATCACGTCAATGCCGCTAAAATGAAAGAGATTGACAAATGGATGGCGCAGTTCAAGAGTATCCTTGACACTCAATTCAATCAATTGGATAAAGTATTACTCACACTTAAAAAACAAAAAAAATGACTACAGACTTGCTATTCGAATTTACAGTTGACAAGGCTGCAAAAAAGGTGTTTGTGACACGGGAATTTGATGCTGACCTGTCACTGGTATGGGATGCTTTCACCAAAGCGGAGATCCTCGACCAGTGGACAGCACCTAAGCCCTTCGTTGCAAAAACAAAGGCCCAGGATTTCAAGGTTGGAGGACGAAGATTCTATGCAATGGTCAGTCCGGAAGGGCAGGAGCGTTGGGCACTTCAGCGATATACCTCCATCAGTCCGAAAACGAACTTTAAAATGTTTAACGTCTTTGCCGACAAAGATGAGAATCCGGAATTGCCAGGGTCTGATTGGGACTACACGTTTATTGAAAAAGACGGAATAACAAAAGTCAATATTACGATCTATAACGAATCGCTGGAACGCATGGAGAGATTGATTGAAATGGGCTTTACGGAAGGCTTCAAAGCATCTTTGAAGAATTTGGAAAACCTGTTAGCGACACTGGTGCGACAGTCCTGAAGGATTCGAAGTCGGAATTGAACTCAAATCGCAACCTGATCCTAATGGTTGAAGTCTTTAAAACTGATGTTTCAGACAAAACGGAAAGCAAAATGCTGCTCTCTGTTTTGTCTGAAGCATTTCCATCATTTAAAATGAACTTTGACCTTTCAGATTGCGATAGAGTGCTAAGAGTAGAAGGGGAACCAATGGAAGACGCGCTGAGTATTATCATACTCATCGAGAACTATGGTTTTAAGTGTGAGATATTGGATTGACTTTCGGTTCAACCACTGCCAGGTTATTGATGAGTCGCCATTCGTTGTCGGTATCAAGTGCCAGGGAATTGTAGGAAACAAAATGATTTTCTGAACTCTCCAGGCGCAGTTTTACAAATGCAATGGTCCCACTTGCATCTATTTGTTCAATGGCCATTTTTCGTGGCAGGCCACCAAAAACTCCGTCCCGGATATTCTGCAGATATTTTTCCTTGTCGATGATGGTTATACCAGGTTTCCCCATAAAACCGTTGTTTGTTACCCGGAAGTCCTTGTGCAACACTTTTTCCAATAGTGCCACATCTCTGTTGTCGCCGCCTCTAACAAAGTCTGTTATTGCTTGTTCTATTTTGTTTGTCATTGGTATTTGTGAATTATTGATTTGTTGATTTGTTGCTGGTGATCCAGTGATAGCGTTGTAAATAATACGTTGATAATGGTTTAGTTGTTCAGCCAGGCATAGAACACCTTATTCAGTAGCGGAATCAGTCCATAGAACATGACAGGCACAGCTATGAGAGTCGTGACTAGTGTACGTATGTAAAGAGGGAAGGGAGCGAGGTGCTCTCCAAGCGATATCATTAAAATGGTAATCAGGGGATAGATTGCCAGCCAAATGATAAAGGCTCTTTTGTGTTGTTCATGTTTTTTCATTCTTCTGTTTTTAATTGTCTTCCTTAATGACAAACAGAGGAACGAAAACGTGACAACTTTTTTAGAATACTGTGAGGTTTTTCAGTTTGTCCGGGTCAACGACGGAAAAAATGCCTTTTATGGTGCCGTTTGGGTCTATTTCAAAAACCTGACAGTTAACGAGTGCGTCGCCATCATAAAATAACAGTGCCGGCTGATGATTGATGTTTCCGAACCGGATAGAGAGTGACCGTTGATAATTGTTGTACACATAAAGCATCAGGTCTGTAACGGCTTGGCTACCAGTAACCAGCGGGCTGACAATTTTGATATGCCCGCCATCGGTCTTAACGGTTATTTCTTTCGATAGCATCGTCGCCAATGCCTGAGTATCACCGTTTTGTATGTTCCTGATGTAATCCTGTAATATGCGCGGGTCAGGAGCCGTCGACGTTGTGAAGTTTTGACTTTTACGCAACTCGTTCTTCGCTCTGCTGAATAGTTTCCTGGAATTATCAACAGAAAGAGACAGCGTCTCTGCTATTTCCTCATGGGAATAGTCAAAGGCCTCTTTGAGGATAAACACGGCCCTTTCTTTTGGATTGAGGTGTTCCAAAAGCACAAGTAATGAATAAGACAGAACTTCCGTCCTGTTGATGTGTTCATCTGCCCCTTCAGTAGCCACCGGCTCAGGAAGCCTGGTCGTATCTCCAACTATTTTCTGACTTCTCTTCTTAAGATTAATCGAGTGATTAATCACACTTCTCACCAGATAGCCGGTTTCATTATCCAGGTTCGCTTTGGGCGAGGAAATGTGTTTTACGATAACATCCTGTATGGCATCCCTTGCCTCAGCAGCCGAACCCAGGATATTGTAAGCGTACGGGAATAATCTTCTCTGATAATTGCTTAAAGCTTCCATGCTTCCTGAAGATAAATGGATAAAGACAAATCAACGCGACAAATTGTGACAAGGTTACGCGGATTTTGAAGGTAGTGCTCCTCCGTTGGCATCTACCGTTATGACCGGTGATTAGCGTTCTTACGACAATTAATAGCTGCATGGCTCATTATTGCGACGAACCAGTAATTTTACTTGCAGCTTTACTCATTAATGGACCCTGAGATATATGAGAGTTCTGATGATAAGTTTTCTTTCGGTGTGCCTGTGCGCCGCGGGTGTAGCACAATCTCCGGTCATCTCGAACAAACATTTTTCAATCGGAAGTTATGGCCGGGTTGGAATTGCCCGCGGTGAGAATTTTCTATATCCGCGATCACTGAACCTTAACGGTATGGGGTCGATCGGGGGAAGAATGGAGGAATCAGATTACTTCGAGTTAGCCACTGCGCTTCATTTTGCGCCTGCCAATTCATCGAATGACAGCACAAGCATTAACATCCAATCGCGTTTGGCATTGTATACTACGCAAGGCCAGATCATTGGAAATGTGACAAGTAACTCGTTTGGGGGAATAACGGCTGCTTTACCGGAGTTGTTTGCAGAAGCAAGAAACATTATGGGCTCACCATGGAGTGTTTGGATTGGGGCGAGATTTTACCGTGGAGACGACATCCATATCATTGATCATTTCTACTTTGACGATCATAGTTCTCAGGGATTCGGCATAGAATACAAGAACACCACGTTCTCGGTTATGTACCCGGCCGCAGTCGACACGGCCTCGAGCTTGCCCCCTTATTTTTACAATAATATCGTTAACGGTACTCCTGTCCTGGGATTGAGAAACCGTTCCGTTTACATTCTTGAACACACTATTCCTTCGCAGAGTGGATATTTGAAATTAATGGCAGAGTATCATCGCCTGGCAAACGGGACATCAGGCGATACCCTTGCCAGTTATAATTATCCCGCTGATGATGGGTATGTTCTGGGCGCGAAATACCAGGCGAACATTTTTAAAGCGATGAAGGGTTCTTTCTTTGATGCCAGCGTTCGTTATGGAACTGGAATTGCAAATGGTGGGGATGGTGGGGGAAGTCGAACGTTTCTTACTTATGGAGGCCCTGATCTGGCGACGCAAAAATTCACAAACGCGTGGTCGATTGCTCTTACAGCAAGCGCGGTGTGGAATATCAATGGAAACTATTCTGTACAGGCATATAGTATATTCACAAAAAGCAGAGGTGCAAGCGATAGTCTTAATACCACGCCGGACTACGGCGATCGGATCTTGTTCAATCGAAAGACGGATTTTGCTGTCGGTGCGCGTTCCACCTGGTATATAAAAAACTGGTTGCATTTGCTTCATGAGTTAAACTTTGCATCGCGAAGGGATGGCACCCAGGATCCAGCTCAGATGATAAAATTCAGCATCGCGCCAACAGTTGTTCCGAATGGCAAGCGAGACGTGTGGAGTCGTCCCCACTTTCGATTGGTCTATAGTGTTGCGCGTTATAATGCATTTGCGGCCGACAATCTCTACTCCCCATACCTTGCACAATCGGGTAGTAAACGTTGGGGACACTACTTTGGCGTCAAGACGGAGTGGTGGCTTTGGTAAACAACTATTTGCCCTCTGTAACCTTTCGGATCACCCGCAGCCAGTTCAGTCCCAGTATCTTTTTAATCCGTTCATCACTGTACCCCAGCCGTTGCATAGCTATAGTGATCTGAGGATAGTCGCTGATGTCTTTGATTTCGTGTGGCAGTTCAGGACCGCCATCCAGATCGGAACCCAATGCCATGTGGTCTTCCCCTACTAGTTTCACACCGTAGTCGATCACCTTTGCCAGCTGATCAACATGCATCCAGTATTCGTCAGGTATCGTTCCACGAAAATTAAGAGGAACCTCCTTGAGCAGTTCTTTGTCTACTTCTTCAATTGTTTTCGACGTATCCTGCGAGTTAAAGATCCTCGGCGTGGCAGGTTGAGGATCCGGCTGCGTCCTGATGGGGTTACTCGATCTTTGCCAGTCCCAGTATTTTGGATTGTTGAAGAGGCTGCCGAAGTGCACTCCGATCACGCCTCCCTTCGCGGCAATCGCCTTAGCCGCCTCGTCAGTGATACAGCGGGGATGGTCTACTATTCTGTTGAAGCCGCCATGACTGTAGATCACCGGGTGGCGACTCGCCGCGACTGACTGAAGAATGGCATCATTGGATGCATGGGCCACATTGATTACCATGCCGAGATCATTCATCTCTTTGATCACCGCTTTTCCATGGTCATTGATACCACCCCAGGTATACACGTCATTGCAGGCATCGATAAAGGCGTTGGTGGTGTTGTGTGCGGTCAACTGCAAGGAACGCAGGCCCAGCCGGTACAACGCCCGTAAAACATTTAAGTCTCCATACAGGTCGTATCCTCCTTCCAGGTCCAGGAAGGCGGCGATTTTTCCACTCTTGTTAATTCGCTGAATGTCCGTGGCGTTCAGCGCCAGTTCGATTGTGTTATTATTCTTTCTGATCTGATCCAACGCGAGCTCTACTACGCGAAAAGTATTTTTGATTTCAAATCTACCCGGATAATAATGCTCGGGCGTATAGACGGAAAAGAACATCGCGTCGACTCCGCCTTCCTTTGCCCTCGGAAGATCGACGTTTCCATCCGAATAACGCTGACCGATATCCGTGTTCATTAGTAGCTCACGCGTCATCACGTGCGTGTGTCCATCCATGACAAAGGCGTCGCGATGCAACGCAGGCATTGGCTTGTTCTGAGGAGTTAAAGGACGACTTCTTTCAGGTTGAGATAGCCATGCTTTTACAGGTAAGACATTAGCGGTTACCGGTAAGAGGCTCAGACTCTTTATCGCGTCTCGTCGTTTCATTACAGTTTAGGTTCAATGGCTGATGCCGTATGTCACATGGTTTCTTGTCCTGGCTTGTAAGTATAGCTTCTAGTCAGCAAATCCGCGTATATACGGCGTATCCGGTGGACGAGCGCCCTGGCTGAACTGAGCGCCGCGCACAGAGCGATAACTCATGTTCATAAACGGGGTCTCTATACGCCGCCCCACGGCGGAATATTTGCCGTTCTCCCAGTTCGAATCCATGTTGTAGGCAACGATTCCTGTCGACAACAACAAACGCTCGGCATTAAACGGTTCCTTTTTAGTCACCATGAGCTCCGTGATCCAATGTGGCTGGGAATTGGAAGCGTGGTACTGCGAGAAGGGTCCGGGCCAACCGAGCATCGAAATGATGGTAGGATCCCTGCGGCCATCGATCTCGCCGGCATACGTCCAGCCCACACCCTCACCGTTGTAAACCGCCGCTTTGGTACCGTCATTGTATTCTACAATACACACGTTTGGCCTGTTGTTTTCCTGAAAATGTCCAGGTTTCAGGTCGAAGCTTTTCCGCACTGATTCCAACAGGTTTGCCGCCCATGGATTCTGCTGTGTCCACGTCCACGTTTCAGGTCCGCGGATGCACTGCACCGACTTAACGCCGGTCTCTCCGCCCTTGCGTCGCTCAACAAAGGCCTGCAATACATCCACACAATGAAACAAAGCGCCTTCATCAGAAGCGCCACCAACTACGACGGAATTCTTAATCGGTGTATCGATGTCGGGTTCAATCTCTGGCTTCCGAAAATAGACAGGAATCGATGAACCACCCGTAAGAGGAAAATTCAACTCGCGGGATTTGTCGAACATCCACTTCGCCTCGTCCCAGCTCACGGACAAGTGCTTGTCGTTAAAGACGGGGACCGAACGTTTGCTCTGCTCAAACACTTTGATCATTTGCTGATAAAACCACCAGCGTGGCAACATCCACTGGCCTTTAAGATTCGTGGGATATTCGCCGTGCTCTCCAATGATAACGACACCATCCACAGCCAGTTCATTCCCGCCCAGAGTTAATGCTTCGCCCACGGTCTTGAAGATCGGGATGTTTTTTGCCTTGCATACTTTCTGACCCAGCGGGCTTTCGGCAAGCTGATGAATATACACCGAAACCACTTCTACACGCGAAGGTGTGTGGGCCCCTTGCCACCAATAGCCATCCATCAGTTTGCACATAATCCAGTCTGCATGTGATCGCGTAGCGGCCCAATAGGTTGTAACACAAGCGATACGAACCTTCTTGTGCTGAGGCAGCGGCGCCGCTTCGGAGGAGAAACCAGTCAGCGCTGCCAATCCAGCCACGCCTGCCAGTCCGAGCATCTCACGACGTGTAATAGAGAAGCTTGTTTCCGTGCTTTCGGCGGTTAACTCGTTGGTAGCACGTTTAGTGTTTTCATTTGCCATGTCCTGAAATTACTGAGTAATAGTCGACTGTTAAGATCCCGGATCCCTTATCTGCAATCTCGTTTCACAGCCATTTGATGAGTGCGAAAATCCGTGTTTTTTTTGTCCTGTGAGCTCCATTCAAATAAAGTCTGTGAGGAATCAATTACGCAGATATTGTCTGATCATAATACCAACTACTTTCGCCTGATTACATTTGTTAAATATCAGACGACACGATTACAATTTAAATCCACGATCATTCATGAAAAAGCATGCCGTTTCCCGTCGTAAATTTCTTCACTCTTCAGCCATCGCCGCATCAGCAATGGCTGCCTCGGGTGTTCCTTCGTTTGCCATTTCCGGGAATGAGAATAAGAACATAAAGATCGGCTTGATAGGATCAGGGAGCCGCGGCCGCGGACTGGTGAGTCTCCTGAAAGCGATGCCGGGATTAGATGTGACCGCCTGCTGCGATATCGTACCTGAGCATTTACAACAGGGTGTCAGCGAAGCGGGGAAAAACGCAAAAGGATACACGGACTATAGAAAGCTTCTCGATGATAAAGCCGTTGATGCCGTTATTATCGCGACGCCGCTATTTCTGCATTCGAAAATGGCCATCGATGCATTAAATGCAGGCAAGCACGTTTACCTGGAAAAGTCCCTGGCTTATGACATTCCGCAAACGCTTGACCTTGTAAAAAAGGTAAAGCAAAGTAACCTCGTTTTTCAGGTCGGATACCAGTACCGTTACTACGGCCTGTATCACAAAGTGAAAGAAGTGATCGACAAGAACTGGCTGGGAAAGATCACCCACTTCGAATGCCAGTATAACCGGAATTCGAATTGGCGAAATCCGGTCAGCGATCCCAAACTGGAAAGAACAATTAACTGGCGGATGTACCGCGAATATTGTGGCGGGCCGCTTTCGGAATTGTGCGCTCATGAAATTGACATGGTCAATTATCTCTTAGCAAGCCACCCGTTAAAAGTTACGGGGATGGGAGGTATCAACTATTGGAAGGATGGAAGGGACACATACGACAACGTCCGGACTGTTTATGAGTATCCCAATGGCATAAAAGCATCATTTACCTCCGTGTTGTCCAACGCTTATAACGGTTATGGTATACGCATTTTGGGAGATAAGGCTACGGTGGAGATTCAGCGGGAAAAGGCGTTTATCTACAGCGAGTCGACCGATAACGCCCGGGGAATTGTGGATGGTGTTGCCGGCGCTACGATCCAGGCAACGACGCAGGGAAAGGCCGTTGAACTGACGTATAAGAATACTCCTGAAGAGATAGAGCCCACGACATTTGCCCTGACGGATTTTTTTGCCTGCATTCGCGAGAACAGGAAGCCAATATCGAACGTCTTCAACGCGGCCGAATCATCGATCGCCATTCACATGGGAAATATGGCTATGGACACGGAAACCTTTCAAACCTGGAAGCCTGAGTATTCAATTTAATTATCCCGTACATTCATCTCATCATCTGAATTTATTAACGGATTGATGGATGCAAGACCTATAGCAACACGGATTTATATTTATTTCAAGACGATGAAGAGTCGACGAAAGATCAAAGGACTTGAGATTGATTCACGTAAATAACAGTTCAAAGAAGAGCCTATCGGATAATGAAAACCAAACGAAGAGATTTCCTTAAAATGGCAGGTATAACAGGACTTAGTGTCGCGAGTGGTACATCATTCGCCAGCTCCACGGATCAGGGGAGTACAGGTATTTACGCGCAGCCGGCCTCTGCGCTTCCGAATGACGGGAGTTCCAGCGTTATCGGGGGCTATGGACAATGGGCGGCAGGCCTGAATGAAAACAAGTTACCGTCGCTGTCCTTTCGGAAAAAGGAATTTAATAACCTGAACAACTGGAAGGCCGAGGCGCGTAAGAGGCTAACGGAACGGCTGGCTGCTCCGAACCTCGGTGGCGTGCCCAAAGTGACCGTGAGAAAACAATACGTTTATGATAATCTTCATATAGAAGAACTCAGCTGGCAGTTGCCCTACGGACCAGCAACGGATGCTATATTGCTAAAGCCTCTGAGTACCAAAGGCAAGCTACCCGGCATCCTCGCGTTTCATGATCATGGCGGATTGAAGTATTTCGGAACACGAAAAATCACGCGGACCTCCGATCAGCTGCACCCGGTTATAGCAGAACATCAGGAACGCGCCTATGGCAACCTGGCGTGGGCCAACGAGGTGGCCAGACGCGGTTATGTTGTCCTCGTTTCCGACGCATTTCCTTTTGCCAGCAGAAGAGTATTGTTAAAGGACGTCGCCCCTTCGTATTTAAGGAATGGTTTGAGCGACGATGACCCCGAGAGCGTCGAGCATGTAAAGGCGTACAACGACTGGGCATACGATCATGAGCATACCATGTCGAAATCATTGTTCAGCGCGGGAACGACCTGGCCCGGAGTGTTTTTCGCTGAAGACAAGATAGCACTCGACGTTCTTTGCAATCGTCCCGATGTGGATGCCGGAAGCATTGGGTGCGGCGGTCTGTCCGGTGGAGGTATGCGAACGGTGTTCATGGCAGGACAAGACGATAGAATAAAATGTGCCGTTTGTGTCGGCTTCATGACAACCTGGAAAGATTTTGTTCTGAACAGAGCGCCTAACCATACCTGGATGACATACGTACCATTGTTGCCGAACGAAATCGACTTCCCCGAGATTCTGGGATTGCGTGTACCGCTGCCAACCTTCGTGATGAATGATTCAGAGGATGAGCTGTATACCCTGGACGAAATGAAACGTGCGGATAGGATTCTGGGTGAGGTTTATCAGAAAGCGGGAGCGTCTGATCACTATAAATGCTCGTTCTATCCGGGCCCTCACAAGTTCGATAAGGAAATGCAGAAGGATGCTTTCGATTGGTTTGATAAATGGCTCAAAGCATAAAAAGATCAGCGATACAATATTCCACTATGGTGCAGGGAACAGGAAAATGTTTCTCCTTCTTCTTATTGTTTCTGTTGTTGTCTTGTGGCGCGACACGAAGAGGCGATCAGGTGCTATTGCCTTTTCAGTTTAAAGGGCTCGCACAGGGAACAACTTATCAGGTGACCTATTATGCATCCGACAGCGTTGTAACTGCAGGAGACTTAAACGATATCTTTCTCCGTATTGACAGCTCACTTTCTGTTTACAAGCCTTACTCGGTCATCAGCCGTTTCAATGATGCTTCGGAAAAGATTAAAATGGATACGCATCTCAGGAAGGTTTTGGAAAAGTCAGCTGTCATCTACCGCGAGACAAAAGGTATATCCGATGTAACTGTTTATCCTCTGGTGGAGGCCTGGGGTTTTGGTCCAAAGAGATCGAAGGGCGTACCGGATTCGTCTGCCATCCGCAGCATACTGCCTTGTGTGGGTGCGGAAAAAATTGAGATGGCTGGCGATTGGCTGATCAAGAAGCTGCCCTGTGTGAAGATTGATTTGAATGGTATAGCGCAAGGGTATACTGTTGATGTGATTTCTTCAATACTGGAACAACACGGAATTCGAAATTATCTGGTAGAAGTAGGAGGCGAGATCCGGTCAAGGGGATTGAAACAACCAGGCAATACTTCATTCAAAATTGGAATCGAAGCACCGGCCGGTGATTTCGATGAGACGGTTATTAAAAGGGTAGTGGAGATAAAAAACGGTGCAGTGACAACCTCTGGTAATTATCGGAGATACTACGAAAGCGACGGCAGGATTATTTCTCACTTGATCAACCCTAAAACGGGTTATCCCTTGAACAATGAACTGATCAGTGTTACCGTATTCGCGAACGATGCAATTACGGCGGATGGTTATGACAATGCCTTGATGGGTATGGGCTTGAAGGATGCTTTTTCATTCTTGGAAAAACACAAAGATTTGCAGGCACACTTTATCTTTCGCACGCAGAGCGGAGCTGTCGCCGACACTGCCACAACCGGGTTTTACAAAATGTTTATAGATGCTGAAACAGCAACAAGTGCGAAAGATTAGTGGATCGTTCAGTTTGCATGCATAGGCATGTATAGTTGGCAGCATTCATAGCAGGTAACATTCGAATAGCAAGTAACATTTGGGGATCGAAAATGTTCTAACGCATGATATACAGGTGCATCTATGTTTTATCGGTTGTTCTGATTGTTGAGTTCATTGCCGTTTCCGCATTCGGTCAGAATGCATCCGACATCAGGCTGAAGGATTATCGGCCGGTCTCCACTTTTAACATCCCGAAATCCCATGTGGTCAAAGCAAAATATCCGGTCATAGATGTTCATTCCCATGACTATCCGGATACCGACCAGGGTGTCGACGAATGGGTAAAGACAATGGACGCCGCGGGAATTGAACGCACTATCATTTTATCCTATAAAACTGGCGCTGGCTTCGATTCGGTTGTGGCCAGATATGCGAGATACAAAGATCGTTTCGAGCTATGGTGTGGTTTCGATTATACAGGATATCAAACTGCCGGATGGCAGCAGCACGCCGTTGCAGAGCTGGAGAGATGCTGGAAGGCAGGAGCACGGGGCGTCGGCGAACTTGGCGATAAAGGACTGGGTGAGTTTTATTCAGCACCTACTCCGGGTTGGGGCATGCATGTTGATGATCCGCGAATGAAACCCTTATTTGAAAAATGCGCGCAGCTAAAGATGCCGGTAAACATTCACGTTGCGGAAGATACGTGGAACTATCTGCCGGGAGATTCTATCAACGATGGACTAATGAATGCGGATGACTGGAAGGTGGATATGACCAAGTCCGGCATCCTGAACCACAATCAGCTGATTAAAACGCTCGACAATGTAGTGAAGGATAATCCCAACACAACATTTATCGCGTGCCATCTGGCCAATACCAACTCTGACTTAAATACATTGGGCAGGATGTTTGATGCCTATCCAAACCTTTATGCAGACGTCTCTGCGCGCTATAGCGAATTTGCCGCTATTCCGCGGTTTGTGCATGATTTTATCGAGAAGTATTCAAATCGTATCTTATATGGGACGGACATGGGCGTAAGAGGGGAGATGTATCAGATCACCTTTCGCATCCTGGAAACCAATGACGAACATTTCTATTACCACAACTATTTCTCGCACCACTGGCCTTTGCACGGATTGAATCTGTCGGACCGTACGTTGCGGAAAGTGTACAATGGAAATGCCCGGCGCATTATGGCAACCTACCGGAAGGATTAAATGGCCGACGAAAGCAACGATGATAAAGCACCTCATTGATATTGCCACCAGAAACATTATAAAATATAAGTTTTATAGTGTTATAAATTTATTGGGACTGGCCGTTGGAATCGCCGGGTTTGTGATAATTGCTTTATATATCCATCACGAACTGGACTACGACAAGTTTCATGAGAATCGGGATAGAATTTATAGGGTAGCAACCATTACCAGGTTATCGGGTAAAGAAATCATCGCCGCTACGTCGCCCGGCCCTCTGGCTAATGCCCTTTCCAGTGAAATCCCCGAAGTAGAAGCAAGTACAAGAATTTTTCCCATCAGCGAAGATTTGGTCGTCAGGTATGACGATAAAGCCTTTAATGAAACGATTTTTTTAGCGGATTCTGGTTTCTTTAAAATTTTTACGTTCGAATTTGTCGAGGGGAATATTGGCAATGCTCTGATAGAACCTTCTTCTATCGTACTCACAGAGGAAGCCTCCCAAAAGTATTTTGGTAAAGAAAAGGCATTGGGCAAATTGATGACGATAAACAATGGATCTGCAAAGGTTACTGGCGTAATTAAAAATGTCCCATCCAGTTCTCATTTTCATTTCGATCTGTTAGTATCACTTTCTACCGATCCATCACGTTTAAACAGCAACACGTGGGGCATAAATGATTACTATACATATTTTTTATTAAGGGAGAATGCTTCTGCTTCTGCAGTAGATGGTAAGCTGAGTAAGTTTGTTGATAAGTATGTTTCTCCTGTTCTTAAACAATATCTCGGTTACACTGATGAAAGGATCAGAAGCCAAAGAGTGTGGGAATTCTTCCTGCAACCTTTGATATACATACATCTTAAATCCAAACTTTCCCAGGAGTTGGAGCCTAACGCGAATGGCTTATATGTCTATATACTGTCGGTTGTCGCTCTCTTTATCCTCTTAATTGCCTGCGTGAATTATATGATCTTCTCCACGGCCTATTCAGCAAGCAGGGCAAAAGAAATTGGTGTTCGTAAAGTGCTGGGTTCCGCGAAAAGACTTTTGGTTAATCAGTTCCTGATAGAATCAGTAGTTCTGAGTTTTTTTGCAACTCTTTTATCCGTTGTCCTGGTCAGGTTATTTCTTCCAATTTTCAATGACATCGTTGGAAGAACATTAGCTTTTAATCTTTTCGATAATACGTGGCTTGCCTTGGGAATAATAATCCTGCCACTCGTGGTGGGAGTGATCTCGGGAAGTTATCCTGCATTTTATTTCTCGTCACTGAAGCCTGTTAACGTGTTGAAGGGGGGAGCCCGGCATGGAAGAAATGAGAACCGTTTAAGGAATGCGCTCGTGGTCTTTCAATTGATTGTTGCGATGTGTTTGATCATTTCTACTTTATTTGTTTATCAGCAGTTGCAATTTTTGAGAGATAAGAATCTGGGATTTGATAAAGAGAATGTTCTGGTTATTTCAAATAACGTAGATAAGTTCAGTGACAGGACTCAGGCTTTTAAACAGGACCTATTGTCGCTACCTGAAGTTGTTAAAGTGTGTAATTCATTATCTGTTCCAGGCACAGGTACGCCTGCGAACAACCGTGCTATGCGGGAAAAGAATTCAGAGGAAGATGTCGTGCTTTTTTGGCTTTATGCAGACTACGATTTTGCTGAGACTTTCAAGATAGATATCATAGCAGGCCGGAATTTCTCCAGAGACGTCGAATCTGATACAGAAGGGATTTTATTGAATGAAACTGCTGTTGCGCAACTGGGTTTGAAGGATCCCGTGGGCAAAATCTTAGTATTTCCTGGTATGGAAGACAAATTTGAAGTTCTGGGTGTAATGAAGGATTTCAATTTTGAATCATTACATGCCAACGTTAGGCCGCTCGGTGTAACCCTGGATGAAGGAGGTAATTTTATTTCTGTTCGCATACTTCCGGAGAACCTGGCGCGTACAGTCGAAGACATCAGTACACGATGGAAAGCTTTTTCAAAGGATAGTCCCTTTGAATATTTCTTCTTAGATCAAAAACTTGATTCGTTATTCAAATCCGATCAGCGCTTGGGAAAGGTAGCCACGCTGTTTAGTATTCTGGCAATATTTGTCTGTTGCCTGGGTCTTTTTGGGCTAGTTACGTTTACAGCTGAACAGCGCGCTAAGGAAATAAGTATACGTAAGGTTTTGGGTTCAGAAACAGCAGATATATTCTTCCTTCTTTCTAAGGACTTTGCTTTGCTATTGTTGGTGGCGAATTTGATTGCGATGCCCCTTTCGTATCTGTTTATAAAGAGCTGGCTGGAAGGTTTTGCATATCAAACATTAATTAAACCAGAGGTGTTCCTGCTCGGATTCAGTATTGAGTTTGCTATCGCCTTTAGTGTCATATGCTTTCAACTTATTAAGGCTTCTAACGTTAGTCCCATCAGGCATATTAATTCTTAACGCCAGGTGCTTTAGACATATTGGTTCACGCCGTACGCCCGCTATTACTGGGCGTCCAGCCTGTTGACTATCTCCTCACAAACTTTGTGTGTTGTCAGGTGATGCTCATAGTGTCCAGGGTTTCCGGTTTGTACAGCATTGATGAAATCATTCACCATGCCCTCAAATCCCCGTTTATTCAGCGTTGGCTCCCAATCGCTCACGCCTGTCTCAGTCTTACTCTTATCCTTTAAAATTGATGTGTCCGTAACATTGCGTACGATTGTCTTCTCTTCGCTGGTAAATACCTCCAATTGTTCTTCGTTTGTCCCACTGTCGCGGTTCATAATTCCAATCGCAGTGCAACCATTGCCATAGATAAATTGAACCACCACATGGTATAAGACATCGTCTTTTTTCTTTCCGTTGACAATCAAGTGATCGATGGGGTATGGTAGCAAGTATAACAGCGTGTCCACAACATGGATAAAGTCATCAAAAATGAACGTGCGTGTAGTTGCTGGTAGCGACTTTCGGTTCTTCTGCATGATGACCATGTTCACATCATGAAGGCTTTTCAAATTTTGAATCGCAGGAGCATACCTTCTGTTAAAGCCAACCTCAAGGATCAATCCTTTATCTCTCGCAAAATTCAGCAGGAGTTCAGCAGACTCATAATGATATGTGACTGGCTTATCCACAAACACGTGAATGTTGTTGTTTAACAATTGCATCACAATTTCCTCATGTGAGGCTGTCGTCGTATGAACAAAAGCAGCTTTTATACCTGCTTCTATCATGGAAGCAAGGGAGTCGTGTAAGTGGGTGAATCTGTACTGGGAAGCAATCGTTCTTAGTTTGACTTGATCACGAGTAAACAAGTGAACTTCCACTTCCTTCCTGTTGAGCACAGGTAAATATGCCTTCCGGGCAATATCTCCCAGACCAATCACGCCGATTTTTAACATAGCTGCGAAAATAGAAGAATGTAACGGGATAAGAGATTTCTGACTACTTCTTTTTGAATGCCGTGAGCAATCCCGTTTGTATTACCATATTTGCCCATTGTTAACGACAGATCATGCAAAAACCGCCAATAGACGACTTGTTTTTCCAACTCTACGGATACTATCCCCCGGAGTCAGGCCAGGGCTTCCAGATGCTGATCGCGGCAGCTTTCAAACTGCTGGCCGGACAGGAAATGTCTTACGATCGGCCCTGGGCGAACGAAGGCCGGACATCGACGGAGCTCGACGAAAACGGAGGCGTGCAAAAGATCGTACTTACGATGGTAATGCATGTTGCCGAATACGAGCAGGGAGAGTTCTCGCTCATATTTACCGACGAAAGCAATGAGAAAATTGCACGACAGGAGCCTGAAGGGTTGCAATTGACAACGGAGTTTCAAAAATTCTATGATGCTGAGGGTAACGTCTCAACAACGCTGGACGAACTGCAAAGCCTCGTGTCGGGAGCATCGGGTGACGAAGACTTTGTCGCCAGCGGTGGATGGATCCTCACAGGGCAATACCTTGCCTACAAGAATGAACTCTACGGTGTCCGCGGAATAGATTATAGTATTCCTGTACGAGCGATAAAATATAAAATAGTCATTGAAGGGGGAGGTCAGGCCAAACTGCTCGTAAGGTCAGATTCGGGCGAGATTAACAGACAGATCAAGGCAGTCGACCTCAGAAAGGCGACTTTCAAAGACGGAAAGGTCGAGCCGATGATAAAGGGATAATTCGTTTTTACAACCTTCCGCTTTCGCATAGTTGTATGTCTTATACCCTGGAGCCCGGCTCGCCATATAAGCGGTTGCGCCAGACACCGGTGAATTGGCTTGTGGCGCTGGCTAATTGTATCCGTCTGCTTATGTTGCTACCAAGCACCAACTATCCAGCTACTCTCAAGGGCATAGCATAAACTCTTAAGCAGTTATTGCGGAGAAACTAAGGCGGATCTGATGAAGATATATAGCGGAACTGAAGAACATATATAGCGGACTTAAAGAATACTTATAACTGACTTAAAGAAAGTATACGGCGGATTTCATAAAGTCGGTCCGTTATTGACCGACGATCCCTAACAGGATCGAGTGCTGAAATTTCTATTGGAGTGAAGATCACATGCGGTATTGGAGAATGTAAAAGGTTGGAATGTTTGGCTACAATTGGCAACGACTGGAAAAGTGATTCTGGAAAAAGTTGCATGTTTGTATCAAGCAGCATCGGATGATCTGATAAATGGCGGGTATGAGGTCAGGGATATTGTGAAATCTAAATCTAAATCTCTATGCAATTGGGCAGTGAACAACGAAGTAGTTAATTCCTAAACTTGCGGGTTGATTCTCTTATGGGAGTTGAGATCTCACATCCTTAGCAGTTAATCTTTCCAGTTCAGCGATGACTTTATCCCCACATGTTCTATTATTGGCAGATGAGCGGTCTGAGAACTCTACCTTCATTATCCCAATACGATATTCTCCGCGTCTTAATTCGTTCACGGAACCTGGATCGAAATTAATTGTAAACACCAGCTGGCGAAGGCTGTAGTTATCCTTGTGAGATAGTGATCTTGAATTCATATAATTGATCTGCTCAAGTTTAATCCGTTTGTTGGACGCAGATATTTTACTGAAATTCCCCGGGCTATACTCGTCGCCACGCGTGCAATTTGTAACCAGTGCCGCTATGCTATCAGCTGAATCCATTGCCTGTAGCACCTGTTCCGGAAATTTCGTTTTAATTGTTGCAGATGATTGCCATCCCGGCCAATTCTCTCCTTCAATTTTGTCACTCAGTTCTTTTTGCACGGCATTGCTATCGCAGAAGATGGAAACGGGCTTGCCAGCTTCATCTGTCAACTGAAATCGGATCTGGGCAAAAGGCTGGCCGCCATTAATTACCTTGATGGTAATAAATGCATATTCGCTTGTTACATCAATCTCAAGTCCGTGGTGATTCGGTAAGCTCATGATCTTAACTAATTGCTGTCGGTATACCAGGAGCTTATCAATTATTTGCTGACAGGTCATCCGACAAATTACTTATTTTTAGTAACTGAGAAAGTATATCGGCCAGCAGAATGTAATCAGGCAATTCAATTGCCCAATTGCATCCGTTACGTGTCGCACCATTCAGTCTGAATCCAAGACGCAGAAAGGCATGTGAGGTTTGAAAAACCTGGCATCCAGGTCGCTGCACTGCGAACTTAAAAGGAGATAATTTATTACATTTAGATAATTGGCCTGCCCCCTCGTTACATCGCCAGCATGAGACCTCAACTAATTCTTCCGGCAATCATTGTGTGTATTCTCCATGCTACATGCACAATACAAAGGGAAGAGGTGGCTACAGGTTATTTTAAGCCTCCTAAGGTTGTCGAGGCGAAGAGCTACAAATTGCCACCGGAAAAGACAGTTCCCCCAAAGGTTGTTCCGGCATCGGGAATGAAAAAAATCTTAGCAGGTGAACCAGAGACCGTACATATCAAATCAAACGTTGTCTCTGCCAAACCAAACCGCGTCGTACCTGCCGGACCGCCAAAGCTCATTCTCCCGGATGGAGAAGTTTTCAAGTTACCGGAAGTGGTGCCGGCAATCGATAGTCCCTTTATAGCAGCTGCTCCTGAGGTTATTTTGATGAAAGATGCTTTTGTCAAAGAAAATAGTTTGGGAAGCTTCAGTTCCATCAAAGCAATGCATGGCTTAAACAGCAATCACATTTCTTCGTTGTGCGAGGACAAGGCTGGCAATCTGTGGATCGGTGCCTGGTGGGGTGGTCTTAGCAAATTCGACGGAAAGTTCCTGACCAATTATTCAGTAGTACAAGGAATGAGTACAAATAGGGTTAGCTGCATCTTTGAAGATGATAAGGGTAACCTCTGGATCGGCACTCTTGATGGCGGCGTGAATAAATTTGACGGAATAAATATTACGCACTACACCACCAGAGAAGGTTTAGCGAGCAATAATGTCTGGACCATAATACAAGACAAAAATGGCGACATGTGGTTTGGCACTGATAGAGGATTAAACAGATATGATGGTTCGTCCTTCACGCATTACACGGCTGCGCAAGGGCTTTCGGATAAGGATATTCTTAGCGTGTTTGAGGATAGCCATGGAAATTTATGGGCTGGTGCCCGTGGTGGGTTATTCAAATTTGATGGACGTTCATTTAATAGTTACACCTCAGCAATTGGTGTCAATGACACTATCGAAGTCCGGAGTATGCTCGAAGACAACGAAAAGAATATTTGGTTTGCTACCAATGACAAGGGGCTTTTTAAATACGATGGCCAATACATAACCCAGTTCACAACGGAAAGCGGGCTAAGCTCAGACAGGCTATCAGGAATTATGAAGGATACGCACGGTGATATTTGGATTAGTACATTCGGTAATGGCGCGAGCAAGTACGATGGAGAATCATTTACCCACTTAAGTGTTGAACAGGGCCTGGCCCATGATCTTGTCCATAGCATAGTGGAAGATAGACGAGGCAGCATCTGGATGGCTACAGCCTCGGGAGTGTGTAAGTACGACGGAAAGTTATTCAATCACTTTGTGCCGTTTAATGAGAGGGAAGTGGGGATCCTCATGGCAGCCAAAAATGGAACTGTATGGATAGGCTCGGCAAACGGCGAATTCTTAGACAAATACGATGGCAAATCTGTTTCGCGATATACCATTCGCGAAGGGTTTCCTCCTCATGTTATTAAAAATATCATCGAAGACCGAAATGGCAATATGTGGTTTGGTACCTCGGGCGGTGTTACCAAATACGATGGTCGATATTTTACCCATTACTCTAAAAAGAATGGTTTGATTGACGATAATGTATTGTTCCAGATGGAAGATGCCAAAGGAAACCTTTGGTTTGGCACAATGACCGGGCTGAGCAAGTTTGATGGGGATGTTTTTACGAACTATGAAATCGCGAGTGATCAAGGAGACATAGGCGTTTTTTCACTTTTGGAAGATCATCAAGGCACTATTTGGATAGGCACATTTGCCAAAGGAGTTTATTCGTTCGACGGAACTTCGTTTACACAATACGACCCGGCGCACAGCGTGAGTCATAAAATGATCACGGGAATTGTTGAAGACGGAAACAACAACATTTGGTTTTGCACTGGCAGAGGAGTAAATAAATTCGACCGGAAACACTTTATCTGGTATACTTCCGAACAAGGACTGAGCAATAATACTACTACGAATGTACTGAAAGACAGGAACGGAAATATCTGGATCGTGACTATCGATGGTCTGAACATGATAAGGATAGAGGCAACCACAGCAAATACTTTAGAAAATAGTCAGCTGTCACTATTTAAGAAGTATGCTGCTTCTGAAGGATTTTCTACTGGCGGGTCCATATTTAATTCCATAGCACAGGATAGTAGCGGCAATATTTGGATAGGTGCTACGAATAAGGTTACGCACTATCACCCGGAAGGTGATCTGCCCGATACAATCCCTCCTGTAATTCGCTTGAAGAACATTGCTCTGTTTAATGAAAATATTAACTGGCATGAAGCCGAAAAGAAAAAAGACGGCGCGATCATATTGAATAATGGCTCCAGGTTGGAGCACTTTAATTTCACTGGTTTCACACCCTGGTACAATCAACCTGAAAACCTGCAATTGAATTACGACAACAATTATTTGAGTTTTCAATTCATTGGCATTACCACTTACAGACCCAGAGAAGTGCGTTACCAATATTTCCTGGAGGGCCTTGATAAGAACTGGAGTAATATTACTGATCAGCCGGAAGCCACTTACAATAATTTACCCCACGGGAAATACACATTCAAAGCAAAGGCTGTCAACAGCGAGGGTTATTGGAGTAAGGAATTGCAATATTCTTTTATTATTCTGCCGCCGTGGTGGAAGACATGGTGGGCGTACCTGTCTTACGCCCTGAGCTTTGGCGTGATGATGTGGATGTTTACCTGGTTTCGTTCGCGTCAATTGAAGGCTGAAAACAATCGGCTGGAGGAGAATATTAAAGTACGGACGATAGAGCTGGAACGATCTCTCAGTGAAAAGTATCAATTGATGGAGACGGTCGAACGCCAGGAAGCACTACTAAAAGAGCGCACGCGCATAAGCCGGGAGTTGCATGATGATATCGGAAGTACGCTTGGGAGCATTTCCATTTACAGTGAAGTGGCAAAGAATCGGGCTGCTAAAAAGCAGGACACAGATGAGGTCCTTTTAAAAATCGGCCATGCTTCTCGGGAATTGATCGACAAGATGAGCGACATTGTCTGGAGCTTAAATTCCAATAACGAAAGCTTTGAAAAATTGCAAAACCGGATGTTGACTTTTGCAGCGATGATTCTCGCGTCGCGTAATATACTATTTGATTTTACTGCCGACGAGGAATTGAAGAGAATTCAATTCACGGTCGAGCAGCGAAAGAACGTTTTTCTTATTTTCAAAGAGGCTCTTCATAACATGGTCAAGTACTCAGACTGTAAAACGGCGTGGATAACTTTGTCGTTAGACAACAATGTTTTGATAATGGTAATCAGGGATGATGGAAAAGGATTCGACCCATCACAAAGTAATACGGACCCGGCATTTGCTGTGGAATCTTTAGGCGGAGAAGGAATTAAGAATATGCATGCAAGGGCAAATGATCTGAATGCCAACCTGCGCATTCTTTCGAAAAAGAATGACGGAACGACCATTTACCTCACATTACCTTTATAGTTGTTCTGCCAAACACTACCATGTTTGGTAATAGACATTTCTTTTTAACAAGTACAACTTTGATCAAATGAATGCCGATGGCCGGAATTAAGGTAATTCTATATGATGATAATGATTCGCTGAGAGACTCTGTTGCCATGCTTTTGGAGCAATCCGAGGATTTTACCCTGGCAGGCACCTTTTCTAACTGTCTTGATTTGATGAATAACATCATCGATACGAAGCCCGATGTGGTGATTATGGATATAGATATGCCTGGTATGAACGGCATAGAAGGCGTAAAGGTGATTCGCAAGACGTTTCCCACGGTTCAGATTCTGATGCTTACTGTTTTTAATAATGATGAAAACGTTTTTGCTGCTGTGAAGGCAGGTGCGGCCGGGTACATTCTGAAAAATGCTGAACCCCAATACCTGCTTCAGGCCATTTCGGAAGTTTATAATGGAGGCGCGCCTATGACTCCGGGTATCGCCCGAAAAGTTCTGATGCAGTTTCAAAACATGCTTCCGGAAGCAAACAAAGATTATCATTTAAGTCAGCGTGAAAAGGAAGTCCTCGCGCTGCTCGTAGAGGGCCATTCATATAAGATGATTGGTAGCAAGCTGAATATCACCTATGACACCGTTCGCGCCCATATGAAAAAGATCTACGAGAAGCTGCATGTTGCTTCCATGACAGAAGCAGTGGCAAAAGCAATTAACGAAAAACTCTTTCCCGCCAGATAATCAGGTACCGCATACTGGTACGACTAATTCCGCGAGCCCGTCAGCCAATTTCACTACCACATTTGGTAATTGATTTTTGGTGTTGTCCCGACTTCCTTAGATAAAAGTTTCGCAGATGTATTTTGCTCGGTTGGCAAGATGGCATCGCCGTTGACGCATCCTTTACATGCGCGTCTTCTGATATGTAACGCCGTTAACTTTAAAAGAATATTATGCTTAAACAATCTAACCCACAGTTCACCACGACAGGAAAAGTCTTTCGTGTATCTGCTTTGTTTGCCCTAACAGTTGGCTTGATTGGTATATTGGGAAGCTGCGATAATGCTGATCCAGGTTGCCGAAAGCAAGTTAAGATCAAAACCACACAATTGGTCACAGGTTTCGAAGAGTTCCAGGGCAGTGCCGTCGGACCCGGCTCTGATCTGTATGTCACCGCGCCGCTCACCGGAAGTATCTGGCGGGTTGACCGCAGGAGTGGCAAGTCCAGTCTCTTCGCCAGCGGCCTGCCGGCCCGGGTCAATGACCCGTACTACCAGGGCAGCGGTGTAGTAGATGTTGCCTTCCTCGGCAGTACTGCCTACGCGCTGGTTACCGGCGTTGCCGAGGACATGGGTGGCACCGATATCGTCGGCGTATACCGGATGGACAGTCCCAACACCTTTACGGTGATCGCCGACATCGGCGCCTGGTCAGAAGCCCATCCGCCAGCAACACCAATCTTTATCCCAACTGGCTACCAGTACGCAATACAGACTTATAAGAACGGGTTCATTGTCACTGATGGCCACCATAATCGCGTGCTTCAGATCGGCCTCGATGGCACGGTAAAAGAGCTGGTTGCCTTTGACAACGTTGTTCCAGTAGGGCTCGCGTTGAAAGGCAATACGGTCTACATCGGCCAGGCCGGTCCAATACCCCACGTTCCGGAAGACAGCAAAGTAGTTTCATTCACCATGCAGTCGCTTGTGCCCAAGGAACTGGCGTCCGGCGTCGGTCTGGAGAAGATCGGACTTCTTGTGGACCTGGAGTTTGGACCCGGAGGTGAGATGTACGGCATCTTGCAAGGTTTCTGGGATGGCCCATGGGAGGGAGCGCCAGCGAAGCCAAACACCGGAGCATTGGTGAAAGTCAACAAGGACGGCACGTTCACTATACTTAAGGACGGTCTCAATCAACCAACTTCGCTGGAGATAATTGGAAACACCGCTTACGTGGTCAACCTGGCCGGCGAGATCTGGACAATTGAATCGTCAACGGTTCACCCCTGTGGAGACTGGCAATAGTAATTATCAATGCGGCTTTTTTGCAGCCCAGTTTGACGAACCATTTTACTTCTGATAGCACCCCAAAACAGCGCTGAAGCCTACTGGTAAAGGTACGCTTCAGCGCAAGTTTCTTGAGATGACCAGGATTTTCATTTCAATGCACATATTGGAGACGGCTATCGATCATATTGCCCATCGCAGATTTTGGGCGCTTTGACATTTAATCTACTTCGCTGGTATTCTTATTTTGTATTTTTTTCCTTGCTGCAATACAAGTTTGTAGTCGGTGTTTTGAATCCAGGGGTTATGCTCTTTTAATGTCAGGTAGCTGACGCCTAACGATTTTGCAAATTTGGGAAGATCCGGAATGGAGTCGTTTATAATAACAGTTTTATACTCAACCGGCTGATAATAATCAGAAGAGGTTAGAT
Source organism: Chryseolinea sp. T2 (assembly GCF_037203685.1). Lineage (NCBI taxonomy): Bacteria > Pseudomonadati > Bacteroidota > Cytophagia > Cytophagales > Fulvivirgaceae > Chryseolinea > Chryseolinea sp. T2. The sequence goes on from NZ_JBBCAU010000002.1 coordinate 1,194,244, forward strand.
TATAGCCGTATTTTTCTGGTGCTTCAATAATCAGTTTCAGGGCGAGAATCCGATATACATATCGCGCCGTTTCTTCATTAAGATAAAGCTCGTAGTAGTTATTGGTTTGTTGACCTTTTACGGCATTTTCAATTCCCTTTGATCCCCGGTTAAAAGCAGCAGCTGCCAATGTCCAGGAGCCATATTTTTTGTATGCCCGTTTGAAGAACTCGGATGCCGCCCGGGTAGACTTTTCAGCGTCTCTTCTTTCATCCACATATTCCGAAATTTCAAGACCGTATTCTTTTGCCGTACTTACTGTAAAGTGCCAAAGTCCTGTTGCTCCCGCGCCTGAACGGGACATAGGATCCAATTCACTCTCTATAACGGCCAGATAAAAGAATTCTTTGGGTACCGCTGCGCTATCGAGCATTGCTTGAAGGTAACGGTTCCAGCGTCCGCTTTCTTTTAGTATGAGAATTGTGGAAGCGTGCTTGTTCACATTAACAATAAGTTCTCGTTCAAGTCTTTCTTTTATGTCCGGATCATGCAACGGCACCGGTTCACCACAGAAAGTCAATTCACCCGGGATTTTTGGCAACGACATTTGTGCGCTTACACGTTGAGTAAAAAGAACCAATAAAACGGCTGTGAATAACAATAAATATTTGGATACCCTACTTAGACAGCCCATGCTTTAATTGCTAAGATGATAGAATTTCAATCTTCCAAATTAGGCATAACGGCGATGAAAATGAAGTAACGCAACAGGGTACAATGCAACCGTTAGTCCAGAGTATTGTAGGGCAGGCTGGGGCTTTCGAGGTTTGATTTTGGAAACGCGCCTTCGCGGACTTGAACGCTTGTCGCCGGATAACAAGGACTAGCTGTTTTAACGGAGGTTATTTTAGCTTTTACTTCCGTTGACAAACTTCAAATTTTGCGGCCCCCAATGAATCAGCTATCTTCCGGTCAACATTGTTGCTTGAATGAAACGAAACCCCCTCCTGTCAGTTATACTGTTATGCCTGGCAATCAGTGCATTTGGACAAGCCGATACTACGGCTGCGAAAAACGATACACTCTCTCGTTTTGACTCGTTCAACAAGAAAATGGAAAAGATCTTTAAGTATTCACCGGCACCGATAATCACCTATTCGAGTGAGGCAGGTAATACTTTCGGGCTTGCGAAATTCAACGTTTTTAATCTTTCAAAAAAGGACACGATTTCCCGCCCGTCCAAACTTTCTGAAGTGGTGTCATTTTCAACAAAAGGCCGGATCAATATCTCCATTTCCAATGACCTTATTTTCAATGAAGATAAATGGATGATCCTCTCATACTTTAACTATAAAAAGACGCCAGAATACATTCTTGGAATTGGCAATGATGTTTCCCTGGATAACGTAGAGCTGGTTACGATCGATCGTGCTAAATTCTCCACAAACATATTGCGTAAAATTGCAAAGAACTATTATGGGGGACTAAGCTTTGACGTATCAGACTACTTCGGTGTTGAACTCGATTCGAACAGTTTCATCATTCGGGACAACGTTCCGGGCCAATACGGTGGCACCGACGTGGGAATTGGTTTCGCCGGAGCGCTTGACAGCAGAGACAACCGCTACAACGCCTACAAAGGCGCCTTGTTGTTGACGACTTTAACATTTTATCCCAAAGCATTGGGAAGCAGATATGAATTTGCAGCCTTCTATATTGATGGTCGGAAATACTTTAACCCATGGCTCAAACACGTAGTTGCTGTTCAGGCAACAGCAAGTTATAACAGTGGAACTGTTCCATTTTATGATCTTGCCCAGATGGGAGGGGAGGACCGCATGCGGGGCTACTACAAAGGAGCATTAAGAGATAAGGTACTGGTGGATGCGCAGGTAGAATACAGGATGCCCGTCTGGAACATCTTCGGTCTCACAACGTGGGTAGCTACTGGCCGTGTTGCCGATAAATTCAGTAACCTTAATTTTAACGGGTTTTGGCTCTCTTATGGAGGCGGTATACGCATTCGGGTGGATTCAGAACACAACACAAATCTCCGATTGGATATGGGCTTTGGACCCGGCGGCGTAAGCGGATTCTACTTCAATTTTGCTGAGGCATTTTGAGATCAATTATCTGTTTTTTTTTATTAGCCAGCACATAGTAAATCCTAACAGTATACACCCTGTATTTTGTTTTGAAACTTGTGGGAGCTCCTTGCTGGTTTGACTGTAGGCGGACAGACATTAAAGGCAGCACTGCGAAATCCTACTCACGGATTGAAACATGAATAACCCTGACCGTAGCAACCACTAACCAACAGCAGTATGTTCAAAAGTTATCTTATTACGGGGTGGAGAAGCCTCTGGAAAAGCAAGCTCTATTCATCTCTTAATGTACTGGGCCTGACGTTTGGGATGGTTTGCTTTTTATTGATCGGTCTTTACGTTTATGACGAACTGAACTTTGACACCCAGCATAGCAAAGGTGACAGGATCTACCGGGTGATAACTCATGAGAAAAATCCCAACAATGAAGCCACAACGGTTGCAGCTGCAGGTTATATGCTGGCAGCAGAAGCCCCGCAGGCCTTGCCGGAAGTGGAAATGACAACGCGCATACAACGCTCTGGCCGACGTAATATTTTCGATCCTGAAAATCCTGTTTACGTGCAGGAAACTGTTACCATCGCTGATGAGTATTTCCTGCAGGTATTTGATTTTCCTCTGCTTGAAGGCGACAGACGGACCGCCTTGAAAGAACCTAATACGATCATCATTACGGAAGATCTCGCGATGAGCATCTTCGGCAGGAAAGATGTAGTCGATAAAAACGTAAAATTCGATTACATGGAAACTCCATTGAAGATCACTGCGGTGTTAAAGAGCCATCCACAGAACTCAAGCTTTAACTTTAGCAGTGTGACGTCAATAGCAACCAACATGAACTTTGAGGGCTTCAAACGCGCAGTGGAAAGTGATTGGGCCTCGACAAGTTTTACGGTGTATGCCTTATTACGGAATGATGCCGATCCTGACTCTGTTTCCCGCAAGATGACACGCCTCGTTCATGCGAATGCCACACTTGAGCCAGGAACGCAACTCTCATATTCGCTGCAGCCATTAAAAGACATACATCTCAAATCGGCAGGGATTGCTGATGGCGCGCGTTATTCAAACGTTGAAAGTATCCCACAGGGTAATCCTGTTTATGTAACCGTATTCTCTTTTACGGCCCTTTTTGTTTTATTGATTGCTGGCATCAACTACACCAACCTCACTACGGCTAGAGCATCAGGCAGATTCAAAGAGATCGGTGTGCGTAAGGCCATTGGTGCGGTGGGTGGTAATCTCATCAAACAATTCCTTGTTGAATCTTTGATCACAACAGTCATCGCGTTTTTCGTTGCCGTTCTTATTGTTGCGATGTTACTGCCAGCATTCAATGACTTCGTCAAAAAGAAGTTTGAACTTTTTACATCAGTTGGCGTGCGTTTCTGGGGTGCTGCCATATTACTAATCATTTCAATCGGATTGTTGTCCGGTGGCTATGCAGCGATAATGCTTTCGCGTTTCAATCCCGTCTCGCTTTTGAAAGGCCTGAAGGCAAAGCAGGGTGGAGATTTCTTTTTGAGGAAGGCGCTGGTTGTCCTGCAGTTTACCATTTCAACATTCATGATCATCGGCACAATTGTGCTGTTCATGCAGGTTCGCTTCCTCAATAACAGCGAACTTGGCTTCAACACAGACTTGATGGTTGTAATCGATGTGAATGTCGAGAAGGCGCGTTCAAACTTTGAGTGGGTAAAGAACGAAATGTCTAAGATGGGTAATGTCAATCACGTGTCTTCGACATCGCGTGTACCTGGTGAATGGAAATCAATTCCAAGGATCAAAATTAAAAAGGAGGGAAGCGCTGGAGAACCGCAGATCGCTTATACTATTGCGGCTGATAAGGACTTTCTTGCTACGTATGAGATTGCATTGCTTGAGGGAAGAAACTTTCAGAACGATAGGGATACTTTGTCTGTGATGATCAACGAGGCTGCGGCAAAGATTCTGGGCATTACTGATGTTTCCGATGAGGTGATTATTCCGCAGGTTGCCTTAAATCAATTCTTTACGCCAATTTACAATGACCCCAATGCTGCGTTCACACCACGTGTGGTCGGAATTGTGAAAGATTTCCATTTTCAATCGCTGCGTGCTAAAATCGAACCATTGATCATCACGTATCATAATAACCCGATCTTCCCGATTGATTATTACTCAGTGAAGATTCAACCTCATGACATTCAGGCTACCTTAGACCAGCTTAAAGCGATCATGGTCGCCAATGAGGAAACCGAACCCTTTGAGTACCATTTTCTTGACAATCAGCTTGCCCTGTTTTACATAGAAGACCAACGCAGCCAGACGATCCTTGGCTGGGTTGCTATTGCCAGTGTCGTTATTGCATGCCTCGGTCTTTTCGGGCTGGCAACCTATTCTGCAGAACAACGCCTGAAGGAAATCGGTATGCGCAAAGTGCTAGGCGCAAGTCTCCTGAGCATTATGGTGCTGCTCTCCAAAGATTTCGTCAAGTTGGTTTTGATTGCTTGCTGCATTGCATTTCCCATTGCCTGGCTTGGCGCAGACTGGTGGCTTCAAAGCTATGCTTACCATATTGATGTTGAATGGTGGATCTTTGTATTGGCAGGCACTCTCGCAACAGGTATTGCTTTGCTGACTGTGAGCTACCAGGCGATTAAGACGGCTGTTATAAATCCAGTCAGGATATTGAGATCGGAATAAAGCAACGTTAGACGGACTGTTGTTTATATGTTAAGCGGCATGTAATGTCGCCTTATCAACATACGATCGGAAAGCAGTTTACAGCGGCCTCTCGGCCCAAGCTTTCAAGATCCGCTGTACACCCGCTTCTCACTTTCTGCACACTTTTATTAAGCTCGCAGTACACTTCCTGTACACTTGGCTTACACTTTCCTTACACTCTGCTCGAAGGTCTACGCCAGCGGCGTGGTTATTAGTGTTCCAATTATCGCCGGCGGGCATAGTGATGCGCAGCATTTTTTTTTCAAGCGACTTCATGCTAATCATTTTGCAAGCGTTTACAACTCATTAACATCTTTTAACGAGTCGTTTACAAACTGACCAGCATAAAACTCTTACTTTTATTAACACTCGAAATCCTAAAAAATAACCGCCATGAAGTATATATCTGTCCTTGCTTTGTGCTTTGTGTTGATCTTTGAAACGTCCTGCAGCGGACAGAACAAAACTAACACCCCGACCGCGGCGAGTGGAGTATCCACGGCACGCACAAGCTTTGCCGGAGAGTGGAAGCTGAATGAATCCAAAAGCCAGATAGGTGGTTTTCCGCGTTGTATTTTCGGCGGAGGCGATCGCCTGAGATCCAGGACCATGAGGATAGCGGTGCATTCAGATTTTCTGACTGTCGACGTCGCGAGCGAGGCTGTGGATGGAGCGCTGGTCACCAGACAGGAGAAGATGATGTTCAATGAAAAAACAATCACAGGTACTTATGTCGGAATCCCTCGGGAGATGACTTCTGCGACGTGGTCGGATGATGGCAGGACTATGATCGTGAACTCCGTCAGGTCCTTCGATGCCCATGCGCAGACGGAGGATTTCAAAGTGACAGAGGTTTGGAAATTGATCAATGATGGGAAGTCGATCGTTGTTAAAGTCAACTCGAAGTCAGTCTCCGGCGACGATACTATGCTGCTCGTGTATGACCGACAGATGGCGACGGACTACCGCTTCTAAGATAACACATCGTTCGCTTCTCAGCCGGCGAGACGATTGTCACCTTGCCAGTAACTCATCAATAGTTGTCTTTAAGTATCCTCAGCGGAAGTATAAGAGTCAATCCACATGCTTGCTATTACACTGGTAGCAGAAGATTGTCGCTTATGCTCCTGGCGTGTACCAGATCGTACGCAACTCCTGGCGTGTAGTCATGATCTGTTCTATAAACAGTTGCCATTCTACGTAAACATAAATGCCTGAAAAGGGTGATTGTGGGTTCGTAAGGATAACAGTTACTTTATAGCAGCACCTCTTATTGTATCAACACTTCTAAAATCTGTATTGATCATGAGTGACACAACGACAGCTACCGTATCTGGCAACCAGACGCGGCAAGCAACGGCCTTCGCGCCGATCATGCTTGATCGCGCTGCGCATCGCGCAGCGATCGACTCAGCATTAGAATTCGCCGAACGTTCCGGCCTCGTGAGTCGGAACGGTCCTGTTTCCCAGTTGCGCCGCGGCCCAAGGCCCCGTTCGTGGTCGCTGGCCGCCGATCAGACGCCCTTCAAAAACCAGTCAAACCGTGGCAGCTGCTGGGCATTTGCCGGCGCCTCGGCGCTCGAGGCCGCCTATCATCGGCGCTTCGGACGTACATTGGATTTGTCGGAAGAGTATGTCTTCCATATGGGCAAGGCCTTTGCCCTAAACCGGACCGCGGTAGGCGGTCCCGTGGTGCAGCCGGTGGAAAACAATTCCTCTCTCACAGGCTTTCAGGGCGCAGGCGACATCGCCCAAAAGCTGTCCGAGAATGCGGTACCTGACGAGACGCTTGCACCTTATCTAGCCAGCCAGGCTGCGATCACAGGCATCCTGCCCACGCTCGGTTTCGCTGGTGTGTCGGCGCTGGCCTCACAGGAAGATTACGACGCGCTCGAATTCTGCGAGCAGCACATCCCACTGATCGCGCGCGTCAACTGCCGCTATCGCGCGACGGGCTTCGCCAGCATTGGCGGGTCGCCCAGCATAGAGGCTCTTGAGAACGTCATCCTTTCCAACCACGAAGTTATCTGCGACGTGCAGCACCTGACCGCTCCAATGGGAGGCCATGTATTGACACTTATCGGCTTCGACAGCGACCGTAAGGTTTTCTTCGCCAAGAACCATTGGGGTGAAAACGCCTTCATCGAAATCGCCTATCAAAACGATCCGAACTGGCAGATCCTGAGCGGCTGGTACATTACCGACGTTGTCGATCCGACCTTCGTGCAGAACCAGGCCTGCTGGCTTGGCAACTGGCACGTGAAGACCGGAACAGGTGACTTCCGACTTCTGCTGCGCCGCTCGGAGGACTTTGCTGCGCCAGGGCAGCCCACGCGGCTGGGGCACGCTTACATGTCGGACGGTTGGTTCCCGCTGCCCGGACAGGCAGTCTTCGATCGGGATAAGCAACAAATCGCGGCGGTCTCCCGCGCCCCCGGCAACCTCGACCTGTTTGTTATTGGCTTCGACAACCACGTGTGGAGCACTTTCTGGAATAACCAGACGGGCTGGAACAGGGACTGGTTCCCGCTACCCGGGCAGGCAGTCTTCGACCGGGACAAGCAACAGATCGCGGCAGTTTCCCGCGCCCCAGGCAACCTCGACTTGTTCGTCATTGGCTTTGACAATCACGTCTGGAGCACCTTCTGGAATGATCAGACCGGCTGGAACGGGGATTGGTTCCCGCTGCCCGGACAGGCAGTCTTCGATCGTGATAAACAACAGATCGCCGCAGTGTCACGCACCCCCGGCAACCTGGATTTGTTCGTCATCGGCTTCGATAACCACGTCTGGAGTACCTTCTGGAGTAGCCAGACCGGCTGGAGCAGGCATTGGTTCCCGTTACCGGGACAAGCAGTCTTTGACCGTGACAAACAACAAATCGCAGCAGTATCCCGCGCACCCGGCAACCTGGACTTGTTCGTCATCGGCTTCGATAACCATGTCTGGAGCACCTTCTGGAGTGACCAGACCGGCTGGAGCAGGGATTGGTTCCCGCTGCCGGGGCAGGCAGTCTTCGACCGTGACAAGCAGCAGATCGCGGCGGTTTCGCGTACGCCGGGCAACCTGGACCTGTTCGTCATTGGCTTCGACAACCACGTTTGGAGTACGTTCTGGAGTAGCCAGACCGGCTGGAACCGCGATTGGTTCCCGCTGCCGGGACAGGCAGTGTTCGACCGCGACAAACAAAAGATCGTGGCGGTCTCTCGCGGCCCCGGAAATCTGGACCTGTTCGTCATTGGCTTCGACAACCATGTTTGGACTACCTTCTGGAATGACCAGGGTGGCTGGAACCCCGATTGGTTCCCGTTACCCTCACAGGCAGTGTTCGACCGCGACAAGCAACATATTGCCGCAGTCTCGCGCGCCCATGGCAATCTGGACTTGTTCCTCATCGGCTTCGACAACCATGTCTGGAGCACCTTCTGGAATGACCAGGTCGGGTGGCACGGTGACCGGCACGATGTGAATGGTCATTTCTCGGACAACGGCCGGCGACTGACCGCTTTCATCGCGGCGGGTAGCGGGCCGACGATGCCGGGCACCGAGACGGGCCTGAAGCTCGAGGCTGACTTCGACTTTGCCGACGTGCACGAACAACACGGCACGGCGAACGGGCCGGTGGAGCTCAGTCGTTTCAACACGCGCTTCGCGGCGTTGTTCGTCCCGGACGGTGGTGAAGCTTGGCAGGCGCGCCACGGTATCGACGCCGCTGCGTACCAGGAACTCTTCGATACCCTGCCCAACCAAGGCTTTCGCCCGGTGTTCTTAAGTGCTTATTCCGAGGGGCGGGGCGCACGATTCAACGCCGTGTGGGTAAAACGGGGCGGACCAGCCTGGGTAGCTCGACACGGACTTACCAGCGCGACCTACCAGATTGTTTTCGACCAATTGGTGGCAGATGGTTTCAGACCAGTCATCGTTTCTGGCTACGCAGAGAATGGTGAGGACCGCTATGTTGCCCTGTTCGAGCAGGGACCAGCACCAGAGTGGCAAGCCCGCCATGGACTATTGCCGCACGAGTATCAGGCAACTTTCGAGGCGCTTGCCTCGCAGGGCTTCGTTCCAATCCAGGTCTGCGGATATCGTGTCAACTTCGGACTACGCTTTGCCGCGATATGGCAGAAGCTGCCCGGCATCGAATTCAGAGGCAGGCACAACCTGACTTCCAGCCAGTACCAGGTTGCTTTCAACGAAGCGCTCGCCAGTGGTTTCCAACTAGTCTGCGTGAATGGCTATACCAATAGTGGCATCGCCAACTATGCCGCTATCTGGCATCGTGGAATTCCTGCCATCAGCTGGCAAGGCCGGCACGGTTTGGATGCGAACGGTTATCAGCGGATTTTTGACGAGTTGGCTCCGCAAGGCTTTCGCCCGGCGATAGTGTCAGGCTACGGAGATGGATTCTATCTGGCGTGAGCTGAGAATGGCATGAGTGAGGACATCAACAACGTTTGATTATTATCTGGAATAATCTTGGACGTTTGTTGATGTCCTTTTATATCAGGCGCAGTCGCTAGTACCCTTGTCATGATTTGCTATTACTGCCAGGTTATTTTTGTCCTGATCAAAGGTCAGTGACCTTGCCTTACCGGGCAAGGTTATCCGTTAAGCTTTTGCAAGGGTTGTGTAATTAGCATATGATGGAACTCCGAAGTTGTACACTAGTTCAATGAATTAGACGTTCTCCGCTATTCCACTTGAGCCTGACTACTGCCAAACATTACAACATCACCACTTCTTACTTTCTTCCTTCGTTGAGTTTCTATTGCTCCATTCAGTTTGATCTCCTGGTTGTCGATGCGAGACATAGCTTCACCACCAGTGTCGGCCCAGCCTAGTATTTTGATAAGATCTTTAAGTGCGATATACTCTTCGCCTTCTTTCAATTTGAATTTTTCCATTACTTCCAGATATGTGAGCACCATTATTAGTCAGCGTGTTAACTGCCCCGAGTAATAATAATTACCTGGCCATGACTCACCAACACTAAATAAATCTAAATGAATTTTTCGGCATTTGTTACCCTGGCGTAATGATAGGTGAATAAGCTTAAAACTGTTTTAAGAATTCATTGATCCTGTTATTGAGTTCAATATTGTCTGTGGCAATGTTCTGATGCGAGCGCCCGGAATAGACAAACAGTTCAAGCAAATTGTTGTTCCCAACCTCACTCATTGCAGCCTTAAGTTCTTCGCCTTGCGAGACTGGAACGATAGTGTCATCCTGGCCGAGGTGGAGTTGTGTTTTTGGAAGGGATGCAGCGAAATAGACCGGAGAGCTGCTGATCATTTTCAATCTTGTTTCTTCTATTGAATTTTCGGTGTTCACAAGATCTCGCAGAAACTGGCATTGATAAGTTCTGTCGTTTTCCATTAATGACGTTAAATGCAAAAGATCAACTGGGCCAGCAACCGCGACAGCACCTTTTACTCGTTTGTCGCGGGCAGCTACCAGGAGGGATACCGTTGCACCCCGGCTTCCGCCTCGCACAGTAGTTCGATTAATATTCGCACTGGCTTCTGTGCGCTCAATCACATTCAAAAAAGCAATTACATCGTCTGATGCGCCTTCAAAGGCATCACAATGTTCACCTTCTGAGGTGGGCGAATTGTATTCGTCATTGTTGATGGTGATGCTTAACGATTGGCCACGTAAGGCAGGAAAGGCAAAAATGAAAGCATCTTCGCTCAGGTTGTCCGCAAGGAGCTTGATAGAATTAACCGTAATGTCGATCCCGAATCCGCCCACGTAGACTCGCACGGGAAGATTATCTTTTTCTTCCGGGATCAGCAAAGCTCCGTATTCTTTTAGTCCGTTTACGCGGAATGAAATAATCTTCAGTACAGCATTTGTACCGGCTACGTTAACTTCCTGTTCAACATGATAATCTGTGCCATCTAAGTTTCGTGAGTTCCAGTTTGAGTGCACGTTGTCCAACTCAGTTTGCGTAGGACGGGCAAACAACTCTTCCCGGTTATAGCTTTCAAGATAATCATCATCATTGCACGAGGAGATAAGAATCGTGGCAGTCAAAACCAGCATCCGTCCTGCGTTTTTTAAAACAGTGTTCATAGTGAATCCTATGACTTAGGAGTTTCTTAGCGGGAAAAAAGTTTTAAATGCGGCTTGTAATTTTATTTCTTAAAGTATTGAATATTAGCAGTTAGTAGGATTTTGTTCGGGGGATGTTAGGGACATCACATCAGACACACGACAAAAGTCTCGGAGAAACGACTCAATGGTCACCTAATATTTTCAATGCTCGTTCTAAATTAATCATAGATCAACAAGCGCGAAGCGCTACTGTGCTATGAAATTTATCATATTGGTTTTGGTCGTCTTTCTGGCGGCGTTATCTGTAACGGGTTGTAAGTCAGTTGAAAATGCCAGATTGATGCAGGCAAAAACAAGCTGACCTCATAAGGCGATTTGCTGCGATTCGTTTTTAAAGTGCCTTCACTCATGGCTTTCCGCGATCGCGGGTCTTTATCAATTATTTCAAGAAGCATTTGCAGTCAAATCCGGATTGCTTAGGCTACGCGCGTCGAACAATTCCTTCTGGGAGTTTGGTCAGGTTAACGTGCGCCCTATCTTCTCCTCAACTACAACACTAAATCGTACACCTGCCGTCATCCAGGCGATGAACATCACGAGCATGCCAGCTCCAAAGAAATACCACTCCAACTCAGTGCGATACGCAAACCCGGAATGCCATTGATTTGCCATCAAGTAACTCAACGGTACATCGCTTGGATGGTAGTGCCGGTGAAAGAGTGCATTTATGAATAATAAAATTCATTGTCCAAATCAGCCCGCTAAGAAGTCCAATTGGGCACTTTAATAACATAACGTCGAGTCGGTACATTTGTTTGATAAACAAGACTTGAACAGTTACATAAACAAGACTTGAACAATTACATAACAAGTGAAAAAAATGGCAGCTAACACTTCACGGAAAATGATTTCAGCGATGCAGGTCTCATTGGATGGCTTCATTGAAGATTCTGATGGTAAAGCGGAGTGGGTTGAGTCGTGGGCAGATGCAATTCAGCTAATCGACGACGTTGACACGTTTCTTCTCGGTGGTCATATGTATCCAGACTACGGTGAGTATTGGAGATCAATCTACACTGATCCCTTGCACATGCCATCTAGTCCGGAAGTTCCGTCTCAGCAGGAACGGCTTCCTTCCGCCAATGAGATCGCGTACGCGCAGCTCGCCGCCCTGACTCCTCATGTTGTTCTTTCGAACACACTCAGGAATGTTTCGTGGCCCAACGCTCGGATCGTCAGAGACATTGCTCAGATAAGGACTTTGAAGGACACTCCGGGGAAGAATACCTACGTTGTGGGTGGCCCGGGTCTCGTCACGAGACTCATGGATGCAGGCCTGATCGACGAACTGCGATTGATCGTTCATCCGATCATCGTGGGCAGCGGCAAGCCGCTTTTCAAAACTATGCGAAAGTACCCACTTGAGTTTGTCGACGCAAACCCGGGCAAGTCGGGAAGAGTGATTCTTACTTACCGCGCCTGATGCACAATGTACTACCCCGACTTTTACATTTTACATTTAGAGTTTTACATTTTGCGGTTAAAAAATCGTTTCCTATCCGCAGACACTGATAGTTATCAGGAAGTCAGGCTAGCTTCTCGTTGCGGATTAAACTGCAAAATGAAAAACTCTAAATGAAAAATGTAAATTTGGTTAAAGGGTGCGTGCTCACTTGAGGCGTTATGGGAAGAACATTTTACGCTGTTTAAATGAAGATGCCATCCATCAATGTCCATAGTATTTATCAGGATCACTTGGTGGGCGCCGCCTGCCGTTGTTTGCGCGCCGGATACCATTTCACTCTCAATCGGACAATATCATCGTTCGAATCAAAGTCGGTACCGATCTTATTCTTTGAAAGTTGCTGCATGTAGATCACTTCAAAGCGCCATTGACGACTCATTCTGTATCCAACGCCCCCTCTGAATCGAAAACGATTAGCATATCTTTCATCAACATCTTTGTCGAACACAATGAACCATTCCGCATCGACAATGGCATACAGCAGCTTGTCGTCAAAATAGGATTTCTTATTGAGCGGTATCAGTAGCTCCGGCCTTAGGCGTAGTCTTGTGCTATGCTGCCAGTCGGAACTTCCCTGATCATGCATGTTCCTCTGCTCAAAGCGTAAGTAAAGCCGGGACTGCACCCGGCGGTTTGGTGTGAAGTGAACCCTTGCGCCCAGCATCGGCCGAATTTCAAGCGTATTGACCGTGTCATTCTGAAAGACATAAGAAAATGTGAGGCCGGCGACAACATCAATGTTCTGCGTCAATGAACGATCAAGAATAGACATCAGGTCCAGTGCCCTCCACTTTGAAGAGCCGAAATTGGTCCTGTACCGGACGCGGTTCTGAAGTTCGTAGACGTTTGCAAACGAGTGATTGACGTAAAACTCATTCCACAACTGTTGGCCGTGACTGGATTGTGCCTGGATAGGAATGCTGCGCGCCAACAGCAGCCAGGCGACTAACATCAGGTTTTTCCATCCCATTCGAACGTTGACTTTCATCCTTCAGAATTAAGGATTGTCTGCTGAGCACGGAATTGGAGCATCTGCTGCAATCAGAATGTTTTTCCTACAGCAAAGCCAAACACCAGGGCATTGTAAGCATTGATCTTAAAGTCTGTCGTTATGCTGAACGATAATTCCAGGCCAGCCGGTAGTTCCCAGCCGTAGTCGACCCCCAGGCGAATGAGTGCAAGTGTTTCTTCGTCACGGGAGAATTCCGCGCCGCCTCCGGCTACAACGGTTAAGTGCTCTCCGAACTTACGTGTTCCCACAACGGCCATTGCCAGCGGCTTAACGCGTTTCCTGACGACATCGTCATCTTCATATTCAAAATCCTGGATCACCAGGTCAGAATGAAGACCAATACCCCACTGAGGGGTAATACGGTAATCGTAGTCGAGGCCCCAGCTGGCGAGCGACAGATAAGTCTTGTCGCCACTACTGTTTACAGTGGTTGGGACAAAGGTATGTGTAACCGCCAACGAAATTTTATTTCTCCGAAACGCTTCGTTCTTATTTTCAGGCTCAGTTTGTCCCAGTGCTACACCAACAGCGACGAGCATCGTGACAAATAATAACAGAATGTGACGCGGCCGTAACATTCGAATCTTTTGACGAAGTGAAGAGAAGGATATTTTCAACTCAAGAGACTATTTATGGTGAAACGTAACATACTGGCATCAGATGCATTTAGTCAAGAGACCGGCCCTTGTTTCGCGGTGTTTCACGGTTACAGGCAAAGTCCCGGGGGCATTTGGCCTTTTATTTATTACCATTGTGACCGCAGCGGAACGAAAATTTGCGCCGCTGCGAACTGAAGTAAACTCCTGACACTACATGCTAACGCAGTGCCTACGTGTAAAATCAAATTACGGGCGGACGCGTTGAATCAAAAGCAATGACCGGATTCAGTCGAAGGCCTGCAAAAAACGATCTTCGGTTTCCACCATGTACTCAAATAAAATTCTCATCAGGATCTCGTAACGAATTAATGCACCATGCTTAACATAAAAAGGACTCCAAAGGAAATATTATTGATGGCGCTGCTCTTTGTTGCCTGCCAGCAGCAGAAACCGCAGACGGAAAAGGAAGCAACCACTTCCGAATTTGACGGCGTGATTGCGCTGGATGTTCGCGACTCCAAACCGGACTGGAAGCCATTCACTCCAAAGAAAGCGCCAGCGGGAGCACCGAATATCCTGTTCATTCTTTATGATGATACCGGGCAGGCTGCGTGGTCGCCGTACGGAGGGCGCATAAACATGCCTACGATGGAAAGGCTTGCTGCGAACGGATTGACTTACACGCAGTGGCATACAACTGCGCTGTGCTCACCTACACGCTCAACCATTCTTACCGGACGAAATCATCACCTTAATGGCATGGCGGCCATCACCGAAACTGCAGACGGCTTTCCTGGCGCCAACGGACGTATACCGCCCGACTGTGCGCCGTTTGCTCAGATCATGAGAGATAACGGATGGAGCACATTTTGGATAGGGAAGGACCACAACGTTCCCGAACAGGATGTAGCGCCTGGCGGAAGCCGCAACGTATGGCCTACACAAATGGGCTTCGATCGATTTTATGGTTTCCTCGGTGGCGAAACCAACAACTGGTATCCGGATCTGGTGGAAGACAATCAATTTATCGAACCTCCTTACAAGCCTGAGGAAGGATATCATTTGTCTAAGGACCTTACCGATAAGGCCATCACCATGCTGAGAAATCAGCAGGCCACCAATCCGTCAAAGCCGTGGTACATGTGGTTTAATCCCGGAGCAAATCACGCCCCGCACCATTCGCCAAAAGAATACGCAGACAAGTACAAAGGTAAATTCGATGATGGCTATGATGCGTATCGTGACTGGGTAGTGAAGCGAATGAAGGAAAAAGGAATTCTTCCGCAGAACACAAATATCTCTCCCCTTAATTTCCTGCCCGACACGATGGCGAATAAGGCGGACTATGTGCGTCCATGGAATGAATTGAACGCCGACGAAAAGAAGCTCTTTTCAAGAATGGCTGAAGTATATGCTGGCTTCTCTGAATACACCGACGCGCAGGTAGGACGCATTATCGACTATCTGCAGGAAACTGGACAATTGGAAAATACGATTGTACTTTATGCTGCCGACAATGGTGCTTCCGGTGAAGGAAGTCCTAATGGATCCGTTAACGAAAACAAGTTCTTTAATGGTTATCCTGATGAGTTAAGTGAGAACATGAAGTATATCAAGGTGCTGGGTGGTCCGGAAACATACAACCATTACCCTACTGGCTGGGCGGCAGCATTCTCTGCTCCCTACAAAATGTTCAAGCGTTATTCTCAGTATGCAGGTGGAACGTGTGACCCGCTCGTAATTTCATGGCCCAAGGGTATAAAGGCACGCGGCGAACTTCGCCACCAGTATCATCACTCTGTTGATATAGTGCCTACGCTACTCGAAGCCTGTGGAATACAAATGCCCGACACGTACAACGGTGTAAAGCAAACGCCACTTTCGGGTGTATCGATGGTGTATACTTTCAATGCGCAGCCGACCGACTCAACAAAGAAGAAGGTCCAATATTACACGATGCTTGGAACCCGCGGTATTTATAAAGATGGTTGGTTTGCGGCAGCCGTCCACGCACCATTAACCGGTAAAGGTCATTTTGATCAGGATGTTTGGGAATTGTATAACCTGAGTGAGGATCGCTCACAAACCAACAACCTCGCCGACAAAGAGCCGGCGAAGCTTAAAGACTTGATTGCTGCCTGGAACGATGAGGCAAAGAAGAATAAAGTACTACCCCTCGATGACCGAGCTGCTGCAGAGATATTGGGAATAGAAAGGCCGGCGCAGGAGCCGCCTCGCGACCGTTATATCTATTATCCGAATACATCAGCAGTACCGGAAGGAGTGGCGGTCAATGTCCGTGGTCGCAGTTATAAGATACTGGCGAATGTTGAAATCAAAAATGCAAACGCGTCAGGAGTGATCTTCGCTCATGGTTCACGGTTTGGTGGCCATTCACTGTTCATAAAGGATAAGAAGCTTTATTATGTATACAACTTCCTTGGCATTAAGCCGGAGCAGGTGCTCGTTTCTAAGACGACTGTCAAGCCCGGTAAGTACACATTGGGAATGGAGTTCACAAAGGAATCGCAGGGGAAGAATGGAGAAACGGTAGGCTCTGCTAAATTGTATATCAACGATGCTTTGGTCGCTCAGGGGCCGATGAAAACGCAACCAGCAAAGTTCACGTTGTCCGGCGACGGATTGTGCGTAGGATTCGATAGTGGTGATGCTGTGAGTGGGTTATATAAATCGCCAGGTACATTCACAGGTGGCACGATCTTCGGTGTCGGCGTGACAGTAGAGGGCGCGCCGTACAACGACCTGGAGGCCGAAGCGAGACGACTCATGATGGCCCACTAGCAAATTGTAAGCAACACACGCGGAGATGAACATGTGGAGATTTAAAAGAAAAGTATTTCAGGTCGAAACTATATTGATTGCAGTCATCATGGCGTCTACTGCCATAGCCCAAACCAGCGACAGTACAGCCACGGGAGGAAAAACTTCCGTGAAGCTGTCGCAGGAAGTTATCAATCCAACGTCGCTGGCGTGGCAACTTCAATTGGAAGAGTTCACGATATTCGACACGGAGGGTGCTGATGGTTTCGCTCAGAATTTTCGCGTTCGTGGAATCATCCCGTTAAAAAAAGGATTCCTGGTTCCATTGCCCCAGCTTATTCGTGTTATTGGTTTTTTAAACACCGCTCCTGGTGGTCCAACGGGTCTGGGCGATGTTACATTGAATCAGTTCTTTATTCTGGCCAAGAAGCATTGGGGGCAATTCGGTGCGGGTTGGAATCTTACCATACCCACAGCATCGCATGATGAACTTGGATCTCCGCAGTGGCAGCTTGGTCCGGCTTTTACGATAACCTTCACCAACCTGGGCAACTGGCAGATGTACTGGATCTGGGAGAACTTCTTTTCGATTAGCCATAACGATGAATATGGTACAAATGGCTATGCTGTTGTTCAGCCTAATATCTTCTACACCTGGTCAAACGGAATCTATGCCGGAATGGAACCGGAATGGCAAATCGATTTCAAGACTGGCAAGGTAGCCTTCCCATTAGATTTTCGCGTGGGCTATGTATGGTCAGGTAAATTGAAATACAACGCCTACATTGAACCGGAGGTGATGGCGATCCGTTCCGAAGGCTACACCAGAAATCCCAATAACTTCGGTATCCGTTTTGGATTTCGATGGTATTTGCCCATGTGATCATTGGAGCAAATTGCTGACATCTGTCGCTTCATTTTAAAGAGATCTCTCAAGTCCGATATAAACACCGGTAGTGTTCTCAACGGTGATGATACCCGCCCTCGGGCGATCAAGATCGATGATCAAATGGTTCACGCTGTAATAGACGGCAGCTGCATAAGGCTATTTGGCAGTCTTTGGAATACTTGGCAAAAATTGCCGTTATGGCTGACTTGATATTTTCCTCTTTGAGTTCTGGCTTTACATTTTCGTCCAGCGTCTTGGTACATCGACCTTGCCAGGCTATCTTCTCCGTACCGCGATCCACCAGACTGATGAACAGCGTACCTTTTGTGTACTTGTTGTAATCCACATAGGTTGTACCGCCACCCCAGCCGTAACCATACCCCCAGCGGCCGTAGCCTCCTGTGTTTGTCGCTGTAGCGCTCATCTCTTCATGATATAGTGCGGCATGTTAGGCCCTCCTTCATTTACACAACAGGGCAGCCATGAAGACTGCCCTGTGATTAAAGCTTTCAATTATATTGATCATCAGTCTTTGATATTCCGATTGCCATGCGCAGAATATTCAGACCATTATCGTGAGCTTAGTGAAAAGTCAGACCAACATTAAGGGTGAAGTATGATTGCGTTGAATCGAAATCACCTGCTTTGAAGCCATTCAGATACTTCACGTTTACCAGCACACCAACTGCGTCGGCCGCCTGAATGCGCAGACCCACTTCAGGCTGGATAACGAATGGCCAGCCTTCCTCTTCCACGGTATATAAGTTCATATCGGTATTACGACGTGAATACATCGTTCCGATGCCGATGGCTGCGTAAGGGCACAGAAATTCCTCCGGACTAAACAGATAAGTGCCCGTAGCTAAGATGGGAGCGTTGTTGCTGTACCGATACTGCTTGCCGGTAAGCGAGGAATTGTCAATGGTATAGGTCGCAGTACCTTTCTCCTCATAGAACGTATTCCATCCTAAGTTAAAACCGAGTGCAATGTTAGGCTGTATCGCGTATCGGTAGTCAAAGGAAATGCCACGAAAACTTGCCTTTTTGATGAAATCTCCCATGTCACCCGTCCCAAAACCAATCGAATAGGCAACATCCACGTAACTGTTCTGCGCCTTACAGAAGGTTGCTACGGCCACCGCTATGGTCAATGTCAGAATTAATCGTTTCATAATCGTTTGCCGTTTATTTGGTTGTCAGATAGGGTGATTGCCTGAAAGACTGATCAATAGATTTGGTGACGCGCGATATATCATAAGAGTAGCTCGCCAAACCGTTCGCTGCGCTTACCCATACCGTTTGCGATCGGTTGATCGGACTGTCTTCCGCCTGCGATGGATCGGACAAGGTCATGATCAGCGATCCTGTAGTATAGCTGCTGACTGAATAGTAAGGTGGATAATACCATCCCCAGTCCCAGTAAGGATACCACCAGTCATACCAGTAGCTGTAAAAATAATTGGTGGATTTTATCGCTGCAGGGGTCAGATACAGATCAGGTGAAGCGTCGAGATCCACACGATCATATCCAAGGGCTGTCATGTTCTCCTCGATTTTGTCGAAAATCGGTGCGGCGAATTTGTCTGCCATAAACTCATAGGTCGTATCTCCGTCATCAATCTTTATGTCGGTTACAATCTTATCCGGCATGGAGTAAGTCTCCCTGCTCTTGAAATCATAACGCTCGTCGTAAGTCGTGTAGACTACGTCCGTGTCTTCTGCATAGTCCGGACCCTGCGGATAGCACCCTGCCAGTAACAATACCAGCGAGGCTGTAAGAAATTGTCTCATGTTTCTTGTTAGAAATTGTTTTATCACTCAATCGATTCCACGCACCAATCCTGTCCGATTCTCGATGGCGGATTACGGCACCATCGCAGAACAAAGAATGGAGTGCGGCAATAAGCGAAAGAATGAACTTTAAATGAAGACTGAGATGCATTTCACCGTGAATCACTCTGTTTAACTTTAATCAGTAGAATCGCAGACGTAACTAGGAGTCATAGTCGTAATGTAACCCTGATATCGAACCGCATACGATTGTCGCCGCGGCACGTGCAAACAATGTCTGGTATCGCGCGAGGACAATTTGCACTTAGAGTCCCGGCATCACAAGTTAGTACGTATGTCATTTGGACCGGGGAACAGTCACAAACAAGATCAGAATATGAAAAGAAAAATCGCAGTACTGGTGCTGATGTTACCTTATGCTTTGCTGGCGCAGCAAACTAATGTATTCTCAGTCGACGCGAAAAAAATATCACAGTCTGAAACTCCAGTCACCGTTGTAGAGGCCGTGAAGACCGATTTTCCAGGCAATGAAATTATTGATTACTATCTGTACGATGACGACCTGGTGAATACCGAGTGGGCGGTAACAACTGAAGACAACATTGAGCCAGACCAGGCTATCGACCATTATTCGGTTTTGCTGAAGGGTAAGAACGGTGGATATGCATATGGCTTGTACGATAAGAATGGCAAGCTTAAATCAGTCAAGGTCGTTGCCTTAAATTTTGCGCTTCCCGCAGCGATCAGAAATAATGCTACCACCGGAAAGTATTCGGGGTATACCATTAAATCCGACAAGTTTGTTAGAGTTGTAAATAGAAAAAACGACAAGGAGTATCTCGAAGTTTCCGTTGAAAAGGGTAGTGATAAGAAGAAACTCTATTTCTCGCCGGAAGGAGACCTGATCAAAGAGAAATGAAACGCCAGTCATTTTCAGTGACCCGCTCCGTGAATTGATCCGCATTGACAGGTTTCGTTTATTTCAGTAGTTGTTGGGTTATTTCATCCGGTACTTTACTTGATGTCGTTGCTATAAGAATACGCTAATCAGCTAAGTGATAAAGTTTATGAAAAAAAACCTGCTCTGTGTAGTTTTCGCGTTGACGACTATGTCGGTCGTGGCGCAGGGACCGAAGTACGATTCCACTGCCATATTTATCATAGACCGTATGAGTGATGTCATTGGCGACCTCACTTCCTGCACTTTTAAAGTTCACGTTTCCAAAGATGAAAACGATCCGGATAAAGGACTGGTACGGTACTATGGAACCGAAGAGGCATTTATGGCCGGCCCGGATAAAATGCTCGTTAATGTCCGGAACCATAAGGGTCACAGTCAGTATCTGTACAACGGATCACAGATTGCATACTATTCATTCACCGAAAACAACTATGGACTGATTGAGGCGCCTGGAACTACCATGGAAACCATCGATAAGATCCATGACGAATATGGAGTCAATTTTCCTGCGGCAGACTTCTTTTATCCGACGTTCACTGATGATCTGATTGCCTACTTTGATGAGATCCGGTACGTGGGCAAAGTACTCGTTGAGGATAAAGAGTGTTTCCAGATTTTTGCCAGAAACAAGGATGTAACGGTGCAGCTATGGATCAGCAACGATGCCTTCACGTTGCCAGCGAAAATGCTGATCGTCAAAAGTTCCGACAACCACGCTAATCAGGAATTTACCTATTCCAACTGGGCGATCAATCCCGACCTGCCGGAAGCAATGTTTGATTTCCTGCCTCCCGCCGGTGCCAGCAGATTACGGATCGTTGCCAAAAGTCAGCAGTAATTCATTAACAGACCACCTATGCAGCTCAGACCCGGATTATTACAGTCGTATACTTCCATTGTATGTATGGTTGTATTCATCATGTTAGCTTCAGAGTCGTATGCTCAGCATTTTCGTGGGGGTGCCGGCGGTGGCCGAAGCCGGCAACCAGTATCGCGCAACGCCGGTGGCAACGCGCGCTCTATTAACGGAGGGGCACAGCGCTCGCCGCAAAGAACTATGCAGCGACCTTCCGGAAATGCTCCTCAGCTTGCGCAAGACAGGAATAGCGGCAATCGTGAAGTAGGGAACCGTGACACAAAAAACAAGGTCAGCAACAGAACCACCAACTCGAACAATAAAACCAGTAATATCGGTAACAAGACCAACGTCGGGAACAAGGTGAACATTGACAACAGCACAAAGAACGTCAATATCAATGTCGACAGGAGCAGGGACATCAACATTCAGAACAACCGGAATACCGTGGTGAACAGGAACACGCGCGTATATCCACGTCCTCCATATGCCTACGGCGGCCGGCGATACTACTGTTATCATCCTTATTACTATCATCCGTACCGGCCGTTCTACTGGGGTCCCGTGTGGCATCCGTGGGGCTTCTTCGTAGCCACACTCGCGGCTACTGCGATCATTGTAACAGTGGAAAATCAACAATATCACTACGACCAGGGTGTATACTACGTTCAGAGCAATGGAGGCTATACGGTGGTGCAGGCACCTGTTGGTGCAACCATTAAAGTACTGCCCGAAGGTTCAGAGAAGGTTGTCGTCAACGAAACGACTAATAACTATTACTACGGTGGAACTTATTATGAAAAGAAAGGAGATACTTATTCAGTAGTTCCACCGACAGCGGGCACCGTGGTTGAAAATCTGCCTGAAGGTGGCGAAGAAGTAAAGATCGGCGATCAAACTTATGTCAAATTTGGCGAGACGTATTATCAGCCAATCCAGCAAAATGGGAAAAGCATGTATGAGGTCGCAGACGTTCAGCAGGATGCGAAGTAGGATTTTCGGAACAATTAGATTGCACCATTTACTGCTCGGATCCGTGTAGATTATAACAATTTCAATAAGATTTGCAGTTGGTAAAGATTGCGTTGTCATTAAACCTTTCAGACCGCACACCCCTTCAAAAGGTTTCCAATTAACGCAAGCGGTGTAATGTTATTGTGGCTTCGATCCAAGCAGAATTGGATTCACGTCAATCAGCTTGAGCGATTTGACCATCTTTGCTGACTGATCTTTGTATTTCAAAAAATGTGGTGTCTTGATATGCTTACTGTAGGAATCTGAATCCTCATAGACTTCCAGGATACTGATGTGAGCAGGATTATTCTTTTCGGCAACGGCGTACATCACAAGAACACCTGATTCAGTTTTTAGACCAGGCATCATTACGTAGTTTGCAAGGCTATTGAAATCTGAAATGGAATTTGGGTCTAACTCAATCTTTATAAGTCTGATGTAGAAATTCTTTGGATTAAGTTTTGAAAGTTCTGACTTCCGGTGATAGAGTAAGGATTTGGTTTCAATCAGGTCGAGGTGCGTTACCATTTGAAGAGTACCCTGCTTGTACTTTTGAAAATGGGGTGTTGAAAGATGCGACTTGTATTGTGCCGAGTCTGCGTAGGTCTCGAAGAGTGTAATTCGTTCAGGATTCTCCTTTTCGGAGACAGCGTACAACGTTATGACACCAGGCTCTTTTTTTATAGAAGCTTCGATTTCTTCTTTTAGGAATTCGTTGTAATTGTTAATCTGAGTTGTGTCAACCTCGATTATAGCGAGCCGAACCATTTGTTTGGGATTTTGCGCTTTCGCGACCGTAAGAATGGATAAACTGAAAACCCAAACGTGAATTAAACGATATATTTTCCGGTACAAAGTCATCCGATGTTCATTCGGTTGAAATAATGGATCGATACGAACCGATCCGGTGAACCAATCTTCGGGACCTTTACAGGAGGGTTGAGATCCTATACGGGTAATTTCCATTGCACGTTTATTTATTTGGCAGATCATTATCGGAAAAAGAAGCAACCCATGCAATGGCAAGTAAGTGCCGTGGAACTGAAAATAGGAAATGTGAAGTAATTAGAATACCTTTGATGCATCAATTGCGGAATTAATTAATTCACTGCTCCTGGTTTATCCATCCGTGGTATCTTAAATCTCCCCAGTTTACAGGCAGTTAGTCTTTTTTATCCTCACCTCGAGTCAGATTCATTGCTGCATTTTAAGGTTGCGAACATCGCACCCTCAGATCTTTTATTAATAACTTAAGAATGACTTTTAAAGAGTTAAACCTTAGCGGTCCAATCATTAACGCATTGGCCGAAAAGGGCTATCAATCTCCAACACCGATCCAACAAGAAGCTATCCCGCATATACTTTCCGGAAAAGACATTGTCGCCTCGGCGGCAACAGGCACGGGCAAGACCGGCTCATTTTGTATTCCAATACTTCATTTACTTTCGACACGCAAATCACAATCTGGTGTGCGTGCGCTCATCATGGTACCCACACGAGAGCTCGCCATCCAGGTCTTTGATAATTTGAAATTCTACGGTAAAAATCTGCCTTTAAAGAGTACAGCAATTTATGGTGGTGTGTCTCAGTTTAACCAGGTGAGAGAAATTCGCAAAGGCGTGGACATCCTTGTAGCGACACCGGGAAGACTGCAGGATCTGATTGATCAGCGAGTCATTTCCCTGAAGAGTCTTGAAATTCTTGTCCTGGACGAAGCCGATCGTATGCTTGATATGGGTTTCATAAGTAACATCAGGAAGCTTGTTAAACTGATGCCTTCATCGAGACAAAACATTTTCTTTTCTGCAACGATGCCTGCGGAGGTGCTGGATCTTATTTATTCAATAGCTACCGCACCTGTGCGAATTAATGTTGAATCATCAGTAAAGGTATCCATCAATCAGTCTGTTTACCATGTTTCGAGAGAACACAAACGTTCACTGCTGAAACATGTAATCACGGAGCGAAAGATGAGCCATGTAATCGTGTTCTCGAGAACGAAGTATAGCGCGGACAAAATTGCAGAAGATCTCGCCAAAGCTGGGATTTCTGCAGAGGCGTTTCATGGTAATAAAAGCCAGAATGCGCGACAGCGTGCATTGACAAATTTCAGGAAGAGTTCAACTCGCGTCTTAGTTGCCACCGACATCGCGGCGCGCGGGATTGACATTGCAGACTTACCCTTTGTGATAAACTATGAAATGCCGGAGTCAGCCGATACATACACACATCGAATCGGCAGGACCGGACGAGCAGGGAAGGCAGGCTCAGCGCTTTCCTTCTGCGACCGGGAGGAGAGAGGGTATCTCAATAACATCAACAGGATATCGAAGAAAAATCTGGCGGTCATGGAGCACCCGTATCAATAAACCGCTTCTAAGGGAGAATCAGTTTCACTATACCTTTTTCACTCACAAACTGTTAATAAAATGAACATTTATGTAGCAAATATTCCTTTCAAAGCGACGGACGCAGAGCTGAAGGAACTATTCGAACAACATGGCGAAGTTGCATCTGCAAAAATCGTTATAGACAAGATGACAAATCGGAGCCGTGGATTCGGCTTCGTGGAAATGACAGATGGCAATGCTGCCAAGGAAGCAATCAATGACCTTAACGGAGCTGAATTCCAGGGCAAGTCGCTTGTGGTTAATGAAGCGCGCCCGAAAACCGATTCTTATAGCGGGAGTAATGGTAGTGGGGGTGCAAAGCGTGGATATGGAGGAAAAAGCTTCGGCAACCGCTGGTAGTTATCTGACTCATCGAAAGTTGACAAAACACATCTCATATGAATTTATTCGTTGCAAACATTAGCCGTGCCGTTAAAGAGGAAGCACTGAAAGCTTTGTTCTCTGAATTTGGACCGGTATCGTCCGTTAAGATCCTGGCGGACAAATACACCGGAGAATCAAAGGGTTTTGGCTTTGTGGAAATGGCGAATGACAACCATGCATTGGAGGCCATCAGGAAGCTTTCAAACGCCGAGTTTTTTGGCAGAAGGCTTGTCGTTTCCAAAGCCAGGCCCAGAGCCGCTGCTTAATCGTGCGATATTGAATGATGAGTGCTGATCAGGGAATGAACTTAAAGTTGTGCACATGGCTGTGCGATATCAAATCCACCATTATCTAAAGCACATTGTATCGAAGGAGCGTGTGCACAACAAATGAGCTATCAAACTAATGAAGATAATATTTATGGGATCGGCACTTTCATTACGGCGAAAGAGGCGCCAACCATAAAGTTAAAAATCACCACGTACATTCAGCGCATTTATTATTGCTCTGTTGTCGGAGATGACACAGCAAAGCAAAAGGCATACTTTGAGCGGGAATTAATAGAGCCTGCAGTTCCAGGTTAGCAATGCCGGGACTAAGTTGTCAGGCTGATATGTTTCTATTTATCATCCCGCATAAAGGATTCGTAACCGTCTCTGTCATGATGGATCTGAGTAAGGGATGCCTTTACTTTACTTTTGGTATGAAACTCGCCCTTGGTGCTAAATGATATGTCTTTCATCGTGCCCGAGCGAATGTTCCGTACTGATACCCCACATCCGAGCAGTTCTGATTTTAGGCTGGACATAAACGAATCGAGGAATGCAATTGAAGCGATGTATACCGCATTAAGGTCATCATCCATTTGTTTGTCCGCGATTGCACTGATTAATACTCCATGGTTTCGTGAAATCATTTCCGGAAGAAACAGCCGCGAGAGGACAACTACGTTCATAACGTTGCAGTGAATGACTTCATGCTGCTTGTCGATGCCGGCCCTGGCGAATTCCTCGAAGCGGCTTTGGCCATGAACACTATGCACGACGACTGCAATCTGTATTCCTTGATTTTTGATGTCGCGATGAAGTATAAATGCATCGTCTGAATCACTTAAATCGGTTTCATATGTATGGACGATCACAGAAAATCTGGATTTAATAGCTGCTGCCACTGCAGCCAGGCTTTCGCTGCTTTGTCCTGTAATGATAAGGTGATATCCTTCCTCCGCCAGCATGGTGGCGATATCCCGGCCTATACCGGTGGCACCACCGGTGACAAGGGCAAAAGTTTCCTTGGTATTCATAGCACTATTCATGATTTAAAAGTCTAATACGATTGTGCGTTACAAAGAGTCAATTATGCTATCAAGACAAAGTATTGACGAGTGCTTAGTTGATATATACCACAATAGACCAACAGATCACCAGGTCAACGCAAACGGCTGGCTCCCGTGCGAAATGTACCTGATATAATGCTTCAGGCTCTTCGGCGAAAGGCAATAGTATCCCGATGATAATTTCGTTCCATGAAGCATGTCATCCGGGATCGATCAAGAAGGAAGGAGAATCAACAGATCTGAACTGCAGCGCGTGTTGAAAAAGGCTTTTCTTAATTGAGCTAAAAGGTACCTATAATCTCAATCAATACCTAACATATGCGTGGGTGTTCCAAAATAAACAATGCTCTGCTGATTGTGTTGTATCGGTGATCTAAGCTAATGCACCATTCCTGGTGCAGATGAATTCATTCTAACTAGTTTGACTTAATCTGACAGTTTGAAGGTTAGCTTTTTTGGATTGTACTATTAAGTTAGCCCAACTGTCAGATTAAGTCGGAACTACTTCAGCTTACCATAATTGATGTTGAGTGGTGGATCTTTGTACTGGCAGTCACTCTCATTTTCATCATTGGTACACCAATCCAACCATTAACGACTTAACGATTCAAATCTTTTCAAGATTGATTCTGTAAAACACCGTCCAATTTTTCGAGTAGCGAGCGTTGCCAGACTATCATGATTTATTTAACGTGGCCGCGCTGCACCTGTAATATCAGGTTTCATGTTCAGATCGAATAGAAAGACTTACCATTTTCATCGATATTACTTTCATGCCTACTCGCGACAGTATCAAATTGTTCAAAGAAGGTGTGAATGGCGACAGTCTTGTATTGAAAGGTTCTTACCCGGCGCTGACTGGATTCAATAATTGAAGACACAAAACAAAAGTCTCGCAGAAACGACACAACCGTCATGCAATATTTACAAGGCACCTTCTAAATTAACTATAGATCAAACATGCGCGAAGGCGCTATTGTTGCTATGAAGCCTATCATATTCATTTTGGTCGTCTTTCTGACGGCATTATCCGTAACGAGCTGTAAGTCAGTTGAAAATACCAGAGCGATGCAGGCAAAAAGCCAGTGACAGGCCTCATTTCAAAACGCATTCAGGGCGTGAAAGTGGCCACCAGGAATCCAACGGAGCCGCTACGCAGCGAATGACAACGGCTGATCTGCCGTAATCACCCTTTTTGCTTGCATCGCTATGTTGACGACTATTGTGGCCACGCCGAAGCGGATTATGCCGATGATGGAATTTTTGCTCTGTCTCAGCTGTCGTGGTCTAAATTAGTATGCCTTCGCGTCCTTAGGCTTGTTATTATGTGTGATTGTCGTCAGCTGTCGGGAACCCTCCAAAGCCGGGGAAACATCGCCAGGTTTCTTCTCTCATTTCTTCTTATTTGTATTAGCAATACGTTCGCGCTGGGGCAGCGATCGGCGCAGATTGTTCCAACGTCGCCATCTTTATTTCCTCACTTGTCGGGTAGTATAAACGTTATTGTGAAGGCGCCAGCTGTCAATGGGCAAAAGACAGTAAGGTTTGTTTATCTCGTGCCGTCCGATGTAGCTGTTAAACCAACTTATACCCAAAGTATTAAAAATGCCGCTCGTCATTTGCAACAGTGGTACCGAGATCAGCTGGGAGGCAATAAATCCTTCCGGATGACGGATAAGATTGTGGAGGTCCATCAATCTACACATCCATCGTCGTGGTATGCCACAAATCCTGACGCTGACTGGGCTGGAGAATGGAAATTCTGGTTCAATGCTGTCAACGATGCTTTCAGCTTATCGGATGGACGATTTGAGGATCCGGATAACTTCTGGGTGATCTATGTTGATGCATTGCCTCTTTGTCCGATGCAACAGGGAGGCGGTCTGAATGGTGTTGCTGCAATGGGAGCTAACGATTTGCGTGGACTTACAGGGCAACCATGGATTCCAATTTGTGATGAGATTATTCCTGACTATTCGCCATGCCGGTATGTCGGCGGACTTGGTCACGAGTTGGGGCATGCATTTGGCCTGCCTCATCCCGCAGGCTGCGATGACGGGCAGCCCGTCGCTTGTGATTACAATGCTTTGATGTACACCGGTTATGTAAACTATCCTTCCACGTACTTCTCCGAGGGCGAAAAGGCAACCCTGCGCACCAGCCCGTTCATTACTACGATTACCGGAGCAGGCTGCAACGTCGACTGCAGTGCGCTCAACGTCGAATATGCAATAACATCATCACGTCAGATCTCCATTTGCCAGGGGGATAGCTACTTCGCAGGCGGGAACATGCAGACTTCCGCTGGCACATACACCGACCGTTACTTGTCCAAAAGCGGTTGTGATAGCATCTTAACCACGCAACTTACAGTATTGCCGAAATTCAATATGAGCAGAGACGTTTCTATTTGTCAGGGACAATCGTTTCTTGCGGGCGGCAAACTTCAGACGGCGTCAGGCACCTACTTGGATCTCCTTAAATCCAAAGGAGGATGCGACAGCGCCGTCACGACGCGGCTGCACGTTTTGCCTGCTTATCAAATAATAAAAGACGTAAGCATCTGTAGTGGTGAAACGTACTCAGTCGGTGGAATTCCGCGATCGGTCTCTGGGACATATACTGATGTATTAAAAACACGGGCGGCGTGTGACAGTATAATTGTAATCAATCTCAGAGTGTTCGATCACTATGCAATATCACGCAATGTCTCAATTTGCACAGGCGAAACTTTCTTGGCTGCCGGAAAACTACAAACAACATCGGGTACTTATGTGGATAGGCTTAAATCAAAGGCCGGATGTGATAGTATCGTGACAACAGAGCTAACCGTTCTGCAGTCATTCGCCTCCACCAGAGACGTGTCCATTTGCCAGGGACAATCGCTCTTTGCCGGAGGAAAACTACAAACAACGTCGGGCACTTATGTGGACAGACTTAAATCTAAGGTCGGGTGCGACAGTGTTATCACGACAAGGCTACATGTTTTGCCTGCATATCGCATCACCAAAGAAGTAAATATCTGTGCGGGTACATCTTACACCGTCGGAGGGACTTCGCGAACCACATCGGGCGTTTATACGGATGCATTAAAGACCCGATTCGGCTGCGATAGTATGGTGGTGATCAACCTGAAGGTCATGCCGGAATATTCATACGAACGAAACATAAGCATATGCGAAGGCGAGCAGTATCTCGCGGCCGGGTCGTTTCAGAATCGAACGGGCAATTACACCGATGTATTCAAAACGAAAACCGGGTGTGATAGCACAATATTGACGCGACTTGTCGTATACCCGACCAGAGAAGTAAATCAGTCAGTCTCCATTTGCAGGGGCGATTCGTATTTTGCCGGAGGAATTCAAAGAGATGTTTCGGGCACTTATCACGACAATCTGAAAACAATCCATGGTTGCGACAGTATAGTCACTACCCATCTTGAAGTTGTGGACCAGATCGAAGTTACGAAGGACGAGACAGTTTGCGCAGGCAAGTCGTATGTGATCGGCAGTAATGTGTACTCATCAAGTGGCACCTATCGCGAGCTGTTTTCTTCGAAAGCAGGATGTGATAGTGTCGTAACATTGCATCTCACGGTACTGCCTCAATATGAAAGCACGGTGGAAATAAACACCTGTGTGGGTGAATCGTACTTTGCCGGCGGCCAATTGCAAACTACATCCGGCACCTATGTGGACACATTTAAAAGTTTGAGCGGTTGTGATAGCGTCGTGATCACAAAACTTACTGTAGGTATTTGTCTGGCTGTGGAGTTGCCGGCGGATATAGCCTTATCAATTTATCCGATCCCGGTATCTCACGTTCTTCACGTAGATGCAGCAGATTTTGATCACGCCGTCTTGGTAAGTCAGACTGGGATGGAATTAATCTCAACAGAAGACCGGGAAATAAACATCGAACCCCTGGCAGACGGCCTGTATTATGTTCGGGTGTATCAAGATAAGACAAGGTACGCAGTGAAAAAGGTGCTTGTGTTGCACTAAGAGAACAATTTGAAAGCCGTTCATGCGGATAAAGACAATATTGGCATTAAGAGAAAACACAATTCGGAAAGGAATGGAAGGTCAGTGGACGTCGTGCATGATGGAAGTGGGAAACCGGTCGGCATCTAGGTGGGAAATATGGGGCCGTGCCTTTCAATTCTCTCAACTACCCACCTTCCTGACGTCCGGCACGGAAAATGAGATTATCTTGTCAAACCAAATCTATGTTACGCAATTATCTCGTCACTTCCTGGAGAAGCCTGCTTCGAAACCGGGTGTTCTCTTTCATTAATATCGCTGGTCTTACCATTGGCCTTGCCGTGGGTGGATTGATCTATCTCTATGTTTCTTTCGAGAAAAGTTACGACCGCTTTAATGCTAACAAGGACCGACTGTATCGAGTGTCGGTGACGTACGCTTCCACAGGAGAAACGGGAATGGAAATTACTCCAATGGCCGTGAATAATCCCGCCGTGGGTCCTGCTCTTGAAGCCGACTTCCCCGAAGTGGAAGCCGCCACGCGCCTGGTGCGCACATCACTTGTAATGAGCACGCTCACGCTCTCGTATTACGGGAAAGAGCAGGATGCCGTCACCTTCAACGAAGAAAATATTTATCTGGCCGATCCCACGTTCCTCGGCATATTCTCCTACCCTGTAAAGGAAGGTGCGGCAATCGACGCATTGAATAAACCCCAATCCATCGTACTCACAAAAAAGCTCGCTGCAAAGTATTTCGGCGATGAATCCGCAGTAGGTAAGGTGATGCACATCAACGGTCAGAAAGATCTAACAGTAACCGCCGTACTCGATGATGTGGCAGCCAATTCACATCTTCAGTTCGATGCGCTCATTTCAATGAATACGCTGGGCGAAAAGTGGCAATACGACAACTGGACGTGGCCGGAATTTTATACATACATCCTTTTGCAGCCAGGCTCCGACCCGAAAGTACTTGACGCCAAGCTACCGGCGTTTGCACGCAAATACATGGAACGCATTATGGCTGATTACGCGCTTCGTGTATCGTTTGAGTTGCAGCCCGTAACTGACATCCACCTGAAGTCGGACTACCGTTACGAACAATCGGTTAACGGCGACGAGCGTACCATCAAATTTCTCATCCTGTTGGCTGTGTTTGTACTGAGCATTGCATGGATCAATTATGTCAACCTTTCCACGGCACGCTCAATCAGCCGTGCCAAAGAAGTGGGACTTAGGAAGCTCGCAGGGGCCAGCAGATCTCAATTGATCACTCAATTCTTCTTTGATGCATTCATGGTGAACGCCGTAGCGCTCATACTTGCTGTAGTCATACTCGCGCTCACCATTCCCTTATTCGAATCGCTCACCGGTAATGAGATGCTCCGCGCAGTATTAGTTTCCGGATTCGCGCAAAGCATCACGACATGGCTCGTAGTGGCGGGTGTCATGGTCTCTTGCACCCTTTTGACCGGATTGTATCCTGCCCTTATCATGTCAGTCTTTGATCCGGCGAGGTGCTCAAAGGAATATTCAACCGTTCGTCATCGGCAACTTTCTTCCGGCGATCACTGGTTTCCTTTCAATATATTTTGTCGGCATTCCTCATTGGAGGTACGATTACTATTTATCGACAACTCACCTTCATGCGAGACCAAAACCTGGGCTATGCGAAAGAGCAAATGGTGATCGTAAGATGCCCTTCTATTTTTAATCCCATCATGTATGGCGACAGTGTAAATACTGATAATCGCTCGACCTCCTTCCTGGACGGGCTTCGTTTGCTTTCTGCAATTAAGGGAGTAACGGCTTCCGACGATACACCCGGTCACAGCATGAACTCGCGGAACAATATGCGCCGCGGCGGACAAGACCCTTCCTTCGATAACTCAACCTCTATCCTGGCGATCCAACCGACATTCTTTGAGACATATGGCGTTGACCTCGTGGGTGGTCGCACCTTCACGGAGGCCGATCGCTTCTCGTTTAATAAGTCGAACCGCATTATTTTAAACGAGAAGGCAACCGAATTGCTCGGGTACAATAATCCTAATGATGCATTGCACACAAAGGTGACGTCGCGTGTGTTTGGTGGCGAATATACTGGCGAGGTGATTGGCGTTGTTAAAAACTATCACCAGGAGTCACTTCATAATGATTACGCGCCCATCCTGTACTATTATCCAGAAAATGAGGCCTGGAAGTATTTTTCCATTCGAATGAATACGGCCGATGCTCGTCAAACCGTGAAAGTGATCGAGTCACTCTATACGAAGACATTCCCGAATGATGCTTTCGAGTATTTTTTCCTCGATGAACATTTCAACGCGCAGTACAGCAGCGACGTGAAGTTCGGAACGATCTTCGGTAGCTTTACCCTTGTGGCGATCGTGATCGCCTGCCTGGGCCTTTTCGGTCTTTCGGTGTTCGACGTCACCCACCGTGTGAAAGAGATCGGCATCCGGAAAATACTGGGTGCGCCTGTCGTGTCTATCCTGGCGTTGTTCTCGAAGACTTCATTGCAGATATTGTTGATAGCTTATCTGATCGCCGCGCCGCTGATCTATCTGGCTGCAAATGGATGGTTGAAGAACTTTGCATTCACAGCGAAGCCGGGATGGCAGGTATTTATCTTGCCGCCACTAATATTGGGCTGTATTTCGTTAGCGACAATCTGCGTTGTTTGCCTTCAGTCAGCATTGATGAATCCCACACGTGCGCTTCGCCATGAATAGCAAAAAAATCCTGATCGGCTTCAGACGCTCTCTTCTTTTTGAGTTGAAGCATATAATCTTCGATCTGTTCGATCTCAAGTTCGGCGGGCAGACAATTGACTTGCAGGGTAACGTACGCGACTCAGCGCATATAGTTGCTCAGTGTGCTGATACTCTTCCCGCTCACGATGAGCTTTCTCTCCAGCGGCCGCCGCGTTATACCCAACCGTTGCCGGCAAGCCATCTATCCCGCGGACAACTTGGTGTGTGACTTAAAATATCCTGTGCTCTAAAGATTAACCTATGACAATTAAAGATTTAAGAGAAGGGATAAGTAAATGGAGATTGACAAGAGAAAGGATCACTAATCTTACAGTTGGATTTTCTGCGGTATTGATTTATGAGTTCCTGGCAAGACCAATCTATCGACCTTACATTTATAAAAATAACATTAATGACCTTCATATAGCCGACACAATTGGTAACTCCCTGGGGACTATAGCGACAGTTTTTGTTTTAATTGGTTTCATCGGACAGGGAAGAACCCAACACATGTTCCTAATTAGAACAATAGTAATAAGTGTGGTTCTATATGAAATTGCTCATCCATTATTGGGGAAGCCCATCGACCCATGGGACATTGTTGCAACACTTTTAACGGGTGGACTATGTTCGATGCTGTACAAATTAGTTCATCCCAACACTTTGAACAAAGAAAAACCGATACACAAGTAACTAAAAATATGGACTGAGCAGCGTCTTCGGTTACTACCCATGAGATCAACACGGAAATACAATCTCTGTAGCAACATCAATATTCTTTGAAGTATGAAAAACTCAAACGGACAATTTCGTTGGCGTAAAACATTTCAAACTTAGACATGACGGAGCAACCAGAGAAATTCATAAAGGCATTCAGGGAAATTGTTAAGGATGAGAAAGCATTAATGCAGGCAAGGGATGGAAATATCCAATTCATTTAAAAGACCTATGTCTCATTTGGCATTTGTTGGATAACCAGCACCAGTTCCTCCAAAAAAAACTTCGATTGATAATATTTTTCTGTTCTTGAAATGGAAGTATTCGACATTACGAAGAATCTTTCCTTCTGAGGTTACCACGTGCATAATGGCAATCGCCTCATCCGCTAAGTCAACGATCTTAACGTATTCAAACTTCCTTATATGCTGTGATTGTGGCCAACACTTGTCCTTGAACTGCGTGGCATTTATATGATCGTCTGGGGCGGGACTTGTAAAAGTGAAGTCCTTGTCTAGCTGCGCCGCAACCTGCGACCAATCCTTATTAACGAAGCCTTCGAAATAGGCCCTAATGATTTCTTCATTGGACTTGGATTGATTTTGACTCGATGCAACTGTGAAAAACATTAGCATCGGGATTAAGGTGTATATCTTGCTCATGCCTTTGACTGATGGTGAGTAAAGATACTTCCCGCGAATGCTTAGAGGCGGGGTCTAATGCGACATTTAGTGGGCAATGTGCGACAAGTTTGTATGCAAAAAATGACCTAGGTCTGCATAGTGAGACAATGGCCGAGCTTCCAAAGCACAGATGCGCCCTCGGCTTATCTTAATTACCCCAGCACTTTTAGAACTCGATGTGTACGTTAGACGACGGCGACTTTAGCGCGAAAAGAACCGATCAGGAAAATCGACGTCGAATTTCAACGAACGACGACGTGGAATGGTTACTTTGGTGCATGGCCAATTCAAGAAAGCTCGTCAATTTGCATCAAATAATCTTAGAACGCCTAAGAATGCCGTAGCGCTTTACTGTAACCTAGTTGTTTCTAACGTTTATAGAGACAAAGCATTGTGTTTTAACCCCTCACCCCCCGGGAAAGTTAGACATCTATTTCTTCGTTTCTTTTTTGATTATTTTTTATTAATATACTCAAGCCGAATTCACGAGCACTTTAATTCTGAGTGCAGTTGTTGTAAAGTAGCATTAGTCAATTTGCTGGCCACGTTCTTTGCAGGCATAAAAGTCTATTACTGTATTCATTGCTACTACTGGATTCAACTCTGTCGTGGTGAAGTATTGAAGTTCTCTATGAAAACCACCTCAATAACAATTCTTTCGTTATTACTTTTTGCTGCCTGTCAGCCAAAAGAAAATCCATCGTCTGCAAAAAGTGATTCAACTGCCACGAGTTCCTCTGAATATGAATTTGCCAGAGGTTATCCAACCGATGCTACAATTCAAAAAGCATATGACGAAGCCGATGTCTTAGCCCCCTAAAATCTGCACAGAATTTTCCATTTGGTTTTGTAGTAGAGTACCGTGTTGGTCATCTGATAAG
>NZ_JBBCAU010000020.1:0-9198 GCF_037203685.1 Chryseolinea sp. T2
ATCGCAGAATCACTCAACCTCTCAGCCTTGTAATCCTGCAGGTCCGCTATCAATTAACATCTATTCAAAGAACGTTTTGTTCAACTCCGAATTCGCCATTGCGAACTCTGTGAACAATCGGGGGCTTCGCAACTTTTCAGCTAGAAACCCTCCCCTTATCAACCTCTTCCAAGCCTCTCC
The DNA here is from genome assembly GCF_037203685.1 of Chryseolinea sp. T2. Classification (NCBI taxonomy): domain Bacteria; kingdom Pseudomonadati; phylum Bacteroidota; class Cytophagia; order Cytophagales; family Fulvivirgaceae; genus Chryseolinea; species Chryseolinea sp. T2. Next base: position 181 of record NZ_JBBCAU010000020.1, read on the forward strand.
TTCCGAAAGGGGATGCAAATGTATCTGTTTGGTTATATCGGCGCAAGTGCCGACCAAAAATATTTATGCAGTCTTCAGACTTCTAAACACCGTTTGGGTACGGTCTGGTCCTGTTGAAACCATCGTAATAGGAACCTGTAACTCGTCTTCAAGAAACTTTATATACACGTTCAGTTGCTCTGGCAAATTTTCTACTGAAGAACCGTCAACATTCAAAGACGTTGTCCAGCCCTCAAATTCTTTATAAACAGGAATAATTTTTTCGTTGACAAGTTCGTAAGGCAGCACATCTGTCATTGTACCATCTTTTAACTGGTATCTGACGCATGCTTTTATTACAGGGAAAATACTAAGTACATCAGCCTTCATCATCAATAGTTGTGTAACACCATTGATCATAATAGAATATTTCAAAGCTGGCAAATCAATCCATCCGCAGCGTCTAGGCCTACCGGTAGTAGATCCGAATTCCCTTCCCTCCTGGCGCATCCGCTCACCTTCTTCATCTAATAACTCCGTAGGAAACGGACCGCTGCCAACGCGGGTGCTATACGCTTTGAAAATTCCATATACCTCACCAATGTGACGAGGAGCAATTCCCAAGCCTGTGCACGCACCTGCAGTGACTGTATTAGAGCTTGTTACAAACGGGTAACTTCCAAAGTCAATGTCCAAAAGAGCACCCTGTGCACCTTCGGCCAAAATACTTGACCCCAGACTCAGCTCTTTGTTTAAAACATATTCGCTCTCTATAAGATTGAAACCTTTCAGAAACTCAATTGCTGTCAGAAACTGAGTTTCCAGCTCCTGCCACTCATATGCTATGTCGTGGTCCTTCAATATTTTGAAATGCGCTTCCGTCAGCTTCTTAAACTTCTCTGAAAAGTTCTGAGAAAGAATATCGCCTACGCGCAATCCCTGGCGTCCGATTTTATCCTGATACGTGGGACCAATTCCCTTTAAGGTAGAACCGATCTTGTTATCGCCCTTTGCTTTCTCATAAGCCTGATCCAGTAGCCTATGCGTTGGGAGGATCAGCGTTGCCTTCTTTGAAATGAAAAGATTTGCTTTCACATCGAGATGCTTAAACGCCTGCAGCTTCTCGATTTCTTTTTGAAAAACAATTGGATCAAGAACCACGCCGTTACCGATGATGTTCTTTGTTGTATGCCTGAAAATTCCTGAGGGAATTTGATGCAGCACATGCTTGATGCCATCGAACTCCAATGTGTGTCCCGCATTAGGTCCACCCTGAAAGCGTGCAACCACATCGTAACGTGGAGCAAGCACATCAACAATCTTTCCTTTTCCTTCGTCTCCCCATTGAAGACCTAATAATACATCTACCTTGGACATCTGTCGGTATTACAAATAGTTTACTACTTAATTACTTCGCTTTCGGACTGCACGATGTGAAAGATGTTATTCAGCTTGGTAATTACCAGAAGCTTTTGAACACTTTCAGAGGGCTTCATCAAATAAACTTCACCGTTCTTGTTCCTGAACTTTGTCAATATTGTGATGAGCACGCCAATGCCAGCACTGTTTATATATCTCAATCCGGATATATCCACAATGCAGATTGGAACCTTCTTCTGCAATGCATCGGTCACCACTTCTATGATGGCTGCTCCGTTGTCTTCACCTATAAGGTCGCCAGTTAATCTCAGAGCGAGTATTTGCCCCTTTATTTCGTGCTTGAATTCCATAGTATTCAATTCTCAGATTTCCTGTTTTCGCAATTCTGCCGCGTGCAGGATGCGTACAGAATGAGGGAGTGGTGAAGGACGTTGAAGTGCAGAATTTCTTCGACAGTACTTTGAATATTCTGAATGCGCGGATCGCAGAATTCTATCACCTTATGACACTCCGTGCAAATCAGGTGATCGTGTTGCTTGTACCCGTAGGACTTCTCGTATTGCGCCAGGTTTTTTCCAAACTGATGCTTGCTTACCAGGTCACACTCCACTAACAGATCGAGTGTGTTGTAAACTGTGGCACGGCTCACACGATAGTTTTTATTCTTCATGCTGATGTACAACGATTCTACATCAAAGTGACCGTCGCGCGAATAAATCTCTTCGAGAATGGCATATCGCTCCGGCGTCTTCCTCAGCTCCTTGTTTTCAAGGTAGGCCGTGAAGATCTTCTTCACTTCGTCGTATATCTTCGTATTCAGAACCATGTTAAATAACGCGCAAAGATAACAGGATAAAAGAATTTACATCATCTACTCTTTTGAATCGAACCGGCTCACCTTTTCAACTCCTTCTACCCCCCGCAGCCGTTCTATCAATTGTTCGAGATGTCGGGTGTCGTTTACGTACAACATGATTTCACCCTCAAATATCCCTGAATCCGTGTGTATTGACATGGAACTCATGTTCACTTTCAGCTCTTCAGATATGATCTTGGTGACGTCGTTGATCAGCCCAACCCGGTCTGTACCCAGAATTTTCAGCCCTGTAAGGAAGGCGACCTCGTGCTGGGAAGTCCATTTGGCCTTCACCACGCGATTGCCGTGATGCGACAACAATTCAGGGGCATTCTTACAGTTCGTACGGTGAATCTTGATTCCTTCATTAACGGTAACGAAACCGAAGACATCGTCTCCCGGAATCGGAGTGCAGCATTTTGCAAGCTTGTAATCCACCACGTCCATGTCTTCGCCAATCAGCAAAATGTCGTGGTATTTAGTTTTTAAGCTGCCTACCTCCTGCTCTACCAACTTCGACTCCGGCGCAACAGAAACTCTGGGCCGGACCACCGTAAGTGGCTTGTTCTCTATAAATTTCTTGATGTCGGCACCCGTAATAAACCCGCGTCCCACGCGATAGTACAGTTCGAAGTTGCCGTTCACCTTAAAATATTCTCTGGCCTGCTCCATTAATTGAGGAGTCGGCTCCTCCTTAACAGACTTGAGTTTGCGAATCAATATTTCCTTGCCCTCCTCAGATGCCTTTCTGCGATCTTCTTTCAGCTCATCCTTTATCCTTGTCTTTGCCTTTGAGCTGACGACAAACCTCAGCCAATCCTCGTGGGGGTGTTGCTTCTGTGAAGTGAGGATTTCGATCTGATCGCCGTTCTTCAACACATAGTTAATGGGGACCAGTTTGCTATTCACCTTGGCTCCAATGCATTTTGAACCGACCTGCGTGTGGATTTCAAAAGCGAAATCCAGGGCCGTTGCACCGTAAGGAAGCGTTCTCAGCTCCCCCTTAGGAGTGAAAACAAACACCTCATCGCTGAAAAGATTGCCCCGGAAGTCGTCAACGAAATCGAGAGCGGAGTGATTGTTTTGCTCCAGAAGATCGCGAACGCGTGCCAGCCACTTTTCGAGGTTTGACTCTGCCGTAGTGTCCCTGTCCTTATATTTCCAGTGAGCGGCGTAACCTTTTTCGGCAATTTCGTCCATGCGCTTGCTACGGATCTGAACCTCAACCCACTGGCCGTTTTTCGCCATCACCGTGGTGTGCAAAGATTCATAACCATTCGACTTGGGAGTGCTGATCCAGTCACGCAAACGGTTAGGATTAGGCTTATAATGATCTGTAACAATCGAATAGACCTGCCAGCACAAGGCCTTTTCATGATCGATTGCGGTGTCTACTATAATACGAATGGCAAACAGATCGAACACCTCCTCGAACGGAATGTTCTGCTTCCGCATTTTATTCCTTATCGAATAGATTGATTTTGGCCGACCTTTAATCTCATAATCCACTTTCATCTTGTCGAGTTCGTCCTTGATCGGAACCATGAACTGTTTGATGAACTTGGTGCGGGCAGCGCGGGTTGCATCTATGCTTCGTGCAATTGAGTCATATACAGGCTTATCTGTAAACCGGAGGTACAGATCCTCGAGTTCGGTTTTTATCGCATTTAATCCAAGGCGATGTGCCAGCGGCGCATACAGGTAGATCGTCTCGTTGGCAACCTTCAACTGCTTATTCCGGGGCATGCTGTCGAGCGTGCGCATATTATGCAAACGATCGGCAAGCTTGATGAGGATCACACGAACGTCTTCCGACAGGGTGAAAAGCATCTTGCGGAAGTTTTCCGCCTGCTGTGAAGTCCCGTATTCGAAAACACCGCGGATTTTGGTAAGACCGTCAATGATCCTGGCGATCTTTTTTCCGAACATCCGCTCAATATCAGCCAGTTCGATGTCGGTGTCTTCAACAACGTCGTGCATCAGCGCCGAAATAATAGAAGTTGTGCCCAGGCCAATCTCCTCAACACAAATTTCCGCCACCGCTAACGGGTGAAATATGAAGGGTTCGCCAGACTTCCGACGCATGTCTTTGTGGGCGTCCAGCGACAGTGTGAATGCTTTTTTTATGAGTTTGGCGTCGCCATCCTTTAAGATTGGCTTTGCCTTTCGCAGTAACCTTCTATATCGGCTGATGATTTCTTTCTTCTCGAGCTCTGCGTCTATAATCATCTCAAATTCTAGTATTTAGCCCTTAGTATTAGTCCTGAGCAGGTCCTGAGTGGTTTTGTACCCCGGCTAGCCGAAAAATTTGTTTTGAGCGCAAAACACGGCAAAGACTTCATTGCAAAATACTGGAAATAGGCTAACAACTAAAGACTAATGGCTCAGTACTCAAGACTTTTACTTATAACACTTTTAAAGTATTTCTTATTTACGAATATTCCATAAATTTGCCCCTCATTTTTGCGAAAAGCCTGTCTCCGGACAAGAATGGCTTAGATCATTTGGCAAGGGCTAACCGCCTGAGTTTCTGCAAAAATAGTCACATGCGGATGTGGCGTAATTGGTAGCCGTGCCAGACTTAGGATCTGGTGCCGAAAGGCGTGGGGGTTCGAGTCCCTTCATCCGCACCAGAACCCTCGCTGAACATTGCTCGCAATGAACAGTGAGGGTTCTTACATTATCTAATCAGCTGATCCAAAAGATCGTTTTGAAGTTGACATCATAAAACAGTAAACAGTCAAGCCTTGGAAATAACACTCGACAAAACAAACAATACCGAAGGTCTGATCAAGATCAAACTCAATGAGGGTGACTATCAGACGAAGGTAGACGAAAAGGTAAAGGATTACGCCCGCAAAGCTACGATCAAAGGCTTTCGTCAGGGAAAAGTCCCCACAGGTGTGATCAAGCGCATGTTCGGCAAGTCTATCATGGTTGAAGAAATCAATCACCTCCTCTCCCACAAGCTGTCGGACTACATCAAGGACAACAACATAAAGATCATTGGCGAGCCTCTTCCTAATCAGGACAAGGCTGCTACAATTGACTGGGATCAGCAGAAAAATTTCGAGTTCGAATACCAGATCGGGATGGTCGAAGACTTCAAATACGACGTATCACAAAAAGTTAAGGTGAAGTCATATCCGATCGAAATTGATGACAAGACTCTCAACGAAACGCTCGATGATCTTAAGAAGCGCTTTGGCAAAGTTGAGTATCCTGAAACAAGCGATGCTGTCAGCAACATATTCGGCGAAGTCCGTTCGACAACTACTGATTTCAAACGAGAACACGCCTTTGTAGACGTGGCTAAACTTTCTAAGAAAGAGCAGAAGAAATTTGTTGGCCTGAAGAAGGAAGAGGAAGTGGAGTTTGATGTCGATGCAACATTTTCTGATGCAGCAGAGAAAGAACAATTCCTCGGAGTAGCTGGTGATGAGGCGGCCGCAGTAACTGGCAAGCTTATCTTTAAAGTAAACAACATTTCAAAAACTGAACCTGCCGAAGTAAATACGGAATTGTTCGATCGGGTATTTGGTAAAGATGCAGTTGCTGACGAAGCTGCGTTTCTCGCGAAGGTGAAGGAGACGATCGCCGAAAATTACAAGCGTGAATCTGATCACTTCCTCGACCACCACATCGAAGATTACTACATTTCAAATACTGACATTAACCTGCCCGACGAATTCCTTAAGAATTGGTTGAAGTCTTCAAGCAAGGGGGAATTAACAGACGAGGTGATCGATCGCGAGTTCAACGATTACAAGCGTGGTCTGAAATGGGACCTCGTTAAGAACCGTATCGCCGAGGACAACAAGATCTCAGTAGAGGCTGACGAAGTACGTTCCAAGGCTAAAGATCTGATTCTTTCACAATTTGGCGGTCCTGCAATCGCGGCTCAGCTTGGCGATCGTCTTGACGCCATCGCCGATAACTATCTACAGAACGAGAACGGTCAGAACTTCATGAAGATCTATAGCCAGCTTCGTTCGGAAAAGATCCTGAAGTTTATCCGGGAGAACATTTCTGTTCAGGAGAAGAAGGTCAGCGTGGATGAGTTCAAGAAGATTGTTGAGGAGCATAAGCACTAGGAGAATTGACAATTGATAATTGATAATTGACAATTGATAATTTTGGGGCCCCGCTTTTGGCGGGGCTCTTTTTCTTTAAAGGCACCGCTAATCCATCGGGCAAATGCCCTGACCATGCGTCACAATATTTTTAGCCTGGATTACGACAATATTAGAAGGTGGCTGGTAGAAACCTGTCCGTCAGCTAAATGGGCAACTGGACGTTGTCAATTGCGAATTATCAAACCATTTTCCCCATATCACGGTTCTATGGTTGTATTTTAGCTTCACCTTAACTATGATTGCCGGTCGTAAAAAAGATCCGCGACCGAGCAGTTTCTTACCCTGGATCGTTACAAAAAAAGACAGTATGAATTATAACAATGAATTTCGGAAGTATGCTGTTCACCACCTGGGTATGAGCGGCAATACCATCGACAGCTATGCTCAGAAGATTGAAAACATGACGACTGCCGTCATTGAAGAACGCCCCGGAAACTTCCGTGCCATAGATGTATTTACAAGACTTATTTCTGACAGGATTATTTTCCTTGGCCTGCCCGTTGACGATCAGGTAGCGAACCTTCTCACCGCACAGTTGCTGTTCCTTGAATCTTCGGATCCGAGGAAAGATATCGTGATGTATATCAACAGCCCTGGTGGCTCAGTTTATGCCGGTCTGGGCATTTACGACACTATGCAATACGTGAATCCTGACGTTGCAACGATTTGCACCGGTCTGGCTGCTTCCATGGCTGCGGTCCTTCTAACGGCAGGCGCGCCTAAGAAGCGTGCAGGGCTTCCCCATTCGAGGGTGATGATTCACCAGCCGATGAGCGGCATGCAGGGACAGGCGTCGGATATGGAAATTTCGCTTAAGCAAACGCTTGAAGTGAAAAAGGACCTTTACAATATCCTGGCTAAGCACAGCGGCATGAAGTATGAGCGAATCGAAAAAGACTCTGATCGCGATTACTGGATGCGTGCGGCAGAAGCAAAGGAATACGGCTTGATCGACGAAGTCCTCGAGCGCAAGAAAAATTAGCACAATTCGCAAGCATCGCAATTAGCGCCGATCTGCCAAATAATGATTATCTTTATCCTTTATTTGGCAGTCGGCGCTTTATTTAAAGACGATTTATGGCTGAAGTTACCTGTTCATTCTGCGGTAGGAATAAGAAAGACGTGGACCTGATGATTTCGGGTATACACGCTCATATATGTGATAAGTGTGTCACTCAGGCAAATCAGATTCTGGGTGAAGAAAAGAAAAGCAAAACTGAAGCGGGTTTTTCGCCCAACTTCAAGCTGATCAAACCACTTGAGATCAAGAAGTTTCTTGATGAATATGTGATTGGTCAGGATGAAGCAAAAAAGATTATGTCTGTTGCCGTATACAATCACTACAAGCGATTGATGCAGCGGAAGATGGACAATGATGTAAACATCGAGAAGTCCAACATCATCATGGCGGGTGAGACAGGTACAGGTAAGACTTACCTGGCACGCACACTCGCTAAGCTCCTGCAAGTACCCTTCTGTATTGCTGATGCTACTGTACTGACAGAAGCTGGCTACGTGGGAGAAGATGTAGAAAGCATTCTTACACGTTTGCTTCAGGCAGCTGATTACAACGTAGAGGCTGCTGAACGCGGCATCGTTTATATCGACGAGATTGATAAGATCGCCCGCAAGTCTGACAACCCTTCCATTACACGCGATGTAAGTGGTGAAGGTGTTCAGCAGGCGCTCTTAAAGCTACTCGAGGGAACAGCTGTTAACGTGCCTCCTCAGGGCGGACGCAAACACCCTGATCAAAAGATGATTACGGTTAACACTGAGAACATCCTTTTCATCTGCGGAGGAGCATTCGAAGGAATATCCCGGTTCATTGGAAACCGCTTGAATACAAGACCACTCGGCTTTGTAGCGGGCCACGAGGGAGGAAACGCAAAGAATATGGACCGCGACAACCTGTTGCAGTTCATTACTGCGCAGGACCTTAAGAGTTTTGGACTCATTCCAGAACTCATCGGTCGCTTGCCGGTAGTTTCTTATCTCAATCCACTTGATGCTGATGCGCTTCGTAAGATTCTTACAGAGCCCAAGAACGCGTTGCTCAAGCAGTATAAGAAGCTGTTCGATATGGAAGAGATCGAGCTTGAGTTTAAAGATGGAGCGATTGATTTCATCGTAGAAAAGGCTCTCGAGTTTAAGCTTGGTGCCCGCGGACTTCGTTCTATCTGCGAAGCAATCATCAACGATGCTATGTTCGAATTGCCTTCTGAGAAAAACATCAGTCACCTGGTGATCAACCGCGCTTATGCTGAGGAGAAGTTCAGCAAGTCGCAGTACAGCAAACTGAAGGTTGCGTAGGAATTAGAATCCAAGGTCTTTTATACAAAGCCGTCTCAATCAGAGACGGTTTTTTTTTGCTCTGACTATAATGTTCACTCCACCTGGCTACTTCCCTGTAAGAAGTTCTTAATGCAAGCCTTGCGGATGTTCAACCGTCAAGTCTGGGGAAGTGTGGCAAGGGACTGGAGAGTGTCTGGGCATGGCTGGGGGTGCAATGGGACTGCGCTGGGACTCTGCTGGGACTTTCTTTGCACCTCGCTAATCAATCATGAGTCGGTGGATGGTCGCACACATCGAGACTGTCAAGTGAACTGTGTCAAGGTTTGAAAATTCACCAACTTGACACAAATATGGAAGAGAAAAAGGAAGAAC
>NZ_JBBCAU010000021.1:0-8600 GCF_037203685.1 Chryseolinea sp. T2
GTTCTTCCTTTTTCTCTTCCATATTTGTGTCAAGTTGGTGAATTTTCAAACCTTGACACAGTTCACTTGACAGTCTCTTTCAAGCCAATAAGCAATGACTTATTTGAGTCTGCTAACGACTTCGGTCGATACCCAATAAATGTCTCCCCTGCTTGCATAGAACAGATATTTGCCATCCGAAGTAACGTAAGGGCAGAAATCATCCGTTTCGGTGTTGATGGAATCGCCGAGGCTCTTTGACGGCGTCCAGGTACCGTCGGGTTTTCGAAAGCTTACGTATAAGTCGCCGGAACCCAATCCCTCAGGTCTGTTGGCGGCAAATATCAGGTACGATTCATCGGGGGCGACAAAGACATCTGCTTCATAGTGCTCGGTGTTTACGCCAGGCCCGGCTGCAATTGCCGGTTGAAATTTTCCGTTCTTAGATTCCGCTGAGTATATATCGTAATCCCGGGAGCCATCAGTAGCGCGACCGTTCGATGAGAAATACATTTTGCCATTCTTCGTGAACGACATATAATATTCGTTGGCGTTCGTATTTATGTTAGGCCCAGCGTTGATTGGAGCAGACCACTTGTCGTTCTCGCGCTGAATATACCAGATGTCGTAGTCCTTCTTTGGTCCTTCGCCGGAGACGGACCGGTCGGAGATAAAGTAAAGCTGTTTCTCGTCAGATGAAAGAAAAGGATCATTAAAGCTATAAACGCTGTGCACCAATAACTTTTCAGGTGTTGTCCATTTCCCGTCAGCGAATTTCATGACGCGCGTCTCTGCTTTATGATTGATCTCCACCCCGTAATAGAACTCAGAACGATCTTTAGAGAACGTTGCTCCGAATTCAAACTGATCGGGTAGTGAAACCTTCCCCGGCGCATATACCATGGGCTTCACTCCAGGCGAAGTCTGATCGAGATAACGTGCATCTTTTTGTGCTTGAGACAATGAAGGCATCAGAGCCAACGTCAATGCCAGGGAAACGAGGGTGCTTTTATTTGTCATCGCAGCGAATTGCCAATAACCATGCCACTACAATTAACATATAAATTCACTGAAAGTCTACGGTACTGGCGTCCGGAAGAGCGACATACGCGTTCGTGAGCGGACGAGCCGGAGGATGGCGGAGGATTATGCCGGTTAAAATTGACTTCTTTTTATAACCAGGCTTACCCTTATCATGCTGACTTCAGTCCACAACCTTTCGAGGGCAATCTTTTGAATCGGAGTACGGTATGTTAACGTCGGATATCCAATGACAATCATAAATTGTTATACTGACCTAAAAAGTACGTGCGTGTTTTTAAGGGTACGGTTAGCGCCAGGGAAAGTTTGCCGAGAAAACAGCGCGGACGTTGATCGCCATATGTACGTGGTATTACTGAGCCGAGCAAAACGAATAAAAAGGAATAAATTATAAGCATGCAGCAGGGCAGGTCCGATGTTAAAGAGAGTACGATAAACAACGAGACCTTACACGTAGAATAATTTACACACCTTTTATATATAATAACCGCGGTGCAAATTATCGTTATGAAATTCTGGGTGTTCTTTGGATTGTTTATTTCGACGGCAACTTATTCGCAAACAGCTGAACAAAAGTCGGTGGTTATTGGAAAAAAAACTGACCATCCAAATGCATTGTTAATTGTAAATCCGCCAAACGCCGACCAGGGTGTCTTGCTGCCTCAAATAACTTCTCAAAATCGCAATGCAATGCGCCCCTCTTCTCCTAACGATGATGGTTTAATAGTTTTTGACACGACAGAGAAATCGTTTTATTGTTGGATAAACAACTCATGGGTTAAAGGACTTGGGGCAAGTCTAATACAAGACCTTACCATCACAGGCAATATTTTGTCGCTTACGAACGACATTACCAGCGTGGACTTAAGTGGAATATCCCTAACAGGTACGAATATTATTGACGGAACAATCGGTGCAAATGATATCGCCAATAGTGCGATCACACCGCTTAAAATTCAACCCGGAGGAAGCAGTACCGTTCTTTCAACTGATGGTGGCGGAATTGTGAAATGGCTACCAGCTAAAGATGCCCAGGACCTGGCGCTAACAGGAAACACGCTTTCACTAACGAATGATGCGAGTCCAGTAAATCTAAATTCATTGATTGTAAGTGGGCAATTATCAGGGCCGCTCAATGGTGTTTCGCTAACTAATAACTCGGTGACCTCAATGCAAATCAAGGATGGTGCGGTCACGTTACCCAAACTTGCAACATCAGGTACAGCAGACGGAAATAAGATATTCACAACAAACCCAATGGGTGTCCCACAACTTGAATCTAAATCGGGGATTTTGAATAACATACCAGCCAATGGAGACTTGTCAGGAAATTATCCTTCACCAGACGTAGTAAAAATTCGCGGAAACGCAATCGCCTCTGGGATACTTGGAACGAGCGACAATGGTAAAATTTTAGTTTGGGACGGTGTTCGCTGGACACCTCAGATAATACCCTCATTGAGCCCAATCTCAAAATATTATATGGTGGATCCATCCGATTTTACCGGTACGAAGGGTAACGGTCCTAAAGACCACGACAATCGATTCTTTCTGGAGTCCGAAAACAGATTCGTTACCGTTATAAAACGAAATGAGGGAACTCAGTTGATTGCACCCATACACCTGGCAGATGGCCTGACAATTCAAGAGTTTACTCTTTACTACTGGGACGAAGATCCTACAAACCTCACTTTTTCGGTGTTCAGACGCTCGCCGACAGGAGGCAACGAAAATGTTATCACCCCATATAACTCATCTGGCAGTTCAAGCACAATCAGAACCATAACCCAAAGTACCCTGGCCTCAACAAATGTGATAGACAACTCTCAGTACAGTTATCGGATTGTGATTGATCTCAATCCCGATCAGGACATCAATAATTTATCTGAGGCAAGTCAACGGATCTATGGTGTACGCATTAAATACCAATAAGCAGGGCCTATATCTTAAGCCATTCTTCCTCTGTACGTAACGCAACTATGAATTCGATGAATAACCAGCCATCTTGCTGGAATTAGGATAGCTTCATTCCAAGCCACTTTTCATACTTACAGAAACGTTTAATGCCTCGCGTTTCAAAGCTCATAATAAACATAAGCTGAGTTCATTATCTTGCGGCATGTCCCCTACCGATACCATTATTGCTCTCGCCACGCCGCAGGGCATCTCAGCCATAGCCGTAATCCGACTCTCGGGTGCAGAATCCATTTCTATTGTGCAGTCGTGCTTTCATGGTAAAGCATTGAGCGGACAGCCGTCGCACACCATTCATTTCGGATCTATTCGCGACGGATCGACCATTATAGATGAAGTACTTGTGTCCATATTCCGCGCTCCGAATTCCTTCACGAAGGAGGATAGCATCGAGATCTCCTGCCATGGATCTATGGTCATCGTACGGCAGATCGTCAAACTTTTGCTGGCGAGAGGTGCACGCCTCGCTTCACCGGGGGAATTTACGAAAAGGGCCTTCCTCGGAGGGCGCTTTGATCTTGCGCAGGCCGAAGCAGTAGCTGATCTTATTAACGCCGAAACGGATAACGCGAGGCAGGCGGCGATGAACCAAATGAGAGGGGGATTCTCTCAGGAGATACAGAAGCTCCGCGATGAGCTGGTGCACTTTGCGTCGCTGGTAGAACTCGAACTGGACTTTGGCGAAGAAGATGTGGAGTTCGCCAAACGCGACGATCTGCGGAAACTGATCATGCAGATCAAAGGCTACTTACTTAGTCTGATACAATCGTTCGATGAAGGTAACGTGATCAAGAACGGAGTGCCTACTGTAATTGCAGGTCGTCCGAATGCTGGGAAGTCGACATTACTGAATGCGCTGCTAAATGAGGAACGTGCTATTGTTTCGGATATCCCAGGGACTACACGCGATGCGATTGAAGATGAGATGGTGCTTGAGGGAATTAACTTCCGTTTTATCGATACGGCCGGGCTACGCGAAACAAAGGATGTAATAGAAGCACTCGGCATTGAACGCACGCGCGAACGCATGAAGCGTGCGTCACTTATTATTTATCTCTTTGACCTGTCGCAAACGACTATTGATGAAATAGCCGCTGAAGAAGAAAATGTTCGGCACCTGGGAATACCTTTTATCAAAGTTGGCAACAAGAAGGACCTTGCTGATCCACAGTTGGTGGAAGTATTGAAGTCACATGATTTTATATTTATAAGTGCTTCGACCAAAGACAATCTGCAGGAACTTAAAGACCGGATCCTCTCCTCTTTCCACGTTCGTACTGTTAAGGCTGGAGACGTGCTGGTAACGAATATCAGACACTATCAGAATCTTTCCCGCACGAATGATGCGCTCGATCGCGTGCTGCTGGGACTTGATATTAGCCAGACTGGTGATTTGCTGGCGATGGATATTCGGCAGGCGCTGCATTATCTTGGGGAGATCACTGGGGTGATCACGACGGATGATTTGCTGGAGAATATTTTTTCGAAGTTTTGTATCGGGAAGTGAATTAACTTTTTCTTCTTGATTTTCAGTTACTTACCACATTACATTTGCTTTTCTTTAATCAGTTCTAACAGCGTTACGATCGTTGAAACTCTATACATGCCATTTGAAACTCTCTTTCTGTAATTCTTGATTTGAGGATTTTCGTATTTGTACGTATTACTCATGTAGAGTAGATTCCGTTCATTGAAATCTCCAAACGTTGCCGCGGTTTTCAAGAAAGATAGATACATCAAATCTCACCACCTCAAGAGTGGGTCAAAACGTCTGGAATTACCAGTATCTTAATTCACCCACTGATGATCTCTCGATAATCGGAAACGCCAAGCAAATCAATTACAAACCGATTCTTAAATTAACTGGTCTTGATGGATGTGGTGCAAGACATGGAGGAATCGGTCTTTCTGGTGGATGGCTCCTTAACCTAGCCCGCGCAGTATACGATCTGGTTTGTGGACGGTCTAGCGTCATCCCCGAACCTTGCGTTGCTACTAGACTTGAAGAACCGCCTAGAAGGGGTAAGTATTGCTACCTCAGCATTAAGATGGCTTTCCAATTAAGAGAAGTCCAAGCAAAGGATTGCATTGCTATGACTCTGCTTCGGGATTGCTGAAGCAGCCACTAAGGTACGATGAGACCACTCTCTCTTCCCACCTCTTCATGCGCACGACATCTACTTCATCGGCCCATTTACACAGTACTTAGGCATTACAGTTTTTTCAACTGTGACGAAGGACGGAAAGTTTTCAATAGGCCTCACGATGAACACTGCTTCAAAAAAAGAAATTCTGGTTTTGTCTACCACCATTCATACAAGGGATCACTAACTTCTGACTCCTTACTTGACCAAAATTGTCCAATTCCTATCCTTCATCTCACCTTCTGAAAATTCATAACGCTCATAAAATTTCCTTAGTATTAATGTATCCATACTTCGATACTTTCTAATTGAATCTACGCTATATATAAATACGTTCAATTTCTTGTTTTTGCTTTTTAAAATTTGAAACTCCCACCCTCTTGTGCTTCCCATTTTCGTCAACACACCGGTATCCAATCGGTTAATCCTATTTTCAATGTAATACTGCCATTTATTGATGCTAGGAAAATCCGGCACGGTATCTGGTTCGACCTCAACCGCGATCACCTGGTTCGACCGGTTGACAACCTTCAATCTGGAATCATAATAATCACATCCAATTACCAGCATGCATAATACAATCAAAATACATTTCATTTTGGTTGGGTTGGAATTTCAATTGAATAGAATTGGAAGGGTCCAAACGGTGGATATATGCCTGGCCCGCCGCCCGGTGGCGGTTGGATTGGATGTTTGTTATTGTTATAGCCATCACTCCCGTCTTCGGAATCCCAATCTGACGGACAGCCAAAATAATTATATGAGAACCAACTAGCTGTCCACTCGGTCCAATAGGTCGAATGCTCATAATTAGGGTCATTGTTCGCTTTGTCTGCACTCACTAAGCTAGCGGGAGCTATAACAGCTACAAGCTGGTTTTCCCCATATTCGGGCTTGCAATTCGTGACCAAACTCATGACGGAGTAAATTAATGTTATGTAAATCCCGCGGATTAACAAATATACCGACCCCCGGTACAGTGAACGCCGCACCGTACTTTACCGCCTCTGCTTTCGAACCAGTAAATGGCCTAGAAGGAGGGCGTCGATCCGCCGGCAAAGTGGAAGTAAAACTACCAGATTGGCCGAACATTGACTGCGCTAAAAAAGCGGCACCAGAAATTACGTTACGATCGTATGGAATCCTAGAAGCAGTAATGGTGACCCCTTGCAGCTGCACCACATGCAAAGTGTCCATACCGTTAGGATCGACAACGTTAATAGGATTGTTGCCCAAAAGCTATAGGGAGAAATGGCATGGTAGCGATCCAGATGAGGATCCTGAGTCGTGGTCCTAGCAATTGTAGGATCATATTGCCGCCAAGAAAAATCATTAATATTTAGATTGAGCTCCGTCTGAAATTTACTTGATTGAAACATGTTTTTTTGATCTAGGCTATTTTCCCGGGCATAGCTGCGAAATGGCATACCAAAAGGGTAATAATCCTGTACGTTGACTATCCCACCTTTTGTGTGGACAATCTTAAAGTCATCGAAATACACATCGATTGGTGTAGCATTTTCATTACTGATATAAAAATACAAGTAACCAGGTGAGGAATGTCTGAAAGCTTACGAAAGTTTGCCCGATCTCCAATATATGACATTGGTATCATTTTAATTTGCAATTGGCTGTTGCAATCGTGGGTCCTACTTCATGGAAAAGCGGTCTCTTTTCAGCGGTTGTCAATGACATCAATACATCTCAAATGCAAATTAACTCAGGAAGGCATAGTGTTGAGTCAATCTCAATTACAGCATTACCAAACACCCATTGCGCCACCCCTGAAATCGGGTGTGTGTGTCGTAGGCAAATTTCCACCGTAATAATTTATGATACCCTTGAAGTTGACGGCTACAAGAACTAATTTGCAACGTTACTCCCGTTGGTTAAATCCCATTAGAACTTTCTGCTATTCTGAAAACACATGCAAGCATTGAACTTCCGGCTTAAGCACACCGCAATTGCTTTCGCTCTGCTAACCTACTATTCGATGATTGCCTGTGACAAAGATGAACAGCTAAGGTGTTTACAATGTTCTGAAAATACCGAATTACTCGATGAAGGCGACGGATATTTCAGATTTTTTCCGAGAGGGGCTAATAATGGTCCAACTTTAGTGTCGCAAGACTCTGTCTCGGGTACTCAGAGTGAATTTAGCGTTTGCTTGCCAACGGACATCGCTGACACGATTGAAGAAAGTCAGATCATAAAATCGAATTATCAAATATTTAAAACGTGCGAGGTAAATGGTCCAAATATAATTGTGGTTGAGGACATGGAGACTGTGACGAATTGCTCTCCCAGCGTCCCGGCAATAAGCAAATCATTTCCATTAGAAGTGACTATTTGGTTAATCTACTCTGTAACCACTGCTGACACCACCGTACTAGTGCCCTGCGAAACTTTTCCTCAACAGCCTATGACCTTGTTCAACAAAGGTGAGATGACCGTTTTTGACGGCGTTAACAATGTGCACGGGCCCGCAGAAATTATTCAAAACAAAATTCATCTGCACGACTATATAAAAAGCCTTGACGTAGGAACAACTGCGCAGACGTTCTTTGCTAAGCAGCTGTACCAAGTACTTTCTCGTAATAGTGAAATTACTTTCCAACTAAAGGAAAACACGTTGCTACTTACCAATCCGTTATCGCAATCCACTATTAAATTATATACTCAATGAAAGCATGGATCATAGCTATCATGATGTTGGTTACTTCAAACCAATTTGCCTTTTCTCAAAACACTCTGTTAGTCAAGCTTAGCAAGAAACAAAGTGATTCGTTTAGGGCATCGAATGTCGGAAATCGCCTTTCTGCATCGTTCGGTGAAGTTTCGATTGACAATTTCTTTGCAAAATATAAACTAAGGAATATAGTGCAAGCCTTTCCCGAAGCCAGGGCTTTCAATCATGCGTTAAAGGAAAGAATTCTACTGTACTACCGAGTGGATATTGATTACCCAATTAACGAACTTAAGGATGAGTTCATCGCTTCAGGACTATTTGAAATAGTTGAAGTTGAAGAAACGCCAAAACTGCTGGCGGTTCCGAACGACTTTGGAGTGCAGGATCCAGTCGCTAATGCTCCACATAACAACCAATGGTATTTAACAAACATAAAAGCACAACAGGCATGGGACGTTTCCATTGGTTCACCATCAATCAAGATAGCGGTGAGCGATAATGGTTTTTTACAAACACACGACGAATTGGTTTACAAGGTCCTTTATGCGGCACCAAGTTTACCAATCCAGGCGCACGGTACCGGGACAGCGGTGATCGCAGCCGGAGCAACGAATAACGGGGTTGGATTGAGCAGTATAGGTTATAACTGCTCTCTGATGCTTTATAATATGACTGTAGCTACAATGGGTTACTAGCGGTACCTGGCCGGGATTTTAGTACAGGTTAAAATTAGAGTTTTTAAATTTAACCAACTGAAATCCGTATGAAGAAGA
>NZ_JBBCAU010000022.1:0-7296 GCF_037203685.1 Chryseolinea sp. T2
CTTATCAGATGACCAACACGGTACTCTACTACAAAACCAAATGGAAAATTCTGTGCAGATTTTAGGGGGCTAAGACACTTTCAACAGCGTGAAATTCCGCTCCTAACTGTGTTCTCTCTCAATTTGTCTTAGCGACCGGCATGAGAAGACAGAACCGGTGCTAACTTCGCACCTTCGTTGATTATCATACGGACGTATTGCAACCATCGAGTGTTAAGTGGTGTCCCTTTTCGAGTTTAGAGGTACTAGCAACTATTGTCCTTCCTTAAGAAACTTTATGCCAACATAACCTGCTGCGCTAATTCCAAGCAGCAACAGTTGCGTTGTATCAAATTCCGGAAATTCTAATTTGGTGTACGTGCTGCTTATAAAAATGCACAGAAATATAGCGATGAACACTACATTCTGAAATCGGTGAATGCTTGGGCCGGAACCATCGTCAATAAGGTCGATGAGGAAATTGGATTTTAAAGAAGGCTCGGAAGTCTTCGGTGATTTCTGAAGGCTGGCGGCAGCTGTAGTTCCGAAAGAGATTCCTAGTAAGGCCAGTACGGTCGTGTTAATCACCGGAATGCCTTCGCTAATTACCCAAACCAAGAAGTACAAGATCGCTATTGTTATCGTCCACACTGCAAGTTGTGTCTTGGCAAGACTCCAGCGATAGTCAGGGATATTGGAGTTTGTTGCACCTACGGCAGCAAGTTGTGCTGTTAATGCGGCGACAGCAGTAGGATTAACCTTTTCCTTTAATAAATTGCTTTTGTATGCGATCACGAGCATCGCTATAATCAATATAACAGCAGTAACTATGACTGTAATACGACCTCCGTTTGTAAAGAATATAATTGTAATTGGACTGGATGTTGTAGTTAGTCGTTCTCCGTTTCGTTTCGCCACATCAATGTATATTTCTTGCTGGCGCGTGCGATCCCTTCCTAAAAACTTGGCTAGGTTTAATCCTTCGCCATGGTGATGATCAATAGTGAATAGAACAATAGCTGAGTCATTTTTGATAGACAGTTGCTTTGCAGCGTACTCTGGAAATGGCATATTGTTGATCACTAAAAGGAGTTCTTTCTGATCGATTCTCGCCGGAGTCGCCGGGTTTGCGCTGCTCGCGGGTACTTTAAACCGGGCAAAAAATGGCGAGCCGTACCTTACCGAGCTTGCTGCATGACCAAATTTGTCGAGGAAGGTAATTGGGCTTGATGTTTGTTCATTTGACTCACTAATGTTAACTACTCGTTTGATTTCGGCAGGCGAGGCGTTACTTGAGTCAGCCAGCTGATATGGGGCTGATCGTGCGTGCCAAGATACCGCAACTAAAAGCGATAAAAAAGCGTACTTCATATATCTGTTTGTTAAATGATATGACCTCAATTTGATTCACCGGCCTTCATTGAGCTGCTCATACGTTAGTCCAATCGGAGCTAAAACTGAATAAATACAACCACAATAAAACGCAAAACGGCACTGACCTTCATTTCTGACGCAATCCCGTCCTCTCGAGACTTGACGTGAAGTAAGGCCCGATAGTGACGAAGTCTCACCTGACAAACTATTTATCCACAGCCGAGCTTTCAGTTTTGTGAATTTTTAGTAGGAGGTGTTCCTAGGATTCTACGATGACATGCAACTAGCATTCTGAACGAAGCTCATTCGAAGATAAACATAACTCATAAATGTCAAAGCTATACCCAGGTTAATTTTTAAAGATTGATTGTATAGAAATGTTATATCAAGGCTTTGAATATTCACGTGACTCGTGTAACTTAATCTTGGAAAACAGATGTTCGTAGCACGAGTATTTCGATTGAAGGCGTGCGCCTGTGATTAAGTTGGGTTACATTATGTTTATCCATTGATGTTGTTCAATACTAAACGTTGTCTTTGCTGATCTTTACACTTTAATTCTGCACTCATTTTGCGTTTGGTTAATAGCTTAGTAGAACCTCTCGTTAAGGAATGATTAAAATGCTGTCTTGTCGTGGTAGCTTGGCCGCTGGCGGCAGTTCTCAGTTTGTCGCGACGTTTTTACTAGAATTATATTCATAATATTATTTAAATGAAGCAGGCAACTGACGAAGGTTTTCTCGGAGATATTAGAATGTCTATTCTCCACCCGGCGACATTTGAGAAGGAGCATCCTGGGTGGGTTCTTATGGCAGGGCAGAAGGTTGAATTGAACTGGGAGCTAGGAACATTAGGGGTGACCCAATTGCCTGATGCAAGGGGTAATTTTCTTAGGGGGATGAACATGGGACGAGATGGGGATACCGGAGATCCTGATGGTGATGTTAGGTCAGTGGGTAGCTTCCAACAAGATGATTTTAAAAGGCACAATCATCGAATTCCAATATATCTACAACATGGAAATTGGAGTTCTGATGGTAACAATTGGGCAACTCAGACAAACTATGCTCCTGAGACTTGTGCAATTTTCAATGAAGGCGGTAATGAAACTCGACCAAAGAATATATGCGTCTATGTTTATATAAAAGTCTATTAAGTCGGTTGGCTTACATTAGAGGCCAGTGCTAATCCATTATCTGCTATGTTACCGAAGATCGATATTACAAACTTCTCTGGAGAGTTGGCTGCACTCACTAGGGAGGAGGTTAAAAAGAAAGGAATGACAAAGCCTCCAGCTAGTAAAGAACTCCAAAGGGTTTTGACTGACTCAACATCACGAGAAAAATATTTACTTGAGTACGAACAGCTTCTTAAAAGCACGTTAACTAACCTACTTCCGACTGAATCGATATGGCAGGTCAATAAAAAGGAATTGAGACCTTATATAAATGATGCGCTAAGGCGATTGAGGGTTAGTACAGGCGGCAAAAATGTTGACGAGATGTTGGCGCCAGTATTAACTTCTGGTATCCTACGCTATACTGAAGACTCGATTTTTGGGTATTTGAAAGCAAAAGGTGCAGATTTTGATAAGGTCATCAATTATGGATTGTCAATCATCTCTCAACAAGGTATTAATGTTAAAGAGATTGGGGAAGAGGAATTGAGTCGTCGCTTCGGGACATTGTCCCAATATGTACCGAAGGATCTATTGACAAAATCGCTGCTGACTAGTATAGCTGACGGAGCGAAACAATTGCTTAAGACAAATCCACAAGCCATTATAATCGACAATTCTGCGGACATCACGAAGAGATTTGCAAAAGCTTTTGGTAGCCATTTGATTGGTGCGAAAGATGCTGCTCAGAGGTCTTTTAATGAGTTAGGAAAGCACATAGAGAAGTTAGCAGATAACGAGGTTGAGGTCAATCAAATACTGAATCATCTTTCTGCAGAGATTGAAAATAGAACGGACAAAATTAAGAAACTGGAGGCCGATATTCGGCGAATTGTTGATGACGCAGTCCCTGATTTACGAAAGCTCGGTGAGAAGCAAAAGGACCATGCTAAACTTGTCGCACAGAATTTGATACAGGTTACTGTCATTAACTCTTATGTGAAAAAAGGGGTTGAAATTCTTGATTCCATCGATTCATTTAAGGAAAAGGCCAGTAGGATTTTCTCCGAGGAGTATATGCGCGGATTCGGAACGCAACTTGAATCCTTAAAAAAGCCTACTTTCAGCGGTGTCGTAACCTTTGCCAGCGATACGGTTAATTCGCTTGATGCTATTGCAGCTACTATGGAAAAACTAGGTGTTTTCAAGGGTGCGGCAAGGAGCGTCGGAAAGTTTGTTGGATATGCCAAACTCGCTATTGGGATCGCGACGTCTCTAGTTCCGCCAAACCCGATCGGTCTAATTGGTGCATTAGGAAGTCTGGGCGGATTGTTTGGCGGTGGGCCGTCGATAGAGCAGCAGAT
Source organism: Chryseolinea sp. T2 (assembly GCF_037203685.1). Taxonomy (NCBI): domain Bacteria; kingdom Pseudomonadati; phylum Bacteroidota; class Cytophagia; order Cytophagales; family Fulvivirgaceae; genus Chryseolinea; species Chryseolinea sp. T2. Next base: position 3,835 of record NZ_JBBCAU010000022.1, read on the forward strand.
GTTCGAAGCGATGCAAGAAGGTTTCACAAAACTCAACGAACGGCTTGACGACATCGAGCGCAAAGTCGACCAGCTTACAGACTTGGTTCAGAAGATGTATAAAAATATCATGCAATCACTACAAATTATTTCAAATCAGCTGGGCGATATTAAAGAGCAGCTGGAATTGAGTAATGATATGCTTAACTATTTAGTCTATAAGCAGTATAATTTAATTGATGCGTTCGTTAAAAGTAAGGAAGACGTGACGGATGCGGTTGGTCTAGAATTTTATGTTAGCTGGTATAAGATTAACGGTATGCCGGTTTTAGTATTTGGAGAATTAATAGCACTAACAGAAAGTATAGCAAACTTAAGCTTTGTCATCAGGCAAGATGTAATTTTGACGGGCGCCGGCGCGAAATTTAGTGATGTTGCCAAATTGGAACTCCAAGCCTATCGGAACATTTTACAGCTATTTATTGAACTATTTCCCAACGTAGAGAACGAACACAAGATTAAAAACATGCTGCTTTTACCGCCTCAAAGTAACGAGTATGATACATTCAAGAAAGGTTATAATTTAGTGAATGACACTACCGGCTACAATTTTGAAGCTTATACGGAGAACTACTATAATACCTATTTTTTGACAAAGCTGGTTGAGTACTATATAACCTTGCAAATTTTTTACATTCTCAGTAGGGATGGTCAAATGACTCCGTATAATACGATTGATGAAATAATTGACTCGCAGAAGTACATTAAAGGAAAACTTAGCAAATGTAAAAGTAGGCTTAGAAATTTACTCGACGCTGTTAATGCGAGCATAGTTCAGCAGTCCATACTGTCCGGAGCTACAATAATACCTTTTCTTAGTACGGTCCTATACGGCAGCGATAACAAGCGAATGGAATTGGTATGGAACGCCATCAAACTAAATGAAACGTTGCAGAAGAACATGGCCACTTTCTTTATAAATGCTAGGGTCGAGCCTTTTGTGGATAGACAAGATCTGTCCGGTTTTTCCGACTTGTTTTACTCAGTGAACAGCGAAAGGACAAAACTCAAGGAACTAAATGAAATGCTTATAAAATACGCGGAAGGTCGTCTGACATTCGGTTTTGACGATGAAAATCCTGACCACCCACAGTTATGCTTATTTTTTCTGAAACCGCGGTCCGATGAAAAATTGCGGCTCTTGATCCCTGACTTAACAATTGTTTTAGAAGAACAAATGATATATAGTAGTTCTCTTTTCGCGCTGCTTGCCGTTAAGGAGCAAATCATTACCTCCTTAGTAGACTTAGGTTTTTTTGGAAATGTTTCTGAGAAACAATCGGAATTATACAAGGAGGTTTTTTTCATGCAATAGGTAAAACGAAATATCTTTATGGAAGGCTCAATGATTGGAAGTGTTCAGTATTCCGTATTACCACCAAACTTGTTCGTTAAAGAAAATGGGACGGGTTGGGTGTTGATGAATGGTGCAGAGATTGCAGGATCCGCGCTGCATCAGTTAGCTGGAATCGATAAATTGCCCGACGCTAGAGGAGTATTCTTAAGAAGTATGAATCTTGGTAGAGACCCCGCCTCTGGTGATTGTGAACCAGACCGCAGTGTCGGAGATTATCAGGGTGACATGGTGGGTGAGCATAGTCATAAGTCATCTCATTCCAATTATCATGGCACCGATAAGGTGGAAGGAGGTGGAGCTTACCCCAGGGTCATGCTTGAGGAAAGGCATTTTGAGAGCACACTGGGTGTGGAGCAACCTCACGCTGAGACGAGACCAAGAAATATTTCCCTGTACTTATATATAAAAATTGACTAAAAACAAGTGTATGTCTCTAGCAATACAAATTCTCAATGAAGGAATTAGCAAAAAGGAAAAATTCAAGTATGCTTTAAATGATGTGCGCGCTGCTGACGGATCATTGAACTTTGATGACGATAAAATGGACTGCTCCGAGTTTTTTTTGAGCTGCGTCAAGAGCGTGAGTAGTGAATTGTATACAAAACTCACGGAGAAGTTAGCAAATGGGAAAGTCGGAGGAAATACCAAGACTATTCAAAAAGGCATTATTGTCATAGAGGGCATTGACAACATAAGTAACCTTCCAAATTCGGAGCCGAAAGTGGGTGACTGGTTAATTTGGAGTGGCCATATTGAAATGATCGAGAAAGTAACACCTGAAAAGAGAGTTATTACGCTCGGGGCGAACGGGAAGGAGGGCGGACTCGTTCCCAAAAATATAGATAGTAAGAGCCTTGAAAGTGCTAAGAACATTGCTGCTAATTTCATAGGAATATGGACCCCAAGATTGAATTCGACTTCTCTCACGTAAAGGCCAAGTTCGAATTGTGCTTAGCAGTTTGAAGAACAACTAATTATTTGTATAGACGACATGGATATTAATGGACACGGTGCAATCGGGGATGTTAAGTACTCGATTCTAGAACCAAAGAAATTTTTCGGCATCCATAATAAGGGTTCGGTCGAATGGATTTTGTTGGATGGGAGAGCCATTACGGGTTCGCAACTTGCGAATGAGGGAGTCGTTGCAATTCCCGATGCCCGTGGTATGTTCATTAGATCCCTTGATATGGGCAGGTTCCAGACTAAGGGAGATGGAACTGGTGATCCTGACTGGCAGATCAGAAATGTTGTAGAACCACAGTCTGATGAATTTCGCTCACATAATCATTCGCTAAATTTTGAACCGACAACCGGACTTCCCACTGGCGGAGGAGAGACAAACTTTGCAAATGAACCGTTTGGACGGACTTTGAAATTACAGACAGTGCCGGTGGGTGGTCAAGAGACGAGGCCGAAGAACATTGCATTATATCTATATTTACGAATTAATTAACGACGGCAGTGGTCCTTTATGCCAAGTTCAGAAGGGGCGACTTGTGTTGGGGCCTTCACTCACTACTTAGAAAACAATCAGGCGGAAATTGACGCCAAGCAATTAGCGATTAATACCGCCGTAATAGCAAACCTTCAATCCGGAAATAATCTTGCTCAATGTTTAATGCGCTATTGTAGGCGACGGATCGACCGGACTTTAAAGAAAATCGATTTGAGCAACGAGCAATCCTTGCCGACTTGCAGTCCAAAGTACGGATCTTAATATTTATTCTGCAGTCTCAGAGATAACGGTCAATAACAAGGCGATTCTGCTCACGTCCGATGCACCCAAAGCAATTTTTAAGCGACTCCAGGCATTTTATGTTCGCACCGGACCGCCTTGTTTCCACCTTGTCCAAGTACCACATCATGGTTCGAAGGGCAACTTTCAAAATGAGTTTTGGAACAAATTGCAGCGGATAAATAACTGTCCTGCGGTTTTTTCGGTCGGTGACGAACCCAGAGACAAGCTCCCTAATGTTGAAGTCGTACGGTACCTGGCCGGGATTTTAGTACAGGTTAAAATTAGAGTTTTTAAATTTAACCAACTGAAATCCGTATGAAGAAGA
>NZ_JBBCAU010000023.1:0-6557 GCF_037203685.1 Chryseolinea sp. T2
ACAGGTTCCCCGGCAAAGGAAAAATCCTTAGCTTGTATTGTTTTCATAAGCCTGGAAGATTTATTTAAAATGATATGGTAATTCACTTTAAATATAGTCTCCAGGCTTTCCTTTTTTAAACATACAGGCTCCGGGGATCTAATGCAATTCGTGCTACAGAGAGAGGATCCCCTCCGGGGATCTAATTGCAAATTCGTGCTACAGAGAGAGGATCCCCTCCGGGGATCTAATGCAATTCGTGGTCAGGGGATCCCCTGCTACCTTCCAATGCCAGTTTTTCATTGAGCACTTTCACCTTTGCCGTAAAGGTCACAGCATCTGTACCAACTGAATGTTATTGCCGCAGGTGTCGTCGAGAACGGCAATCATCACAGGTCCCATTTCTTTCGGCTTTATCGAGAAGTCTACATTCAGGCTTACGAGTCGTTCGTATTCCTTCATCAAGTCTGAGACCATAAACGATGTGTAGGGAATGCCAGCTTCCTTTAATGCTTTTTGATATACTCTGGCAGGATCAAAGGCCATGGGCTCAAGCAGCAATTCGACACCATTTTGCTCAGTTGGAGAAACGACAGTCAGCCAGCGGTATTCGCCCATGGGTACTTCTGTCTTTTTGATGAAGCCAAGCTTTTCAGTGTAGAACTTTAATGCTTTGTCCTGATCCTGAACGGGAACACTCGTTACATGAATTTTTATCATATGCCTGTCTTTTTTGATAGCACAAAAATTCAATTCCAGAGGTTGAAGTTCTTATTCCGGATTGCTTTTGTTCAGCAGTTGATATTCTTTCATTGAGTGGCCTGTGCCCTTTTTGAAGGCATTGCAGAATGTGGGCAGGCTGTCATAACCGACATCACAGCATACCTGGGATATTTCTGTGCCTTGTTTTAACAGTTCCTTTGCCTTGTCAATTCGAAGGTCTCTCAAAAATTGCCTCGGAGAAACGCCGTAAACCTTTTTGAAAATGCGCGTATAGTGGAATCGTGACATGAAGGAACTGGAAGCGATGTCGCCGAGTTCGATTTTTTCAGAAAGAAACTTTTCCATGAATTGCTTTGACTGCCTTATCTGAACATAGTAGTGTTCCGGCAAGTAATCTTCTTTCATAAGCCGGTCCAGTTCCGTTTCAAAATATGTTTTCGTCCTGGATGTCATAAGGTATGAGGTCCGTTTTGGTTTTTGACTTTCAATACAGATGATCAGTTACGAGCTCTGCCCAGCATGGCAAAAGCTGTGATCAGCAAAGATAGTAAAGTGTGAGTGACGTGAAGACCATGGCACTGGCTTGAAAACTATGGCACGGGCTTGAAAGCAGCAGAGGAAGCGAGGCGCTAATACACGAAGCAACTACAGCCCAGGATCAAGGGTAGTTCCGCCGCAGGTTCGCTAAGGCGCAGGGTACCGCAAGGAAATTTTTTTTAATAGTGCTAATCGTGATGTCCAGGAGGTAAGTATTGAAGTTCGGCTATGCTACAAGGAAACGAGTCAGAAATGTTTGACGCAGGCGGAGGACGTTTCGATCGTTATAGGATGGGGCGGTTGAGTAACGGTGGTGATATAATTTAGAATTTACATTTTGCGGCTAACGTGCATTGTTGTGGGAGAGCCACTGTAGTACAAGGGTTAAACCGCAAAATGTAAAACTCTAAATGTAAAATGTAAAAGTGTGGAAGCAGCTATTCAGCCGATACGCTACTTGGCCGCGTCACGCAGCGCTTTTACTCTATCATGTGACGCTCTCAGCTGTTGCTTCTGCTCGGTAAGCATAGTGCGGATATAAGCCGGGAGATTGTTGTCTTCCAATGCGTCCTTATATGCCTTTTGTGCTGCATCCTCGCCGCGTTCACAATTAGCCAGTACCGTGTGGCGATCATGACCCGTGAAAACAGCTTTAACGTCCATCCACGCACGGTATAACTTTCCGCTGGCAGTTGTTCCCGTTTCGGACTTACCACCGAGTGTCTGAACTTCGTTGGCTAAGTTTAACCGGAGCTTGCGGCTTTCATCAATCATCGCAATGAAAAGTCTTCTTATATCGCTGTCCTTCTCTTCGGTTTCGTCGAGCGCTCTTTCGTAGCCCTCAATTCTGTCGTTATTGATTGCCACGAGGTCGTTCAGTATCTCGATTGTTTCTTTCGAGGTTGTTGTTGCTTCAGTCTTTTCCATAATTGTCTGTTTGTGTTTGAACTTATCTACAGTGGCACCTGAGACAATTAACGTGCTAGCTGGAAACCTTCAAGAAAGCATTACTTTCAGCCTTTCCGTGTTACCAAACTTCTACAATCATGCGCAAAGTTACGCACCGGAGGAGCGACATCGAAAAACCGAAAGTATTATAGCTCGTTGCTATTTATTATTTTGGTCAAAAAGTTAGCTTCTATGCGCCGCATATTTCTCTTCCTGCTCCTGCCTGGAATTGCCATTTTATGTCAAAGATGTGACGATGAAAGTGAACCTTGTGAAGGGTACCGTATTATATCGCAGACTAACATTGCCGACGGAAAAGAGGTGATGTTCAATTACAACACCGACGGATCACTACAAAGTGTGTCAGGTCCCTATCCCGCCGAAACCAACTTCTTTTATACTGGTGACGGACAGTTGGCTCGTGTACATAAGACCCGATCTGACAACTCACGAACGGTATGGTTTTTTGATTTTGATGCAAAGGGGCGCGTGATTTCAAAGTATGTAAAATCCACTGATTTCGGAGATTCTACTGTTTTTGAGTATGACGATAATGACAGGATGATCAAAGTAAGTCATTACTGGCGCAAGGCGGAGCTTGTCTTTTACATTGACCTTGAATATCCGGATGCAAGCACGGTGAAAAACACCACTTATTTGCGCGGTCAGTATACACCGGAGCTCAACCTCGCTTTTTTTGAGATTTATACGATTGATAATCATCCGAGGCCGCACCCCTACGAATACTATTTGTCGCAGGACCTGTTGGACGACACCTTTCTCCTCCACAACGTGCTGTCTGAGCGCCTTATTGCTGAGGATGGTACGACTGTGGCGAGTGAGATCACGCACACCTATAGCTATAACGGGCGTGGCTATCCGTCATCGCAGGACGTCGTCTTGAAATTTGTGTATGGTTGTGAATGACGTGCGTGTTTTTCATAATGGATGAGCAACGAAGCATTGGCAGTTACCTTTTTCGCCTGCACGAGATTCAGAATAGCCATTTTACCGAAATTTCTCAGTTGAGCCAACTCCTGGGCTGTTGTACATGGTAAGATGCGTTAGATTTGCTTCATAACCCCGTTTCAGTCAATGCACGCTCCTTTGATTCGTTGCTGGCCCTCGTTTGGTCATGCTCTACGTCATAACACAATCGGATTGTTCTTATTACTTCTGTTCTGCAACCTTATTTCCCTGCGCAACGCACAGGGTCAGTTTCTGATCAGTGACTTCAGGCCCAAAATTAAAGGCTCTCCACACACCGCTAACCATATCATCCAGGATGACGGTAAAATAGTAATGCTTGGAGATTATGCATTCGCCGGTGATACTCCCGTTCCTAACCTGCTACGGTTTAATGCGGATGGATCACTGGACAAAGACTTCGCTCTAAGCAAGGAACTGCGCGATCAGTTTACGACCGACTTCGGGATATGTTGTACACGGTCGACCGTCGTGAAGGGACCGGGTGGTGATTTGCTGCTCATGCAAGGGAAGTGGCAGGGAAGGGTAACGATCATCGACGGTACCGGAAAGTTCAAGAGAGATATTCAATCGCCAAGCGGATACATGAGCGTTGGCCAGTTCGTCAGACATAAAGACGGGTATGTCGCCATCGGCAATATGTTTTCAAGCAGATCGGTTATGAAGTTTGACAGAAACGGAAACGTCGATCCTGCCTTTGCCAAGATTGATTTCGTGGGTAATGTTGAAGACATTGTTGTCGATCAAAACAACAGCATCTTCATGGTCGGCAATTTCACTGTTGCGGGTAATACCCGAAAAATCCTTAAGATCAAGGAGACCGGTGTAATTGACAATACGTTTAGCGATGTCTCTTTCGTACCGAATTTTACAGAGCTTAATTTCTTCCCTGACGGAAAGATGGTGTTGTCGTCTTATACCGACATCATGTTGCTTGATGCTACCGGAAACAAAATAGCAACCTTTTCGCCTGACACAGATTCAAAACCGATTTACAGCACTGCAGTCGATCCTATCAATAACAGAATTATCATTCTCATTGACCAATATCCCCAGCCCGCGGCACTAATGGCTCTCAATCTGGATGGTTCCATATCGGACCAGTTCGTCCCGGTGAGTATCGGGTCCGCGAATTTGCTCTCCCGAATTTTGCCGAAGGGTGATAAGTTTGTATTAGCAACAGGAGATGAGATGCAATATGGCGCATCGTCGCACTCATTCCTGCAATTTAGCAGTATCGGTATCGTTGATACCGAAGTTTCAACCAAAGAGAAACTTTTCAACGTAGGTTATGTTAATGACGCCGTTGAACTGGCAGACGGTAGCCTTATCGTTGGAGGGTCCTTCACGCACATTGGCAATACGGAAGTTAAAAATCTCGCAAAACTTGACAGGTCAGGCAACGTCGACATCACCTTTGCCGGTAATAATCCTTTATCACAAGGAGATGTAGTTGAAAAGTTGGAAGTTGCGGCAGACAACAAGGTTTACGTTGGAGGTTCGTTCTATCATATCCTGGGCGACAGGAGCTCGCTCATAAGAATAAACACGAGTGGAAAGTTTGATCCTTCATTCGTAACCCATGCATTGTCGTACGCCAGTGGTGAGTTCCTCCGTGATTTTGTCGTGATGCGAGATCGCATCATCGCCTGTGGAAGTTATGGTGAGAATCTCGTCGCTTTTGACTTCACCGGAAATACTATACCGGCATTTAAGACCAATATATTCCAAGGGCAATCAGTGATGGTCAAAAGCCTGTGTAAAGTGGATGACGACAACTTTGCCATCGGCGGGGAAGTGCTCAATGGGAAAGGCTTTTTGTGGGTAATGGATCTCAATGGTAACATCGACAATAACTTTGCCCGCCAGGACAATATTTCAATATCGTCCGAGCACCTGGCGAAAGTTGGTAATGAAATTTACCGGGCCGGACAAATTCTCGGAGGACAAAGTTCCTTAGACGCTAACGCGGTCTTTAAATACAACATTCTTAATGGACAAGCGGAAGCCACAAGTTTAGGGACTTATACATTCAGCAAGAACCTTCATGTATTACCGCTAAACGATACCATGGTTGTTCTCAGCGGCAAATTTGATCGATTCAATAATGCCAATGCGAGCAATATCGCCATATCCGACTATAAAGGCTCCCTGTACAATAGGCTGACGTTCCAGGTGTCGCCCGGCGTACTGGATCACCAGGTCTCAAGAGTTATCACTTTGTCGGGTGAACGGATTCTGCTGCTTGGTCATTTCGAAAGCATCAACGGCGAACCATACTATAGCGCTGCCGCTGTTCATTATACCAACTTCAAGCCATTGGTGGATATCAAAAACTCGTATTCCGTTCCTGAAGACACGAGTTTTTACCTGGCGGATCTAATCGACATTACCGACATGGATGACAAGCTGGAGTATCGTCTGGAAAACAACGACAAATTGCAGTTGACAGCAAATGGACTGGTAACTCTCAAGAAAGATTTCGCAGGCACAATTGACTTGAAGTTCACTGTCAATGATGCATTGACCACTTCCGGACCCTTCACAACAACCTTAACTGTCGAGCCCGTAAATGATGCCCCGGTCATCAAGCGTCAACGTGAAGTTCCCGGTATTGTCGCAGGACAAAATTATGAAATTACGCCTGCAATATTGGAAGTTGAAGACGTTGATGGAGATGAGGTAACACTTACCGTTCATGCAGGAGCTCACTATAGTTTATCCGGCGGCACTTCAATTGTCCCGGAGGCTATGTTCAACGGTGAACTGAAAGTTGGAATTTCTGCTTCCGACGGTGTCTTAACGAGCGAGGTGTTTATAATGACAATCGGATCGGGTGATCCTACCGGTATTGAGGAAATTTCAGCGCTGGCATTTTATCCTAATCCTTTTTCAGATTATTTGAAAGTTTCGTCGTGGGAGAATGTTGAACGCTTAAGCATTCGGAGCGTGACCGGGCAGGAGGTGGCGAGCTATGATCAGTCGCAGTTGGGTCAGGTATCGGGAATGATAGATGCGAACACACTTCCTAAAGGAGTGCTGCTTGTCGGTGTTGTTTTGAAGACGAAAGAGCATCTGTATGTTAAGGTGATAAGAAGATAGCATTTCAATTGTTGTGTATGAAGATAGCCCAATCGGGCGGCGACAATGAAACTTGCCGATTTATTGCGTGCGTTGCGCGCCGGGAGCGGTCGTGTTTCATCGATCACGCGCACACGGCGCGCGGAAGATCGATCGAAATTCGGTGCTATTGATCTGTGATCCCTAACGGGATCGGAATGCAATTCGGTGCTACAGACAGAGGATCCCTTCTATGTTAAAAAACAACTTCCTTAGAGAGTATATTTTCTTTTTTGGCAGTTTAAAGGGTTGCAACTTTAAGT
>NZ_JBBCAU010000024.1:2500-6218 GCF_037203685.1 Chryseolinea sp. T2
AAAAGAAAAGAGTAACAAAAGAGAAATAATCGAGTGAAGCCACTTCGTCCCCAAGAATCTGTAAGAGGAGGAAAAAGATGGAGTGGTTGAAAACGAGCACGTAAGGTGAATCTTTCGTTCGGGAAATATTACATCAGCGATAGTATCAAGAGTGATAGTAAAGACTGGGTGCGATAGTATCAAGACAGTCAGCATGAACGGAGGAGTCGTTTAAAAAGAAGTAAGCAAGGGCGTATGGGGAATGCCTAGGCTCTCAGAGGCGAAGAAGGACGTGATAAGCTGCGAAAAGCTACGGGGAAGCGCAAATAGCTATTGATCCGTAGATGTCCGAATGGGGCAACCCACCATGTTGAAGACATGGTATCTGTCGCAAGACAGAAGCAAACCCAGGGAACTGAAACATCTAAGTACCTGGAGGAGGAGAAAACAATCTAGTGATTGCGCAAGTAGTGGCGAGCGAACGCGCAGAAGCCCAAACCTGTATAGTTACGGCTATGCAGGGGTTGTAGGACCACATAATTGAGTTGATCATAATTTGAAAGATCTGGGAAGGTCTGCCATAGAGGGTGATAGCCCCGTAAGAGTAACTGATCAAGGAGAGGTGGTATCCTGAGTAGGGCGGGGTCGGAGACGCCCCGTTTGAATTTGCCAGCACCATCTGGTAAGGCTAAATACTCCTGAGAGACCGATAGTGAACCAGTACTGTGAAGGAAAGGTGAAAAGTACTCCGAATAGGAGGGTGAAATAGAACCTGAAACCATACGCTTACAAGCGGTCGGAGCTGGGTAATCCAGTGACGGCGTGCCTTTTGCATAATGAGCCTACGAGTTACTGTCACTGGCGAGGTTAAGACATTAAAGTGTCGCAGCCGGAGCGAAAGCGAGTCTGAATAGGGCGCACAGTCAGTGGGAGTAGACGCGAAACTTTGTGATCTACCCTTGGTCAGGATGAAGTTCCGGTAACACGGGATGGAGGTCCGAACTAGTAAACGTTGAAAAGTTTTTGGATGAACTGAGGGTAGGGGTGAAAGGCTAATCAAACTGAGAAATAGCTCGTACTCCCCGAAATGTTTTTAGGAACAGTGTGGAGGTTCAAGTTTAATACAGGTAGAGCTACCAATAGGACTAGGGGGAGTCACATCCTACCAAATCCTGATGAACTCCGAATGGTATTAAATATACTCTGCAATGAGGGCATGGGTGCTAAGGTCCGTGTCCGAGAGGGAAAGAACCCAGACCTGCAGCTAAGGTCCCAAAATCTAGATTAAGTTGAACTAAGGCGGTTCAGTTGCTTAGACAGCCAGGATGTTTGCTTGGAAGCAGCAATTCATTTAAAGAGTGCGTAACAGCTCACTGGTCGAGCGACAGAGCATCGATAATAATCGGGCATAAAATCTAGTACCGAAGCTCAGGATTTAGCAGCAATGCTAAGTGGTAGGGGAGCATTCTAACAGCGGCGAAGTCGTCTGGTAATGGACGGTGGAGCGGTTAGAAAAGCAAATGTAGGCATAAGTAACGATAAGGCAGGCGAGAAACCTGCCCACCGATAGACTAAGGGTTCCGCGGCAATGCTAATCAACCGCGGGTAAGTCGGGACCTAAGGGGTAGCCGAAAGGCGAACTTGATGGATGATGGGTTAATATTCCCATACTAGCGTATTGAGTGATGGAGAGAAGGAGTAGTGACAGCTTCGCGCCCTGACGAATGTGGGCGTTAAAAGGCGTAGGTATAGGACTGGTAGGTAAATCCGCCGGTTTTGCTGAAACCCAATAGTACCAGGAGGCTTCGGCCAAATGGATAGAAAGCGTAAACAGACTTCCGAGAAAATCTTCTAAACTTATTGATGCGCTACCCGTACCGGAAACCGACACAGGTAGTCAAGGAGAGAATCCTGAGGTGCTCGAGTGATCCATGGCTAAGGAACTAGGCAAATTAACCCTGTAACTTCGGGAAAAGGGGTGCCTCGCTGTAGCAATACAGCAGGTCGCAGAGAAATGGCCCAGGCGACTGTTTAACAAAAACACATGGCTTTGCGAAATCGAAAGATGAAGTATAAGGCCTGACACCTGCCCGGTGCTGGAAGGTTAAGGGGGGAAGTTAGCCGCAAGGCGACGCTTTGAACTGAAGCCCCAGTAAACGGCGGCCGTAACTATAACGGTCCTAAGGTAGCGAAATTCCTTGTCGGGTAAGTTCCGACCTGCACGAATGGTGTAACGATCTGGGCACTGTCTCAGCCATGAGCTCGGTGAAATTGTAGTCACGGTGAAGATGCCGTGTACCCGTCACGGGACGGAAAGACCCCGTGCACCTTTACTATAGCTTCGCATTGACATTGGGTAGATGATGTGTAGGATAGGCGGGAGGCATTGATCCTGCGGCGCTAGCCGTAGGGGAGTCAACGGTGAAATACCGCCCTTTATTTATCTGATGTCTAATCCTGTAGACCACAGGAAACAGTGCGTGGTGGGTAGTTTGACTGGGGTGGTCGCCTCCGAAAGTGTATCGGAGGCTTTCAAAGGTATGTTCAGTACGCTTGGTAACCGTACGTGGAGTGCAATAGCATAAACATGCTTGACTGTGAGACTGACAAGTCGATCAGGGTCGAAAGACGGATATAGTGATCCGGTGGTTCTGTATGGAAGGGCCATCGCTCAAAGGATAAAAGGTACGCCGGGGATAACAGGCTGATCTCCCCCAAGAGCTCATATCGACGGGGAGGTTTGGCACCTCGATGTCGGCTCGTCACATCCTGGGGCTGGAGAAGGTCCCAAGGGTTAGGCTGTTCGCCTATTAAAGTGGCACGCGAGCTGGGTTCAGAACGTCGTGAGACAGTTCGGTCCCTATCTGTGATGGGCGTAGGAAGTTTGAGAGGTCCTGACCTTAGTACGAGAGGACCGGGTTGGACCAACCGCTGGTATACCGGTTGTGGCGTCAGCTGCATAGCCGGGTAGCTACGTTGGGAAGAGATAAGCGCTGAAAGCATCTAAGCGCGAAACTCGCCTCAAGATGAGACTTCCATTAAGGGACGTCAGAGACTATGACGTTGATAGGCTGCAGGTGTAAAGGCAGAAATGTCAAAGCTGAGCAGTACTAATTACCCGAACGCTTCTAGCGATAGAAAAACACAATGCGTGAAAACGTAAACAAACGAAAGGAGAGTAAGGCAGGCACCATCCAGTATCTGCCCCTCTCCCAACAGGTCTTTCAATGGCGCCACGGCGCCAAAAACAAGACAGTGGTAAAAACAATTTCCATCGATCTTCCATATGATGTACATATCGTCATCAGCTCAAATAAGGAAGAATAAAACGAACTTATGTGCTCGTAATTCACTTCGATAATCTCTTCAACACTCAACACTTATCAGGTCAACCCTGCTTTATTATTCTTTCATCGTTCATGTCTTCATGATGAGTAATTAGTAGTTAGTCCTGAGTCCTGAGTGGGTCCTAAGTAGGCAAGTACTCTAGCCCGATCGAATGACCACAAGTACTCCAGACCAATACTAAGGACTAAAGACTAAGGACTCAATACTGACATTTAAGATCTTAAGGTGACAATAGCGGTGGGGATCACCTCTTCCCATTCCGAACAGAGCAGTTAAGCCCACCAGCGCTGATGGTACTGGGATAATACCTGGGAGAGTAAGTCGTTGCCTATCTTTTATTCTAAAAGCCTCGCCTAAAGCGAGGCTTTTTTGTTTTATACTGGGTGGATTG
>NZ_JBBCAU010000025.1:0-4968 GCF_037203685.1 Chryseolinea sp. T2
TTCTTGCCATTGTTTCCTAATTTAGTTGTACAAATCTGTTTTTCAGAATTTGCGCAGCTTATTAGGGGGCTAAGACACCGACTTGAATCGCGCCATTCAATGCTATAGATTCTTTTATCCCACTGTATCGATGCTTTCTGTCTGGGATGGTAACATGGAGAATGGTTGTGTACCCAATCAAACATTTGCCATTATGGATGGAGCACCGGCACAAGTAGCGTTCACACCAAACTCTGACACGCGTTATGCAGGCCTGCCGCTTGACTTAAGCAATGGACCAATCGTTATGGAGCTACCCGCTGGTCCTATCATGTCTGCTATTAATGACATGAATCAACTTTGGATAATGGACGCAGGTATGCCGGGTCCCGATAAAGGCAAAGGGGGAAAGCACCTAATACTGCCACCAGGCTATACAGGAAGAATTCCGGCTGGTTACTATGTAGGAAAATCAACCACGAATCACGTGCTGGTTCTGTTGAGAGCCATACCGTTAACAGGGGGTCCCGAAGCTGGAGAAGCGATGATGAAAACCGTTAAAGTCTATCCGCTAGGGAAAGCGCCAATTGCGCTTAACTGGGTTCGCCTAAACGAAAAACCTGCAAACTTTACCCCCGTGCCGCGTGAGGATAACATGAAATATTGGGAGCGGTTAGCAAAGTTTATCAATGATGAGCCGGCTAATCCACAGTACCGGGTAATGTATGGGGAGTTGGCCGAGTTGGGAATTGAGAAGGGTAAGTCATTCAATCCGGACGTTCGCATGAAGAACATTCTGGAAAAAGCTGCTCAGAATGGAAATGCCATTATGCGTGTGCAGTCATTTGCCGACAGACGTTCCGACAAATTGGCATGGAACGATCGTAAGTGGGAATGGGCTGTGTTGCGTTATGCCAATGGAACTTTTGATACTGAAAACTACACAGATCTTTATGCCCGTGAAAAATGGTTCTACCAGGCACAGATTGAATCACCTGCCATGTTCAATCGCGCTCCGGGTGCAGGCTCTCTCTATTGGTTAGGGTTGCGCGATAACACAGGCGCTTACCTCGATGGAAGCAAAACGTACAAGCTAACCGTGCCACTGCCTGTTCCGGGAAAATTGTTTTGGTCGGTTACTGTTTATGATAACATGTCTCGAAGTGAAATTGCCACGGCACAAAACAAAGCTGCCCTGCGGTCGATGTTTGAATTGAAAGACAAAGCCGGATCATCTGTCGATCTGTATTTCGGACCATCCGCCCCAGCCGGAAAGGAAGCTGTCTGGATTCAGACTCTTCCCGATAAAGGATGGTTCTCTTACTTCCGGATTTATGGTCCTG
This sequence comes from Chryseolinea sp. T2, assembly GCF_037203685.1. Taxonomy (NCBI): domain Bacteria; kingdom Pseudomonadati; phylum Bacteroidota; class Cytophagia; order Cytophagales; family Fulvivirgaceae; genus Chryseolinea; species Chryseolinea sp. T2. Next base: position 1,323 of record NZ_JBBCAU010000025.1, read on the forward strand.
AGGCACCTGCCTTTGATGGAACTTGGAAGCCAGGTGATTTTGAGGAAATTAAGTAGTGTAGTCAATAATAAAAGATGAGCAAGAACGTAGGCCAGGATCGTGTGGAGAAAACCACGCCATACAAATATGCGCTTTTCAGAAGGCCAGTCAATAGGGGAAGTGCCGGATCTCCTATCGACTACAGTTACAAACCTCCCTATAAGTTTAGTGGAAAACTTGGTACAGTTACAGTTGAGCTGAAAGAATAGCATTACCATTTATTCCTGAACCATGCGAACATATATTGGGAAATGAAATAAATTCTATATCGACGACAATGGATTCTGAAGAGCCCACAGACTTAGCTGCTCTTGCAAAAGGCCTACTCATTATCCTTGTGCTCATTTCACGGATCTCCTTCGCCCAACGAATAGACTCACTCACCAACGTAAAGCCTACTGTGGATGAAGTTGCACGCGAACGTCAAAACCCTGTGAACGGATTCCGAAGTGTGTTCCTTCAGGATGTAATACTACCAGTTGGAGAAGGGAATGCGCATTCATTCTCCATACAGCCGGTGTGGCCGTTCCGATTGGGCAAGAACTGGAGACTTAATACGTATACAATAATTCCTATTCAATCTATTCCTCCACTCACTGCAGACGGAAGTAGAGCATCCGGCCTTGGAAATATTCTGTTCAATGCGTTTATCCGACCAGAAAAAAGCAAAAGTAAATTAGTTTGGGGAGTAGGTCCTGCACTGCAAATCCCAACGCGAACCGATCCGGAATTAGGAAGTAATCGATTCAGCGCAGGGCCTGCTGCGTGTCTCGCGAGATCATCCGTTGGTGGATTGAGATACAACTTCAGGAAGTCGTAGGAGCGTTTACCATTCCAATACGTGTCGAGGTAAAATGAGTAGCCGCCATTTTTGATTCGTCTCTGGCGAAGACGGACTGGCTCCTTGCGATTGAGGTCTTTTGGTGTTCTTCTGCTCATGACGTTGCATTCAAAGGTTTCTGAAGACGACATTCTTCCCCAGATTGTTACTGGGAATTTTTGTTACTCGAGCCGCATAGTAACAAAGTGACCTTGCTAACGCACTGGCTTAGTCGATGCGAAAGACGCTAAGTGACTGTTTCTCAGAACAATCACCAAAGTTCGTCTCTCGTTGAGCAGATTTTGTATTTACTTGATTCTGAACGACTTTCAGAATTCATTTCCCGATACAATATGTGAACTTCATTATTTGCCAGCGTGTTAACTGACTCGAGTAACAAAATGGTAACGAAAATCGCCTAACCATCACTTAACAATTCCTAAAGAAACCTAAATGAATTTTGAGCTTCTGTTACTCGGACGTAAATGTAAAGGACGCAACCATCGCTATGACTAATCAAACCAGTCTTGCCACTATAACCCGACTTGATTCTGAACCACTTTCAAAGATTATTTCCACCAATATTCTCAACCAAAATCGGGACCGTCTCGATGACTAATAGATATCGTAATAATTACAGCCGCGTAATCATCTAAGGATACGATCGCCTTAGTTTCATTTCAGTCTGCACAATTGTAAGTATGAGGAATACTACCCATTCAGCTGCGCCTGTAAGGAACGCCGTCTTTGCCAGTAAGGCAAGATCAATCAGGACAACAACAAATGAAAACTTGAACAATACACCTGATGCGTACTCATTTGATCTTAGCCATGCCTCCTTTGAGCTCATGGATCTCGTCGTCCTGTAACCGACAAATGAATTGATATCTTTGGGGTAATATTTCTTGAGAGCGTGCGAAATAGATGAACATGTAGTCAAGAATACGACGTTGACTACAATAATTCCTATTTCCATATAGTTGTTCGTTTTAATCTGACGGAACTTGCAGCATTTTGCTAATTTGGTACTAGTGCAATAACCATCGTTACGCCGAAAGAAACAAGATTATGAATGGCGACAAGTAAGACATGAGTCAGCAGGTTCGATCATAAGAATGTAGCACTCCCTGAAAATCGAACCAGGGCGTAAGCGGCGGAATGCTTATAGTTTTAATTGTTTCTCTCCCCAAATATTTTTCGCCGTTATTCCAATGCTGGTAGAAGGAATCACAGGTCGATTTGTTGCCATCAGGGCGGCTAAAACAAAACCATGGTGCAAATTTAAACATCTTCAGTGCGATATCACAAAGTGTTGTTTGGTGGTTCCTTCTTTAGAAATTAGGTGAAGCACGTAATCTCCATTAGGTATTCCTTTTAATGGAATGTCTGTTCGCTGTTTCGTACTTTTTGTGGAGTACTGCAAAGTTCCTTGTTGATTATAAATTGCAATTGTTATTCCCGACGAAAGAGCTTCCGAAGTAGATGAGGATGTATCTGCCTCCAATATTAGTTCATCAGAGGCCGGATTTGGCCAGACCGTGTAAATCATGTTGGCGCATGGACCTTTAATGAAGGAGAAAGTAAATGGCGACGAAGTTGCACAGGCATTTGTTGCAGTCCCAGTGAATGAGAAAGGATATGTCTGATTGTACGGCATTGTTTGAAATGTTATTTGACTATTAGTGGCGTCCCAGGCCCAACTAACCGCGCCCCCTGGCGAGAGCGTCCAAGACATTTGCTGGGGTGAGCTTCCATTAACAATCTGAAGCTTTGCATTGTGAAACCCTGGACAGACTCCGTGCGAAGACCCAATGTAGTACGTACTACCATCCACTGTCGGATTAGCAAACGTTGGACCACCGGCGTTAAATGATTTTGAGATGACAACGTTGCCGCATGAACTAGAAACTGTTGCTTTTACAGTTCCAGCACCGTTGCCAGTCTTGTTTAGTGTGACCGAGAGCGACCCTTGACCTGAAGCGATGCTAACGGGACCGGTAGTAGACCATGCGATAGTCATGCCCACAGGGATATTATTTAGAGTAAATACGCTGTTGGTACAAACTGCGTTTGGCCCGGTAATACTCGCGTAATTAGCCAATGAGGCAGGCCAGTTTTGGGAGACTTGAAGCGCTTTTTGAGCATCTAAACGACCAGCACCAGATGTGCTAATGAAAGGGGCATTTTCTGGTTTTGTAAAAACGATGGGATCAGCCGTTTTCTTTAAAATGTATTCTATTTCAGAAGGCGTTAAACAGAATTTTGCTGTTTTCATTAAGCCAACCGTCCCTGCCACCATTGGAGTAGAGTAAGACGTTCCGTCTACGGTAGCATATCGATCGGTATATGGTAGAACAACGGTTCCGTTCATGGCGATGGCGGCCGTTCGAATACCCCAGCCAGGCGCAGTGATATCCACTTTGCTGTTGAATGTAAATCGTCGATGAGCTGGCGCTTGTTCAATATAAGAGTCAAAGTCAGTGCCGGAAACACAGATAACATTGTCGTAGGCGCCTGGGTAAATTAATGCATCCGGATCGGTGCCGTTGCATGGATAGTCTGCAGTTCCATTTCCGGCTGATGTCACGACCGTTGTGCCGTTTGCGACAATCATATTTATGATGTCTTGATGAGCTTGCACGAAAGAGCATGTCTGGTACCAGCTAACACTAACGACATGTGCCCCATTTTGCGAGGCGGCTATGAATGTGGCCGGGAATTTTGACAGTTTGTAAATATAGTTTGGCTCGATGAATTTTGTTTCGTTGAACCAAAACGGAAGCAGGC
>NZ_JBBCAU010000026.1:0-3687 GCF_037203685.1 Chryseolinea sp. T2
ACTCCTTATCAACAAACTTTGAAAAATAGTCCCCAGATCGCTTGATTTGATCATAGATATCGCTAGTATATGCCGCGATGGCGCTTACCTGAAAATTAACCAACAAACGCCAATGCGGCATATACGTTGTTGGCGGTAGTTGCCGTCCCTACTTGTAATGTGTCGACCGTACTATCTGACCGTCCCTTGAATTGAACACGATCTCAAATGCCCCACCTAATTGTGCATGGACAGTCCCGGTAATAATCCAGTAGCCGTCAACGCTCGCTACATTATAAGGCATTTCGTTCTCGATGTGCCTTTTTCCGTACACATTGAATAATACTGCCTCAGCAAAATTTACCGCTGTCTCTTCGTCATCAATCAAATTGGTGTGGGTGTTTGTTAGGACGTCAGTTGAATCCTTTAATGCCGACTCAAGAATTTCTCTGGCTCTTCCTTCGTCCAAAGGTTTCGTCCGCGTGCACGCTATTGTCAATAGTGTCGTACTAAGTATGATTAGGATCCGCGTCATCTTACTTTCTTAGGCGATTACCGCCAACGCGAGTATATAAAACGTGCCGGCACACCAAAATTATAAATTAAAATCAACCGTGCCGGCATGTTTTATATACGTTGTTGGCGGTAGTGCGGCCCACATCATTCCCATTTACAAATAAGACAGTATTTTATAGTTCTGTTCATTTTCCTTTATTGACAATATCAAATTCTTCAATTCGTTCTGATGTAGAAACTGTCTTGGCTTTACCTTTCACCATTGTTTCTGTTACATATATTAATTGACCTTGCTTCTGAGCGTAATAATCTGATTGAAGCAATCTGAAATGCCCCTTCCTAAAATGAGGTATTTTGGATACTACGTTGCCGGAATCAGCAATCTTTTCCGATAGTCGGAACGTAAAGTTATACTCCGATCTTTTCTTATTTATACCGTCTGAAATTTTAGGAACTCCCTCTGTTACGCACTCAGGAAAGCATTTCATATATGCAATCGTATTAATAGCAAGTCTGAACATTTTTGACATTGCGATAGACTTTGCATCTGATTTTTTATTCCAATCCGCATAGAAATTGTCGGATATACGGCCGTTTTGTTTCCCGTGAGAGAAATACAACTCCACTATACCATTCTGATAGAGGGTCAGTAAGAACGCATACCCATGTACTTCCCGTGGAATGTGCAACCCGAATGAGTAAACAACACAAGTACTTTGGCTATTCGTTCTAAAAAATTTGACTTTTTTCTCTTCTCCATTTTCGTAAAGGTATCTCCTAATTCCATCTAAGTCCGAGAGAGGGGTCCTTTCTAGAAAATCTTGCAAATACTTTTCTAAGAAAAAAATATGCAAGAGATCACCTTTAGAATCCTCTCGCCACAATTCTAAACCAGACACCATTAGTTCTCGTGACTCAATATTTCCTTCAGCTGCCAATGCCGCATCTATAAGATTGTCTCTAAGTATTTTGAAAATGTTTTCATCAGAAAAATGAGGCGTCAATTTCTTTTGTCTTCCATAAAGTTCTTCCCAAAAGAATTTTAGGGGCGAACTAAACCATACCTTTTTTGTCTGGTGCATATATTTTATTCGGCGAGTTCTGCGTTAATATTTTTCTCTAAAATTAGAAATGCTTGATCAGTAATTCATTCTCCATCCCCTTTGTCTTTCTCGAGGACTCGATGGTCAAAGAATAAATATTTCACAAGCGTAAACGTCCTTTTTATCTCTTCTCATAGCATTACCGCCAACGTTCGTATATGCCGCGTTGGCGTTTTCCTTTTAAAATTAACCAACAAACGACAATGCGGCATATACATTGTTAGCAGCTGGCAAAACTCACCGTACTTTCTTAAGTCCCTTAATTTTTTCTCTTAATTGAAGGCTTTCGTCCTTTTGGATATTGTGTCCCAATGATTTTAGAAGTGATTGTACTTCATCGTACATTCTTTGATCAGCATCAATGAAATTTCCCAGCTTGTTCTGCATGTAACTACATTCGAAACAAATATTTAAGGTGTCGACAATTTGATTGTCTTTACTCCGAAATATCAGCGCGTCTCTGTAAAATGGGGAGCACATCCACGAAGGAATATCAGTCAATGGTATCGCGAAAATTCTATTTATTTCCTCATGTTCACTCGTTCCTTTTCTTATTACTGCAATTTTGTCCGCGGTGACATCAATTTGTCCTTGAGCGCTCATGATGAACGATGTACCGTTCAAATCAAAATCTTTCTTACCCAACTCTGATTCCAATTTCGGTCCACGCTTGAATGAATATGTCTCTATGAATTCATAGTGCAGCTTGTCGAAATATACTTTGAGTGAGATATTTTTCATTTTTGCTGGCTGCTAACGCGAGTATATGCCGCGTTGGCGTTCTCCTTTCAAATTAACAAATAAACGCCTATGCGGCATATACAATGTTAGTGGCTGGCTTTGGTCATTGAAAGCCATATAGCTTGAGCCTCGTCAAATTTTAAAGCGCGCTGCGAGGAGTAATCCTCAGAGTAAATTGGCGGTTGTTTGAGCCAATTGACCAATGATCTCAGTCTCGCTGTATCCACTTTTGCCTTGATCCTAGAAAATCGTAATTCGGTTGCAGAGTCTGTCACTAAGAATTCATCGTTAGAAACCAAAATTACTTTTCTTTTGAAAACCGGGATATCGTGTCGAGATAGTTCAATTGAGTCACGCGAGACCGAGTAATCTAAGTACATGTCTCCTTCATCTTTACGGTGCAAGAAAAAGTCGCGGTCGTATATTACTACAAGTGATGTATCTTCAGCAACCACCCAAATTCCTCGCAAATCTTTAATCTCAATATTTTGCGTTCTATTGCATGCACCCGACAGGCAGATCAATGACACTAAGTTGAAGGCATGAATCGATTTCATTCTATGAATATTGTGCCAGCTTGCCGCTAACGCCCAGCATATAAAGCGTGCCGGCAGACCAAAATAATAAATTAAATCAAGCGTGCCGGCATGTTTTATATACGTTGTTGTGCGTTCGTGCGTTACCGCGGCCTCTTCTTTGCTATCAATTTCAATGAATTGATATAGTCCGTATCAAACTCAATTGTCCTAATATTACCAAGTTTGAATGGTGGCATCGTCTTAGTCCACGTACCACGGGGTGTTAGGTAGTCGATTATTAAATCTGACCCAGAAATCTTCTTTACGCTCCCAAGCCAACAAGTCTTGTCTACCTTCATGTTAAACTGAAATATTCCAAATTTGTCAGTGAGATACGTTAGAATTGTGTTTAAGTCCGTGATTGGAATTCCTTCTTTCCTTTTAGGTTTTTGTCCTTTGAGATCAAGAATCTTTTGAGTGAACTTCTCCTTGTCATCTCTTTTAAATGCAGTCACATATTTGTTGCTTAAAACGATGTATCCGTCTACCACATAGTCCACCTTGCTATACTTCAATAATACCCATTTGTCGTTATAGTCTATTAAGTATCCAGAGTATTCGATGGTCTCGTTGGTATACTCAAACTTTAAAGTCAAAAGCTGTCCAAGGTATTTATTTGTCATTTTGGTCCATTCTTTTTAGCATGACGCACAACGCTGACATATGCGCCGTTGCAGTTATCCTAAATATAAATGATAATTCCGGACGCTTTGACCCACCTATTCCGCTAATGGTTTGACCCACCCTATGGCGTGGGAGATTTGATGTGT
>NZ_JBBCAU010000027.1:0-2643 GCF_037203685.1 Chryseolinea sp. T2
TGAATATTCCGGTAATGTTTGACCCACCATTCCGGTAATGGTTTGACCCAGGGATTCCGGTAATCATTTGACCCACCCCGTATTCAAAGTAGGTCATATTCCGGTAATTGTCTGACCCACCCTGTCGTCCGTTTCCGAGCAAAATTCCGGTAATGGTTTGACCCACCCTTGGAGTGGTTGGGATTTGATGCAAACAGGTATCTGTTTAAGGGTTTAATCCTTAAGCCATGCCACAACCACTTCGTATGCATCAGATCAAGCGCCTAATAGAACTACATCTTCAAGGAAGAAGTATTCGTCAGCTTAACAAACTGACAGGGATAAGTCGTAATACTGTTCGCGATTATCTGCGTAAACTTTTGCAATGTGGCAGGTCACTGGCCGACCTGTTAGCTGTTGATGACGCAGAACTTCTCACGATCGTACAAACTGAAGAGCCCAGCAACAATGCAGGGCGTTTGATAGATCATCGATTCGATTCAATCAAGCATAGACTGGATTATTACTGCAGCGAACTGAGTCGTCGCGGTGTAACACGTAGCTTGTTATGGGAGGAGTACAAGGCAGATCATCCGGATGGATATGGCTACTCTCAATTCTGCGAACATCTGTCGCGCCATCTCAAACGTGATTCAGCCGTGATGCATTTTACTCACAAGCCAGGAGAAGTGATGCAAGTGGACTTTGCTGGCGGTAAACTTGGTTATGTAGATCCGAACTCTGGTGAGTGGATGTCTTGTGAGGTATTGATCTGCGTGTTACCCTTTAGCCACTTCATTTATGCTGAAGCGTTGAGAAGCCAAAGGCAGGAGGATTTTATTAAAGGGTTCGGCAATGCGCTGACCTATATCGGAGGTGTCCCAGGTTGCATTAAATGCGATAACATGAGGATTGCCGTGATCAGGGCGCATCGTTACGAACCGGTGTTTACAGAGGCTATGGAATTTTTAGCTGCTCATTATGGCACTACCATTGTCACTGCACGTGTTCGAAAACCACGAGACAAACCTAGTGTGGAGAAGGGAGTAGACGTGGCTTATAAAAAGCTCTATGCTCCCTTGCGTGACCAGGTCTTTACCAGTATTGAACAACTCAATGCAGCCCTTCGCAAACAGTTGGAGGTACTCAATAACCAACCTTTTAAAGCGAGGGAAGGTACACGCCGACAACAATTTGATGAGTTTGAAAGGCCATTGCTGAAGTCTTTGCCGACATCTGTATACCTCATACGAAACGTCACAGAAGCTACCGTTCAGCGTAATTATCATGTAATCGTTGGGCAGGATCGACATCAATACAGCGTGCCCTACACGCTTATAGGGAAACGACTGAAGGTTATCTATACCGTGGATACTGTGGATATTTATGATGGCCTTACGCGTGTGGCCCTTCACAGGCGTAATTATCAGAAATATGGTTATACCACTCTTGCAGACCATATGCCAGAGCGGCACAAGCATGTCCTAGACCAGCAAGGATGGAATGCTGAGGACTTTGAGAAGCATGCCAGCTTCGTGGGTCCTGCAACGTTGAAGGTTATTCAACGAGTTCTTCAGTCCAGATCCTTTTATGCTCAGACTTACACCACTTGCTTAGGAATACTTCGCCTGAAGAAGAAGTATAGCAAGGAACGACTGGAAAGCGCCTGCCAACGCATACAAGACGCACCTACCGTGAGCTTCCGGATCGTCGAGAATGTATTGAAGAATCACCTTGATAAAAGCGCATCCGATACTGTCTATAATCCACCTCTCCACAGGCAAATACGGGGGCCGCAATCATATCAATAAAAACTTAACACCAATACTCAATGAACTCACAAGCAACTTTACAACAGCTCCGCGACCTTCGTTTAGACGGAATGGCCCGGAGCTATGAATCAATTTTGCAACTCCCGACACATAAACATCCCGAAGGGCATGTGTTACTTGCGCAGCTTACTGATGCCGAAAGACAAAATCGCAAGCAGTACAAAACCCAGCTCTTCCTGAAGCTCAGCAAGCTTCGCTTCAGTGCTAGTCTTGAGGAATTATCCTATAGCAAAGAAAGAAACCTATCTAAGGACCAGATTGCTCAAATGGCCGATTGCAGCTTCATTGATCGCGCGGAAAACATACTGATTAGTGGAGCCACCGGTGCAGGTAAAAGCTTTTTGGCTTGCGCCCTAGGTCATCAGGCTTGTGTGATGGGCTACAAGGTTCTATACCTTAACCTGAATCGCTTCACTGAAAAGATAATGGTGGCCAAACTGGACGGCTCTTTTGTGAAGCTCCTCAATCAACTTGAAAGGGTTAAGCTCCTTGTACTGGACGACTTCGGGCTGGCTCCGTTAGATCAAAACACGCGGCTTGCCTTGCTCCAAATATTAGAAGATCGATACGCAAAGAAGTCTGTCATCATAGCTTCACAACTACCGATCTCCAAATGGCACGAATACATCGGTGAACCAACACTTGCCGATGCAATTATGGATCGACTGTTCGCTAACGCACATCGGTTCGAGCTCAAGGGCGAATCGTTACGCAGAAAATCAACCAATAACTCTTCAAAAAAATAATAACTTTAAACACATCAAATCTCCCACGCCATAGGGTGGGTCAAACCATTAGCGGAATAGGTGGGTCAAAGCGTCCGGAATTATCA
>NZ_JBBCAU010000028.1:0-2568 GCF_037203685.1 Chryseolinea sp. T2
TCCTTAGACATCATTTGCCGAAGTGGCAACAAAAAAGGGCTTCAGACAATCAGCTGGCTTGAATTACCTACAACGCTCGTGTATAAGGCGTGCCGGCAGTCCGCTATAAAAATAATAAAATAATTCTGCCGGCATGACTTATACACTTTGTTGTAGGCAGTTTGCTACTCACGAATCTTTATAAGTTTCTGTCTCATTGCCGGAGTTGTCCGCTCGTTAGAAATGAGGTCAGTAACAATTTTACTTATTTCAATTCCGTCTACGGTTTTTGTCCCTGTGTTTTTTATTCGTCTTAACATTATCAGTCCCATTTCAGAGGGCTCTCGGTTCAGTGATTCAATAAGTTGTCCCTCGTACGAATTAAAACTCTCGACTCCGTGTATGATACTCCAAAACACCCCTGCTCCATCTTCGTCTGGAAATCTCTCAAAGACTCTTAACAAGTCAGCCGTAAAATTCTCTTGATTCCCCGATTTCCAAAGTTCATTTAACAATGCGTCCAACTCCAACCAGTTTTCATCTTCTGGTTCGAATCGATTAATATCAAATATAATGTCTTGGGATGTTCTCATTTAGCAAATTGCCTACAACGCTGACATATGCGCCGTTGCAGTCTTACATAAATATAATCAACAAACTGCAATGGCGCATATGTGGTGTTGTGGGTTGGGCGTTCCGGTTCTCACTCAGTCAATTTTCAATTCCCGTCTGATTTCATGAACTATTTCTTCGGGACTCTTGCCCGTCCAGACTTCAATCTCACTCATTATTTTTGTTTTATTGTAGCTATGGGTTTTCTCTTGCCATTCTTTCTCACGTATGACATGTAGCACAGCTTTGTTGTAGAGCAATCTCGTCTCCCTGTACTTTTCAGCATTTTTAAGAATCTCCTTAGAATCTGAATTCCGTCGAATGGAGTCTTCCAGAACTTGCCTCCTTATTTCAAGTTCCTCCTTCTTCTTAACTGGCTCGCTTCTTGGCGGGAAAGTCGGCATTGAAAAACCTTTCTATAGATGGTGGGATGACAATCAAGTTCCGTGTTTAGCCTTGCCCACAACGTTTGCATATAAATCGTGCCGGCAGTCCAATCTAATAGTTAATTATCAAACTCTGCCGGCATGATTTATATGCATTGTTAGCGGCTGACCTTTTCGTTCCTCTATTGGTCAAAACAGTCCTGCTTTTGATATACTGTGCAGAGTTGCTGCCAGAATATATATCGCCGTCATTGTTAATAATCCCAACAACAATTTTAACCATTTCCTCTTCTCAAAAAAGACTAGATAAACAATCGATAGAATTATATATGCGAATACTTGAATCAGAAAACACCTATTGTCTAGTCGTTTAATACATTCCGCTCCTGCAAATCCGTCTGGACAAGACGCCGAGTTAATAATCATGAAGCAAATTATTATCAACGAATTAATTCCTACCAATACTCCAAAAGGTAATTCTCCGATTCGTTTCATCTTCCCAGGTTTGCCGCTAACACTAGTATATGCCGCATTGGCGTTATCCATTAAAATTTATCAACAAACGCCAATGCGGCATATACAATGTTAGCGGCAGGGCGGTTACGTCCTTATAGTTTTTCTTTATAATATTTGTCTTTCAGGTAAGATACTTTCTCGATGTCGCAGCCAAGAACAAATGTCCTATAAATAAGTGTATGTAGTCCATAATATGGAATCTGATCTTGTAAGTACTCAACACCCAGATCCCTAAGTTTGTTAGCCAATTCTTCCGTCTCTGCCTTCTCTGAAGTAACGCCAACACAATGCGTCTTGGCCCATTTGTCCGCCTTGACTTCATTGTACGCGAATTCAACAACTTCTTTTTCTGTTTGGAAATATTTTAAATTGTCTTTTTGCCCGCGTTCTGTGTAGTACCAGATAAAGAGTCCACCGAATTTATCAATTCCGTGTCCCTCGTGAATCGCATTCCCAATAATTGAATAATTATTGAAGTTGAAGCAGTTTTGCTTCATCCATTCCGCAAGTTTGATTATAGTGTCCGGAGTCAATTTGTTTCTCGCATTTTTGCCCGAGCCTTGCCGCTAACGCCAGCATATAAGGCGTGGCGGAACGCTGAAATTAATAATTAATCATCAAACTTTTCCGCCATGACTTATATGCGTTGTTAGCGGCTGGGCGTCTTTCCTACAACATGTCCTGTCCCGGTTCTTAATTTTTTTATTCCGTTTAGAGCCAGATGTATAATCACCGAAATTAATACCAGGTCGACCATGTAAATCATAAAGGCCAGTCCGTAGTTGTTAATTTTGTCACGGACAAAAAAATAGATTGGAAATGAAAATACTGTCGATACCCAGTCCGAAACAATTATCCAATTCTCGTTTCCGAAGTCATCAATTCCTCCGCTATCTCGTCCAAGTATGAAATACCAGTTAGGTAATTGTATTAAAAAAATCGCGAATAAAATTATCAGGAATTGTCTCATAATACTTTAAGCAACCAGCCTTGCCGCTAACCTTTAGATTGAATTCGTATTCACCATAATTATACTTTTGTAGGTAAGTGGGTAACCATTTCGGGTATACGTCCT
>NZ_JBBCAU010000029.1:0-2138 GCF_037203685.1 Chryseolinea sp. T2
TCCTTAGACATCATTTGCCGAAGTGGCAACAAAAAAGGGCTTCAGACAATCAGCTGGCTTGAATTACCTACAACGCTGACATATGCGCCGTTGCAGTTTACCTAAATATAACCAACAAACTGCAATGGCGCATATGTGGTGTTGTAGGTAGTGCGTGCGTTTATTCAATTTTTAAGGCTGTTCTTGGCAATTGTCAGTTTCTCAAGCACTTTCTGCTTAAGTTTTGGCTCAACATTTGTCGACCTGACTTTCGCTATCAATGTATCAATATCCTCGTCTAACAACGGTGATGCGATTACCTCAAGGATCTCTCCCAAGTCAATCCTCTTGTCCTGCTCAATTGTCGTCAACGTCAATTGTGTTTGCATTTCCATTACATCAAACAACAATTCATTGCTCCACTCCGTGAACTCCACATTATTCCTACATTCTTCTCCAAAAGTCGAGAGGAAGTCTCCAATTTCCTGTTCACTCAATTTCCCAATTTTTTCGCTTGTAATTGAGAGAACGGAGCCGTCACATTTCTTAATAGATTGTCCAAAGGAGATAGATGACGTCAATGTCACCAGCGCCCAAACAGCAGCCTTAAGATTCATACCTAGTAACTTCATTGAGCATTACCTACAACGCTTGTGTATGTGCCGTTGCGGGGAAAGGAGGGCAAATGAATGACGATAGGAATGATTTGCCCGACTACTCCGAACTGTCCACCGTGACCGAACGTTGTTTGAAACCTAAAGTACAACTTTACACCGCACCCCGCAATGGCACATACACGTTGTTGGCGGCTGTATTTTTTACACTCTCTTAAAGTCGAACGATTCCCCGATCACATAAGAGTCACCGAGTATCATGACTCTAAGTATCTCGGTCTCCTCAACCCACTGGTCATTTGTCCACCGTTTAGGATTTCTTTTCCCAAATAGACTTGGTGTCATTCCGTGTTGCTCCAATACTTCTTGATATTTCTCAAGCAGCTTTAAAGGTCCCTTTGCAAATAGTCCAGACTTTGATTTACACAATTCTATCGGAGATATCTCTTTATTTATAAACTTGTCAAGTGGCAGCCAATTTTTTGACTCACGTCTATGAATCTCATAGATGGCTGAAAACAATTCAAATGGTCTCGTTGTCGGGTTAGTGAAATACAAGTCAGTTTGTACCTGACTGAAAGCCCAAAGTAATGGATGCTCGTCAAGTAGTTCTAACTTGTCACCGAAGGTAGATTTTATTAATTCCTCTCTTACTCCAACTATTTGGACTTCCCAAAGTTGATTGTCGCTGTTGTCCCCTGGCTTAATTACAAATTCTACTCTTAAATCGTCAGAATACCAGTCTGTCCCGGTGATATACACTCCACCATCTTCTTCGAACTCCTCGGTCGAAAATATGTCATTTAATTCCTTATTTAATGTCTCTATATCCATCTCAAAAAAATATTGCCGCCAACGTCTGTATATAAAACGTGCCGGCACTCCAAAATAAGAAATTAAAATCAACCGTGCCGGCATGTTTTATATACTTTGTTGGCAGATGTGCCCGTCACCGCTGCCTCCTAAATTCTTTCAGTCCTTTTGTGTCGAACGTTATCTCAAGCATGTACTTCTCTTTTGCATCCGGCAAAGACAAGTCATAAATCAAAACTGATTGAGTCGTATCCGCTTCACCAAAAAGTCCAATAACTTCGGTCTTTGACATTCCTACTTTTAAGTCGCTTACAATGTCCTCTTCCATCATTTCATAATGACTTCTTTCCATTTCTTCATCTGACTCTATCGGTGCAGTCTGTATGGATATGTAGATGAATAGAGCAAACGATCCTATCACTGTTATCGGTGATAAAATGAATGCGCTGATCCTTGAAAGCAGTTTTATCTGTCTGTCAGATGGGTCCTTCATCACTTTTCGAAGGAGCTTCCTTGTCAGCCAAAAAATTAGTCGTCCAAAGATCAGGAGAAGTAGAACAGTAAGTCCAAGTGTCGGTAAGTCTACTCCCATTAAAAATAAAAGCATATTCAGTCAATCATTAAGCTAACAAGTCTTTCAAAGGGCATAGCTGCCAACAAAAGTGTACGCGACGTTACTTTTGCTTCAAGCTTTAGTAAGCGTAGTCAATATATTAAAAGTAATGTTGCGCA